>CAVYHH010000019.1:220000-510503 GCA_963768275.1 uncultured Acidobacteriota bacterium
CCACGCGGGATCACCGGATCACTAGACCCAGCTTTCGCTTCTGCTTGACCTGTGTGTCTCGCAGTTAATCCGGCTTATGCTCTTGCACTCCACAGCGGGTTTCCAATCCGCTTGAGCCGAACTTTGGGCGCCTCCGTTACATTTTGGGAGGCGACCGCCCCAGTCAAACTACCCGTCTGGCTATGTCTCCCGACCCGTCTCGGGTCGTAGGTTAGAGCGACAGAACAATCAGGGTGGTATTTCACTGTTGCCTCCCCTCCAGCCGAAACCAGAGGATCAAAGGCTCCCACCTATGCTACGCAGATCGTCCCGTTACTCACAGCCAGAGTGCAGTAAAGGTGCACGGGGTCTTTCCGTCTAGGTGCGGGCATCCGGCGTCTTCACCGGAACCACAAATTCGCCGAGTCACTCGCCAAGACAGTCGCTCTATCGTTACACCATTCGTGCAGGTCGGAACTTACCCGACAAGGAATTTCGCTACCTTAGGACCGTTATAGTTACGGCCGCCGTTCACCGGGGCTTCAGTTCAGGCCTTCGTTCCCTTGCGGGAGCTGAGCCCTTGCTTTAACCTTCCGGCACCGGGCAGGTGTCACCCCCTATACGTCGTATTCGACTTAGCAGAGAGCTGTGTTTTTGTTAAACAGTCGCAGAGCGCGTTTCGCTGCGGCCGCTTCGGGCTATAAACCCTACAGCGGCACCCCTTCTCCCGAAGTTACGGGGTTAATGTGCCTAGTTCCTGAGCGAGTGTTCTCTCGAGCGCCTGTGGATATTGTCCTTGTCTACCTGTGTCGGTTTGTGGTACGGGCACCTAATGTTCTCCTTAGAGGTTTTTCCAGGCAGCGTGAAATCCAGGACTTTATGACCGTGTGGTCTCGTCACATGTCTCACCGTTGAATGACCCCGTGGATTTGCCTGCGGGATCCGGCTTACACATGCCAATCGGGACGTCCATCACCCGACTCCTGTATCCTTCTGCGTCACCCCATCGTGATAACGACCATTAGGTGGGACAGGAATGTTGACCTGTTGTCCATCAGCTACGCCTCTCGGCCTCACCTTAGGACCCGCCTAACCCTGAGCGGATTAACCTTCCTCAGGAAACCGTAGACTTTCGGCGACACGAGTTCTCATCGTGTTTATCGCTACTTATGCCGGCAGGGTCTCTTCCGTGGCGTTGAGTAGTCCTCTCGGTCTACCTTCAGACTCCACAGAATGCTCCCCTACCAAATCTAGAGGTTCGAGTTTAGATGTTAGAAGTTTGAAAATGCGAAGAAGAAAAACTTAGCGCCAGACTTGAATCAGCTTGTTGATGCCTTTGCCGATTTCGGTGTTTTCTTGCGCTAACTTTTTGTGTTGATCTTCCTGGAGATAACCCAAGTCCTTTACGAGATCGAGGATTACGTTGACCTCATTATTGGAACCTAGTGCGATGACCAGAAATCGCTTGAAATCTTCTGGCGATCGTTTTCTCCCACAGCCTTCCGCTATGTTAATGGGAACCGAAGTGGCAGCGCGTCGCAGTTGGTTGCCAAGTTCCCGCCGTTCTTGCACAGGGAACTTCGCAGTGATCCTGTGAATCTCCAGCGCAATCTCATAACTGCGTTGATAGACTCGCAGATCCTTGTAACTGGCGACGACTGATTGTTTCTGGCTCTCCATCCAACTTCTAACCTCTTAACTCGAACCTCTAGAATTCCTAAGCTTCGGTGACAGACTTGAGCCCCGTTGGATTGTCGGTGCATGATCGCTTGACCAGTGAGCTGTTACGCTTTCTTTAAAGGATGGCTGCTTCTAAGCCAACCTCCTGGCTGTCCGAGCGATCACACTTCCTTTCCCACTTAGTCTGTACTTAGGGACCTTAGCTGTAGATCTGGGTTCTTTCCCTCTCGACCACGAAGCTTATCCCTCGTAGTCTCACTCCCGTATATTTGTCCGCGGCATTCGCAGTTTGATTGGATTCGGTAACCTTGGTTGGTCCCTAGTCCATTCAGAGCTCTACCACCGCGGCAATTGATACGAGGCTGCCCCTAAAGGCATTTCGGGGAGAACGAGCTATCACGGAATTTGATTAGCCTTTCACCCCTACCCTCAGTTCATCGGAGCGATTTTCAACTCACAACCGTTCGGCCCTCCAGTGGCGTTTAAGCCACCTTCAGCCTGACCAAGGGTAGATCATCCCGCTTCGCGTCTATTCCCACATACTATTCGCCCTATTCGGACTCGCTTTCGCTACGGCTCGCTTGCGCTTAACCTCGCATGTGAGAATAACTAGCCGGCTCATTAAGCAAGAGGCACGCCATCAGGCATTCAGCCGGGCGAACCCGGAGATAGCCCTTTGACTGCTTGTAAGCATACGGTTTCAGGTTCTATTTCACTCCCCTCGCAGGGGTGCTTTTCACCTTTCCCTCACGGTACTAGTTCACTATCGGTCGCCAGAGAGTATTTAGCCTTGGAGAGTGGTCTCCCCAGCTTCCCACGGGATTTCGCGTGTCCCGTGGTACTCAGGATATCCCTTCGAGTCCGGTAAGCTTTCGGTTACGTGGCTATCACACTCTGTGGCCCCGCTTTCCAGCAGGTTCACCTAGCCTCCGGATTGGTAACTCTACTCATGGGATCCTACAACCCCGCCGTGTAAACACGACGGTTTGGGCTCTTCCGATTTCGCTCGCCGCTACTTTCGGAATCTCTGTTAGATTTATTTTCCACCAGGTACTGAGATGGTTCACTTCCCTGGGTTGACTCGTACCAGCCTATGTATTCAGCCGGCCGTAACGTGAGTTCATCACGTTGGGTTTCCCCATTCGGACATCCCCGGGTCAAAGCCTGCTTGCGGCTCACCGAGGCTTTTCGCAGCTTGCCACGTCCTTCATCGTCTTCTGGCGCCAAGGCATCCACCGTACGCCCTTAGTAGCTTAACCATAAAACTTACCCAAGCCGTCACGCCCACCCCTCTTTAAAGGTGGCCGTCCCGGGTCGCTTGCCGGAGAGAGACCTCCGACTTGCTTCCCGAAGTGGCGTTGAGCAAGCTCGCCTTTCCACAATTTGCTCTGCTCGAGCAGAATTTGCAGATTTCGTATTGCGTCCAGGATTCGTGCGAATCCCAGCCGCAACACAAAATGCCAGCCTATTCAGTTGTCAAAGAACGTTGTGTCCTGAACTTCCGGACCGTCCCACTCCCGGTGGAACGTTCACCCCATTTACAAAGAGGCGAAACAATAAAAAACCCGGCGTCGAGCGCCGGGCCAAGCCGTCCGAATTTCCACCCGGACGGGTTCGCGCGATGCTCGACTAATTTGCTATCCTGAGTTCGTAATTGACCTCGCTTGCGAGAAGTCTATCGAAACTCTGAACGCCCCTGAAAATAACTACAACTATTCGTCAGACGAATAGAGAGTATAGCAGAAACTTTTCGCTCGTCAAGCGGTCCTTTTCACAGGTGTGAGAATCCTGTGAATTTCCCGCGTAAACCAACTTTGCGTCCAAGAAATCGACTGGCCCTGCCGCTGAAATTCCGGGAATTCCGCAGGACTCTTTACTTGGCGATTACGCCGCAGGCGATTCGCGCGCCCGCCATGCCCGCCGGATCGCTCTTCTGGTCGTCGACCATGGCGTGGATCACGAGGGCCGTTCCGCCACCCGTGAAAATCGAATTCGGGCCGTCGCCCATGGTAACGCCGGGCGCGACCACGGTCGCCTTGGCGGTTCCATCCGCGGCAATGGTAATGTTCGGCATGTCGCCCGCGTGCGGGCCGTCCGGATTCATCAGCCCATGATGCTTCATGTCCGGATTGAGGTGGCCTCCAGCTGAGGCGAACGCCGGGCCTTCGCATTTCGCGACGCCGTGAACGTGGATGCCGTGGTCGCCTGGAGGCAACCCTTTCAGGTCGAGTTTAATATTCACGCCCTTTGGCGCGGCTGAAAGTTCCGCCGTGCCGACGCTGTTGCCCATCCCGTCGTGCATCTCCACCTTGACGGCCTTCTGCGCCGCCGCGGAAAATGCCGTTGAAATTACCAGTGCTGCCGTGATTGCAATCGTGTTGTGTAGTCGCATAGGACGTGAAGTATACCCCATTCGGAGTTTATTTTTCCCATCGAAAATCATGTAGGACAGGCTTCAGCCTGTCGCTTTTGGTTTCCGCGCGCTCAACGAAAACCGACAGGCTGAAGCCTGTCCTACTAATTATACCCATTGGACGTGATCGTCAGCGGCACCGCATCCCAGGTGAGTCCCGCGGGCAATCTGCGTCAGCGTGTTCCCCTCCATGTCGAGGAAAACGCCTTCGAGCGTCCCCTTCAATTCCTTCCCATTTTTTCCGTTCTCGATATGAAATCGGAACGTGAGATTTTCCGTCCCGATCGTGGTTCCCTTGCTCACCGGCGGATCCGAGAGATTCGCAATGAGGTGCGCGACGAAATTCCCGTGCCCTTCGCTGACCCACGTCCCGACGAACCCGGTCTCGACAAACCCGCCGCTCGCAAAATTCGTGCCCGTCACGTAAACCGACGGCCCCGCTTCGATCGCGACTCCGCCCGGCATGAAGCTCAAAAGGTTGTGCCGCACCGCCGTCGTCCCCGGCGCCCGGCGCGTCCCCCTCCACGAACCGATCAAGCTCGCCGAAGAGTCATCGTCGGCCCGGCTCGCCCTCGATCCGGCAAACACGCAAGCCAGCGCAACGAGCACACCCAATGCCGCCAAACCTCGAATTCCACGCGTCCACATTTTTTCTTGCCTCCGAACCTGCACAAGAAATCGACAACGGGGATTCACCCGCTCCCCTGTCACGCAAATATATATTTGATTTACTCGGATTGGGAAATGATTTTAAGTGGGAATGTTGTCCCGCTACGCGAAGAAGGAGTCCGGGCTGGTTCGCATCAATCCTATGTGCTGATGTAGGCCATGAAAACCAAGTCAAAAGCCCCGCCCTTAAAGCTGGGCCACAATTTCTTTGCCCTTCGGCGTAACGTAAAACCACAGCCTGTCTAGGCGATCCGGCGAGAATTCAACAACCTGGATACGAGGCTCTTCCGCCGAAAGGAGGTAAGCCTGCACATAGCCCTCTTTGATCGTATTTTCCAGGATTCCTACGATGTCTTCGTGAGTGGGAATAAGTCCCTGATTGTTGGACCAACTCACTACCTGCTCCAAGATTTGATCAATGCTCTCATAGTCATTGGAGACAGCTTCCAAAACGAAGTCGCGGAAGACTCTGTTGTTTTCAATCATATATAGTCTCCTTTCCCTGTCGGCAGTCCTGGCCGCACATGAGGTCCGTGTACAATATTGCCGTTGACCGTGATCCAATGCACAGTATACGGACCATCTGAGCAGTTGTATCCCTGCTCCCACGAAATGCCTCCCTTGTATGCCCTGCCGGTTGCGACTGACGTAACAAGTTGGCGGGTGGAACACCCTTTCGCTCTTGTGTGATAAACATGCATGCTTTAATTATACCACTCCAGCACGTCAACGCGGAGCCATAGGTTTTGGTTTTCCGGGTGGCCGACCCTTCTCGGTTTTTAGAAGGGTCGGGATTTTGGTGTTCTCTTTGTTCCATGGATTCAAAACCCGCACCCCAATCAAATCTTTAACCGCTAAAGGCTCCGCCACTTGCCTCTATTTCATCGGGTGAGAACGGATATGGATGTGGGGACATGCGCGACTCTAGCCCCACAAAAACCAAGCGGCCAGCCCGGGCTGAGTGGGACTGGCCGCTATCGGTTTGGAGGGGGCGTCCTTTGTTTCTACTGCTGCGGTGCTTTGCCGGCGGCGGCGTCGGCAGCTGCTTTTGAATCCGCCGAGATTGCGCCGTTGGGATTGACTGCGCTGCTGTTGGAGTTGACCTGGCGGGTCAGGTAAAGCATGAACGGGGTGACTTCAAACGGCATCTTTTCCCGTTCCGCAACCGTTCCCACTGGCTTCGCCTTCAGCATTTCGAGCTTGTCGCTCCAGGGGTCCATCTTGACGCGGCCGCCGAGCGGCAATGCGACGATCGCAGACGCGCCGGGTTTCGAGTCGGCTGTGGCGTTCGGGCCGGCCGGGGGTTGAGCCATCGGCGCGGCGGAAGCCATCGACATACCCACGGGAACGCGATCGCCCAGGTGCGGGCTGATCAGGTTCGGGATGTCCTTCTGGCGAGTTTCGAGGGCGCCCATGAAGAGCTTCGCCGTGGCGAGCTGTTCCTTGTAGGGCGAGTTCTGCAGGAGTTGGTTGGCCTTGGCGTTGGCCGCATCTTCTTCCGCCTGCGTGCGCGCGAAGCCGAAGTGGCGGAACGTGTCCTTCTCGTCAAACAGCAAGCGATCGAAGAAGGCATATTGCCCGTCGATGCGGTGGCCGAGAACCACGTGAGACAACTCGTGAGCGACCATCGTCGCCAGGCTGGCTTCATCGGGGAGCACATCGATCAAGCCGCGGCTGAACACGATGGTGTGGCCGATGGCGAACGATTCCAGGGTCGAAGTCAGCAGCACGCGGCAGCGGATTTCGGGCTGGATATCCAGATTGTTGGTCACCTCGAGATTGTTCACGACAGTCTCGAGAACCTTGTCCACTTCGCCTTCGGGCGCGAGCAAGCCGAGGCGCTCGAGCCGGTCGACGACGTTATCTTCCGCCTGGCGGTCCCAGTTGCGCTGCGCCATCACGGGATTGATGTCGTTCGCCGTGGTGGTCTGGTCCTTCACCGGCGTCTGCGACTCGATCAGGATCTTGCTGAGTTCCTGCTCCTGCGCGGAGTGGCCGAGGTTATAGCCCCACAGCCGGGTCTGCGCCTTGAAGGAAAGCCGCTTGGACAGGGCAAAGTTCAGGTCCGACTCTTCGCTGTAGATGAAAGCCGGCAGCCAGAGGTTCGGGCCGGTATTCACGCGCCAGCTGTCAAAATGGAAGTAGTAGTTGGTGCGCGAGCTGCCGCCGTAGGCACCATTGAACCGGACGATGTGGAAGTCCTGGTCTTCGACCCAGATGCGTCCGGCGAAACGTCCCTTGCCCGACTTGGGCAGGGGCTCGACGTCGAACACCAGGGTGCGGACTTCGCCGAGAAACTCCCGGCGAACATAATCAAACTTGTAGTGCTGCTTGTCGAAGCCGTCCGTGTCCAGGTAGATCATTTGCAGGAAACCCTGCGGCAAATACTCCATGGACAGGGACAGCATGTTGCCGAGGCCGCTGAACATTTTCTTCTTGGCGCCACCGGCGTCGTTGCCGTCCGTCAGGGGCTCCAGTTCGACGCCCTTGGCAAGAATGGCGCGGCCGAGGAAATACTTATCGCCGGCCGGAACCGAGCCAAGATTGTTGTCTCCCCTGAGATTCTGAATGTACGTTTCCACCAGCGGCGTAAAAGGCTTGAGAGAGTTCATCTCCGCTTTTTCCGTGGTGACAATTCGGTCCACAATCTGGCTCAAAGCGCTATTGGGCGTATCGACCGCGTGTAGCGGCAGAGCACCGAGCGCCAGAACCACCAACACCATCTTGAAAATACGCATATCCCCTCCGAACCTTAGTTAAAAGTCAGTATGCGGTTTGAAACACGATATGAACCACTGCCGGAAAATCGACCGGGTGACCGTTGGAAAGCGCGGGCTTGAATTTGATTTGTTGCGCCGCCTTCGTGGCCGCCTCGTCCAGACCGTGGCCCAGGCCCTTGACTACGCGATTCACTTGCACCTCACCGCCCGATGCCGGAAACACCACCTCCAGCAGAACCTCGCCTTCCAGGTTCAGCTTGAGCGCCTCCGCGGAATACACCGGCCTTGGTTTGGCCAAGATTACGACCGGCTCAACGGCCGGGGCGTCGTCCACTTTCTTCTTTGGCGTTTGGGCGACTTGATCGTTTGAATTGTTGAAACCGGCGGTTTGAACTGGCCCGCTGCGCTTAGCGCCGCCTGTCGGCGGTGTGGCAATTCCATTGCCGAATCCCGTACTGGCGATAATCCCACGCTGGCCATTAGCGCCACCTGAACCATTGCCGTAGCCGGGACCCGGAGGCAATGCGGGATTGCCAAATTGGCCGACATTCGCTCGCTTGTTCGGATCGCTTGGCCCGGCAACTCCATTCGGATCTCCGAACCCGCCGGTTTGAACCTGCTCAACAGGCGTAGGCTTGGTGATGGTCGGAACCGCCGAGCTGCCGCCTGACATCAGGCCGGTCTTCACAGGTTCGCGCGGCCGGGCGGGCTGAGCCGTTTCCACCTTCAGGTTCAGAGGCTGAAACGTGTCGTTGACCTTCGGGAGTTCGGCCTCGACTTGACGAGGTTTCGGCTTCGGCGCCACGATTTTGGGCGGCGCAAAGAATTTCACAACATTCACCTTTGGCGGCTCTACCTTTTCCACCGGAGGCGGAGGCTGCACCTTCGCTACTTTGGGAGGAGCCGGAGGCTTGGGTTTCGGCGGCTCGGGAATATCGAGCGGCGGACCCGCAATGTCGGTCACCATGTACATCGCCCTCGGAATCATTTGTTGCGGAAACAGCAAAGGGAGGGTGACGACAAAAGCTACCAGGATGATCTGAACAACTAAGCTCGTCCCGAGTGCGCTCATACGCGGCTTGGTTTCCGGCAAGAGTGAAAAGCGCGCGCTCACAGGCTTGGTTCCCACCATGGCTTTCCATGCCTGGGGATTCTGACCGGACGATGGGTTTGTCGGGCGAAGCCGAAGACTCCCCTGCGAGAAGTGTTGTACTGTCGTTGTCATATCGTCACATCGCCTATCTTTTGGATTCCGAGCGCGTAGGGACAGCTAAACACCTGTGGTTAGACAGGAGCGATGCTGGCGCTGCCGCGTACGGTACAACTGTACTGGCCTCGGCTGGGGGTCTGAATAGGACTTTTGTACTACTGTTTCTTAACAGCCACCTGAACGTATGGCCATCTGGGGGGGCAGATGGGGAACCAATTCGACTGCGGGCTGGAGGTGCATTGACCATGGAGCGATCAAACCTGATTCACCTCTGGAGGGGCGCAATACCGCTGCAAAGTGTAGCACCGCCGCCCTCTCAGAAACAAGAACCCTGCCTGGGGATAAAGGTTGCCCCGAATCCTGACGAACGTCCATCAACAAGTACCCGGCCCGGAACACCCCCTATGCCCGCGATTCCCAATTTCGCCGCGTTTCAAGTAGGATGATCCCGTCCTTATGCAGCCGATTGTCATCCATGCCGGTCGAGCCTTCACCCCATTCGAAGAAATATCCGATGCCGTGATTGTCATTCAAGGGAGCAAGATTTCCGCGGTCGGCCAGCGAGGGAGAGTCGATTTGCCGCGTGGCGTGCGCGAGCTCAACGCAAGCGGAAGGACGGTTGTGCCGGGCTTTGTCGATGTCCACATTCATGGAGCGGGCGGACACGACGTGATGGAAGGCACCCGCGAGGCTTTGGAAATCATTTCAGCCACCGTCGCGGCGCACGGCACAACTTCCCTGGTGGCGACGACCGTAACGGCCAGCGAAAAGGAAACGCGCGGCAGTGTGGCAGGCATCGCGCACTTCATCCTTCATACGAGCCAATACGCCACGCGCGAACTCTCGGCGGAAATCCTGGGGATTCATTTTGAGGGGCCCTTCATTAGCCCGGCGCGACGCGGAGTGCACCCCGCAAAGTGGATTGTGCCTCCTTCCCGCGAGTTGCTCGCGCAGCTTCTTGGGGAGGCGCGCGGAACCGCGCAAATTCTGACTCTTGCGCCGGAATTGCCCGGGGCTTTGGATTTAATTTCAGTGGCGCGCCAAGCCGGCCTGGTCGTATCGCTCGGCCACACGGACGCCACGTACGAGCAAGCCCAGGCCGCCATTGAGGCAGGCGCCAGCCACGCCGCGCACGTCTTCAACGCCATGCGCCCTTTTTCACATCGCGGAACGGGCGTGATCGGGGCCGTGCTGACTTCGCCCAAAGTGAGCGCGGAACTGATCGCGGATGGAGTTCACGTGGATGAAGCGGCGATGCGGATGCTCGTCGAATTGAAAACCCCGGAGCGCGTGATCCTGGTAAGCGATGGCATCTCCGCAACCGGAATGCCCGACGGGAAATACCAGCTGGGAATGTTTGAAGTGAAGGTTTCGGGAGGAGTGGCCCGCAATGCGGAGGGCAAGCTTGCGGGAAGCACGCTCACGCTGGACCGCGCGCTGCGGAATATGGCGGCGCTCGGCGTCCCTCTGTCGTCAGCGCTGCGAATGGTGACCGCGAACCCGGCGCGGCAAATCGGTCTGGGAGCACGCAAGGGAGTGCTCGCCCCGGGCGCCGACGCAGACCTGGTGTTCCTCGATGACAAACTCGAAGTTTCCGGCGTAATGACAAGGGGAGCGGGACTGGCGCTCGCCTGATTGCTCCACTCGAATTTTTCTGCATTAAAGATTTTTCCAAACTCAGCCGTGGGTTCAACACGGATGGCGCGGAGAAACAGAGGCCGGGTGTCCCGAACTCGATGGGATGCCGGTCTATTCCTTCATGATTGGATAAAAGAGCCGTTCAAAAAATCCCATGGGGCGAGCCAAAACGAGTACTTCGCCTGGGACGGCCTTGACGGCAGCATCCGATTTTTCCAACTTGGCGCTGGGCGGGGGCCCCACGATCCCTTTCTGAATCAGGTCTTTTATGTCGCCCAATACCCAGCAACCGCAAACCAAGTACTCAGACGTCACATGAACCATGACTGAAACGTGTGCGGGTTCAGGTTCTGGGATCTGAATTTGCATCTCGCCATTCGCGTCCGTTTCGCCGTTTATGTTCGGTTGGTGTTCTCCCGGAGGTCTTTGTCCCTTTTCGTAAAGGAAGGCGACCGAAACCTTTTCCTTCTGGAGCGGACGGCCATTGTGGACGTCGATGACGCGAATGGTCGCTGGTTGCGCCAGACAAGATGACCGTGGCCATATCAGAACCATCCAGATCAGGAATCGGTAACCGAGTCGTTTTGACATTGCAAATGGTCCATACTCCGGGCAGCAAGACCTATTTGTTCAAAGGAATATTCAATTCGGAGGAAAGCACGTGGGGATCAAACGGGCTGCAGGCAAAGAAGCGGTCGCCGACCTTGATCGTGGGCACCTTCCTGCGGCCCTCATTGACCTGGAACACGAGGTCCTCGGCATCGACATCTTCGTCGATATTCACTTCCACGAAGTTCACTCCGCGATCCTTCAGAAATCGTTTGGCCCGGTGGCAATCCACGCACCAGCTCGTGCAATACATTGTGATTTCTTCCATACGTAAATCAATGTTAGCGCTTCCGGAGGGATTTCCTGGCGCGCTTAGTGGGACGCTGGCGCCGATGAGGTAACGGAGGAAGTGCCCGCTTTTGCCGCGACTTGCAGCCGCACTTGCGCGCGTTTCAGAGATTCTTCCGCGCGCTTCCAATCCACGTTTGGATCGTTGGGAGTAGCCAGGCGCTTTTGGGCGCGGTCGCGGGCAGCCTCGGCGCGCGCCACGTTGATTTCCTCCGCCCGCTCCGAGCGGTCCGCCAGCACGATGACGCGATCGGCCAGGACTTCGACAAACCCGCCAATCGCCGTGCAGGACACGACACGATTGCCGGCGTGGTAGCTCAGCTCGCCGATTCCCATCTCGGCCAGCAGAGGGGTGTGCCCCGGCAGCACGCCGATGTATCCGCCGAGCACCGGGATCTGCGCCTCGTTCACCGCTTCGCGCACGACTTGCCGCTCCGGTGTGACGACTTCGAGTGTGAATGTGTCAGCCATTTGCTCGTGATTCGTGACTCGTGATTCGTGATTCGTGAAAAACAAATCGCCGCGCGGGCGTGGTTTTGGGTCACGAATCACGATTCACAAATCACGCTCCTACGCAGTTGCCGCCATTTTCTCGGCCTTTTCGCGCGCTTCTTCGATTGTGCCAACCATGTAGAACGCCTGCTCCGGGAGATCGTCGTGCTTGCCTTCGACGATTTCCTTGAAGGCGCGGACGTTGTCGGCGATTTTCACGTACTTGCCTTCGAGGCCAGTGAATTGCTGCGCGACGAACATCGGTTGCGACAGGAATTTTTCGATTTTTCGCGCGCGCGCCACGGACTGCTTGTCTTCGTCGGAAAGTTCCTCGATCCCGAGAATCGCGATGATGTCCTGCAAATCCTTGTAGCGCTGCAGGACGCCCTTCACGGCGCGCGCGACGTTGTAGTGGTCCTCGCCGACGATGCGCGGATCGAGAATGCGCGAATAGCTCGCCAGCGGATCGACCGCGGGATAGATGCCGCGCTCGACGATCTGGCGGCTGAGGTTCGTGGTGGCATCCAGGTGCGAGAACGTCGCGGCCGGCGCGGGGTCGGTGTAATCGTCGGCAGGCACGTAAATCGCCTGCACCGACGTGATGGATCCGTGCTTGGTGGAAGTGATGCGCTCCTGCAGCTCGCCGATCTCGGTATTCAAATTCGGCTGATATCCCACGGCGGAAGGCATTCTGCCGAGCAGCGCGGAAACTTCCGAGCCCGCTTGCACGAACCGGAAAATGTTGTCGATGAAAAGCAAAACGTCGAGGCCTTCTTCATCGCGGAAATACTCAGCGACGGTCAGGCCGGTCAATCCCACGCGCAGGCGCGCGCCGGGCGGTTCCGTCATCTGGCCATAAATCAGCGCCGCGCGCGATTTCTCCGAATTGCCGGGAACGACGACTCCCGATTCCTGCATCTCGAGCCACAGGTCGTTTCCTTCGCGCGTGCGTTCGCCCACGCCGGCGAATACCGACACGCCGCCGTGCTTCATCGCGACGTTGTGGATCAGCTCTTGAATCAGAACCGTTTTGCCGACGCCCGCGCCGCCGAACAGGCCGATCTTGCCGCCCTTCAGGTACGGTTCGAACAGGTCCACCACCTTGATGCCCGTTTCGAACATTTCGAGTTCCGTCGATTGATCCTCGAGCGAAGGCGCCGGCCGGTGAATTGGATACCGCTTCTCCGTTTGGACCGGTCCGAGGCCGTCCACGGGCTCTCCGAGGACGTTCATCACGCGCCCCAGCGTTGCGCGGCCCACGGGCACTGCGATCGGTCCGCCGAGATCGACGCCCTTCATGCCGCGCACGACGCCTTCGGTCGCGGTCATCGCCACCGTGCGCACCCGCCCTTCGCCCAGGTGCTGTGCGACCTCGGCAACGATGTTGATGGGCTCGGGCCCTTCAAACCCTTCGCTGGTGATATGCACCGCGTTGTGAATTTCCGGCAGATGGTGCTCCGGAAATTGGACGTCGATTACGGGTCCAATCACTTGAATGACGGTGCCGATGTTGCCTGTTTCGTGTTGCGCCATGTGTGAATCCTCGCTTCCGTGACTGGTGACTCGCGTGTCGTGATTTGTGATTCGTGAGTCGTGATTCGTGAAACCCCTAAGTTCCTGTCATCCCTAGGCGACTCTTCAAAGACCGGCCTAGCGCGTTGATCAACTGCCCGACCGAATCGCATCGGCTGTTCATACCTTCAAACTCAGCCAGTGAGATGTGATGCAAGTCTCGGCTCAGGATCAGAAAATACCGCGTCTCTTCCAGCTCTCCCCTTGAGATCTGCAAACAGCGCAAAAGTTCTTTTGTGGTGCGCCGGCCAAATCCTTCCGCGATATTCGCAGAAACCGAAGCGGCCGACCGTCTCAATTGTGAGATGATCCCATATTGCTCCGACCGAGGGAACTTTTCAGTCAGTTTGTACGTGGCAAGCGTAAGCTCGTGCGCTTTCTGCCAAACCGTCAATTCCGAAAAGCGATTGATCTTCACAGCGTCTGCCGTTCAAGCCACGAATCATAAATCTCGACCCACGAATCACGATTCACAAATCACGAATCACGCCTCACCCCGCGGACGCCGCTCCGCTTACTACCTCAATGATCTCGCGCGTGATCGCGGCCTGGCGGACTTTGTTCATGTGCAGCGTCAGCGCGTCGATTACATCCGAGGCGTTGCTCGTTGCCGATTCCATCGCCGTCATGCGCGCGGCGTGCTCTGCGGCGGAGCTTTCGGCGAGCATCCGGAAAATTTGCATTTCGACGTAGCGCGGGACCAGTTTGTTGAAAATTTCAGCGGCGGGCTGCTCGTAGATGTAATCCACTGCGTCGGCGGAAGAAGCCGGCGGGGCGCCTTTATCGTGTTCGCCGAGGGCTGTCCGCTCCAGGGGCAAAAGTTTTTCCACGCGCAGCGTCTGCATCATCACGTTCTTGAATTCGTTGTAGATCAGGTAGACGGAATCCGCGCCGCCCGCCTCGTAGATCTTCATGACTTCGGCGGCAATCTCCTTGGCCTTGCCGAGATCGGCGCGCGAGGTCACATCCACGTAGTCGGCGGCGATTTTCCACGAGCGCTTGCGGAAGGCGTCGCGGCTTTTCTTGGCGATGGCGATGACTTCCACGGATTTGCCGCTCTTTTCGTTCAGGAATTCAAACGCGCGACGCAGCACGTTGGCATTGAATGCGCCGCACAAGCCGCGCTCGCCGGAAGTGACCAGCACGAGTACGCGCTCTTCAGGACGCTGCGTCAGCAAAGGAAATTGTTCGGGATTCTCGATGCGCGACATCGCCGAACGCAGAATTTCGCGAATTCCGCCGGCGTAGGGCCGCAGCGATACCGCCGTCTCCTGCGCGCGCCGCAGCCGTGCCGCCGCGATGAATTTCATCGCGCGGGTAATCTGCTGCGTATTCTTCACCGAACGAATCCGCCGCCGGAAATCGAGAAGTGTGGGCATCGAATGATTTCCCTTACAGAATCAGCAGGCCGCGGAAAAATTCACAATTTTGTCATTCCGAGGCACTCTGCGCGCCGAGGAATCTCTCTTCGATCGAAAGCCAAAGAAAGAGAGATTCCTCGCTTCGCTCGGAATGACAAAATAAATTACTTTTCCCGTAGCCTGTTAAGCGCGGGTCGCCGCCACGCTGGCCTGGAATTGCTCCTTGTATTCGCCGATCGCGCGCTTCAGTTCCGGACGCGCCTCGTCGGTAATCTGTTTTTTCTGGACGATCTGCGTGAGCAGCGAACCGAAACGGGTCCGCACAAACTCGATCAGACCTTTCTCAAAGCGCTGGATATCGGCGACGGCGACATCGTCCGTCATGCCGCTCGTCCCGGCAAAAATAACGAGCACCTGCTCTTCGACCGCGAGCGGCGAAAATTGCCCCTGTTTCAAAATTTCGGTCAGCCGCTGGCCGCGCGCGAGCTGCGCCTGCGTGGCTTTGTCGAGCTGGTCGGAGCCGAATTGCGCGAAGGCCGCAAGCTCGCGGTATTGCGCGAGGTCCAACCGTAGCGAGCCGGCCACCTGCCGCACGGCCTTGATCTGCGCGTTGCCGCCGACGCGGCTCACGGAAAGGCCTACGTTAATCGCGGGGCGAATGCCGCTGTTGAACAAATCCGCTTCGAGATAAATCTGGCCGTCGGTAATGGAAATCACGTTGGTCGGAATGTAGGCCGAGACGTCGCCCGCCTGCGTTTCGATGACGGGCAGCGCGGTCAGAGAGCCCGCGCCCAGCTTGTCGTTGAGTTTCGCGGCGCGTTCCAGCAAGCGCGAGTGGAGATAAAACACGTCGCCCGGAAACGCTTCGCGACCGGGAGGACGCCGCAGCAACAGGGAAATTTCGCGGTAGGCTTGGGCGTGCTTGGAAAGGTCGTCGTAGAAGCAGACGGCGTGGCGCTTGGAATCCCGGAAAAATTCGCCCATCGCACAGGCCGCATACGGAGCAATGTACTGCAGGGTTGCCGGTTCGGTGGCCGACGCCGCGACGACAATCGTGTAGTCCATCGCGCCCGCATCGGTCAGAGTCTTAACGATCTGGGCAATCGTTGACCGCTTCTGGCCGATCGCGCAATAAATGCAGATTACGTCGCCGCCCTTCTGATTCAGGATCGTGTCCAGGATAATGGCGGTCTTGCCGGTCTGGCGGTCGCCGATGATCAACTCTCGCTGTCCGCGGCCAATCGGAATCATCGAGTCGATGGCCTTGATGCCGGTTTGCAGCGGCTCGCGCACCGGCTGCCGGTCCACGACGCCGGGCGCGATGCGCTCGATCGGGATGCGCTGATTTGTGGAGATGGGACCTTTGCCGTCGAGCGGAACCCCGAGTGGATTGACCACGCGGCCCACCATGGCCTCGCCCACCGGCGCGGACATGATCGTGCCGGTGCGCTTCACCGTGTCGCCTTCCTGCACCAGTGTGTATTCGCCGAGGAGCACGGCGCCGACCTGGTCCTCTTCGAGGTTCAGCGCGATGCCGAAGACGTCATGCGGAAATGCCAGCATCTCGCCGGACATGGCTTTTTCCAGGCCGTACACGCGCGCGATGCCATCGCCCACGGAAATGACCGTGCCGACTTCCTCGACGGCAACCGCCTGCTCGTAGTTGGCGATCTGCGCCTTCAATATCTTTGTAATTTCATCCGCTTTAATCGAAGCCATTCCCCACTCCTATTCCGAAACCATCCGCGCGCGCATGCGTTCCAATTGCGTGCGCACCGAACCATCATAGATCGTCGAGCCGATTCGCACCACGGCGCCGCCGATCAGGGCCGCATCCGTCGTGAATTGCGCCTGTACTTTTTCCCCGGTCAGCTTGCCCAGGGCCGCGCCCAGGTCTTCGCGCTCTTTCTTGGTCAATTCCGTGGCTGAACTTACCGTGGCTTGCGTGATTCCCTGGCGGGCATCCAGCAGCCGGCTGAACGCCTGCTCGATTTCGATCAGCATCCCGGCGCGCCGCTGATTGACGATCACGAACAGATAATTGCGCAGGGTGCGGCTCGCGCCCATGCGCGTGACGAGCTGTTCGATTGCGGAGTGCTTGGCCGCCCGCGCGATCGAGGGATTCGAGAGGAACGCATGCAATTCCGGCGACTCGCGAACCATCGCCGCAAAAGCCGCGAGTTCCTGCTTGACCTGATCGGCCTGCTTGTTTTCGAGCGCGACATCGACCAGCGCGCCCGCGTACCGCTCCGCCAGGGCTTTCAATTCGCGCCCCTTCCGAGCTCGCTCAGAAATGACTGGAACATTCTGGCGCGAACTTCCGCGTTCAACATGGAACTCACGAGCGCCCCCGCGCGCTCCACCGCCAGGGACGCCGCGATCTCGCGCACTTGCTGCTGCGCGGCGCGCTCGGAAGCGGCCAGTTCCTGCCGGGCCGCTTGACCGATCTTTTCGATTTCGGATTGGCCCGAGGCGTACAGCCGTTCGGATTCCGCGGCCCAATTCCGCCGGGCCTCCTCGCGTATTTCCGCCACATCGCGATCGAGCCGGGCGATTTTTGTTTCGACTTCGCGCAACTCGCGTTCGGCTTCCGTTTTCACGGCCGTGGCTTCCACGATGCTCGCCGCGATCTCCTTCGCATTGCCGCGGAAGAACGCTCCTCCATGCTTTGCGATCAAGTAGGCGATGCCGCCAAAAACGATCAGGAAGTTAAGCCAGCGAAAAATCAAGCCGGCGGTCGTATCGGCGGGATCGGGCTCGGCGCCCTCCGCGGCAAGCACGGGAAGCGCCAGGAAGAACAGCGTGAGGATAGCGCCCGAAGCAAATTGCAGGAAGAGGCGGAAGGGTTTCATCGCGCCCCCTTGCTCTGGGAACTGCGCGGTCCAGAGGGAGGGCCCGCGAGAATGGCTTGGGCAATCTCATTCGCCAGAGAGCCGCTGGATTGTTCCAGCTCCACTCGCGCCGCCTTCACATCCTCGGCAATGCCTTTTTTCGCTTCCTGGAGGGCGGTCTGAGCGGTGGCACGCGCGGCGTTGATCGTGACCTGGCGTTCGTCCAAAGTACGGCGGCGTTGGGATTCCTGCTCGGCAAAAACTTCGGAGCGGGCTTTCTTCACTGTTTCGTTATAGATACGCTGCTTTTCGTGCGCTGCCACGCGGCTGGCTTCGGCCTCGACACGGGCGCCTTCCGCGCGTTTGTGGCGCTCCGAGAGCACGCGTTCCATGGGCTTGAAGAAACTCCAGCGCATGAACAAATAAAAAAGGAAAACGATAATGACCGTGGGGACAGCCGCCAGGAACAGCTCACCGAGTTGGTTAACGATTTCCACTGATTATGCTAAGGCACCCGACAATGCCCGCCAATTTTCATCTCCGGAACTCCTGAGGTGCACACCCGCTCCTGCAGACAATTCCTGGCTGAATAAAGGAGTGATTTTATAGCATCCGAGCGGGTTTGGCGCAAGTCCATCACGGCGTCTGGTTTCTCTTGTAAGTAAAAAGATACGGTTGGATCGGCGGAATAAGAAATTTCAACTTATCCCCCCATCCGAGAATACCAGATGGTGGACGACGACTTTGGATTTCCCAGGAGTTCCCTGACGGCCTGGACGATGGGAGGGTGCCCCCAATCGTGGCCACAGAGCAAGCCGCCGGGTTTTACGAGCGGCTTCCAGGCTTGAATATCCGCTTTCACATTTTCGTAGTCGTGAGCGGCGTCAATAAACACCATGTCAAAACCGGCGTACCCGATGGCCTGGAACACACGCGCAGCCTCAAGGGACGGCAGGCGCAGGGGACAAACTCTTCCGCTGTCAATGTGAGCCTTTAGATTTCTGCAAAACAAATCATATATATAGTTAGGCGGCTTATCCTTTAGAAGCGCCTCATGTTCCTCGCTTCCCCTCCAGGTGTCCACGGCAAGGATGACGCCTAGACCTTCCATGTTGTCGGCCATCGCTGTGGTCGAGCGGCCCATCCACGAGCCGACTTCCACAACGTACCGAAGGTTGGATGCCTTCTCTGCCAGCCACTCCAACTCGGAGGGCTTCATCCATCCTTCGGTGGCCAGCGCATTCTTGATATTCACAATGCAATCCTTTCAAGGAGGTGCTTGGCCAGGGCTTCGGTCGTCAGTTTTTCTTTCAACACTGTCCTTACTTTGGACATGAGCTCCTGCCATCCGGCCTCTTGAGCAGGCCAACTATCATGCATCTGCCGGGCAAGGAATAGTTCGTCTTTGGGAAGAAGTTCCATGGTGCGAGGAGGGCATTCCTCCAATCGCTCAAAGTAGGGTAAGGCTCCTGCCGCCATAATTTCATAGTGGCGCAGACAATCCCAGCCGGCCTTCTTCCTGGTTCTGGCAAAGTAGCTTTGGCCGTAGTCGCGGTAGTAATCAGCTTCCTTTTCGTATCGAGGGCCAGGAGGATTTTCCCACGGGGCATGCGGAGACATCTGGCGCGTCTTCACGGGAATTTCCGGACATATCTTTTCCTTGGGAATGGCAAATTGAATAGGAAGGGCATCCGCGTCAACCAGTTCACGCTTGAAATAAATTCCCTGTCCCAGCACAGGGGCAGTGCCTGGGCCATCTTCTCCGTCAATGAAAACAATCTTGGACGGAGGGTAGTTCGAACGGACTTTGTTTAGAAATGATTGATCGCGATGCACGGACCCATAAATGATGAGGTCAAAGTAACGATTCTTGATTTTTTTGCGAATGTCCGTGCGGTCCACATGACTGTCGTCAGGAAGAAGGCCGTAAAGCGTGAAACCTCGTCCGTAACACTCCGAGAGATCGTGCTTCCCGGGACCAAAGGAATCCGCATACATAAACCAAATCCGGTTGACGTCCACGACATCCGGCCCCAGCAAGGTGCGAAGGCCATGAAATAGCATGTCGCATTGATAATCGGGCTTCCGTCCCTTGGAAACGTAAAGGATTTTCATCCCGGGTATCCTTTAGCTCTCCATAAATCTCCAGGACCCTTGCGGTACTTCCGTTCAGACACAGCCCTCACATCCTTCCACAATCCAGCAGAAAGATTCCCACAACCTTGGCTTCGATTGCGCAGGGGCAAAACCAGAGTGTTTGGAATCGGCAAAAGTAGAGGCAAACCTTGGGAGATCCGTGCAGCAGAGCAAGCGCCATCGTAAAGGATTCCCTATGCTTCGTCAAATACGCGTGCGCTGCTTGCTGGGGCTAAACGGGGCGCGCTAGAATGAGTCGCGCGACGGGCCCGGCCGATCCATTTTGCACTTGGCTTGCCCCGCCGGCCTTTTCTTTCGCGCAGCATGACACCAGGAGAACTTGATGCCCGCGTTTCCCGGCGTGGATTTTCTCGACTTTGATTCCCTGCTCAATGATGAAGAGTTGCTGGCGCGGAAGACGGCGCGGCAGTTTGTCGACGAGCAGGTCATCCCGATCATCGAAAAACACAATCGCGAGGCGACCTTCCCAATGGAGCTGGTGCCGAAACTGGCGGAACTGGGATTTTTTGGCGCGAGCCTCGAAGGGTACGGCTGCGCCGGGATGTCCAACGTCGCCTACGGTCTCGTGACGCAAGAACTCGAACGCGGCGACTCCGGCCTGCGCAGCTTCGTTTCCGTGCAGAGCGCCCTGGTGATGTATCCGATCCATTCATACGGTTCGCCCGCGCAAAAAGAGAAGTGGCTGCCGCGCTTGCAGAGCGGAAAGGCCGTGGGCTGTTTCGGCCTCACCGAGCCGCAATTTGGATCGAATCCCAGCGGCATGCTGACGCGCGCCGTGAAGAGCGGCGATCGCTACATCCTGAACGGCGAGAAAATGTGGATCACCAACGGATCGATCGCCGACGTCGCGCTGGTCTGGGCGAAATGCGAGGACGACAAGATTCGCGGTTTTCTTGTGGAAAAAGGCACGAAGGGTTTCAAGGCCTGGGATGTGCATGGGAAACTTTCGCTGCGCGCTTCCATCACTTCGGGGCTGGCGATGAACGACTGCGAGATTCCCGCGGAGAATGTGCTTCCCGGCGTGGCGGGCTTGAAAGGCCCGCTCAGTTGCCTGACGCAGGCGCGCTACGGCATCGGCTGGGGAGCGATCGGAGCGGCGATGGCGTGCTACGACACGGCCTTGCAATACGCGAAGGCGCGCAAACAATTTCAGAACAAGCCCATCGCGTCGCACCAGCTCGTGCAGGACAAGCTCGTGTTCATGATCACGGAAATTTCAAAAGCGCAGTTGCTGGCGCTGCATGTGGGCAGGCGAAAGGACCAGGATCGCTTGGACCCCACGCACGTCTCCATGCTGAAGATGAACAACGTGTGGATGGCCATGGAAACGGCCCGCAAGGCGCGCGACATTCTGGGCGCCAACGGAATCGTCGACGATTACTGCATCATGCGCCACATGAACAACCTCGAATCGGTCTATACCTACGAGGGCACGCATGACATTCATCGCCTGGTCATCGGCGAGCGTATTACCGGCATTCCCGCTTACTTTTGAGGAGGACTTGATGTTTCGCAACAGCGGCAGCTCCGCCCATGTCCTTCCGTACTTCGCGCACGCTCTTTTTCTTGTGGCCTTTCTGGTGGCAGCGTTTGTCGCGCCCGCATCGGCGCAGGAAAAACCAAAGATCCGCACCATTACCGCGTTCATTCGCCTGGACCCTGGCCAATACAAGCAGCAGTTTACCGATACGTTGACGATGCTGCGCAACGCCAAGGCGCGCTACGGGCTGGCCGGTTATGAAGTGCAAACTATCCGCATCACCACTCAGCCGTTTCCGGAATATACGCACGGCATGTCGAAACAGGCGGCGCTCGCGCTTTTTCACAATCTCGATGCTCTCGCCAAGCAAGAGAACGTATCGATCAGCATTGGGCCCGCCTTAATGGATGAAAAGGACGACCCCGGGCAAGCGGAACTTCTTGAAGAAATTTTAGGACAGAGCAGCAACATGTACGGCAGCGTGATCGTGGCCGGAAGCGACGGCGTCCACTGGAAGGCGGTCCACGCGGCGGCGGGGATCATAAAATATCTCGAGGATCATGGCGACAAGGGCCTCGGGAATTTTCGTTTCGCGGCCATTGCCAATGTGCAGGCCTACACGCCGTTTTATCCCGCCTCTTATCATCAAGGACTCGGCCATCAATTTGCGATCGCGCTAGAATCCGCCAACGTGGTCGCCGCGGTGATGGCCGTGAAGCGCGACGCGGAAGTAACGCGCCAGGTATTGATTTCCGAAATGGGGAGACACGCCTTCGCCATTGAGGACATCGCGAGCAAGATCGATCAGCAAACGGGCTGGGCGTATATGGGTCTCGATCTTTCTCCCGCGCCGATGAAATATGTATCGATTGCGTCGGCGGCGGCCGGATTCACGGGCGGCAGATTCGGCACCAGCGGCACGCTCACCGCGGTGGCCACGATTACCTCGGCATTGCGCGACATTTCCGTGAAGAAGGTGGGCTATACCGGCGTGATGATGCCTGTAATGGAAGACACGCGCCTCGCGCAACTCTGGGGCGAGGGCGCGCTTACGATGGACCAACTCCTCGCTTATTCCGCCGTCTGCGGCACGGGGCTCGACACGATCCCGCTGCCCGGTGACGTCTCGACGCAGCAACTGGAACGCATCATCGGCGACGTCGCCACTCTTTCCGTGAAATTATCGAAGCCGCTCAGCGCGCGCTTGCTGCCGATCGCGGGCGCGAAGGCAGGCGACCAGACCACGTTCGATGATCCGAACCTGGTGAACACGGTCCTTCAGCCGCTGCCGTGACAGTTCATCACCAATTGGTTTTACACCGTCTTAGAAAAACGCGGTGAGTCCAGCACCGCCGGATTCACAACATTGATCGGCGCGCCCGCGCAGTAGGCCGCAATTTGGTCGAAGATTTCGGCGAATTGAACTTCGTACTCGTCCCGCGTGACGTATCCGATGTGCGGCGTGCATACCACGTTTTTCATGCCTAACAACGGGTAACTCAAGTCCACAAGCGGCTCCTGCTCGTACACGTCAACCGCCGCCATTCCCGGGCGTCCCAGTTGCAAAGCGCGCGCCAACGCCCCTGGTTCAATGAGCGGCGCGCGGCTGGTATTCACGAGCAGCGCTGTGGGCTTCATGAGATTCAAGTCCGCTGCGGTCACGATTCCGCAAGTCACGCTGTACAGGCGGAGGTGGAGCGAGATCACATCGCACTCTTTGAAAAACGCCTCTTTGCTTTGAGCTGCGGCGTAGCCGTCCGTCCGTGCCCGCTCCCGCGCCTCTTCGTTTGACCACACCAGCACCTTCATGCCGAAGGCCTTGCCGTAGCCCGCAACCACGCTCCCGATGCGGCCGTAACCATAAATTCCGAGCGTTTTCCCGCGCAGGGTGTCGCCGACTCCGATTTGCCAGTTTCCCGTCTTAAGCGAGGCCATCTGCTGTGGAATCTGGCGCATGGCGGCAAGAATCAGCCCCCAGGTCAATTCCGCAGCCGCGTAACAGGGAGTGCCCGCATGCTGGCTGGACGAGACAATCACGCCATGCCTGGTACAAGCGTCGATATCAATGTGTGGATAAACGCTGCGCTGGCTGATGAGCTTCAGTTTGGTCAGGCGCTCAAGCAAGGGAGCCTGAATCTTCGTGCGCTCCCGTATCAGCACCAACACTTCCGTATCTTTCAAACGCTCGGCCAGCTGATCGACATCCTGCACATGATCGTTCCAGATTTGAACTTCATGGTCTTTTAGTTTCTGGAAGCAGGGCAGGGTTCGCAGTGTATCGAAGTAATCGTCCAGAATCGTGATGTTCATATCGAGAGTGCCGCCAAACCGAGGTTCACACTTTGCGAAAGATTGCGATGATCAATCCGTGCGCCTACAAAGGTCTCGATCATAGGGATTCCTTCCTGACCAACCCTCAATATATCTTAACTGCGGCGCTTCTGGGCTTTCGCAGGTGTCAGTTTTCGAAGAAGGAATCTTTGAACACAATCGACAGGCCGTTCCACTAGGTCTGCCGCGCCGCTTGGTTTAGGATAGGCGAGGTCCTAGCCGTGCCGCGCGCGTGAACCGTGTCCGAATGCGCGCCAGATCCAAAAAATTTCAGTGAACGGGAGTCGTGATGGAAATTGAGCTGAGTCTGGAATTTTTGCGCGTCGTGGAACAAGCGGCCATTGAATCGGCCAAGACCATGGGCCGGGGAGACGGCCACCTGGCCGACCAGGCCGCCGTCAGCGCCATGCGCAGGGTGATGGACGAAGTGCCCATGGATGGCACGATCGTCATCGGCGAGGGCGAACGGGACGAGGCCCCGATGCTTTTCATCGGCGAAAAAATCGGCGCCGCGCAGCACGTCCGCGGATTTAATTTTCCCGCCGTGGACATCGCGGTCGATCCGCTTGAAGGCACGAACCTCTGCGCCACGGGCGCGCCGGGTTCGATCACGGTGCTCGCGGCGAGCGAAAAGGGCGGATTGCTTCACGCGCCCGATCTGTACATGGAAAAAATCATCGTGGGACCATCCTGCAAGGGCGCTGTCGATCTGGATGCGCCCGTCGCTGACAACCTCGGTGCGATCGCCAAGCGTCTCGAACGCGACGTCGAGGATTTAGTCGTGATTGTCCTCGACCGGCCGCGCCACGAAAAACTGATCGCGGACATTCGCGCCACCGGCGCGCGCATTCGCCTGATCGGCGATGGAGACCTCTCCGCCGGCATCTCCGCCGCCGTCATCGGGATTGGAGTGCACGCGGTCATGGGCATCGGCGGCGCTCCCGAAGGCGTGCTGACCGCGGCCGCGCTTCGCTGCCTGAACGGAGAAATACTGGCGCGTCTGGTGGTGTCCAAGCCCGAGCATGAAGAGCGCCTCGCCAAGATGGGAATCAAGGACGGCAAGCGAATCTATCGCACCGAAGACCTCGCGCCCGGCAAGAAAATCATTTTCGCGTGCACCGGCGTAACCGAAGGGAACCTGTTGCGCGGCGTTCGCTTCTTCGGGGAAGGCATCCGCACGCACTCCCTGGTGGTCACCCTGGACGAACGTCAGGTGCGCTTTATCGACACCGTGACCCTGGATAAGCGTCCCGACGTAAAAGTGCGCTTCGCGTAAACTATAACTATCTCACCACTGCCCGGACTTAGCGGGAACGAAAACATAAAACCGGCTTGCTATTTGCCGGGCGTTTGCGGAGCAGAGGCATGAGCGAAACTGCAAAACCTGCAGCGGGTCAACTACCCATTGAGATCGCAAGACTTGTTGAATTCATGACGAGAGCTCTGTCGACCGCGGGGATTCCCCCGGAAGACGCGGGTCAAGTGGCCGCACTTATGGCTGAAGCGGACGCGCGCGGAGGGGACGCGCACGGCGTGTTCCGCCTGCCGCAGTACGTGAAGCAGATCCAAAGCGGCGCCGTCAATCCCCGGCCCGACATACGGATCGTGAGCAACCAGCCTGGCTCGGCTCTTGTGGACGGCGACAACGCGCTGGGCCATCTGGTAATGAAACGCGCCACGGAACTAGCCATCGAAAAAGCGCGCCAGTGCGGCGTCGGTTGGGTAGGGACGCGCCGCAGCAATCATGCGGGCCCGGCGCAGCTATACCCGCGAATGATCGCGGCGCAGGACATGATCGGATTGTATTTCTGCGTGGGCAACACCAATCTTGTGCCTCCGTGGGGCGGCACCGAAGTGCTGCTAAGCACCAATCCCATCGCCATCGCTGTGCCGGCCTTGCGGCATCCAGTCATCTCGCTGGACATGGCCACGACCAACACCGCGTTTGGCAAAATCAGACTCAAGGCGCAACGCGGCGAGCCGATGCCGGAAGGCTGGATGATCGATCGCCAAGGAAAACCGTTGACCGATCCGAAGCGCGCCAGCGAGGGCTTTCTTGTTCCGATTGGCGGACCGAAAGGGTATGGGTTAGCGCTGATGATCGGTTTGCTGGCTGGAACACTGAACGGCGCTGCGTTTGGCCGCGATGTGGTCGATTACACGGTGGACTCGAAAACGCCGAGCAACACGGGGCAGTCCATTGTCGCCGTGAACATCGCGGCATTCGCGGACGTGCAGTCTTTCAAGGAGCAGGTGGATGAAGTGTGGGACGTCATGAAGTCGTCTCCGACGCTGCCCGGCGTCGACGAAGTCCGACTGCCTGGGGAGCACTCAGAGCAAATTTACCGCGAGCGCATGGCCCATGGCGTTCCGCTGAGCGACGCGCAACGCAAGGTTCTGGATGAACTCGCCGATCGCCTGGGGATTCCGCGGCTACAGTGAGACAGGCGTGCCGGGAATTACTTATTGTGCGGTGACGCGTACGATGCCCGCGCCGGCGGCGCGCCAGCGGCCGTGCTGCTTGACGAATACGCGAATCACGCGTTGCGGGCCGTTGTAAGTGACGCCGCCGCTCGATCCCTTAATCGTGGTTGTGTCCGTCAGCACGGCAACATCCGGCGACAGGTAACGAACCTGGATATCATCCGGATGGAGTTCGTTGAGAGTGCGCTGGGGATCCATGATCTGATCGATTTGCTGCTGCTTATTGACAATAAATCCGCCGGGATGAACTTCCACAAAATCGTCGGCGAACAGCCAATTCAGAGTTCCGGCGTCACGATTATGCGCCGCATCCAGCCAGATATGATCCATAATCGTGATCGTGGCGGCGACGTCCTCACCCGTGGCGGCCGATTTCTTAGGCGCCTGGCCCAGCGCAACGGCCACCGATGCGATGATGAGAACTATTGCTGCGGCAAAACCGTAAGTGCGTGTCATCGCGTTCCTCTCAAGACAATCTTATTTTTTTGTCAGGTCCTGGTTCATCACGACGCCGGTCGCCCGCCAACTTCCATTCTGCTTGATGACCACTCGAAACACGTTGAACTCGCCGTCCAGACTGTTGCCCTTGCTGTCGTGGCCTTTGATCGTGGTGTGATCGGTCAGAATCGCCACGTTCCCAAAAACGTGAACCTGGATGTTTTCGGGATCGAGCTTCAGGAGCGTGGGACGATCGGCGCTCCTCAGGATTCCGAGCCACTCCTTCTTCGTGTAGAACTGGCCGTTGGCTAGCACCAGGACATAACTATCGGCGAAGAATTTTTCCAGGTAATCCAGGTCGCCGGTTCTTTCGGAATCCAGCCATTTGTGATCGAGCGCTTTCCAGTCCTCGCCGCCGGCTGGAGGTGCGGCGCTTTTCGTTTGACCGAAGGCCAGCGGCGCGAAGCACAGGATCAACGTCAGCGCTCCCACATGAATTTTTCTCATCATCGAATCTCCTCTAAGCGCTTCAAGGCCGAATGCCGGGAATGTTGACATGAAGCCGGTAAAGCCCCGTGACCGCAGTGAAGTACAGCGTCTTCGCGTCGGCGTCTCCCCAGGCCAGGTTGGCGGGATTTTCGGGCGGCCGGATGGTCCCGAGATGTTTTCCTTCTGGCGTCAAGACCCAAATGCCGCCAGGACCCGCGCCGTAGATATTTCCCTTTTGATCGATCTTCATTCCGTCGGGGACGCCCGCTTCCTTGCTCGAGGACATATCGATCAGCAACTTCTTATTGGCGAGGGTACCGTCGGGCTGCACGTCGAAACGCCAATATGTTTTGGAGGCCGAGTCATCGATGTAGAGATACTTTTCGTCCGGAGAGAAAGCGAGGCCGTTCGGCGCCTGGAAATCCTTGTTAACGACTTCCAGTTTTCCCTTCGCCAGGCGATAGACGCCCGAAAAAGGCAGCTCTTTCTTGGGATCGTCAGCCAATTTGCGAAGGCCGTAAGGAGGATCGGTAAAATAAAGTGCACCGTCGGATTTGTAGACCAAATCGTTAGGACTGTTGAGGCGCTTGCCTTCGTAACGATCCGCCAGGACGGTCCGCTTCCCGTCCTTTTCCAGCCGCATGACGCCTCGATCTCCGTGCTGACAGTAGGTGACCCGGCCCTGCTTATCCACCGTGATGCCGTTGGAACCATACAGCGTGACGACGGCGTGCCCATTATTGAGTTGATAGCCGGCGTCGCCGGGATCGGCGCCCGCGAAACCGCTCTTCGCCAGGAACACGGAAACTTTGCCGTCCGCCGGATTCCACTTGTCGATCGCGTTGGCTGGAATGTCGCTGAAGATCAAATAGCCCGGCGTGCTGGAGTGCACCCACACCGGCCCTTCCAAAAAGCCGAAGCCATCCGCCACTTTTTCAATCTGAGCGCCGGCTGGGATCAGCGCGTCCAACGCCGGATCGAGGCGAATGATCTGCCCGCCATTCTGCGCGGAGAGCGTGACTCCGGCGAGAAACACAGCAAGCGTGAAAAGCAGGACGCCTATTTTCTTTCGCATGAGCGAGCCACACTCCCTCTTGAGTTTTATTGCGCGACGATTCAAACGCCGGCCGTCAGATTTCGGGCCGCAGGCTGACTGTCACCCTCGGGAAGATTACAGACCCATATCACAAAAGCAAACACAAATCAGCTAGGCGCCCCAAGTTTTATGACTGTCAAAGAGTGAGGGTTTAGATTTCTTGGGGAACGGAAACTGTGAGTTGAGTGAGAAGCCGTCCCGAAAATCCCCACCCGTCAAGTCGGTGTACAATATCGCGCGGATATGACGATAAGGAATCAGGCAGAGCTGGCCCGCCAGTTTCTCGAACTTCACCACGGCCCAAAGATATTGGTGCTGCCGAACGCCTGGGATGTTGCAAGCGCGCGCATATTTGAAGATGCAGGATTTCCGGCGATTGGAACGACGAGCGCCGGGATCGCCAATTCCTTCGGCTACCCGGACGGTCAAAAACTTCCCCGGGAAGAAATGCTCGCCGCCGTGCGCCGCATCGCGGAAGCCGTCGAAGTGCCTGTCACCGCGGATGTGGAAGCAGGCTTTGGAAGCACGCCTGAAGAGGTGGCCGGCACGGCGCAAGCGGTGATCGCCGCCGGAGCCGTGGGAATGAACCTCGAAGACGGAGTCGAGGGAAAACACGATTCGCTCGCGGACGTGAATCTTCAGAAGGAAATCATCCAGGCCGTGTTGGAGGTTGTCGAGGGCGCGGGTGTTCCTTTCGTGCTGAATGCGCGCACGGATGTTTTTCTGAACGGCATCGGCCCGGCGGAAACGCGGCTGGCGCGCACGATCGAGCGGCTGAACGCCTATCATTCGGCTGGAGCGCCGTCGCTCTTTGCCCCCGGCGTGAAGGACACGGAAACGATCGCGCAATTGGTGCGTGGAGTCGCCGGACCATTGAACATCCTGGCGACGGTTGGCACGCCGCCTGTCGAGGATCTGCAGCGACTCGGCGTTGCGCGCGTGAGCACTGGGTCAGGACCGATGCGCGCTGCGCTCGGCTTTCTCGGGCGCATGGCGCGGCAGCTTCGCGAGGAAGGTGTTTTCACGTTGATGACCGAAGGCGCTGTTCCCTACGCGGACGCGAATCGCCTCGTGCAACCAAAGCGCATCCGGTCCTGACCCGGGAACGCCAATCGGGAGATTGGCGTTCCCAGGCAAAATCATCCTGCTTGACCCAGCGAATCCTTAAGTTATACAAGAAGGCATACTCGCAATTGTTCTTCGAGGTGCGATTTTGAGGACCACGCCGTCTGTTGCTCTTGGTTTAGCCGTCTTTTTACTCGCTGTCTCGGCGCCCGTTTTTGCGCACCACGGATTTTCCGTGGAGTTCGACAGGGATAATCCCCTCACACTCACCGGGACCGTTACAAAGATGGAGTTCATGAACCCGCACATTTATTTTTATGTGGATGTGAAAGGCAAGGACGGCAAAGTGGTGAACTGGGCATTTGAGGGCGGCCCTCCGAACGTGATTTACCGCCAAGGATGGCGAAAGGACACGTTGAAGCCGGGCGACGTCGTGACGGTCAAGGGGTTTCGCGCCAAGGATGGCACGCATCTGGCGGCTTGCTCGACAGTCAAGCTCCCTGATGGACGCGAGATTGCCGCCGGGTCGGGAGGCGTCTCCCAGAATGCGTACGGCTCGGCAGCCGCGGACGGCAAAAAATAAAGTGAGGGCGGCGAGCGAGTGGAACCGAGACCGAGCATGAAGAATTATTTCCGAGCCCGCTGTGCCTGCACTGCATCTTTGTTTTTCTTTTTGCCATTCTTGATTGCATGCGGCGGCCGCACGGCATCGGGAAATCCTCAGGCTGCCGCCCCACCGGACTTCAATGGAGTGTGGTCCGCGCCATTCACTCCCGACATCTCGAAAACTCTGGGGCATCAGCCTCCGTTCACGCCGTACGGGGCCGCGCGATTTGCGAAGGAGGATGAGTTCGACGACCCTCTAACCAAATGCCTGCCGATCGGGCCGGCGCGAGGAATTCAGGCGGGAATCATGCCGTTCCAGATCGTGCAGACCCCGTCCGTGTTCACCATCCTTTTCGAGAACCAGCACACGTTCCGCATCATTCACACGGACGGGCGCAGCCACCCGAAGGATGTCGACCCGACGTGGTTCGGAGATTCGATCGGCAAATGGGACGGAGACACTTTGGTAGTGGACACTGTGGGACTGGACGATAGGACCTGGCTCGATACGGCGGGCCACGAGCACAGCGACCAACTGCATCTGGTCGAACGGTTTCAAAAGGTAGACAATAACAACATCAAATGGACCGTTACGTATGAAGATCCGAAGTTTTTCACGGAGCCCTGGTCGATCACGCTGCCGATCGCGCGCCAGAATACGGAAATCATGTCTTATTCTTGCGAGGAGAACGAAAAGGACAGGGCTCATTTGCGGCGGTCAAGAAAATAATTTGTAATTTTTAGTGGCCGACAGACATTCACCTGCTTGACGAATTCGTATCGGGAGCATGAAATGAAAAGATATCGACTGAACATTTTGGCTGCGGCTGCGGCACTCCTGCTGGCTGGTATCCCTCTCTGGGCGCACCACGGCAACGCCTCCTATGACAGCGAAAATCCCATCACCATCAAGGGAGCCGTTACAGAATTTGCGTGGACCAATCCGCACGCCCAAATTTATTTGGACGTGAAAGACAGCAAAGGCGGTCTCGTGCATTGGAGCGTGGAGACGTATAGCCCGGGCAAACTGGTGCGGGCCGGCTGGACAAAAGACAGCGTGAAGGCCGGCGATCAGGTTTCCATTACCCTCATTCCTGCGAAGAGCGGAGCGCCCGTGGGCTTTCTTCACAAGCTCGTGCTCCCAGATGGCAAAGTCTTGGGCCTCCAGGAATTGGAGAACTGAGCGCGTCTACGGCGGGTGAATCCCCGGCCAAACCGGAACGCTTGAAAATTGGAACCCGAGTTAAGGGAGAATCTTCAGGATGCGAAACCGAATCGTAACGATTACCTGGATTGCGACGCTGGCGGCGATTCCCGTTTTGCCTGCGCTAATTCATGCTCAGATGCCCAGCCAGCAACCGCCGGCGGCAAAGAGCAATGTTTCGGCGCCCGCCGACCCACATGACTTATCCGGAATGTGGGAATTCTTTGCCAACATCCCCGGCCAGGGCATTTACGCGACCCCGAGCAAAGATCACCCACCGATGACACCCTGGGCAAAATCGAAATACGATGAAGCGAAGCCAGGCTACGGCCCCAAAGCGCAAGGCGGCGGGAATGATCCGATTCTGAAATGCAATCCCACCGGAATTCCGCGCCTCCTGTTTTTTCCGCAGCCGTTTGAGGTCTTTCAGACCCCGGACCGCGTGTTCATGTTCTTCGAGCGCGACCATGCCTGGCGCCAAATCTGGACCGACGGGCGAAGCCATCCCAAGGATCTGGCGCCCACATGGATGGGAGATTCAATCGGCAAGTGGGACGGAGACACCTTCGTCGTGGATACGGTCGGCTTCAATGAAAAGAGTTGGCTCGATTTTTACGGCGATCCGCACAGCGAAGACATGCACTTGATCGAGCGCTACAAGCGCGTGGATCGCAATACGATGTCACTTCAGCTCGTCGTCGAAGATCCCAAGGCTTACACGAGTACCTGGCTGGGCGATACGAAAAGCTACAAGCTGCTTACGGGGAAGAAAGCTTATATGGAGGAACTCTTCTGCATTCCGGAAGAAGAGGATGCATTCACGAATCGGATCAGATTACCCGCGGTAGGGCAGAACCCTAAGTAGCACACGCTTTAGTGTCAAGTCTCAGGACATTCCTTACACAGCTGTCTCAGGACATCCTTTACACTTTTCTGGGCCAGGACCGAGCCGCCAGCGGTCCACCGCGGTGGACCGCTGGCGGCTCGGATCGAGTTCGCGCACCAGGCTCCGGCAGTAGTACACCAAGATCCTCTCCCCGATCCGAATCAGCTGCACCCATTCTCCGGCCAGCGCTTTGCTGATCTCCCACCGTTGCCCTTCGACCGTCATCTGTCCTGCCCCTCCTAGGCGCCGCACCTCCGCTCCCGTCTCATACTCCCAAGCAGGTGGGTTGGCCTGATAGCCCCGCTCGCTGCGGCGCCACACCGACCCTGGCGTCTTCATCCCCAACGCTTCGTGCGGTCGCTCTTCGTTGTACTCCTGGCGAAACGCGTCGTACCACCCCTGCTCCGGCTCACTCTCCGACCGGTCTCGCTTCCTTCTCGCCGCTTCCAACGATCCATGAAATCTCTCCACTTTCCCTTGCGTCTGCGGATGTCGATACCCGCTGAAATGCAGTTTCATCCCTTGCTTCATCAACCATACTGTCAGCCACGTCCACCCCGCCGCGGCCTGCATGTTCCACCACGGCGTCCCGTGATCCATCAGCATCCCGTCTGGTACTCCGCAACGCTGAAACGCCTCCTCCAGCCGCTCTCGTACGGCCTCGGCTCGCGTCGATCCCGTTTCCGCCAACACAATGGCATACCGGCTGTGATCATCTAACACCGACAGCGGCCCCGTCCCCGCGTTCCATCCCGCCGACCCTTTGAAATCCATCTGCCAAAGCTCGTTCGGCGCTCCTCGCTGGAAGCGTTGCACCGCCCGCCGATGCCGATCCTGCACTCGCACCAAATTGTGCCGCACCAAAATCCGGTGAATCGTGATCCGCGGCACCTTCACCCCTTCTCGCTCCAGCAGCACCTGCACCTTCTTCGCTCCCCAGTCCGGCCGCTGTTGCCGCAACTTCACGATCCGCTGCTCGATCTCCCCCTCCGTCCGTCGCGGACTGTGCTCTGGTCGCCGGCTCCTCTCCACCACCCCGGTGATCCCGCCCCTCTCATACCGTCGCAGCCACTCATACCCGGTCGGCCGCGAGATCTCAAACTCCTCGCACAACTCCCGCATCGTCTTTTCCCGCCGACTCGCCAAGATCACAAACCGCATCCGTTGTTCGTCTACGTCCACTGTTCCCCATGCCATCCTCGGCCCTCCTGGAGGGCCGACACGGTCTGTTTTCCTTCGTCACCGGCCCCGCTGAATGTAAAGGATGTCCTGAGACCGTTGTGTAAAGGATGTCCTGAGACTGAACACTTTAGCCTGTGGCTTTTGATTTTGCCGGGATTGAAAATTAGAAAACCCACAGGCTGAAGCCTGTGCTACTTAAACCTACTTTGCTAGATACATGTAGCCCACCGTGTTGTTCCCCGGCGAAGCAAACCACATTCTTCCCTTGGGATCGTTGTTGAGCTCCCTCATTCCATTTCCCACGGCTGGAGCGGGATACTCGGTGATCTTTCCAGTGGCAGGATCCAAACGCCCAACCGTGTCCATGATTCCGGAGGCGTACCAGACCTGGTTGGTCGTATCGATTCCGATGGGATAGGGTGAGGGCTGCTCCCCGGGAAGCTGGTATTCCTTGAAGGCGCCCGTTTCCGTGTCCAGGCGAACGATCTGTCCCCGGTCGTACTGCGCCAGCCAGCCGATTCCGTTGGCATCGACTTGAAAGCGGCGCCGCGAACCGGGCTGCGGTGGCGGCGTCCAAGTGGTGACTTTCCCCGTCTTGTATTCGACCTTGAAAATTCGCCCTTGCCCGCCAGCCTCGTCGAACCAGATGTTGCCGGCCCTATCGAGGTTCGCTCCGTAGGTACCGGGAACATCTTTCAGTTCCGTGTAAACTCCAGTCTTGGGATCGAAGCGGTAGGAAAACGGGCTGCCGGAAACCCACAAGATTCCGTTCGGATCTTCGCGCACCGTGTTCATCGTCTTGCCCGGCCCTTTGTACTTGGTCTGCTTGCCGGACTTGACGTCGACTTTCACCAGCGTTCCGCCCTCTTCCACGACCCAGGCCGAAACTCCGTCGCGCGTCATCTGCACCGAGCGAGTGCCCACGCGCGGCGACTGGCTCTCCCACAAATATTCTTGCAGCTCACCCGTGTCCGGATTCAATCGGCCGACACCGTTCACCGTCCCGAAATACGGGCACCAGATGTTGCCGTCCTTGTCCGGGTTCGCGTCCCAGGTCATGCGCCCCGGAGGCATTTCGTACATGACGTACACGATCTTGAGCGCTTCATCGCTGAACTGCTTCATCCAATCCACATAGCCGGGAAGATCGGCCGGGGATTCCGGAAGCGCGCCCGGCCCCGTCCCGAAAATCTTGGCGGCGTAAGCCGCGACTTCGTTGACGTCCTGGTCGCTCTTGACGGTGCCGTACACGACGCTGCCGCCGATTCTGGTGGACATCATGTCCTTGAGCGTTTCGCGCCATCCGTTCTCATCCCGCCGCACGTTGATAAATTGTTCGAACCCGTGGCAACTCGAGCCGCAGCGGGCAAACTTATCTTTCCCGGGCCCTTCCGGAAACAGGTCAATTCCCTGAATGATCGGAATTTCCTCCCAGTGCACCATCTGCTTTTGCATCGTCCAGTCGAAAGTGGCGCTTTGATTCGCGGCCAGGACGATTCCGCTCTTTGGGTCGGACCGGTAACCCACGGCTTTGGCCAGCACCTGATAATCGCCAGCGGGCAGATTCTCCACGCGGTACTTACCATCGTTGCCGGAAAGCACGATGACCGTCACTCGGGTCTTCGCGTTCCGAGCCTGCACGAATGCGGCCCGAAAGGGCGCGCCGTCCGGCCCCGTTACCTTGCCCGTGATCGTGGCCCCGAACGCAATCGAGGAAATGAGGCCAACCGCGCTCACCAATCCCAAGATTTTTAGAAATCTGAGTGGCTGCATGACTCCTCCTTGCAATGGGCGATTGAGGCCGCTCGTTCTGCCAACAAGAGCGCCCAAGATCGGGCGCGGAATCATTGATGGTGAAAAAAGGCTCCGCCTGCTCAGCGCGCAATCTTGGCGTTGCCGGGCCGCAATGCCGCAGAGGCTACCAAACAGACGTACCGAATGTCTATGAAGATCTCTTTTCGCCTAGATCAATGGTTCTGTGCATCGTATCGAACTGATTCCCAACGAAATCAAGTGCTTGCGAACATCCAGCAGTAGTGCTAACTTGCTACTCAATACGAATTTATATTGCAGCTCTAGGCCTTTGCTGAGTGCCTGAAGTGTTTTTGGGGTTACGTCAGCATGACCTCGGCCAAGGAGGGCCCCGTGCGCGAAAAACCCCGGTATCCCGGTATCCGCGTGACTGCCAACGGAAACCAACTGGTTTCTTATCACACCGAAACTCGCATCACCGACGCGGGAATTTTCTACCCGATCACACCGTCCACCGAGGGTGGCGAGCTGTACCAGCAGGCTTACGCGGAAGGCAAATTGAATGTCTTCGGCCACAACACCATCGCGGTGGAGGCGGAAGGCGAGCACGCGGCGCAGGGCGGGGCCATCGCGCACTCCGTCTGCGGGCAGCGGGTCGTCAACTTCACGTCGGGCCAGGGAGTCGTCTACGGCGTGGAGCAGTATTACCACGCGCCGGGCAAGTGCTCGACGATGGTTCTGGAGGTCGGGGCTCGCGCGCTCACCAAGCACGCGCTGAACGTCCACTGCGGACACGACGACGTGTATGGCGCGCTCGATACGGGCTGGATCATTTTATTCGGCAAAGACGCACAGCAAGCGGCCGATCAGGCGCTCATTTTGCGGCGCGTGACCGAACTCAGCCTGACTCCGGGAATGAACGTGCAGGACGGATTCCTCACCTCGCACCTGGAGCGCACCTTCTATAAGCACGAGTCGGAACTGATGCGCGAATATCTGGGCGCGCCGGATGACATGATCGATTGCCCGACCGAAAGCCAGCGCATTCTGTTTGGCCCGAAGCGGCGGCGCGTGCCGCGCATGATCGACCTGACGAACCCCGTCCTCCTTGGTCCCGTGCAAAATCAGGAACACTACATGCAGGGTGTTGTGGCGCGCCGCAATAATTTCACGGAGCCGATTCTGCAATTCCTGGAAGAAGCCTACAAGGATTTCGGAGCGTTGACCGGCCGCCACTATGGCTTGATCACTGAATATAAGACCGAGGACGCGGACACTGTATTTGTGTCGCTCGGTTCGGCTGCCGAAAATATCGAGGCAGCCGTTGACTACTTGCGAGAGCGGCGCAACGCCAAAGTTGGCTCGATTCACCTGAACGTGTTCCGGCCTTTCCCGGAGGCCGCCGTCATAAAGGCGCTCGCCGGCAAGCGCAACGTCATCGTTCTCGAGCGCACGGACGAACCCATGTCGGGAGACAACCCCATGGGCCGTGAAATCCGGACGGCGCTGACCAAGGCTCTCGTCACGCAGGACCACGTCGCGGAAGCGAATCTTCCTCCCATTACGCCGGACCAGATGCCGCGTCTCTTTGCCGGCATCTACGGCTTGGGCTCCCGTGATTTCCGGCCCGAGCACGTACTGGGCGCCTATGAATTTGCCACTGGAACGCGGACCCGCAAGGACGGCAAGGGCGTCGCGGACGGAGTCTCCTTCTTTGTCCTGGGCGTTGACCATCCCTACGAGGTGAAATCGGACGAGACCCCGTCGCTGCTCCCCGAAAAAGCCGTGGCTGTGCGGTTCCATTCCATTGGCGGGTGGGGCGCAATCACCACCGGAAAAAATCTTGGCGCGATCATCGGCGACTTGAACGATCTGCTTTACGATCGCGACAAAGTTGTGGACGAGTGGGGCAATCCCAAGGAAATCATCCACGTCAGCGCCAACCCGAAATACGGCTCCGAGAAAAAGGGCGCGCCGACTTCCTACTTCATGGTCGCCGCTCCCGAGCGCATTCGAGTGAATTGCGATCTGCGTCACGTCACGGTTGTGCTTTGCTGCGACCCGAAGGCATTCACGCACACCAATCCGCTGGACGGGATGCTCGAAGGCGGCGCCTTGATCTGGGAATCCGAGGAGGAAGGCGAAAAGGCGTGGGAGCGTTTGCCCATGTGGGCGCGCAGGCAAATCATCGACAAGAAGATTCGCGTTTATACGCTGCCCGGCTTCGTGATTGCCCGCAACGCGACTGATCGCGCCGACCTTCAGTTGAGAATGCAAGGGAACGCATTTCTAGGGGCTTTCTTTGCGGTTTCGCCGATCTTGCAGGAGTTCCGAATTACGCCGGAACAGTTCCGGGACGTCGTGCACAAGCAGTACGTCAAGAAATTCGGCCGGCTGGGCGACGCGGTCGTGAATTCCAACATGGAAGTCATGACGCAAGGCTTTGAACGAGTGCACGAAATTCGCGTCGGCGAAATGGAAGCGCCGGACCGGTCATCTCTTCGCGGCGAGGCATTGCTGCCTGTGGTTTCTAACGCGTCCGCCGAGGGTGGTTGCGGCTCAGGCTGCCGCTCCCATGAAGTTCCCCAGGGACAGGGCCCGCGCACGCCAGTCACGACAATCGCCATGTTCGATTCCGAGTTTCGCTCCAACTATGGCTACAATCAGCCGGCCTCGCCGCTCGCGTCGGTGGGAGTAATGGCTGCCGGCAGCGGCGACACCGCCTCCAAATATGTCGCGCGCCGCGAAACGCCCCTCTACATTCCGGAAAATTGCACGCAATGCATGGAGTGCATAGCGGTTTGCCCGGACACGGCGCTGCCGAATTGCTCTCAGGAATTGGATACCGTTCTGCGAACCGCCATCGCGAACTACGTGACGGACCCCAACGAACGCGTGAAAATGTTCAAGTCGGTGCCGGAGATTGACAAGCGCACGCGGGCCTTAATGCAGGCTTCCGTAGCCACCAAAACGCTCACTCCCCTTCCCGAGATCCTCCGCAAAGTTACGAGCGAGGTGGACGGATTCTCCGACGAGGCCAAGCGCCAATTCTTCGCCGTCATCGAAAAAGTTCCCATGGCCTTCCAGAAGGCCAACGCGATCTTTGCCACGCCGGAGAAGAGGACTCCGGGCAGCGGCGGCGTGTTCTCCATTTTCGTTTCGGACCTGTGCAAAGGATGCGCTGCGTGCGTGACCGCTTGCGGCGATCACAATGCGCTGAGGATGGTGCAGGAGACCGAGGACGTCAACGCGGAGCACGAGACCGGAACCGCCTTCCTGAACCTCTTGCCGGACACTTCCCAGAAATATTTGGGCCTGTATAACGATACGAACCCGACGGATTCCAAAACCGCTGCGCTGCGCAATTTGCTGATGGTGCGGCGCAACTATGACGCGCTCGTTTCCGGCGACGGCGCCTGCGCGGGCTGCGGCGAGAAGAGCGTGCTGCGAGCCATTACCTCGGTCACGGAAGCGTACATGCGGCCCCTCTATCACGCCAAAGCCGAGCGTTTCCGGGCCAAAGCGGGCGATCTCGAGAAGACCGGCGTGCTGAAACTCGCTGAACTCAAGGCAAGAAACCAACAAGAATACGAGCTGTTGCGCCAAACAATCGCCCACTTGGTGATGGGACTGGGCGGCGAGGACGAAAAGGACACCAAGGCGCGCATCGCCGCGCATGGCGAGATCACGGACGGAGATCTCGTCCACGCGATTGCTACCGTGCTGCTGCAAGAAGCGTTCAATCACATGAATCTCCAGGCCATCGATGGCCGGCTTGCAAACGGTATGTCGGTAATGGCCATGGCCGCGCACACCGGCTGCAATACCGTCTACGGTTCGACGCCTTCCAACAACCCGCACCCGTATCCGTGGATGAACTCTCTTTTCCAGGACGGCATCACCGTGGGATGGCTGCTGGGCGAGAGCTTCATCGTGGATCACGCCCGCCGTTCCGTAGTCCCCGAACGTCTGGCCGATATCCTGCTGCAGCGGACAGAAAACGTCATCAGTCCGCGCGAGTACTATGAATTTACGCATTTCACGGACGCTCTAATGACCGACCAGGAGATTCTGGAACTCCCCAAAGTTTGGGTAGTTGGCGGCGACGGAGGCATGGGCGACATCGGGTACCAGAATACTTCCAAGGTGATTCTCCAGAATCGCCCGAACGTCAAAGCCCTGATGCTCGACACGCAGGTTTACTCCAACACGGGCGGCCAGAACTCGGATTCAACGCCAATGCTGGGCGGCAATGACATGAACGTTTTTGGCGCCGCCACGCAGGGCAAAAACGTCGAGAAGAAGACGGTGGCGGAGACTTTCCTGGCCGGCCACGGCTCGCCTTTCATCGCCCAAATTTCCATCGCGAATGCCCCGAAACTTTACCGGGCCATCCTGGATGGAATCGAGTATCGCGGAACGGCCTTCCTGCAGTGCTTCACCACCTGCCAGCCGGAACATGGTGTGGCGGATGACATGGCTCTCACCCAGGCGCAGCGCGTCCGCGATTCCCGCGGGGCGCCGGAATTTGTTTTCAACCCGCGGCTTGGCGAAACCTACCAGGAAGCCCTCGATTTAAAGGGCAACCCTTCGCTCGAGAAGGATTGGTACGAAACGAAGTTCAAGGCTACGAACGAGCCGTACCGCTTTACCGTCGCTCATTGGTGCGCAACGGAAGCGCGCTTCCGAAACCATCTGAAGAAGATCAAGAAAGATGACGCGGACAAAATGATTCCGTTGGAAAACATGCTCGTCCGCATCACGCAACAGGATGTGGTCTACCGCCGCTACCTTGTTTCCGATCACCTGTCCTACATCCCCGACTTCGGCGTTTACATAAAGGTGCAGGGACCCAAGGGAGACGTGGAGTACCGCTCTCTTTCGAGGCAGTTAGTGATGTTCTGCGTGGAGCGCCGCAAGGCCTGGCGCATGCTGCAGAGCAAGGCAGGGATCGAGAACAAAGAATACAAAGCCCAGCGCGCGATCCTGGCAGACGTGGAATCAGGAAAAATCTCCCGGGAGGATTTCTTCGCAGGCGCGGAAGAATTGATGAAAGCGAGACTCCAGATCGCCGCAGCGGAAGCGCCTCGACCAGCGCGTCCGGCGCCGCCAGTTGCGGCGAAGGCGCCTGCCGCGGTTGCCGAAACAGCGAGTCGGAATGGCGAAAAGGAAGCCCCTCGGCCGGCCGTTCCAGCCCCAGTCACTGTGACTAAGGTGTCCGCCGTAGTTTCCGAGACAGTGACCCAGAGTCGTGAAGGTGAAACCACCGAGGTGGTGGTTGCCATGGCGACGCAAGTGACCGTGGAAAAGGATTCGGATGAATCGGCCGACTGGGATAAAGGCGTACAGTTGCGGCTGATGGAGCTTGATGTGGATCCGGGCAATGACGCCGGCGGAAGCATGAGCAGGCGCGCCGGAAAATAAGAAACGGCCATTCGGAATGGAAATCCTTTCCGCGATAGCGGTTCAAGCAACGAATTAGACTGACGAGGCAGGGGAACCTTCGTTCGGCCTGTGATTATCCTGGATACTGGCTGGTGATGTAGCTATGCAGCTGAGATATGGTGTGCTGCTGCGCGGAAATCATCCACTTCACCAGATCGCCGATTGACACGACTCCCAAAACAATGCCATTTTCCACTACAGGAAGGTGGCGGATGTGGTTGTCCGTCATGATTCTCATGCTGTCTTCGACGGTCTGCTCGGGAGTCACGAAAATTGCGGGACTCGTCATGATTTCCTTCACCTGGGTTTCCTTGGACAACTTTCCTTGCAGGATTACTTTTCGCGCGTAATCGCGCTCGGAAACGACGCCGACCAGTTCGCCTTCCGAGACCACCATCAAGGCTCCCACATGCTTATCCGCCATGATTTCGATCGCGTCGTAGACACACGCCTCCGGCGAAACGTGCCAGACGTTCTGGCCCTTCTGTTTCAAGACCAATCGAACCGCGTCAAAAAGGTTCATAGGCCTCTCTTTCGGCTGGGGCGGAAGCAGGATTCAGAACTTCTTTCTATCCTTGCGCATGACGTTACGGCAGCCCTATGGCCATGTCAAGTTCCGTTTGTAGTGGCGCAGGCTTCCAGCCTGTGGGTTTTAGTCCTTGCAAGCACCACCCCCACAGGCTGAAGCCTGCGCCACGTAAATTGTGCGCGACGGTAGCCGGCTGTATAATGTGCGACGCCGTAAAAATCAGTTGCGCAATTCGGACGCCTACACTCGAATAATCCTGGGGGACCACTTATGGGGAAGATGATCTTCAGCGCGCTTCTAGGTTTCTCGCTGGCAATTCCGCTGGCGGCGCAGACCGGCCAGCAGGCTCCGCCCAAAGACCTCTCCGCCTGGCTGCGCAATTCCTATACCACCAACCGAAAATTTATCGCGCGCACCGCGGAAAAGATGCCCGAGGAGTTTTACGGCATCCGCCCCGGCGCGCAGCCCGAGGTCCGGACCTTCGGGCAACTGATCGGTCACCTGGCCAATTTTAATTACCGCTGGTGTTCGGACGCCAAGAGCGAAAAGAATCCAATGGAAGAAACGGATTTTGAAAAAGTAACCGCGAAGGCCGACCTCATCAAGGCTCTGGACAGCGCTTTGACCTATTGCGACGGCGCGTATGCCATGCTCACCGATGCGAATTCCAAGGACATCGTGCAAGGCACCAGGGACGACGGCACGAAAGCTCCCGTGATGCGAATCAGCCGGCTAATTTCAAATCTCGCGCACAACAACGAGCACTACGGCAACCTCGTCACGTACATGCGGATCAAGAGCATCGTCCCGCCTTCCTCCGAGCCGCGCTGATTTCACGCGCACGCCGCTGACAGGCGCCCCGGAAACGTGTTATGTTGCGCCGCAACGCAACCCGCACTTCTTTTGCATCTGGGAGGAAACGAGCATGGGGAATCGCGCTTCGGGAATCTTCGAGACGTCTATGGATTTTGACAACGCGAATGGAAAGCCGTTCGACTCCCACGCTTCGCGCAGGAAATTCCTGAAAGCCCTGGCCGTGGCCGGAGCGAGCGCAGTTCTTCCCGGGAGCGGGCTCATCGCGCAGGTGACTTCCCCATCGGTCCGTCCACACGCGGGCCGTGTTGACATTCACCACCACATCTTTCCGCCGTTTTACGTCAAGGCCATGGAAGAACAATTGCGCGCGGGCGGATTCTCGCCCAGGCCCTGGACTCCCGCAACCTCGATCGACATGATGGACAAACACGGAATCGCCACGGCATTCTTTTCGCCGGTCCAGCGATTGGTGATGGATTCGACGAGCGATAAGAGCGAGAAGGCGCGCGGCCTGGCCAGGCAACACAATGAATATGGCGCCCAGTTGATCAATGATTATCCGGGCCGGTTCGGTCATTTCGCCACGCTGCCTTTGCCGGACACGGATGGGAGCCTGAAAGAAATCGCATACTCGCTGGACGTGCTGAAGGCCGACGGGATCGCGCTGTGGACGAGTTACATGGACAAGTGGATGGGCGATCCCTCATTCGCGCCGGTCTACGAAGAATTGAACCGCCGCGGCGCTGTGGTTTTTGTCCATCCCGCGCGCGCCTCGTGCTGCCGCAATCTCCCGGGACAATCCGGCATCATCGAGTACGACATCGACACGGCGCGCGCCATCGACAGCCTGCTCTTTGACGGAACCCTGGCGAAAAATCCGAATATCCGTTTTATCTTTTCTCACTCCGGCGGGGCATTTCCCGTGCTCGCCGCGCGCATCATCGACGATTTTCCGAAGAACCGCGCCGACAAAGTGCCGCACGGCGTGGAGTACGAATTTAAGAAATTGTATTTCGACACCGCGCACGCAGGCCGCGCGCCCGCCCTCGACGCGCTGAAAGACATCGTGCCCATTTCGCAGATCATGTACGGCAGCGACGCGCCCATCCGGAATTACGAGTTGACGGACGATTGGCTCGTCCAATACGCCGGCTTCTCGGAAGACGACTGGAAGGCCATCAATCGCGGCAATGCCGAGCGTTTGTTTCCGCGCCTGAAGTCGTGAGGTGCTTATTCTTTTCTCAAACTGCAGCGCAGCTTTGAGGCAAAGCGCCAGTTTCCGAGTAGCCGAATAACCGGAAACTGAGCAGCTGCGTCGCTCTTTAGCTCCATCCAGCTCAGGCCCTATACAAGCGCGGCTCTTCTACCTTCAACTGCTTCTGAACACACACGCGGGGACTCTAAGATGCCGCGGCATCGCCGGCGAGGGCTCGAACCGCCTTGGTCTGAGGGCGCAGCAGCAAGCAGAATGCGACGACGTGTGTGATCATCAGCAAGGGCACGTAAATGATCGGGATCGCGTACGTGGCGCCCAACTGCCCCGCCACTGCCGGAAGGCCAACCTGGATGGCATGGTAATAGTCGAGGATGATATCGGCCGCCCCGACGAGATTGAAGGCCGCGACGAACAGCCAAAAGAGCGGACGGTTCCTTACCGTGAGAAGCGCCAGGATGGCGAGCACCCCGGTTGCCAGGTCCCAGTAGGCGGCGAACGCGGCGAAGCCGGCGGCGGGCAGATTCGGCCCGACGACGCCTGGAAGGATAAAGACGAGCCCGAAGAAGCGGAAGCTGTGCAGCGTAGCGATGGCGCGTTCCGCTGCAACCAAGTCCATAGACTTGAGCCGGGGCAGGATGTACACGCCGAAGCAAAGCACCCACGCGACATAACCTAGAATGAGATGCAGATTGAAGATGGTTTCCGGTGACATTTGACCTCCTATTCGACTAAGGGTTCGTCGGCGCGAATCTCCGATACCGGAGACTAGCCCGACGAGAAAATCTCAAATCGTGGTACCATGGGGTACCACAGACCTAGCATGGTACCCATTGGTACCAGCGTTGTCAAGGTACAAGATGCTTGCCGCGCCTTTCGGGATTCACAAAAAGTTCCTGGGTACCAGGGATCGTCAAGGAGAGGGTGATGACGACAGCCTCGAAGTCAAAACGCCGCCAGAAAGGCGGGGACGAAGCCGCGGTGCGCGAGCGCATCCTTGAGGCGGCCTTTGCGGCGTTCATGGAGAGCGGCTACGCAACGACCAGCACGCTTGAGATCGCGACGCGCGCGCGCGTTTCGAAGCGAGAGCTTTACGCGCTAGTTGGCAACAAACAGGAAATGCTGATCGCCTGCATCAGCGAGCGCGCCAAGCGATTGGACGTGCCCGCTGACCTGCCCGTGCTGCGCGATCACGAGACCCTGGAGCAGGTGCTGGTTTCTTTCGGGACGAAGCTCGTCCGCGAGGTAAGCGATCCCACGGTCATTGCGGTATTCCGGCTGGCGATCGCCGAGGCCGTCCAGGCACCCGAAGTGGCGCGGGCACTCAACTCTATAGGACGCGAGGCAAGCCGCGCCGCCTTGCTTAAAATCATGGCCCGGGCCCAGGAGTCGGGACTGCTAACAGGCGGTCCTCGCGAACTTGCCGAGCAGTTCGCCGGGCTGCTCTGGGGAAATTTGATGGTCAGCTTGCTGCTCGGCGTCGCCGAGCGACCCAAGCCCCGCGAAATCGCGGGACGTGCCCGCGACGCCGCAGCCGCCTTCCTGCAACTTCATCCGCTACCGAATGACAGGCTACCCGGAAGATAACGAGCGAGCCTTCCAACTTTCGGGTTGCCACGATTCGGGAAAGGTGAATGCGGATCCGCTTTGCACAAGGAGCCCGCCGAAGCTTCGACGGGCCGACAGCAAATGACCTCTCCCAGGCAGCGGACTGCGCGCGGGAAAAAGTCCAATCCCCGCCAGGGATGTGCTAATCGGCGGAAATTTTTTCAACATGTGGATCTTTGCAATGCCGGTTCGATCGGAATAACTGTAGAAGCATCGATTCAGACGGCCACGGTCTCGGGACGGGATCGACTTCGTATCGCTAGAGGCGTCCCGCCACCACCCGCGCGAGTGCGACCGTCTTATCCCGCCCCGGAACGAATTGCTGAAATCCCAGCAAAAAGAATGTGTCGCCTTTCAGCACCATGATCGAGTGCCCGGCCGCTAACACAGTCGCACGGTCGCCGACGCCATCGACCGTCTGCATCGCCACGCCTGCGAAATCCGCGCCCGCCGCGTCCTTTGTCCGCGCCTGGAGCGATTCCATCTTCTCCCACTGGTCCTTTCCGTTCTTGCGCCACACCTGAAGGCTGAACGCGAAGTCGCTGTCCTTGTTTTCGCCGTTCGCTTCAATCAACGCGCCCGCCGCCCCGCCAATCAGCTTCTCCACATCCTGCTGTCCGGATTTGGTATCCGCTTTGCCCATTCCGGACACACTCGACGCAATCTCTTGCCCGATCAACCGCCGCCGCTCCGTCGCGCTCACCCAGTATTTGCACAGGGCGCCTTCGTCCGTGTTGGTCTCCGATTCCGCGCGTTCCACGGCGACTCCCAGAATCGTTGCTGCCTCCTGGCCTTCGAGCAGACTGCAGCCGCTCCCTTTCGACGGCGGAAATGTTCGCATGCCGCCAGAGGACGTACGGCCAGAGGTGTCGCCATCCAGGCCGTAGTCCTTCTTCATTTCCGCAATCTTCTTCGTGGCGCGATAGCCGACGTAGAAAATGCCGCCCACGCCGGCGGCGCCGAACAGGAGCAGAACGCCCAGCACGATGAAAAGAATCTTCGCGCCGGAACTTTTATGGGCGGCCTGCGGCGCGGCGACAGGCTGGGAAACCGTTGCCGCTGGGGGCGCCACGTTCTGTGTCTGAGCCGAACCTCCTTCAATCGCTGCACCACAAGCCGTACAGAACTGTCCCGTGACCGGAGTTCCACATTTCGTGCAAAAGTTTGCCATCTTTCCCTCCCGGTTCGCATGCGCGCGAACCTACAACGACACGAAGAGCCACTTTGCGACGGATGATAGCCACAAATGCGCGGGCGGTCCAGCCCCCTCGCCTGTCGAGGCTATTGGTTAGCTTGTTGTATAATTTCACGGTGCAGGTCGGTGGCGAAACAACGTATCCACCTTCATCATTTTCGGAAGGATTTCCTGCATGCTGCCGCTGATCCTGCTCGCTGCCTCACTCCTGCCTTCACAACAGACATCCTTGGAATGTGTCGACGCGGGCGCCACCATCGCCGCCACAGAGACCCATGCGGCGCGCGGACCGGACGGCGCCGCCGCGGTGCTCAAGGTTTCCACGGCTGACGATCACAGCAAGAACTCGCATGATTGCAATGCGGATTACAAACTTGTGGTCACTCCTGCCAAAGGCGGCGCTCCCGTAGAAGCCGATTTGCTCGCTTCGGATGGCGACTACGGTCGAACTTTGTCGCTGCGTCTTGCTGGCTTCTCGCAGGACGGCAAGCGCGTGCTCGGCATTCTCGCCGAAAGCGGCAAGTATCCGACGACGTTGCTCTTCGACTACCACGAGGGCGGCGGCCCGGTGCAAATCGTCGACCTCAAGATGCAGTTCGCCGCCGCCGCGCCGCCCGGCTGCGTCCAAACGTTGGAGGTCATCGGCACCACGGCGAGCGGCGCAATTGTCGTGGAGTCAAGTTCGGAGAAGGCCTGCGGTTCGAACCGCCGATGGCTCGTCGACCCCGCGGGCGGCAAAGCAATGCCCCTGCCATCGAGCGCGGCGATTCTGGGATTGTTCGGATCAAACTCCGGCGCACGATAGCGGCGGTTGACATGACTTGCGCTCCGTGTGTACCGTGTCGGTATGTCCTCTAAACCAGTTGAATCTACGGGTGTGACTGCTCCCGGAGTGGTGATCGAGCGAGCCGGCGACGTTTTGAACTTCACGTTGGACAATCCCGGGCACGAGAACGAAGTCACCGGGCCGATGTTCGACGCCATGTTCGCGGAGCTTCGACGCGAAGCAGCGAATCCGGGCGCGAGGGTCTTGCGCCTGCGGGCGCGCGGCAAAGTCTTTTGCACGGGACGCGAGCGAGCGGGCCGGGACGCCACGACGGTCCATCACGAATCCGCGCGACTCATTGAATTCAAGCGCGCGTTGCGAGTTTCGCCGCTCGTCAGCGTCGCGGAAGTGCAGGGCGACGCGTTCGGCTTCGGTTTCGGCCTCGCGATTGTGTGCGATTTCGTCTACGTCGCCGAAACCGCGGCGCTCGGATTCCCAGAGATGAAGTTCGGTCTCGCGCCGGCCGCGATCATGGCCTACCTCGGCGAGTACGCGCTGCCGCGCTTCGCATTCCCTCTCGTCCTCTTCGGCGATCCGATCAGGCCGCAGCAAGCGCAGCAAATCGGCCTCATCTCGCACGTCAGCCCGGCCAGCACTCTTTCCTCCGACGTCGACGCCATCATTGAGCGCATTCTGCGCCTCGATCCGAACGCCGCGCGCAACTGCAAGGAATTTTTCCAGACGGCGCAGCAGAATTCGTTTGAACAGAACTGCCGTTTGGCCACCGAAGCCTTGACGGTAGGCAGCCTGGCCGTGCTTTCGAGGCAGAAGTGAGCCGGCCGTGCCCGTGAACGCAGGAGCGCGACTCGACCGGCTTCCGTTGTCCTCCTTCCATCGCCGGATCATGTGGCTGATCGGCGCGGGTATGTTCTTCGACGGCTTTGACATTTACCTTGCCGGAATCGTTCTCGGAGCGACCGTCAAGAGCGGCTTTTCCACGCTTAGCCAGAACGCGGAATTCGTCTCGGCCACGTTTGTGGGAATGATGCTGGGGTCTCTCGTGACCGGGTTCCTCGGCGACCGGTTTGGACGCCGCTTCACGTATCAATCGAATCTTGCCATCTTCGGATTTGCGTCCATCGCCGCCGCCTTCGCTCCCTCCATGCAGGTCTTGATCCTGATCCAGTTCGTCATCGGGTTTGGACTCGGGGCCGAAAATGTGGTTGGCTATTCGACATTAACTGAATTCGTACCTCCTCAATCCCGCGGCAAATGGCTGGGCTTCATGACCGTCTTCGTCGTCACCGGCTTGCCGGTGGCCGCGCTGCTGGGAGTACTCATCATCCCGAGTCTCGGCTGGCGCGCCATGTTCGTCCTGGGCGGTCTCGGCGCGCTGGTCGTGTGGTATTTGCGGAAAAAATTGCCGGAATCGCCGCGCTGGCTGGAATCGGTCGGACGCACCGAAGAGGCCGAGGCGTTGTTGTCGACGATCGAGAACGAAGTCGCGCGGCAGCATGCGCCGCTGCCGCCACCAAAGGTTTCGCTTCTTCCGAAACATTCGCGGAATCTTTCTTCGCTCCTCAGCCCCTTGATTCTCCCGCGCATGATTTTAGGATCGGTCTCCCTGATCGTCATCAACAGCTTGCTCTACGGCTTCGTGACGTGGCTGCCGACATTTTTCGTTCAGCAGGGCCTCAGCATCGCCAAGTCATTTAACTATTCTCTTGTCATGGCCCTCGGCGCGCCGCTCGGCTCCGCGATTGGCGCTTTCACCGCGGACTCCTGGGGACGCAAGCCCACGATCGTCGGCGCTTCACTGCTCACCATCCTGATCGGAAGCTTTTATCCATTTATCCACGATCCCGCCATTTTGATGATGACGGGCTTTACGCTGATCATCCCGATCTATGTCCTAGTGGCGCTGCTCTTTGCGATCTACATCCCTGAGCTTTTCCCGACGGAAGTCCGCCTGCGTGCGTCTGGAATCTGCAACACGTTCGGCCGCGGCGCGATCATCTTTACGCCCTTCATCGTCGTAGCGCTTTTCCGGTCGCATGGGATTGGAGGCGTTCTCGTTTTCATGATCGGGCTTCTCGTCGTGGAGATTTTGGTCGTCCTCACGCTTGGCGTTGAACCGAAAAAGCGCCGCCTCGAAGAGATCGAAGCTGAGGCCGCCGTAGCTCCCATCCCTGCCGAGGTGCGAAATCCATGACCGTCATGCCGATCACCTACGACGCGCAACTCTTCATCAACGGCGAGTTCACCGATGCCGCGAGCGGCAAGACTCTCGACATCGTCAACCCGGCCACGGGCGCCGTGATCGGTCGGCTCGCCGATGCCGGCGCAATCGATGTGGACCGCGCCGTCAACGCCGCTCAGATCGCCTTCGACGAGGGAAATTGGAGCAGGGCTTCGGCCCAAGAGCGAGCCCGTGTGCTCAACCGCTTCGCCGACTTGTTCGAGGCCGATCTGGAAGCGTTCTACAAGCTTGAGACGCTGAACAATGGCCGCCCAATTGTTGAGACGCGGGCACAAATCTCGCGCCTCCCGCAGTTTTATCGCTACTTCGCGGCGCTGGCCCTTACGCGCCGCAGCGACGTCATTCCAATCGAAGGGCCGTACCTGTGCTACACGCAGCGCGTGCCGCTCGGCGTCGTCGCGCTCATGACGTCCTTCAATCATCCGTTGATGATCCTGTCGAAGAGCCTGGCCCCGGCGCTCGCGACCGGCAACAGCGTGGTCATCAAACCTTCGGAACAGACGCCGCTCACGACCAATCGACTCGTCGAGCTTTTGGATCGCGCCGGCGTACCCAAGGGCGTCGTCAACGTGGTCAACGGCGATGGTGCAGAATCCGGCGCGGCGCTCGCCTCCCATCCGAAAATTCGAAAGGTCACCTTCACCGGGAGCACGGAGGTTGGCCGCTCGATTGGCGCCGCGGCCGCGCGCAATTTCGCGGCGGCCACGCTGGAACTCGGCGGCAAGGGCGCCGTCATCCTCTTCGATGACATGGAGATGGAGCGGGCCGTCAACGGCGCGGCGTTTGCCGCGTTCATCGCCGCGGGACAGACCTGCGTGTGCGGGTCGCGCATACTCGTGCAGCGCTCCATGTACGCGCCGTTCCTGGAACGGTTTCGAACGAAAGCCGCATCCATCCGGCTGGGCGATCCCGCCGATGCACAGACGCAGCTCGGGCCTGTCATTTCGGAGAAGTCGCGGCGGCGCATCCTGATGATGCTCGACCGCGCCACATCGGCAGGCGCAAAGCTGCTCACGGGTGGCAAGGCAGCTTCCGTGGGTTTGCCTTCCGGATTCTTTATCGAGCCGACGGTGCTGTACGACGCCGATCCTCGCTCCGAGATCGCGCAAGACGAAGTTTTCGGCCCGGTGACCGTCGTCATTCCGTTCGAAGACGAAGCCGACGCAATTCGCATCGCCAATGACACGAGGTTCGGCCTGGCCGCGTCAATATGGACCAACGACGTCGCACGCGCTCACCGCCTAGCCAGCCGGCTGCTCTTCGGCATGGTTTGGGTGAATGACCATCACCGGCTCGACCCCGCGTCGCCGTGGGGGGGGTTCAAGGACAGCGGCATGGGCCGCGAGACAGGCGTCGAGTCGTTCGATCACTTCACGGAAGTGCGCGCCGTAACGGTGAACACGACCGGCGAGACCGTCGATTGGTACCAAAAAGACGGCGCACCGAAGCGCCTCAACTAAGAAAGTTTTGGAGGCTACCCATATGAGAATCCGAATCGCGAATTCCATTCGCACCTCGTTGCTGGCTGTCGTCGCGCTCGCCGCGGCCTCACCGGCATGGTCACAAAACGCCGACACTATCCTCGTGAACGGCAAGATTTTGGCCGTCGACCGCCAATTCTCGACTCGGGAAGCCCTCGCCATACGCGACGGCAATATCACGGCGGTTGGCAGCAATTCGGACGTTCGGAAACAAGCAGGGCCGAAGACCCGTGTGATCGATCTTCAGGGGCGCACGGTTATCCCCGGCTTCATCGATTCTCATATTCACGCGATCCGCGCGGGGCAGACGTTTACGTCTGAAGTGAACTGGGTGAGTGCAACTTCGTTAGCCGAGGCGCTCAACCGGATTCACGAAGCTTCCGTGGCGAAGAAGCCGGGCTCCTGGCTGATTGTCGCGGGCGGCTGGCACCCCGAGCAATTCAAAGAAAAGCGGCGGCCAACTCAAGCGGACTTAGTAGCGGCGGCGCCGAACAATCCCGTTTACGTGCAGCTTAATTACGAATGGGAAGTGATGACGCCCGCGGGCTTCCAGGCGATGGGGATTAATAGCGACGCCGATTTGCCGCGTCCCGGCAAACTGGAAAGAGACGCGAGCGGCAAGCCGACCGGAGCGATTGAAAATGGCGGCGGCTTCGATGTCGCCATCGCCTTGTTCGACAAGTTGCCTCATCCGACCTTCGACGAACAAGTGGAGGGGACAAAGAAATTTTTCCATGAGATGAACCGGCTCGGCGTGACCGGAGTGGGCGATCCCGGCGGAAATAATATCAACCCTGAAAATTATCAGCCCGTCTTCAAGGTCTGGCGGCAGCGCCAACTGACGGTCCGGATCGCCTATAGCCTATGCGGCCCCACTTCCGGCAAGGAATTTGAAGAGTTGCAAAGTTTGACGCAAATGCTGCCACAGGGCTTTGGCGACGACATGCTGAAGTTCAACGGCCTTGGGGAACGCCCCACCTGGGGCATGAACAACAACGACCATCCGAGCGATGATGACAAGGAGAAGTATTACCAGATCGTCCGATGGGCGGCGCAAAGAGGGATGCCGGTCACGATGCACTGGCCGAAGGACGAAACCGCGGACACACTGCTCTCCATTTACGAGCGCGTGAATGCGGAATTTCCCATCACCGATTTGCGCTGGTCGGTCGCTCATCTGACCAATGCCTCAGCCCCGAATCTGCGGCGCATGAAAGCGATGGGCGTGGGCTGGACCATCCAGCGTCCGAGCGCCGCATCGGTGGAAAACGCCAAGGAACTCGACGTGAAGATGGGCGCAGGAACCGACGCGCATCGCGTGGCGTCTTACAATCCGTTCACTACGCTCCGGTGGCTGCTGGTGGACAGCAAAAACGCCGGCGGCGTGCAGCGCGGCCCGGAGCAAACGCCCACGCGCGAGGACGCGCTTCGCGCCTACACGATTGGCAGCGCCTGGTTTTCTTTCGACGAGGACAAACGCGGCTCGCTCGAGCCCGGCAAGCTCGCCGACCTCGCAGTTCTTTCCAAGGATTACATGACGGTGCCGCTCGACCAGATCGAAAGCATCGAATCACTTCTAACCATGGTCGGCGGAAAGATTGTTTATGCGGCGAGTCCTTATGGCCGACTCGAAGGTTCTCATTAGAAGTTGTTCCATAAATTCCCGCGGCTAAAGAAGGTATCCATGTTTTCGTAGCGCCGACGCCTCGCCGGCAATTTTTCTAATCTCCACATATCGCAAAATGCCGGCGGAAGCCGGCGCTACAAAACCAGATGCGCCCATGAAAAATCCTACTTCTGCGAGTCTCCCACGCTTGAATGCAGATCGTGTCGGGTGTATGTTTCCGGTCGGCCCGGTAGGTCACAACCGAAATTTTAACTGGACCGCATGCGCTCAAGCGTGCGCGGCTATCAAGGACTAATCGTCGAATAGATCTGCTCGCTAGCAAGGAGAATGGACGATGAAAAATTCGGACGCACCGGCAACAGGTTCCGCTCTCGGACGACGAAATTTCATGAAGATTGGCGTCGGCGGCGCAATGCTGACCGCGCTTCCCGCGGCTGTGGCGGCGGAGACCAAGGAGAAAGGCGTGGACTGGTGGGATGCGAAACCCGGGAAGGGCGGAGTCGGAAAACCAGTCGCGATTGACTGCCACGCGCACTGGTCGCCCGAGCCCTACAACAAAGCGCTGGCGGACCTTGGCCAGCCGCTCGTCAATCCTTATCCGCTCAATTACGATCTCGAAAAACGGCTCCAATGGATGGACGAGCACGGCGTCCTGATGCATTGCCTCACGCTTTCCGGCTCGATGCCGTGGCAATCGACGTCCGCGGAACAGGGCGCGCATCTCGCGCAGATCATCAATGACACGGGAATCGAAGTCCACAAGAAGCATCCCGACCGCTTCGTTTTGGGGATCGAGATGCCCGTTCGCGATCCTCAACTGGCCCTGAAGGAATTGAATCGCGTCGCGGGAAAGCCGGGCGTGCGCGCTATTCATCTTCCGGACTCGATGGAGCGGCACGATTACATCATCGAACCAAATTTTGCGCCGGTTCTCGCGCGCATCGAGGAATTGGGCCTGCCGATTATTTTTCATCAGATGGACGGAGTGGCCAACAACTACGGCGGCGACAGAGTTTCCGGCCCGCCGAATCTCGCGGCCGGCCTCGACGCTCCCACCGACCACACCGTGCTTGCAACCAAGCTAATGATGTCCGGGATACTGGACAAGTATCCGAAGCTGGAAATGGTGCTGCCGCACGCGGGCGGCTCCTTCCCGTATCTCGCGGGGAGAATCGAGCATTTCTTCTCTCATTTCCCCAATCAGCATATCCCGCTGGCGCGCCCGTTCCGCGAATATTTGCGACGGTTTTACTACGACTACCTCATCTACTATCCCGAGGCGTTCCAATTCCTGGTCACCATGGTGGGGCCGGACCGCATCGTCGTCGGCACGGATATTTTCGCCGCCAGGGACATCGAGTATCCGAGCAATGTCCTCGACCAGTTCAACTACCCGGCCGCGGAGCGTGACGCCATCTTGAAAGGGAACGCCATGAAGCTTTTGCATCTTTAGGGTAAGTAGCACAGGCTTCAGCCTGTGGGGTTCCGCCACTGCACCGGGACGAAACCCCACAGGCTGAAGCCTGTGCTACTTGAGGCTACTTGCCACCCACCATCTTGAATTTCTGAATCCGCTTGCCCGTGCCCACTTCGGTGACATAGACGTTGCCCTTGGAGTCCACCGCCAGGAAGTGCGCGTACGTAAATTCACCCGCTTGATGACCCACACGGCCGAAACTCGAAAGTACCTGTCCCGTGGCGCGATCGAGGATATCGATTTTCTCGTTGTCTTGATTGACCACGTACATATACTTCTGGCCCGGGTCGCGCGAGAAACCGACCCATACAGCCGATCCCAGCGCGCCGGGGACGTGCTCAGGACCAGCCGGGAGCTTGGACATCTGTTCGAATTCGACCGGGATATTCTTCTGGAAATTGCCCATTTTATCGAACACCTGGATGCGGTGGCCTCGCCGGTCGCAGACGTAGACCAAGCCATTGTTGTCCATGGCCACGCAATGCAGTACAGGCACGAACGCGTCTCCGGTCTCGGTCTCCGTGCGGTGCAAGTCCCATTGGCGCAGGAACTGACCGGTGTGATCGAACACCGCGATGCGGTGGTTTCCGCCTGGAGTTTCGCCGTCAGCCACGTAAATGTCGCCGTTCTTCGGATCGATCACGATGCCTGCGGGTTTAAAGAACCCCGCGTGGCCGGAGTTCAAGGCTTTCCCTTTGGCCGTGCCGTCGGAGGAATCCACCACGCCTCGCTTGCCGATCTGGAGCAGGAGTTTGCTTCCGTCGTGCGTGTATTTCTGCACGATGCCGTCGCCAGTGCCGGTCACCCACACGTTATTCTCCGGGTCCACCGTGCAGCCGTGGGGATTGTTCGGCGTCGCCTCGGGATCGCCGAAGGAATTGACCACGTTGCCCTCAGGATCGAACTCGATCACCACCGGGGCCTGATGCCCGGCGTCGAGGTCGTTGTCCGTCAAATCGCCCCGGTTCAGGATGAACACGTGGTCGCGGGAGTCAATGCAAACGCCGCCGATTCCCCCAGTCACCCAGAGATTCGGCAATGGCTTGGGCCAGGACGGATCCACTTCGAACTTGGGCGCGTTGCCCTGCGCGCGCATCGGCGCTGGACCCAATGAACCGAGCGCCATGGCTAGTCCGGCGAACATCGCCGCCATTCGAACGAAACTCGTTTTTCGCTTCATGTTGTCCCTTTTCACGAAATCAGAATCCGGACATCTTCGTTCAAGGCTGCCCTGACAAGACTGGGAGCGTTGCAAATGATAGCAGCATTTGAATTCTCCTGTTGCCCGTCACATATTTGGCCGAAAAACTTTACGGAAGCATTCTCCGCCAGACCGGTCGGGTGTATATTCCCGTTCGACCCGGAAATCAAATTCAAGTACCCGGCTCGCGATTTGGAGGATTGTCATGCCCAGCTTTAATGGATGGACGAAAGGCATTTTGTTTTCGATCGGCATTTGTTTGCTTGCGCTTGGTGTTTGCACAGTTGCAGGGGCGCAGGCGCCGCCGGCATATAAGGTCGATGCATCCTGGCCAAAACAATTGCCGAACAACTGGATCATGGGCCAGGTCGGCGGAATGGCCGTCGACGGGCAAGACCACATCTGGGTGCTGCAGCGCCCGGGCTCGAACACGAAGGATGATCTCGGCGCGGCGCAAACTCCTCCGGCTTCGGACTGTTGCGTATCCGCGCCGCCCGTTCTCGTATTTGATGTCGAGGGCAATCTTCTCAAATCCTGGGGCGGCGCGGGCCAGGGCTACGACTGGCCGAATTCGGAACACAGCATCTTCGTCGATCATGCCGGAAACGTCTGGATCACGGGAAATGGCGCCAAAGACCGGCAGGCAATCAAGCTCACGAACGAAGGGAAATTTATTTTGGAGATTGGCCATCCTTCCGCCGCGCCCATGGATAATTTGGACATCAGCATCCTCGGCCGTCCGGCCGGGATCGAACTGGACGAAAAAGCTCACGAGATTTATTTCGCCGATGGTTACTTAAACCGGCGCGTCATCGTATTCGATTCTGAAACGGGAATATTCAAGCGCATGTGGGGCGCCTACGGAAATCCCCCGAGCGATACCGACCTCGTTCCGTACGCTCCCGGAATTGTTCCAAGCCAGCTGTTCAGGAATCCTGTCCACGCCGTCCACATTTCGCGGGATGGGCTCGTTTATGTTTGCGACCGAATCAACGACAGAATTCAGATTTTCTCGAAAGAGGGGAAATTCGTGAAGGAATTCATTTTGCGGCCCCAGACGCTGGGCAATGGATCCGCCTACGATCTTGCCTTCTCCCATGACGCGGCCCAGAAGTATTTGCTCGTGGCCGACGGCGAAAACAACGTGATTTGGACGCTGCTGCGAAGCGACGGTTCCGTTCAGGGCACGACAGGGCACGCGGGCCGCAACGCGGGCCAGTTCCACCACGTGCACGCCATCGTTTCAGATTCCAAGGGAAACCTATACACGGGCGAGGTGGAAACGGGCAGAAGAGTTCAGAAATTTGAGCTAGTGCGTGGGAGCGCTGCGCACTGAGTGGATGTTTCGTATCTCAAGTTTCAGTCAACTTTGATTCCGAGGCGGGCCGCGCGATGCCGGCGGCGCTCACGTGCTTGCCGTCGATTGCCACAAGCTGACTACATGTGGTCTTTCATAACAAACGCAGTGTGCGGCTTGCTATGGACGTACGTTGCGACGTCGTAGGCCTCTTGCGGCGTGAGGGTGTCGGGATCGGTCTGCGGCATGTTGTGTTGCACAAACGCCGCCATTTTGGCTATTTGATTCATGCCGGCGCCGTCACTATACGAATCCGGCCCCCAAAGCGCCGGGATCGTAGGGGGCTTCCCCGCTCCTTCCGTGCCGTGACAAAGGGCGCATTGTTGTAAGTAGATCTGGCTTCCCTTCGCGGCGTCTCCGTTGAGCTCCGGTAGATCAACGAGCCCGCGTCCCGGAAATGGACGGCCGGTCACTTGATCCTTGGACAGCCACTGCGCGTAGGCGACTAAACCCGTCATCTCCGGGCCATCATTGGGGACGCGGTGTCCAGTTTCGCTGCGCTGGAAGCATTGCTGGATTCGCTCTTCAAAGGTGATCACGGTTTTTTCGCGATCACGATACATTGGAAATATTCCGGGCAGTCCAACCATCGGCATCCCCTTCGATACCGTGCCGCCATCGATGTGGCAATGCGTGCAGCTCATCTTGTTGCCGACGTAACGCTCCGCATATTTCGGCGTCTCGTTGAAAACGTGCATGCCCAGGCGAATGGTGTCACCGAGCGGTCCCGCAGGAATCGTCGAGGGCTCCGGCGCCACCCAGGCCTTCGCTGAATCCGCAGCCTGCCCCGGTTTCGGCGGCGCGCCAAAGCTTGCCGAGCTCGTCGAAAAAAATATGAGGACGGAAAAGGCAAAAGCGGCAAGCAACCCACTTCGGATGGCGCTCACTCGAATCATAGAAATCCTCCGGGCAAGGTGAGATTGCGGCCCCATGGTCGCTATTCTACCGCTTTCGCGTTTCAGGAGTGTAGTGCGATCCGAGGTACTGGATAATCTTTTGCGCAGTATCGTCAGGGATCGACGCGCCGAAAGTTTTTCTCATCTTGTTGACTTCATCCGCCCACGCTTGCGCCGGCAATGGCGGTTGCATGGTGATGTAACGAGGGCTGTGGCAGAGCTCGCAATTGTTCTCGACCTCATCCTTCCCTTCGCCTGCGGCGAGTTCCGGATAATAGATCGGATACTGGCCCACATCGTAGGTCGCATCCGTGGAAGCCGCGTTCGGCAACGTCTGGTGAATTGTTTCCGGCCCCGCCTGCGTGTAAATTCCGGCGTGAAAATCGGCATAGAGGCCGCGGGCCGCCAGCATGGACAGCGCTGTAACCACCGCGAAATACCATTTTCGTGAGCGCATGCTTGGCTCCTATTAGCTCGCGTCTCCAACCACGATTTCCTGGCGTTCGATCTTGTTCCACAAGTACCCGCCCGGGTTCCAGACCCCTTCGTCGGGCTGAATATTTCCCTTCGTGTCCGTCGCGCGAACCGCCAACTGATACCGTCCGGCGGCCTTGGGAGTCCAATCGAGCGACCAAGTCCGGAAGGAATATTCTCCAGCATCCGGTTCCAAGCGGGCGTCGTTCCAATTCGCTCCATTGTTGGTGGAGACTTCGACTTTTCTTATGCCGCCGTAACCGCTGAATGCGATACCACGCAGTCGCAAAGGAAAACCCGCTGGAATCTTCGTGGAACCATCCGGCGAGATGAGGAACGAGCGGACCGGCATCCTGGCGATGGGGACCGTCGCGACTTTCCCGGATTTCATGTCCTCCGGAGTGGTGTCCCCGCGCGGTGTGTCCGGAATTCGATACGCCGCTTTCATCCAGAAATTATCGTCGGGCGCATCGAGGACTCGTATGGAAGAAAGCGACTTCAGCCAATACGTTGCGAAATAGCCGGGGACAATCAGACGCGCGGGAAAACCGTTCAGCATGGGCAAGGGCTCGCCATTCATTGCGAAAGCGATCACGCATTCGTCGATGACGGGGTTCGTCAAGTCGAGCGACTTCATGAACCGGTTCGAGCCGAAGCCCTTGGGTCCGAGGCCCCGGTCCAGCCCTTCAAATTGCACTTGCATCGAGCCTTTCTTCACGCCTGCGGCATCGAGAATCTCGCGGAGTTTCACGCCGGTCCACGCGGCGTTGCCCATCGCGCCGTTTCCCCACTGTCCTCCCGCGACTCGCGGTTGCAGCCTGCTGCGGCTGTTGCCGGAGCATTGATTCACCGCGGCAATCGATACGCTCTTGAATCGAGTCGTCAATTCCGGAAAGCTGAGCGTCAGCGGGCGTTCGACATTCCCTTCCACATGCAGGCGCCACTCCTTCAAATCCACCGCGTTGGGAATGGTCTGCAGATGCCAGCGGACAAAAAAGGCATCGTTGGGAGTAACTGTCGAGAGAAAATAATGGCGCGGGGTTTCCAGCTGCACCGGACGGTCTGTCAGAAGAATGAGAGGCGCCTTCTGAGGATACGTCGCGAATTGTCCCGGCGATGTCCAATACGGATTTGCGCCGGGCCCGGTAAATTCAGGAGCCGGTTGCTGACCGGAGGGCTCCTGCGCCGCCGCGTCCGGTTTGCCCAATATCTGCCCGGCTGCCAAAGTCGCGCTTGCGGCACCGAGTGTTTTCAACCAATGACGTCTCGTAAGGCCCTGCTGAGAATCCCCCATCCCCCACCTTTTGTTTTCGTAAATGATTGGCTATCCGACAGCCATGTAGCTGTAGTGCCCTTCACTCTGCAGGATAGCAAGCGCCGCCGCCAACGCCGGAACGACGATGACGCCGGGGTGCACGTGGGCTTGCATATCCTTTACGACTTCCTCCGGATCCACGGTCAAATTGTTCATCTTGATGAGCGCTCGCGCTGACTCTTCGGTGGAAGAGTGACAACTCAAGAATTTCACGCCGCGTGCCTGAAGCCCCTGAACGGTGGCGTCCTGATAGGCGGAGTCGGGGCTGCTGGGATCATCGGACGCGTACTTCATGGAGGTGCCCGCTTTACTTGGGAAAAAAATATTGCGGACGGCGGGCTCTCCGGTCTTGGGGTCGTTCTCTTTCACCCACTCTCCGATTTTGTACTTCTGCCAGACGTAGTCGCTGTAATTCAGCATGTTTGCCGGTCCGTTCAATGCGCATACGACCTGAATCTGGTCGGGAGCGACACCGGCCCCAAAGCGAAGTCCATTAAGCGAGTTCTTCGCGGTCCTCAGGACCCGCGCATCGCTGATCGAGAAGGCGTGCAGCGCCTGCTTGATGCGGCGCGTCGAATGCGTCAGCGCATCGAACTCGCCCGCTTGCCAATCGGTCTTCTGCCACACATATTGGGCATGCACCGGCTCGGTCCACATCGTTGCGGCGGCCACCGCGACCGCTCCACCCAGGACGGATCGGCGTGAGAATTCGCTCATGGATTTTTCTCCTTTAGTCGCAGCGGCTCAAAAACGTCCGTGCGATTTCCGACAGGCCTAAATCATACGCTCGTCTATTGCGGGCCGTCCACCGTGCGACGCAGGACGCGTCTCAGCAAGCTGTCGCCATCGATCCGTCCGGAAATGTGGTATGTTTTGAACCATCAACGGAGGCTATCGATGAAGACTCGAGGGTTGTTCTGTGCGATTGCATTTGCCATTCTGATTCTTGTTTCACCGCTCTTTGCACAAACCGGCGGGAAGGAAACCAAGATCATGATTCGCGCGATCGCGCGCGACGCCAAAGTCATTGGAACGCACGTGGGTGGTGCGCGGATCACCGTCCGGGATGCCGCCACGGGAGAAATCCTCGCGCAAGGAATGGAACAAGGCGGGACGGGCGATACGGACGTGATCATGAAAAAGCCGCACACGCGCGGGATGGCAGTCTTCAGCGCCGGAGACACATCCGGTTACCTTGCCGTGTTGCACCTGGAAAAGCCCACCGTCGTGGAAGTATCGGCGGAAGGGCCGCTCGGCAACGCGCAAGCCACGCAGCGCTCGTCGAAAACTCTTCTTCTGGTGCCGGGCGAAGATGTGCTGGGCGAAGGGATACTGCTGGAGATTCACGGTTTTATCATCACGCCGCTCGCGCCGCTGCCCGATGCCAAGGTCAAGGCCGGATCTCCGTTTGAAGTGCGCGCTACCGTTACGATGGCCTGCGGTTGTCCGACGGAGCCTGACGGCCTGTGGGACGCCAACAAGATCCGCGTGGTCGCGCGGCTGCTCCGGAACGGCAAGGTGGAGTCTGAAATCCCGATGACGTATGCGGGAGTGCAAAACACGTTTCACGTGGATGTGCCCAACACCGCGCCGGGACCGATGGAATTGCAAGTGCTCGCCATGGACCCGGGAAGCGCCAACTTCGGAATGAATCGGGAAGCCATCGCCATTGTTCCCTAGCGGCGGCAGGAATGAAATGGAAATCGTCGGAGTGTGATTGCGCTCAAGAAAGACTATCGATTCTTGATTTTTAACAAATAATTTGAATCCTGGCACCCCCGCCGTGCGAATAATCCAGTTGTCGCAGAGCGCGCTTGGTGGTAACAATGTGCCCGGAAGCGCTGGTGGCGGTATTTCATCCCCCGGAATTTTTATGGAGCAACATATATGAGGCGAGCCGTCGTTCGCGCGCAGGCAATCGGTGAAACAAAAACACTCCGGGACAGCGCCTCGCAAGTGTCCCGCGCCACGCTGGGGCTGCGGGATATGCTGCTCCGCGGCGCGTTGCGCCCTGGCCAGCGAATTGCCGAGATTCCCTTGTCCGCGAAGCTCGGCGTTTCCCGCACGCCGTTGCGCCTGGCTTTCGAGAGATTAGAGCACGAAGGCCTGGTCAAAGCGCTGCCCCATACCGGCTTTGCAGCCAGCGAGTTCAGCATTACCGATATCTGGGACGCGATCGAGACCCGAGGCATCCTGGAAGGCGCTGCCGCCAGGCTCGCGGCCGAACGTTTGAACAATCCCGCTCAGCTGGAACCCCTGCGCAAAATCAATCGCGCCATGGAAGAAATTTCGGAAATAAATCTCGAAAGTTTCACCCGTTACCTCGATTTGAACAAAGCTTTCCATGACGCCATCCTGGACCTCGCGAACAATCAAATCCTTCGCCGCGCCATCGAGCAAATCTACAGTCTCCCTTTTGCCTCCCCAAGCTCGCGCGTGCTCCTGGCCAGAACTTTGCCCGGCTCGAAGCAAATCCTCCCCATCGCGGAAGAGCATCACCGGGGGCTCATCGATGCCATCGAGCACCGGGAGGGAGCGCGCGCGGAAAGCCTGGCGCGCGAACATGCCCGGTTGACGCGAAGGAATCTGGAAGAAGCGCTGGCGGACCGGACATTCCTGGAGACCGTTCCCGGAGCCCGCCTGCTCAAGGTTCGGAGCGCGGGACAGAATTGAACTAAGCCCGAAACTCAGCGCATAGATTCGCATACGGCGTCCCAGAGTCCCGCTAGTACATCTCCCTGAAACAGTAGTATTCTTCCTTCACAATCGCACTCGCACGGTGAACGTCCCGGGAGACTGCATGGAGCGCGCTCCGACTGTCAGCGAAATCATCGACCGGCGGCCTATGGGCCGTTATCAGATCTGGACCATGGCGCTGTGCGGCATGGTCATCGTGCTCGACGGCTTCGATACGCAGAGCATCGGTTTCCTCGCGCCGTCCATGGCCGATACACTGCGCGTCCCGGTAAAAACCTTCGGCCCCATTTTCGCTGCGGCGCTCGTTGGTTTGATGATCTCTTCCATGTTGTCCGGCCCGATCGCCGACCGCTGGGGACGGAAATGGCCGATCGTCGCTTGTACATTGATCTTTGGAACCTTCGCCATGCTCACCGCACGTTGCACTTCCTTTGACCAATTGCTCGCGTTCCGGTTCCTGACTGGGCTTGGGCTGGGCGGCGCGCTGTCCAATTCCGTGGCGCTGATGTCCGAATACGCACCAAAACGCCTGCTCGCCGTGATCGTGAGCATCATGTTTTGCGGGATGCCTACCGGGGCCGTGCTGGGAACTCAGGTGAGCGCGGTGATGCTTCCCCGTTGGGGCTGGCAATCGGTCTTCTACGCGGGGGGAGTCTTGCCCCTCACTCTGGCCTTGCTCCTGATCGCGATCCTCCCCGAATCGGTGCGCTACCTGGAAGTGTCTGGCGCGAACCGGCGAAAAATCTCAAGAATTCTGGCGCGAATTTCGCCCGAGCTTGCGGCGGCGCTGATCTCTCCGTCGGAGCATCAGGATCAGCGCAGAAACGCTCCGGTCTTCAACCTGTTCGCCCAGGGCCGCGCGGCTGGAACGATTCTGCTGTGGATTCCCTTCTTCATGAATCTTTTGATGCTGTATTTCGTCGTGTTCTGGCTGCCCGCGCTGCTTCGCCAGACCGGCAAGCCGGTTACCGCGGGCATGACGGCGATCATGTTGTTCAGCGTCGGAGGCATTGCGGGATCTTTCGTCGAGGGAAATTTGATGAACCGCTGGGGCGCGTTCCCTGTTTTGCTGACGGAGTTCCTCTGCACTACGCTGCTCATCGCTTCGCTGGCGTACTCGACTTCATTTCCGCTCATGATGACGATTACGTTCGTTCTGGGATTCGTGGTGCAGGGCGCACAGGGAGGATTGTCCGCTGTAGCTGCCACGTTCTACCCGATTTCGATCCGGTCCACCGGAATCGGCTGGTGCCTCGGAGTCGGACGCATCGGTTCGATTGTGGGCCCCATCCTGGGCGGCGTGATGTTGAAGTTGGACTGGAGCCCGCGCGAAATTTTACTTGCTGGATCGATTCCCGCTCTGTGCGCCGCGGCCGCAACCTTCACGAGCCTGCGGCTGCGCACCAATTTGCCCGCCGAACAACAGAACGCCGGGATGGTCGAAGAATCAGCCGTATTGCATTAATCTGCGCTTCTTTCCAAGGATCCAGAATCCTGTAAGCATGGTGTTGTAGCGCCGGCGTCTCGCCGGCATTTTCCCGATCTCCAAGCAACGCAAGAAAACGCCGGCGCTACGAAAAACATGCACTCTCTCGCTCATCGAGTGACTTCTACTTCTCCTATCAGAATCCATTACCGGCTTGCGCGCCGCCACAGCCCTCTAAACTCTTCGATCGTGCCGGGGCCATAACCGGCATAGTGATTGTTGGCGAACGCGAGAATCTGGATTTTCCGCTCGTGCACTTTCTTCAAGACCTCAACCCACTCGCCCAGATCCGCCGTCCGGTTCACGATAATCTTGTCCCATGTTTTCGTTTTCTCCTCGATTCCTTTCCGGTCGCCAATCCAGCGCACGTACGCAAAATCCGCTGTGATCGGGTCGAAACGGTCGAAAAGCTGCCTGGGGCGCGGCATCCACACATGATCCACGAGCGCGAGAGCGACCTGGCGTTCTCTCAACGCCTCGATAAATGCAGGCACGAGCCAATTCTTGTTCCGTATTTCCACGGCAAAACGATAGCCCTTGGGGATCTTTTTCAAAAACGGCACGAGGCGCGCCAGAAATTCATTCACGCCGACAAACGCTTTCTTATTGAAATACCCGAATTGCAGAAGCAAGGGGCCCAGTTTTTCGCCGAGACAATCCATTGCTTTGAGAAATTCACGAAAATCCTCGTCGCAGTCCACCAAGGCTTTCTCGTGCGTGATGATTTGCGGCACCTTCGCAGCAAATAAAAATCCAGGCGGAGTTTTCGCATACCAGCCCTTTACGGTTGAAATCGCGGGCGTGCGGTAGAACGTGTTATCCAGTTCTACAGCGTCGAATTTCGTCGCGTAGAAGCTCAGGTAGTCGGACGGCTTCATTCCGGCAGGGTAGAAAGCTGTCTCCCAGCCCGCGGCGGTAAAGGCGGATGTGCCCAAGCGGATCTCGGCTTCGGAGGCCACAGATCGCGATTCTAGCCCGCATTTCTCACGAGATTCAATGACGGAAACGAAGCGAAAAGTCCCGGGAACGCCACTCTCCTGAGTGGCGATGCGCAGTCCGCCAATCAGGAGATTGGCGTTCCCGGGTCTCTAACTTTATTGCTCTTGGCAGTGGCTCGACTTCCACACTTGATCGAAGAGCGATTGCGCGCTGGGATCGACGGGGAGATCGCCCAGATAGACAGGCTGCTCACCCTTCAGGTCCACAACGACCAATTTCCCGCTGTGGTTGTGAAACGTGAACTGCAGCGCCGGATCGCCATCCGCCGGGTCCACGGCAACAAAATGCCCATCCCGGCAATGAAACCTGCCGCCGAATGCGTAGCTGGAAAACCCTTTAGCAGCCTGGTCCAGGGGCATTTCACCCTCTGGATGATAGAGCAGGCTATCACCGCTCCAATCGAGGGTTCCAGAAGCACCGGAATTTAGATGGAATGTAAGAGAGGCCACCACCTTGGGAGGCGAAGGCGCTTTCACTTTGTCCGGCAATTCCAAATACGGAGTCGTCACGACCGGCGCCGTTAGCGGCGCAGGCACTGGTGACGAGACGGGCGCCGTGGCCTTCTCAATTTCCGAAGGGAGCACGGGAATGTCTATGGCGCCGGTCAGACCCGAGGAGACATCAAGAACCACCAAGCGGATTCTCCGGGTGTCCGCGGCCGGCAGCAAGGCTACGTGTTCCGGAATGCCGGTGGACTGCCAGCTTCGGAATACCTCGCCGGAAACAGTTTTCGTCAATTCCCTCTCATTGAATTTGAAAATCGTATTCTTTTGAGCAAACTCGCAGTCCGCCATCTGGATATTCAGGTTGTACGAACCGCCCCCTTGAACGGCGCCCAGCCCCGCCGCGGAAATTAACAGCATATATTGGAGTCCGCCTTGCGGACTTCCGTTCTGGCCAGGAGCGACGGCCTGCACGGTCAAAGGGATGGTCGTCGAGGGCAATTGATCGGCGCACGCCTGCCGCAGGTGATCCTCCGGCTGCTGTTTCTTGGCGAGCGAAGGCGCATCCAGCGCGTAGTAACCGCGGCGATAGGTGAGCTTCACCCCCGGCCGCGACGTCTTCACGACAATCTTGTGAAAACGTCCGTCCCAATTCACCTTCTGCGGGTAGAACGACATTTCGTAATACGAGGAACTGTCTTTTAGGGCCGTCATCAAACAGCCGGACAAGTCGTTGTTGTTCTTGCAGGCCTTGCCGCCGGTGTCTTGGGCAAGCTCCTCCATGGTCCCTTGAGCTTGCAGCAGATCGGTGTCCTCTTGGTTCAACCGGCCGGCCATCGCAGGCCCGGTCATCCGCGACTGGGTGAGATTGATATTTTGGGAAGCCGATAACGACTGATTCGCTTGGAGCCCGCGAACATCCAACGGGTATACGGCCACTTGGACATCCGTGAGAACGTTGGCAACGAGTTTGACTTGATCGGCGTAACTCCGGAGGCCCCCAAACGGATTGTTCCCCGTGTCCGGGTCGGGCGCGATGGAAAACGGAAAAGACTCCGAGACCCAGATCAAATTCTTACGGCCGGGGATCCCACTGAGGTACTGCCCAATCTGCGCCATCGCTCCGAGAGTTTCCTTCGCCCGGAGATCGACCGTCGCCGAATACTCTTCCTTCTCAAAATTCTGGACCTCGCCCAACTGGCTCTCCAGACCCTGGTTCCCAACTATATCGGCGGCCATATTCTGCATGTAGCTGGAAGTGTTTTGGGTGTCTAGGAGCGGGTCCTGTTCCACCGAGGCCCCTGTCATCGCCCGATCCAGCGCGGCCCGCAGGAGTCTTCCGTCACTGGTAAACCCCTGCAGGATTCTCAGGGAACTTCCCAGGAGAAAAACCGCAACCGGAGTGTCCGGCGGGAGGGTCCTCAATAACTGAATCATCTGAGTCCGTCCCTGCTGCTGGTTGGACGTTTCAGTGTTCAGACTATCCATCAACACTACCGTCGGCGGGATCTTCAACTGATCGAGCGGGAATTGATTGGATAGCACGTTCGCCGGTTTGCGAATGGAGGAATTGGAGTTGCCTGGCGCGCCCGCTCCGGCCAGCTTTTCAAAATATTCAAAATGCTCGATCTTTTGCTGTGCCTTGTGCTCCTCAAAGATTTGCAAATCCTCGGGCTTGAGATCGCGCACCGGATCGCCATGAGAATCGGTAGCGATGAGGTCGAGCGTCACGAGCCGCGTGGTCACCTTCAACACATAGCCCGACTGCCCGGGTGCCGGCTGCTGCACTCCGGCATGCTGTGCCGCGGGCGCAGGCTGAGCGGACTGAGACGCAACTCGGCCTGCAATTAACAGAGCCGAAAACAGGCAAAAGGCAACGGCTGTAAATAACCACTTGGAAGGCATGGCACCTCCGCCCCGACGCACTCCCCGCGATGGTACCGGATAGGTCATCTTACCTGACATTTCCGGTTAAAGGTTACGAATCCCTCGGAGAGGTAGTGACTCAGTTTGGCTCTAGATGGTGCAGACGGCTGCCCGCCCAAAAAGCGGGCGGCCTCTACAAAACCCACGACCACCAACAAGGCAGGACGGTTTTGTAGAGGCCGTTCCGTCCCGTGTATTTCGGGACGGAACGGGCATCTTCACTGGCAAACTGAGCCACTACCCTCGGAGAAGTGGGGCTGGAACTTCATTGGCTCTAGCCAAAAGCGGCGATCCGTGGCAAGCTGCAAACATGGGAAACAAAGACGCACCAAGACGTGAAAAAAAGAAACCGAAGAAGAATAAAGCTGAGCGCATCGTCGTGAGCCAAGCCGCTCCACGCATCGTCAGAGATGCGGTAGAAAAAAAGCCGTAATCCTCGCGTGAGCGAACTCAGCTTTGTTGTTTGGAATGATTTCCGCATGTACCACACGCTTTGCGCTTCGCGGAGGGTGTGGGATTTGGCTTTGCGTTGCTAGTTCCGCCCAACGACTTCAGGCTCGAACGTGAAAGTCTACGCTTCGCTTGCTCGGTTCCAGTTCTTCAAGAGGATCTCAAACCTGGGCGAACTTTGCAGTTTCAAAATAGGCGCCAGCCCAAGAGCTTCTTCCCCAACTCCCCGCTCTTCAGACAGCCCCATCAAGAATCCTTGAACGCTGAACCGCGTGCCATTCCACGATCGAGAATTTCCTCGGACTTTGTGCACCCTCGCGTAGGTTCCATCCGGCTGCAGGAGCCGGGCCTTCTCCGTGTCGGCAAGATAGGGTGCGAGGACCAATCTGCAAACCTGCTGGCACAGCACCGGATCTTTCAATCGAAACATTACTTCGACGCGTTCGTAGAGATTCCGCGGCATCCAATCGGCGCTGCCCAGATACACTTCGGGCTCGCCTCCATTCGCAAAATAGAAAATCCGGCTATGCTCCAGGAAGCGGCCCACAATGCTGCGCACATGAATTCGGCTGCTGATTCCCCGAATTCCTGGGCGCAGAGCGCAGCCGCCGCGAACAATCAATTCGATATCGACGCCCGCTTGCGAGGCGGCATAAAGCGCCTGAATGATTTTCTCGTCGAGTAGAGAATTGACTTTCGCGACGATGAACGCGAGGCGGCCCGCCCGCGCATGCGCCGCCTCCCGTTCGATCAAGCTGACGCAGTTTTTCCCCAGATTAAGAGGCGCCACGGAGAGCGGGCCGTATTGGGACCGCTCGGAATACGCCGTAAGGTAATTAAAAACGTGATGCACGGCCTCCGTGATCTTCGCATCGTGAGTGAATAAACTTAAGTCCGTGTAAAAACGGGCTGTCGACGGATTGTAATTGCCCGTTCCGAGATGCGCGTAACGCCGCACCTTGCCGTCCTTGTCGCGCCTTACGAGCAGAGCCAGTTTGCAATGTGTCTTCAGCCCCACCAGCCCGTGGTACACCTGCACTCCGGCCTCCTGCAGATTTTTTGCCCAGCGGATGTTGGAAGCTTCGTCGAACCGCGCCTTCAATTCCACCACGACGGTCACTTCCTTCTTGGCGGCTGCTTGCATCAACGCCCGGACAATCGGCGAGTCCTCGCTCGTCCGGTACAGAGTCTGCTTGATCGAAAGCACGTCGGGATCATGAACCGCGCTCTCGATAAACTGCACGACGGTGGAATACGAATCGTATGGGTGATGCAGCAGCACGTCGTGTTTCCGCAGGTGCTCAAACATGTTTGGGAATTCCGGCTTCAAATGAAACTCTTTCGGAGTGAACGGCCGAAACTTCAGATCCGGCCGCGGGGTCTGCTCGTAGAGGTTGAAGAGCCGCGACAAATTAATGGGCCCGTGAACCTGGAACACTTGCCAGGCGGCCAGAGCGAAGTTCGATCGCAGTCGCTCGATAATTTCAGGGTCGGCGCCTTCCTCAATTTCCAAGCGGACGGCGGCTCCTTTCCGGCGCAAATGCAGCTGCGTGTCCACCGAATCCAGAATGCTTCGCGATTCCTCCTCGCGCAGGTAGAGATTGCTGTTGCGCGTGACGCGAAACGGCGCGGCGGAGAGAATTTCGTATCCGTGATAGAGGCGCTGCGAATACGCGTGCACGATGTCGTGCAGAAACGCGAATTCGATCGCGCCCTCGGCCGCGGGCAGGCGCAAAAGCCGGGGAAGCGCGCGCGGCACGGTCACCACACCCAGGTAGGTGTCAGATGATTTTCGCCGCCGCCTCAAAAGGAATGCGACGCAGAGCGCCTTATTCAACACGCGCGGAAAAGGATGGGCCGGGTCCACCGTCACCGGAGTCAGAAGAGGCTCGACTTGTTCCGAATAAAAATTCTCGACGACTTTCTTCGCATCCGGATTCAGTTCATCGACCTTTCGCACACGAACGGATTCGTCGGCGAGTCCTGGAACGAGTTCCTCTCTCCAGCAGGTGTACTGGTCCTTTACGAATTCTTGCAGTTCCGCGGCAAGCTGCGGAAGCAATTCGTCCGGCGCGACACCATCGGGGCCGATTTCTCCGCGCCTTTGCTCAGCCTGTTGGAGCAGCCCGGCGACGCGGACTTCGACAAACTCATCCAGATTGCTCGCCGTTATCGCCAAAAACTTCACGCGTTCGAGCAAAGGATTGTTCGAATCGGCGGCCTCTTCGAGCACGCGGCGGTTGAATTGCAGCCAGGAAAGATGGCGATTGATGTAGTAACGCGGATCCTCAAGGGAGGTTCGGCGCATCTGCACATGTCCTCTGTGTCGCCGAACCTACACCGGCGATGTTACAGCCATGTTACTCGGGGGAGAGCATGAAGTAATCGTGCCCCAGATTAGTGTTGGCGCAGTTGCTCCACCATCGCAAGGATGACTTCTGCCCGAGCGAGCACTGGACGATCCACCATCTTCCCGTCTACTGAGATCGCCGCGCCCGGAGCCTTCGAGGAAGCCTCCACAACTCTCCTCGCCCACGCTTCTTCTTCCACACTGGGAGTAAAACCCTCATTGACGACCGGCACTTGTTTGGGATGAATGCACATCTTTCCGCCAAAGCCCAGCCGCCTGGCGCGCAACGTGTCGGCGCGTACCCGCTCCATTGAATTGATGTCCGTGGTGACGCCATCCACCGGTGGCTGAATGCCGGCAAGACGCGAATCGAGAACGATCTGCGACCGGAAATACAATAGCTCCTCTTCCTCAGCAGCCATTCCGAGATCCAGTTGGAAATCGATTGAGCCGAACAGCAAGCGCTGCACAGGTTTGGCGCCTGCCAGCGCCAAAGCGTTGCGGAAGCCTTGCGCCGTTTCAATTTGCGGCAGGATAGGCACGTCGGCGCCAAAATGCTCAGCAACAAGGCGAATCTCTTCGACTCGTTCAGCCTTCGGCAACAAGACACCTGCAATCCCCGGCTTCCGGCCCAAGCTCAAGTCGTCACGAAACCATTCGCTGTCCGAAGTGTTGACGCGCACCAGCACGGGCTGCGCGGCCGTGAGCCACGCCGCCACCGCGGCGCGGGCTTTCAATTTGTCCCCGGCGGCGACGGAATCCTCCAGATCGAGAACCACCGCGTCGGCCCCGGCTGCGCACGCCTTCGCAAATCGATCGGGCCGATTACCTGGAACGAACAAATAGGAACGAGGATTGAGCAAAGGCATCTGAAGACTCCAGATTCAAGAAATTACTCATTTTGACCATGCCGGTCAAACCCTAGATTTGCCGGGCTGGCCTGAACGTTGCGGAAGCGTTTGAAATTTGGGTTTCCCCCAAGCGTCTCCGCAGCACGGAATCAACTTGGGAAATAAACGAATGCGTGATCTACATCACAGAGATAGCGCTTTGGGTGGATTAGATTTTTTGCCAAAGGAGACGAAGAAATGAAAATCATGCTTGCCATTGATGGATCTAAATTCTCCGAGGCGGCTACGCAAGCCGTAATCGAGCAATATCAACCGCAAGGAACGGAAGTCAAAGTGCTGAATGTGGTCGATTTGCCCTTGCCCATCCCAACATCCGATGCGGCGGGATTCCGCGAAGTAAGTTTGAAACAGGGCCAGGAACTTGTGCAGCGGGCTGAACGCTTGTTGGGCAAGGCGGGGTACAAAACGCAGACAGCGGTGGAGGAGGGAGATCCGAAGTCCAAGATCATCGACCAAGCCACGCGGTGGAAAGCCGACCTAATCGTAATGGGATCGCACGGACGGAAAGGCATCGACCGATTTCTGATGGGAAGCGTCGCCGAAAGCGTCTCGCGCCATGCTTCTTGTTCGGTCGAGATCGTACGCATGCCGGGGACCTGAAGATTTCGCGTTGTCGCACGGGCGAATCATTTTTGTCCCGGGATGAAATAAACTGTTCGGAGGCCAGCTCCTCGGTCAGGCGAAGTGAAGGCCGTTTTCATTCAGGCTGCGGACGATTGGAAAGGATCTCCTAATGAAAACTCTTCTGGCGATCGACGATTCTAAGTTCTCCGAGGCAGCCGTACAGGCAGTGATCGCGCATCACAAGCTGCAAGGCCTCGAAGTGCGAGTGCTGCACGCAATAGAGCCGCCAGTATCGTTGATGGCTCCCGAAGTCACTGCATTTGTGCCCCCAATGGAGTCCGTTGAGGAGGCGAAAGCATTCGTTGCGAAGACGGCGGATGCATTGCGTTCTGCTGGCGTCAACGTGACGACATCCGTCGTGCAAGGCGACCCGAAGTCTATCATTCTTGACGATGCCAAAGCGTGGGGCGCCGATTTGATTGTCCTTGGCTCCCACGGACGAAAAGGACTAGAGCGATTCCTGGTCGGAAGTGTATCTGAGGCGGTCCTGCGTCACGCCCATTGCTCGGTAGAAATCGTGCGCCTTCCGCCTAAATGATGCCGCGCGGCCGCACGTTGCCTAAGGTTTGAAGTGGGGGTGGCCCGCCCTTCGCTGTTGGAACGGCGGGGCCGTTATCAAAGTCATCTTTACCTGGGCGCAGGGATTCATACCAAGATCCCGACCTTGAAAAACGTCAAGAACAGAGCGTCCGCACAGCCAAGAATCTGACTGAAGCGTTGCGGACTCAGGGAATCAGTTATAAATTATTGGCCGGCCGGGAAGTCAAAACGGAAAATCCAGTTTGGTGAGGTTCATATGCGACTCCTGCGATTCCCACTTTGCGGCTTGCCTATTGCGCTGGCCCTTGCATTCTTCCTCCTCGCATTCCATCCGAATCCTGCCGCGGCGAAGGAACTGCCGTCCGACGTTTGCTCGTTGCTTGCAACTCAGCAGCTGCAGAAGACGCTGGGCGAACCCTTCGGCGCCCCTGAAAAGACCACCGCGCCTCCGGCATACTCAGGCCTGAATTCCGGCACGACCTGCCACTACACCGATCAGAAGAGCGGACGCTATGCGGTCATTTTTATCGTTTACGTCGATCATTCGCCGGCGGAAGCGAAGCAGACCTTCGACAAATTGTCGGCGTGGTATCCAGCTGTATCGAAACCCTCGGGAATCGGAGATTCTGCATATATTGACAAGAGTCATGCGATCCACGTTCTCAAAGGCAGCGTTCGCTTTTTCATTAACGCCGCTTCAGGCGCTTCGGATGCGGTGCTGGACAAACAAGTACAAGACCTGGCCGCTTCGGTAGCAGCGCAAATCTAACTCTTACGTATTCGTGATAGCGCTTAAGTGGCACAGGCTTCCAGCCTGTGGGGGTTAGTCCTTGCAAGGGAGCGCCACCTGAAAATTCAATACCGGTCAAAGACTGATCACCCGCCGGGACTCGGGGTTTGAGACACGACACAGTACCATTCACGTTATCTTGTGCCCTCCTTCACAATTGAGACTGGGAGGGCACGTCATTGAACCGCATTGTGAGAATCAAGAGCCTGCTTTTGGCCGGAGCATTGACAATTGGGCCGGCAGCGTTCGCCCAGCAAGACAAACCGCGAGTCTATATCAACGGAACTGGAAACACGGATGTCCGAATGGATGCAAGTGCGGCCGGGGGGAGTACTTGGGTAGCTGGGTCGTCCCCCTTGACGGAGAGCGCTCACAATAGGGCGATGGAGTTAGCAAAGGACTTTTCAAAACAGTGTCCGGGCGCGATCGTCACTCTAAACGCGACCGACGCGGACTATACGGTGGGACTGAACCACGAAGCATCCCGCGCACTGATTTTTAAGAACAACCAGGTGACAGTGACAAACCGTCGTGGCGACATTCTGACGTCCAACACATCTCGGGCGGTTTCGCACTCTACCGACGATTCCTGCGCGGCGATTTTGGCCGATTGGAAAGCAAACGGGAAGATCGAGGCTCCAGCGCCAATCACGCCGGCTCCCGCGTCCGCTTCGCAACAACAGGTTACCGCCACACCGGTGAAAGCGTCCTCGACACCCGCGTCCGCTTCTGAGTATTCAATCCACGTAGTAGATCCTCAACCTGAATCACTGGGCGAAGTCTCGCGTCGGCTCAAGGCTCAAAAGCAGCAGCCTTCACCCGCGCCGCAGAAATAACAAAGGAGGGCCAACTGCCGTCAATCTCGAATCGCCTCAGTCGCGAGGCGGCGGGATTCGCGCCTTTTCCGGAATCGCGGTGGCTTCGCACAACTTCTTAAAGTCTCCGTAGCTGCCCCAGGTAAAAGTCACCTTCGCCCGTTCTTTCGGCCCCTCCTTCTGGTTGTGCGGATCGGGATGAAAGCCTCTTTCCCAGCCTCCGGTATCCTCCATCACGAGTTCCGGCCCGTGCCATCTGCCATAGAGATCGAAGTAGCGCCGGCTTTGCGGATTGATCTGAAAATAGTGTCTGGCATCCAGCAGCCGAATGCCCATCTGGTTGCCGTCGGTGTTCAGGTACGTGCCATAAATGTCGCCGGTGAGGTCCAGGCGCTGCGTTACCCCCTGCGCCGAACACAGCCAACCCGTACCGCGCAATGCATTGGTGGGGCGCTGCCCGTTCAATCGCAGACGCGACATGCCTCTGAAGTTCGGATAAAAATAAATGTACAGCGGGTACGCGTCACCGGATTCAGTTCGCAGCATTCCGAATCCCCACCACGACGCCGGAGTCCACCGTCCGCCGATATGATAGGCCCAGGGAGCCAGAACAGCAGTCACAAGAAGGGCAACCACGAAGGCGAACACGAGGACGCCGAGACAACCCAGTCGTCGCAATGGCCGAAAAGCCATGCGGAATTATAAATCGAAAAGCACAAGACCACTGACTATTCGCTCAGCTTAGGCTTACAATTTCCTGACTGCACCAATTCGTCCGATTACCCGACAAGGGAGTTTGTTTATCGGCGTCAATCAGCAGGACTCGCTGAAAAAGAAGGAGAAATCGGTCCGCCGAAAATTCCAACTACAAGATCCAGGCCACCCCCTCGTCTATGCCGAAGCAGAGCGATGTGCCCGGAGGAAGGAACGTATCTGGCGCACCGCCAGGGGAATCCGCTCCTTGGGCTCCTTCCACGGGAATATGCTCACTTCGGCGTTTGGCGCGAGCATCGCGGCCTCCATGGCGACGGCGTACGGATGCGGCGGAATATCATCGGGCAGAATCAGTACGGGCGTCTGGCAATGGCGCACGAAATCGCGTGTCACGGTGAAGACGAAGTCGGGGTTGGTGCGGTACATCTTGGCCAGAAATTTGTCGACCGTCTGCATCGTGATCTCGGGCCGGCGCTTGACGAGTTCTGGACCCCAGCCCTTCATATTGGTTTCGTAGAAGAGGTCGCGCATCTCCGGGCGCGACCCGCTGGGCTGCGCCAGCACGGCTGCGACGATGCGATCAGGCGCCCGCCGCAAAAGATTCCAAATGAAGGGGCCGCCAATGCAGAAGCCCAGCACCATGAATTTCCCGATGCCCAGGTGATCCATCACACCGAGATGGTCATCGGTATATGCATCCCACGGCCGGTCGATCTCGAGCGGGCCGGAGGACTGCCCGTCATAGGCGTTGCGCAGGTCCGACGCGACGCAGCGGTACTCGCCCTTGAACTCTTCGATCGGGTTAAAGGGGTCGCCGCGATTCAGGCCGGAGATTGTCGAATTCAATCCTCCGCCCGCGATGAGCAGCAACGGGAAGCCGGAACCGGCCTCCTCATAGTGAATGCGAACGGGGCCTTTTTCGTAGAAGGACATGGCAACTCCTCCTTGCTGCGGGGGAATTGTAGTACAGGTTGTCTTGGCGCTGAAGGGCCGATTGCCCTGCGGGTGGGCCTGGTTTGGGAGGCGTTGGATTTCCGGGTGCCGCACTCTTCACGGTTTTTGTGGAGGGTGCGGGTTTTGGTGGCGCAGGCTTCCAGCCTGTGGGGGTTAGTCCAAGCAAGGACAAAACCCGACAGGCTGGAAGCCTGCGCCACCAAGCCCCCAGTAGCACAGACTTTTCACCCTGAATCTACCAAGGGCAGTCTGCGGGGTTTCGTTCCAGCCGCATTGGCCAACAAACCAAGTTCAACCGGAAACCCCACAGACTGAAGTCTGTGCCACCGGTTGCGGGAAAAGGAGAATCCAGGACCAGAAAACCCGCACCCTTGAACACCACAAGGATGCGCCACCCTAAAATTCAAAATCGTTCGAAGGCTGGCCCACCCGCCGTCGTTCTATCATACACAATGGCTCACTTCTGGGTGTTCAATTTTGTACAAATTGCATGTGGTCAACTTTGACCATCTAGACGGTTTGGTCCTAGGAGTCTACGATTGGGCACCGCTGAACAAATTTCCTGAGTTGATTTAAGGAGCAGACCAGAATGGCGAGTAAACGCAGTCTTGGTGTCAGTCATGCGGTTCTCCGCAAACTATTCCGTACTGCCATGACTTTTCGGAACTACCGAGACAAGGAGGTCGTCTTTTCGCAAGGAGATCCAGCTGATTCTGTTTTCTACATTGAGAGGGGGACGGTGAAGCTCACGGCGGTCAGTGCGCGCAAGAAAGCTATAATCGCCATCCTTCAGCGAGGTAGCTTTCTTGGCGAAGGCTGTCTGGCAGGGCAATCTCTACGGATTTGCACGGCGAGATCAATTGGATCATCCAGTGTCATTCGGCTGCAAAAGGGGAGGACGGTTCGCGCGCTCAGGAGAAACCCGCGGTTTGCAAGGCTGTTCGTCGAATATTTGCTTTCACGGGTTGTTCGAATCGAGGAAGATCTTATCGATCAATTCTTCAATTTCAGCGAAAGGCGACTGGCGCGGGTTCTGCTATTGTTTGGGGAAATAACCAAGGAATCGAAGTCGGACTCTCCCCTGAAAGTCAGCCAATCAACCCTGGCGGAGATGGTTGGTACCACCCGTCCAAGGGTGAGTAAATTCATGAACAATTTTAAGAAGAAGGGCATGGTTAGCTACAACGGCGGGTTGCAAATAAATAGAGCGCTGATCGTCGCGTTCCTGCAAAATCGCCCCATGTCCGTCAAGAAAGCATAGACCCGGTCACATGGCTCCCGCTTCCGGCCCGAGACCACTGCCGAACCGCGACGCCCTGGAGCGACGGAGACAGGAAATGAAAATAAAAGAACTAACGCGAAAGCAACAGTCTTCCATCCGATGTCCTACGTGTGGCGCTGCTGCGGGAGAGCGTTGCGTGTTGAATTCGGGCGGGCTGCGCTTCGAGTCGCACCCAGATCGGAAGATCTTGGCTGCTGAGGCCGTGGAAAAGAGAGGGACAAAATGAATGGGCGGGCGGCCCGGACGTTGCCGAAGGTTTGAAATTTGGGTGCCCCACCCTTCCGCCTTTTGAAGGGTAGGGATTTTGACGTGCGTCGATTTCGTAAGATGCGCGCAATGGATTGAGAAAATCCAGAGCAAAAGAAGAGAAGGCCGAAAGCACCACCCTTGAAAATCGTCAAGGATGGGCCACCCCAAATTCAAAGCAAGGGTGGGCCGCCCGCCCGCGCCATCGTTATTTTTGAGCGGCGACTGGAATCATCGCGTGCTCGTACGGAGTGCCGGCCCACATCATGTACGGTTTGCTGGGATCGGCGTCGGGGGCCTCGGAGTAGCCGAGCGTTTTCGCCGCAGGACCGAAAAGCATGATGTGAGGGCCCGTCACCACCCAATGGTTCGTGGCAGACTTGCCCGTTGCAGCGGGGTCTGTGTTGCTCGCTCCCTTATCACCCGCCAGCATGTAGGAGAGTCCCACTTTATTCGGCGGCTGCGTGTGATTCATCATCGCGTGAATGAATTCCATGCTATTCGCATCGTTGCACATCCTGTCCGTGCCCATGACCATGCAGGTGAACCCATTCTTTCCGGCGCGAAGCGTGCGCATGCTTCCGTCCTTCCCTACGCGAACGATTGCCGCTCCATCGGTGACTCCCTTCGGACCCGCAGAGAGTGCCTGGGCCGTGTACTCCGCGTCCGACGTTTGACCTTGCTGGGCCCGGTCGATGGTTACGGCAGCAAGCAGCAATACAGCCACGATGCAGATTGTTCCAAGGGCACGCATGTCTCCTCCGTGAGATTCCATCAAGGATTTTGGGTTGTCCGATGCTGGGCCACATTCTACAGCAGCCAAGCCATAAGGGGGAGTGGCGCAGGCTTCCAGCCTGTGGGGGTTTGGTGCTTGCAAGGACTAACCCCCACAGGTTGGAAGCCTGCGCCACCCAAAAATTCAAAATCGCTGAAACGCTGGCGCGCCCGGCAAACAGCTTAGGCTCGCAGAAAATCGTTCACAGCAATTCCAGCCTCGCGGAGAATGGCCCGCGGCGTTCCCTCCGCCATGTCGCTGGCATGATGCGGGATCGTAACTTTCCGCCCGGTCTGCGCATGACGCCAAACTTCGTGACTGCCTGCGCCCGCGCGGTCAAAGCGAAATCCGAACGTGCGAAGCCGTCTCGTAACTTCTCGGTAGCGAAATCCGGACAGGCGCCCCATCAGGGCATCAGAACAGGAACGCGGAATTCGCGGGCGGGAACATGTCCATTGCGGGATGCAGGGGGAAGCGGGTCACCGTGCTCGCGGCAGGATTCCTCGATCTTTCGGGCCAGGCTCTGAGCGATTTCGACGGTCTCGGAGAGGCTGCGGCCCTCGGCTACCAGTCCAGGAACGTCCGGGCTGGTGCCCAAGTACCGTCCCCCCTTTAGGGTTTGCACTCGGACGCGGATGGCCACTTCTTCCACATTCGCCAGATGCACTTGTCGTTTCACGATGCTCTCCGGTACGCGTAATGATTATAGCAAACCTTGTGCCGGCGGATGGGCCACGTTTTGAGGGTGAGTTGAATGTTCAGGTGGACAGGTGGCCCGGACGTTGCCGAAGGTTTTGAAGTTTGGGTGCCCCACACTTCCGCCCTTTGAAGGGTGGGGATTTTGACGTGCGTCGATTTCCTAAGATGAGCGCAATGGATTGAGAAAATCCAGAGCACAAGAAAAAAGTCCGAAAGCCCCACCCTTGAAAATCGTCAAGGATGCGGCACCCCAAATTCAAAACGAAGGGCGGGCCACCCTCTATGACGTTGTCGGCTCTGTCAAGAGACACGTAGAGTGTATGAGCTGCGGGCAGCTCGTTTTTGTTCTTACTTAAAAGGGCCTTTGCTCTTTCCTTCATTTTGACCAAGGCTCGCTGCGTAAATCTAGCGGTGGAATCTGGTTCCACCAGCCATCTATTCGGTCAATCGCTTCCGACCATGATTCATTCTGCAGACCCCGCGATCGCTCGCGGGAGCAAGGCGCCCAATCAGCCGAGCGATGAACTTGCGTCCATCAGGGTGGCCCCCGGGCTGCCTTGCCTGCGAACCAGCCGTGCGTAATCTGCTCCACTACGCAGCATCCAGTACATACGCACAGCTAACTTGCGCGCGATGGCCACTTTCGCCACTGCGTGTCCTCTACGGAATTTCAAACGTTGATAGTCCTGCCGCAGCGCGGGATCTTTGCGCACCGCGGGATACACGGCTTCGATCAGCAGCCAGCGCACCATGGTGTTGCCCTGTTTGCTGATGGCTCCCAGTCTGCGCCGTCCGCCGCTGGAGTCCTCGCTCGGATTCAGTCCCAGATAACTGGCGATCTTCTTGCTGCGAGCGAAACGAGCGATCGGACCGATGGCCAGAACAAAGGCCAGCGAGGTCACTGGTCCAATGCCAGGATGGGTCATCAGGAGCACCGCATCTTCCCGGCGCTGGGCTTCTTCCAGAACCGCGCGATCCAACTCCGCGATTGCGGGTTCGAGTTGGTCGAGCAGTTTCAGAAGTTCTTCGCGCCGCCGGCTGGCCCACGGTGCTAGCCCCAAGTGCACCAACTCCACGCGGCCTTTTTTGGTGAACAACTTTTTCTTGCGGCACAGTCCCTCACTCAGGGCCAGGGCGTGCAGTTGATTGCCCAGCATCGTGCGCAGGCAAACCAGCTTGTGACGATGCCAGAGCAACTGCCGCAGGTCTCGCTCGGCCGGCGTGGGTACCCAGATCTTCGGAAAGCGTTTCGCCAGCAGCAGATCCAGAATGAGCCGGGCGTCGCGCTCATCCGTCTTTTGTTTGCGCACTTCGCTGGCGCGAATCTTCGCCGAGTCTCCGATCCACAGTTCGTGGCCCAGTTCCGCCAGCAACCGCTCGAACCAGCGAATCGGACCCGTCGCTTCGATGCCCACCCGCACCGGTCCTTGCAAATCCCGGTAGAACGCCTGGGCCTCCCCGCTCTGGTGATCCAATCGCCGCTCGATCAGCTCCCCGGTAGCCTCATCCATCATGGCAATCTGTTGGTAGCGTGTGTGAAAATCACATCCTATAATCTTCATTGCTCGGCTCCTTTCTTCCGAGCCTTGGTCGTTAGCGCTACCAAGTCTACTCGGAAGGAGGAGCCGACAACGTCATCTAATCAGTCCAAGGATGCGCCACCCGTAAGTTCAAAACCGCTCAAAGGCTGGCCCACCCGCCAAATACTTTTGCTTTTTCATCGCCTTTCGGGTAGACTCCGCCTCGGGGGAGTTACGCATGAACTACCTTGCCGCTTCGGTAGCCCTGCAGGCCCCGCTCGACGCGCTCACTCGCGAGTACATGTGGGCGACCATCATCGGAGTCATCGGGGCCTGGATTGGTCTTGTGGTGCTCATCTGCCAAACGATCATCACGCGACGGACTTCTCAGAGGCAATTGAGAGCGTACGTGCTTGGCGACTCCAGTATAATTTTTAATGTAGCTGATCCCGTTCCTCTTTACGCTGAACAGATTCTTCCACAGACTGAAGCACGAATCACTAATACCGCTGCTGGTCCGGGGGTATTGATGCAGATTAAGAATACGGGCCAGACCCCAGCGTTCAAGGTGTTGCACTGGGGATACATGTGCTTTCGAGAACACCCATTGGCTGCCGCTCTTCCAGCTCGGATTCCCATTGCCTTTAACCCACCTACAACTATATTGGGGCCCGGGCAAAGTGTCACCAAAAAGGTGGAGCTGATCCCGTCGGTTCCACTTACCGCGGGGCAAATACGCGATCTTAGAAATGGGACGGGAGCGGTATACGTGTATGGAGAGATTACTTATGTCGATGCGTTCGGGGAAAGTCATTTCACACACTACCGGACTATGTATCACGTAATTGGCGGCGCTATAGGAATAAGCACCTTTCTTAGTTTCTGCGAAGAGGGTAACGACGCAAACTAGAAACGCAAAAACTTGACTCCGGAGGTGCCCTACGGAACACAAAATCCGAAAAGTCGATTCCAACTGCCTCGCGGGAAGTCAATTTGATTATATCTGCGATGGCTGCTCTCTTCGCCTCCTCGGTCACTACAACAAACACTATTTGGAAAACATTACCGGCTGGACTTGGATATTGACCCGCGAAAATACCGGTGAAGAGGTTGCGACTGCGGGAAATGAACATGCCCAAAGTTACGGCGGAACGGAAGAAGCTGCCCTAGAAGATGGTCTTAAGCGCCTAGATGCGGAACCTTGCCGCAAACCCAACTGACAACTCATCTGAGGCAGGTGGCCCGGAAGTTGCCGAACGGTTTGGAATTTGGGCGCCCCGCCCTTGAAAACTCGTCAAGGACGGGGTGCCCAAAAATTCAAAGCAAAAGCCGGGCCATCCGCCCGGCGCACCCGGCGTTGGCTGGGCCACCCGCCACTGAAAGTTCAAAATCTGCGAAAGGCTGGTGCGCCCGTCAACTCTCTAAGATGGCGGAGACATTTGTTTGCCGCCCTTTGCATCTTGAAGGATGGAAACCAGCTGGCTTGCAAGTAGCCCCTCAAGAAGCGACTCCATCTGGCTGACATCAACTTTCCCTTGAGAGTCTGCTCTATCGGCCGATTCGAGGGCAGCATAGTACGGGGCCTTGTCCCGCGAAATCTGTTCTGGGACTGTGTTTGTACCTGGTAGCCTGTAGCCGAGTCGAACACAAAGAACGAGGAAGGAGGTAGCTCTCGCGGTTCGCCCGTTTCCATCAACAAATGGGTGAATCCAATTCAATTTCCAAAGAGTGAAAGCTGCCAGATGGATCGGGGATTTTCCCCAGTTATCATTCACGTAGTCGCACAGATTCTCCACCAATTCTGGAACCAGGTGCGCCCCCGGAGGGACATGCTTGCTGCCCTGAATAGCGATGCCAGCAGGCCGATAGATACCCGCGTATCCGCTAATTCCCTCGAGAGCTGTGCGGTTCAGATGAAGAATTGCGGACGGACGAAATCTAAACTTGCGTTCGGGATGCAGCCAATACTCTACTTGCTCAATGACCTCGTCGAATTGGCGGAGACCGTTTCTTGCTTCTTTTCGCGCCTTTTCTGTCGGGTCAATAATAAGCTCAGCTTCAAGCGCTTCGCTGTGCCTTTCCTGCTTGTCATTCATCGCGCTTTCTCGGACTTGAGTTCCTCAGCCTCCTTATCAATCGTCTCCCGTGTGATGCGCGAATTTTCAATATTTGTGTTTCCGTAAGCAAAGCTGCGTCTTTGCTCCTCATATTGCTCCGGACTTGGCTTTGTGTTCTTCGCCGCCTCTAGCAGTTCTGTAAGCTTGTCTGTCATAAAGTCGCCCCCTTATATCTACGGCTCAGTCGCAGGCTATAATACCGAGCATCCTTCAGTATCGTTGCACGCCCCAACTTTTGAACGCAAGCCAATTCAGCTTCGCCACTCTAATAAATATCGTACTGCTCCCAATGCAGCGTCGGATCCGACTGAATGATGATGGTCTTGCGCGTGGCGTGCTCGAGATCCTCGATCAGGGACGACTCGCGCGTCTTCAGGGCCTTGGCGATTTCCGGGTTGACGCGCAGGGTGACGTTTTGCGCGTCGAGGTCGGCGGCCATTTTTTTCGCTTCGGTTTGAATCTCGTAGCAGATCGTGGGGATCGACTTGACCATGCCGGAGCCGGTGCAGTACGGGCAGGGCTGGCACAGGACGCGTTCCAGGGCTTGCTTGGTGCGTTTGCGCGTGATGCACACCAGGCCGAATTCGTTGAACGGGAGGGCCTTGGACGGGGCGCGGTCCTGCTGCAAGGCTTGATCGAGAGCGGCCAGGACCTTTTCGCGGTTGCGGCGCTCTTCCATGTCGATGAGGTCGCACACAATGATGCCGCCGAGATCGCGCAGGCGGATTTGCCGCACGATTTCCTTCACGGCTTCGAGGTTGGTCTTGACGATGGTGTCCTCGAGGCGCGTCGAGCCGCGGCCCACGTATTTGCCGGTGTTGACGTCGATGGCCACGAGCGCTTCGGTGTGGTTAATGACGATGTAGCCGCCGGACTTGAGCCACACTTTCGGGCGCAGCGCTTTGTCCAGCTCCTGCTGGATGCCGAATTCCTCGAAGATCGGCGCTTCTTTCGTGTACAGCTTCACGCGCGGAACGAGCTTCGGCTGGAAGCGGCCCACGAATTCGACGACCTTCGCGAATTCCTCCTCGTTGTCGAGCCAGATGGCGACGTAATCGTCGCTCAGATAGTCGCGGAGGATGCGCTGGACGAGATTCAAGTCGCGGTGAAGCAAGGACGGCGCGCGGCGCTGCTCGGAGGTGGCGCGAATCGTGTCCCAGGTGCGGCCAAGGAACTCGACGTCGGTGCGAATTTCGTCGTCGCTCGCTCCCGAAGCGGCCGTGCGCACGATAAAGCCGCCGGGAAACGTTCCCTTGGCTTCGGTCACGAGCCGCCGCAAACGCGAGCGGTCTTCGGCCGAGCCGATGCGGCGCGACACGCCGATGTGATCGACCGTGGGCATGTAGACGAGGAAGCGGCCGGGCAGGGCGACGTGGCTCGTGATGCGCGCACCTTTTTTACCAAGCGGTTCTTTTGCAATCTGAACAATAATTTCCTCGCCGGCCTTCAGCATTTCGGAAATGAGCTGCGGGCGGCGGTGCTGTTCGTGCCTCGGGTGGCCGTGCTGCACCGGCTGGTGAGGGCGTCCAGGGCGGCGGCCTCCGCGCTGCGGGCGGTTTCCGCCGCGGCGCATGGGACGCTGGAAGCGGGCGCGCGGCTGTTCGGAAATGCGCGCGCTCGTCGGCGGCTGTCCCTCTGCCGCATGTGGCGCTTCCGCAGCCTCGTGGAATTCTTCGTGAACTTCTCCTTCAGCCCCGGCATGTTCCCCAGCGTGCTCTCCCCCGTGCTCTTCTCCGCGCCCTTCTTCGTGTTCTGCTAAGTGTTCTGCCCCAAGTCCTGGAGACGCTTCCGCAGCCAGCGCTTCGTCATGCATTTCATCGGCGAGAGCGTCGGCTTCCGCTGCCGCGTTCTCGTGATCGTCTTCCCGGTCGCTTTCCTGATCAGCGCCCTGATCGTCTTCTCTATCACTTTCCTGATCGGTGTCCAGCGCTTCCTGCAACTCTTCGAGTTCGGCGGGCTCTACGTACGATTCGGCCACTGCTTCGATCGCCTCGGCCCGCTCTTCGGCATCGGCCTGCGCTTCTTCGTGCTTGGCCTCGGCAAGTTGTTCGGCGAGCGAGCTTACATCTTCCTCGGAAAGGCCGGAGCTATTCGGGGCATGCGCGTCCGTGATCGCTGCCGGGCCCGTTCTAGGATCGAGACTGTCGAGGTCGCGCGCGATTTCTCTTTTCGCGTCCGGCGAAGCATCGGCATATTCAGGCGCGCTGGCGGGCGCCTCGGCTCTCAGATCCGCCACATGGGATTCATGTTCTTCAGGAACCGCGGCCGGCGGAGTCGCAAACAGCGCACCCGGCAATCCCGCGGACAATTCTTCGTCCGTGAACGTCCGTGGCGCGGGAGGCGCGGCGGAAGTTTCACCGCCGAATGGAGAATGTTCGGCCGGATGCGCCGCAGGCGCGGACGGAACGCGATCTTTAAATTTGGAGAGCGACTCGCCCGGCAGAATGACGGGCTCGAAATCCGCGGCCGCCGGTTCATATGGCTGAGACTCGCGCGGCGGTCGCGCATCCGAAGGCGAAGCATATTTGGACGGCGGCAAATCGCGCCCGGGCCGGCGATCTCGTCCGCCGCGTCCCTGGCCGGGACGTCCCCACCGCCGGTTGCGCCCGCCTTGCCCGCCGCGATTGCCAAACCCGCCGCGCCCGCGATCATTTCGTTGCGGGAACGGAGGATGCTGAGTGCGCTGCATCGGAGCCGAAGGCGAGGCGCTGCCTTCGGAGGCAGTCTGCTGGCCTGCGGCAGCAACCTGGAACGTCTCGCCTTCAAGAGGCGTAATAGCGGGAGCAGCCTCAAATGCCTCAACAGGCTCAACGGGCGCGGCTTCTGCTATCGGTTCAGGGACATGGACCGGCGGAGGAACGACGCCGCCGTTGGTCGTGGTCGGCGGATACACTTCGCTGGTCTTGACCGGCTCCGGCCTGCGGAACTTGGGCTCGACCGGCGCAACATGGTCGTACTCCTCGAGATGTTCCAGAAAATCGCTGACGTACAGGAAGGCGTCGCTATCGAGGCCGATATCAACGAAGGCCGACTGCATGCCCGGAAGAACTCTGGTGACGCGGCCTTTGTAAAGACTTCCGACTAAAGCAAATTCTTTTTCGCGTTCGATGTAAATTTCACAAAGCTGTCCATCTTCCATAATCGCGACCCGCGTTTCGTGCGGGGTCGCGGAGATCACTAGCTCCTTCGACATGAAAACTCCTCGGAGGGCATGGCCGCACTCCGGCCTGGCGCATCGGTCGCGGGCTCAAGTTAGAGCCCGCAATAAAAAGGGTGCGCTCGGTCCAATCCGCCGCGGCGGACGGGACAGCCGGGGAAGTGAAGATTGAGTTTGCTCTTCCTCTGGGCACTTGCCTCGCTCCAAAATTTTTGTTTCTCGCCGGCGGGCCGTCCACTTGATTCACAGCGCGGCGCGGGCCGGAAAGCAACTCTACCGGCTTAGTTGACGAAACGCCGGATACGGACGTTCATCACCAGCCCTAAAGCCAAAAACACGAACAATGTGGCCGAACCGCCATAACTCATCAACGGCAGCGGAATTCCGGTGACCGGCATAAATCCAATCACCATGGCCACATTCACCAGGACATGGAAACCTAACACTGCCGTCACGCCCATGATCAGAAACATGCCCGCTCGATCGTGCGCGCGCTGGGCATTCTGCACCAGACGCAACAGCAGGAACATATACAAAAGCAGCGCGACGAAAACTCCCACAAATCCGACTTCTTCCGCAAGCGCCGCCAGGATGAAATCCGAATATCGGACCGGCACGAAGCCTAATTGATTCTGGCTCCCGTTGCCAAGCCCCTTGCCCCAAAATCCGCCGGAACCCACGGCGATCTTCGATTGCAGGATCTGATACCCCGCGCCCTTGGGATCCTCTTCCGGCCGCAGGAATGTTGTAACACGTTCTCTCTGGTAAGGCTTGAGAAAATGATAGCCCACCGGCACCATGATCGCGGCCAGCGTCACGATGGCCAGGGAATGTTTCCAATTCAAGCCTGCCAGGTAGGCCCCTACTGCCGCGAGCGGCACGAGCACCAGCGCAGTCCCCAAGTCGGGTTGCAACATGATCAGCGCCAGCGGCAAACCCATCAGAGCGGCGGCCTTGATCAAATCCCCCAGGCTGAGCTGCTCCGTGCGCACCTCCGAGAAGAAGCGCGCCAGTACGACTATTATAATCAACTTCACCAGTTCTGACACCTGCAAAAGCCCGCCCAGGATCGGCAGCCAGCGCCTGGCCCCGAAGCGCGTGTGTCCCATGGCCAGAACCGCAATCAACGCGATGATCGCGATCAAATACAAGACGGGAGCCTGATCCATAATCGTGTGGTAGTCCACGCGGGACAATAGGAGCATCAAGACGAAGCCCAGGCCAATCCATTCCATCTGGTGCACGTGCATGCCGGCGAGGTGGCTCGCGTGCGTCGCGGACCAGATTTCGAGCACGCCTACGCCGCAGATGGCGAATGTCGTCGCCAGCAGCCACCAGTCATAATCGCGAATACTTGTGCCCTTCTGCATAAAATTTTACCGGCTGGGCGGTTCCGGATCCAGAGAGGGATCGTCCACGGAGGTTGGCAGGACCTTGGGCTGCCCTTGTTGCTTCGCCGTATACTCCTGAACTTTTACTCCGCTCTTCTTGTCGTAATACGCCTTGACGATGTCGCGCACGACGGGTCCCGCCGTGGTTCCACCGTGCTCGCTGCTGCCCTGGATGACTGCCGCAACCACAATCTCCGGATTCCGCCGCGGCGCGTAGCCCACGAACCACCCGTTGGTTTCCTTCCCCTTCTTTCCCAGCTTGCTTCCCGCATCGTAGCTCATCAATTGGGCGGTCCCCGACTTTCCGGAGAACTCAATATTCTGAAGTTTCAAGCTCGAGCCCGTGCCACCTTCGTTGATGACGCCGTACATCCCCTGCGTGACTTGCTCGACCGTGTCCTCGGCCAGTGGAAAGCGATCCATTTTCGCATTCAGATTCTTCAAAAGGTGCGGCTGGGGCATGTCGCCGCCACTGGAGACGGCGCCGATCATGCGCGCGAGTTGAAGAGGCGTAACTGTAACTGAGCCTTGTCCGATGGCCACCGAAATCGTTTCCCCGGCATACCATTTATGGTGGTAGACGCGTTGGACCCATTCTTCCGAAGGCATGAGGCCGGGTTCCTCGCCCGGCAAGTCGATGCCGGTGCGCTTGCCCAGGCCCAGGGCGGCGCCGTACTTGTGAATTTCGTCGATTCCAATGCGCTGCCCAAGGGTATAAAAGAAAACGTCGCAGGAATCCACGATGGCCTTGTGGAGATCGACGATGCCGTGGCCCGCCGGCCGCCAGCAGTGGAATGTTCGTCCGTAAAACTGAGCGTGCCCCGGACAAAACGCGGTGAAATTCGCAGGGACGTCCTTGGACTCAAGCATCGCCGTGGCCATCACGATTTTGAAGACCGACCCTGGGGCAAGTTGTCCCTGAATAGCGCGATTCAGCAAGGGAGTCCGGGGATCCGTATTGAGAGATTGCCATTCCGCCGTGGGAATGCGGATCGCGAAATCGTTGGGATCGAACGTGGGCCGGCTGACCATCGCCAGGATTTCCCCGGTGCGCGGATCCATGGCGACGACGGCGCCTTCTTTGTCGGCCATATAGGTATCCGCAATGTTTTGCAGATCGTAGTCGATCGTCAGTTGGATCGGTTTGCCCGGAATGGCGTCCTTCTGCTCGAGACGGCCTACTTCTTTCCCGATGCTGTTAACGATCACCCGCCGCAAACCGTCCGTCCCCATCAAGGTTTCATTGTATTGGCGCTCCAGACCTGTTTTCCCGACGATGTCGCCCGGTTTTAGGCTGGAATCGGAAGCCTCCACCTGCTCCGGGCTTACTTCACCGACGTAGCCAACCGCGTTGGCGAGCATATCGCCGTGCGGATAGCGGCGGCGGTGAACCATCAGCATTTCGAGCACGGGAATGTCGACGCGGTGAGACTCGATAAATGCGATATCGGATGGGCTGGCTTCCGGTTTGATCACGATCGGCTGGAACTTCGGCATGGCCCGGGAAGCTTCCATCTCCTGCCTCACATCCTCGAGCGTCATGCCCAGACCGTCGGCAATCTGCGGCAGGAGCTTCTCCACCTGTTCGGGAGCATCGCGCAACAACAGGACGCTGAAGGAGGGGTAGTTGTCCACGAGGACGCGGCCTTCGCGATCGAGCATCGAGCCGCGCGGGGCTATGATGGGAATCGACCGAACGCGATTGCGCTCGGCCATTTGCGCATAGCGATCCGAATCAATGATCTGCAGCTTCCAGAAACCAAACAGCAGCAGCGAGATCACCCCTACGATGACATACGAAACAACCGTCAGCCGCTCGGTCGGCAGCCGTTTATCGTTCATTAAAGAAAAGGCCAAAGCGACTCCGTGCGGTCCTCATCCCCCGCACACCTTGTGGGCTTTCTCCACACCTAACCATCGTTCACACTATCACTTGCACCAAGCGTCCGCAAGATCGCCCGCAGCGTATCGGATACCCCTGTTTCAGGACGGCTTTCTGAACTTGTCCAGCATCGGAAACAATATAATGGCGATCACGGCGTTGACGAGCGAGGCGATCAAGATCGGAACCGTAAGGTAGCTTTCATTCCGTTGGGCCAGCAGGGCTCGGGTCGTCAGCGTGAAGACAGCGTGATGAAACAAGTAGAACCCGGCCGTCAGCAGGAAACGCGCGATGGGATGTTCCACATCGATCCGGGCCCCGAGCGAGGAGCCGAGGTAGCCCACCAGCGTTTTCGCGATTCCGTAAAGGCCCAGCGGCGTGCGGCTGAGACTATCTTGCAGCAGTCCCACGATCATGCCAAGCATTAGCCCGGAGGAGGGATTGCGCTTGCTGAGAGCAAAGTAAAGCGTCACCAGCAATGGCAATTCGAGATAGTTGGCCGAACGGATGTAGACGGGGAAAAACGCTTGAAGCACGAGCGCGAACAGCACCACAACGGGCACAACCCCGGCGTAGTACTTGTGTACTTCGATGTGCGGCTCTGGCCCGATATAGACTTCGGTGCTTTCCATCTTCTCCTGCCTGCATTCCCACGGCCTGGATCAGTGTCCGTCTGTTGGCTTCTTTGCAGTCAATGCCGGCGCCACGGCCGCCTTCGGTGCGGCTGGAGTTGCGGGGGGCGCGGTTTCGGCGTCCGTGGACTTCTTTGGAGTCAACTCCTGCCTGGTCTCAAGGACCAGAACCTCTTCGAGGCGGTCCAGGTGGGCGGCCGGCTTTACGCGAATCTTCATGAACGGCGACTTCGGGTCCGACACAAAGTCCACGACTTTGCCCACAGGGAGATCCTTCGGGAAGATGCGGTCCTGTCCGGAAGTCAGCACTGATTCCCCTGCCGTAACCTTCTCGTCGCTGCTGATGTATTCGAGCGAAAGCAGCGGCTCGCCCGTTCCCTTCACGGGGCCTTGCGTGCGCGTGTCCGCCAGCAGAGCGCCCACGCCGCTATCTTTGTCGCCCATCAGCAGGACCTGCGAAATGTCAGGATAGACGGCGAAAATTTTCCCGACCACGCCGTCCGGTGTGATGACGCCCATGTCGCGCCGAATGCCGTCGCGCGAACCACGGTCGATATTTACAACGAGGCTCCCGGAGTCCGGACTCGCGCCGATCACGCGCGCGGCGATCATGGGAGTATCGGAATGGGCGGTGCGAAAATTGAGCAGCGCGGCCAGCCGGTCCGCTTCCAGGGCCCGGCCTTCGAGTTCAGCGTTGCGCACTTTCAACCGGTCCATCTCGGCGCGCATGGCGTCGTTTTCTTTCTGCGCGCTGCGCAGGCCGATGTATCCGCCCCAACCGTGCTCGGCGCCGTTGATCGTCCAGGAGCCGATGCGCTGCAGCGGCGAAATCAGTTCCACTGCCCACACGCGGATCAGCCGCACCTGCCGCTCGCGTTTGATTTGCACGGCCAGCAGCAGCACCTGCGCGACGACGACGGTCGCCAGCAGCGTCAGTGATTTGTGCCGTGAGGGAATTGCAATCATCGGGGAAGACTGTCAACTTTCAAAGTATTTGGTAGCACAGACTTCAGTCTGTGGGGGTCCATTCGCCATCCAGGGACGCCCGCGTTAGCCAAGTTCTAAAGCTCCAGCCAAGACCAGATGGAAAGCCACAGACTGAAGTCTGTGCTACTAATCAATCGAGACCAGGCGCAGCAGCCGGAAATCGCTCAGCATCTTGCCCGTTCCGAGCACCACCGACGCCAGAGGATCATCGGCAATCGAAACCGGCAAGCCGGTTTCCTCGCGGATGCGCTTGTCCAGATTCTTGAGCAGCGCGCCTCCGCCCGTGAGCACGATCCCGCGGTCGCTGATGTCTGCGGAAAGTTCGGGCGGGGTGCGCTCGAGCGCCACGCGGCAGGCGTTCAGAATCGTGGCGACGCATTCGGAAAGCGCCTCGCGAATTTCGCTGTCATCAATCGTGACAGTGCGGGGCACGCCCTCGATCAGGTTGCGCCCTTTCACTTCCATGGTCAGTGGCTTTTCCAGCGGATACGCCGACCCGATCTCCATCTTGATCTGCTCGGCCGTGCGCTCGCCCACCAGCAGGTTGTACTTGCGCTTCAGGTACTGCATCACGGCTTCGTCCATTTCATTTCCCGCGACGCGCACCGAGCGCGAATACACGATCCCGCTCATGGAGATGACCGCGATGTCGGTCGTGCCTCCGCCGATGTCCACCACCATGTTTCCCGAAGGCTCTTCGATCGGCAGGCCCGCGCCGATCGCGGCAGCCATGGCCTGTTCCACCAGATACACCTCGCTCGCCCGCGCCCGATAGGCGGAGTCCTGCACGGCTCGCTTTTCCACTGGCGTGATCTCGCTCGGCACGCCGATCACGATGCGCGGATGCACGAGCATGCGCCGGTTGTGCGCCTTCTGGATGAAGTAGGTGAGCATTTTCTCGGTCACCTTGAAATCGGCGATGACGCCATCCTTCATCGGTTTGATGGCGACCACGTTGCCCGGTGTGCGTCCGAGCATCTCCTTGGCTTCCTTGCCCACCGCCACCACTTCGGCACTGTTTTTATTAATGGCCACGATGGAAGGCTCATTCACCACGATGCCTTTGCCCTTGGCATAAACCAGCGTGTTGGCCGTCCCCAGGTCGATCGCCAGGTCGGAAGAAAACAAACTGAAGACCGAGCGAAGGTTGTAACCGTTATTGAACATATCTCCCTCAGTGCCGGGCTGCTCGAGCGGCTGCTGGGTGCCGCCTCGGGTGGGGTGCCGCCCGGCTTCCCCTCCCTGACATTTTTTCCAGCGGGATCCTGCGAGATACCGCACCGGCCGTCCGGCTATGGAATCACAATCTCGACGCGCTTGATCGCCGTGCCGCCGCGCCGGTTCTGTCCAGTAAGGACGATGGTCTGGCTGCCCCGCGCCAACGGGGCCGTGAAATATTTAAACGCGCCGTCGCCCCGTATGTCCGCGACCTGTTCGCCGTTGATGATGAGCGCGGCGCCCGGCTCCGTGCGCCCGGTGATCTCCACCACGTTACCATGCAACTCGGTACTTCCGACTTCCAGCAACATCTCCTGTCCCTTGCCTTGTGTCGCGAGCGTAAACTTGAATGTATCACTCGGGGCGCTCACGCGCTTCTCCTGATCTGTGGCCAGGACATCCCAGAAGTAGTCACCCTGATCGAAGCCTGCAATCTCCACGGACGTTCCGGTCAGCTTCCGGTCTTCCACGATCCGGGAAAACATGGATGTCAGGCTGACACGCAGCTCGTAGCTGACCGCTTCCGGTACAGGTTTCCATTCGAAACGCACGGGGGTGTGCTTGGGGTCCGGTACGATCAGGGGCTGCAGGTTCAGAGGCTGCGCCAGGTCAGGGGGAGCAAGGACATTGGACTTGACGACGGTTCCTCCGCTCGAGGGCACGGTCACGCGCTCCCATCGGCCTATATCGACGTGCTGGCGGCCGTCGGTGGTCGAGAGTTGGGCAGTACCGGCCGACACGGTGATTTCACTTTCGCTCGTCTTCGGATCGCTTCGAACCGCTGCGCGGCTGTTCTGCTGGACCGAGGCCACCGCGTTCGAGAATGAAACTTCAGCCTTCGATTTCGGAGAATCCCACGTGCCGGTGGCCAAGTCCACGGCGCCGGAAGTGATGTGCATGGCCACGCGCGTCTCACTGTCCCGCCCGACCGAATTTTCCTCGACGGTGACGAGCGTGTCCGACTGTACGGTGTACGTCGTGCCGTCGGCGAACGTGACGCGCGCGGCGCCGTCGCCGCCCGTCTGGATCAAATCGCCCTTGTCAAGCGCCATGCGGTAATCCGCCGTGACCCATTGCACGGAATTCACCTTCTTAACCTGCACGCGGCCGTCCAGATTCACGAACTTCGCCTGTTTCGCAGTCAGCTCCGCGGTGGGAGGGGTGGCAGCGCCAATCGCTTGTGAAACCTTGGCAATCGCGCCGCCGAACGCCTCCGGAAAAATCAGATAGGAAACGGCCAGCACAACGGCAAAAACCAGCAGTACGTAAACGGCGACCGTGCGGTAGGTAACAGTTTTCCAGTAGATCTCCACGTGAGAGACCTTTTGGCGCGGCGCGAGTGGTGGTCTTTGGACTGGCATGAGTCTATCGCTGGAATTTCACCCAACTTCAAAATTTAGCACGCCGCCCGGCACCCGCAAACCACGCTGCCAGAACGAGTTTCTCGTAGCGCAATACACAGTTTTGTTGCCGGAGGCGTTAAATCCCGTTACAAGAGGGCAGAGGGACACTGCTTTGACGGATGGTAGGAAAGTTGGTTTAACGGATGGTCTGAATAATAGCTTGATGGGTGCCGCACCCTTGCGGTTTTCAAGGGTGCGGGTTTTAGGCAAGTCCTCGCTTAGATTCCGCCGATTCCCCACCACGCATCCAGGGACATGCGGTTCTGCTCGAGATGGATTAGCAAATAATAATAAATGAAGCAGTAGGGCAACTGCAGCCCTGAGACCAGCCAGTCCTGCGCCAGGTTGGTGCCGATGACCAGAGCCGTCATCACCAGGGCGCCCACAATCAGGGTAAATCGCGAAAACAGCCCCAGCATCAGAAGCAAGCCTAGCGTCGTTTCCACCCAGGGCAGCACCGCGCCAAACGCCGGCAACGAGCTCGCCGGAATTAAATGCGCATGCTCGAAGTAGTGCGTCAAATAGGCAAGAAACGCAGGCCGTCCGTTAAGGATGCGGCTCAGACCGTGGAGAAGAATGTTGGCCCCAAAGGACAAGCGCAAAATGGTGTAGGCGATCACAATGTCGGAAACCTGACGGGTGGAAACTGTCTCCAGGCGGCTCACCGTGCTAACGGATTGGCTCACAAATCCTCCTCGGAATTCTGAAATCGGCTCGCGTCCGCACCGAGGCGTGACGGATTTCCACTGGCCTCTGGGCGCGAACGGAACGATTTTGATTCGGTCGTGGGACGGAAGACGTTTTATACCACAAGGGCCTGGCTTGCAACCTTTTCCAGTAGCACAGCCACTCTTGGCTGTGTGCTTTTTGCAGCGCTTAACAAAGGCACACAGCCAAGAGTGGCTGTGCTACAAAACCCTCAATTCCGCAGAAATGCCTTGAGTTCCTGCGCCAATTCCTCCGGCATCTGCTCCGGAAGGAAATGGCCAGTCGGCATGGCCTTGCCCTCGGCCCGGACGGCGCGGTCTCGCCAGGTCTGCAAGACGTTGTACAGGCGATGGAACGGCCCCTTCTCCGACCAGAGGACGAGCAGCGGGCATTGAATTTTCTTGTCGAGGTCCGCCTTATCGTGCGCCAAGTCGATGGAGGCGGCCGCCCGGTAATCCTCGCAAATTGCATGGATCGTTTCTGGGCTGCGGAAGGTGCGGAGATATTCCTGAAATACCGCGGGGCTGATCCAGTCCGGCAGCGGCTCCGTGAGCTTACTCCCTCCAAGCCAAAGCAGGGTGCACTTCAGGAAATATTCGGCGCTGTTGGCAACCATCGTTTCGGGAAACGGAGGCGGCTGAACCAGAAGAAACCAGTGGTAAAAGATGGTGGCGAATTCCTGATTGATGTTTTGGTACAGCAGATAGGTCGGCACGATATCAAGAATGACCAGCTTGGTCAGAACTTCCGGATGGTCCAGAGCCAACCGGTGCGCGGCGCGTCCGCCGCGATCGTGGCCCACCAGCGCGAACTTTTCAAACCCCAGGTGCTTCATCACTTCCACCTGATCTTCCGCCATGGCCCGCTTGGAGTAGGCGAAGTGATCGCCGCCTCCGGGCGGCTTGCCGCTGTCTCCATACCCGCGCAGATCCGTCATCACGAGGAAATAATCTTGCGCCAGTGCCGGTGCGACCTTGCGCCACAGCACGTGCGTTTCCGGAATGCCGTGGAGCAGCAGCAAGGGCGGGCCGTTGCGATTGCCGCCGGAAACCGTATGGATGGTCGCGCCCGAGGTTTTGATTTCCTCGGCCTTAAAGCCTTCAAAAAACTCGGTACTGGGTTTCTGGGCGGGTTCAGACTCGCCCAACAGGCCCGGAGCGAGCAGTGCGCTCTCCGCGGCTGGCGCGAGGGCCAGAACCATGGAATTCTTCAAGAATTCACGGCGGCCAGGATTCGACATGGGTGCCTCCAGTGGATAAATCATTGGGTGGATCGATGCAGGTTGCTAGGATAGCGTCAAAGTCCCGGCATTCAAAGTGGCACAGGCTTCAGCCTGTGGGCGTTGGTCCTTGCAAGGACCAAAACCCACAGGCTGAAGCCTGCGCCACTCAGTCTCAAAGCCCGGGCCGGCTAACTGAAGCTCAGAACGCGCGGGCTTTTGCTTGCGCAATCGCGGCATCAAAGCGGGGTGCGCTGGTGGACTGGAAGGCGAAATACCCGCCATTGGGTGAACCATAAAGCCAGTTGTAGCGGTAAGACCGGAACAGGAGTTCCATGTAGGGGACGAGGTCCTCGACAGTGGCGGCCGATGAGGCGCCGCAAGCTCCTTGGGCCACCCAGTTCTTCTTGGCCGATCGATCGCTCCAGAGCGTCATCGTCCCCGCGAGTTCCAAGATGCCATTGTATTTCTGCAGGAGAGTTGCAAAGTCAGCGGCCCGCTTTTCGATCGCCTGGCGAAGATCATCGACGGAATTATGGCAATAGCCGAGGCCCACTTCGCCGCCGGACAAGACGCGGAGCGGAAGATGATGCTGCTGAATTTGGTCGAGCAGGCCTTCCGCAATGTACGTGGCGGCAAGATAGTACGGCTGCCCCTCAATCACCCTGTATTCGGGGCGAGTGTAGCCGGTAAACAGGAGCCATATACTCGCTCCAGGGTATTCTGCAGCGGATATATCCGCCATGCGCGCGCCGACCTGCCGCAGCGCCATCATCACGTCTGCGCGGGGCATGGACGTCATGCGCGCGAGTTCCGCCACGTCATAAGCCTTGTAGTTATTGTAGAACTCCAGATCGCAAACAATCCCGGGAGCCCGTGTCTTCCTGGCAAGGCGAAGCGCATTCCTCCAATTCTCCAGAAAATCCTTCTGCGCGCCTGCTTTGCCGTCCAGATCCAAACCCTGGAATCGCTGGAAGTACGGGACTTTGGTGAGTTGATTCCCTTCCGCTTCGTTTGCGCCGATCATGCGGTTCAGGGAGACCCACGGCCAGATGTCCTTGGTAGTGGACTTTTTCCAACTCGCGATCTGCGCCTCCATCGGGGCGAGCGAAAGCACTGGGGAGGCGTCATACGCGCCCGCGAAAGAGACTGCCAAACCGTCAAAGGGGGAACGATCAAACTGTCCCATTTTCTGCGCATCCATTTGGCTGGCGATGGCCGTGTTCACCAGCATCAGGTAATGATCGCCCAGACGGCCAACCGTGGACCTAGAGGAATTGCCAACCGGCTTGGCAAGTGATTCGATTTCGACAATGCAGGAAAGAAGTGCGGCCGCAACGGCGATTGACGCGGAGCATAACAAGAGCGACTTTGCCGAGCCGCCCGCCCGTGAAATCCTTCGCAGTGACTTGCCGCGCACAAGCAGAGCATACCACTCGAGGCTTGCGCTTGCAGTCACTAATCGTGACTCCTGGATACGTCCCTTTGTTCGGCGCGATACAGATGTTATTCTGCCCAATCGTTCCGGAGGCGCGAATGTTGCTGGCTGAAAAAATTGCGGTCATTACAGGCGGCGGGCGCGGGATTGGCCGCGCCATGGCGTTGAGATTTGCCGGGGAAGGCGCGGCGGTGGTGGTCGCGGCGCGCACAGTTTCGGAAATTGAAGCCGTGGCTCGGGAAGTTCGCGAGGCGGGCGGGCGCGCGGCGGCCGTTCCCGCCGATGTCGCGGACGAAAAGGATTGCGAGCGCCTGATACGCGAGGCCGTATCTCAGTTCGGCAAGGTCGATATCCTGGTGAACAACGCGGGAGAGTACGGCCCCGTGAAGCCGGTCGAGGAAATCAGCCCCGCGGAGTGGGATCGCGTGATCGCCGTGCACCTGCGCGGCGCTTACCTCTTGACGCGGCTCGTCCTGCCGGGAATGTACGCGCGCGGCTCAGGGGTAATCCTGAATATTTCGAGCCTGTCCGCGAAGTCGGCCTTTGGCTGGGGATCCCCCTATGCCGCGGCGAAGGCGGGCATGCTGGGACTGACACGCGTCGCCGCCGCCGAAGCGGCCCGCAAAGGCGTGCGCGTGAATGCGATCTGCCCCGGCCCGGTCACGGAAACGAAGATGTCAAAGGATTTAGGGAAAACGCTCGCGGATCGCCTGGGCCTTTCGAAGGAGGTCCAGCTCAGCGGTTTTCTGAATACGATCCTTCAGGGTCGCGGCCAAACCGCCAACGAAATCGCCGCTGCGGCCTTATTCCTCTGCTCGGACGAGGCCAGCGCGATTACTGGGCAGGCTCTGAACGTGGACGGCGGAGCTGCTTTTTACTGATCTCCTCGGCCGCCACTATCGCACGCTTTGCCTGGTTTCCCGCCAGGCCGAGCCCCCACCGGCTGGCTCGATCAACTAGATACAAAACCAGGGCTATGATCGCGCAAACGATAAAAATCCCCGTAAACAGCATGAGGGCTGCGACCATTTCCTGCACAAAGTAGACCTGCAGGGCAACCAGCGCCCCAAGAGCAATCCACAACCACTTCCGAGCTTTCCGCTCACTGAATACTTTACTGACCTTCACTAAGATGGCCCCCTTCTTCACGCTACCTGCTTAGATGCAATTTCCCGCCCAGAAGAGACAAGATCCATTTAAACCGCAAGCCACGCTTTTTCATATGGTACGTGCGTGTCGTTGCCAGTAGATCCTGCGGTTTAGGACTACTAGTACAGAAATAAAGAGGGATTCTACAGGAATTAGGAGAAGATTTTTGCGTTTTCCACAGGCGCCGGCCAACAGGTGTTTCGCTTCCGGCCTAGCTCAACGGCCCTCGAAGGGGTAGCGGTCGCCCGCCTGAACGGCTGCTGCGACACGCTGGCGCATAGCTACCGTGTCGGCGGGCTCGCGTTTCAGGAACCGGCGCAGGACGGCGAGCTGCGTGCGCAGCATATCTCCCTCGAGCACCGCGGCCAGGGCCTTGCGCGCGCCGATCTCAACGCGGTCGGCGGCATCGTGCAGGAACACGCGCGCTGCGTCTGCCATGACGGCGGTGGATGCCGCGCCGCGCGTTGCTTCCGCTTTTTGCACTCGACGCAGCGAGGATTCGATCGCGTAGCATTCCATGACGATGTCGGAAAGCTCGGCGACAACTTCCTGCTGGTCCGCCAGGCGTTCCCGGTATTTTTCAAGCGCCGCGCCGGCCACGAGCAGAAATGCTTTCTTCACACCGGCCAGGATGCGCTCTTCCTCGGCCCACTCGCCCCCCGGAGGCTCCTCGAACGACGGGCCGGCCATGATTTCCTCGCGCAACTTCGCGCCGGCCTGCATCAGCGGCAGAGCGCCCGAAGTCGCGCGCTTCATGAGCATCTGGATGATGAGCATGCGATTGATTTCGTTGGTGCCCTCGAAAATGCGGTTCACGCGGGAGTCGCGGTAGGAGCGCGCGACCGGATAGTCCTCGTGGAAACCGTAACCGCCGAAAATCTGGACAGCTTCGTCCACGACAAAATCCAGCAGTTCCGAGCCGTAGACCTTGCTGATGGAGCTTTCGATCGCATATTCCTCGAATACTTTCATCGATTGCTGCGACTTGTCCGCGCCGTCGCCCGCCGCCGCGATGGCGCGATCCATCAGGCCCGCCGAGCGGTAAATCATGGACTCCACCGCAAAAATCCGAATCGCCATTTCCGCCAATTTCGCGCGAATCAGGCCGAAATCTCCGATCGGCTTGCCGAAAGCCACTCGCTCCTTCGCGTATTTCGACGCGATCTCGAGTGTACCCTTGGAGCCGCCAGTGCAGTACGCGCCCAGGCTGAATCTTCCGGCGTTCAAAATGTTGAAGGCCACGATGTGCCCGCGACCGATATCGTGCAGCAGGTTTTCCTTGGGCACCTGGCAATTCTCGAAAAAGATGGCCGTCGTGGAACTGCCTTTCAGGCCCATCTTTTTTTCTTCCGCGCCCGCGGAAAATCCTGGAAATCCGCGCTCCACGATGAAGCAGGAAAATTTTTCGCCGTCGACCTTCGCGAAAACGATATACACGTCGGCAAAGCCGCCGTTGGTAATCCACATTTTCTGCCCGTTCAAGATCCACGAGCGCCCATCGGGAGAGAGCACGGCGCGCGTGCGGGAATTTTGCGCGTCCGATCCGGCTTGCGGCTCGGACAGGCAGTAGGCGGAAAGCTTTTCGCCCGTGGCGAGCACGGGCAGGTACTTTTTCTTCTGCTCCTCGCTGCCGAAGAAAACGATCGGCAGTGTGCCGATCCCGGCGTGGCCGCCGTGGCTCACTCCAAAGGAAGCGTAGGCGGATAATCTCTCCGCTAGCTGCACGGTCGAAACTTTGTCCAGGCCTGCGCCGCCGTACTCGTCGGGCACGCCTCCGCCGAGTAAGCCGATTTCGCCTGCCTTCTTCAGGAGTTGCGGAAGCAACCCAGGCTTGTGTTGCTCGAGATCGGGAATGACGGGAACTACTTCGTTGCGGACGAATTCTTCCGCCGTCTGGCCAATCAACTTTTGATCATCGGTGAGTTCGGCGGGAGAGAAAACATCTTCGGGGGTGCACGATTCCACCAGGAAACTGCCTCCGCGGGACGCGGCCCGCGGCAACGACGAAGTAGCCATGGTCACTCCTATTCGGCTTTGGTAGCACAGCCACTCTTGGCTGTGCGGTTTCGTAAGCCGTACTGGACGTGCTGGTTCAATTTCAATTGCAAAAACCGCACAGCCAAGAGAGGCTGTGCTACCTTACGCCGCGCCGGCAGCGGTCTTGATCTCACCAATATAGGAAGCCGGCAGGTTGTGCTCACCCGCGCCATCCAGCATCGCTTGCAAGTAGGGAGCCGAGGGGCGCAAGCCTTTTTCGACTTTCTGCGCGATGTAGATCTGCGCGGGAACGGGTTGGCCGCCTTCGGGCGTCACTTGCACTTCGATGCGGCGATAGTGATCCGGGACGCCTTCGTAGCGATCCAGCGAACGCATCGAGCCCTCTTCGATTTTGTACAACACGCCGTGGACAGTTTTTCCCGGCGAGGGTTGAATGTTCGCCCCGGCCGTGCCGCCGCGAACTTTCTTGTTGAAGCGAACTTCGAAGTTCGGCAGGGACGCATTGTGCTCTTCCAAAATTTTCCCGGTGCGGGAGAGCATCTGAGCGCGATTCATGTTGCTGCCATACGCAAAATGCCAGACGGTTCTAGAAGCCATGGTGCCTTTCTCGATAAACGGGACGGATTGGGCCGGTGCGGTGTGAACCATTATTGTAGCGGGGTTGCAGGGCGAGAGCAAATCGAACACGTCCTAGGGGGTGCATAAATTAGAACAAAGGCCGCGCCGCGGTGTCCTCCATGCCCCCGCGGTCCCAACTTGGTATAGACTGGCTTTTCGTTCGGCGTGATACTGCGCAAGATCAGAGATCCGGAGGGACGATAGATGCCCATTCCGCGCTGGAAGCGTATCCGATTGGCAACCCTCGTGGCGTGCGCCACGCTTCTTTGCCTGCAACAATACACGGCATTGCCACGCGCTGCATCGCTCGGAGAAGGCCGCGACGCCGACACACCCGGCATGCACGAGCAATCCAGGATCACTGGCGTATCGATTACCGGGTCGCAACCGGCGGGAACGTTTGGCGGGTTCGCGTACACGCGTGTCTGGGGAACCGTTTCCGGAGTCGTTGCGCCACACGACACCATCGAAGGGTTCGATCAATTGCCGCACGACGCCGACGGCAACTACGACTACCAATCCGAGTTTGAAATTATTGCGCCCGAAAAAGCAGGCACGAATTCAGCGATCTTTGTCGAAGTTGAAAATCGGGGCAGGCCGGTTTTCTACAATGAGCTGCAGGAAGCCGAAGTGGCGGGGCCGCCGTCGGCTACGCCCAACGGAGGAGATCCCGGAAACGGATTTCTTTTCGGGCATGGGACATCTTACGCGCGTGTGCAGTGGCAAACCGGGATCGCCGCGAGCGTTCCGATGCAAGCCGAGGGCGTGGGTGAAGTCATCATCCGCGACTTTGGCCGGATGCTTGCCGGGCACACGCAACTTGCCGCCAAACCGCCGGCGGAATTCGGGCCGTACCGCACGGTCATTCTCGGCGGCATCAGCCTGAGCGGCTTCTTCATCGATACTTATCTCGCCGAGGGTTTCAACGCCGATCCGAGCGATGGCGGCGTGGTCTACCAGGGCGCCATCGCGGTCGACGGCACGGGCAACTGGATCGCCATCAACGAACTGGCGGCCGAGGCGGGCGTGAAGGAATTCCCCTACGTCGTGCCCGATGGAAAGCCTCTGCGCGCCTCGCAGATTTTGGGCGGCCACGTGAGCGATCCCTTTTATATTGATATCGCGAATTACACGGATTTTTACCGCCTGCGCGCGAGCCTTACCGATGTAGACACGAAAAACCCGCGCATGCGCCGCTACGACTGGCCGAGCGCCCACGCCCCTGCGCCGATCGACCAGAGTGGCGGGAGCGCCCGCGCCAGCCGCTGCAACGGCGGCGTGCCCACGGACCTCAATCCCATTCCGCACTCCGCCTACCTGCGCGCGGTGACGCTGGAACTCGAGCATGAACTCGATGTTCCCTCCGCCCGCCAAGTCCCGAAGCTGCCTCCCACGACCCTCTTTACGCTGGATCCCGATCCCGCGCTATCGCGAATGCCGAACTTTAATCCGTTGCAGGGTGTGCGACTCTTCCTGCCCCTGATCGATGAGAATGCTCAACCCCTGGGCGGGGTCCGCTTCCCGGATGTCGAGTATCCGGTCGGCCGAGCCGTTCCTGTTTCGCTGCCGCCCGTCGCGACGACTTCGATCGACGCAACATGCGGAAATCTGGGCGGGTGGCAACAATTCTCGGCGGAGGAGCTTGGGAAGCGATACGGGGGCCAGGCGAATTACGTGAAATTATATGCCGAGGCGCTCGATAGGTTGATTGCACGGGGCTATGTTCTCGCTTCCGACCGCGAAGAAATGCTCAAGATTGCGGCGGCGCTTTACGCGCGGCATCCGGCTCAAATGCAAGCTGTGACGGGGCAGCGATGATTTGAGATCTGAGATTTGAAATTTAAGATTCGCTTTCACAACCTGGGTTTCAGTAGCACAGACTTCAGTCTGTGGATTTCCAATTGATCTTGGCGAGCATGCCAATCTTGGTTTGAGATTGATCGTGGCTGACGCCGGCGGCCTGGGTATACCATCGGACCCCCACAGACTGAAGTCTGTGCTACTTAGAAAATCCTCCTCGACACTCTAATCCGCGGTGCGTAAAACTCCTGCCAGGAACTCGATTAAACGCAACTGATCGGCCCACACGGCATGTTTGTCGGGATTGACGTGAGAAAACGCGGGCGTAATCAGCGCGGCTTGCAGGTACGGCTTCGGAATTTCCTTTTCCAGCCAGAGGGTCTCCGTGGACGGAATGATATCGTCCGTGGAGCCGTGCAAAAGGAAGACAGGCGCGCGCAGCGCGCCGAGCTTTCCCTCCGGCGAGATCGCGGACAATTGCGCATCGTCCGCTTGAATCGCGTCCAAGAGTTTCGGGCGCAATCGGGCGATTTGGCGCGCGAGGAGAATCTCCATCGTGTCGCGGCTCGGCGGACTCAGTTGCGGGAAAAGCGCTTGCGCATCGCTGGGCCGCTCCCAGAGCCAGTCGCGCAAGGAATCGTGCGCCACGGCCAGATCGCTTGCCGGAAAGAATTTGTCCAGATTGGAGTACACAAATACTGCCGCGCCATAGTCGTGCGCCGTATAGGGCTCCATACGGCCGTCAGGCAATTCCGCCTGACTGGTTGCGAGAAATCGCACGACTCGTCCGAGGTTGTCGTAAGCGCCCATCAGGACGAGCGCGCGGATGTGCGGGGCGTAGCGTGGATCGCACGCGGCGAGAAGGGAAAGTCCGCCTGCGAAACTCACTCCCACGATGGTCACCGGGCCGGTGCCGAGCCGCTGCTGCAACCAGGCGGCTGATTCACCGATCGTGCCGATCGACGCGCCATCGACGTGATAATCCGCCAGAGCCGCGATCTCCGGCGTCAGCACCGAAAAGCCGTCGCTCGCTGCCGCGCGGGCAAAATTCATGAGCCGAGGCTCGTCGATCCCCAGATGATGTATCCCGTGCACAAGAACCATGCCCGGCGGATGGGCAACTCCGCGCGGCACGTACAACCTTGCTCGCACAGGGCCTTCTGTTGTGGAAATTTCAACCTCTTGTAAGTCCAAGCCATGCCCTTCAATTCGCACGAGTAGCCCGGAAGCATGAGGATCAAGAAATTGAATCAGAAAAACATAGCTGCGCAGCTCGTAGCGAAGAGAGTAGACTCCCGCTGCCAGAAGAAGGATGAATAGCACCGCGATCCAGAAAAATTTGGAACGCACGAACGAGCGATACGTTTCCAGATGCGCCACTGCAGTCGAGGAGGCGGGAATTGCGCGAGTGTCCATCGGATGAATTGGCCAACGGCCGAGCCCGCCAGCCTGAGCGAGGCGAGCATAACCAAGCAGTCATGGAAAATCAAAAAATAGCGGCCATTGAATTGCGCGCACCAAAAACAGGTCTGCCGCAGGTCGCCAGGCGTGAGTTAGACTGCCGAGGGAGAAGAAAACGCCGATGGCAGAAGTGACACAACCCGGCTGGACGCGGCTTCGCACCGCGACTGGCCGCTACGAGTATCAGTTTCAGGGAGAAATGCCAAGCGTGCGAGGCGGCCAGTACGAGGACGCGCGCGATTACCAGTTCCTGGTGCTTGACGACGAAGGGTTGCTCTACAAAATTCCCGTGCGCCTGGCGGCCGAAATTGCCGCTGAACTTGGCACGGACGCAGTGCGGCTGCGCGTCGCCGAGGCCCAATTGAAAGCTGGACTCGAAACCTATCGCCCGCGCCAGGGCGCGTCGTATCCCGAAATGGACGCGCAATTTTCGCTCAGCGCCGACCGTGCGCGGGAGCTCGCCGCGAAAATTCAATCCTAGAATGCGCCGCGGCTACTTGGTGGTGGGGTCGACGTTTGTTTTCGGTGCCGTATAGCCTTGCCGGGCGTACACCTGAAACTTGACTTTTTTCCCCTTCTGGTCGAGCACCGTCAGCGGACCGCCGTCCGGCGCCACCAGCTCCACTTTGATCTTGCGATACTTACCATCGAGAGTCTCGTTGGTGGGCGAATAGGCCATGCTGTACTGATTGCGCAAGCTCAGGGCTACCTCCTGCATGATGCCGGGAATTTCGCCGTCAAAACGCGGGAGCCACGAGCGGCCTCCCGTCATCGCCGCAAATGTCTTGAGCTGGTTCTGCGCCTGAATGTAAGTCAACTGTTGGCCAAATGCTCCAGGGGCCTGAGCGATGAAGAACTGTTCGGCCACGCCGACGGTGAAAATCGTGGCGTCCGTTTCCCGAATTCGTTTCAGCGTCTGATCGAGAGTCAACCGGCTGAACGTGTCGATTCCGGAAGCGAGTACGAGGACGGCTTTCTTGCCTTTCACGTCCTTGATGCGGTCCAGCACATCGGACAGAGCGTCGAAAATATTCGATTCGTGGAATGGCGGAAAATAAAGGGTAGAGAGTCCTTGCATGACTTCGTTCCGATCGTGCGTGAAATCCACTTCGACGTTGGAGCGCATGTTGAACGTCTCCAGCGCGACCCAGTCATTGGGCTTGAGATTCCCCAGAAAGCCTGCGGCCCAATTCACAGCGTTGTAGGTAAAAAATGTATAACCCATCTGGCTGAATTCCAGGAGCAGCACGATCGTGATGGGCGCTTCGGAGGGCGCGAAATTCGTGATCGTCTGTACCGTGCCGTCCTCGCTGATCCGGAAATTCTCCTTCTTGAGGTCCTTCAAATAATTTCCGTTGTTATCGGTGACCACGACGTCCACGCTCACTACGGGCACGGTGACGGAGATCGAGAATCCAGGAGCAGTCTGAGCTTGTGGCGCCTGCTTGCTCTTGTCCTTGTCCTGCGCCCAGGCGGAGAGTTCGCCGGGCGGAACGAGGAGCGTGAAGAGGAGCAAGCTAAGGACCAGTCTACGGAGGAAGAGCGTATGCATGGCTTGTCGAACCTCACCGATTCGCTGCGTTTTCCCTGGGAAAGAGCACCCATTCCCCAATCCCTGGGCCTTGCTGAACGAGATTACCCTGTTCTTTCGATGCTCCCACCAAGCCCTTGGATGTTCAAAATCTAGTTTTCTTCCCGGCACATACACCCGCATGCGCGGGCTTGCATCTCAAGAGTGCATGGTACGATGAATTAGATGCGAATGTGGCTGAATTTTCGCTTGGAGGAACGCTCAATGCTTCATCTTGCAGGCCGGATAATTTTGACCGTCGCATTGGCCCTGGCGGCCGGCGCAGGCGCCCGGGCGCAAGCGCCCATGGCGAAGCCCGATCTCAACAAGCTGGCCGATGAAGCCCAGACCTGGCTCAGCGATCTGGTTCGCATCAATTCCGTAAATCCACCGGGCAATGAGGCCGTGGTCGCAAAATATATTTCCGCCATCTTTCAAAAAGAAGGCATCTCCAACGAAGTAATCGAAATGGCCCCGGGCCGAAGCATCGTGATCGCGCGTTTACAGGCGGGCCCGCTCGCCGACCCGTCTAATGCCCTGCTTCTCGTCGCGCACCAGGACACGGTCGGCGTCGATCCAAAAAAATGGACTGTGGATCCCTTCGCCGCAAACATTCGTGACGGCTACATGTACGGCCGCGGCTCGATCGACGACAAGGCCATGCTCGCCGCCAACATCGCCACGATGGTCCAGCTCAAGCGCTCGGGTGCGCGGCTCGCACGCGACGTCATTTTTCTCTCCACTGATGACGAAGAACAAGGAGGCTCGGCCAGCATCAAGGTGACCATCCAGAAATATTGGGACAAGATCGCCTGCGCCTACGCGCTCAACGAGGGCGGCCGCGTGATGATGAAGGACGCCAAAGTGCAATACGTCGGCGTCCAGGCCAGCGAAAAGGTGGCCTACAACGTCACGGTGACCGCGACGGGGTCCTCGGGACACGGCTCCCTGCCCAAGCCGGACAACGCGGTCGTCCATTTGTCAGCCGCCGTCGAAAAATTGGGAACGTATCAAGTTCCGGCGCAACCCAGCACAATCACGCTGCGCTATTTCGAGCAACTGGCAAAGGTCGAAGACGATGATATTGCCAAATGGATGCGCGCGCTCGAGCAGCCGGGGCGCGCCGACCTCGCCGTCCGGCATCTCTCCGATGAAAGCCCGATGTGGAACTCGATGCTGCGCGATACGATTGCGCCCACGATGTTGCAGGCCGGCGTCCGCGTGAACGTGGTTCCCTCGGAAGCGACCGCCAATCTGAACATCAGGATGCTTCCCGGCCATTCCATCGAGGAGTTGATGGGCCAATTCGCCAAGATCGTCAATGACCCGCAAATCAAGTTTCAGCTCGCGCCAGATTCCGGAGAAAATGCCCCTCCCTCCGACTTGACGACTACTTTGTATCAGACCATCGAGCGCCTCACGCCGCAGGATTTTCCGGGCGCGATCACGGTTCCTCTCCTTGGCACCGGGGCCACCGATTCCGCGAGCCTGCGCCTTCATAAGGTCCAGGCGTATGGCCTGGAGCCATTCCCAATGATCGAAAGCGATAGTTCACGCGTGCACGGCGACGATGAGCGGATTCCGGTCGATAGCTTCCACAAGGGGGTCGTCTTCCTATATCATGTGGTGAGCGACTTCGCCTCCATGAAGTAGGCCGAAGAAGTTTTCAAACCCCCTTCCAGGCAGAATGGGTTCGGACAAAAACGATGAATTTTCGTAGCGCTAAAATTGTATGCACTCTCGGACCGGCCAGTAACTCGTCCGAAATGATCGTGCGGCTGATGCGCGCCGGGATGGACGTGGCGCGCCTAAACTTTTCGCACGGAACCCATGAAGATCATGCCCGGACGATCAAGCGGCTGCGGGAAGCTTCCGCGCGCCTTTCCACGCCGATCGGGATTCTCGCCGATCTTCAGGGGCCCAAAATCCGCACCGGCGCGCTGAAGAACAAACAACCCGTACAACTGGTTACCGGGCAGCGCTTCACGATTTCGATCCGTTCGATCGATGGGACGAGCGAAGGCGTGAGCACGACCTACAAGCGCATGCCCCGCGACGTCTCGCGCGGCGACCGCATCCTGCTGGGTGACGGCCTGATCGAACTGCATGTGCTTTCGACCACATCGACCTCCGTGCTGTGTAAAGTCGTCAACGGCGGACTTCTCGGCGAGCACAAGGGCATCAACTTGCCCGGTGTAAAATTGCGGATCCCCGCCGTCACGCCCAAGGATCACGAGGATCTGGTGTTTGCCTTGGAACAAGGCGCAAATTTCGTCGCGGTGAGTTTCGTCCGCAGCGCGAAGGATGTGTTACAGGCCAAGAAAGCCATTTCACGCGAAAAGCAAGACGTGCCCGTAATCGCCAAACTGGAAAAGCCCGAGGCGATTGAACATCTGGACGAGATTCTCCATGTGTCCGACGCTGTGATGGTGGCTCGCGGCGATCTGGGCGTGGAGATGAGCCCGGAAAAAGTTCCCGTGGTGCAAAAACAAATCATCGCCAGGGCCTGCGAAGCCCGCCGCCCGGTGATCACTGCGACGCAAATGCTCGAATCCATGACGCAAAATCCGCGTCCCACGCGCGCCGAAGCTTCCGACGTGGCCAACGCCGTGTTCGACGGCAGCGATGCCCTGATGCTTTCCGCCGAAACCGCGTCGGGCGCCTATCCGCTGGAAGCCGTGCAGATGATGGATCGCATCATCCGGGAAGCGGAAGCCAACAATTCGCACGTTCTTCGCCCAAGCCCGGCGCAATTCAACATCGCCGAAACCGCGTCCGAACTGATTTGCCACGCTTCCGAGGAATTGCACATGAAGGTGATTGCCGTTTTTACCGAGACCGGATCCACGGCGCGCCTGGTTTCCAAACATCGCCCGCGCCGCCCGATTATCGCCTTCTCGACGATTCAGGAAACGCGCCGCCGTCTCTCGCTCAATTGGGGCGTCGTCCCGCGCACCATTGGCAAAGTGCAGGACATCGAGGAACTCGTCCAGGCAGCGGAAAAGCGCTTGCTCGAAGAGCATCTCGTCCAACCCGGGGACGTGGTCGGAATCGTGGCAGGGACTCCGCTCTTCGTGGGCGGCACAACCAACTTCATGAAATTTCACGTGATTGGAAGCGACGAAGGGCAAATCCGCAGAGCCGGAAAGTAGCACAGACTTTAGTCTGTGGGGTTCCGTTCGGGTGCCCGGGCCGCACGCGCCAGCCAAGATCAGGTGGAAATCCACAGACTGAAGTCTGTGCTACTTAATCCCTAATTCACCCAGCGGTCGTCGGAATCGCGCGGCGGCTCGTTCTTGTGGTCTCGCATGTAGACTTCAAATTTGCGCCGGGTGCGCCGGCGTTTCCAGTCGAGGTAATTGTTCCGAAAACGATAGAGAAATAATCCCCGCCGCAAATACAGATAACCCACCAAAGCACCGCCGAGATGCGTGACGTGGCTGACGCTGTCCCCGCCGGCGTCCAGGGAGAGAAAGAACTCAATGATGATCGATCCCGCCACGAGCAGCTTCATCGGAATCGAGATGGGAAAAGGAAAAAGCCAAACCTGGCGGTCGGGAAACAGGATGCCTGCGGCGATCAAGACGCCGTAAATTGCCCCGGAAGCGCCGATCGTCGGGATTGCAAAAGAAAAACCGGTCCCGTGCGGATCGAGGATTACTTTGATGAGGACGTTGATGCAGCCGGCGCCGATCCCGGTCAGAAAATAATATTCATAAAAGCGCCGCTTCCCCCAGGTCCTCTCCAGATCCATGCCGAAGAAATACAGAAACAGCATGTTCATGACGAGATGCCAGATCGTGGCATGCAGGAACAGGTAGGTCGCGAATTGCCAGACATATAGCCGCCGCGTGACGTACCAGGGAACCAATCCGAAAAGGTGTTGGAACTGCGCGGTGTAATCCGGCGGGAAAATCAGTTTAATGATCGTTTGCAGGAAAAAAACGCAGGTGCACGCGATGATGATGTTGCGAACCGCGGGCGTCAGCATCCCTCCCCAATTGATGCGAGGACCATACGAGCCCGGATATCGTGACCGCGAACCCATTCTCGTCAGTGTAAGCGCGGCGAGGGCGGGAGTCAAAGCTTGCGATTCTTGGCTAGTACCGAGCTGCACCTCACCGGCCAAACGAAAAATTAGCCTAGCTGGAGCATTGCTTACGGGCAGGGTCGGGTATACATTATCGGTCGGTCGGGAAGTCCAGGGGAAATCCCGGCTAAATCGAAATTTCCTTCGATCTTGTTTGCGCCATACATTGGCCGCAGCCCACGGCCAACGTCAGCCCTTTACCGACACGAATTGGAAACTTTCCTCTTAAGGAGGACTCCTACTATGCGAAACACGCGGCAAAAGTCCCTGATCCTACTGATGACAATGATCCTGTTCTGCCCCGCGCTCTTCGCGGATCAAGTCTCTCTGAAAAATGGAGACCACCTGACCGGCACGATCGTCAAGTCGGACGCCAAAACGCTCGTCCTCAAAACAGAGGCCGCGGGTGAGGTGACCTTCCAGTGGGCTGCGATTGACGCCATCACTTCCACGCAACCGCTGCACGTCGGCCTCGCGGGCGGACAAATGGTTGTGGGACCGGTCGCCACGAAGGACGGACAAATCCTGGTGACGACGCAGACCGCCGGTGTTGTGACCGCCGCGAAGGATTCGGTCCAGGTCATTCGGTCCGACTCGGAGGAAACCGCCTATGACGCGGCGATGGAACGATTGCAGCATCCGCACCTCGGCGACTTCTGGAGCGGGACGCTCGATACCGGCCTCAGCCTCACGCGAGGCAATTCGGCCACCCTTTCCTACACCCTCGCGGGAAGGGCGGTGCGTCAGACGGATCGCGACAAAATCACGGCTTATGCCAGCGCGGTGTACGGGAAAAATGACACGACCACGCCAAGTCAGGTGATCGCGCACCAAATCGCTGGCGGCGTACGCGCCGATATCAATTTCCGCCCGAGATGGTTTGCGTTTGCCGCGACGGACTTCAACTCCAACGCGCTCCAGAATTTGAATCTCCAAAATGTGATCGACGGCGGCATCGGAGGCCACGTGATCAAGACGAAGAACGCGCAGTTCGACGTCTTCGCCGGGGCGGGTTACAACCAGGAATTTTTCGGGGCGTACACCCTGCCGAACCCCACGCCTCCGCCGGCAACTACTCTCTTCCCGGCCGTCACGCAACGAAATGCGGAAGCCAATGTGGGCGAGACGTTCAGCACGAAGCTCGGCAGCCGCTCGACCTTCAACGAAACATTCAATTATTTTCCGAACCTTAGCGGGCCCAGCGGCTATCGGTATACGTTCAATACTGTTCTTTCAACCGCGATCAGCCGATGGCTCGGCTGGCAATTCAGTTTGAACGATAACTATCTCAGTAATCCACCGACCGGCATTAAGGGAAATGACCTGCTAATTTCCACCGGCTTGCGGCTGACGTTCGGCACCCCGAAATAACGGTAGGACAGGCTTCAGCCTGTCGCACTTTATGATTGATCTGCAGAAGAAACCCGACAGGCTGAAGCCTGTCCTACTTAAGGCGTAACCGTGAACGGGATGGACGCTTCCGTCGTTTCCCAATCGAGCGCCAGCGTGCCCTTGTTTCCGCCATCGGAGCGCAAATCGATCTTAAATGTTTCGACAGGAGCGGAGAGGGTCTTTAAATTCATCTTCGTGCGGCCGAAATCGGTCGAAGAATCGTAATCCTTATGGAATTGTCCCGTCTGCTTGTTGATGATCAGCATCCATTCGTTGGCGTTCGGAAGCGTCCAGATGCTGTAGCTCCCGGCGGGAAGTTTCAGCGTGCCCATCTGTAAGTTCCCTTCCGACGTAATCTTGGTCGCCCAATTCGCGCCCGTGCACCAGACTTCGCCAAACGGGACGAGGCCGCCCATAATTTTCCTTCCATGCATTGAAGGCGCGTAGTACTCGATCGTGATCTTCTTGCCCGCAATCGTGGCCGCGACATTCGCCGGAGGGCTCGTGTATTGTGAGCGGCCAAATTGGCCGTAGGACGTCCAGGCAAAAACACCAATGAAGATCAGCACAATTCCAGAACCGCCAATCAAAAGAATTCGCTTCCTTTTCTGCATCATCATCGCAGCTTCTCCTACTGGCCGCCATTCTTGGCCATGGCGCCTTGCCCGGCCAGATAGAAATATCCGACCTTGTTATTCGAGGGCGTCGCGTACCACATGCGTCCCTGCGCATCGAGGAAATATTCCCTCGAAGTAATTTCGGCATGCGGGAACGGATACTCAGTCACCTTGCCGGTCGTAGTGTTCAAGCGTCCCACTTCATCCAGATATTCCGACGAATACCAGACGTCGTGATTCCGGTCCAGGTTCATTGCATAGGGACTCGCGTTCGGTCCCGGCAAAGAGTAATTTTTGAATGTTTCCGTCTTGGGATCGAACCGGCCAATCTGTCCCGCGCCGGATTGGCTGAACCACACAATCCCGCTGGAATCGATTTGAATCCTGCGTGAGTACACAGTGTTGCTTCCCGGCGGATTCCAGGTCTTCACTTCAAGAGTCTTCCCGTCAATCTTCCCGATCTTCCCAACCGCATTGTATTCCGAGAACCAGCAGTTGCCATCTTTGTCCACCTCGACGCCATACGTCGGCTCGCTGAAATCGGTGAACTTCCCTGTCGTGGGATCGAGGCGGCTGATTCGCGTTCCACTCGACCAGGCAATTCCGTCCGTCCCGACTCGCACGGTGTGCTTGCTGCCGCCGGCGACGAGGCCTTCCTTGCCGGGAGTGTAGGCGTCCGCATATTCGGTCAGCTTCTCCGTTTTCGGATCGAATTTGCCGATCTTGTTGATCCCAAATTCTCCGAGCCACACGTTGCCGTCGGGCCCTGGATACGCGGAATGAATTCCGACGGCATTTGGATTGGGTACTTCGTATTCTTTTACGTTCCCCGTTTCCGGGTCGAGTTTTCCAATCTTGTTCGCGCCGCCGTAGTAAGGCATCCAGACGTTGCCCTGCTTGTCCGGCGCGGCGCTCCACGGCATCCGGTTCGGCCCGGGCAAATCGTATTCGACGTAGACGATATTCATCGCGGCGTCGTCAAATGTCCGCACCACGTTCTTGTATTCCGGCAAATCCGCGGGAGACTTCGGCAACTCGGAGTCCGGGCCGAATGCAGCGGCGATGAAGGACGCCACCCTCTCGGCTTGCTCATCATTGACCATGCTGCCCAGGAGGTAATGCATCCTGGTTCGCATGTAATCCACGCGGTCCTTCGCTCCCTCAAGATCGCGGCTCACGGAAGCCATGCGCGTTTGAAAGCCGTGGCAAATTTGGCAGGGCGCGTCGCGAAAATTGGACGTGGGGCCGAAGACCATCTCCTTGCCGCGAATATTGGGGATCAACTTTTCGCCTTGGTAAAGCGAAAGGTCGCGCCAGCGCACCGTCCCCGGCTTCAGCGCCCAATCCATGGACGCGGATTGGCTCGCCGTCAAAGTGACGCCCGTGCGCGGGTCGGCCTGAAAACCAACGGCGCGAATCCGCACGACATATTCTCCGGCCGGCAAGTCCTCGACTCGATACGCGCCGTCTTTGTGAGACAGCACGTTGACGGTAATCTTGGTCTTGGTGTTCTGCGCCTGAACGAACGCCCCTTTAAACGGCGCGCCGTCAGGTCCTTTCACCGTCCCACTGATGGTCGCCCCGTGCGCGAAAGCGGCGGCAAAAACCGTCGCGCTCATTAATGCCAGTATTTTTAGTATTCGTTGCATGGCAGCTCCTAACCGGCTCAACGTACCCGTTTAAATCATTTATTGAATAAAATCGAAGTTCGGTCCGCAACCCTCGCAACCTTGAATCCTTGGATCGTACTCCAGAATCGCCCGTCCCGGCCAGCCTTGTTCCGTACAAAAAATGTAGCGCCAACCTTTAGGTTGGCATTTTGCAGCCTAACAGGTGCCCGCCTGAAGGCGGGCGCTACACAAACAGAATGCCCCCTTGCATAATGCCACTGTGGGAAAAGGGCGAAACCCCAAAACGATTGGCCTGATCTCGGACACGCACGGATTGCTGCGCCCACAGGCCCTGCGCGCACTCGAAGGTTCAGACCTGATCATTCACGCGGGCGACGTGGGCAATCCGGAAATACTCGAAACGCTGAAGACTCTCGCGCCGGTTTTTGCCGTGCGCGGAAATGTGGATACGGACCCATGGGCGCTGGGCCTGCCCGAAACCGAAGTCATCGAGACAGATCTCGCAACGATTTACGTTCTCCACGACGTTCACGCGCTCGATCTCGATCCCGTCGCCGCGGGATTCCATATCATCGTCAGCGGACATTCGCACAAGCCTTCCCGCACGGAACACGGCGGCGTCCTGTTCCTCAATCCGGGAAGCGCGGGGCCGCGGCGTTTCGATTTGCCGGTGACGATCGCGCGCCTCGACGTAAGTCAAAAGCCTTGGAACTTTAGCGTCATCGACCTGGTTAACGCCTACTCCAAATAATTTCGGCAACTCGAACCTTACAGGGACTGCGGACCAGTTGCTCCGAATCTGGTCGTGTGGTCAGTAGCGCCAATCGACGAACCTACGTACTCTTCCCAAACCAGTCACACCGCAGTTTGAAACGCCCGGCGCAATTGACGTCTCGGGCGAAGTGCGGCCAGCAGGCTGGGAAGCAACAGGGGAGAAACCGTGAAGCGTTCCGCACTGGTGATGCTAGCTGCACTGGCGGTGTTGCTGGGCGGGTGCGCCCAGGCAATTCTACCGGGCGACCCGGGGGCAGGGAGTGGACCGGGCCTGACAGCGTTGACCGTGACACCGTCGGGCGCGACCATCCCCGGTGTAGCGCAGCAACAGTTCGCCGCGAAAACAGGTGACGGGTCGAAGCCGGCGGTGAACTGGTCGATCAACGGAATTGCGGGCGGAAATGCGACATTGGGGACCATTGACGCCAACGGAATGTACACCGCGCCAGAGTTTCCGCCGGCGCCCAATACCATCACCATCAGCGCGGTCGAAACGTCGAACACCAGCAGACTCGGGAACGCCAGCGCCACGCTGAATAATCCAGTGCCGCAATTGACCAGCCTGGCGCCACTGAGCGTCCCTCCAGGAGCTTTCACGATAACGCTAAACGGGTTGCATTTCGCACAGGGTGCGGTCGCATACATGGGCACCACCGCGCTCACGACGACTTATGTTTCATCGACGCAACTGACGGCAACGGGCACAGCAACGAGCGCGCAAGAGGGAACACAAACGATCACGGTACATAACCCAGCCCCCGGCGCGAGTGTTTCCGCTGGCTTGAACTTAGTGGTGTTGGGCGGAGTCGCTGTGATGGTGGCGCCGGCAACGGCCATGGTGCGCACCGGCAATCAACAAGCCTTCACGGCCATGGTGACCGGAGCCTTGAACCTGAGCGTCACTTGGACGGTAAACGGCGTGGCCGGCGGCAACTCCACGACCGGCACCATCGCGGCAGATGGCACTTACACCGCGCCTCTCACTTTGCCGACCCCGAACACGGTCACGGTGACCGCGACCAGCGTGGAGGATCCCACGCGGTCGAGTAGCGCGACGGTAACGCTCGAAAATGCGATACCCGTGATCAGCAGTGTTACACCCACGACATTCACGGCGAGCACGCAATTTGAAATGACCGTAAACGGAACCGGATTCACCCCCGGTTCCATCGTGAACTTCGGCGCCGTCCCGCTCAGCACGACTTTCATTGCACCGACGCAATTGATCGCCGTGGGCACACCCACGCTGGCGCAAGTAGGCACGGTGCCGGTCACAGTGGTCAATCCCGATCCGGGCGGCTCGACTTCCGCACCGTTCAACGTGCAGGTGGTCGGCCCGAATTCAAATATCACCGTGACGGTTTCTCCGAAAACCGCCACGCTTGGGGCCGGAAACGTGCAGCAATTCCAGGCGACCGTGACGGGATCGATCGATTTGAGTGTGACGTGGTCGGTGAATGGAGTGAGCTTCGGAAACACTGCGGTAGGCACGATGGATGATTCGGGCAATTACACCGCGCCGAACAATATTCTGGGCCTCGGAAGCGTTACCGTAACGGCGGCCAGCAACGCGAATCCAGCGAAAACGGACAGCGCCGTCGTGACGCTGATCAATCCGGTGCCAACACTCACGTCGATCACTCCTTCGACTCTGGGACTCGGGTCCTTTCAGATCACGCTGAATGGGACGGGATTTGTGAGCACGTCCTCGGCGACGTTTGGCGGGCAGCCGATGCAGGTGACCTACGTGACTCCGACGATGATCACCGCGATTGGCAACGCGCCGGCGGTTGGCACGGTCGCCGTGATAGTGACGAACCCCGCGCCGGGCGGCGGAACCTCCAACGGACTGAATGTGACGGTGACGACCGCGGGTACGCCCGAGAGTTCGGCGGCGGCGGTCCGTTTTCTGGAGGAGTCTTCGTTCGGGCCGGACATGGAAAACGTGAATCAAGTGATGGAGACCGGCTTTGATACGTACCTGCAGAACCAGTTCGCTTCGACGGTCACACCCTATCCGGACCCGCGGCCAAATGACAGTGTCAACAATGTGCAGCAGACGTTTTTCCTGGATGCCATTGCCGGCGGGGATCAGTTGCGCATGCGCACGTCGTTCGCACTGAACGAACTTTGGGTGGTGAGCGCACAGACCGTGAACGACCCGCTGGGGTACACGAATTACCTCCGCGCGCTCAGCAAGGATGCGCTTGGAAATTACCTGAATGTGATGACCGATGTGACGTTGACTCCGGCGATGGGAAATTTCCTGAACATGGTGAACAACGACGCGCCGCCGCCTGGTGAGCACGCCAACGAAAATTACGCGCGTGAAATCATGCAGTTGTTCACCCTGGGATTGAACCAATTGAATCCGGATGGAACGCCGGTGCTCGACAGCAGCGGAAATCCGATCCCGACATATACGCAAGCCGACGTCATGGACCTGGGCCGCGCGTTCACCGGATGGACGTTTCCGCCGACGCCGGGGAAGCCGCAGCAAAACCACAATCCGGAATTCTACGGCGGTCCGATGGTGGCGGTGGAAAGTCTACACGATTCCGGACAAAAAACGATTCTGGGGCAAACGATTCCGGCGGGGGGCAGCGCGGAGCAGGATTTGGCGGCGGCCCTGGGAATCATTTTCAATCATCCGAACGTAGGGCCGTTCGTGGCCCAGCAGATGATCGAGCACCTGGTCACCAGCAATCCCAGCCCGGCATACGTGCAGCGCGTGGCCACGGCTTTCAACACCGGGACGTTTAACAGCTACGGGTCCGGGAAACGCGGCGACATGCAGGCGATGGTCGCGGCGATCCTGCTCGATCCGGAAGCGCGGCGCGGCGACAACCCGGCGACGGTTGTTGTAACAGACGGCAAGCTGCGTGAGCCGGTGGTGCTGATCGCAAGCATTGCGCGGGCATTCCACGCAAAGACCGACGCGGGAGGGCTTGCGAATTGGAGCGCCAACATGTCCCAGGACATTTTTAGTCCGGCGACGGTGTTCAATTTCTTCCCGCCCGCCAATCCGATTGCGGGCACCACGCTGAATGGACCCGAGTTCGCGATCTTCGACACGAACACGAGCCTGGCGCGCATGAACTTTATTAACGCAGCGGTCTATCAGGCCCTCGGACAGAACACGACGTTGGATTTCAGTCCCGTGATCGGCGCCGGCACTTCGGACCAGATGGTGGCATGGCTCGACACACTGTTCCTGCACGGGAGCACGCCGACTCAAATGAAACAAACGATTCTCACTGCCGTCGCCGCTGTCGATCCCACGGACACGACGGGCCAGGCTGAGGCAGCGATCTATCTTTACCTTTCGTCGTCCATGTACGAGGTGCAGCACTAAGGCAGAGGAGCAAGAGATGACACAGCATACACGAAGAGACATGTTGCGATTGGCGTGCTGCTCGGCGGCAGGCGCGAGCCTGGTGAGCGGACTGAGCAAACTCGGGCTGGTGAGCGCGCTGGCGCAAGGCACAACGGATTACAAAGCGCTGGTGTGCATTTTCATGTTTGGCGGAAATGACAGCAATAACATGCTGGTGCCGACCGACTCGCGGTACACGCAGTATTTGCAAGCCCGCAGCGTGCTCGCGCTGCCGCAAAGCCAGTTGCTGCCGCTGCAAATGAACGGGCAATCGATCTACGGGCTGCACCCGAACATGCCGGAGATGCAAGGGTACTTCAACAGTCAAAAATCACTGGCGATTATTGCCAACGTGGGAACGCTGGTGCAGCCCACGACGCAAGCGACCTACCGTGCGTTTCAGAATTTGCCGGAAAATCTTTTCTCGCACTCCGACCAGCAGGACCAGTGGCAGAGCGCGCAACTCGCCGGAATACCGGTATCCGGATGGGCCGGCAAGGTCGCCGACAATGTCCAGACGCTCAATGCCGCCGCGCAGTTTCCGCCGATTCTCTCGATCTCCGGCAGTCCCGTCTTCTGCACCGGCATCAGCACCAGGCCATTCTCGATGGACCCTGGCCAGCCGCCCGGCCTGGATGGATTCGATCCGTCGGCGGCATCCCAAGCCCGGTATGCCGCGACTCAGCAATTGCTGACCTTCGACAGCGGCTTGTCGATGGTCCAGGCGGCGAACTCGGTTACGGGACAAGCGGTGAAGTTCGCGCAGGTTCTCTCGGATGCGCTGAAGAATATCCCGCCGTTGCAGACACTATTCCCGGGCTCTTATCTGGGACAACAATTGCAGCAGGTGGCCCAAGTGATTTCCGCGCGAAGCGCCCTGGGAGTACAACGCCAGATCTTCTTCTGCGCTGTCGGCGGATTCGACACGCACGCGGACCAACTGCCGCAGCAGGTGCAGCTGCTCTCGGATGTCAGCAAGAGCATGTCGTCGTTCTATCAAGCCACACAGGAACTGGGAGTAGCCAATCAAGTGACCACATTTTCGCTTTCGGAGTTCAGCCGCACGCTGGAGCCGGGCTCCAGCGGCGGCTCCGACCACGCTTGGGGAGCCCACCAGTTGATTCTGGGAGGCGCGGTGAAAGGCAATGCGATCTATGGAACATTCCCGACACTGGCGCTGGGCGGGCCGAACGACGCCGACCAGAATGGCCGGTGGATCCCCACGACGGCGCTGGATCAATATGCGGCGACGCTGGCGACGTGGTTTGGAGTCAGCGCGGCGAACCTGCCGTCCATCTTCCCGAACCTGGTGAATTTTTCGACCGGCAATCTGGGGTTCCTGGGCTAGCCGCATGATTTATTTCCAACCCTCCAGGTGACCTAGTCCTGGATGGCGATGGTAAGTGTAGTTGCGATTGTTTGTTGTGGATAAGGCAAGCGAGGAGTCGACAACGGCTTATGAGAACGATGCTCAAACTGTGGCTCCTGCTGGTTACGCTGGGACTGGCGTCGCAGGTGCGCGCACAGGGACCAGTGATTGCGGGGGTCGCGCCGGTGTTTGAGGGGGGCATAGGGTACTCGTATGTGAAGTCGACCGTGCCCTCGCAGGGCAACCTGGCGATGAAAGGGATCCTCATGTCGGCCAGTGGGGATCTGAATTCGCACTTTGGAGCGAAACTGGAAGTGGGGTATTCGCGTTCCTTCGATGCGTTTCAGACGGGCCGCGCCGCGGACATTTTGACATACATGGGCGGGCCGGTTTTCTATCCGATTCGGCGGCGGAAATTCGATTTCCATGCGCAGATGCTGGTGGGCGGAGCGAGAGAGACCGGAGTGAACTTCGAGAACGACGGAACGCTAGTGCGGGGATACGTGAACCACTTTGCGTGGGAGGGCGGCGCGGGATTTCAATTCCGGATGTCGGAAGCATTGTCTCTGCGGCCGGAAGTAGAGTACCTGCGCACTTCCTATTTCAATTCAAACGTGGCGATCCAGGGACAGACCAACTTGCGAACGACGCTCAACTTGATCTACACGTTCGGGCGGCGGCGCGAATAGTAGCTAGCTGCCGCACATGTCCTCTTCTCGGAATGGAGCCAATCCCAGTGTCACCGCCTTTGACTGAGAGGTTTGGCTATGGGATAGGAGATTCCGACTTTGCGTCGGGGAAGAACGCTGCTTGCGCCGACGAACGCACAGGAGAGGGTCGGTTGATCTGGTAACTCACAACTTGCGAAATCATTTTGTATTGGCCGACAATTCGTACGTCGGCTGTACTTTCCGAAGATGTCTGCACCCACATTTCTCCGACATAACCAAAAAGAAGGACAATGTGCACGTCCCTTAGCCACCAGGAGGAACTTTTTACAGGTTCGCCCTCGACGCGGTGAAGTAGGTAATTATTGGCATCAACCCAAATGTTCCCGTGCAGGAGGTTCTTGGCTTTGCGTCGTGGAAGCAATTCAAGCACATAGCAATGGTGACCGTTCACATCCTCCTCGCGAATGAACCGGAAATCGTAATTGTCCTGCGAGATGTCGGTCGAGCCTGAATCCTTCGCGAACGCCATCTGGGCTTCCAGCAATCGCCGAACAATTTTTTCTCCTATGTGAGTTCCGTTTACGTCTCGGATGGCGTAGCTCTTGAGATATGGTGGGACGAACGTCAACTCTGCAATTACATCTGAATCGGGGGCAACAGTCTCGTTACCAAATAATTTGTAGTCGACCGTGATGACATAAGGGCGAAAATGGGCATGATTGTGCTCGCCGGCTTGCGTCATCTGGGCAATGATATTTTCGGTTGGGACCGGACTCTCAGTCTGAGCTGAAGCGCATGCCACCGTCGACACTAGGCAGATGAGGACTGACCATGCGATTTGTCTCGGAGTCCGCATGAAGAGAATCTCCGCTGTTTCAGGCCCGATCGGAAGCGCTTTGTTTATCCGAGCTGGATGGATATCGAAGCGCGGCACCCGCTGCTCCTATGCAGCACAGTATTGGATGCGCGAACCAGGAATGTCTGTCCAAAAGTGCACACTTTTGGGGAGCGAGATAAGCAGCCCTACGTGCGAGGCTGCGGCAACATGACACATTCGGTTTATCAGGTCCTATCGCGGAGAGGAGCCGCCACAATCGAGAGGAGCTATTAACTGACCTGGAGGGGGAAAGGGATGATTGGGCGTGTACCCAAGAATAGTTCAGCACCAATTCGTGTGCTCGGATGTGAGCCGCTCACATATCAATATTGGGTCCGAAATCTTTTGATGCATCAACCGTCTCGCCAGCCTTAATGAGTACGTCGAGGAATTCAACTCTTCCACTACTGTCTCGGGGGTTGTGACCGTTTCCTCTCCCGAAGAGAGACCTTTTCTCGTTCAAAGTCCCTTTCGTGTGCGCTGATTGCATAATCAGCGTGTATTGGCCAGGAAGAATATCAAGCAACTCAAAGTTTCCATTCTCGTCCGTGATCGAATACTTGATCGCGCTGTATTGTTCGGGGTTTCCGTTAGTCCCCAGCGCGGTGCTGGTACCAACAAAATTCTGGTCGGCTGGGATTTCAACACGACCTTTGACAATCCAGACTTTGCTCCCGGTGTCGGGCTTCGTCCCAGTATGGGGGTCGAAGAAATATGTGAGAGTCCCTTTAACGCGTCCGGTTTCAAGTGGCTGTGCCGCCATGGATGGGGGTTGTGGCGGCGGTTGCTGTGTGGCCGTAGACGGAAGCTGAGGCAACGGTGGCTGTGCGGTCGTAGATGGAAGTTGTGACGACGGTTGCTGTGCGGCCATATATGGAAGTTGTGACAACGTGAGCGCAATCTGCCCGTCGCCGTAGCCTATTGTCCCTCGGAGGCTTTGCGCAAGGTCTTCGACGGCCACGAAGTGCTTCCCGTCTATTTCCAGCACCTTCCCTTTAATGGGTTGGCCGTTGATTAGAACCGAAGTCGAAGACTGAGGAACCGCGTCCTTTTTATCTTGTGCCGTGGCTGAAACAGTCAAGAGAGCCAGCCCAAAAGCGAAATATGAAAATCTCATCGTAGATACTCCTCTCTGTTACCAATCTTACCGGAGTATGTGGAATCGGAGTTTAGCAAGTTCTCGTAGGGTGGGGCCACATTCCGAGAATCCCATTTCACGGGACTTGGGCGTATTCCCCCTTCGACTCTGACTCCTAGCCATAAATCCAGTCCGAGAGTCCATATTTTCGGCACAACCGGTAGAATTTTTCGCTCTCCTTAGCCTCTTCATCGGAAAACCACTGAGCTTTAGAAAAGTCGTGAACGGCGATGGCACTATTAAGACGCGTCTTGATTGCCCTTAGCCGGGCTTGTGATTCGATGACATCCTCCGGTAATGGACCGCGTTCTCTAGTAAGAATCTCAGTCGCCGAAACATCGTGCGGTTCCCGCTTTAATCCTTCGCGGGCTGAGGCTAACTCCACGCCACTTTCAGACAGTATCTTCGCGGCGAGGCAATCCTCTTCTCGAAGCAGACCGAGCAATACATGCTCCGTGCAAATTGATTTGCTGGAGAAGAGATCACCTTCTTCGGTGATAAAAGCTACCACTCGTTTACTTTCGCTACTGAGTGGAATCTCAAAGGAACCCGGAATCGCCTCATGGGGTGGTTTGATTTCTTCGACCTTTATCAAGACTGTTTCCGCAGCCCACGGTGAACCGAGGAATCGACGTGCCAGACTCTGGTCTTCCCTTAGCAGGCCCAACAGGAGATGCTCTGTCTCAATCGTGGGACTCCCAACACGGCGAGCCATGTAGACAGCCCAATGGATTACACGCCTCGTCTTTTCCGTATACCGCTCGAACATGAATGTCTTCTTCCCGGCGATTTTCTTGCACGGACGGCAAATGTACTTCATGCGACAGGCCGTCGCAACCGGATACCAAAGCCAAGTCCTGATGAGTCAACTTCTCGGAAACTGGCGTATTTAGCTACAGGATGGCGGGGGCGAACTGAGCCTTGCGCATCCGATCGCGATGAGACCGAGCGTGCCCAGAATCGCGCCGACGCAATCTCGTCGAAGCAAAAACTGCTTCTCCATGGGACGGGCTCCCGATCACTGCGCATCGGAAAAAATCCCGACGTAAGATCCCCCGGAGGCGGTGCGACAACTCAAACAGAGTTGGGTGTGCAGCGGCGAATGTTGGTGCGTGCGGAAAGGAATTCCAAGTGTTCCTAGGGATAGACTCGGGTCAGGCGGAATTGCTTGCCGAAGGACTGATTGGATTTACTGTCCTCCGGCAAACGGTTATTGAAGCTAGTTTTCCAGCTGAACTTCCATGATTTCCCCGGGAAGGCGAACCATCCCAGAGATCGGCCCCGATGCCGATGCCAACGGGAAGCGATGCACTACGGGGGTGGTGCGTTCCGGTCTCGCGGGAAAGGTGCTGCCATCGGTCGGCATCCTCTCCATCCGGATGCCGAGCGTGCGCTCGAGTTGCATCAGCTCCGACCTTTGTTCACGGCCGAAGAGCGTGGAAGCAACCCCACTCTTGCCCGCGCGGCCTGTGCGGCCCACGCGGTGAATGAAGTTCTCCGCAATTTCCGGCAAATCGTAGTTGATCACGTGCGCGATGTCCTGCACGTGAATGCCGCGGGCCGCGACGTCCGTGGCAACAAGGATGCGGTAGCGCCCCTGCTGGAAGCCCGTGAGAGCCGCGGTTCGCTGGGATTGCGACCGGTCGCCGTGAATTACGGCGGCGGCGAATCCTTCGCGGATGAGGTTCCGGGCCAGCTTGTCGGTTCCGCGCTTGGTGCGCGCGAAGACCAGAACTCGTCCGGACTCTTTCCCCAGCAAATGCTGCAGCAAATCCTGCTTGCGGTCGCCCGAAACTTCAAAGGCCTGGACGCGCACGTTGTCCGCGGGCTTCAGGGTGGAACCGAATGCGAGACGCACCGGGCTCCTCATGTAGTCATTCACGAGATGCACGACGGAAGCCTCCAGCGTCGCCGAAAAGCACAGCGTCTGGCGCTCCTTGGGAAGCACCGCTGCGATTCTGCGAATCGCCGGAAGGAAACCCATGTCGAGCATGCGGTCGGCCTCATCGAGGACGAGCACATGCAGTCCGCGAAAATTGAAGAGGTTGCGGCCAAGGTAGTCTTCCAGGCGTCCCGGAGTGGCGACCACGAGGCGCGCTCCCGCGCGGATCGCGGCAAGCTGTTTGGCCTCGGGCAAACCGCCCACGACCAGCGCCGCGGGAGAAAGTTGCTTCCCGCGCAACGCGTTGTATTGATCCACAACCTGCATGGCCAGCTCGCGCGTGGGAACGAGCACAAGCGCTTCGATGCCCTTGGATTTTGATGCAAGCAGGCGCTCGATGATCGGAATCAGGAACGCCAGCGTCTTGCCGGTTCCTGTCTGCGCGGTCGCGAGCACGTCCTTGCCTTCCAGCGCCTGCGGGATCGCCGCGGCCTGGACCGGAGTCGGCGTCGCAAAATTGGCGAGTGACAGCCGCTCCTTGGTGTAATTGGAAATCTGTAATTCTGAAAAATTCTGCATGTTTCTACTTTGTCTTTTCTGCTGGCGGAAGCCGTCGCGGCATACACACGTTTTTTCAGCTTGGCTCTATGTGGAGCCTGCACCCGTGCGGGCACGCAACTGGCATGGCCAGTCCTAGTTTGAATTACGCTGAAGACTTACGGAGGAAATCAAAGGCGGGGTTATCTCAAATCGAACTCGAACCAGAGGAACCACACCAAACAACCGATGTATTAAGCGCAAACGCAGTATAACACACATCGTGCGGAAATCACGGAGAAAAATCGCGCGGCGGGTGAACTACTTGCTACCCGCCGCGGCAAATGATGGATAGAAATCGACTTAAGCTACTTTTTTCGCACCTCTAACGGTTCCTGTAATTGAAAGGTGAGCTTCGTCTCGGGTGCGATGACGATGTCCTTGTCACCAGTATACGCAGCGCCCGCGGTGCCCGCGCCGGCTCCCGCCCCTGCTCCGATCGCCGCGCCCTTGCCGCCTCCGGCAAGCGCGCCAATAATAGCGCCCACAGCCGCGCCGCCTCCAGCGCCGACTGCCGTACGCTTGCCGCGTCCCTTGCCGGATTCGGTTACTTCAGTCGTTTTCAGCCGGTATTCTTCTCCGTGCACGGTGACGGACCTGAGCGTCACCGTAATCGCCGCGTTTCCCTTGAACTTGCCCGCGGATTTGGCGTCCGTCACTGTGCCTGTCGCTTTCGCTCCCTTTGGAATTACCACTCTGTCGCCGACCACAACAGGTTCTGCGATAGAAGCGTCAAAGCGGTCCCCCGAATTGCTGGTTTTCGAGCTGACGGATTCGTCGGCGGTGATCACGATTTTGTTGCCAGCCTTCACTACAATCGGCTTTGGGGCGACAGCAGGTTGAGGAGCGGATTCCGGGGCATTTTGCGCGCTGGACCCCTCGGGTGCAGGTACATTCGCCGAGGATGGAGCGGCAGTATTCCCCGTGTTTCCGCTGGAAGAAACACCGGGATCAGGCGAGGTGGCCGAATTGCGGCAACCAAATAGAGTAAGAACACTAATGAGCGTAAGATAGCGTACCAAGGCTTGGTGCCTCATCGTTGAACCTCCGATTCAAGTAGGGCGGTTAAGAAAATGATAGCAGGAGGCTGTTCCCTGAAGCATCCGATTCCGTGGCCGTTGTGCCCAATTCGTGAAGTGAACTCACTTACTTGCGGATTGGGAGCAGTCGTGGCACGATCATTTAAAGTTCGTCAGGCGGATGGAAAGTTTGCGTTCAGAGACACTTGATGGAAACTGAAAAGATCATCACCCTGGCCCCGGCAGAGGCCACACTACCATTCAAGCGCCACACCCGCGCGCAAATGGCGATTGCTTTCGGCGTGGCCGCAGTTTCGGATGTCCTCTCTATCTGGCTTACGTTTGCGCCGCCCTTCCAATGGGCGCTCGATCTGGGCACAGCCTTCATTCTTTTTTTGATTTTCGGGCGGCGATGGGCCCTCCTGCCGGGACTTGTGATGGAGGCCATTCCGGGGATGGGAGTATTTCCCTGGTGGGTGCTTGTCGTACTTTCCATCCTCCTCTACGACGGAATCAAGAAGCCGGCCAAAGCCTAACAGCTTGCGAAAATAATGCTTATTTTGTCATTCTGAGCGAAGCGAGGAATCTCTCTGTAGGTTTTTGCCAAACGAAGAGAGATTCCTCGCTTCGCTCAGAATGACAATCGCCATAGTCTTACCGAAGCCCCCTAAAACGCGGTTGCCCGGTGACAGTGAAACCAGTATGCTTCCCCAAGAATTTTGGAGATCCCCATGAACAATTTTTCGAATTCGTTTTCCCGGCGGAGTTTCCTTGCGGGCGCGTCATCGCTTGGCGCGCTATACGCTGCCTCGAGATTTGCGCCGCTGCCTGCGCTGGCCCAGGCGCTGCCTAATGATCCGCGCATCGCCACGCAGCCAATCGCCGACAAAGGCTTCGCCTCCATTCGAAAGATCGGGAACGGCTTGTACGCCACGATTGCGGACCGTTCGAAAGGGTTGCAAGCGAGGTGCAACGGAGGATTTCTGATTGGCCGCGACGCCGCCCTCATGGTCGAGGGTTTCCAAACGACCACCGGCTCGTCCTTTCAGCTCGAAACTCTGCGCACGGTCACGCAGATTCCCGTCCGCGCGGCGCTCAACACACACTGGCACTTCGACCACACGCTTGGAAATTCCGTGTATGGCGGCGCGGGAATCCCCGTCTGGGCGCACATGGACGTGCCGGCGCGCATGGCCGCGATCTATCCCAAATGGCAGAGCGAAGACCTGGCCACGTTCCTCGCTCCGTGGGAAAAGCGCGTGCGCGACGCCAAGACCGACAGCCAGCGCGAACACGCCAAGAGTGACATCGAAGGCGTGACCGGGATGTTCAAGCCCGTCACCGAAACTGTTCTCGCGCTGCCCAATCACGCGCTCGATCCCGCCAAGATGCCGATCGAAATTGATCTTGGAGGACTAACCGTGGTGGTCGAAGCTTTCATCGGCCATACAGACACCGACCTGATTTACCGCGTCCCCTCGCAAAACGTGATCTACACGGGGGACCTGCTCACCGGCGGACAGTACCCCGTCAACATCAATGGCTACCCGACGCGGTGGCGCGCGACGCTGGCCAAGTTCGCGACCTTCGACAAGAACACGCTCTTCGTCCCGGGCCACGGCCAGATCATGGGCCTCGAAGGCGTCGCCGAAATGCGCTCCTGCTTTGACGACATCGCCGAACATGCGGAAAAATCGTTCAAGGCCGGCGTCCCCGTGGAAGATGCCGTGGAACAGTACGTCGTTCCCGACAAGTACAAAAACTATCGCATGTTTTCCTGGGGCTTCGCCATCGGCCGCACCTACGAACAGCTTTACGCCGAGTGGTCCGGCAAGCCGGTGCAAGTGCTTAACTACTCATGAGAATGATTTCAGTATCCGAAAAATACGCGCTGGAAGCCAGCTCGCCAACACCGATCACTTCTGAACGCCAACACGAGGAATACCTGTCTGTCTTAGACAAGCTGGCAAGTAAATTGAATCCGACGAAGGAAGAAGAGAAGTATGCCGAAGTCTTGATGACCTTGATTGAAGCCTACGAAGAAGAGCATCACTCCGTCCCCGACGCATCCCCAGTGGAGATACTTCGTACTTTGATGGATGCGAATGACCTTCGTGAAAAAGACCTGGTCCCGATCTTTGGGTCCGAGAGCATCGTCTCGGAAATCTTGAACAAGAAGCGCGGTCTCAACAAGAGTCACATCGAGAAATTGAGCAAACGATTCCGCATTTCCCCGGCAGCATTTTTCTAGAAAACAAACCCACACAGCCAGGAGTGGCTGTGCTACGCGATGCCCGGGCGCTTCTTGCCAAAGCCGGTCGCTTGTTCGAACGCGTGCGCCATTTGCAGAACGGAAAAATCTTCTTTGTTGCGGCCAACGATTTGCACGCCTACGGGAAGTCCTTCCGGCGTAAAACCTCCGGGCACTGAGGCTGCTGGATTACCCGTGGCCGAAATGTACCAGCAGGACTTCATCCAATCGATATAGTTATCGAACTTCACGCCTGCGATCTCCGTGGGGTAGGGCGTGTCGACGTCGAATGCCGGCAATTGCGTGGTGGCCAGGACGAAGTATTCATACTTTTCGAGGAAGGCCTGAAATCCGCGCCAGAGCTGGCCGTGAGCGGCGTCGGCGCGCGCTACGTCCATGCCTGTCAGCCGCAGCCCTTCCTCAATCTCGCCTTTTAGCGTGTCCTTGAAGGCGTCCGGGTGGTCATGCAGGCGCGCGCCGTAAGCATTTGCTGAACCGAGCGCGCGCAGCACGCGAAAGGCGATCTCCGCGGGGGCGAAGTCCGGCTCGGCCTGCTCGACGACGCACCCTAGCGATTCGAACGTCTTCCGGTGGCCGTCCACCACGGCGCGCACGCGCGGGTCGAAGGGCACTCCGCCCAGGTCCTTGAACCAGGCTACGCGCACGCCTTTGAAGCTGCGGTCCAGCGGGCGCGCGAAAAGTTCTCCCGGCTCGTTGATCGAGAGCGGCGCGCGGGAATCAGGGCCCGCGATCGTGCTCAGCACGTAGGCAAGGTCGGCCACCGAACGTCCGAGACATCCCGAAGTGCTTAGCGTGGACCACGCGAAGGCCGCTTTCGGGTTCGGCACGCGGCCGGCGGAAGGGCGGAAGCCGACTACGTTGCAGAAGGCGGCCGGATTGCGCAACGAACCACCGGTATCGGTACCGCTGACGACGGGCGCGAGCCCGCAGGCGAGTGAGACGGCGGCGCCGCCGGAAGAGCCGCCGCACGTCTTCGTCAAATCGTAGGGATTGCGGGTCGCCCCAAAAACTTTGTTGAACGTCTGCGAACCCGCGCCGAATTCGGGCACGTTGGTCTTGCCGATGATGATCGCGCCCGCGCGTCGCATCCGCTCGACAACGATATTGTCTTCGGTGGGGATGAAGTCCTTGAAGAGCGGCGACCCATATGTAGTGCGGATGCCGCGCGTTTCCAGCAGATCCTTATGCGCGACCGGCAGGCCGTGCAACGGTCCCAATGTTTCTTTGTGCGCCTGCATCTCATCAGCCTTCGCGGCGGCATCGGCGGCCATTTCCGGCACCAGTGTCACGATGGCGTTCACCTTTGGATTTATGCGCTCGATCTGCTTCAGATGCGCGGCCAGCGCTTCGCGCGCCGAAAGCTTTTTCGCGCGGATCAGCTGGGCCATCTCGATTGCGCTCGAAAAACAAATGGAGGAATCCGCAGCCTGCCCTTCCGGAGCGCCCTTCATGAGAAATGCCGCGGCCGTTCCCAGCAGGACTTCGCGGCGTGTTGGTTTCATTTCGCTCATGGGCCGGAGTCTATCATGCGGCGATTTTGGTAGCACAGACTTCAGTCTGTGGGGGTTTGTTAGCGAGCCCGGGGCGACCGCATACGCAGAGTTCAACGGTCCTGACAAGATCAAATGGAAATCCACAGACTGAAGTCTGTGCTACTCGAGCTTCCTGCGCGCAAAAATAAACAGCGACGACGCGAGCAGCACGAACATCACGACGCCGAGCCAATCGTTTGTGGCCAGGCTGCCGATCCATTTTGTGCCCACGTCGAATTTATCGGGCGTGACCCAGCCGCGGATTTCCATGAGCTTGATGATGATGGCCAAGAGGCCGACAACGCCGCCCGCGGCGATCAATCCGCTGGAATAGAGCGCGCCGGGACTGACTTCGCTTTCGGATTCGGCGGTCTTGGGCTTGTTGCGCTCGACGAGCCAGCGTACGGCGCCGCCCGCGAAAATCGCCGCCGTGGTCGCGATCGAAAGGTACGAGCCCACCGCGAAGGAAAGCGAGCGCACGCCGAGCAGCTCGATCGCGACGACCAGAAAGACGCCGAGCATGATCAGCCTCCACGGAAGCCGCCGCGTCAGGATGCCGTTGATGACCGTGGCCATCAGGCGCGCTTGCGGAGCGGGCGCGGCATCGCTGCCGATTCCCTGCACCCATTGGATTTCAATCCGGTTCGTCGCGGAATCGTACAGATATTTTCCGTCGGGAATTTCCTGAGAGCCGAGAGCGTTCACGAGCACGTACGTTTTGCCCGCGTGCTCGTAATTCTGCGCCTCGACTTGCACGCCTTCGGGAGGCTGCGCAAGGTTGATGGGAATGACGTTGGGTGTGTATTTTTCAAGACCTTTGTTCATTCCGATCAATGTTAAACCGATAAAAAACGAAGCCACCAGGACGCCGACGATCAATCCGATCTGCTGCCGCACGGGAGTCGCACCGACCAGGTAACCCGTCTTCAAATCCTGCGAGGTCGCGCCGGCATTGGCCGCTGCAATCGCGACGACGCCGCCAATCGTAATCGCCAGCGCCGCGAACGCGCCGCCCGTCCAGCCCGCCACAAGGAACATCGCGCACGTGGCCATGAGCGTTGCGATGGTCATGCCGCTCACAGGATTCGACGACGTGCCGATCAGGCCGCAAATGCGGCACGACACCGTCACAAACAAAAAGCCGAACACGAGCACCAGGAGCGCCGCCATCAGATTGGAAAACAGGCCAGTGCTCGCCCCTGGAATCGGCTTGAACGTGAGAAGCGCCCACATCATCGCGATAATGACGATGGACCCGATCAGCACGAACTTCATCGGCAAATCGTGTTCGAGGCGGTCCGCCTGCGCCGCCGTGCCGGCGCGCTGGGCGCGGACATCCTTCAATCCCGCGGTGAGCGCGCTCAAAATCGTTGGCAGCGTGCGCAGCAGCGTGATCAATCCAGCCGCGGCCACGGCGCCCGCGCCGATCGGACGAATGTAGGCGGACCACAATTGGTCCGGCGTCATTTGCGCGATGGGAATCGTCGAGGGATAAAGCGGCCCGGGCATATTCTGGCCGAAGAAACGGATGGTGGGCATCAAGACGAGCCAGGAAAAAACGCCGCCCGCGAAAATCGTACCCGCGGTCTTGGGCCCGATGATGTAGCCGACGCCGAGATATTCCGAAGTGATCGCGGCACGGAAGGATGCGCCCGGCAGCCACTTCGGAAGATATTCCGGCTGGTCCGGCCACATGTGCATCGAATTCTTCAGCCAGGTGTAGACGCCGCCGATGCCGAGTCCCCAGAACACGCTGCTGGCGAACGAGCCGCCGCGCTCGCCCGCAACGAGCACATCGGCGCACGCCGTTCCCTCCGGGAAGATCAGATTCCCATGTTCCTTGACGATGAGCTGGCGCCGCAAAGGGATCATGAACAGCACGCCAAGCCATCCGCCGATCAACGCGAGAAAAAAGACGCGCCAGTATTCGGTGTTGAGCGAAAAGCCCATGAAGATCAGCGCGGGCAAAGTAAAAATCACGCCCGCGGCCACCGATTCGCCCGCCGAGCCGGTGGTCTGCACGATGTTATTTTCGAGAATTGTGGATTTGCCGAATGCGCGAAGAATGGAAATCGAAAGCACGGCGATCGGAATCGACGCGGAAACCGTGAGCCCGGCGCGCAACCCGACGTACACGGACACCGCTCCAAACAGCGCGCCGAATATCGCGCCCAGAATCACCGCGCGCCAACTGAACTCCGTCATCGCGCTCGACGCGTCTACATAGGGACGAAACTCCGCGGGCGGCGCCGTCGAACTCCAGGGTTTATTGGCCAAAAAACACCTCCGCGACCGATTCCGCTCCGAATCCCGTCCACGCAGGCCGTAAAGGCAAGCGCCTTCGCGGTCGCCCGGCATTATGGCTCAAATTGTCTTGTGGCGCAGGCTTCAGCCTGTGGGGTTTAGCCCTCGCAACGACCAACCCCACAGGCTGAAGCCTGTGCCACTCGCCTACCGCGGGCAAACGAAGAGGATGCACGCGGCGCTGGACAACACGCGCAACGCGGAACGCAGTTTTCCGGAGGCCAGCCGATTCGCCGCGTCTTCGATCCGCGCAGCGTTTTCCGCGTCCAGATCAAGGCGGTAGAGGTCCGCGCGGCGGCTGTAAGAATATTTCTGATACGCCGGATTCTCTTCCACGGCAATTTCCAGCAGGCTCTCCCAGAAACTTTTTCCGAGAAACAAGCGGCGCTTGGAAGCGGTCTCCCGGTCCAGATCAAGCAGGTGCCTCGGATTTGCGCCGGCGTCGTCAAATACGGCATTGGTGCAGTGGCTCGCGGCAAACGGGCGTGAAGGGTCGGCGTCCGGAAACCGCGCGAGCGCGGCGGCGAGTTCCGCTTCGTCCGCGTCAAAGCCGGTCCAGGAATACCGGTAAAAATGATAGACGATCGTGCCGGAATGCAGAAGTTGCCGGACGCGCGCCGCGTCTTTTCCCGCGACGCTGAGGATCATGTCGAGAAGTTCATCCAGGCGAAACGTCTGCCGCACGAGTGGGCGCACCGTCACGTACCCGGCTTCTTCCTCCGTGTAGCGAACGGGGATGGTCTCCGGCAAAGGCATCAAGGGAGGATACGGAAGAGGAGCTAAAAAGTCGATATAGGAGAGATTGAAACTGCTTGAGAACTGGAGTAACCGCAGGTTAAATATTCACATTCAAGTCCAAAGTGTTCGTCTCGGAGAACGAAGATTCGCAGAAGAATCGCGGCTATTTGTCAGTCCCGTTAGGGACGAAAGAACGTAGCCCACAGCGGGAGCTGTGGGTAGACGTTACGTCAGAAAGATAAGCCCCGGAGGGGCGGCACACCGCGACCGAAAGTGCCGCCCCTCCGGGGCTGTGAAGGATCGAATCCCGTAGCCCACCGTTGAAAAACGGTGGGCTACGGTGTGACGTCCCTCCGGGACTCCGAGCAACACAAAAACAGGACGCCGCACACTAAAGAAGTCCAAATTTGCCGATGGACAGATTCTTAACTGTCAACTCTCCACTTGCCACTAAGCCATCTTCGACAGGCGCTCTCTGACGCGGTCGGACAGCGTCTTCCCATCCACCGTCTTGCCCTCGAGCCGCGCTTTCGCCGCTTTGATTACGGCGCCCATCGCTTTGGGCGAGTTCGCGCCGGTTTCGACGATGGCGGCTTCGATCGCCGCGCTCATGTCAGAATCGGAGGCCCCGGCGGGCAAGTAGGCCTCGAGAATGCCAATTTCCTTCGTTTCCTTGTCGACGAGATCCTGGCGTCCGCCCTTGGCAAATTGCTCGACCGACTCGCGCCGCTGCTTCATTAGTGTTTGCAATACTTGCAGGGCCTCGGCGTCTTCTAGCGGACGGACTTTCTCAATCTCTTTGTACTTAAGCGCGGACTTGATCATGCGCAGCACGCTCAGGCGCAGTTCGTCCTTCGACATCATCGCCGCGGTCAAATCTTTCTGGATGCGTTCCATCAATGCCATCTTGATTTGCACGAACGACCGACCGCCCGTGTCTCTCCCGGTCTTAGGATTGCATTACTGGATGCGGAAAATTTCTGTTTCGCGGAATTAACTATAACACAGCGCCTCCGTTCATCCGCGGCGGCCGGATGCGTGGTGGGTTCTGTAGCGCCCGCCTTCAGGCGGGCATCCTTGATTCGAGCAAGTGCCCGCCTGAAGGCGGGCGCTACAAACCAAACACCATTCGACCAAGCCCGCCACACTCTAGGCTCAAACGGAGAGCTATGCTATTCTGAGTATTCCATTCGGGCCGTTTTATTGGCGCGCTCGAGTGCGTATCGTCGGGGCGTAGCGCAGCCTGGCTAGCGCGCCTGGTTCGGGACCAGGAGGCCGGTGGTTCAAATCCACTCGCCCCGACCATTCTTTTCAAGCACTTAGCATGATGCGAAGTGGGGCATCTGGTTTTGGCCCAGGTGTCCGACCGTTGAAAGCTCTGAAAACAATCAGCCTCCTGTCGTCCGGACCGTGTAAGAGCAGTCACAAAATTATCTACAATTCCCATGGGTTGACCTCTACGGTCTCGCTGAATTGCGTCCGTGTACTCCGACATTCGGGGGACGATCGCGCCGAGTCTCGGTCCTGGTTCATTTCTTAAGTGCCGCCTGCCAGTTGAGCACAACCGTGAATGGCGTCTCGCCATGCGTTTCTGGCACCAGAAATAGAAAGCGTTTGCCGTCTGGCGATGGTGCCCATTCCGGCTGGGGCCTCCCGTTTTCGCTGCTTGGCGGTGCGTGAAAAAGAACCCTGGGAACACTCGCCTGAAAAACGGAACCCGTTGTCGCCGTGACTGCCATCAACTTTCCATCGAGATCTATATAGTACAGCTCCTTCCCATCCTGTCCCCAGATTGGGCTATAACCCCCCGCACTGGAAATCAGCCACTTGTTCAAGTCACCCGAAATTCCTTCTCCGGAAGCGTCCCGTGAAAAGGGCCGAACGTAGACTTCATTCCGACCTGATTCATCCGATACGTAAGCCACCCAACGCCCATCGGGAGAAAAGCGACCACCAAACTCATTAAATCGCGTCCGAAGAAACGACACGGGCTTTGCGGGTTCCCCAAGCGGAAGCATCCACAAGTCGCGGTTCGTTTCTCCTCCCACGCTGCCGTACAACAAGAACCGTCCATCGGGCGACCAACTTAGAGGTGTCTTCCACTCATTTGACTTTATCAGAGCCACAGCATCTGCCGCTTCGTTCACCGGTTTCTCGTAGATGTCCATCATCTGGCCGGCCCGAACGGAACCGAATATGATTTTCCGCCCGTCCGGCGCCCACACAGCGCTCCAATTGTCCGCTGAGGGATCAAGCTCGAATTGTGTGCTCGTGCCTCGCGATAGATCGAGCAGCCATAGGGTCACGTTTTGATCCGGCAGAGTGAGTCTGGACACGATGGCTCGCGTACCGTCCGGTGAAAGAGCAAAGTCCCTGTAAAAGGCCGGCTCACCTACCGTGCTCAGCACCTTGCCTTGCGCGTCGAACCAGGTAAGCTGAGTTTGCAGATTTCCAGTGGACCAGTAAGCCAGGGTACCGTTGGTCGAAACTGAAAAGAGACCGACGTCATAATAGAGTCCTAGCGGTTCTTCAACAACTCTGACCGGATCTCCTGAAGAATTCAGACGGCGGGCGTCGAAGGATTGAGCCATAAGAGTTTTCCCGCGGAGGAACAGCAACCTCCCGGAGTCGGGACCGGATGAGGGAACATAGACCGCGCTAGACATTGACTCAAAAAGCCGCCTCGAATCTTGGTCCTTAGGATTTGCATCCAGCGAACCCACGGAAACAGCGCCGCCCGTGCCTGTATCGCGGTAGTAAATGAAGTGCCGTCCGTCGGGGAGGAACTGGGGACCTGTATGCGCTACATCACCGTGCGAGGTATCGAGAACCGTGAGGGGCGTCGCAACACCCCCCGAGGCGGAGACACGCATTACGGTATCCCCGAACTGCCCAAAGATGATCACGCCGTCTCTATTCCAGGAGCCGCCCACTCCCGTCTTGTTAAGGACGCACACCGTTTCCGCGGGACCGCCGGAAATAGCAATCTTCCGAAGTTTTCCACCCGCGGCAAATGCGATGAACCGGCTATCGGGCGACCAGAACATCAGACCGCCCACCGACTCCGTGCCGGGCAAGGATCGCATTTCGAGCGAATTCATGTAGCGAATCCATATGCGGGGAATGCCGTCATCACCCGTGGCAACAAAGGCCAACTGGCGGCCATCCGGCGATAGCGCGAACAAGCCAGTTAGCCGCAAGGAGGGCTTTATCGGCAGGGGGATCTGCAGACGTACCGCCTCTGCCGGAACCGGCCTGTTCACGTCGGTGTCGTGCACCCATGCGAATGTCGTGAAGGCAAGCGCAGTCGCGCCGAATAGCGCCCAAGGAAGTGTGCGGCGCCAGAGTGGCTCGCCGGCAGCCTCGGGCGGTTCCGGCGCACCGGAGAGGACTTCGTCGAGCGAGATGCGGGCGTCTCCGATCGCTTGCAACCGCTGCTTCGGATCCTTCTGAAAACAGCGCCGCAACAGCGCGTGAACTTGTGTGGGTGTTGCCGCGGGCAGTTGCGACCAGTCCGGGTCGTTCTTGAGCACCGCCGCGAGTGTGTCCGTTAATGCATCGCCATGAAATGCCATCTTTCCCGTCAACATCTCGTACAACACGCAGCCGAATGCCCAGATGTCGGCGCGACGATCAACCGGTTTGCCTTTCGCCTGTTCCGGAGACATGTACGCTGGCGTCCCGAGCAACACGCCCGCCTCAGTGGCCAATTGGCTGATGGTCGTCGAATTCTCCACGCCGGCTGCGGACCAGTGTTTTTCCATAGCCTTCGCCAAACCGAAATCGAGAACCTTCACCGTGTCGTCGTTCGAGACTTTCACGTTGGCGGGCTTGAGATCGCGATGAATGATCCCGTGTTCGTGGGCGTACTCCAGCGCTTCCGCTATTTGCTTGGCAATGGCCAGGGCTTCTTCCATCGGAATCGGCCCTGGCCGGAGGCGGTCCGCCAGCGTCGGCCCTTCGATCAGTTCCATCACCAACGCATGCGTTTTGCCGGAATCTTCGAGGCCATAAATCGAGGCGATATTCGGATGATTCAGCGAGGCCAACATCCTCGCTTCGCGCTGAAAACGGGCTAGCCGCTCGGGATCGTTCAGGAAAGCGGGTGGCAGGACCTTGATCGCTACATCCCGCTTCAGCTTCGCGTCATGGGCCCGATAGACTTCCCCCATCCCGCCGACCCCGAGCAAGGAAACAACTTTGTACGATCCAAGCTGGCGCCCGATTATTGGCTGCCCGCCGCTTCCACCTTGCATTTTCGCCCACGGCTTGGTTGCTGCTTCATCTCCAAGTGATTCGAGGAATCCCTCAGCCGGTTTCTCTTGCGCCAGCAGCGATTCAACCTCGCGGCGCAGTTCGTCATCCCCTCGACAGGCTTGCGCCAAAAACGCTTCGCGCTGGCTCGACTCGCGCTCCAAGGCGGCGTTACATAGCAGCTCGATTTGCTGCCAACGCTCAGGAGTCATCCCGTTTGGTTTTCTCCTTGTTCATCTCGCGCTTGAGCCACATCTTCGCAAGCCTCCAGTCGCGGAGAACCGTGTTGCGTGAGACTTTCAGGACTTCGGCGGTCTCCTCGACGCTGAGACCCGCGAAAAATCGCAATTCCACTACGCGGTCCTTTCGAGGATTCACTGCGGCCAACGCTTCGAGCGCGTCGTCCAGCGCGACAAGGTCATGGCATTTCTCTTGCGCTCCCATAAAATCTTCATCCAAGGTGACCCTCGGATTCCCTCCTCCTCGCTTCTGGTCATTGTGGGCCCTGGCGGAATCCACCAGAATCCGCCGCATCACCTGAGCAGACAGCGCAAAGAAATGGGCGCGGTTCTTCCAATCGACCTCGCGAGCATTCACCAACCGTACGTAGGCTTCATTAACCAGTGCCGTCGCCTGTAAGGTGTGGCCGGAACGTTCCCGGAACATGTATCGGCGAGCTAGGCGACGGAGTTCCCGATGGACAACCGGGAGCAAACGGTGCAAGGCCGTCTCATCGCCTTGCCTCCAGGCTTGGAGCAACTCAGTGACCTGCTGGGTTGTCGGAGCCGCCATCGCCTCCTCGTCGCGATCGAGGAATCACGGGGAATGGCACGGATTATACCCCGACTTTTAAGGAACTTAAGGGGAGTTACAAGAATCTTGAGTGATGTTGTGCTTTTCGACCTCCGTTTCCGCTTTATGGGGGTAGAGGCACGATGCGGGCTCCGAACAACGCATCGGCCCATGAACGAGGAGGGAGAATGATCATGAGAATCACGATGATGCGACACGGTGCGTTTGCGCTGGCACTCGCGGTTTTGGGAAGTTCTTTTGCATTGAAGGCTCGCGCGGATTGCGGATCTTACTCTGGCGAAGGCCGGAAGCCGATGTTCGCACCGCACCGACCGCCGCTCTTGAAATCGGTTTCGTACCGGCTTAGCTCGTTGGCGGTGGACGACCAAAAAGATGACAACGACGGGGATCGCGACCAGGACGCCTCGATCGTGGGGTTTTGGAAATTTACGTTCGTGGCGGAAGGCAATTCCGGCAACCCAGCCCCTTTCAATCCACCCGATGGAGTAACGCTCGATGCCGGATATGTCCAGTGGCACAGGGATGGAACGGAAATTATGAATTCGGGACGAGATCCGGCGACCGGTAGTTTCTGCCTGGGCGTGTGGAAGAGTACCGGACCATCCAAATACAAACTGAATCATTTTACTTTGAGTTGGGATGCCACAAGAAGTTGTAGTTCACAGCCGGGATCGATTGGCTGTTTTGAGGGTCCCGGCAATATTCGTGAGGAGGTGACCCTCGATCATTCCGGGAACCATTACGATGGCGTCGTTACAATTGATCAGTACGATCCTACGGGAAAGCAGCTTCTGTTTGAACTGAAAGGCACCGTTTCCGGTGATCGCATCACGGCGGATTGATGCCGTTCGCGTCACGATGGGGCGACTGCGGGAGTGCCGTTGCGGCCATGCGCAACGCACTTCCCGCTGTGGCTCCCGGCAGTGATTACCGGCTAATGATCCACCCGTAGGCAAAAAGACCAGGGGGTTGTGGTCAATTTTGTAGACGCCAAAGCACTCAATTTCACTACTTTTCAACAAGATTCAACCGATAGCCGCAAACGGTTCAATCAAAATTAGTTGGAAACAACAGAATTCCGGAGCGTTCAATAGGGTCTTGAATCTGGTTCGGGACCAGGAGGCCGGTGGTTCCCTTCGGCAGGCTCAGGGCAAGCAAATCCACTCGCCCCGACCATTCTTTTCAAGCAGATACCTAGAACTCCTGGTTTTTTGTCCTTTCGGCCGCAGGTAAGAGTGCAGCAATCAAACCCTTCAATTTCCCTCAAATTCAACGTCCATAGGGCTTTTGTGGAGGATTGTCGTCCTGCCTTTCTGGCTGTTCCAGACTGGAAGTTCCTGAGGGTTAACGCTTAACACATCACGTCCCCACAAAGTCGGGGTGTGCCGGCGACTCCCAAATTATATTTGCTGTGGCTAACTGATGCCGCCAGTTTGAGATGGAAGGCGAACAGGCAGCCCTTGCGAACGTGGAATTTGCGGTATTGCACAAGGGGAGGGACAGTTGAACTACCAAGACACTTCAAACGAGAAAACGCCGGAACAGGCGGCGGCAAAGAAACCGTACAAGACGCCATCGGTAAGATTCGAGTCCGTGTTCGAGGTCTCGGCGCTGTCGTGCGGCAAAATTTCCAGCACCCAAAGCTCTTGCAAAGTCAGCATGAAGGCTTCGTAGTCACCCGCTGAAAATGCGAGCGGACATTCAGGGGAATGCTTCGATCGAGCTGGCGTGCGGACTGGCAGAGGAAGTTGTCCGCGCATTCGGCGAGGTTCGTCTTCGCGTCTTTGGCACGAGCATGGTGCCTTCCATCCTTCCAGGTGATTCGGTTTTGATCCAGCGGGCCAGCCTGCACGAAATTTCTCCGGGAGAGGTCGTGCTGTTCTTGCAGAAGGGACGATTATTTGTTCATCGGGTTGTGGACCGAAAAGCAGTGGCCACCGCAGACCGTCCCGAGGAATCGTGCCTGATCACCCGGGGAGACCGTCTGCGTCACGAGGATCCTCCCGTTACTGAGCCCGAGTTGCTGGGGCGCCTGGTCTCCATCGAGCGCGACAATCAAAAAGTCGAACTCCCGGCCCATGAGCCGAACCGCATGATCGTTCGCCTGCTTCAGTCTTCCGATCGCGTGACGTATCTCTATCTCTGGCTCGCCGCAGGCTGGCGGAATCTTTTTCTCAGGAGGGCCAAGTGCCAAGCGTGACGGCGGCGGCGCAGAGTTCCAGCGTGGTGGTCGATATAGGCGGCCTTCCCATACGATTGCACTGCGACAGCCCCACTTTCATTCGTCAGATTCAAGAGCGCTACGCCGGTTACGTGGGTTCCTCGAACGGCGCCGGTTTCGATTTTGAAATTGAACTGGCTCCGCCGGGCGCCGTATCGCAAGACGAAGACGTGTGCGTGACTTGGGATTCCGGGCGCTGGTTGATGAAGCGCGGTGATTTTCGCGCCGAGTGGAATCCGTCCACAGCGCGCGGGCGCATCCAGCAGACCATCAATCCTTACTCGCTCGATTCCGTGCTGCGCATCGTGCATACGCTTCTGCTGGCGCGCGAGGGCGGTTTCCTTCTGCACGCTTCGAGCGCCATACGCAATGGCCGGGCGTTTCTGTTTTCCGGCGTCTCCGGCGCGGGCAAGACCACCATTGCCAGACTGGCCCCCGCGGACGCCGCTCTCCTGACCGACGAGATTTCCTATGTGACCCGGCGGGACGGCCGGTACTTCGCGGTGGGGACGCCGTTTTTCGGTGAACTCGCGCGGGTGGGAGAAAACCTGCAAGCGCCCATCGAAGGTTTGTACCTGCTCGCCAAAGGTCCGAAAAATAAAATCGAGCCTATCGTTGGGGCCGATGCCGTGCGCGGGTTGCTGGGAAACATCCTGTTCTTTGCGCGGGATCCTGAGTTTGTGAAATTGGTTTTCGATTCGGCATTCGATTTCGTCAACCACGTTCCTGTCCGCCGGTTGACGTTTGTGCCCGATACCTCTGTCTGGGAGCTCATCGTATGAACAACTCTCGTTATGTGGCTCGAAGCACGGCCATCGCTGCGCGCGCGCTGGGCGATGAAACGATGGTCATGTCCGCAACCAATTCCACTTTATTCACCCTGGACGAAGTGGCGTCGGTCATCTGGGATGCGGCGGACGGCGTGACTCCGCTCGACCAGATCGTCGCGAATAAAATTTGCGCGCAATATGACATCGCGCCGGAAGTGGCAATGAAGGACGCGGAAGCGCTCGTCGAGAATCTGGCGGGACACGGCATTCTGCTGCTTTCCGACCACCCGCTGGCCCGCTCGAACCGTTCGCGCAAGGAGGGTTGATGAGCGGCTTAATGTCGGAAATGGCCGCCAAGGCCCTCAAACTGAACATTCCGCTCAGCGTGCAACTGGATTTGACCTATCGCTGCAACGAGCGGTGCATCCATTGCTATCTGGACCACGACGATCACGGAGAGATGAACACCGCGGAAATCAAGGGCCTTCTCGACCAGATGGCGGATGCCGGAGTTTTCTTTCTCACCATCAGCGGCGGCGAGATCATGATGCGCAAGGATTTTTTCGAGATCCTGGAGCACGCGCACGCTCGGACCTTCAGCATAAAACTCAAGACCAATGGAGTTTTGATCCGGAAGAAGGAAGCCGAGCGCATCCGCGCGCTGGGCGTGGAATCGGTGCAGATTAGCGTGTATTCGCATCGCGCCGAGGTGCATGACGCCATTACGAAAATGCCCGGCTCGTTCCGCCAGACGATCGAAGCGGTGCGTTTATTGCGGACGGTGGGCTTGCACGTCACCATGGCCAATGTGCTCATGGTCCAAAACGCCAATGATTATCCCGGCGTGAGGGCGCTGGCGAACGAACTGGGAGCGCAATGCACCCTCGACCCGACCATTACACCCATGATGGATGGGGACAGGTCCATTCTCGAATTGAACGTGGACAAGGCTGCCTTGCGGGAAGTTTTCCGGGACGGAGCGCTGGTCGGAAACGTCGAGGAATTTTGCGCGCCGCCACAGGGCGTCGACGAAGATGCCTTGGACATGCTGCCCTGCAGCGCGGGCCACACGGCTTGCTACGTCTCCCCGTACGGAGATGTCTATCCTTGCGTCCAGTTTCCTCTGCCCAGCGGCAACGTGCGGCACACAAAGTTTGTCGACATTTGGCGCGATTCGCCGCAGCTCAAGGAAGTTCGCTCCATCACGCTGCGGGACATGCCCTCTTGCTCCCAGTGCACGCATGGCGCAACCTGCACCCGTTGCCCGGGGCTGGCCTACCTGGAAGGAAATATGCGCGGACCTTCTTACCAGGACTGCGAAAAATCCTACGCGCGCACTGGGATTCCCAGCGAGAACTTCAAAGCAAGGAACGCATCCCCGCAATCTTTCCAGTCTTTGAAATTGGTTCAGATTCAGGGTCTGCAACCTGCTGAGCAAATCTTTTCGGCCAAAGCGACGGAAGCCAGTGCGGTGGGCGCCTAACTATTTTTTGCGTGCTTTTTTCTGCTTATTCCCCTCAATACCCAGCCTGACTCTTACTTCATTACAGCTTCCGGCGGATCGTGAACTTCGGCGCCAACGGCAGCGGCCTGATCGATTTGCTCCTTGAGTTTCTCCGCCAGTGTTTGCACGTAAGGTTCGAGGAAGATGCCGCCCGGGTCGGAGGGCAACTCGATGATCTCCAAGCCGCCGTCGGCGATTGCGCCCCAGCCGTTGAACGGATCCCGCAAGAATGCATAATTCCTTCGCGGCTTGCAGACCGTCATTTTGCCCAGATAGCTGACAGGTTTATAGGCCAGGAATGCGCGATCGTTGATGTCCTCGATAAATTCTTCCTCGGTCCCCCTGACGACGTCGCGGTGCGGATTCAGCTTGAAGAGATGGACGATCTTGATGCGCAATCGTTCCATTTCTCTGCGCAGGGCGATCTTTGATTTTTCAGCAAAGTAGGCGATCTGTCTCTTGAGGCCCAGCTGCAAGATGTTCGAGGAATGAAATACGATCTTCTGTCCCAAGTTCCCCATTTTTTCACTCAGGGTGAACTGCGGAGGAACTCCATTGAAATTGTGCGTGTCGATCACGAACAGCAGATTCACTTTCTCTCCGTCCCGGACCAGCCTCTGCGCCATTTCAAAAGCCACTTGTCCGCCCATGCAGAATCCGCCGAGGTAGTATGGCCCCTCCGGCTGCAACTCGCGGATCTCGCGCAGGTAACTTTCGGCCATCGCCTCGGTCGTCGTCAGGTAATTTTTATTTCCATCAAGTCCACGGGCCTGCAGGCCGTAGAACGGATAGTCCTCGCCAAGATGGCGCGCCAGTTCGCGGTAGATGAGGACGTTGCCGCCGCCTCCGTGCACGCAGAAGAACGGCGGTTTGCTTCCTCCCGGCTGAATCGGGACCAGCGATGTCCACTGCGGCGACCAGCCGCCTTTCCGAATCATGTCCGCCAGCTTTTCCACCGTGGGCGCTTGAAACAGGACCGACAACGGGAAACTCCGGCCAAACAATTTCCGCATCTCCGAAAAGAGGCGGACGGCGACCAGCGAATTTCCGCCGAGATCGAAAAAGTTGTCCCGCAATCCAATGGGCCGGACGTTCAGAACTTTTTCCCAAAGTTTCATCAGTTGCAGATCGAGCGAATCCCGGGACGCAGCCGACGTAAAGCTCAGTTCCGCCGTCGAGCGCACGGGCGCCGGAAGAGACTTGCGATCGACTTTTCCGTTGGGCGTCAGCGGCAAACGGTCCAGGACCACAATGGCCACGGGAACCATGTATTCCGGCAGCTTCCCGCGCAGATGCTCTTTCACTTGCTCTGGATCGATCGTTGCTCCCGGCTTGGCCACCACGTATCCGACCAGGCGCTTCTCTCGCGGAGTATCCTCGCGAACGATCACGATGCACAAATCCACGCCCGCGTACTCCTGCAGCCGCGCTTCAATCTCTCCCAGCTCGATCCGGTAGCCTTGCACCTTGACTTGAAAATCTTCCCGGCCTAGAAACTCGATGTTGCCGTCGGGCAGGAATCGCCCGAGATCTCCGGTCTTGTACAATCGCTCGCCGCTTGCGGGATTCACGATGAAGCTGGCGCTCGTTTTTTGTTCGTCGTGCAGGTATCCCTTGGCGAGCCCCGCCCCGCCGATGTAAAGCTGTCCCGGCACCCACGTCGGGCACGGCGCAAAAACCTGATTCATCACATGAAAACTCTGGTTGCGCATGGCCTTGCCGTAGGGAATGCTCTTCCAATTCGGATCCACTTTCCCGACGGGAAACAGGATCGACCAGATTGAAGCTTCGGTCGCTCCGCCCAAACTGACGACGGTCACTTTGGGCAATACGCGGCGAATCTGGTCCGGCAAACCCAGCGGAATCCAATCGCCGCTCATCATGACGAGTCGCAAGGAATCGCCGAGCAGTTCCGGCTTCCCGGCCTGATCCACGAGCAATTGCAGCAAAGCAGGCACCGTATTCCAAAGGGTGACCCGTTCGGCAAGAATCAGCTCAGCCCAATGATTCGCATCGTAGGCCAGGTCCGCGGCAGGCATGACGACCGTTCCGCCCGCCGCCAACAATCCGAACACGTCGTACACCGAAAGATCGAAGCTGAGCCGGGAAACGGCGAGGATTCGGTCTTGCGGGCCGACTCCAAATCTCTGATTGATGTCGAGGACGGTGTTCAGCGCGCCGCGGTGGTCGATCATCACGCCTTTGGGAACTCCCGTGGAACCCGAGGTGTAAATGACGTAGGCGAGATCTTCCGGTTTTTGCCGCCGCCGGTCGGCCAGCGCGCTTTCGTCCGCCGGCTTCAGCTGATCGACCTCGAACACCTGGACGGATGCAGGCGCGCTCAGGCGGCTTCGCACGCCGGACTGGGTCAATGCAACTTTCACCTGGGCATGCTCCAGCAGAAAGCGCTGGCGTTCCGCCGGCAATTCAGGATCGATGGGGAGGTAAGCCGCGCCCGCGAGGTGAATCCCAAGAACGGCGACAATTTGCTCCCAGCCCTTCTCCATCATGACGGCGACGAGCTCGTTCGGTTTTACCCGGCACCGCAGCAATTCCTGTTCGATCCGGCAGGCGTAACGGTAGACCTCGCGATAGGTGAGACGCCGTTTGGGAGTGCAGACGGCCAACTGCTCGGGACGTTCCGCCACTTGCTTGAGAAACGGAGTGTGCAGCAAATCGCAGGTCAGCGGCGCTGCCGTATTGTTGGCGGCGTCGCGCAAGGCGATTTGCGCAACCGGGATCAGCCGCCGCGCATTTTCCGCAAGCGTTCGCTGCCAGGCGGAATCATCCGCGGCCAAATCCTGCAACAATCGCTGGTAGGCTTCAAACATGTCGTCCAACAGACCAGCGGGAAAAAGTTCCTCCACCGCGTCGCAGTTGATTTGCAGGGCGCCTTTTTCCTCGTACACCATCAAGTCGAGATACACCTGGGGCGTCTGCGTAATGGCATAGACACACTTGCCGAGCCGGCTGGACCACGTCAGTCCATCGCCTTGATCGCCAAGATTCAGCAAACTTGTAAAAACGACGGGCATGATGGCCGTCGGTCCGACGCGCTGAAAGCGCGACAGGTCCCGCATCACCTGAATTCCACTGAAGTAACGATGATCCAGATCTTGCCAGAGCTTTTCCTGTTGCTGCTGCATGCGCGCCGCGAAGGTCGGCGGCGTGGAATTATCCACCTCCAGCAAATTTACCGATGTGAAGTCGCCGACGATGGAATTCGATTGCGAATGCAAAGGCAGACGGTTGAACAAAGTGAGGTTCATCGTGAAGTGCGGGTTTTTGCTCCAGATGGCCAGCACTTCCGCATAGGCCGCCAGCAAAGTGCCGACGGGCGTCGAATGGAATCGCGCCGCCTTTTCTTTCAGCTTCCGCCAGGCTTCAGGATCCACGCGCGCGGAGCGGCGTTTGAATACAGGCCGGGTGATCGAAGCGGGACTTTTTTCTAGGGGCAGTTCCGGCGAGGGCGGCAGCGCCGGGATACGCCTGGTCCAGTATTCCCGCGACTCGCGAAATACGTCGGTCTGTTCGAGGGATGTGAGCGCCTGCAGATAATCCCTGAAAGAAAGCTCGAGGGGCGGGAGATTCGCTTCGGGGTCACGGTAGAGCTGCATCAGTTCCTGAAACACAATTTCGAAGCTGCGCCCGTCGCCAATCAACAAATCGGTGCTGATGTGCAGCCGGCTGATCTTTGCGTCCAGCAGGGAAACGCAAAACTCAAACAGAGGCCACTGGTCCGACGCGTGGACCTGGTGAGACATTCCGGCCCGGATGGAATCTAAGCGGGCCGAGGCCGTGGCCGCATCCAGCTTGCGTAGATCGTTTACTTTGATTTCATATTTCTGGGGAGAAGGGAGTATCTGCTGGCGGCCCTCCGGCAAAACAATGCACCGCAGCATCTCATGCCGGTCGATGATTCTTTGCAGGGCGGATTGGAAACGCTCCCTGTCCCAATCCTCCATTTCCACTTCGGCGTAGCCGTGGCAGGAAATATTGCCGAGCTCGATCCCTTCCGACCGGCCGATCAAATAGGCTTGCTGGAGATCGGTGAGAGGAAACGGTTCCAAGCGATTCCGCAAATCCGGTTGAACCGAGGGAAGACCTGCGTCCTTTTTCGAGGCGGCTTGCCGCTTGGCCAGGGACAAACGCAGCGCAAGCTGCGTCCGTTCTTCCGGGGTAAGGCTGTCTAATTTACTTGCCAGACTCACGGGCTTGTTTTACCTCAATCCGACGGGGACGATTTGCCCCATTATATTACCAATTTGCTATTACGCAAGCTGCCTATTCTTCATTACCTCGGCCAGCAAATCCTCCAGCACGCTCGCATCGGCCTGCTCCACCAGCATCTCTTCCAGCCTCTTGGCCTGCTCGCTGAGCACGGGATACTGCACGAACATCTGGAGCGGGAAATCCAACTGGAATTCCTGCTGGCACTTGAAGGCAATTTTCAATGCCGCCAGGGAATGGCCGCCTAAACGGAAGAAATTGTCCTGGCGGCAGATTCGTTTCAGGCCCAGCGCTTCGGCCCAGGCTTTCGCGAGAACCTGCTCGAACTCGCCGCGCGGATCCTCGCCGGCTTGTGTGGAAATGTTGGACTGGAGTGAAATGGGCGGCAGCGCGTTTCGATCGATCTTTCCATTCGCGGTCAGCGGCAGATTGTTCAATGCAATGAAGTGAGTCGGCACCATGTAACTCGGAAGCGCCTCTTCGAGCGCGTCGCGCAGCGAGTCCGTGTTCACGGAAGCGCCCGCTTTCATTACAAAAAAGGCGGCCAGAATCTTGTCCGCTTGATGGTCCTCTCGCGCCACCACGACGGCCTGCTCGACCCCAGGCTGCTGCTCGAGGGTCGCTTCGATTTCGCCCAACTCGATTCGGAACCCGCGAATTTTCACCTGGAAGTCCGCGCGGCCCATGAACTCCAGATTCCCATCCGGCAGGAAACGCGCCAGGTCCCCGGTGCGGTAGAGCCTGCCTGCCTGGCGGAACGGGTCGCTGACAAATCGCTCCGCCGTCAATTCGGGCCGATTCAGATATCCGCGGACGACCCCGTCCCCTCCGATCAAGAGATTGCCGATTCCACCGGGAGGAACGAGCTGAAGCTGAGAGTCCAGAACGTAGACTTGCGTGTTCACAATCGCTTTGCCGATCGGAATACTGGTTCGCTGTCCTTCAACGCGATACACGGTGGACCAGATCGCCGTCTCGGTTGGTCCGTACATGTTGTAAATCTCGCCGTTGAACGATTGTCGAAGCGAGGCGATGAGCAAAGCAGGCAGCGCCTCGCCTCCAACCAGGATCTTTTTCAACTTGCCGAGCGCATTCAGGGACGGCGGATCGGAAGTCAGCGCGCGAAGCAGAGACGGCGTCAATTGCAGGTGCGTCGCGCCATGCCGGAGGATTTCCGCCGGGATTTTGTCCGTGTTTCCTTCGCTATGAATCACGACCTTGAATCCGCGCGTGAGCGTCCAGAGCAGTTCGAGCCCCGAGATGTCGAAGGAAATGCTGGTCACGGCCAGCCAAGTACCAGGCTTGATGCCGATGATTCGATCCATGCCGGCAAAGAAATTGACGACGTTGCGGTGCTCGACCATTACGCCTTTTGGCCTGCCTGTCGAACCCGAAGTGTAGATGACGTAGGCCAGATTATTTTTGTTTGCGGAAGGAGGCACGGCAGCTGGACTCTGTGCGGCGATCGCGCCGGCGTCGCCGTCGAGAGAAATGATGCGCGCGGGGCTGGCCGGCAGGGCTGCGCGAATCTGCTCCGTCGTGAGGATGAAACCCAGATGCGAATCTTCAATCACCAGAGCAATGCGCGCGCTGGGATAGCTGGGATCAATCGGCACATAGGCGCCGCCCGCCTTCAGTATGCCCAGCATCCCCACCACCATCTCGATGGATCGCTGAATGCAAAGCCCCACGAGCACGTCGGGACCGATGCCCAACTTGGTCAGGTGCTGTGCGAGTTGGTTCGCACGAAAGTTGAGTTCGCCGTAGGTCAGCTCCTGCTCGTCGAACACCAGCGCCACCTGATCCGGCGTCCTCGCAGCCTGCGCTTCGATCAACTGGTGCAGGCAAAGTTCTTTCCCGGGAAGTTCGGCAGCCGTGTTATTCCAATCCATCAGCAGTTGCCGGCGTTCGGCGTCCGGCAGCATCGGCAATTCGGAAATGCTCTGCTCCGGATTGGCAACGCCAGCTTCCAGAAGCCTCGAGTAGTAGCTGGCAAGGCGCCGGATCGTGGCCGGTTCGAATAGATCGGTGCTGTACTCGATCAATCCATCGAGACCCTTCTCGTTCTCGGAAAGAATCAGCGTCAGATCGAACTTCGAGGTACCCGTCTCGAGTTCCCGATTGCCGGACACCTTGGAAACCTGGGAGACGCCTTCCGAGTTATGGAGAATGAACATCACCTGGAACAGCGGCATGCGGCTCGGATCGCGGTCCGGCGCGAGTTCCGCCACCAGGCGTTCGAACGGAAGGTCCGGGTGAGCATAGGCGCCCAGGGCGCGTTCCCTCACCTGTTGCACCAGGGACACGAAACTCTGTCGGTCGGTGAATTTCGCGCGCAAAAGCAACGTGTTCAGAAACAAGCCGATCAGGTTCTCTGTTTCGCTGTGCGTTCTGCCGGAAATCGGCGTTCCGACGACGATGTCGTCCTGGCCGGTGTAGCAGTGCAGCAGAGCCATGAAGGCGGCTTCCAGAACCATAAACAATGTGGCTTGCTGCTCCCGAGACAAAGTTTTCAGCTGATCCAACAGCTTTCCAGGCACCTGAAACGATTCCGTCGCGCCACGGAAGCTTTGCGTGGCAGGACGCAGCTTGTCGGTGGGCAATTCCAGGATGGAGGGCGCCCCGGCCAATTCTTTCTTCCAGTAGGAAGTCTGGCTTTCCAGCACTTCTCCCTTCAGCCACTCCCGTTGCCAGACGGCAAAATCCGCAAATTGGATGGGCAGATCGGGAAGTGGAGACGGCCGCCCGGCTGAAAAAGCCTCGTAGAGTCGCTTGAGTTCCTGGTGAACCACTTCCATCGACCATTCATCCGCGAGGATGTGGTGGGTAGTAAGCAGCAGCCGGTGCTGGCGCGATGACAGGTGAACCATGGTCGCGCGAAGCAGCGGGGCCCGCGACAATTCGAATGGCTTTCGTCCCTGCTCGCGCACCACGCGCGTCCATTCCCGTTCGCGTTCCTGTTCCGGCAGAGAACCGAGGTCCAGTTCCACGAGCGGAAGGTCCATCTCCGGCAGGATGATCTGCTCGGGTTGTCCGCTGCTGTGGGAGAATTCCGTCCGCAGAATTTCATGTCGGCGGACCAATTCCTGGATGGCTTTGCGCATCGCTCCCGCGTTGTACTCTCCGCGGAAGTCCACCACGTCGTTCATGTTGTAAACAGGGCTGCCTGGAGTGAGATGATCCAGGAACCAGAGCTGCTCCTGCGCGAAGGAAAGCGGAGCCGGACCGGACGGCTTGCGGCGCTCAATGCGCTGAACAGTTCCGGAACTCTTGGCCGCGGTAATTACTTTGGACAAACCGGCGATCGTGGGATTTTGAAACAAGGTCTGGAAAGTAATGTCCACGCCGAACACGTCCCGAATGCGCGACACCACACGGATGGCCAGCAAGGAATGGCCGCCCAAATCGAAGAAATCGTCGTGGATCCCGACGGTGTCAACCTTCAACATTTCAGACCAAATCAGGGCTAGGGCCTTTTCAGTCTCGGTCTGCGGTCTGACGAATTCGCCTGTGGGCTGTAAATTTTCGTGAGCGGGCCGGGGAAACGCCTGGCGATCGATCTTGCCGTTCGCCGTTAGCGGAAACTTCTCCATCAGCACAAATTGAGACGGGACCATGTACTGCGGCAGCCGATCTTTCAGAAATTTGCGCAGGCTTGCAGGCGTCAAAATTTCTTCGTTCACCGGCGGCAGGGAGCGGACATGCCCTTCGCCAGATTCCTGCCGCAAGAGGCGGTTCGCCGCGGACGGTCGAATGGCGTACACGTAACACAATTCGGTCTTTCTCAGCAGCGGGTCCTGCTCGACCAGAACGTCATAGCCCTGCTTTTCCAACAGCGTGGTGATGGGCTCCAAGTTTCCCTTTTGGTCCACTTCGATGACAAGCTGGCGAATTTTGGGCCAGTCCTCGGCGCTGATTCCTTGCAGTACATCCCACTCGCTTTTTTCAACATTGATTTTGAGCAGATCAATGCGTTCCAAACCCTCTTCCGCGATCACGCTGGACAAGGTTCGCAGTTGAGCCGTTTCTGTCTTGGCATGGAACCGGTCCTCGAGCATTTTTCCGATTTCAGTGGCAATTTCCCCGCTGTTTCCCGATTCGGACTCCTGGTTGAGCGCGTACGTCTTGACCACTTCGCGCTCCGTCGCTTCGTCCGCGTAGAATCCGGACAACAGCGAAAACCCTTCAAAGAAAGTCATCTCCGCAGTTTTGTTTTCGCGGGAAAGACCCATGGGAAGGCATTTCACGCCCGTGCCCCACGCTTCGGCGTTGGCCTTCAAGCAAGCATAGGCGGCCGGGTTGGGCTCAAAGGAAACGATCCGCAGGTTCTTGGCGATGCGGCTGGCAAACACGGTGAACATCCCGATGTTGGCGCCCGCATCGACGATGCAGTCGCCGTCGCGGATCGTGATTCCGTGCCGAAGATAAGCTTGGAGAACGAAAATTTCCTTGTAGATGTAGGACGTTTCGTTCTTGTTCAGGTGCGCGACCGGCAAGCCATCGGGCAAGGTGTAGAGAGCTTTGCTTCCCCAAAGAGATTGATTCGCGCGTTTCGGCAGGACGTAAGCAACCAGCTCGTTGTTGCCGGATTCATCTTCATACGCCGACACGACAGCGTCCCGCAAGCCGCCATGCTCGCGCAACGCTCCTTCGATTTCGCCGAGCTCGACGCGGTATCCGCGTATTTTGACCTGATGGTCGATCCTGCCGCAAAACTCGAGGTTCCCGTCCGGCAGATGGCGCGCGCGATCGCCGGTGCGATACATCCTCGCGCCAGGATCTGTGCTGAATGGATCTGGAATGAATCTCTCTGCGGTCAGGTCAGGCCGGTTGAGGTACCCGCGCGCCACGCCGCGACCACCAATGTAAAGCTCACCCGGGACGCCAGTAGGCACTGGCTGGCGATTCTCATCGAGGACATAGGCGCTGCTATTCGGAAGAGGTTTTCCTAAAGGGAGCTTGCCGGTCGGTGTGCTAGGTAGCTGCGCGCCCACATGGTAAGTCAACACCCCGACGGTTGTTTCCGTTGGCCCATAGTGGTTGTAGATCTCGCAGTTTTGTGACTGGCGGCGGAGTCGCTCAATCCAGTCCAGCTGGGAGGCCTCACCGCCTACGATCAAGCGTTTTCTGGGTATGACTTGCTCCGGGTTTTTTCCGGTCTGCAATGCCGCCAGGTGCGAGGGAACGATCTTTAAAACGTCAATCTTCTCTCGCTGGAAGTACTCCGAGAGCATCGCCTGGTTCTCTGCTCTCGCCTGCGAGATGACGTGAAGGCAGCCGCCAGTGATCAATGCCGGAAAGATGACGGTATTGCCAAGATCAGCGGCGATGGTTGATACGGTCGCGTGATTCATGCCGGGGCTGAACTGAAACCGGTCTGCAACGCCCAAAGCATAATTGACGATATTCCTGTGCTCGATACAAACGCCCTTGGGGCGGCCGGTCGAGCCGCTGGTATAAATCACATAGGCAAGGTTTTCGGGGCGCGCGCGAGCATCACTTCGCGCCGGCCTTTCCGTAGAGTTCCAATCGAAGGTGTCCAGGCAAACGGCCCGAGCAGAGCCGGCCGGTAGACTTGCCAGGAGGCTGGTTTGTGTGAGGAGCACCTTGACATTCGCATCCGCGAGCATGAAGGTGATCCGCTCTTGAGGAAACGCGGTATCCATGGGCACGTAAGCCCCGCCAGCCTTCAGGATGGCAAGAAGGCCCACGATCATGTCGGCAGAGCGCTCCACAAGAAGCCCAACCAGCACATCCGGTCCAACCCCCAACCCTCTCAGGTGATGCGCGAGTAGGCTCGCGCGACGGTCGAGTTCGGTGTACGTCAATCTTTGGTCTTCGAACACCAATGCCGTCTGATTGGGAGTTCTCCCGGCCTGCGTCTCAAACAGATCGACGATCGTCTGGTCAGCAGGGTACGCAGCGGCGGAGTTGTTAAAGTCGATGACAAGCGACATATACTCGCGCTCGGACAGAGGAGTATTGGAAGCCGGCATGTTGATGTTCTCGTTTCCGATCTCTGTGCTCATGCTGTTTGCCCTGCCAGGCACTTCGGAGATAGAACTGTGCCGGCTGCCGGAACATCCCTCGAGACACGAAGGGCGATCCCCCCTCCAAACGAGCTTCGGCTATTCCTCTTGGAATGAGAATACATCGGAGGGTGGAAGAGCAATCCTGCTTCCGTTGGGCGCGCGGAAGGCCAGAATTAAGCCCTTGTTTTCAATCACATCCGGTGAATTTTCGATCCAGGAAGAGAGGTTTTCAGAGCGCCGATGACGTAAAGGGCAAATTTTTGCCGTTAAGTACCACCAATTTCCCACTTGTGGATAATCTTCGCTTAGATAAAAAGTGGAGTGCTTCCCGGTCAGATACAAACATGCTGTTTCCCCGATGGATGTTGCACTTCGTTAGCCGTCAGGTCTACGAGTGCGGCGGTTAGTTCAAGCCGCTCTGCGTCAGCTTCACGGCCGCGTTGGTACTCAGATTGCCAAAATAGATGCTGGAAGCTTGCGCCGAGCCGCTGGTATTGTCCACAATGATTCCACTCGTGCCGCCCGTCTCAGTCGCCGTCGCACCAGTGGCTCCGACGGGAGGAAAACTGTTCGGGAACAAGGCCAGAAAAGCGGTGAGGTTATACTCAATGAAGTTCGGCGAGGCAGCTGTGAGCCCGCTAACGAAAAGTTGGTCCGTAGCTCCATTCAAAAATTCGGTGGTGGGCGAGAACTCGACAGGGATGGAACCACCGACCTGAATGGAATTCGCCGGGGCGCCACCATTCATGATGTGGCCGGCGGAGAATGTTGGCCCGTATAACACGATGTTTGTGCCGGCGGCGTTTAACGCCCATTCGTAAATCAGCCAGTGAGTGGGAATGACGCTGGAAAAATACCCGCTGCTAAACGACGGGGCATGAAGGTTGAAGGATCCACCTGCACCCAATGTCGCCGTAACCGCTGAACTCAAGTCTGTGGTTTTGGCTTGGACCAAAACGGAGGTTCCTCCGGAGGAAGCACCGCTTACGGCATAAAGAAATCCGTTCACTGCGTCTATCATCAGCGGATCTACAATTCCTCCCGTCGCTGCGCCATTCCCCACGGTCAACGAGGGATTTGTGAGTGCGGCTCCGGCAGAGGTAAACCCATAAACATTGCCGTCCGCGCATCCGACTAAAATATGTCCAGTCCCACCGTCGATAACGGCGCCGGTCAGCTTCCCCGTACAAGATCCTCCGATGGTGAGAGCGCCAGACGATCCCCAAGTAGGATCCAGGCTCGGCGCCGGAGTCCCTCCAGTTATGCAGGCTGAAGTTGTGCAAAAGACGTTCATGACGCGGAAGAGGACTCCGCTGTCGTTGCCGATATAAGCCACATCATTGGTGTAGTCAACGAAGGGCGAAGACAGCGTGTCGTCGGCTGACCCCAAAGCCAGGTCTGTTACGGTTCCGCTTGCCGCAACCGGAGCGAGCGCGGCAAAGCCACTGGTGATCGATACTGGTTTTAAGACGTTTTGTGCACTGGGAGTGGTAATGTCCACTCCATCGCCAGCCTTCCAGGCCAGAACGTGAAAATGAGCCACGCCCGATCCTGATTCGACAAAAGCGACTTTGGTTCCGTCCAGCGAAAGAGTTGGAGATGTTGCAACTTTACCTCCCGCCGCCGTGATGTTGTATGACCAGAACGTTGTCGCCGCTATCCCGCTATCGCCTGGCGGAGGGACCGCGCGATTGCAGATGCCGTTGGACGGGGTCGTCCCGCTATAAAGATTATCGAAAGCCACGATGTTCGGCTGCGTTGCGCTGCCGGCTACGTTCACGGGGAACACAGCGTAATCGGGAATGGCGGGCGATACCGCTGTACAGGTCGGCGCGGCGTTAACGTCGAACGTAAATTTTGCGGGGTACATGGTCGGCGCCACTCCACCAGTTCCCAGATTGATACTCCAGTCACGGTTGACGTCGTTCTGCACAGGAAGAAAGTGCCTTGGACCCCTTGCGCGCTGAAAATCTTCGCGTTCCGCCGCCTGCCAGCTGAGGATCGCCCGGGGATCGTGCTGCACGGCGACCAGGGAATGGATCTCGCCAACGCGCGGATAGAGCGCGTGGCTCGTGCTCCAATCCATCACTATGCCGTTGGAATGTTCCGTTGGCGTAGCCGGTGGCTGTGCCGCTGCCTGCTCCCCCGAGAGATCTGTGGTCAGCAATTGGCCGCTGGAGCTACATCCAAAAAGGCCAAGCACGCATAGACCACACAACGCCAGGTGGGACGCAGAAATGGTTTTTCGCACGATGGTTCTCCATTCGATTCAGTACAGTATTCGGCCAATGGCCATATTACTTGCCGGATTTTATCAAGTGCCGCGCCGATGTTTATCCCCACGTTGGGGCAAGATTCGTCAAATGTAATAACTATTTGTATAATACGGTGAATCCGGCGGGGAGGCTATTTGCGGGCAATGCAACGAGATAGGAAGCCCGGCGACCGGCAAAGCTAAACCCGGATCTCGGCGTAGACCACCGGGAGTGGTATCATCCGGCCGTGGATGTCCGCCAGCGGGAATGACCCTAAGGCGCGGACTCACACCCCTATTCGCCTGGCCATGGCTGGCATGATGCAACCAGGCGCCAACATTAAGGAGACGAATACAATGAGACGCTTCTTCACGTGCACATTCGCTGCCGGCCTCTTGTTGGGCGCAGGCTTGCTTGCTCTATCGAGCAGGCCGCTCGCCGCTGCCGACGAAACGTCCGCTTTCCGCCAGGCGGACAAAAGTTTAGCCGACGCCCTCGCCAAGGGAGACGCGAAGGCTGTCGCCCCTCTTCTGGATGATCGCTTCCAGTGGGTCGAGGCGAACGGCAAAATCCACACGAAGGCGCAAGTCCTCGAGGACCTGGCCCAGTTCGCCGCCGACAACGAAGGAGCCATCGATGCGCGAACCGTGGACTTTCTCGGCCAGGTCGAGCGCGTGCTGGGGATTCACCACAACCAGCGCTTCGCCCACCTCTGGGTGAAGAACCCCGCGGGCTGGCAGGCGTTCGTCTTCCTGAACATCCCCATTCCGGCCGAGAGGCCGGATTACACGGCGGTTCCGGCTCCTCCCACCGAGGCGGACAAACTGTGCGAAAATCCCTGCAAGACGTTGCCCTACAAGCCCGAGAATCCAGTGGAAGAAGGGGCCCTGGCCACCTGGTTTCGTTTGAAAAACGACGAATGGCATCCGAACCCGGAAGATTGGGCCGCCCATGCCGACGAAAATCACGAGACCATCACGCCGCGCAGTGACATGCCCAAATTGCAGCATGTCGTGGAAATAGCCGAGCAACGCAAACTCTACGGAGAGAACGGCGGCTCCGGCGGCTCCGCGGTGCAATCCATGCGCATGTTTGAGTTCGGCAATGTGGTGATCATGCAGACATTTCAGGGGCGAAATCCAAACGCGAAACCCACCAGCTGGAACCTGCGCGTGTTTCTGAACCGCGGGGACGGCTGGAAAATCGCTCTGAGCGCGCAGACGAATATTACGTAGAAGCTTGGGCCTAAGTGGCACAGGCTTCAGCCTGTGGGTTTTGGGCCTGCAAGGACTAAACCCCACAGGCTGAAGCCTGTGCCACTCAAACCCATATTGCGTCGTTGGGAACGGTAAGCAAGACAGGCTTTTCTCCTAAGTCTCGGCGAGCTAACCATGAAGGTGATTCGACCCTATCCAAGTCTCAGAACAATCGCTGCGGCTGCCATCGCCCTCAGCTTCAGTCTTTCTGCAGCGGGATTATTCCTTTCGCGCCCTGCTTCTTTGCGAGCACAGGAGCAAAAGGTCGTCTGGAGCGCCCTGGAAAAACCCATCGCAGACCGGATCGGCGGTCTTCGCTCGCTGCCGGATGGAGTCAGGGGGCAAGCGACAAAAAAATTGGCGATCGAGATTCGGCAACTGCCCACGACGCCGAATAAATTGCGCCTGGCGAACAGCCTTGCCATGCTGTCCACCGAGGGAGACTTCGGCCACGACATGTTGCAGGAAGTTGCGACAACATTGGCCACCGCGCTGCGCGAACAGCCCCTTCCGGCAAAGAATGGCCGGCCTCCCCAGCCCTACGTCGAACTCGCCGAACTCGTGCGTTACGAACACGTGCAAGCGTCCTTGGACGACCCGCAATTCGACGCAGCCGTCGCCAAACTTGAAGCCGACAACGAGCGCCGCCAGCAAGCGGACTTCACGCTGGCGGAATTGGGCGGAAAGACATGGACCTTGAAAGAACAGCGCGGCAAGGTCGTGGTGTTGAATTTCTGGGCTACCTGGTGTCCGCCCTGCCGCAAGGAAATGCCCGACCTCGAGACGCTATATCAGCAATTCAAGGAGCAAGGCCTGGTGATCTTGGCCATCTCCGACGAAGACAAAGGCAAAGTGCGGCCCTTTATCGCTCAGCAAAAGGTCACCTACCCCATCCTGCTCGACCCGGGACGAAAGGTGAACGAACTCTTCCAGATCGAGGGAATTCCCAAAACTTTCGTTTACGACCGCAACGGAAAACTGGTCGCGCAGTCGATCGACATGCGCACCCGAAGACAGTTTCTGGAGATGCTGGCGCAAGCGGGAATTAAGTAGAGCCAACTCATTGCGTTCTTTGCAGTGCTATCCGATACTCATCGCGCGAAATGGCGTAGTAAACCATCTCAACATCATAGTTGCGAGTCACTTTGACATATTTCATTCCTAGCTTGTCCATGACTCGTCGCGATGAAGCGTTGTCCGGCCAAGCCACAGCCACAATGCGGTCGAGGCCCAATTCCTCAAAACCATATTTGATGCTGGCTGTCGCAGCTTCTGATGCAAGACCTTTGCCCCAGTACGCCTTCGCAATTCCGTACCCGATTTCGACTTCTTCGGTATCCTCAAGATAGGAAAGCCCACACCACCCGATGAGTTCGTCCGTCTCTTTGTAATCCATACCCCACCGCCCAAAACCGTGTTGATCCCAATGTGCGAGAAACCTATTCAGCGTAGTCCGCACCTCTTCCAGAGAATTTGGTCTTCCAGAACCAATATAGTTCATGACGTCTGGATCTGACCGAATGGCGAATAACCCATTTAGGTCGTTGGGCGTGAGCTTGCGCATCCGGAGTCGAGCGGTTTCGATTTCTGACATGGTCACGCTTTAGAACCTCAAGCCAGGGCGATCGTTTCATCCCGCTATAGACGAGAAACAATTCAAAATATCAAGGAGGGTTGGCCATCCTCATCGACGGCATTATTGTTTTAGGGCCGGCTCATTGAAATTTTATGGCCGGTTCCGCTTGGGAGGATAATGTCTCCGGTCATTTGCTTCCCGTCGGCGGAAAGTTTCCCAAGAAAATTCACTTGATCGGACGTAAGGCCTGTGACGATTCCACCGGAGGCTACCGCAACGTCGCGAAATTGAAGGTTCATGGATACGGAGGGGTCGGCCACCGTCAGCAAGCCATTGGAAGACGCGGAAAAGGAAAATGCCGCGGGCAACGAACGGCCATCCGCCAGGGTGATGGTGCCCTTCCAATCGCCCACGATGGATTGGGAGGAGCCCGATTCCGCCGCGGCCTCGGCGGTCTTGGTCCCTTTGGCTCCTACTTTCTTTTCGAACTCATCGAACTTGACCCGGGTGTCTTCGCAGATGTACTCCATGATGTTCCAGCCGGGCTTCAAGATGTATTTTCGCTGGGTCTTCAAGATGGCCGTGTAGGCCTGCGGGTCTTCGATCGTTATGTCGATCAACAGCGTGTCGTGATCCGCTCGGCGCATGCGCTCCACAATGTGCAACGCTTCGGAATGCGGGTGCCCGGCGACATCCAGCCAGGTCTTGTCGTTGAAGCCGGTGGAATCGACCACCAGCGTGTCTCCCTCCCATTTGCCGGTGGAGTCACCCATCCACGTCGGGTTGGCATCTTTCGGATGATCCCTGCCGTCCGTGAAGATCTGGCGCACGAAGTGGCCGTATTCAAAGTACATGATCGCGCGGCCCGGGACTTGAAGAAATTCCACCGGATAGGCATGGGTGTAGACGTTTGGCACGCCGGGGGGAAGACACTCGGAATTCGGGTCATTGGAGTTGAGCGCCGTGTATTCGCCGCCGATCGGATGGTTGCCTTTGAATTTCTCCTGGCCCCAGGCGGTGAGAGGAAGGGCGTTCAGGTGCTGGCCTTGCGCGTCGGTCCAAACGAAGTTGAACGTGTTTACCGAGGACGGATACCAGACTCCGGTCAAATCACCGGTATGCGCCGCCTTCTGGCTCCCCGTTGGAGTTTGCGCCAACAGAGGGGACGAAAATAGGAACAGCGCCGCACTCGCGAGCGAAACGATCCGTGGAATTCTCATTTGGAGGAATCCGGCGGCAACACGGTTCCCGGGAGTTCGTGGCCATCGGGGAAAACTAACTTTTTCACCTGCAACCCCTTTTCGCCGTTCTTGGCGGGCGCGCCGATGATGGTGACCTGGTCGCCGGGCTTGAGGGTGCTCCTGCTCCAGCCTCTCCTCGACAGAAGATTCGGGCTCGGGAGTTCGCCCTCCCATTCACTGGTCTTGCCGGCATCGTCTTTCACGGTGAACGTGAGCAAGGTGTGCGGATTGACGAACTGAAGTTCCTTCACCGTTCCGCTCAGGGACACGATTTTCGTCATGTCATATTCCGAAGCGCCGTGATGCGCCCATAAGGGGATCGAGATCAGTAAAAAGCCGATCGTCCATGCAACGCGCATGATTCGCTTACTTTTCATGCAACCTCCGGGATGGAATCGCGCTGAGGCCTCTTTCATCCAGGTATGGCAGAAATCACCGACGTTGACAGTTTATCAATAGCATTCGCTGTTCGCCAGATTTAGCACATGCATATCGCGACTAAAGCCACAGTGTCAATCCTTTTTCGCCTCCAGCACATCTTCCGGCGCTGAAAGCGCCGCGGGATTCAAGCCCAGGGCAACGCCCTGGGTTTCGAATCCATCGATTGTGTTGCGCCCTGAAGGGGCGCAGGGAATCCTTCCGCCCTTTCAGGGCGGACCATAAATCCCGTGCACCATACCTGCGGCGTTGCCCCGGGCTGACATCCTCCGCGCCGTTGGAGCGACGACGCGGCCGAGTTTTCATCGGTTTGTTGACTTGGAGAATTGCGGCCTGTCGGCGGAGGAATTTCGTCGCGGCGAATGAAAACGGAACGGCGCGAACTCCCCGTTGAGCAAGAGTTCGCGCCGTTCTGTAAGGATTTCTTTATTTGCCGGCTACCGGTGGCCCATCGCAGCTGGGTGCATCCGTCGCGCCAATTGTTCCATCCGGGACGGCTGTGGCTGTGCCAAGGGACGCACAATTCCATTGCCGCTCGAGACGTGGTCGCTGATCGCGGCCAGGCGCTTCAGAATCGATTGCCACTGTTCCCAGTCGAGCTGCCGTAGGAACGGCCGCAACCCCTGAATGAATGGATCTTCCAGGAGAGCCTCGCCGTTCGTTTCCGGAACAAAGAAGCGGTTCAAGCCGACGCCAAGCGCTTCGGAAATCTTCTCGAGCGTTCCGAGGCTGGGCGTCATCTGTCCGCTTTCGATCCGGGACAGGTACGACCGGGATACGCGCGAGCGCGCCTGGAGCTGGCTTTGCGTCATCCCGCGCGACTCGCGCAACTGCCGGATGCGTTGACCAATATTCTCCACCGTCTCGCGGTTCGGCCACTTCTCGAAGAGTTGCCGGTCGTCGCCTGGAAGCTCCTGTGGCTCGGGAGGAGGAATTAGAAATTCCACCTTGGGCGGCAGCAAGCGCAGACACCGGCGGCAATTCCCCGTGCGGGTGCGATACTGCACGAGCCCGCAGGTCTTGCAACGGATTACTTCGCGGTCCAGGTCGATATCCACAGCAACCTTATTTCCGTTAGTTCCGTTTATTGCATTCGTACTATTTTGTTCCGACACCGGTGCTCCTCGCAGACTATTCCGGCATGCGGATGAGAGGGACTTCGTACGGGGGGAAGGCAGCAGCTGGCGCGAACGACATCATGGGGGTATCCGCAACCCGTGTCAAGCTTTTTTTCCATCCCGATAATCAAATCGGTCAAATCGGTAAATGCATTAGTTCTTTTATTTGGCGCACTTGGGCCTTCGGAGCAGAACGACCCGCCATGAACAGCCGGGTTGCGGTATCCTTGCCGGGGTCAGTAGGATAGCTGCCGGCCGCGGCGGGGCTTTCCGCGCCGCGTAAACGGTGACGCAGAAGGCGAAGATTCGTCGAACATTTCATGCCTCGGGAGAAAGCCATGCCAACCAGAAATGACGCTTGGGCTCTGCTTTGCGAATACACGCAAAACGAAAACTTGCGCAAACACGCGCTGGCTGTCGAGGCCTGCGTGCGGGCCTATGCGCGAAAGTCCGGGGCCGATGAGGATTTGTGGAGCCTCACCGCGCTGCTGCACGATTTCGACTACGAGCGCTGGCCCAATGACGCGCACAGCCCCACCGAAGAGCATCCCGCGGGTGGATCGGCGATCCTTCGCGAGCGCGGCTACCCCGAAGAAATGATTCGCGCCATCGTTTCGCACGCCGAGTATTGCAACGTTCCGCGCGAGACTCCGCTCGAACACACTTTGTTTGCGTGCGACGAACTCGCCGGCTTCCTCACCGCGTGCGCCCTGGTCAAACCAGGCAAGAGCATCTTCGAGGTCGAACCCGATTCAGTGAAACGCAAACTCAAGGACAAAGCCTTCGCGCGCGGCGTGAATCGCGACGACGTGCGCAAAGGCGCGGAAGAATTGGCCGTCCCCATCGAGGAGCACATCGCCTTCTGCATCGCCGCCATGCGCGAGGTTGCGGACACTCTCGGCTTGCGCGGAAATCAAGTGGCCAGCGCATAGGTAGGACAGGCTTCAGCCTGTCTGCCTTTGATCTGGAACCGCCAAAAGCAGACAGGCTGAAGCCCGTCCTACTAAAATCGGGACGCTCGAGCCAACGTGATATCATTACATTGCAAAGGAAAATATGCAGATTTTCCCCATTACGCGGCGGAAGACGTACGGCGTCAAGGTCGGCCAATTCCAGGTGGGCGGCGGCGCGCCGGTCGTCGTCCAGTCGATGACCAACACGGATACGGCGGACATTGCCGGCACCGTGGCGCAGTGCAAGGAGCTGGCCGACGCGGGCTCGGAGCTGGTGCGCATCACGGTGAACATGCCGGAATCGGCGGCGGCGGTCGCGGAAATTGTGGCGCGCCTGCGCGATCTGGGATGCACCGCGCCGATCATCGGCGATTTTCACTACAACGGGCACGTCCTGCTGACCAAATATCCCGATTGCGCGCGGGCGCTCGACAAGTACCGCATCAATCCCGGCAACGTGGGCGCGGGCGCGCGGCGCGACGAGCAGTTTTCCACCATCTGCAAGGTCGCCGTGGACAATGGAAAACCGGTGCGCATCGGCGTCAATGGCGGCTCGCTCAATCAAGAGCTGGTGATGCGCAAGATGCAGGAGAATACCGACCGCGAACTCGGCCTCGACTCCGAAGAGATCATCAACAACTGCATGGTGCAGTCCGCGATCGAATCGACCGAACTCGCGCTCGAATGCGGCCTGCGCCACGACCAGATCATCATTTCCTGCAAAGTTTCCAAGCCGCAAAACCTCATCAAGGTGTACCGCGACCTCTCGCGCAAGACCGAGCAGCCGCTGCACCTGGGCCTCACCGAAGCGGGCATGGGCACGAAAGGCGTCGTGTGGTCCTCGGCCGCCCTGGGAATTTTGCTGCAGGAAGGCATCGGCGACACGATTCGCATTTCGCTCACGCCGCGCCCCGGCGGAGACCGCCGCGAGGAAGTCTACGCCGCGTGCGAATTGCTGCAGTCGCTCGGCCTGCGCTCGTTCGCGCCGAGCGTGACGGCCTGCCCCGGCTGCGGGCGCACCACCAGCACCACGTTTCAGGAACTCGCCGAGCGCATTCAGGACTACATCCGCGAAAGCATGCCGCAGTGGAAGCAGCAGTACGAAGGCGTCGAGGACATGACGCTCGCCGTCATGGGCTGCATCGTCAACGGCCCCGGCGAATCCAAAGCCGCCAACATCGGCATCAGCCTCCCCGGCACCGGAGAAGAGCCCAGCTGCCCCGTCTACATCGACGGCAAAAAAACCGTCACGCTGCACGGCAATTACGATGAACTTTCCGCCGCTTTCCGCAAGCTGGTCGATGAATACATCCAATCAAAATACGCTCCACGCGCTGCGACGCCAGCGGCAGCGTCTACCAGCCGAGCCTAGACAGTATATTTTTCGCGGTCGAACTCTGTTTGTTATCCTGGAAAATTTAGGAGCGGGTGGTATCTAATTGTGTTCATGGCCACGCGGGTAAGACAAGTCAGCATTGTTTTTGGCTCAATTGGACTAATAGTGACCGCTGTTCTTTTTGCGTACCTGGAATTAACAAATTTCGCGACACTCAGCGTTCCATTGCGATTCACGGCAATTCTTCTGTGCCCCGCCTCCCTGATGTCAATTCTTCTCATTGATGTTGAACCGCACACTTCGGGGATGGTTGTCGTGTGGTCGGTAATTGCACTGACAAATGCCATACTTTACGGCGCTGTCGCATTTGGGATTGCAAGATTCCTCAGTAAACCCCGACAATCACCCTAGCGATTCCTGGGTCGAGGTTTTCCATATGCCCGTAGAATCTTGGTGTCCCCGCCGAGGAAGTAACTCGCGGAATTACTCATTCCCGTTCGCGGCAGTTCTACAACTCGCGGAGGGCGGTAGCCACAGGCGTGTTGGCGGCGCGGATCGCCGGGAGCAGGCCGCCGACGATTCCCATCGCAAGCGCGAAGATAATGCCGCGCACCAGCAAATCGGGCGTGACCCTAAAAGCGAAAGCCAGGCTCGAAAACGTCTGAAAGTTCATCGTCGACGTGGTCAGGCCGTTCAGCGGCAGCACGGCTACGCAACCGACAGCCCCTCCGACAAACGAGATCAGCAAGGCCTCGAACAAAAATGAAACCACTACGGCGATCGCGCTGAAGCCCAGGGCGCGCATGGTGGCGATTTCGCGGCCGCGCTCGGCGACCGCGGAGTACATGGTGTTGAGCCCTGCGAACACTGCCCCGATGGCCATAATGGAAGCCACCACGCCTCCGAGAACGGTAATCAGCTTGGTCATCTGAGTTGACTGTTTTGCGTAGTAGTCGATCTCGCGCGTCACGTCGACGTTCAGCCGCGGGTCGGCCGTGATGGCGTCCTTGAACTGTTGGAACGTGTCGGGCGAGACGAGATGAACGGTGACCGATTGAAAGATGTTCGGCGGGCGTTTTAAGACTTGATTGAGGATGGGCCCATCGCACCAGACTTCCGAATCGAATGCGGAGCCGCCCGCGTCGAAAACGCCGACAACCTGCCAGGGAGTGCCGCCAAACTTGACCGTGTTTCCGATCGTCAAACCGGAATACGTGGTGTTCGCATTCTTTCCGACGATCAGTTCGTTCAGGCCCGGATTGAACATGCGTCCCTGCGCGATTTTGACGAAGGTGCGAATGCGCAGGACATTGGCCGAGACTCCGCGAACCTGCACATTCGCGTTGGTGCCGGTGCTGATCAATGGAAATGGGATGACGCCTACCACTTCTTGAGTGACGAGCGGCCCGGCGAAGTCTCGCGCGATTCCCGGCGCATCCTGAATAATTTTGACGCTATCCAATGTGACGCCGCCCATCATCTCGGAGGTCGAGCCGGCGCGCATCACCAGCGCGTTTCCCGGCGAACCAGAGGCCACCAGTGTCGCGCGGAAGCCCCGGGCCAGGGAGAGCATGGCCACAAATACGCCCACGGTTCCCGCAATTCCAATCACCGCAACGATGGCGGATGTCCAGCGGGCCTTGACGCTGCGAACGTTGTAAGTGAGAGGTATGGCCATGGTCAGACCCTCCGGAAAGCTTCAACAACGCGCATGCGCATCGCTCCCAGACCCGGGAGAATGCCGCTCGCGATTCCGACGGCGAGAGCGGCGACAAGCCCAAGAATCAGAATCGATGGATCGAGAATCAGCGTGGGAAGCATGCCGTTCAGGGCCCTGGCGAGCGCGGGAACGGCGAGGAGAGCAAGCCCGAGCCCCAGAAGGCCCCCGATCAACGCAATCACCAGGGATTCCGCAAGAATGAAAACAAGAACCCTGGGCCCGGAGTAACCGATCGCTTTCATGACCGCAAGTTCCGCGGTGCGCTCGCGCACGGAGATGGCCATCGTGTTTCCCGTCACGAGGAGCAGCGTGAAAAAAACGACCGTTCCGATGGTCATAATCAGGAACTGGATGTTGCCGAATTGCTTCACCCATCCCGCGGCGAAAGCGGATTCGGTTTCTGTTTTCGTCTCGCTCGAGGAGTTGGCGAATTTATCGTCGATGGCTTTGGCGACGCGCACGGAATCGTCCGGATTGTTCACGCGGAGGACGTACCAGCCGATCTGCCCCTTGATTTCCTGCGGGATGCGCTCTTCAAAGTAATCCCACTGCAACCAGAACTGAGTTTCGTCGTCCTCCGGGCGCTGCCCGTGATAAATCCCGTCCAGGTTGAATTCCCAGGAATTGCCTCCGTACAAAGTGGTCTTGATGGGGATCCGGTCGCCGACCTTCCAGTGAAAGCGCTCCGCGGTGCGGGCCCCGGCGATGGCGCCCTGGCGGTCTTTCAGAAAAACATTCCATTGATCGTCGGGGACAATCAGCTCCGGGAAAACCTGGCGCTGACTCTCGGGATCGATCACGAATTGCGGGAAAAAGTTTTTTTCGTCCTGATAGACGCCGCCAAACCAGTTATTGTGCGTGACGGACTTGACCCCGGGAATCTGCAGGATCTGGTCGCGGTATTTAAGCGGAATCAGATTGATGATCGAGACACGATCGATCACGACCAGGCGGTCGGCGCCGGCGACGTCCGCGCCGCGGTTAAATGCGTTCCGGACGACGCCGAGAAAAGCAAACAGGAAAAGAGCCACGGCAAACGAGCCGACGGTTAGGATCAAACGTATTTTTTTTCGGAACAGATTGGCGAAAATCAATGCGCTGAATTTCATGCCGCGCCTCCGGCCGCCACGTCCTGACTAACCCCGGAGGCCTCGACCAACACACCTTTCTCCAGATGCAGCGTGATGTGGGACCGCGCCGCAATGACCGGGTCGTGCGTCACCATCAGCACGGTCTTGCCGTATTTCCCGACCAGTTCTTCAACCACCGCCATCACTTCGTCGGCGCTCTTGCGGTCCAGGTCGCCGGTGGGCTCGTCGCACAGCAGGAAGGTTGGATCGGAAACGATCGCCCGCGCGATGGTCACGCGCTGCTCCTGGCCGCCGGAAAGCTGGCGCGGGTAGTGGTGCATGCGGTCGGTGAGGCCCACCACGGCAAGCGCGGTTTCGACGTGCCGGCGCCGGTCCGCCTTGGAGAGCTTGGTCAGCAGAAGCGGCAGCTCCACGTTCTGGAACGCCGTCAGCACCGGGATCAAATTGTACATTTGGAAGATGAAGCCGACGTGGCGTGCCCGCCATTCCGTGAGCTTGCTCCCGGACATGTGCGTGATTTCATCGCTGTCCACGGTAATGCTGCCCGCGGACGGCACGTCGAGGCCGCCGAGTAAATTCAGCAGAGTGGTCTTGCCCGAGCCGCTCGGGCCCATGAATGCAACGAAGTCGCCCTTGTCGACATCGAGATTCAATCCTTGGAGGACTTGAATTTTTTCTCCTCCGCGGCTGTACGTCTTATTCAAGCCACGCACGCGGATGAGACTCTGAGAAGTCGCGCTTCCATCGACTCGAACCATGCTGCTTCTCCCCTATTTGCCTATTGGCCGATTTCGACCTTTTCACCGTCACGCAAATTCTCTGGACCCTTGACTACGATGGAATCGCCAGGCGTCAGGCCCGCCAGCACGCCGATGTCCGTGCCTCGATCCGTTCCGAGGCTGACCGCGCGACGCTCTGCCGCGCCATCCTTGATTAAATACACGATGGAGGCATTGGAATCAGATCGCACAGCGCTTTTTGGAATGTAGGCAACCGCTTCAGGTATTTTCTCCGCGCTTTTCCTTGAGGCGGCAGGCTTCGGCTCCTCGAGAAACGCGACTTTCACGCCCATGTCGGGAAGAATCTTGTCGTCCAGCTTCAAAAAGGAAATGCGCACTTTTACGGTGGCCTTTTGACGATCAGCGGTGGGAATGACAGTGCGAACCTTGGCATTGTAGGGGGAGTCCGGAAAGGCGTCCAGCGTGGCTCTCACGGCTTGCCCTTCCTTGACTCTTGCGATGTATGATTCGTTGACGTCGACTTCAATTTCGTTGGAGTTCATGTCCACGATGGTGGCAATTCCGGTGCGGGTAAATCCGCCGCCGGCGGAGTTGGGCGACACCATTTCCCCGACCTGAGCGTCCTTGGAAACCACAATCCCCGCGAACGGCGCCCGGATGATGCAATTGTCGACGGCTTGCTGCGCCTCGGCAATGCGCGATTCCGAGGCAGCCACCTGTTGCTTGGCGAGGGCGATTTTGGCCCGCAGGCTGTCCGCTGTTGTGGCGGCATTGTCGAGGGCTTCTTGCGTCCCAATGCCGGCGTCGTGCAATTGCTGGGCGCGCCTCAATTCAATTACAGCGTTTCGAAGCTGCACTTCGAGATCCGCGATGGCGGCCTGGGCAGAATCGCGGTCCGCCTTTGTGGAATCGAGGGCCCGTTTGTAGTCGGAGTCGTCCAATGTTGCGAGGAGCTGGTCCACTTTGACGCGCGTGCCCTCGTCGAAAAATACAGCCGTGACTCGCCCCGTGATTTTTGCGGCGATGGTCGCCCGCCGCCGTGGCGTCACGTAGCCGCTGGCATTCAGCGCGGTCTGAGGTCCGCCGGTGTCGGGTTTGGTCACGGTTGCCACCTGGACGACCGGCTTCTGATTGCGCAGGGCGAATGCGCCTCCGACGATTGCCCCGAATAAGAGGACCGGAATGGAGGCATAGACGACTCTTTTGCGCATGGCGGACTTGCCGCGCTGGTCGTCCCGGATTCGGAGCGAGCCCAGATCAGGTTTTGGAGAATCTTGTAGACTCGCCATCGGCGCTCCGACTCCTCCTGCACACCAAAGCGAAAGGCCTAATTTAGGGCCGCGGGTGCTTGGTCACAACAGTCTACGAATAGCCGCCTTAAAACGTTATTCTATCGCGGACTTAACCCCTTCGGCGATAACGATAAAAGGGGCTCAATGGACAGGCATATGAGAATCCGATGTCAGCTCATAGATCGCAACTTGGACTGGACAACACATTGCGAGAAACCAGAAAGATCTCGGCAAAGGCTCCTAAATTGCCCTAATGCGGCGCGTGAGATTCGTTCCTTGGTTTATCCCCATTTGGTTGTACACTGAAGTTGTCCCCGCCGAGGAGGATTTATGCGGAATTACTCTTTCCCGATCGCGGCGGCTCTTGCTTTGCTCATTGCATGTTCTTCGCAAGCGGCAGAGAAACCTCGCCCCGCGCAATGCGATCAAAGTCAGCCGAAAAAAGTCTGGACCAACGAGGATATGGATCAGTTGCGCGCGCGCGGACTGATATCCATCGTCGGCCAGGAAGCGACAGTTGCAACGACGCAGGCGCCCGCAGCGCCGGCCGAAACCGCGTTTCGAGTTTTTGCATCCAGGCTTGACGATCCCACTTGGTATGCCGATCAGGCGACCGATCTTCAGGCCGAGCTGGAGAAGCGCCAAGCCGCCTTGCTCCAAGAGCAAACGGCGATCGCACAGGCGGTCGACCGGATTACCCAGCCGGGCCTCGCCCTGGACAAGGGTAGCCCCGGCATGACTCCGGCAGAGGGCCTCGCGAATCTACAAGTAGCGGTGCAGGAGGTCCAAAACCAGCTGGATGAACTGAGCGACCTCGCCCGGCAGCACGATATTCCGCCGGGAGTTTTGCGCGGCTGAGTATCGGGACGGCGTAAAGCTTTGCCGAAGTTTGGCAATTTTCGAGGGCCGAAACCCAACAGACTGAAGTCTGTTCTACCAAAAACGCCAGGTGAATTTGGCGTAGGCGCTGCGCTTGATCAGGGAAGAATTAACAATCGTGAATTCATCCATCGATTCCAGGTGATCGTTGTGAAGCAGGTCCTGCCCCACCAGGCTGATTTCGGCGCGTTCCGCGAATTTCCATTTTAGTTGTGTATCGATGCGCGTATAGGCTGCGACGCCCTGAACCGGGAGTTCGCTGACGAAGTAGGCGCTGGCGTCCCACGAAAGGCCATGCGATAGCTCCATGTGCGATCGCAATTGCGCCTGATGTTGCGGGCTCGCCCCCTGGTCCTCCGCCACCGACGTCGTGTCCAGGCTGGACGGCGCGGTATGCAGATGCATTTCCAAAAACGCATAGCCCGGGCTCAACGTCCAGCGATCCGTCAATTTCAGATTCACAGAGAGTTCCGCGCCTTCCGTGGCGCCGTGCATCAGGTTTCCAAAGGTCATGGGAATGACGAAGCGAGCGGGAGCGGGAGTCGGCTCGAACACCTCCGGCCCCGGCTCCTGAGATTGCAGATGGTCGTAACGATTGAAAAACGTCGACACATCGAGGGAAATCCGCGCGCTGGGTTGCGCCCGGAAGCCCGCCTCGTATGCCAGGACATGCTCGGAAATAAATTTTGGATTGCCAAATACAATGACTTCCACCGGCGTGCTGGATCCCGCCTGATCCGGGAATACCGCGATGGCCGCATTTAGGCCGGTATCTCTCTGGGTCGGACTGCGCTCCGCGCGTGACACCGCGGACCAAAGCGTCATCCAGTTGGAAGGAGTCCAGGCAAGCCGGACGCTCGGCTCAACATTGAAACCCGTGAAATAACTGTTCTCCACTTTAGTTCCCACGGTCAAAAACAGGCGGTCTGGCAGCAGCGCAATTGCATCCTGGGCAAAAAATGTTAAGAGGTGGAGCGACGCATCGGGTGGATTAAAGGCCTCATCGACTGTCCCGACGTCCTGATCCCAGGTCTGGCGGAATCCCCCGCCCCACACCACATCCTGGCGCGATCCCCAGGCCCAGTGATGGCTGAAATCGAAATCAATCGTGTTCCGGGTTTCGCGGGAGGCTGGCCCGGTCCGTCTATAATTATCAAAGTAGAACTGAAACGTGGTGTCGGAGCGGCTCGAAAACGTATGGTTCCATCGGCCCAGAATATTGCCGCCGGACAGTTGGTTGTCCACGTTCAAATTGCCGATAACAGGCGGTACGACCGAGAATAAATGAATGATGGTGGCGCCTTCCTGGCCCGTATAGAGATCGCCTTGAACGGTGAGCGAATCGCTCGAGGAAATCTTGGTGTCCGCGCGGAAACCGCCATGCAAAAGATTCCAATTGTCCTCCCCGGAACCCCCACCCACGGCGGCCAATGAACCGTAATTGAGGTAATGAGCGAAGACGCGGTAGTTTGTTTTTTCCTTGATTGCTCCCCCATATTCTACTGTGCTTTGGGCTTGTCCCTCCGTGCCTCCACCGGCCGTGACTAGTGCGCCCTGCGTATCCGCTGCCCTTTTGGTCACAACGTTGATCACTCCGTTCACCGCGTTTGCGCCCCATAGTGTTGCGCCCGGCCCGCGAATCACTTCGATCCGGTCGATTTCTTCCAGCGGCACGTCCTGCGTGTCCCAATTCACACCGCCAAGAAGCGGAGTGTAGACGGCGCGCCCATCGATAAGCACCAGCAACTTATCGGAGAACTGGTCGTTGAATCCGCGAGCCGAAACGGCCCAGGTATTGGCGTTAATTTGCGAGACGTCCATCCCCGGCACCATGCGCAACAAGTCCGGAATATTCGTGGCACCCGAACGCTGGATGTCTTCCTGTGTGATCACGAAAATGGCAGCCGCCGCCTGCGACATTTTCTGTTCTTTCTTGGAAACCGAAGTCACTTCGATATTCATCAGGTCTTCGATGGGTACTTGGGAGAGATCGCGCTGCCCTCCCGGCTGTGAGGATTGTCCGAAAGCATCGCCGGAAAGAAGGGCGAAGCTTAGAACAAATAGGCCGCCAATCAGTCTCGCTAAGGTCCGCGAGTGGATTACACTCATGTGCCTGGACACATTCCCCTCCGACAATCCAGAGAGCAAGTTCCAGACCAACCACGGCGCGGCCGGTCTTCTGTAAGTTATTCAAAAATAAATCGGTTGAACCACACTAAATAAGTTGAGGATTCCAAGAACCCGCAGGGAATTTTGTTGCGTACCAGGTTGGCACTCAGAGACTCTCACGAAACCCAAAATGGGAGACGCGCGGCGATCACTGAAGCCTTCAAGTCCGAACTCATCGCGTTTCGCAGGGGCTAACTTTGCCCCGGCTGCTTCGCGGGCGCACTCGCTGAAGTGCCGGCTCCCGCCTCAGCGGCTGGGCTTACCGGCAAGCTCTTTCCGCCATTTCCGCCAAGGTATCGCATCGCGGTGGCGGCGAGGCCATCGAGTGGTCCGCCTCCGTTCGATCCGCTGGTAACGAGAATGTCCGGGACAAATTTCGTGCTTCCATCGGCGAGCGCCGTGATGACGTTGACCAGCGCCGTTGCGTTTGAGCCGAGCGCGCGCACTTGCGCCTCGTAGCCGCGAGCCCTGGCCAGGCCCACCGCCTCCACCTCGGCTCCTTTCGCCGTGCCGGTCTGGCGGATAAATTCCGCCTCGCCTCGCGCTTCTTCGGTTCGCGCGTTGGCATTGTTGGTCTTTATGTCCACGCCCACTTTGGATTTGGCGAGGTCGGCCTGCATTTCCGCGGTTCCCTTCGCGTTCTCCATGGCGATGCGTTCTTCCTGGGAGGCGCGCTGCTTGCGATACGTTTGAATTTCCTGGTTGGCGATTTCCCGCTGGGTCAGAACCTTGACGAGGTCCTGGGGCAGGATGACGTCCTGGATGTAGACTCCTCGCGTCTCGACGCGGTATTGGTCCAACTGCTCCTTGATGTGCTTGAACGCCTCTTCCTGCACTTGCTGGCGCGTTTCGATGAAGCGAATGGCGGGCATGCTCTGCAACTTGTCGCGGAAATGATTGCCCACCGCCGCCTGCAAAACTTCGTTCACCAGATTCATCATGGTCCCGACCATGGAAATCACGCGGGGCGCGTTGGTGTCCGGCACGTGAATTTGCACCTGCAAGTCGATGGCGAAAACGAATCCTTCGTTGCTCTTCGCGACAATCTGCTTCAATTGCGCGTCCAGATTGTGAGCCGCCGATACTTCGTCGGCCCAATTCAAAGTGAGAATGGAAGTCGGAACAATTTCCGCCTGGTAGCAGCGCGGGTTGAGCGGATATTTTCCGGTTCGCAGCGCCTCTTGCCAGATGCCGCGGTGTCCCGGCCGGACCAGCGTTCCAAATTTGAAATCGATCCCAGAGGTGTCGTGCGTCGGCAGCCCCACGTAGGCTTTGACCACCGCGACCTGGCCTTGTTGCACGACCAGCATCCACACCAGCTCGACAGCGACCAGAAACGGATTCAGCGCGTAGGCGCCGTAAAGGAGAGGGTCGTGCTGCAGGCCGATGCGCCCGCCGCTGTCCAGGAACGCTTGAAAATCCTGATAATTATTGTGGAGATTGTTTTTGTTGCCGAGCAGCACCTCGATGATGTCGCCATCGGTCGCGTTCGCGGCTTCCATCTTGTCGAGATCGGCGAAGCCGCCCAGGCGGCTGGCGATGTCGCCGGAGGGAAGCGGGTCGCCTTCAAACACGGTCACGATGCCAACCATGTCAAGCATCGAGCCGTCTTTTCCGGTCGCCTTGGGTTCGATCCGCACCAAATTGAGTTGCTCCGGTCGCAAACCAAACGCCTCGGGCGAAAGCACGTCCAACTTGCTGGTCTTGGAACGAAGCTCCGGCGAGACCGGCAATCCGTAGACCTGGCTTTTCGTGATCACCAGAAAACCCACGGGATGGATGGGCGCGAGCGTGCCCGGAGGAAACACCGGCCGCTGGACGCCTTTCTGCCCGCCGTTCGCGACAAAGGAACGTAAATCCGAGAAATTCCCGAACACTTTTTTGTAAACGGCCGATTTCGCTCCGATCGGCAGCGGCGAGCCCACCTGCGCGATGACCACTCCAATTTCACCGGCGGGAACCTGCACCCACGGATACATTTGAACCTCGTAAAGCAGCCACGGCTTCCAGCGGCGTCCCGCCATCAGGAGATCGGCCTGGTAGCCCGCTTCCCCGTGAAAAGCGATCGGGTTGTCGTCTTTCAGCTTTCGGAATGCAAAGCGCTTCATGACCAGGCCGACTTCGGTCGGCCCAACGACGCGAACCGACATCCACAAATAAAAAACGATCAGCACGAGGCATGAAAAAAGAAACGGGTGGTCAAGGAGAATGAGTAACATGGTGGTAACTCCTCTCGGGGACGCTGCGATGCTGCGATACTGCCACAGGTCTTGTCAAGCGAATCGCGTTCGGCGCTGTAGGGTCAGCGCAGAGTCTCGGCGCGATAGAGTTTCACCGTGTTGAAGATTGTGGAAATGACGAGCATCAGCGACATCCCGGCAATGGCGACGATCCCTCCCACATCAAAAATCCGGTACGACGAACGGAAGATCCGCGCATCTGGATGAAACCACAGCGCCACATTCCCGAGCGTTAGCAAAATTCGGATTTCCGTGGGCCCGAATTTCGCGAACGAAAGTTGAAAGGTTCCGACGGTGTACGTCGCCAGATATACCTGTACCGAAAGCATCAGGAAGGCAACGAACATCCCGAGCGCAATCCTCCAGTCGACGAAGCCCGAGATCGCCAGCCCTGCCATCAAAAACAATCCGCCGAAGGTATCGATCATGTGATCGACGTAGAAACCGTACCGGGGCCGCTGGCGGTTGCGAAGGCGCGCGAGCGTCCCGTCCAGGCTGTCGCCAAACCAGTTGAGCGCCAGAAACAACGTGGCGAGGATCAGCCCCGCGCGGTGCGTTCGCGCGAACGCATAGCTCGCGCCCGCCAGGAACATCGCTGCGAAACCGAGGAGCGTCAGATGGTCGGAATTCACTCGCGCCGGCAGCCGCGCCGCGAGCCACGCGAGGGCCTTGCGCTCGGCCGCTGCCGTGAAGCTTTGCTGGAGCCGGAAAGCATCCTTGAATGGAACGGATTTTTCCACCTTCTCCTGAATCGGAATTGCTTTCGCGGCGAGCGATGTCGGGATCATTTGCATTCCTTCGTCCCTCATGATGAGCCTCCTGTTGCAACCATCGGCCGCGTTCTATTGTTCAGCATGTAATGATCCGCGCAGAACAGCGGAGCTCGTGGAATGCAGCGTGAATTCGAGCGATTCTTTCGGAACGCCCTCGACAAACGATCCGACGAGCCAATTCAAACCGGCGGGAATGTCGCGCGTCAGCGAAACGGCTTCGCACTGAACGTACACACCGCTGCCGGAATCGAAATATCGCCAGTAGGAATTCAGCCGCCAGAGATATCCGCCGTCTTTTCCCGGCGGCAATTCATGCTCGTCCGATTGGCCGGCGTTTTCGACCTGCGCAATTCGCGTGCTGTGGGAGTTGCTGTAAGCGCGAGCGGCGTCAAGAGAATGGCGATGCACGTCGTAATCGGTGTCGAGGATGATCGTAATGATCTTCTTTTTCCTCAAACGGTAGTGGACTTTGTAATCGTCGCCGGTATGCTCGACCATCCTCGATTGCACCACTTCGGGCTTGTAGTAGTCGGAATGGCGGTCGTAATCCTGAACCACCGCGAGCACCTGAGCCAACGAAACTCCCGGGATGAAAACCGTCCCCACCCAATGATGAATCAGAGCGCCGGGCGTGGAGAATTGGCCCGAAGGATCCGCGGTCTGGAGTCTCGCCGCAATCACTTCGCCGCGCAGCAACCGGGCATAGGTCTCGCTGCGGCGCGGTTCCGGCAAACCATCGACCCAGAGAAACACGCCGCCCGGCGCCAACTCGCCCTGCATACGGCTTTCGGTGAGGCGCACGTATTGATCGAATCCTCGAGCGGCTTCCGGCCTTAGTTCCGCCGCACCGGCCGGGGAGGGCGCAGCCATCAGGCAAATCATGAGCGCGCATCGCAGGCGAAACAGAAGTCGATTTCGAATGGCTGCCTCCCCATACGTCGCGAGATTGCCCGGAAACCTCATCCGCTTGCAATACACGATAGCTCAATTCCAGTCGAATCCCGGTCATTCTGTAAACCCCATAAAGTTATGGTCTTATCAGTATTCATCCTCTAGAATGGGCTTCGAATCGCGTGGGTGAGTAAGAGTCGGTGCCCGAACCAATCAATCAAAAATCTTTTTTTCGCTTCGGCTTGTACGAGCTGGACGGCGGCACGGGCGAGTTGCGCAAGGACGGCAAGCTGCGCCCGCGCGTGATGGGGCAGCCGCTTGAGGTTCTCCTGCAGCTGCTCTCGCGTCCCGGCGACGTGGTGACGCGCGAAGAATTGCGGCTGCAGCTCTGGCCCGCGGACACGTTCGTCGATTACGACCACAGCCTCAACACAGCGGTGAACAAACTGCGCGACGCTCTGAACGATTCGGCCGACAATCCGCGATTCATTCAGACCATCCCGCGACGCGGCTACCGTTTCATCGCCTCGGTGGAAGTCGTTGCGGATGGCGCTCCGCGATTCGCGGAGCCCAAGCAGAACGCCCCTATCGGCGCGGAAACTCCGGAAACCGTCCCTGTCTCCAGCGAGAATCGCAACTACGTGCTCAGCGATTCGCACGACCTTCCGCCCGCGCCGCGCGGCGTCGTGCAATTTCTTTTTTCGCTTATTCAAGTCATGTATCTTTGCTTCTACGTTACCTCGCTGGCCAGAATGCACTGGGTGCAACCGGTACTCTCCCAGGCGGTTGAGCATCCGCAGTGGCTCTTCGCGGTTCTTCTTGTGACCGCGCTCGTCGGAATCCCCATCCGTTTGTACCTGCTTACCGCCTCGATTTTTGGATATCGCGGCTTGTCCGTGAAATTCCTGCGCTTATTTCCCTTTGTGATTCCCCTCGATGTACTCTGGGCGCTCGCGCCGTTTTTGATCGTGGATCAAATCGGCGTCGGCCTTGCACTGGCGGCGACGGCGGCGCTGCTCTACGTTCCCTTTTCGCAGCGCAGCTTGATGCTGATGGGCGAAATCACTCCCAAGCGGGCTGAAAATATCTGAGGGGCATCTTGTTTGAAAGTATCGCGGGACTTGGTCTCACGATTTCTTAGCAGTATGCTTCTCTTCCGAAGCCAGCCGGAATGGCGGCCAAGATACGAAAGTCAGGTGCAGCGATGCGACGCATGGCAATCACGGGGATGTTGTTTGTCTTTTTATTTGGCCTCGTTTCCGTTGGAGCGGAGGACGAACCGCTCCAAGGTTTCACCCGCGCAAACTCCACGGCCGAACGTGAGTGGGAAACGAAGTTTCGGGCCATTCCCAGCCCGGACAACCAGCGCGAGTACATGCGCCGGCTGAGCGCCCGCCCGCACCACGTCGGATCGGCGTACGACAAGGAAAACGCGGAATGGATTCTCTCCAAATTCAAGGAATGGGGCTGGGACGCGAAGATCGAAACTTTTACCGTCCTGTATCCCACGCCGAAGGAGCGCGCGCTCGAGATGGTCGCGCCCACGCACTTCACTGCAAAATTGCAGGAGCCGCCGCTCGCGGTCGATCCCACCAGCAAGCAGCTGAGCGAGCAGCTTCCCAGTTACAACGCGTACTCCGTCGACGGAGACGTGACAGCGCCGCTGGTTTTCGTCAACTACGGCTTGCCCAAGGACTACGAGGAGCTGGAGCGGCTGGGAGTTTCCGTAAAAGGAGCCATCGTCATTGCGAAGTACGGCAACTCCTGGCGCGGGATCAAGCCCAAAGTCGCCGCCGAACACGGCGCGATCGGCTGCCTGATCTATTCCGATCCGGCCGACGACGGCTATGCCGTGGACGATGTTTTCCCGCAAGGTCCCATGCGCCCTTCCGACGGGGTGCAGCGCGGCAGCGTATTGGATTTTCCATCCACAAGTCCCGGCGATCCTTTAACCCCGGGCGTGGGCGCAACGCCCAACGCCAAGCGCCTGGCGATCAAGGATGCTCCGGGTCTCACGAAGATTCCCGACCTGCCCATTTCGTACGGCGACGCGCAGCCGCTACTGGCCGCTCTGGAGGGGCCGATGGCGCCCAAGGAATGGCGCGGCGGGCTGCCGATTTCTTATCACGTGGGTCCCGGCAAAACGAAAGTTCATCTGAAGGTGAGTTTTAACTGGGACATGAAGGAAATCTACGACGTGATCGCGCGGATTCCGGGCGCGCAAGACCCCGAGGAATGGGTGATCCGCGGCAATCACCACGATGCCTGGGTGAACGGCGCGCAAGACCCGACGTCCGGGCAGGTCGCCCTGCTGGAGGAGGCGCGCGCCATCGGAGAATTGATGAAGCAGGGTTGGAAACCCAAGCGCACCATCATTTATTGCGCCTGGGATGCCGAGGAGCCCATGTTGCTCGGCTCGACAGAGTGGGTGGAAGAGCACGACAAAGAGCTCGCGCAACATGCCGTCGCCTACATCAACAGCGACAGCAACCAGCGCGGCTACCTCGAAGTGGAAGGCTCTCACTCGCTGGAGCATCTGGTGAACGACGTCGCTCGCGACATCCAGGATCCGGAAACAAAGCTGAGCGTTTCGCGTCGCGCCCAGTTGCGCAAGATTGAGGAAGCCAAGACGGAAGACGATCGCAAGGAATTGCGGCAGCGCGCCGATCTGCGGATTGAAGCGCTCGGCTCGGGCTCCGACTACACCGCGTTCCTCGATCACATCGGCATCGCTTCATTGAATGTGGGCTTCGGAGGCGAGGACACCTCGGGGATTTATCATTCGGCCTACGACGATTTCTACTGGTTCACGCATTTCGCCGATAAAGACTTTGTCTACGGGCGCGCGCTTTCGCAAACCGCCGGAACGGCCGTCCTGCGCCTGGCGAACGCCGACCTTCTTCCCTTTGAATTCACGGACCTCGCCGACACGATTCACCTCTATCAGAAACAGTTGAAGAAACTGGCGGACGACGAGAGAGGGGAAACGATCGAGCGAAACAAGGAAATCGAGGAAGGCGTTTTCACCGCCACGGATGACCCGCGCCGTCCCAAAGTGCCCCCGCCGCACGCGGATATTCCACCGTACGTAAATTTCGCTCCGCTCGACAACGCCGCCGATGCGCTCACTCACAGCGCGGAACGCTATCAGGCTGCGGTGAAGAAGGCCTGGCCCGCCGGCGTTTCCGCCGCCACGCTTCAGGATCTGAATCAGAAACTGATGGAAAGCGAACGCCGCCTCACGACTACCGAAGGGCTGCCGCGGCGCTCCTGGTACAAGCACATGCTCTATGCGCCCGGCGTATATTCCGGCTACGGCGTGAAGACCCTTCCCGGGATTCGCGAGGCCATCGAAGAAAAATATTGGGCCGAAGCCGATTCCGAAATCGTGCGCGTAGCGAAAGTCCTGAATAGCGAGAGCGCGCTGATCGATGCCGCGGCAGAAGAGTTGGAAAAGGCCGGGCGCTGATTGTAATGAGCGGAGGCAGGATATGCGATCGACTCTAGTGATCGCCGCGACTTGCGCTTTCGCGACGGGCTTAATCCCATACACATTCGTCCAATCCGGTAGCGCGGCCGCATCGCAAGCCCAAGCGGAAACTGTTGCTGATCCAGCAAAAATTCTCGTCGATCGGCTCGATCTGGAGCGCTACAAGGCCACCATCAAGGGGCTGACGCAATTCGGCGATCGAAAGCAGGGAACGGATCGCAATCGTCAGGCCGTCGACTGGATCGAAGCCCAGCTCAAGAGTTATGGCTGCGCAAACATCGAGCGCCTCAAATACAACTACCAGCCACCCTCTCCGGACCTGCGCAACACAATGGCAAATACCGCGGGAGGTCCGGGCACGCCTACGCCTCCAAATGCCACTTCTGTAGGCGGTGGGCACCCGAGAGGCCTGCGCGTTCGCACTGGTGTGAACAACGATCCGAACGCGCAACCAGACCCGAAACTGCGCGCACTCAATTCCCAGCCGCCAACGCCTGGACTCCGGGAAGAAATCTTCTGCACCAAGGTCGGCGTCACGCACCCCGATGAGATGTACATCCTCGGCGCACACTTTGACGGCATCGGCTGGGGCGAAGCCGCCAACGACGATGGGTCGGGCACGGCTCTGGTGATGGAGCTGGCCCGCATATTGAGCAGTCCGGAGGTGCAGATCGAGCGTTCGATTCGTTTTATTTTTTGGAACAATGAGGAAACGGGACTGAACGGCAGCGCCGCCTACGTCGAGCAGCGCAAGGACCTCCAAGGCAAGGAAGTTTCCCCGGGATCGGGAAATTATCCGGAACCCAGATGGCTCGGGATGATTCAGCACGACATCATGCTGTTCGATCATGGCGCGCCCCGCGAAGATGGCACGGTGAGCAAGGAGCAGCGCCCCGAAGCGGATTTCAATATCGAATTCCAGTTGAATTCAAAATTCGCCGCGCAGTCGCAAGCGCTTGCCTGGACGCTTGAGCAGGCCGATGAAAAGTACGCAACGGATTATCCGGCAACCTTCGGCAGCCACATGACGAATACGGATTCGTCGTCTTTCATGAACGAAGTTGCCGCGATCAGTGTGCGGGAAAACGAGCGCGGCACGCAGATCGGCAACGGCTGGGACCCTCAGTGGCATCAGCCTACCGACCTATACGCAACGTACAATCAGCGTGCGGGAAAACGAGCGCGGCACGCAGATTGGCAACGGCTGGGACCCTCAGTGGCATCAGCCCACCGACCTTATGCAACTACAACGACAAGGATTTTCGTCTTGGTTTGAACGCAGCCCAGACGACGCTGGCCGCTACGGCGCAATTGGCCGGCGTAACTTTGAAAAAGATAAATCCCCCGGCTCGCTAAAAGCTGGGTAGTGTCCTAATTTTGTGTTGCCGCTGCTGATCGTATATTCCGTCGTCGGAGAGCAAACCACGTCACGAGTGTTGCTAATGCAAAGCAACTCCCCGGCGGCCCTGGTAGGCAGCCAAATCTCCTATGATTTTTGAGAACCGATGACCAACGATGACCGAATTCAAATTGACGCCTCGCTCGTCCTCCATCTGATTGCCACGCAGTTTCCCCAATGGAGGAACCTGCCAGTTAGACACGTGGACGCTGGCGGGTGGGACAATAGCACGTTCCGCTTGGGCGATTACATGAAGGTCAGGCTGCCCACTGCCGCGAAATACGTGCCGCAAGTGGCCAAGGAGTATCGCTGGCTCCCTCGACTGGCAGCGATGCTTCCGCTACCAGTACCCGTGCCGTTAGCGCTGGGTGCACCGGCCGATGTCTACCCTTGGCCGTGGGCCATTTATCGTTGGCTGAAGGGCGACACCGCCAGTCCGGAACGCATCGATAATCAACGCCAATTTGCGGCCGACCTCTCACAGTTTCTCCTCGCTCTGCAACGGATCGACGCTGATGACGGGCCACCCGCTGGCCCACACAGCTTCTATCGTGGCGGCCCCCTAAGTGTCTATGACACTGATACTAGGCGAAGCCTGGCGGTGCTCCGCGATGAGATCAATGCCGATGAAGTGATCGCGGTATGGGAGGCCGCCCTTGCCGCGCCATGGTGCGGTCCGGTCGTATGGGTGCATGGTGACATGGCTGCGGGGAACCTGATCGTCGAGAATGGTCGTCTATCTGCGGTGATCGACTTCGGTAGTTGTGCCGTTGGCGACCCCTCCTGCGACCTGACCATCGCCTGGACGCTGCTGTGGGGAGAGGGCCGGGAAGTATTCCGCACAAGGCTGTCCGCGGACAAGTCCACCTGGGCTCGCGCCCGCGGTTGGGCACTCTGGAAGGCGCTACTCATTGTCGCGGAGAGACCTGGAAAACGCGCCGATCAAGACCAAGCTCGTGGCGTTATCGCAAGCGTTTTGGCCGAGCATAGAAACGAGACACGCTGATGGCACCCTCCGCGCCATCGAGCGACGATTCCGCGTTCGACGCTTCACTAGCAACACGAATTTAGGCCACTACAAAAGCTGCCTCGCGCCGCCAGCTGCAACATTTCCCGATGGGGAACAGGCTTGGCCTGATAGAATTTGCTTCCACCCCGAATGAAATCATTCGAGCGAGCAGCGGCTTTAACCCCGTCCTCAGAAGGCGCCGCGTCTTCTTTAAGATCGGCACAAGACGAGCCCAGCCTTCGGTACGCATGGTACGTCGTACTGATTCTGATGGTTTGTTACACGCTGTCCTTTGTCGACCGGCAAATTCTTAGCTTGTTGGTCGGGCCGCTGAAGCGTGACCTCGCCATCAGCGATACCCGGATCGGGCTGCTGCAAGGCGTCGCGTTTGCTCTGTTTTATGGCCTGATGGGTTTGCCGCTCGGCCGGCTCGCGGACACTCGCAACCGGCGCAATGTAATTATCGCGGGCGTCGTCCTTTGGAGCTTCCTCACCGGCGCTTGCAGCGCTGCAAGGAGCTTCTGGTCGCTGTTCCTGGCCCGTATGGGAGTGGGCGTCGGTGAAGCGAGTTTGTCGCCCTCGGCCTTTTCGATGATCTCGGACTATTTTCCGGAAGAAAAACTTGGCGGGGCGCTCAGCGTCTATTCCATGGGCATTTTCATCGGTTCAGGCCTTGCGCTGATCGCAGGCGGGTCGGTGGTCGACGCTGTGACTCGAATGCCCGCAGTTACACTGCCTCTGCTGGGCGCAGTCGCCCCATGGCGTATCACGTTTCTGATCGTGGGCGCGCCTGGCCTGGCGATAGCTCTCCTGCTCTACACGGTGCGTGAACCCATTCGGCGCCAGCTTCTGCGGGCATCGGACGGCACGCCAGTTCGCTTACAGTTCCCTGAAGTTGTCGCGGAGTTGAAAAGGCGATGGCAGTCGTTTCTGGGGATATCCGTAGGGATGGTTTTCCAGTCGATGGGCGCTTATGCTTTTTTTGGCTGGGCCCCTGCATTTCTACAAAGAATTCATGGTTGGTCTGCCGGGCAGTCCGGCCGGGCCCTTGGCTTAATCATCCTTGTATTCGGGTGCCTCGGAATGTACGCCGGCGGCTGGCTGTGCGATCACTGGCAAAAGAAGGGTGTTTTGGAGGCCCCGCTCCGCGTTGCCGTGGTTAGCGCCATTGGGGCCGGAATTCTGTTTGTAGTAGCAATGTCGGCAAAACAAGCCGATTGGACATTGCTTATGGCTGCTCCCGCGCTTTTCTTTCTCGCTCTCCCGATTGGGAGTTCCTATGCCGCCATCCAATTTATTTTCCCGAACCAGGCGCGAGGCCAGGTATCGGCGCTATTTCTTCTGATTCTGAATTTGGGCGGCCTCAGCCTGGGTCCCTTGCTCCCTGGACTCTTAAACGACTACGTGTTCCGAAACGAAAAAATGATCGGGTCCTCGCTCGCCATCACGATCGGCGCAGCCTCCGCTTTGATGCTGCTTACGGTTCGAGCAACCTATCGACCATACCGGATCGATTACGAACGGATGCACGCCGGGCAATCAATCCCATAGGATCAGCTTGGGAGTCGCCGTTTTTTGTTTGTGACCGAGAGCATGACGCGAGGCGAGTTGCGTTCTTGACAGAGTTCCTCTGCCAACAAGGCGCAGTCGACGATGGCAGATACACGGCGTAATTGACCGGCGTGACTTGGGGTTGACACGACGAGGCAGGAGGACTAGGCTTTCGGTCAAAGGGGAAGCTCAAACGGAAATTCCAGATGGAATTCACCCGCCCTTGGATTTGCTCGAGTTTAGTGACCGCATTTGCAGTCTGACGCAACCGATTGGGTTCCCGATCTTACTGAGGCTCTCCGATGGCCTCTCGATCTACAGCGGCTCGAACGGAAAGTAACAATGGCCACCCCATCCTTCAGCCTGACCCGCCCGGAGGTGCATATGTACGCGAGGGTCTGGAAGCTTGTTATCCTCCCCGGAAAGGTCGAGGAGTTTTCGGCTGCTGCCAAAACCGGGATGGAGATCCTGCGACGAGAGGCTGGATTCCGCGGATTACTCGTGCTGCGAACCGGGCCGGGAGAAGGATTGGAAGCAACAGTAGTCTCCGTGTGGGACTCGATAGAAGCCCTTCGCAACAGCGAGACCCCCACCTATCAGGAAGCGCTCGTCCACTTCCTTTCCCTTTGTGAGCGTCATCCGTCCATGCGCGAAGAGGAAGTGATGGTGAGCGAGTTTGCCTCCGCCGATCTGGACGACACGGTCACGAAATTCTAGTGCCGCTCCGCCCTGTTGCATAACCGCTCCATGCTCCTTTGTATTGTGAACTAGCCGGCATTGAAGTTCTTCAAGTTTGCTTCCTTGAGTTGGGACGGGGGCTAGAAAGTCTGGGTGAGATCTCAAAATTGGCACGTTTTTGTAGTGCCCGCCTGAAGGCGGGCATCTGCTTGACTGCAAAGTGCCCGCCTGAAGGCGGGCGCTACATGAACCAAAACCGAGTTCTCACGCAGACTCTAGAGCCCCGGTCTCCTAAACGTCGGAACGATCGAGGCGATCCTTGAATCAGGCATGCTTGGAGATTCCTTATTATATCGTTTTGCGATATACTGTGTTTGGAGGACTAAGAGATCGGAGCTCTGTACTCCCGCCCAGTTTGGTAGTGGAAGGAGACTCAGGTGAATGCAACTAAACCAGCCGCGGTCAGGCCGGAACACGCCAGGCACGTTTGCAATATTTGCGGTAAAGCTTCGGAAAACACGATCTGCGATGAGTGTTCGGCGAGGATTCGTATCGAGGCGCTTGCCAGGAAAAAACATGAAGAAGAGGGCAACGCGTGGTCGCACTGGGATTGATTCACGCCCCGTGGAGGGAACGAACCGCCGCCGTTACCCGGCTACGCCAATCACGACGTGCCGCGCTACCAATCCACGCACGTCCAGGGCGGCACCATCATGGCCAAGTCTCCCGACCGCGGCGTGGTGAACATGCACCAGCAGCACTGGGACATTTCCAACCTGTTCGTGATCGGCGCGTCCACCTTCCCCAATAGCGGCGCGGCCAATCCCACTCCCACAATCCTCGCGCTGAGGTATCGTGCCGCCGAGGCCATCGTGGACAAGTATTTGAAGAAGCCGGGCATGCTGGCATAGCAGGTTTTTCGGTGGATCAAGCCACCGTCTGCAATCGGAAAATGTCGACTCTCGGGATCCCAGAGCAACACTCAAACTAAGATTGCTTCTTCTTTGGTTTCTTCTTCTTTGATTGATGGGGCTTGGGTTTTCTACTTCTCCGCAACAGGAATTTAGGGTCGATATCAAAGACTCTCTTCTTTTGGCCTGAGGAAAGCCACAGGAGACAAGTTTCCAAATCGTCCGTCCAATATTCACTCGGCAACATCGAAACGGGCTGAAAAATTTGGATTAGCGCAGCGTTCGGATTACGAGGGATGAGCCAGTCGCCAAGCGTGTAGAGAAACCTATTCCAGTCGCGAGAGGAGGGGTGCATATTTACGGCGAGAACATCGAACTCCCCAAATCGATACGGCCGCGTCTCTTCATTTGTTTGGAGGTCAATCCCGCCACGGGTCTTTTGCACTTCAACGACATACATATCATCCGGATAGTGCCGATTAGCTTGTGACGCCAACATGGGCCGTTGCTGCCTCATTCGTTGCAGTTTGACCTGGATTCGAACTTCCTGTGCTTCTGCGGTCTCCGAACGAATTAGGAAGTCATACGGGCGATCATCCACGAAGCTCATTACCTGCCATCCCTTGAGCCTACGCAATACATTGCGCTCAAAAATGGCTTCGGCAATGATGCCGCGGACACCGCGTTTGGTCAGATCTGAAGATCGGGAGATGGCACTGAGGATGATCTCGGCATCGACGCCCCACTCCCGCTCCAGTGGGTGTCGCGGCAAACGATCCCTGAGGAAATCACGAAGAATGACCCGTTCTTCATCAGTGCACTGGTTGATCAACACCTTGGCAGCCTCAAGAGACGCGCTCACTTGGGCCGCCTTCCCGGCAGCATGCGTTTGTAGTTCTTTACCTCGGAACGTCTCAGAAGGATCTTGCCCCCAATGTATAGGGTTCGAAAACGGCCTCTCTTTATCAGCCGAGCGATTGCCTGCCGGGACACACCACGAATCCGGGCGGCTTCCGCTTGAGAGACCCAATCGTCGGCGAGAAAGGTTTCTCGTATTAAATTAGTTGACATTGTAAACCTATTTCTGATACCCTTTTATCCTGAGAGGCCGTACTATCATGACATCAACTGTGGCAATTCGGCCAAAGGAACGCGACAATACCTGTCGGAAGAACATGGCCTCTGGCGCAGCCACAAAACAACCTCAGAAAAATACACCTCGCTCCCACCCAGCGAAGCTTCTTGAGGCAGTTCCATATTTCATTTCAGAACACGGCGCTGCGTATCTCGGGGATTCCCTAGAGCTGCTTCGTTCACTTCCCACCGGGCAGATCAATCTGATAGTGACCTCGCCACCCTATGCCCTCCACTTTAAGAAAGAGTACGGTAACAAGAAAAAAGAAGAGTACATCAAGTGGTTCCTACCATTTGCATCTGAAATCCACCGCGTTCTGAGCGACGACGGCAGCTTTGTTTTGAACATTGGTGGAAGCTATAACCAAGGCATTCCTACCAGATCCATCTATCATTTCAAACTGCTAGTCGCCTTGGTTGAGGAGATTGGGTTTCACTTGGCACAAGAATGTTTTTGGTATAACCCTGCGAAGATGCCAATGCCCGCAGAATGGGTAACCGTGCGGCGCATTAGAATCCGTGATTCCGTTGAATATGTTTGGTGGCTATCCAAAACGCCCTGGCCAAAGGCCTCAAACCTTTCCGTGCTCAAGGAATACAGCGAGGACATGATCCGATTGAACCGCAATGGCGTGCGCGGAACTGTGCGGCCATCCGGACATGTAATTCGCAAATCTTTTGATAAGATTCATGCAGGTGGATCGATTCCTTCGAATGTCACGGAAGCAGAGTTCGAGGATGTTCCCGAATCGATGCTCAAAATGGGGAACAATGCGGCGAATGATGCTTACACTAGACGCTGCAAGGAAGGCGGGACGAAGATTCATCCAGCGCGCTTCCCTGCCAGTCTCCCAAAGTTCTTCATCAAACTACTAACCGAGCCGCATGATCTTGTGGTTGACCCTTTCGCGGGCTCGAACACGACTGGTGCCGTTGCAGAAGGCTTGAAGCGCCGGTGGATTGCGTTCGAGGCGGTGGAGGAATATCTGAAGGCTAGCACTTTCAGGTTCGAAGAAACCGAAAAGAAATCCGATCCTCGCCAAGTTAAACTCTTCGAATAATTCTAACGAGATGTCGCGGTGGTGAAAACTGCGTGCGTTTTTTTGCCGTGCCTGTATTCGATGCCCAACCGAGCCCGTCTTGGGGGCTCGGGATAAAGAGTGGCTGTGCTACTTAATCCTGCTCGATCTTGATTCGCACGGGCTTGCCGGGCTTGAGGCCGGCGGCCTGGGCTTCGTCCACGTAGAGGCTACAGCAATAGTAGCGCTCTGCAACGGGGAGGCCGGAGAAGGGATCGCGTTCCAGGCTGACCAGAATCCGGTATTCGTGATGCTTGCTCCAGCCCTGGCTTCGGACTTTTTCCGAGAGATTGCCGCTCAGGACGACTTCGGGTTTCGGCTTTGGGCCGATGAAATTCGGGGAGTTGATATCCGGCCCGGCTTCCGGGGTGAGCGCGGCGGCCAGGGCGCGCGCGAGTTGCGTGGCGGCATTGGCTTCCGGCGCGGCAGAGGCGTGAGAATCGGCGTCCATCTGCGCAGGCCGCACCAGCGCCTCGAGGTTCAACTTCTCGGCCACTTCCTTGACGATGTCCGCGTCGACGACGTCCAGCCCGCGTTGAAAGCTCTCGAGCAACGCGTTGAAGCACAAATTATTGATACTTCGAGGAACGCCCTCGCTCGAATCCGCGATCTGGTCCAGAGCGTCGCTGGAGAAAATCATTTTGTCGCTCCAGCCCGCGGCGCGCAGGCGGTGCTCGATGTAGGCCGCGGTCTCGGAAGGAGTGAGCGATTTCAGATTTGCGAGAGCGGCGATGCGCTGGCGCAATTGCACGAGGCTGGGCGCCATGAGCGTCTCCGCGATTTGCGGTTGCCCGGCCAAAACGATTTGAATCAGCTTGGAATGGGAAGTCTCAAAATCGGATAGCAGGCGGATCGTTTCCAGCACCGGTTCCTGCAGGTTTTGCGCTTCGTCCACGATCAGGACAAACCGGCGCCCGCGCAGCATTTCTTCGAGCAGGGCCTGGTTCAACGCGCGGTGCATGGCCACGACGTCCATCCCCGTGTGGTCGACTTCCAATTCATTCAGGATAAAGCAGAGCAATTCGCGCGAGCTGCACTGCGTCTGGAACAGGAATACGACGCGGGCGGAATCGCTCAGCTCTTCCATCAGCTTATTCAGAAGAGTGGTCTTGCCCATGCCGGGCTCGGCGACGAGCATCATGAACCCGCGGAAATGTTCGATCCCTTGCTTGAGGGTCGTCAGCGCATCGCGGTGCGATGGGCTTAAATATAGGTATGCGGGGTCCGGCGTAACGTCGAAGGGCTGTTGCCGCAGTTCGTAAAAGTCCAGCAGATTTGCCGGCGCCGTTTTTTCGGGTGTGGTGTCAACGGGCTGCGCCTGCGGGCCAAACGCGACTTCCTCTATCGCTTTCCGCTCCACATCGTCTCTCTCTGCGACGGTGGCTGTTTCTGAAGCAATATCGTCCATCTGATGAGGATCCGGCGCGACCGCAATCTCCCGCGCTCTTAGCTCTTCCATTCCGAGAAGTCCGTACGCTTCCTGTAAAGTAGGCATGTGTTCGTGGATTGTGGACGTCGTATCGGATAGAGCAGACTCGGATCTTTCAGCCAGCGCAACGGGATCAACACTCTCGAATGGAAATGACGGGGAGTTCATTTTCACCTCTTCTGAAATTTGCAGAGCCGGGAATATCAGTGGCGCGACCAATGGATTCACGAAACTGTCTGGCGCCTTGGGAATCGCCCGCTCGCGGGGCGTGTATTCAAGACCTGTACTTAGGAGAAGTCCGGAATGCTGGACCACAGTTTTCGCGCGGCGCGAAACTTGCGCCGGTCGGCTCTTCGGTGCGGGGCGGCTTGCGCCGAGCATTGGCGATGCGTAAGGCGAGTAGGACGATCTGGTGGCCATTTTTCTGTTCCTCACCGAAAGAACAAGCAGTCCGAAAAGAATCATGCAAGCTGCGTATGCGAAATTGGTTGCGATCGCGGGAGTGAGCCAGGTCATAGTTGTTCTCTTCAGATCCTCTGAAACGGGTAACGGATAATTCTAAGATCGCTCGCCTTGCTCACTCTTCCGCGCTTGGACTTAGCGCACAGCTTGTCCGCGCGACACTTCTCACTGCAATGCCATTGTAAACACAGCCTGTGAAAATGACCGATAGGCGGCCAGCTTCAATTTTTTTGGTATCGGGGTACTGGGACTAGGGAACCATGTAAGTCTCATAAATTCAGTAGCTTACCACATTATGGACATCCGAAGTATGGGCCCGGCCATGGCGAGAATGTCAATGCCTGATCAAATTCCCAGCCTTTTCCCCTTTGGCTCGGTTCGTGGCCCTTAGAGTGTGCGTGAGAACTCGGTATTGATTCGTGTAGCGCCCGCCTTCAGGCGGGCATGTGCTTGATTTCAAGATGCCCGCCTGAAGGCGGGCGTTACAAAAACCGAGCCAATCTTCAGTTCTGACGCACATTCTTAGGGCCCCCTGCACTTGGCGGCATGCAAACAGGCTCATGGCCGGGGCGCGATTGCAGGAGCAATTGGGCGCCTGTGCTAGAATCTTGCACTTGATTCCGAGGGGCTCAGCAAGGTTATGAAAATCAGCAGGGAAGACGTGTTGAAAGTGGCGGCCCTGGCGAACCTGGAGCTGTCTGACGTGGAGGTTGATACTTATCGCGCCCACCTCGACGATATCCTCACCTACATTGACAAGCTGAATGAAATAGACACTTCGGGCGTCGAGCCGCTGACGCAAGTGGTTGCCGCCTCGTCGGATGATTCGGCACTGCGCGATGACGTCATCGTGCGCGCCGATGTGATCACGGAAGTGCTCCAGGGCGCGCCCGACCCTGAAGCGCCCTATTTCCGAGTCCCCCGGGTGATCGAAAAGTGAGCGCCCCGGCCGCATGGACGATTCCGGAGGTTCGCTCCGCCCTCGATGCCCGGAAAATTTCGGCGCGCGAGCTGGTGAAGGAGTTCTACGCGCGCATCGAACAGCGCAACGCCGAACTCAACATTTTTCTGGCCCTCTCGCCCGAGCGCGCCTACGCCCAGGCGGACCGGATCGACGCCGCCATCGCCGCCGGTGACGCGCTCCCTACACTGGCCGGCGTCCCTGTGGCCGTGAAAGACGTCATCAGCACGCGCGGCATTCCCACCACGTGCGGCTCGCGCATTTTGGAGGGCTACCGGCCCGCGTATGACGCGACGGCGGTCACTCGGCTCGAACATGCGGGCGCGATCGTCCTCGGCAAGACAAATTGCGACGAATTTGCCATGGGGAGTTCAAACGAAAATTCCGCCTACGGTCCCGTGCGCAACCCTGTGGCGCCCGATCATGTCCCCGGGGGCTCGAGCGGAGGCTCCGCCGCGGCCGTGGCCGCAAATCTCGCTGTGGCGGCGCTCGGCAGCGATACGGGCGGATCGGTTCGGCAGCCGGCCTCGTTTTGCGGAGTCACGGCGCTGAATCCAAGTTATGGCCGCGTGTCTCGTTACGGCTTGATCGCCTACGCCTCGTCGCTGGATAGGATTGGGCCATTCACTCACACGGTCCGCGATGCCGCCACGGTGATGTCCGTCATCGCCGGGCGAGACGCGCGCGATGCGACTTCGGCCTCTGTGCCCGTTCCCGATTACGCCGCGGGTCTCGGGCGTTCCCTGCACGGCTTGCGCATCGGCATTCCCGACGACTATTTCGGCGAGGGGATCGATCCTGAAGTGCGAAAAAAGATCGAGGCGGGAATCGCTTTGCTGGAAAAGCTCGGTTGCCGGCGCGTGTCCATCCGTATGCCGAATACGGAATACGCGATCGCGGCGTACTACATCATCGCCACGGCTGAAGCGAGACTCCAATCTGGCGCGTTACGACGGCGTGCGGTATGGCCCGCGCGTTCCGGGCGCGACGCTGATCGAGATGTATCAGAAGACGCGCGGGCGCGGCTTCGGCGCCGAAGTGAAGCGCCGCATCGTCCTCGGGACCTACGTCCTTTCGGCCGGATACTACGATGCGTACTACTTGAAGGGACAAAAGGTTCGCTCACTGATCGCCCGGGATTTCCGCGAAGCGTTTGAAAAAGTTGACGCCATCGTGACACCAACTTCACCCGTGCCGGCGTTCCGGCTCGGGGAGCGAACGGCAAATCCTCTCCAAATGTATCTGGCTGATATTTATACGGTTACGGGATCTCTGGCAGGCGTGCCGGGCATTTCGGTTCCTTCCGGAAAGACGTCTGCGGGTCTTCCTGTCGGACTGCAAATATATGGGCCGGCCTTTGGAGAGGATCGCGTGCTTCACATGGCTCATACTTTTGAGCAGGCCGGGGGACAGAATTTGTAGCGCCCGTCCGCCACGGCGGACGGGCATCTTAGATCCGGGCCTGTGCCCGCCCGCCGTGGCGGACGGGCGCTACAGGATTTGATCAGGATCTGTCGAACCGACTTTGAGCGCCAAACCGCGGAGTGTTCCAAAGGTGCACAAATTTTCGTAGAAGAGTACAAAAAATAACACACTTTTTCAGGTTGGAAGTTCGGTCCCCGCCTCTCGACACGATTGTCCTTTTCTATTTTTTCCCCTAAAGCTTGTGATTCGTAATGTTTGCAAATTCCATGGAGCGGGACGAAGCGAGGTTAAGCAAACGGCAGGGCTCTTGCAAGGAAAACAAGTGTTGTGGTGTCGTGAATTCCCTCTTTTGACGAATTTGAATGGTGCTGGTAACAGCGGAGGATGGCGGAGAATGATCACAGTCAAGTCCACTCAGAAAGTTTTCACCGAGGATGAAATTTCAAGCCTGACGGGAATCTGCACCGAACACCTTCGCGACGTGGCCCGCAGCAAACACCTCGGCTCCCTCGTGCGCGCTGCCGGCGCCGCCGGTGGGCAGGTGGAACGCTGGCTGTTCACCAATACGGATTTGAGCGTCCTCATCGCCCTGTTTCCGCGCTGCGAGCACTGAGGGCGCGTCCTCTTTTGTTTCTCCTACGAAATCTTGCTGATCTTAAGTAGCGCAGCCACTCTTGGCTGTGCGCCTTTGTTGAGTTCTGCAAAAACCGCACAGCCAAGAGTGGCTGTGCTACTCAAACCCCGCCGTTGCGCGCGTCGCGCTTGAGCGTTATCCTCGAAGCATACGGAAAAACCTGTACGGGCTGGCTGGCATCGTAGAACCTGTGCAGGAAGCGGGTCACTCACGGATGTCATGAAGTTAACGGCACAAATCGGAACCCTCCTCGCGGCGCTGCTCGCCGTGCTCCCCAACCTTTCGGGCAGTTTTGTCCACCCTCCTTTGGCCGCGCAACAGGACGCTGATTCAAAGGCAGCTGCCGCGGGGACCCAGATCCCGGTCGCTCTTCCCAAAGGCAAAAAACTGATCCTGACGGACGGGACATTTCAATTGGCGCGCGAGTACACGGTGGAAGGCGACCGGGTGCGTTACTGGAGCGTGGAGCGATCGCAGTGGGAAGAAATTCCTGCGAGTTTGGTCAACTGGGACGCCACGCACAAGGCCGAAGCGGAACAGGCTTCGCAGGATGCGGAACTCAAAGCGAAAATCCACGCTTCCCAGGTGGCCCTGCTGACCAAGGACATCGACGTCGATCGCAGCCTGGAAATTAAGCCGGGGCTGTTCCTGCCGGACGCGGTCGGTTTCTACGCCCTCGACCGCAGCAAAACGATACGGGAAATGAAGCAGAGCACGGCGGTCATCAAGATGTCGACGGGCCGCGAAGTCGAAAAAATCTTGAGCGGGGTGTCGCTGATCCCGAGCAAAAAAACGATGGAAATCCCCGGCGAGCACGCGGCCATGCGCCTCAACACGGCCGAGCCTGAATTCTTCATGCGTCCCGCCGATTCGCGCGAGCCGCGGTTCCGTCTGCTGCGCACGGAAATCAAGGGTGGCCACCGCGTCATCGATGACATCAGCATCCACTTCACGGGCCAGGAAACTCACAAAGCCACCGACATCGAAATCCAGACGTGGACTCCCGCCACCGGCGTCTTTCGCTACACCGTCGACCAGCGCCTCGAGCCCGGCGAATATGCCTTCGTAGAAATGACCGACGAAGGCATCAATGGTTATGTCTGGGATTTCGGAATCGATACGCCGGGATCAAAAACGAAATAATAGCAAGGAGGCGGTCCTAAGTCTGCCTCCCCGTTAGAGGGTTTCGGTGAGGCAGACGGGCCGTCACCGGGGCGATTCTTGCGACCTACAATGCAAGCAGGCCGCATCGGTTAAGGTTTGTCCGGAGACTTATTTGATGAGCTTTGCGAGTCATTTTCTGAATTGGTGGGCCTCATCGCGACTACCTCATAGGACCGCATTTTCCGGTCGCCACCGTCAGGAACTGAGAGAAACATGCGGCTCTTCTTGATCTTGAACTCAGCTTCATGACCGATCGGTAAAACGGATGGATGTTTGCCGTCTGTGGGCCGGATTTCATACTCCATTTCATCGGTTCGCAGCAAATACTGCGGGCATAGCTTCTCGTCGGAGTTCACATGTGTAATGCCCGCTGAGGCCCACACACTGCCCAATCCCGTCAGCCCTCGTTGCTTTGCGCCGCAAGACACGGCGTCCATTTTCTCCAGCATGCCTCTGTCGGGCTGTTTTTTCTTGTTGCCGGCGCTCAAAGGAACCGCGGAAACGAGAATGAGAACTAGAATGAGTGAACGCTTGCTGTTCATAATGCCTCCCTAGAGAAACTCTTCGCCCAGCACCATCTCGCGACTTAGGCAGCCGTTCGGTCGAACCGATTGACCTGCCTGGCCGCATAAGGTTTCATTACACCGAACAAGAGGAAGGCCGGCTGGCCGGCCTTCCTGCTCAGGGGCAAATTGGGCCTTACTGCTTTGGCTTGGGATCGGCCGTCGGAGCCGGAGCTTTAAACCCTCCGCCATTATTATTGTTGTTGAATTGCTGTGCCGACTTGACGAAGCTCTGTGGATTCTGCGCCATTTCATCCCGCACGTCAGGATGGGCATTCAGGTACTCGTGAAGTTCAGGATGGCTTTTCAGATATTCCTTGTCGGTGACCAGGGAAGGATTCTTGGAAACCTGTTGAGCCACGGTGGAATGCCCGCCAAGGAATTCCCCAAAACTAGCCAAGTGTCCACGGGTTGCGTCGCTATCGTGCGTGTCCTCATGTCGGTCGAATCGATCTTCTTGCCGGATGAAGGCGTTTGGGTTTTCCTTTACCTCGTCGCGAATTCCCGGTTGCTCTTGCAAGAATGCCTGTAGGGCCGGGTGATTCTCTACAAATTCCTTGTTGTTTACGAGGGAAGGATCCTTGCGAAGCTGCTCGCCAATTTCGCGATGGCTGTCCGCGAACCGGTCGAATTGCGCCAATTCCTTGCGCGTGGCGTCGCTATCGCGCGCATCCTCATGGCGATCGAAACGATCTTCCTGCCGCAGGAAGGCGTTCGGGTTTTCTTTTACCTCTTCGCGAATTCCCGGGTGCTCCTGCAAGTACGTTTGTAGCGCCGGGTGGTTCTCCACAAATTCCTTCTTGTTCACCAGCGATGGATCCTTGCGAAGTTGCTCGGCAATTTCGCGGTGGCCGTCCATGAATTGATCGAATTGCGCCAATTCCTTGCGCGTGGTGTCGTTGTCGCGTGCGTCCTCATGACGGTCGAAGCGATCTTCCTTCCGCATGAAGGCGTCGGGGTTCTCCTTTATCTCTTCCCGGATTCCCGGGTGGCCCCGTAAATACGTCTGGAGTGCCGGGTGTTTCTCCGCAAATTCTTTGCTGTTTACCAGTGAAGGATCCTTGCGAAGCTGCTCCGCAATCTCGCGGTGACCGTCCATGAATTGATCGAATTGCGCCAGTTCCTTACGCGTGGTGTCGTTGTCTTGAGTTGATTTATTGTCCTGAGCCGGCGCGGATTGCGCCCTTGCGGGTGTGCCAAGGAAGAATAAGAGCGTTGGACCCAGTAAAAGTGCCAGTAAGTTCATAGTGTGCAATCGTTTCTTTCTCATGTTGCGGGCCTCCTGTATTGATGTAATGAATTTCCGGCCAAGGTGAGGAGTGCAACGACTATGCCAAACAGATTCAAAATTGAAGCGCCTCAGCAGGATTCACGCGGCGTGGGAAGTGCTGGAGGGGCCTTAGTCCATGGGGCTTTGAGGAAATTCTATATGATCGGGAAAAATCGCCATAGCCTCAGCAATTTCATACAGGATAGGCCCTAGTAATAATGCATTCCGACGCGGGGGAATGGCGATTTTCTTCCGGTCCATCAAATCTATATTTAATGACGTGAGACGGTTCTCTTAAGACGAGCTGTCCTTTGGCTGGAGGACCGCGGGAGTAGGCAAATCGTTCAGGAGCGCGAGCAATTCGGTCATGCGGAACGGTTTCTGGAGGAAGCGGTTGCCTTCGCGGCCGGCTTGTTCGCCGATCGCTGCGTCGATGAGGTCGCCGGTCATGAAAATGAAAGACGGGCGAGGGCCGGAGCGGGCTGACAGTTCCTCCAGGATTTGGTCGTGAAGATCGAATCCGGAAACCACTTTTCCGGAGCCGGATTCCAGATTCAAATCGCACAGGATCACGTCGTATGAATTTCGATTCGCGAGTTCCAGCGCCTGTTTGGGAGAGGAGGCTCGGTCCACCATGCAGCCGCGGGCGCCGAGGGTATCGGTCACCAGTTCGAGGATGCTTTCCTCGTCATCGACTACCAGGATTTTCTTGTGCGAGAGTGCCGAGTCGGGCGCCGCGGAGGTTTCCACGCGGGCAGCGTTCGCGGGAGGCGCGGCGGGTTCGGCGAGCGCGACCGACTCCGTGCAGACCGGCAGCGATACGGTGAAGACCGAGCCGCCGTCGGGCAAGGGCTGCGCGGAAATATCGCCGTTGTGCTCGCGAACAATCGCCATGCAAATGCTGAGGCCGAGGCCGGTGCCGCGGCCGGGGCGCTTGGTGGTGAAGAACGGATCGAAAATGCGCGGCAGCAATTCGCGGCGTATGCCCACGCCATCGTCCTGGAAGGTGATCAGCACGCGCTCGCCGACGACGCCCAAACGAATCCGCAGGGTGCCGCGATCGCGCACTTCGTGAATGGCCTGCTCGGCGTTGACGATGAGGTTCAGGAACACCTGCGTGAGCTGATTGGAATCGCCCAGCACGGTGGGAAGATCGGGACGCGCGGCCAGATCCACGTGAATATGATTCGAGCGCAGGGAATGTTCGTGGAGCTGCAAAGTGCGCTGAAGCAAGTCCGGCAAGTGGAGCAGCGTGCTGCGCGGCGTCGAAGGGCGCGAGAAGACAAGCAGGCTCTGCACGATATGCGCGGCGCGGCGCGCCTGGCGATGGGCGAGGTCCAACTGGCGGGATGCGTTTTCGTCGGTGGACTGGTCGCGCAGCAATTCCGTGACGCCCAGAATGGCGGTCAGCGGATTGTTCAGTTCATGCGCCACGCCGGCGATCATCTGGCCCATGGCCGCGAGGCGCTCGGACTGAATGAGCTGCTGCTGGAGCCGCTGCTGTTCGGTAATGTCGCGCGCCGAAGCGATCACGCCGGTGATGCGCCCCGTTTCGTCATGGAGAGGCCGCGCGGAAGCGCGGAACACGCGCCACGCGCCGTTCTTGTGCTGCGTGCGGTACTCGATCTGGCCCTCGGAAAGCCGTTTGAAAATCAGATCGTCGAACATCTCGAGCATCGCGGTCCGGTCCGCGGGATCGGTGCGGCCTCCCATCCTCTTCCCGATCAATTCCTCCGGACGGAAACCGAGAATTTCGAAAATCTGGGGGCTGACGAACGTGTACCGGCCATCGGTATCGAGGGCGATGACCAGGTCGGGGAAGCTGTCCATCAGGCGGCCCGCGAATTCCTGTTCACGGTGGAGGCGGCGCTCCATTTCGCGCTGCTCGGTGACATCCACGAAAGTTCCCTGGTAGCGCACAAACTTTCCGGCGGGATCGCGGATCGCCGCCGTCGTGTGCACGGCAACCACATCGCGCCCCTCTTGCCGGTGCCTCAGAGTGACTTCATGCGCGCGCAAGAATCCGAGGTCGTTCAGCTGGTTCTGTTCTTCAGCGCGGTCTTCGGGCTTGCGGTAAAGGGAGGCGATCTCGCGGTTGAGCAAGTCTTCCTTATTATCAAACCCGAGCATTTGCGCCAGCGCCGGGTTGACTTCGGTAATCCGGTCATCCACGGCCGCGAGATAGACGCCTTCGCGCAGGGTCTGAAACAGTTCGGTGAAGCGCGTTTCGCTTTCGCGTTCCTTGGTCACATCGCGCGCAAAGCCGCTGATTCCGTGGACCACGTCGTCTCGCACAATGGCGTGCAGGACGCAATCAAAATAACGGAGCGCTCCTGTCTGCTTGATGCGCGCGCGAACCACGCCAGTCCAGCGCCGCCGCTGGAGAAAGCGCGGGAGCCAATGCTCCAGCGCCAGCCGGTCGCTGGCTTCGGGCAGCTCGAAGAATTCGTCCAGCGAGCGGCCAACGACATCGGCAAAAGAAAGGCCGAGCAGGTCGGCGAAGCTCCGGTTGACGGTAAGGACCTTGCCGTCGTTGGAAACGGAAAATAGAAGGTCTTCAAAGGTGTCGATGAGGTCGCGATAGCCTTGCTGGGATCTGGAAATCAGCGAAAAGAGTTGATCGAGCTGGTCGTTATCGTGAACGACGCTCGTGCGCTGTTCGATGCCGCGGACGAGGCCTCGTAACTCTGCGATTTCATTGGTCTTACTCCATGCATAGGCCACGAACAGGAACACCAGGACCACCAGACCCACGGGCAGCGCCACGAGATAGTGCGGTATGCGATTGGACGGGCTGCCAGGAAATTGCCGCGAAAGCCAACGCCAGAGCGCCGAGGAGCAGGAGGGCTGCGCGCCAGACGCCGCGTTCGCGGCGGCTCAGGTGGTCGCGTTCCAGCGGCGCCGACGGCGATTCGGCGGGGGCATCCGCGCGGGGCGTGGAGTCTTTGTTCATCAGCAAGTTGTGTTGGAAGGCGCCTCCAGATGAGCGGGAGAACCGGGAGGCTCGCCTTGCCTGAAAATTATGGCGGGGAATAAAGGTCAGGAGCAACGCAAGACTGCGGCTGGATGGCGAAGTTGTTAACACCGCTGGTAGTGAAGCCGGCGGTGGCGCTACACGACGGCAACACATGGAATCGGCGCAAGACACCCTTGCAGAACGCGTTTCAGAATCGGGGCGCAGCGATTACGCTCCGGACATTTTCAAACGCGGCAGGAGCGTCAGAGCGTTTTCGCGCTGTATGGCGCGGAGATCTTGAGATGGAAGGTCCATGCTGTTCAGACCATCCACGATGGACGCAACCGTCCAATAAGGAAGATCCGATCCGAACAGGAGGTGGCTCGTGGAAAAAAGTTTCAATACCGCCGCCATGCCGGGCGGATTGGTGGCGACACTGGCCACGTCATAGTACTGGCGCTGCAATTCGCCTTCAAATCCATTCGGGATAATCGCGGCGCGCTGTTCCGGCGTCATTCTTTTCGCGGGGCCGGAAATTCGCGTGAGAATGAACGGCAAGGTGCCGCCGCCGTGGGAAAAGATGAAACGAATATTCGGGCAGCGCGCGAATGTGCCTCTATAAATAAGGCTCGTTATTGTCCGCGTCGTGTCCGTGGGAAATTCGATCACGGATTCGTTCAGCGGCGGGATGGGATCCGAGCAGCACGTTGCGGTGGGGTGCACGAAAATGACTGCCTTGCGCCGATTGAGTTCCTCCATCACCGGCTCATATTTCGGATCGCCGAGCAACTTTCCATTTTCGTAGCTGGTCAAGAGGCCGATACCGTCGAGTTTCAACGTGTCCAGCGCGTACTCGATCTCTCGAAGGCTCCCATCGATGTCGGGCAGGGGAATTGCGGCCCACATTCCAAAACGGCCGGGATAGTCCTTGATCATCTGGGCGCCGTACTCATTCGACTGGCGAGCCCACGCGCGGCCCTCTTCATTATTTCCGAGCCACACCCCCGGGCTCGTGAGCGAACCGATGGCCGTCGCCACGCCGCACTGGTCCATCTGGTCGAGAGAATATTTGGGATTCCAATTCGTGCGCAGCGCTCTTTGACCTTCCGACTCGGTAAATCTTTTTATGAGTTCAGTGGTGTACTTTGGCGGATAGAAATGATGATGCGTGTCAATGATGCGCGGCCCGGCGCTCAGGTTCTGTCCGAAGGAGCAGGGAGCCAGCGCCATTCCTGCGCCGACAGCGGAGAGCATGCCAAGTATTTCTCTTCGCGAAGGGTAGCGGCCATTTGAATATTGATGATGGCTTGCTGCGCGGTTCCCAAGAAATGACGCCCAAGGATTCATTGTTCCTCCCCCCTCAGCCATTTCGCATTTTCGAGTTCGCAATTCGCTTGACGGACTCTAGTTAACACGTATTTAGCGCAGTTGCCATATTAAAAATTGCTCCGGCTGCGCTTCGCACGGCTGCGATGCGGAGTCCGTTGCGAAGATGCGCCTTTGGATATACAATCATAGTGAATATCAAGGAGCGCCAATGCAAGTATCGAAATGGGGAAATAGCCTCGCCGTGCGGCTCCCCTCGGCTGTAGTCGACGCGCTAGAACTCAAGGAGGGCGACCAGATCGAGATTCGGATCGCGGGCGAGCGGATCTTTGAGGTGCGCCGCGACCCGCGCAAACAGCGCGCTCTCGCCCGCCTGCGCAAGCTCCGGCGCCCTTTGCCTCCTGGATTTGTTTTCGACCGGGAAGAGGCCAATGCGCGTTGAAGCGTTCTTCGACACGAATGTGCTGCTCTATGCCGTTGCGCTGGACGATCCACGGAACGCGCGAGCCGAGCAACTTCTCATGTCAGGAGGAACGATCAGCGTGCAAATCCTGAATGAATTTGTCTCTGTCGCCCGGCGAAAGATTTTGATGTCCTGGCGCGACGTGAAGGGAGCGCTCGATGCTTTTCGCGTTCTGTGTCCTTCCCCGCTCCCCATCACAATGGAAATGCACGAGGCGGCGCTCAAGATTGCGGTGCAGCATGGGTATGGGATCTATGACGCCCTGGTGGTTGCCGCCGCGCTCGAAGCTGGATGCGCGATCCTCTATTCCGAGGATCTTCAGGATGGCCAAACGATAAACGGACAGCTCACGATTCGTAATCCGTTCGCTCAATCATCCGGCGGCTAGGTATCGGCCAGAGCGATCGCCTTTTTCGCCTAAGGGGCGTACCGTTGATCAAACTCGGAACATCTTAGAGGTGAGGCCGAAACGGAGGAAACATGGAACACCGACAATTGGGAAAGAATGGACCGCAGGTTTCCGCGCTTGGACTTGGATGTATGGGAATGTCCTTTGCCTATGGACCGACGGATGACGAGGAATCACTTCGGGTTCTTCGCCGGTATTTGGATCTGGGGGGCAACTTCCTGGATACGGCCGAAATCTACGGTCCATACAAGAACGAGGAGTTGCTTGGACGTTTCTTGCGCGAGATTCCTCGCGACCGCGTCGTCGTCGCGACCAAGTTTGGTTTCCGCATCGGTCCCGGAGGAAACAGAAGCGTCGATAGCTCTCCCGAGAACGTTCAGCGTGCATGCGAGGGAAGCCTCAAGCGGCTGGGCATCGAAACGATCGACCTCTATTACCAGCATCGCGTCGATCCCAACGTTCCGATCGAGGAAACAGTTGGCGCCATGGCCAGACTTGTCTCGGCTGGAAAGGTCCGGATGCTCGGACTGTCGGAAGCCGGTCCGGAAACCGTGCGGCGCGCCGCGAAAGTCCACAGGATCGACGCGCTACAAAGTGAGTATTCGCTTTGGTCGCGCGAAGTGGAGGCCAACGGCGTGCTTGCGACTTGCCGCGAGCTTGGCATCACTTTCATACCGTATAGTCCGCTTGGGCGCGGATTCCTGACAGGCGCGATCCAAAAGCTCGAAGATCTCGACCCGACCGATTGGCGGCGGACGAATCCCCGTTTCGGAGAGAAGGCCCTGCAAGAAAATCTCAAGCTGGCTGCGGCGGTCAAGGAGTTGGCCAAGGAAAAAGGCGCGACGCCCGCACAACTGGCTCTGGCCTGGGTGCTCGCCCAGGGCAACGATGTAGTGCCTATCCCCGGGACAAAGCGACTTCGTTATTTGGAGGACAACATGGGAGCGCTCCGCGTAAACCTGACCGAGAGCGACCGCAAGAAAATTGCCGAGCGCGTCGCGCAGTTTCAAATCGTCGGAGAGCGTTACACGCCCGATATGATGGCCCTGGTGCAACGGGCTTGAGAAGCTGAGAATGGTTTGTTTGTGTTGATGACGGGAATTTTTCAATAAATTGAGTCTTCGTAAGCGGCGTTTGCCAAACGAAAAGTGTCGCTGTTCAGCGCAACGCTACGAGAGGCCCGGAAAGTCTTGTCCAAACGTCCGGCGCAACACCCTCCACGCGAGCAGCAACGAAGTAACGCAGAGGGCAGCGCCGCCGGTCAATAAGATCAGGACGATGATGTCCCAGATGGGACGATGGTTGTAGAGCCAGGGAAAATCCATCGAATGCAGCCCGTGATAGAGCCAACGGTTCCAACGCGCGTGGGAATTATAGCTTTGAACGATCCGAGCGGTTTTCGGATCGATGTAGTAGGTTGAATTTTCATCGTCGCTCAATCGCACAAAAATAACCGGAAGGGGATTCCGGTGATGCCGATCCAGATAATAGGATTCGTATTGGGTGACCAGCCTTACTTCCGTAAGTGCAAAGGGCCGAGCCGCTTTTCCAATCAAATCGACGATCTTGTTCTGGTCGAATTCTGCCGCCACTTGGCCGCGGACGGGAATGATGCGGCTCTCATTTCGTTCGCCGATGCCCAAGTAGACCGGCTCTCCGGCGAACGAAACAAGTTCCAATTCCTTCACAGGAAAATCGGAGCCAAGCCGGTCCAGGGCTTCTCGCGGATCTTCGGTGAAATCCGCAAAGTGCAATGAGCCGCCGCGCAGCGCCTCCGCGAGACGCGCGCCAGTGCTATCCCAAGTCTCCCCTTGCCATCTGGGGAATGGATCCATGGACAGCATCCCGCTGAAGGCCCAACTGCAGGCAAGCAGCCCGAAAATCAGGCCAAGAATCGAATGCCAACGCTTCTGGCCAGTGTACGGCAGGCTCGACGGCGCTCCTTTGTGTCGGAATTGCTTTGACGGGGAGTACACCGAAATTCCAATCGTAATTCCGAAGAGCGCCGCAACCGTTCCCAGTCCAGAGGCCCAGATCACGATCCGGGCCCACACGCTCGCACGCTTTCGCAATGGGGTGAAGTAGAGCCAGTGCGGAATGGCGCCAAAGTACGCGCCCATGCGAGACGCCCGAGTCGTGTATTGCTCAACGTCACCAGTGACAGTGGAGACGTACACTTGCTCGCCGTTCGGCCAACTGTACTTGCGCATCGGCCGGAGGTCTTCGAATTTTTCGGACACCGTCCACTGATCCTCTTCCGTGTTCTCTTCCACCTTGGCGTTTGCCGGAGGCTGTCCCGTCCACGATGAAGCGATCCGCAGGATCATCTCAGGCGGAAATTCTGTCGGCGTCTTACCGTCCACCGCGGAGACGATGGACTCCGAATCGCCAAAACGGAACCTGTACGCGGGACGATCGTCAAACATGCCAAGTTTTACCTGGTCAGGCTGGAGATCCGTTTGCAATCGCGCGTAGGCTTCCTGCGGGGAAAGCCGAATCGCGGCCGCATCGAGCACCGGTGCCCGGCTCAATCGGTCCGCCTCCGACACGACGGGATAGTCCCAATACATCAGGACAATTCCCGATACAAACCAGGACAGAAAAAGCAGGCAGAGACTCACACCCATCCATCGGTGAACGAAGATAAGCGCCTTCTTGAGTTGGGTTCCCGCGTGAAACATAGATGGAAGTCCGCCCCCGTCCGGCGCAATCGATGACCGCCGATTTCAGAGGAACAAGGCGCACAGCCTATATCATCGGCGCCAAAAATCAAAACGGGCGACTCTTCTTCCCTTTTTTATTTCAGCCCCTCCTATCTATACCTTTCGGCTTATTTGGCGTTGGCAAACTTTGCCAATCGTGAAATACCGGAGTCCGGATCCCCGTTATGGAAAGGCCGCCCCATGCCGACTCGAAACGTTAATTTAACCGACGAGCTGGACCGCTTCGTGGCAAAGAAGGTGAAAACAGGGCGTTATGAAAACGCCAGTGAAGTTGTACGCGCCGGATTGCGAACTTTGGAACGCGAAGAACAGCAGTATGAAGCGAAGCTTGCCGCGCTACGAGCGGCCATTGAGGAAGGCGACTCCAGCGGCGTCGCCCGGGGCAACGTATTTCGGCGCGTCCCTAAGACCCTCAGGCTTCCCAGATCGTCGCGCTAGGTCCAGGCGCAGGTAATACGAAATTGAAAATGCCCACCTGTCGCGTCCGCCGAGGCGGACGGCAGATGGGGCACCCTCTAAAGCATCTCACCAAAGGCCGGGCCACCCAACGCGCGATCACCAGCATCGGCGCAAACGTGGTTCAATGGTGATAAGATGGAACAAACAAAGTTGAGGCTAGGACCATGAACGGCGCGACTGATAATCTGAGAAACTACGAAGAGCGCATCGTCCGCGACAAGGGCATCTGCGGCGGCGAACCAGTCTTTAAAGGTACGCGCGTCACCCTGCGCACAGTGCTCGCCAGCCTGGCCGGTGGAGATTCCACGGAAGATATCCTTTCCGATTTCCCTACCCTGAAAGCTGAAGACGTTCAAGCTGCCATTGCGTTTGCCGCCGCTTCCGCCGAAGAGGACTTGCCAGTTCCAGCAGTTCCGCACATTCGATGAAGATCAAGCTGGACGAGAATCTTCCTTATCGCCTTTCAACCCTCCTCAAAGACCTTGGACACGACGTTCATACATTGCGTGATGAGTCTCTTCTTGGCCATTCGGATATGGAAATTTGGGATCGGGCGCAGAAAGAGTCGAGATTCCTGATTACCCAAGACTTGGACTTCTCGGACTTGCGGCAGTTCGCTCCCGGTTCGCACCACGGCATCCTGCTCGTGCGTCTTCGCTCTCCAAGCCGGAGAGACTTGATTGAGCGAGTCGGGGAATTGTTTCAGAAAGAAAACGTCGGCCAGTGGGCCGGTTGTTTTGTTGTCGCCACAGAACGCAAGATTCGAGTGCTAAAACCGGGCGGAAAATAGAATTCCCACATCGCAGTGGGTGGTCGAGCGTTTGAGTCGTGCTCGAAGTTGCGGGAGCCCGATCGCTAGAAGCCATCTCATCTATAGGCTTTGTGGGTCGCGGCTTCAGCCGCGACATTAAAACACCGAGGAAAAGCGGGCTCTAGCCCCTGACGGTCTGCCGAGTTTAGGTCGCTGTTTATTTGTGAGATGGCTCCTGGTAATACTCGAGGCGTCGGAGGGTCTAAGTTTTCCGGGAAGGAAGTCAAAACCCCGACACTTCCAAATACGGGAAGAGTCGGCCACCCGCGACGCCTTTCAAATGCTGGAAAAACCCGTCACACCCGGCACCTTTCTGATGCTGCTGAAAACTCAAAACGCTGTCATTCTGAGCGAAGCGAAGAATCTCTCCTTGTTTTTTCTTATGCTCAAATCGAAGAGAGATTCTTCGCTTCGCTCAGAATGACAGAACAAGGCATTTTTTTCGCCGAAACGGTATCGTTCGAATAGTTTTCAAACGAGACATCAAACAGTTCTTGACGTTCCAAGCCCCAGGCCTTAATAAGTCTCCATGAGTCCTTACGGAAAAGCCGGCGGCGGGAGCAGAGCCAACAGATTACCCTGCTATTCTTTGCGCCTGCAGCCTTCGTTGATTGCGGAGGCGCGCAAGGTGGCAAAATCCGAACGCGTATCCCTGAACCAATGGTTTAACGTATGCGTAGCCGAAAAACTTTCTGCTCTTCGCGCCAAAGAATCTTTCCAGGAACAAATTCTCCGCGTGCTCCCCGCCGGAATCCTGCAGATTCTGGAGCAAGCAAGAAAACTAAAATCCTCGGCGGGAGGCGGCTGATCCCATTGGTGCAGACTGTAGAGTCTGAGTGAAAACTCAAAATTGCCCCGTATTTGTAGCGCCCGCCTTCAGGCGGGCACTTTGGAATCACGCAGATGCCCGCCTGAAGGCGGGCGCTACATGATCCAGGACCGGGTTTTCACACAGACTCTGTAGCCTTCCGGAAAGTTGCCGGCGTGCGCGTAGAAATCGATTGGCCAGTGGAGCGCGCTTTCACGATCGCAAAATTGGGTCACCGCCTAGGAAATCGAAAGCCCTAAGCCTCGAAAAAAACTGCGAAGATGGGGTACCCGTTTGCGTTGCAAGCACGCGCATGGATTGGCCACCCGCCCTGGTTTTTCGAGGCGAATCAAATGGTTTCAATTTCGTAGATTCGTTGCGGCAATTTGAAATGCACGTGGAACCTGTCGAAGAAGCCATTTTGTCCCAAGAGCCCAAGACCAAGGTCGTCAAGGCCAGTTGTGAAACCGGCGTAGACAGGAAACCGAACCATGCCTTGCAGGTCGATCTCGACATGGAAATAGTGCGTCGGCACTCCAGCGCTGGCGACCCCGGATATTGTTTCCATCGGTGAGGCGAGCGGATTTAAATCCAACATGCGCAGGAATTGGCGCGGGAACACGCAATGGTCCGAGCCGGAGTCCACGACTGCATAACACGACAGCCGCCGCGATCCCGCGACGAGAGCCATCCTCATGATCGGCCGGAACGCCGATCTGCCCTTTGGAAATGCCGGGCTCGGAGGCAAGGTTACTTCCGCGTACTGGACGGAATAAACGGCCAAGCTCGCCTACACGACCAAACTGGAAGGATTTTCCGGCACACGAACGATCACAGGGTCCGATTCGCCAAGCTCATTTGCCTTCTTCACAACTTCCGCCAGATCGGCAGCGAAAGCAAGCACCCGCTCTTCGTCGCCTGATAACGCCACCCACGCGCCCTTCGGGACGCCGGACAGTAATTTGGATAGATCCTTCGCGGCTTGCACTGGGTCACTCCTCTTTCACAATTATAGCACTCTTAGAAAGGCGGGCCGCTTCACTTGCATCGGCGGAACGTTCGCTGACGCTCGATAAAATCGATAGGCGGTCGGGCCTTTACTCGGAAGTTGGGCTTGTAGTTTGACGAGAATTCATGGTTTTCATGGAGCGGGGGACTTGATTCTTCAGGAAAGGAAATCAAACCCTGACCCTTCCAAAGGCGGGAAGAGTCGGCCACCCGAAAAATCTGAACTGAAAACGCGGGGAAGCATTGGCCACCCGCCCTATGATTTACGGCTTTTTCAAATACTTTTCGACGTTCTTAGCTACATGAGCTTTTGCCCACACTTTTCGAAGCATACCCGTAATGTCTGGCGAAAAATCCACGACTATGATCGGATGCGCGGGGTGACAGGCAAAACAGTCCTGGCGGATGCTACGATCGACCGCCTTTCCTACCGAAAGAGAAAACTCAATACCCGACACATAGAAAAGAAAGTTATGCCACTTGCTGCTGGAACCCCGGTAGGGATTATGAAATGAGATTAGTTGAGCTGGTGGAGGGAGAACACCGATAGTCAACGCTGCATGATCGGGAAATGCTGTTTCACCGCGCAGGAATCTTCTAATTGGTTCAGAGTAGGTTCCCAAATCGATCATGGTTTCAGTTCTCGTGCCACTCCACGAGTGGACTGCTGCCTTCCAAAATACTCCCATCGAAAAGTGAATTAGTTTGTCACAGTGAATCTCAGGATTTTTAGCCGCGGCGTATGCGACAGCATTGCCATCCACTACATCAGGTGGAAACTTTGCGAGAAGATCGTAGAAAGGAAAGGGCCCCTTATATTGCGAAAGTAGTGGTAAGAGCCACATCTCTCCACCCTTGTTTAGGGAATCTTCACAACCCGAACACAGAAGATATTCCTGGAGCTGACGATCGCTTTCGACAACTAGATCTGTCGATATCGAGATAGAGTGCCCACCCGGAGGCCGACAGTATTCGTACATTCGCGCGGGCATCAAATGGCTCGAAACCACGTTTTTGGTTTCGAGGCATAGGGGACATTTCTGGATTGGCATCTTTTGACTCCTAGAAAACCTATCCACCCCTTCTTGCTTCGACGCACTTTGTCGCATCGTCGGCCGGGTGGCCCGGCCTTTGACTTTGAAGTTCGGGTGCCCCATCTGTCACGCCGCGTGACAGGTGGGGTTCTTGACTTTCGGTTCTTCCTCGCAAATTGCATTTCATAATTTGCGCATGGTCAACCGCACCAAAAGCCCCGCCTCGCCGCGGCGGGCGTCAAGGACGGGGCACCGTTTTCGCCCGTTAAGGCTGGGCCGCCCGCCCACTTTCGAAACCGCTTCACCGCTACGGCGTGGACACCCGTTTTCCCAAGTAGAACTTCCGAATCATCTTGTACAATTCCTGAATCGCTTCGGGCTGTGTTTCATTCATGGAGCGGAAGGCATGAATAAATATCTTGCAGAGAGCAACAACAGTTATGAATAACGCGTCTGGTCCGCATTCCCTTTCTTCCAATTTCCTGATGCGCACTCTGAAGACTTCACCCCGCTTGCAGGTGTGACCGCCGACGCCAGCTATCGTCGCGTGAACATACTGGCTAGTCCAAAAATAAAGACCATCGTAGTCAAATTCGTTTTTGTGGCCTCTGCCATGGTCATCTAGCTCAATGGCATCTTCCTCGGTAGCCATTAACTTCGTTTGTCCACGCTCACCGGTCCAGTTGGACTTCGTGTCAAACTCGCGGGCTATTTCAAGCGTGAATGGGTCAAGCTTGGGAAGCTTGGCAGCCTTATGCGGAAAATGCTTCTGGGCAATATTCATCCATTCAAAATTGACTCTCGCTTGATACTTCACGTATTTTGTTGCGCGTTCTTCCGTATATTTGTTCGTGATATAGCGGACGGAAAACACAAGCTCTAATAATGTTCGGGACATCGCTAGTGCTTCAGCGGGAAATCCAGCATCAATCAGTACGCAGATAGCTCGGCCCACGGTCAGCCCCTTTGACAGGAGTGGCAGGATGACCGCACTCCGCAGCCGACGAGTGGCCGGGACGATCCTCAACTTGTTCAGATGTCTTTCAAGTTTGGCTATACGTTTGACGATTTGTTTGGTGCTGGGATGAGTACGCATAATTGCTGTCTTGCGGACACCACTGGCTGCTTTGACGCCTAGCCCGTAGCATTGAAGGCAGTCTTGATCCTAAATGAAATTGGGCGGCCCAGTCCATCAGGCCGCCCAGGTATTCTTCCGATTGCGAACTTCCCGTTAGTCCGACCCGCCCTCCGCGAGCGCATCGGCATCCTTGCGCAGGAAGTCGAGCGCGGCGGCTTCTTCCGCGGAGAGCTCGGCGGGAGGCATGATCTCCTCGGGCGGTGGCGGAGGCGGCATTTCGGTGAGCAGTTGGATGTTGCGGTAGCGCTCGAGGCCGGTGCCGGCCGGGATCAGGCGGCCCATGATTACGTTTTCCTTGAGGCCGCGCAGGTAGTCCACTTTGCCGGCGACGGCGGCTTCGGTGAGGACGCGCGTGGTCTCCTGGAAGCTGGCGGCGGAGATGAACGAATCCGTCGAGAGCGACGCCTTGGTGATGCCGAGGAGCAGCGGGCGCCCCGTGGCGGGGCGTCCACCCTCGCTGATGATGCGGTCGTTTTCCTCGCGGAAGCGGAACTTGTCCACCTGCTCGTCGAGGAGGAAAGCGGTGTCGCCGACGTCTTCCACTTTCACCCAGCGCATCATCTGGCGGACGATCGTCTCGATGTGCTTGTCGTTGATGTTGACGCCCTGGAGGCGGTAGACCTCCTGGATGGCGTTCACGAGATACGCCTGCGTGTATTTTTCGCCGAGCACGGCCAGCAAATCGTGCGGGTTTAGCGGGCCGTCGATCAGCGGTTCGCCCGCCTTGACGTGTTCGCCTTCCTGCACGTTGATGTGCACGCCGCGGATGATCGAGTATTCCTTCTGCGTCCGGCCGTCTTCGCTTTCGACGTAAATCTTCCGGAGACCCTTGCTGATTTCGCCGTATTTCACGACGCCGTCGATTTCGCTGATGACGGCGGGGTCGCGCGGCTTGCGGGTCTCGAAGAGTTCGACGACGCGCGGCAAACCTCCGGTGATGTCCTTGGTCTTGGTGGTCTCACGAGGAATTTTCGCCAGCACGTCTCCGGGTTGCACCTCGTCGCCATCCTGCACCATCAAGTGCGCGCGGGAAGGCATGAGATATTTTTTGCGGGTGCGGCCGGCGGAGTCGCGAACCTGAATCGTCGGCGCGTGTTTCTCATCGCCCGGTGGCAGCGTGACGACGAGCTGCGAGAGGCCGGTGACTTCGTCGACTTGCTCCTCGATGGTGATGCCAGGCTGAAGGTCCTTGAACTGAATCGTGCCTCCGGCTTCGGTGAGGATCGAGAACGTGTACGGATCCCATTCGGCCAGAAGCTCGCCGAGCTTGACGGGCTGATTTTCCTCGACGCGCAGGCGCGCGCCGTAGACCACGTGGTAGCGCTCCTTTTCGCGGCCCTTTTCGTCGACGATGGCGATTAAGCCGTTGCGGTTCATGGCGATCAGGTGCTCGCCGCGACCGCGCACGACGTTCATGTCGATGAAGCGGACGAAGCCGCTGTTGCGGGACTCGAGTTTCGATTGCTCGGTGATGCGCGTCGCCGTTCCGCCGATGTGGAACGTGCGCATGGTGAGCTGCGTGCCCGGCTCGCCGATGGATTGCGCGGCGATCACGCCGACCGCTTCGCCGAGTTCGACGAACCGGCCCGTGGCCAGGTTGCGTCCGTAGCAGCGGGCGCAGGCGCCGCGCCGCGATTCGCACGTCAGCACGGAGCGGATGTTGACGCGCTCGATGCCGGCGGCCTGAACGGCGTTCGCCAGCTCCTCGCTGATCTCCTGGTTAACGTCGACGATAATGTTGCCTTCGTAATCCTTGATCTTGTCGAGAGAGACGCGGCCCACGATGCGGTCGCGCAGCGGCTCGACTTCGACGCCCGCCTCGGTGATCGGCTCGACGAAGATTCCGTCGGCGGTGCCGCAATCGATTTCGCTGATGATTACGTCCTGCGCCACATCGACGAGACGCCGCGTGAGGTAGCCGGAATCGGCCGTCTTCAGCGCCGTGTCGGCGAGGCCCTTGCGCGCGCCGTGCGTCGAGATGAAGTACTGCAGCACGGTAAGGCCTTCGCGGAAGTTGGAGGTGATGGGCGTTTCGATGACTTCGCCCGAGGGCTTGGCCATCAAGCCGCGCATGCCGGAGAGCTGGCGGATTTGCTGCTTCGATCCGCGGGCGCCGGAATCGGCCATGACGTAAATCGGGTTGATGATGCCTTCCTTGTCCTGGTTCTCCATCGCCTTGAACATCTGCTCGGCGACTTTTTCGGTGATGTCGCTCCAGATGGCCACGACTTTGTTGTAGCGTTCGCCGTTGGTGATGGCGCCGTCCAGGTATTGCTGCTGCACCTTGACGACTTCCTTCTCCGTGTTCTCGACGAGCGAAAACTTGTCGCCCGGGATGACCATGTCGTCGATGCCGATCGAGATGCCGGACTTGGTGGCGTACTGGAAGCCCAGTTCCTTGAGCTCGTCAAGCATCTGCACGGTGCGCTTCAATCCGAAGCGCAGGTAGCAGTAATAGCAGAGCTGCTGCACGCCCTTTTTCTTGATGAGCCCGTTGATGAACGGCATTTCCTTGGGCAGGTGATCGTTGAAAATCACGCGCCCGACGGTAGTATTGATGAACTGCCGTTTCAGCGTGACGGACTCCGCGTGAGGCACGTCCTGATCGTCGTAGGCGGCGGCGAGGTCGATCATTTCGCCTTCGTAGCGCAGACGAATCGGCGTGAGCAGTTCGACTTCGCCGGACTCGAGCGCCAGCACGACTTCCTCGGTGTGGCCGAAAGCGCGGCCTTCGCCCTTGGCGCCGGGCTTGGCCTTGGTCAGATAGTAAATGCCGAGAACCATGTCCTGCGTCGGAACGGCGAGCGGCAAGCCGTTGGCCGGCGAGAGAATGTTGTTCGCCGAGAGCATCAAGACGGAGGCTTCCACTTGCGCTTCGGGCGAAAGCGGAATGTGCACGGCCATCTGGTCGCCGTCAAAGTCCGCGTTGAACGCGGTGCAGACGAGCGGATGGATGCGGATGGCCTTGCCTTCGACGAGCACCGGTTCAAACGCCTGAATGCCGAGACGGTGCAGCGTCGGAGCGCGGTTCAGCAGCACCGGATGCTCGCGAATTACGTCTTCGAGAATGTCCCAAACCACGGACTCCTGCTGCTCGACCATTTCCTTGGCTTGCTTGATGGTGGTGCAGTGGCCCTGCGCTTCCAGGCGATGGTAGATAAACGGCTTGAACAGCTCGAGCGCCATTTTCTTGGGCAGGCCGCACTGGTGCAGCTTGAGTTCCGGGCCGACGACGATCACCGAGCGTCCCGAATAATCGACGCGCTTGCCGAGCAGGTTCTGGCGGAAGCGGCCTTGCTTGCCCTTGAGCGTGTCGGAAAGCGATTTGAGCGGGCGATTGTTGGTGCCGCGCAAAACACGGCCGCGGCGTCCGTTGTCGAACAGCGCGTCCACGGCTTCCTGTAGCATGCGCTTTTCGTTGCGGACGATGACGTCCGGCGCGTGCAGCTCCATCAGCTTTTTCAGGCGGTTGTTGCGGTTGATGACGCGGCGATAAAGATCGTTCAAATCGGACGTGGCGAAACGGCCGCCGTCGAGGGGCACGAGTGGACGCAACTCCGGCGGAAGAACAGGCAGGACGTCGAGAATCATCCATTCGGGACGGTTGCCGCTCTTGCGGAACGATTCGACCACCTTCAGGCGCTTGGCGTACTTGATGCGCTTCTGAAGGCTCGGGTCGACTTTCATCTTCTCGCGCAATTCTTCGGAGAGCTTCTCAATGTCCACGCGCTTCAGAAGTTCCTTGATGGCTTCGGCGCCCATTTGCGCGCGGAATTGCCCGGGAAAATCCTTTTGCAGCTCGCGGTATTTTTCCTCGGGGAGCATCTCGCGTTCCTTGATGCCGGGAACTTCGAGGGGATCGATGACCACGTAGCCCTCGAAATACAGGATGCGCTCGAGATCGCGCATCGAGATGTCCAGCAGGTAGCCGATGCGGGACGGCAGGCCCTTGAAGAACCAGACGTGCGAGCAGGGCGAAGCGAGCTCGATGTGTCCGAGGCGCTCGCGGCGGACTTTGCTAAGGGTGACTTCCACGCCGCACTTGTCGCAGATCACGCCGCGGTGCTTCATGCGCTTGTACTTGCCGCAGAGGCACTCCCAGTCCGTGACGGGACCAAAAATTTTCGCGCAGAACAAGCCGTCGCGCTCGGGCTTGAAGGTACGGTAGTTGATGGTCTCGGGCTTGGTGACTTCGCCGTGCGACCAGGACCTGATTTTTTCCGGACTCGCGAGGCTGATCCGGATGGAATCGAAATCCGCAATTAAGCTGGCACGATCATAAGGGCTGCTTCGATACAAGGTATGTCCCTCCTGCTCCGGTGGATTTCATCGGAGCCATCCCGGCGTGCCGGGAGAAAAAGAAACTCGTGAACTTCGCTGCCTGGCCGCTACTTCTAAATGTGCCGCCCCTACGGGGCTTTCGGGTTTTTCCGGGCCGCTTTCCCACCACTTCCGCGGTGGGCTACGTTATCCCGTCCCTACGGGACTTCCGGAGATCGCCGCGCGGCACTTGAGGCCGGTTTGTGTAGCGCCCGCCTTCAGGCGGGCATCCGGTCGGCCACGCCCTGTGCCCACCTAAAGGTGGGCGCTACAAAACCTCGGCCTAATCGGCCGCCGGTTTTTCCGCGGCTTTTTGGCGCTTCATCAATTCGACGTCCAGGCAGAGCGATTGCAGCTCGCGGACCAGGACGTTGAACGATTCGGGCACGCCCGGCTCGATGCCCGGCTCGCCCTTGACGATGGCCTCGTAAATTTTCGCGCGGCCGTAAACGTCGTCCGACTTCGCGGTCAGCAATTCCTGCAAGATGTGCGCCGCGCCGTAGGCTTCGAGCGCCCAGACTTCCATTTCGCCGAAGCGCTGTCCGCCGAACTGCGCCTTGCCGCCGAGCGGCTGTTGCGTGATGAGCGAGTACGGCCCGATGGACCGCGCGTGGATTTTGTCGTCGACGAGGTGCGAAAGTTTGAGCATGTAGATGTAGCCGACGGTGACGGCCTGGCCGAATTCCTCGCCCGTCATGCCGTCCCACAGCGTGATTTTTCCGGCGTTCGGCAGGCCCGCGACTTCGAGCAGGTGGCGGATTTCCGCTTCGCGCGCGCCGTCAAACACGGGCGTGGCCATCGGGATGCCTTCGCGGAAGCTGTCGGCATATTCGAGCAAAGTGTCGTCGTCGAGATCCGTGAGCGTCTTCCAGATCGCCGTATCGGAAAACACTTCGCGGAACCAGCGGCGCAACGCGTCGGATTTTTTATTCTGATCGAGCAGGCGCGCGACGCTGCGGCCCAGTTCTTTGGAGGCCCATCCGAGGTGCGTTTCGAGAATCTGTCCGACGTTCATACGCGACGGAACGCCGAGCGGATTCAGAACGATTTCCACGGGCGTGCCGTCCGGCAGATAGGGCATGTCTTCTTCCGGAACGATGCGCGCGATGACGCCCTTGTTGCCGTGGCGGCCGGCCATTTTGTCGCCGACCGAGAGCTTGCGCTTCATGGCGATGTAGCACTTCACGAGCTTGATGACGCCCGGAGGAAGTTCGTCGCCCTTGCGCAGCTTTTCCTTGCGCTCTTCGGTAATTTTGCGGAGCACGTCGATCTGGCGCGAGGTCATCTCCTCGATCTCGTCGATTTTCTCGATGAGCAGAGGGTCCTTATCGGCAAGGCGCAACCGCTTGAGGTTCCGCGTGGCGATCTTTTCGATGATGTCGCGCGTGAGTTCGGTGCCCTTGGTGATCAAGCGCTTGTTGGTCTTTTCGTCGTGCAGGTCGGCGGTCAGCGCCTTGCCTTCGAGAAGCACGGAAAGACGCTTCAGGCGCTCGTCGGTGAGGATGCGGATTTCGTCCGACAAGTTCTTTTCGAGCTTGAAGACCTGCGCGGCTTCGATGGCCTTGTGGCGTTCGTCTTTTTCCGCGCCCTTGCGGCAGAAGATTTTCACGTCCACGACGGTGCCCTCGATGCCCGGCGGGCAGTAGAGGGAAGCGTCGCGCACGTCGCCGGCCTTTTCGCCGAAGATCGCGCGCAGCAGTTTTTCTTCCGGCGTCAGAGTGGTTTCGCCCTTGGGAGTGACCTTGCCGACCAGGATGTCTCCCGGCCGCACGGTCGCGCCAATGCGGATCACGCCGCTTTCATCGAGGTTGCGAAGAAACATTTCGCTGATGTTGGGAATATCGCGCGTGATTTCCTCGGGGCCGAGTTTCGTGTCCCGCGCCTCGATTTCGTATTCCTCGATGTGGATGGAGGTGTAGTAGTCGTCCTTGACCAGCTTTTCGCTGACCAGGATGGCGTCCTCGAAGTTGTACCCGCGCCACGGCACGAACGCGACCAGCACGTTGCGCCCGAGCGCCAGTTCGCCGCGATCGGTGCACGGCCCGTCGGCCAGCACTTGGCCCTGGCGGACGCGGTCGCCCACGCGGACGAGCGGCTTCTGGTTGATGCAGGTATTCTGGTTCGAACGCTTGAATTTGATGAGCTGGTAGATGTCCGCGCCCACTTCGCGCGAGAGCACGCCCGAGTGGTCGGATTCGACGCGCACGATGATGCGTTCGGAATCGACCTGGTCGACGATTCCGTCGCGGCGGCAGATGACCACCGCTCCCGAATCGCGCGCGGTGACGCGTTCCATGCCGGTGCCGACGAGAGGAGCTTCTCCGCGAATCAGCGGCACGGCCTGGCGCTGCATGTTCGAACCCATGAGGGCGCGGTTGGCGTCGTCGTTTTCGAGGAACGGAATGAGGCTCGCCGCAACCGATACGAGCTGTTTCGGCGAAACGTCGATGTAATCGACTTCGTCGCGCGATTTCAGGACGAAGTTTCCGGCCTGGCGGCAGTTGACGAGTTCGGTGGTGATGCGCCCGCGCTCGTCGAGCGGCACGTTGGCCTGCGCGACGACGTAGCGGTCCTCTTCCCAAGCCGAAAGATAGAAGCAGTAGGGATCGTTCGTGACCTTGCGGCGCTTCAGTTCCTCGTTGACCGCTTCGACTTTATCGCGTTCGATGATTTCGCCGGCCTTGAATTCGCTTTCGCCCGAGTTGACGATCATCACGTAGTCGATCACGCGCCCGGCCTTCACCTTGCGGTAGGGCGACTCGATGAATCCGAATTCATTGATCCGCGCGTAGCAGGACAGCGAGCTGATCAAGCCGATGTTCGGACCTTCCGGCGTTTCGATCGGGCAGATGCGGCCGTAGTGCGTGGGATGGACGTCGCGCACCTCGAACCCGGCGCGCTCGCGCGACAGACCGCCCGGCCCAAGGGCCGAGAGGCGGCGCTTGTGCGTGATTTCGCTCAAGGGATTCGTCTGGTCCATGAACTGCGAAAGCTGCGAACTGCCGAAGAATTCGCGGATCGCGGCCATGACCGGCTTGGCGTTCACGAGGTCGTGCGGCATGGCGGTGGACATTTCCTGATACACCGACATCTTTTCCTTGATGGCGCGCTCCATGCGGACGAGGCCGATGCGGAACTGGTTCTCAAGGAGTTCGCCGACCGCGCGCACGCGGCGGTTGCCGAGGTGATCGATGTCGTCCAGCGTGCCGATATTCTTGCGCAGCTTCATCAGGTAGCGGATGGCCGCGACGAAGTCGGCAGCATCGAGAGTGCGCGTGTTGAGGGGCGTCTCCAGGCCGAACTTGATGTTGAATTTCAAGCGGCCCACGCGGCTGAAGTCATACTTGCGCGGGTCGAAGAACATGCCGTTGAACAGGGCCGTGGCCGTTTCGAGCGTCGGCGGATCGCCGGGGCGCAGTTTCCTGTAGATTTCGATCAGCGCTTCGCGAGGCGACTTGATCGCGTCCTTGTCCAGCGTGCGGGAAAGGACCACGCCCACGTCGTCGCGGTCGGGGAAAAAGATATCGACGCTGGTGATGCCCGCTTCGGCGAGCGAAGTCCAGATTTCGGCGGTCAGCGGCTTGTTCGCTTCGAGGAGAACTTCTCCGGTCTGCCGGTTCACGAGATCGGCGACCGAGTAGGCGCCCTCGAGATCCGCGACGGAAACGTGCGCGGCGGGAACTTTGGCCTTGACGAGTTCCTTGTAGAGCGCTTCGGTGATGCGCTTGTGCGCGCCGACCAGCACTTCGTCGCTCCTGGAACTCTTGATTTCGTGGGACAGCTTGCGGTCGATCAGCCCTTCGGAAAGGTTCCAGTGCAGGTCGCCGTCGCGCAGCGTGACGCGCTCGACCTGGTAGAACGTGCGCAGAATTTCTTCGTTCGATTTCATGCCCAGGGCGCGCAGGAAAATCGAGCCGAGGAATTTGCGCTTGCGGTCGATGCGCACGTACAGAATATTTTTGGTGTCGTACTCGAACTCGACCCACGAGCCGCGGTAGGGAATGATTTTCCCGAGGAAATAGCTGCGGTTGTTGGCCGATTCGTAAAACACGCCCGGCGAGCGGTGCAACTGGCTGACGATCACGCGCTCGGTGCCGTTGATGACGAACGTGCCGTTGTCGGTCATCAGCGGAATGTCGCCGAAGAAAACTTCCTGTTCCTTGATGTCGCGAATATTTTTCGCGCCGGTGTCGGGATCCTTGTCGTAAATCGTCAGACGGATGGTGACCTTGAGCGGGGCGGCGTAGGTCATGCCGCGCTCCTGGCACTCGTTCACGTCGTACTTCAGCTGCATGCCGACCGGGTCGCCGCACTTTTCGCAAAAGGTGGGCGTGTTCTTATTGAACGTTCCGCACTTGGTGCACAGCACATCGCCCGTCTTGTATGGATCGGTGACCACCGAGGCGCCGCAATTGCGGCACGTGGCGCGCAGGTGGTGCAGCCCCTTCAGGTTGCCGCACTTGCATTCCCAGTTCCCGATCGAGTAGTCCACGAAATCTAGCTGCGAGAGGCCGCGGAAATCCTGAATCGGAAACACCGAAGTAAACACCGATTGCAGGCCGCCGTCCTCGCGCTCGGACGGAAGCAAATCCATCTGCAGAAATCGCTGATAGGAATTCTTCTGAACCTCGATCAGGTTCGGAATTTGAATCGAGCTCCGGATTTTGGAAAAATCCAGGCGCTCGCGCTCTCGCATATGATGATTCCCGTTTCCATTCGGCATGCTATGACCTCACGAACTGCGCAGGGTTGGGCCGAAACGCCGACGGGCGGCATGGCAGACACCGCCGCCCCGGGTCCCGGCGGGACCGAGTCAAGGTTGACAAATCACGTTTTGGATCTTGCGTAAGCAAACCCCTCAGGGCGCGGCAAACCCGACCATGTCGGGGCGCCTCGCGCCGGAATTGCTGGGTTACTCCGATGCCGTTACTTCACTTCGACTTTGGCGCCGACATCCTCGAATTTCTTCTTGATCGTGGCCGCCTCGTCCTTGTTCACGCCTTCCTTGATCGGCTTGGGCGCGCCGTCGACCAGGTCCTTGGCTTCCTTGAGGCCCAGGCTGGTGACTTCGCGGACCGCCTTGATGACGTTGATCTTGTTCGCGCCCACATCCGTGAGCACGACCGAGAACTCCGTCTTCTCCTCGACCGGGGCCGCTCCGCCCGCCGCGCCGCCGCCCGCCATCATCACGGGAGCCGCAGCCGCCGCCGAAACGCCGAAGGTCTCTTCCATTTTCTTGACCAAGTCGGCCGCTTCGAGCAGGGTCAGGCCCTTGATTTCTTCCAGGATTGCTTCCACCTTATTTGCCATTGCTGTGTCCTCTCCTCATTAGATGCAGATTAGATTCTTTATTGAGCCGTCTCGACCGGAGCTGGCGCGGAACCCGGTCCGAACTTGTTGGCCTTCACCGCCTCGTTGACCGTAACGGCCAGGTTGCGGTTGACCGCGGCCAGCGCGGAGGCGATGCGCTGCGCCGGCGCGTTGACCAGAAACATGATCTTGCTGATCAGTTCTTCCTTCGAGGGCAGCGAGGAAAGCTGCTGAATTTCCGCGATCGAAAGCACGCGCCCTTCGACGATCCCGGCGCGAAACTGGAAGGCCGGAACGTCTTTCGCGATTTTGGTGAGCGCCTTGGCGAGCGATACCGGATCGGTCGCCGTGTAGGCAATGGAATTGGTTCCCGTCAGATTTTTCAACAGGGGCTCGATCGGCGTGCCGGAAGCGGCGCGCTCGGCGAGCGTGTTTTTCACGACCTGGTAATGCCCGCCGGCCTGTTCGACGGCGCGGCGCAGCTTGTTGTCGTTTTCCACCGTGATGCCCTGAAAGGTGGAAAGGATCACGGTCGAAACCGTGGCCAGTTGACTTTTCAGTTTGTCGAGATCTTCTTGTTTTTCACTGCGCTTTTTCATTTCCGGCTCCGAATTCTGAAACTAGTTTGGTCATGCCTGCGCCGCGAAATTCCCGCGCCGTTTAGGCCGCGACAGCGGCTTCGACTTCGGCCTCGTCGATCGTTACGCCCGGGCCCATGGTGGACGTCAGCGTGACTTTCTTGACGAATTTTCCCTTGGCCGCCGACGGCTTGGCCTTCAGGATCGCTCCGATCAGCGCGTGCGCGTTTTCGGCGAGCTTGGCCGCGTCGAAACTGACCTTGCCGATCGGCGAGTGGATGATTCCCTGCTTGTCCACGCGAAACTCCACTTTTCCGGCCTTGATTTCCTTGACCGCCTGCGCGACTTCAAACGTCACCGTGCCCGTCTTCGGATTGGGCATCATGCCCCGCGGGCCGAGCACTTTTCCCAGGCGTCCGGCGGAGCGCATCATGTCCGGCGTAGCGATCACCGCGTCGAAGTCGGTCCAGCCTTCCTGAATCTTCTGGACCATGTCCTCGCCGCCGACGAAATCCGCGCCGGCTTCCTGCGCCTCGCGAACTTTTTCGCCCGTGGCGATTACCAGCACGCGCTTGGATTTTCCCAGGCCATGCGGCAGGACCACCGTGCCGCGCACCATCTGGTCCGACTGTTTCGGATCGACGCCGAGGTTCGCGACCAGCTCCACGGTTTCGTCAAACTTGACGAAGTGGGCTTTCTTGATCGCCTCGGCGGCTTCCGCAAACTTGTAAGGACGCGCTTCGATGGTCGCGCGCGCCTTGGTGATATTCTTTCCAGGTTTCTTAGCCACGGCTTCTCCTACCCTTCCACTTCCAGACCCATGTTGCGCGCCGTGCCCATGACCGTGCGCACAGCCGAGTCCAGACTTGTGGTGTTCAAGTCCGGCAATTTGGTCTTGGCAATCTCCTCGACCTGCTTGCGCGTCACCTTGCCGACCTTGGTTCGATTCGGTTCGGCCGAGCCCTTGACGATCCCGGCCGCGCGCTTGAGCAGCTCGGAGGCCGGAGGCGTCTTGGTGATGAAGGTGAACGAGCGGTCGCTGTAGATCGTGACCAGCGCCGGAATGATCATGCCATCGGGTTCCTTGGCAGTCTTGGCGTTGAACTGCTTGACGAAATCCATGATGTTCACGCCCTGCGGACCGAGCGCGGTGCCGACGGGCGGAGCCGGCGTGGCTTTCCCTGCCGGCAATTGCAATTTTACGGTTGCTTGTATTTTCTTGGCCATCCTAGTTCCCCTGATTCCCCTGCGCGCGGCCCGCCTTCGGCGGGCCGCAGCGAAAAAACTAAGCCATCTTTTCGACTTGCACGAAATCCAGTTCCACCGGCGTCGAGCGGCCGAAGATCGTGACGGAAACTTTCAGCGTGTTGCGGTCCGCGTTCACGTCGTCGACCACGCCCGTGAAATTCGCGAACGGCCCTTCGATGATGCGCACCTGCTCGTTGCGCTCGAACACCAGCTTGGGCTTCGGCCGGTCCGCGGAGGTGGTCACGCGGTGCAGAATGCCTTCTACTTCCGTTACGGAAAGCGGCGTGGGCGTCTCGCCCGATCCGACGAATCCGGTGACCCGCGGCGTGTTGCGAACGACGTGCCAGGTGTAGTCGTCCATGTCCATTTCCACCAGGACGTAGCCGGGATACAGCATGCGCGAGGAGACGACTTTTTTGCCGCCGCGAACTTCCAGCACATCCTCGGTCGGGATCATCATCCGGCCGATCTTGTCCTGAAGCCCGAAGGCCGCCACGCGGCTTTCCAGGCTCTCCTTCACCTTCTTCTCAAATCCCGAATAGGTGTGGATGATGTACCACTGCTTTTCCATATCCAACGGATACCTCAGTGCGCAAAAAGTTTGATGATGCGCTGGACGAGCCAGCTCACGCCGCTATCCACGGCGAAGAAAAAGACCCCGAAAAACGCGACCGTGACAATCACGACCCAGGTGGTCACAAAAACATCGTGGCGCGTCGGCCAGGTGACCTGGCGCATTTCGACGCGCACCTCGTGCAGGAAACCGCGCCACCGGCGGGGATGCTCCGCGAGGCGGGCGAAAAAGCCCAGCATCTCTAGTGGTGAGCCGCGCCCCTCTGTATCATCGGTCTTCAATTTTCCCACCTGCGTCGCCATCGCTCGCTTCTCTCTCCGCCCTCAACCCGTTTCCTTCATCTACTCTGCCGCGCCCGCCATCGGCTGCCGAAGTGGCAGGGGAGGAGGGATTCGAACCCCCACTCTCGGTTTTGGAGACCGATGGTCTACCGTTGAACCTACTCCCCTAAAAACTCGACCAGGAACTACTTTACTTCCTTGTGCCCGGTGTGCTTGCGGCACGCCTTGCAAAATTTCTTCGTTTCCATCCGGTCGGAATGCTTCTTCCGATTCTTGGTGGTCGTGTAGTTCCGGTTTTTGCAATCGTTGCACTGCAGCGTAATGATTTCGCGCATAGGATTCCCTCAGACCTACTCGATGATTTCCGAAACCGCTCCGGCGCCGACGGTGTGGCCGCCTTCGCGGATCGCGAAGCGCAGCCCCTTCTCCAAAGCCACCGGCGTGATCAAGCTGATTTCCGCGCTCACATTGTCTCCCGGCATCACCATCTCCACGCCCGTCGGCAGCTTCACGTCTCCCGTCACGTCCGTCGTGCGGAAATAAAACTGTGGCCGGTACCCCGTGAAGAACGGCGTGTGACGGCCGCCCTCTTCCTTCGTCAACACGTACGCTTCCGCCTTGAACTTCGTGTGCGGCGTGATCGATCCCGGCTTGGCCAGCACCTGCCCGCGCTCCACTTCTTCCTTTTCCGTCCCGCGCAGCAGGAGTCCCACGTTGTCGCCCGCCATGCCTTCGTCCAAGAGTTTCCGGAACATTTCGATCCCGGTGACGACCCGCTTCATCGTCGGTCGGAAGCCTACGATCTCCACTTCCTCGCCCACCTTCACCTTGCCGCGCTCCACGCGCCCCGTCACCACCGTTCCGCGCCCTGAAATCGAGAAAATATCCTCGATCGGCATCGCGAACGGCTTGTCCACATCTCTCACCGGTTGCGGGATGTACTTGTCCACCGCTTCCATCAGCGCATCAATCTGCTTCTCCCACTTCTCTTCCCCGTTCAACGCTCCGAGCGCGGAGCCGCGGATCACCGGAATGTCGTCCCCGGGAAACTGGTACAGCTTCAACAGTTCGCGTACTTCCAGTTCCACAAGCTCGAGCAGTTCCGGATCTTCCACCGCGTCGCACTTGTTCATGAACACCACGATCGATGGCACGCCCACTTGCCGCGCCAGCAGGATGTGCTCCCGCGTCTGCGGCATCGGCCCGTCCGTCGCCGCCACCACCAGAATCGCCCCGTCCATCTGCGCCGCGCCCGTGATCATGTTCTTCACGTAGTCCGCGTGCCCCGGGCAATCGATGTGCGCGTAGTGACGGTTCGCCGTCTCGTACTCCACGTGCGACACCGCGATGGTGATCCCGCGCTCGCGTTCCTCGGGCGCGTTGTCGATCGAATCAAACGCCCGGAACGCCACCTTGGGGTTGTGCTTCGAGAGCACCTTGGTGATCGCCGCCGTCAGCGTCGTCTTGCCGTGATCGATGTGCCCGATCGTCCCGATATTCAGGTGCGGCTTGGTTCGCTCGAATTTTTCCTTCGCCATTGCTTCAAGTCCTCGTAAGAACGCGCTCAAATAGAGCCGAAACCGAATCTATGGAGCGGGGGACCGGATTTGAACCGGCAACCATCGCCTTGGAAGAGCGAGACTCTACCGTTGAGTTACCCCCGCCCTGCCTGCCAAAACAAATCTCCGGCGGGCTCCCCTTCAAAATTCAGGGTAAACAAGTACAGCCCGCACCCGCGACCTCTGGAGCCTGGGACCGGGATTGAACCGGTGACCTCGTCCTTACCAAGGACGCGCTCTACCATCTGAGCTACCCAGGCGAGTTCTGTTTGCCGCATGCAGCGCAATCTTTGACGCAATCAGTACCGCTCCGTCGGAATTCACAACTCGACCTGTCATCATGAAAAAAATCGCGATCGCGTCCGGTTCGCGTTTCAGGTTATCTCCAGCGGCTCGCCGCGAGCATTCGCCGCGAGCGGTGCGACCAGATGGTGGACGGGGGAGGATTCGAACCTCCGTAGCCCGCAAGGAGCGGCAGATTTACAGTCTGCTGGTTTTAGCCACTCACCCACCCGTCCGCACGGGGGGATTGAAGTAAAATTGAAGCAAAGAAGGCCTCAGTGCATCCGCGAAGTTTGCAACGACAAAAGACACTTTCACGCTTGCTTCGCGATGCAGGAACCTGCCTCCCGCAATCAATTGGGATTCTTCCCCTGACTCGAAAAATTTTGGCAGAGCTGGCGGAGGGATTTGAACCCCCGACCCTCTGATTACAAATCAGATGCTCTACCAACTGAGCTACGCCAGCACGGCGCAAACCGAGAAAATATAACAAAACGGAACTAGAATTGCAAGGGCCCCCTGTGGAAGACCTGTGCAAACCTCACCCATTTGCCGATGGGCTCAATTTTGAGCCCACACCCGCGTCCGATCTTCAAGTCCGTGCTGGAAACATCATTCTACACCCTTCTACCCTCCAGGGGGAATCTTTCGAGAGCCCGACGATGATGCCCTAAGGCGAGAGCAAATCGCATGAACTCCGCGCCCAGCCCATATACATATACAAACGATGGGACAAGATCCGACCAAAACATTTCCCGCCCCCAGATATGTAGTTATTGGTAACCAAAATCGCCATAAAATCAGCTAAAATGTTCAATGTGAACACCGCAAGCAAACCAGTCGCCGCTGCATCTGCGACGCCCGTTGCCCGGACTTTCGTTGAATTCCTTGAATCTGCTCCTCCCGACACAGCTGATGTGGTTACAGGACTCGTTGAATTCAACCCGACAGGGCCCGATTATTTAGCTCAGCCAGAGATCCAGATGCACTGTGACAATCAAATTTGTGGGGGGTATCAGAGTTTTCTTTTGCCCTTCAAGCAAACAATATATAGGAAGCGATCTTAAGTACCATTTCCTGAATTATATATGTCGTAATTGCCGTAAAACTCAAAAGACTTTCGCGCTTGTTGTTGTGAGCAATTCGAAAAAGGTCCAAAAGTTAGGTGAGCATCCGCCGTTCGGGCCACCCGTTCCGGCACGGTTGATTTCACTTGTGGGCTCTGACCGCGAATTATTTTTGAAAGGCCGGCGTGCCGAGTTGCGTGGCCTTGGCATAGGGGCATTTGCGTACTACCGTCGTGTGGTCGAGGACAAGAAGGGCGCAATTATCGAGGAAATTGGCAAGGTCGCTGTGAAGGTAGGAGCGTCACCTGAAGTCGTGGCCTTATTCACGGCGGCGCAATCGGAAACTCAATTTTCTAATGCTATCGAAAAGATCAGGTCCGCAATTCCACAGAGCCTCTTAATTAACGGACACAACCCTCTGACTTTGCTTCATTCTGCACTAAGTGAGGGCATTCACGCCAAGACCGATGAAGAATGTTTGGAATTAGCGACGAGCATCCGGATGGTGTTGATAGAACTTGCCGAACGCATCGCGACAGCGCTTAAAGATGAGGCTGAACTAAGGACCGCTGTGACCAGGTTGCTCAAGAAATAGTGGCTTCGATCCTAGGGGAGAAAATCAGAGTCACCAGCACCCGTAAGGGAACGCTGCGCGAGCCGACGGACTATGAACAAGAAAACTGAGAAACGGAAACTCCGCGACGAACTGCGTAGAGAATACGACCTGCCAAAATTGAGGGGCCGCATTCGCGGGAAGTATACGGCCCGCTACAAAGCCGGCGCCAACATTGTGCTCCTTTCGCCAGATGTGGCCGAGCACTTCCCCGACGAACGATCCGTCAATTCAGCGCTCCGGAAATTGATCCGCAATGCGAAAAGGCCTCTCCGCCGCACGCGCTGAAGCTCGCATATTCAACGCCCTTTTGTGTAGTTGGCTTGTGGAACGCGTTGCCGATACACGTTGGCGCGCACAAACCTTCAATGAGAGAATGCCCGAGGGAGGGCGCGCGAATGCAGCGGTCCCGGAAAACTCTTCTTATCTCTACCAGTGTTACGGTTGCCGCAATCGCTGCGGCGTTGCTTTCCTATGGAAACTTCCGGGGCAGCGTGACGGCGCACGCTTCGCCCGCTCCGGAATTACTTTCCGCGTTGCCTGCGGGAGCGCCGACGCTGGTCTATCTGGATCTCGCCGCCATGCGCGCTTCGTCTTTTTATCAGCATCGGCCGGACAAGGGACCCATCGCCGTCCCCAATCAGGACTACGCGGATTTTATGCGCTCGACAGGATTTGATTTTGAAAAGGATTTGGACCGCGTGGTGGTTGCGTCGTGGCCCGCGCCGTCCAGCAAAGAGCCGACGAAGAACGTCGTGATTGCCGAGGGCCGATTTGACCGGGCGAAAATTCGCGACTACGCCGCGCAAAAGGGAAAACTCGATCATCAGCAAGGGCGCGAAGTGTTTCTTTTCCCCGCGAAAGATCCGAGGGGAACGAGTTCCCTCACCTTCCTGGACGACCATCGCATCGCCCTCGTCACAGGGCCGAGCATCGCTCCTCTTTTCGCGGCGAATTCCAACGATCCCGCCGCCGACCCTGCCCGCGAACGGGCCGCGCGCCTGGACGGCGCCGCCATGTTCATGATCACGCGCGTGCCGCCGATTCCGGACAATGCCGGCGCGGGCGGAATGCAGGGAGCCGCGTCCGCGCAGTTGATGAGCCTGGCGCGATCGGTGCAGTGGGTGACGCTGGCCGCGCGAGCCGAGGGCGACGGGCTGCGCATTTCGCTCGAGGGCGAATGCGACAACAGCACGGACGCGCTGCAAATCAAGTCCGCGCTGGAACTCATGCGGATGTTCGCACGCGCGGGCCTGGAAAATGCCAAACCGAGCCAGTCGATGGACAAAGCAACCCTGGCGATGCTTCAGTCTTTATTGACCAGCGCGGAAGTCACTCAGGCGGCGGAGCGAGTTCGCATTTTGGTTGAGCTGACGCCGGATGTTTTCAAGCTCGGCGAAACACACAAAACCCAGTAATCCAGAAACTGCCGCAGCGTGAAGTGGCGCAGGCTTCAGCCTGCGGGGGTTAGGCCTTGCATGGACCAAACCCCACAGGCTGAAAGCCTGTGCTACTAAAACCTGCTCCATCGAAACATTTGGGAAATTTATGAGACAGGAAAATCAGTCCGCGGCGGAGGCTTGGCGCAGGTAGCGCATCGGGTTGACCGGCGCGCCATTGATGCGAACTTCGTAGTGCACGTGTGGACCGGTGGAGCGTCCGCTGACGCCGACATTGCCGATCGCATCGCCGCGCCTCAGTTGCTGCCCGACAAGGACATTGAAGCTCGAAAGATGGCCGTAGTAGGTCGTCACTCCAAATCCATGATCGACGACGACCAGCCGCCCGTAGCCCGCGCGTTCGTCGGCCTCGATGACCACGCCGTCGGCGGAAACTCGCACTGAGTCGCCGTACTGGGAGGAGATATCCACGCCCGTGTGGAAGGCGCCCTCACCGCTGAACGGGTCCATGCGCTCGCCGAAGGTGCCCGTCAGATGGCCAATCACCGGCCACAGGGTCGGCGTGGAAGTCAGGTCCGCCAGGGCCGCCGAGGAGAGCAACGTGAGGTTGCCCGTTGGAAGAGCCGCCTGTCCCGCGTTTCTTTCCAGGAAATTGAATTGCGCCACGGATTGATCAAATTGATCGAACCCGCTGTTCGACGCCTGCAATGTTTCATCCACGCCGAACGGGCTCTGCCGAAAGCGCATGAAACCGTAGGTCATGGCGACTTCGGTGGCCAGCGATTGCAGGGAGTTCATCCGGTCGTTGGTGTCTTTGACGCTGGATTGGAGCTTTTCGTAATTGTGCTTGAGGGTGTCTTGCTGGCGGCGAAGAGTATTGTAGTTGCCCACTTTCCAGAGCATACGGGTGTAGGAACCGGCCGCCGCAAGCACGGTCACTCCGCCCACCACGGCCAGAATGGCCACCAAATGCAGCACATAGCCGGGAAGGGTGATCTTGCGGAAACTTCCCTTCCGGCTGGAGGCCACAAAAAATGTATAGGCTTCAGGCTTCATAGTCTGAAATCTCTAAAGCAAAACACGCTTTACTTTCGAGGGAGCTGGAGCCGATCATCCCCTGAGCGGCTCATGCAATCTACTCAGCCGTGTGAACCGGAAGCAATGGTACGAAACCAAACCCGCGCCAAGTCTAGATTCAGACTTAGGCAGAGTCAACCCTTAAATTCCCGGTCCGGGACGTTCGAAACCCTTACGCGATCGGCAACCATACCCTAAGATGTCATCTATGAAACCACGCAAAAGCGGTTTTGGACAACTGTACTGATGGTCAAACGATGGTCAGCGAAGATCAACTGATCGAACGGGTCAGGCGGCGGCTCCCTTCCAAGAGGGACGGCCTGCGTGTAGGCATCGGCGATGACGCCGCCGTGCTGCGCCCCAGGGACGGCGCCGAATGGGTTGTCACGACGGACGCGTTTCTCGAAAACGTGCACTTTCTCCGGAAAATACACCCGGCGAAGGCGGTCGGCTATAAGGCGCTCACTCGGGCTACGAGCGACATCGCCGCCATGGGAGCGCGAGCGCGATATTTCTTCTTGACCCTGGGGCTTCCGGACTCCTGCACTGGGGCATGGCTCGATGATTTCCTCGACGGGATGGCGCGCGCGGCCCGCCGGTTCGGCTTGATCCTGGCAGGCGGCGATACCACGAAATACCCTGTGGTTGTAGCCACCCTCACCGTCGTGGGTGAAATCGGTCGCGGCGAGGCAATTTTGCGGTCGGGTGCAAGGCCAGGAGACTTGCTGTGCGTCAGCGGGAGGCTGGGAGAGGCGGAGCTTGGTCTGCGGCTGATCCAGAGGAAATTGCACAAGCAGAAGCGCTGGACCAAGATCTTGAAGAAACATTTCTACCCGGAGCCGCGGCTGGCGTTGGGACAGTGGCTTGCCGCCCATCGGTGCGCCACGTCGATGATCGACACCTCGGACGGGCTCTCGACCGACCTAGGGCACATCTGCAAGGCAAGCGGAGTCGGCGCAATAGTGTGGGCGGCGAAAATCCCGGCAGTGAAGATCCCGCCAGAATTGCAGCGAGTGGGTCTAGACCCACTAGAGCTGGCCCTCCATGGCGGCGAGGATTACGAGCTTCTATTCACAATGCCGAAGAAATTTTCACGGCGCATGCCACGTAAAGTGGCGGGAGTTCCTGCGACCATCATCGGTGAAATTACGCGCGAGAAAAAGGTCATCCTTTTGGGGCCTGACGGACGCGGCAAGCCGCTTCAGCCAAAAGGCTGGGATCCCTTTCGGTGATGTTGCCTGGGAACGCCATTCTCCTGAATGGCGCCGCAAAATCCGCCAATCGGGAAATTGGCGTTCCCAGGTTACGGCAACGGCGGCGCGTTGGCCGAGTAGCCGTGCGGGTAAAAGTGGATGGCTACGATGTGTTGGGTAAAGCGCGAGCCGAGCCAAACCGTATTGTTGGCCTCGATCTCTACTTTGGGCACGCCGGCCACCGGCCACACTTGCGGCAGCGGATAGTAGGTAAACTTCTTCGTGTTCGGCTCGAAATAGACGAGCGAATTGTTGAAGTCGTCGCTGGCCCAAATGTTGTCGAGCTTGTCGGGCCACGTTTCGTAGGGACGCGAGCGGATGGGGAGCTTGTACTCGGTGATCTTGCCGGTATCGGGATCGATGCGGCCAAGCTGGCCACCAGACCACTCGGAAAACCAGACGATGCCCTTGGAGTCCACGCCGATGCGGCGCGCACTGCCGCCCGGCGTTGGGTCCGGGTACTCCGTGTAGCTCTCCGCGACCGGATCGAATTTCACGACCATGCTTTTTGCGTAGGCCGCGGACCAGATATTTCCTTTGGGATCGACAGCCATTCCATAGAGACCCAGGTCCGGCGTGGGTGTCGGAAATTGCGAGATTAGCCGCGTCTGCGCGTCCAGCTTGCCGATGCCTTCGCCGTGCACGTCGTCATACCAGATGTTGTCCTTCTGATCGGTGACCACTTGCAGCAAGGAACCGACGGTTGGCAGCGGATGCCGCGTCATTTTGCCGGTGGCGGGATCTAGCTCGCCCACCATCCCGCCGAAAATTTCCGCCCAGTAGACATGCCCTTTGCTGTCCAGCGTGATTCCGTGCGCGAAAACAAATCCGGGAGCATCGGCAGGCAAAGGGAAAAATTTCCAGCGCTCGCCGGGATCGGTGTTTCGCGGATCGAGATGGACCATGGCGTTGGTCGGAGGATCGGCGTACCAGATCGTGCCGTCCTTGGCGATAAAAGGATCGTGCAAGTACGGCTTCGGATCGGGGTTTTTCATCCGGTCCGCCACGAGGTGCGCTTCGCGCGCCTCCGAACTGATGGTCAGGCCGGCGCTGTCGGATTGTTTTTCCGACTTCTTGATCGAGGGCGCCGGGGGCAAGTTCGTCAGATCGTATTCCACGTAGATCGCTTTCGAGAGGGCGTCTTCGTCCACCGGGTAGGGATCGTGCTTCAGGCGTTGATTGGGAGAGTTCGGTCCGAAGTTGGCCGTGAGATATTGGACCATGGCGTCCTGTTCCGCTTTGGTGATGACGGTGTGCGACATGGGAGGCACGACTCCGCCCAAATTGAACGGGCCGTGCATCATTTTTCGCAGGCCCATGCGAAAGCCCGCTTCGGTGAGATGCATCGTGTTGTAGGAATCCGGTCCGTGGCACCCGATGCAATTTTTCTTCAGCAAATCGAGGCCCGGCCCGGGCGGATACATTTCGTCGAAGGTCTTGTAGACAACGTCGCTGGGTTTTTCTGCTTGTTTCGTGAGAGCGATGTTCACCGTCCGCGTCTCGCCCGGAGCGAGATCCGTTTTCTGCACCGGCGAGTCGTACCCATCTTGAAGGACGCTGATCTCGTAGGGGCCGGGCAAGGCTTGCGGGACTGTGTATTTGCCGTCCTTCGTGAACACCACGTACCAGATCATGGCGCGCAGATTGTGCGCCGTCACGCGGAAGCCGCGCACCTGGCCTTGATCCGCCGAGACAGTTCCAGCGATCGTTCCGCGCGCGGGAGATTGCGCTTTAGCCAAGCTCGGCAGCAACAAAACCAATAGTGAATTGAGTAGGAACGCGAACATGAATTCTTCGCATTTTTTTCGGATGGGCATCTGCAATCCTTCCTTCGCTAGGGTACGTCGTGTAGCGAATGGGGCGCCAAATTGAGCGCGCTTCGGTTTCCGTATCGTACTGCGCGAGTCGAGCGGAGTCTACTTCGGCGCCAGTGGCACAGGCTTCAGAGCCTATGTGAGAACTCGGTTTTGTTTCATGTAGCGCCCGCCTTCAGGCGGGCATCTGCTTGATTCCAAAGTGCCCGCCTGAAGGCGGGCGCTACAAAAACGTGCCAAATTTGAGTTCTCACACAGACTCTTCAGCCTGTGGGTTTTAGTCTTTGCAAGGACTAACCCCCACAGGCTGGAAGCCTGCGCCACCTTGCGCTAACTGCGAGGACTTGGCGCTGCGGGAGGATTCTGCGGCGGAGGGATTGCTTTGGCGGGAGCTTCGCCCGGCGGCATCGTCTCGGGCACTGTAGGAGTGCTTTCGGGCTTGGCTTCCAGCGTGGTAGGGCCTTCGCCGGCTTCTGTGGGAGCGGTGTCCGGCGTATCCACCTTTACATTTTTGGTCAGCGCGACTTTTTCCAGGGGCACCACGTTTTGGAAAGCCAGGACGGGCTTGCCGTCCAGCGCGCCCTGCATGAATTCGAGCCAGATCGGCAGCGCGGCGACCGCGCCGGTTTCGGGCTTGCCGAGCGACACGGATTTATCGTCGTAGCCGACCCAGACGCCCGCGGTTATTTCCGGAGTGAAGCCGATGAACCAGGCGTCGGTGAAATCGTTGGTCGTGCCGGTCTTGCCTCCGGCGGGGCGGCCCAGGACGCGCGCGGGAGTGCCGGTGCCGCGCTGGACGACATCCTGGAGCATCGCCGTCATCGTGCGCGCGACGTCGGGTTCCACCACGTCGTGAACGAGGGGATGCGCTTGTTCGAGCAGCGCGCCGTCGTACGTGGTGACGCGGCGAATCATGTGCGGATCGATGCGGATGCCGTCGTCGGGAAACACGGTGAACGCCGAGGTGTGTTCGAGCAGATTCAAATCCGCCGCGCCCAGCGTGATGGGCAAATAGGGCGGCAAGGGACTGGTGATGCCGAAGCGGCGGGCCATGTCGATCACGGCGTTCATGCCGACTTTTTCGGCGAGCTTTACGGCGGGAACGTTGCGCGAGCCGTCGAGCGCTCGGCGCAGCGTAATCACGCCTTCAAATTTTTCATCGTAGTTGTGCGGCGAATATGGCTGGCCGCCGCTCATCGTGGTGAACGGCGCGTCGAGAATCGTGTCGAAGGGAGTAAAGCCCTGCTCCAGGGCGGCCGAATAAACGTAGACTTTGAAGGAGGACCCAACCTGCCGTTGCGCCTGCGTCGCCCGGTTAAATTTCGATTCATCGAAACTGTAACCGCCGACCATCGCTTTGATTTCACCGGTGGGATTGTCGATCGCCACCATGGCCGCTTGCGGGCCGACATTTTGCTCGAGTTGAACGTGCGCGACGCTTCCGTTGATCTCCTTGATGCCGACTTCCACAAGATCGCCGGGCTTTAGCAATTCAGCGGGAGACTTGTGGCCGGTCCAGGCAAAATCCGGCGGCGCGAGCAACGCGTGAAGCGAGCCGATTTTGATGGTCGCCGTCGCCGCTTTTGGGTCCACGGCCGTCACGAGGCCTTGCACGTAATCGCCTTTGTTGATCGGCCAGCGCCAGTCATCGTCGTCGTAGGAGTCCAGCGTGTCGGTCTTGTCCACGAGGATGTTGTCCAGCTTGCCGCGCCAGCCATGCCTGCGGTCGTAGGCGTGGAGGCCGTCGCGAATGGCGCGGTCGGCGGCCTGCTGCATGGTGACGTTGAGCGTCGTGTACACGCGCAGGCCGCGCTGGTGCACCATTTCCGTGCCATACGTGCTTTCGAGATATTTTCTGATTTCTTCAACGAAATACGGGGCCAGCGTATTTCGCGGCGCCTGCAGACGCAGCCCAAGCGGCTGGGCGATGGCTTGCTTTGACTGCGCTTCCGTGATCTTTCCCGAGCGCGCCATGAGCTCCAGCACCAGATTGCGGCGCGCGAGTGCGCGTTGAGCATGAAGGATCGGCGAATAACTTGGACCGCGGATCAATCCCGCGAGCAATGCCGCTTCCTGCACGTTCAGCTTGCCCACCGGCTTGGCAAAATAATATTCCGAAGCCGCCTCGAATCCGTAGTTCCCGTGGGAAAGATAAATCTGATTGCAGTACATCGTGAAAATCTGCTCTTTCGAGTAGTGCCGCTCGATCTGCAAAGCCAGGAGCGCTTCTTGAATTTTTCGGCCCATCCGGCGATCGGTGCGGTCCAGAAAAAGCGTTCCGGCAAGCTGCATCGTGATGGTGCTGGCGCCTTCCACGACGCGATGCGCGGCAAGATCCTTCCAGGCCGCGCCGGCCACGCGCGTGAAATCCACGCCCCAATGCTCTTCGAAGTGCTGATCCTCGGTGGTCAGAATGGCGTCCTTCAGGACCTGCGGGAATTGCTCGTAGCTGAGAAGCACGCGGCGCTGCAAGGCGAAGTTGCCGACAACCTGGCCGTCGTCCGCGTAGAGTTCGGTGACAACGTCGGGCTGAAAATCTTCGAGAGCGTGAATCTGCGGCAGATCGCTGGAATAAACGAAAAGCAGGCCTGCGGTGGCGCCGACGGCAATCGAGCCGAGCAGCAGCAGGATGAAGGCGACACGCCCGACAACCTTGCGGCCGCGCAAACGGAGTGTGATCGGCGGCAGCTCTACCATGGGAGCTTCATTCTAACGCAAACAAGGGAAAGGGATGCGCGGATCAGGAAGATACTGTGCCCCGCCGTTTCGTAAGGAGAAATGCGCCGATGGTGACGGCGAGCGCCAGTACAAGGAAGGAACTGTCACGAAGCAATGTCCAAATCGTCAGCGGATCGTCGTTCCCGAAGCAGCCGCACTTGATCTGAATGTGTAAAATCAAAGCGCGCACCATTGCGCCGATGAAAACAAGAATCAACGCGCTGGTGATCGAGGCCACCCACCGCAGGCCCACGCCCAAAACAAGCAATGCTCCCAAGAGCGCTTCCAGAATGGGGAGGACACGCGCCACAATTTCAACGGCCCAGAGCGGGAGCATGTTGTAGGAGTCGACGGCCATGGCGAAGAAGAAATGGTAATCGCCAAAGTGCCAGCTGCCGTTGAAGTGGAGCTTCGTGTAGGCGGAAATAAGGAAAATCGAACCCAGCACGACGCGCCCCACGAGGAGCAGCATCCTGGGCCACGTGGCCGTGCGCGGCGAAGTCTCCGACGGAATCGCGGTGGTTGCCATGATTATTGGCGCAGGAGATAGTCAAAGTAGCTTTTCAGCAGCTTGTAATCCACGCCGCCGCCCGGAAGAGCTTCGGTCTTGCCGTGCGCCGTTACGTACACCGTCGGCGTCTGGTTCACGTTGCGCTGCATCCCGAGCGAGCGATCGCGCTCGATAGAGGCGTTGATCTCATTCATGTGCTGCGTTTCAAACGTTTGAAATTTCTTGAATTGCGCCGCAGGGAAATTGGAGGCAATGACCTCGTCGATATTTCCCTTGGTGGACCATTCATCCTGGTGATCGTAGAGGGCCCGCTCGACGGCTTCAAACTGCCCGAATTCCGCGGCGGCGTTGGCCAGCCGGGCGGCCTGGCGAGCGTAGGGGTGCATGTCCAGCGGAAAATCGCGGTGAATGAGATAGACCTTGCCGGGAATTACATAATCGTCGATTACCTGCTTGGTTGTGCCTTCAAAGAAACCGCGGCAGGCCGGGCACTGGAAGTCGCCAAAAACTTCCATCGTGATGGGTGCGTTGGGATTTCCAATCGCTTTTTGAAACGTCGGGTTGGAAGCCGCTACGGCAACTTTGGCGCCCGAAGAAGTGGGCGGTTTCGTCTGCTGTTTGGCGAGAGCCGCCGTCGCCAATACGCCTAGCGCAAACAGGATTAGAAATCGGATTGGGCGGACGGAGAGCATTTTCACGCGACCATCTCCTTGAAATCTTGTGTGCGCAGCATTCTAACCCCAAATCGGGTCTTTCTGCACTCATAGACGTATTCAGAAAACGCAGGGTTATCCGCCTGGTACGAATTTCCGAGTCTTTCCGGCTTCTTTGTTGGTTCTCCGAACGTCGCAGGGGCACGGCATGCCGTGCCCCTACGACCGTCCGGCAAAAAAGTGGTTCCCACCGAACGAGGTGAAAATGAGGGGAAAAAGCAAAACACGCCCATAACTATATGCAAATAAACAGGATGTAATGCAGTCAAAATACTTGACAACGACACACTCAATATGTAAACTACCTGCGTCCAATGCACTCATGCCGCATCTGATGGGGCGAGATAGGGAGGAAGGGAGTCAACTATGAGTAAAATTATTGGAATCGACCTCGGGACGACGAATTCGGTTGTTTCCGTGATGCAGGGCGGGGAGCCGGTGGTGATCCCGAACCAGGAAGGCGGGCGAACAACCCCTTCGGTCGTGGCCATCACCAAGACGGGCGAGCGGTTGGTCGGCCAGGTGGCCAAGCGCCAAGCGGTTACCAATCCGGAAAACACAGTCTATTCGATCAAGCGGTTCATGGGCCACCGGTATGATGAAGTGTCCGACGAAATCAAGCGCGTGCCCTACAAAGTTACGAGAGGGCCGCATGATGATGCGCGCGTCGAAATTTTCGGCAAGGCCTATACCCCGCCGGAATTGTCTGCGATGATTTTGCAGAAGCTGAAGACTGCCGCCGAAGATTTTCTTGGCGAGAAGGTGACCAAAGCGGTCATCACGGTCCCGGCGTATTTCAACGACAGCCAGCGGCAGGCGACCAAGCAAGCGGGCGAAGTGGCGGGCATGGAAGTGCTTCGCATCATCAACGAGCCAACCGCCGCGGCGCTGGCTTACGGCCTGGACAAAAAGAAGGACGAAACCATCGCCGTCTACGATCTTGGCGGCGGCACGTTCGATATTTCCATCCTGGAAGTGGGCGAAGGAGTCGTCGAAGTAAAGGCGACGGCAGGCGACACGCACCTCGGCGGCGATGACGTGGACAATCGCGTGGTCGATTGGCTGATCGCGGAATTCAAAAAAGATCAGGGCATCGACGTGAGCAAGGATCGCATGGCCGTGCAGCGGCTGAAGGAAGCCGCGGAAAAGGCCAAGATCGAGTTGTCGCAGATGCAGGAGACGGACATCAATCTGCCCTTCTTGACGGCCGATGCGTCGGGTCCAAAGCACCTGCAATTGAAGCTGACGCGCTCGAAGCTCGAACAATTGATGGAAGACATCCTGCAGCGAACGATCGGGCCGACCAAGCAGGCGCTCTCGGATGCTGGCATCACGCCCGACAAGATTGACGAAGTCGTGCTGGTGGGCGGCTCGACGCGCATCCCGCGCGTTCTGCAAATCGTCAAGGACCTGTTTGGCGGCAAGGAACCGCACAAGGGCGTCAACCCGGACGAAGTGGTCGCGGTGGGCGCGGCGATTCAGGGCGGCGTGCTCGGCGGCGAGGTGAAGGACATCCTGCTGCTGGACGTGACGCCGCTGTCGCTGGGCGTGGAAACCCTGGGCGGCGTGATGACCGTGCTGATCCCGCGGAACACAACCATTCCGACGCGCAAGTCGGAAGTATTCTCGACCGCGGCGGACAACCAGCCTTCGGTGGAAATTCACGTGCTGCAGGGCGAGCGCAAGATGGCGCCCGACAATCGCACGCTCGGCAAGTTCCATCTGATGGGTATTCCGCCGGCGCCGCGCGGATTGCCGCAAGTCGAGGTCACGTTCGATATCGACGCCAACGGCATTCTCAACGTTTCCGCGAAAGATCGCGCGACGAACAAGGAGCAGAAGATCACGATCACCGCTTCGACCGGCCTCAGCAAGGAAGAGGCCGAGAAGATGCGGTCCGACGCCGAGTCGCACGCCGAAGACGACAAGAAGAAGCTCGCGGAAATCGAGGCGCGAAACATCCTCGACAACCGCGTGTATCAAGTCGAGAAGCTGATCGCCGACAATCGCGACAAGCTTTCCGAATCCGACACCAAGCCGGTGGAAGAAGCTGTTGCGGCGGCGAAGTCCGCGCTCGCCGGCGGCAACATCCCCCAGATTCAGTCCGCTACGGTGCAACTTGAGAGCGCCTCGCACAAGCTCGCTGAGGTGCTTTACAAGACCGCGCAGGCGAGTGGAGCGCAGGCAGGCGCTGGAGGTCCCGGGGATGGAGCCTCGGGCGCTCCGAAGAGCGGAACGGGTCCGGCGCCGGAAGGCGAAGTGATCGACGCCGAGTACGTGGACGTCGACGAAACGAAGAAGCCGAATTAAGCGGAGTGGATGTAGCGCCAACCTTTAGGTTGGCATTCGGGTACTCGGCGTTCGGGTGCGAGGATGCCCGCCTGAAGGCGGGCGCTACAACCTGACCGACAGGAGCCAGTGTTGACGACGTACGAGGGCATCAAGCGGACCGGGCCGCCGCACGCCATTCAAAAGTTGCGGGAAGATTTGTTCATGATTCAGATCGTGCTTTCGGAAACGCCGACGGCCGACTGGAAGCGATTGTTTTACGAAACACAACAAGCGCCGCCGCCGGATTTTCCTCCACGAGCAGTGGACGTCAGCGGAGCGTTCATTCGATTCCGTTCGGACGTCCCGAGCGTGGAGGCGAGAACGGCGTGGATCGACCGATGGATCGAGCGCGCCAATCAAAAGGAAGCGGCCATGGGCGGAAAGCTCGACGAGGAACGCAAGCGCCGCCGCGACGAACACCAGCGCGAACAGCAGGAACTCGCGGCCATCAACGCGCATTGGGAAAAGTTGTAAGAGTATCTGCGACGAGCTTCAAGAATGCCCGCCTGAAGGCGGGCGCTACACAAGTCACCGGTCACGAATCACGAGTCACCGAATTTCATATGGCCACGACCACAAAACAGGACTACTACGAACTGCTGGGCGTCTCCCGCAAGGCCGCGCAGAAGGAAATCCGGCAGGCCTACCGGAAGCTTGCCCGGAAATATCATCCGGACCTGAACCCGGGCGACAAATCCTCGGAAGAAAAATTCAAGCAGGTGCAGGAAGCTTACGACGTTCTCTCTGACAGCAAGAAGCGGCAGATGTACGATCAATTCGGCTTTGAAACTCCGGGCGCTGGAGGAATGCCCGGCCCCGGAAATGCCGGGGACGTCCATTTTGATTTCGGCGGATTTGATTTCGGCGGCGGTCAGGGCGCAGGCGGCGCAGGGCCGAGCTTCCGCGATCTGTTCAGCCAATTCTTTCGCGGAGGCGGCGCGGCGGCCGAAGCGCCTTCGGAAGCCGAGCCGGGCTCGAGTCTCGAATACCAGATCGAAATCAGTTTCTGGGAAGCCGTTCGCGGTACGGTAAAAAAACTCACGATCTCGCGCCTCGAGACTTGCACGGAATGCCGCGGTACCGGCACGGTCGGCCAGCCGCAAACGTGCACGGCATGCGGCGGCTCGGGGCAAGTCGCGCAGACGAGCGGAAAGATGCGCTTCAACCTGACGTGCTCACGCTGCGGCGGCACGGGACGCATCCGAAACATCTGCCGGGTCTGCGGCGGCGACGGGCGCGTGCGGCGCGCGGACACGATTGAAGTCCGAATTCCGGCTGGCGTGCAAACCGGCTCGCGCGTGCGCGTTCCCGGACGCGGCAACGCCGGAACCGCAGGCGAGCCGCCGGGAGATCTCTACATCATCACCGACGTTCAGCCGCACCCGTTTTTCGATCGCCGCGGCGACGATATCTACACCACCGTTCCCATCACCGTCACCGAGGCAACGCTCGGCGCGAAAATCGAAGTGCCCACGATCGACGGGCGTTCGCTCCTGCGCGTTCCTCCGGGAACAAACAGCGGGCAGAAACTGCGCCTGCGCGAAAAGGGCGTGCCTTCGGTTCGCACCCACGGACACCGCGGAGACCAATATGTGGAACTGCAAGTGATCGTGCCGAAGCCGGTGGACGAGCGCGTGCGGGAACTCTTGAAAGAACTGGAGAAGATCGCGCCGGAAGATCCGCGCAAGGATCTTTTTGACCGGGCCAAGGCGTAAGGAGCGCCGCCATGACGCGCGTGAATGCAAAACGAAAAAAGGCCCGCGCCGGATACATGATTTCGGCGGTCGCGGAATTGTACAAACTTCATCCGCAAACGCTGCGCCTCTACGAACGCGTGGGATTGCTCAAGCCGTCGCGCTCCGACGGCAACACGCGGCTTTACACGGACTCCGACCTGGAACGCCTGGAAGTGATCTTGACGCTGACGCGCGAAATGGGCGTCAACCTCGCGGGAATCGAAATCATTTTGAACATGCGCGAGAAAATGGCTGAAATGCAGCACCAGATGGAAGCGTTCACTTCGTTCGTGCAGCAGGAACTGGCGCGCGGGCTCCGCTCGGTGACCGCGCGTCCGCAGGACGACGCCCTGGTGCGCGTCCCTCCGCCGAAGGTCATCCGCGTGCACAAGTAAACGTGATTTGTGATTCGCAATTCGTGAAAACCACTCGCTCTATGTGAATTTCTGCCACGAATCGTTTGAGGTTCTTCGTCGTTTCGCGAATCACGAGTCACAAATCACGAATCACTTTTTTCATCCGTGTTAATCCGTGTGCATCCGTGGTTCCATTTCCTGCTTTTCCACACGCGCCCCGCTTTCCACAGGGCGGGACAGCTTGCGCAACTTTCGCGGCGCGCCTATGCTGGCTTCATGGCGCAACCGGATTGCCCGCTGTGCGGCGGAACGGGATGGAAGACCGTCGACCGCGTCGCGGAAGAAGAAAAACTGACGCGCGGATCTTGGGAAAAGCCCATCGAGGGTACGAACGCAACCAAACGCGTCTGGGCCGTGCCGTGCGATTGCACGGGCAAGGACCGCACCGCGCGAACGATCGGGCGCGCGCGCATTCCGAACCGCTACGAACACTGCGACTTCGACAATTTCGACAAGGACATTTATGACACCGGCCCCGACTGGGCCGCGTGGAACCGCAGCCTCGAGCAGGCCAAGCTGGTCACGGAAGCGTTTGCCCGCGATTATCCGGCCGGACCTGATACGGGCCTGCTGCTGATGGGTCCGTGCGGCGCGGGCAAGACGCATCTCGCCGTGGCCGCGCTCCGGCAAATTGTTTTGCGCGGGCACACCGGACTTTTTTACGATTACCGCGAGCTGCTCAAGGAAATTCAGGGAAGCTACAATCCGGAAAGCCAGACCAGCGAACTCGGCGTGCTCGAGCCCGTGCTGACCGCCGACGTGTTGCTCCTCGACGATCTCGGCGCCAGCAAGCCTTCTCCGTGGGCTCTCGAAACCGTCGGCCACATCCTCAATTCGCGGTACAACGAACGGCGCATCACGCTGCTTACGACGAACTATCTCGATGCCACCGGGCCGACTCCGATGCCTGCCTCGCGGAGGCCCCAGCTCCCCTCCGGCCAGGCAGTCTCTGCCGCGCGCGAGGATTCTCTCACCGACCGGCTGGGCATGCGGATCCGCTCCCGCCTCTACGAAATGTGCCGAACGATCGAGCTCTTCGCTCCCGATTACCGCCGCGAAGTGCGCCAGGCGGGACGGATGCGGTCGTAATTCGTAAATCGTGATTTGTGAATCGTGAAGAGTCGAGAGTCTACAGTCGAGAGTCCAGAGTCAACCTACCGACAGTTCCGGCATTGGTGCGGCGCAGCATGTTTCACCCTCAACCCTAAGCTCTCAACTGCTAACCTTCAATTCTCGCCCTACGGCCACGAATTACGAGTCACAAATCACGAATCACGCCTAGCTTGCCGCTTTCATTGACACAGGCCACAAAGCGCGGGTATCATCCCCTCGGTGCGGCACCTGGGTGGGAAACCGCACTTCCTTCCTTGCACCTCCCCGTGACTCGGAAGATAACCCGAGCGTTTCCTGTTGGGAGCGAGGCAGGGACCTCACTGGAGGCAGTAAGATGTTTTCCGACAATGAAAACCCCGGCGCGGAGCTTTCCGCCGGACAGACCGCAACCGCCGCGACAGCGGCGCCGGAACAAACCGCAAACGTAGAGACGCAGCAAGCCTTGGCTGCTGAAGTTCAGGCGCAAGAACCGATTGTTGCCGCTGCGCCCGCGCCACCTGCCGAACCCGCCGTTGTTACCGTGACTCCCTCGGAGCCCGTGGCCGCGCCGGATGGCGCCGCAGCCGTCGAACATTCCAACGTGAGCGAGATGGTGGAAACCGCGCTGGATACCGGCGAGCCTCCCACGGAATCGAACGCGGAGATGGAACAGCTCATGGAGCAATACGCCGCGCCTCATCAGGCGCCGGCGGAAGGCGAGATCGAATCGGGCCAGGTGGTGGCGATCACCGATTTGGGCGTGGTTGTCAACCTGGGCGGCAAGACCGAAGGGTTGATTCCCGCTCAGGAATTCGCGGAACTGGACGGCCCGTTCCCCCTGATCGTCGGGCAGCCCGTCGAAGTACAGCGCACGGGCGATCGCAAGGAAGGGATGGTGTTGCTGTCATACCAGCGCGTAAAGCGGCGTCGCGCCTGGGGCAAGATTGAAGAGGCCTACCGAACGAAGGCCGACATCACCGGAAAAATCGTGGATCACATCAAGGGTGGGCTGGTGGTGGACATCGGCGTGCGCGCATTTTTGCCGGCATCGCAAGCCGATCTGCATCCCGTGCGCGACCTCGACGAATGGAAAGGCCGCGAGCTGACTGTCCGCGTGCTGAAGATGAACCGCAAGCGCGGCAACGTGGTCGTGAGCCGCCGCGCGATCCTGGACGAGCAGGTGGAGTCGCAACGGAAGGCGATGCTCGAGTCGATGGCCGAGGGACAGATCGTGCGCGGCGTCGTCAAGAACGTCACCGGCTACGGCGCGTTCGTGGATCTGGGCGGCATCGACGGGCTGCTGCACATCACGGACATGTCGTGGGGGCGCGTGGCAAGTCCGCTGGACGCTGTCTCGCCCGGCGAGGAAGTCGAAGTAAAAATCCTGAAGTACGACAAGGAAAAAGGGCGCGTGTCGCTCGGGCGCAAGCAATTGCTGCCCGATCCGTGGGCCTCGGTGGTGGAACGCTACTCGCAGGGAAAGAAGCTGACGGGGAAAATCATGGGCCTGACGGATTACGGCGCGTTCGTCGAACTGGAGCCGGGCATCGAAGGGCTGGTGCACGTCAGCGAGATGAGCTGGTCCAAGCGCAAGCAGCATCCGTCCAAAATCGTGAAAGTGGGCGACGATGTCGACGTCATTGTGCTTGGCGTCGATTCCAACGAGCGGCGAATTTCGCTGGGGATGAAGCAGGCGCAGTCCGATCCGTGGCAAGTGCTGGCGGAAAAGTATCCGGTCGGCACCGTGGTGAGCGGAAAAATCCGCAACCTGACCGAATTCGGCGCGTTCCTCGAGATCGAGGAAGGATTCGACGGACTCATTCACGTCAGCGACATTTCCTGGACGGGGCGAATCAAGAATCCCTCCGAAGTTTATAAGAAAGGCGACACCGTCGAAGCGAAGGTATTGAAGATCGATCAGGGCACGCGGCGGGTATCGCTCGGCGTCAAACAGGTCAACGACATCTGGTCGTCGTGGTTTGAGAAGCACAAGGTCGGCGACCTCGTGCGCGGAAGAGTTTCGCGCGTCACGACGTTTGGCGCGTTCGTCGAATTGGGCGACGGGATCGAAGGTCTCTGCCACATTTCGGAGATCGACGATCGAAAAAACAAAGGCGATAAGCCGCAAGGGCCGCCGCGTCCCGGCGTCCGGCAGAGCGGGTTGCTCGATCCCGGGCGCGATTATGAATTCAAGATCGTCAAGATCAGCCTGGACCAGCATAAAATTGGGCTCAGCTACCGTGGCGCGCAAAAGCAGGCGGAACGCCGCGACATGGAGGATTACCGGTCGACGAAGTCATCGGCGAAAGCCACGATCGGTGATGCAATTATGGCCAAGCGTTCCTTGTAGTTAGGACTCCGGCGGACCCCCAGCCGGAGCGTAAATAATATTTCCCTTAAGCCTCGTTTGGTGATATGGAATTGCCACCAAAGGCAGCCCGCTGGGAGATTTTCTCCAGCGAGCCAGTGGCGCGTTCCCGAGTCGCGCCCGGGGCCAGCACCGAGTGGTGCAATTTTTAGGAGCAGGCGGAGCATACATCAATGACCGATTCCACCGTGACAAAGGCGGACCTGGTAGAAGAAGTGGTTCGCGTCACAGAACTTCCACGCAAAGAATCCGAGGCGGTCGTCGAAACGATTTTTGAAAGCATCATCGGCGCGCTGCAGGGAGGCGACCGCATCGAAATCCGCGGGTTCGGCAGTTTCCGAACGCGCCAGCGCCGCGGGCGGACCGGACGCAATCCGAAGACCGGCGCCAAGGTCGAGGTGCCGCCCAAGAAGATCCCGTTCTTCAAGCCCAGCAAGGAGTTGAAGGATCACGTCAACACCGGCGCGCCGGCAGCCCCTGGATCGGGTTCCGCGCCAGCCATGCCGCAAAGTTAGAGGCGCGCGGCGGACCCGGGCCCTTCTTTGTCCGCAGCCAACACTCCCTATGGATTACCTCTGGACGCCGTGGCGCTACCGATACGTTGCCGAAGTCAAGAACGCCGTGGGTTGCGTCTTCTGCAATGCTCCCGCCGCGAATCAGGACGAGGATTGGCTCATCGTCCAGCGCGCCGTAAAAAATTACGTCATCTTGAACCGCTATCCGTATACGTCGGGACACGTGATGATCGTCCCCTACGCGCATACCGCGGATTTTCCCGGGCTCGAAAGAGAAACCGCGGCGGAAATGATGCTGCTCACGCAGCGCGTCCAGGCGGCGATCGATGAGGTCTACCATCCGGACGGCTTCAACTTGGGCATGAATTTAGGGCGCTCGGCTGGCGCCGGCATTGCCGATCATCTCCATATGCACCTCGTGCCTCGCTGGACCGGCGACACAAATTTCATGACCACGGTGAGCGAAACGCGCCTCGAGCCGGAAGAGCTTTCCACGACGTACACGAAGCTGCGCAAGGCGCTTGCTCTGTAGCGCCCGCCTTCAGGCGGGCACGGGCTTAGATTAACGAAGATGCCCGCCTGAAGGCGGGCGCTACAATATACCCGGAGCTGCCGTTGAATTTTTCGCTCACCGAAGAACAAACCTTGCTGCAGCGCACGGTGCGGGAGTTCGCCGAAAACGAAGTCAAGCCGCTCGCGCGCGAGATTGATGAGAACGGACATTTTCCCCGCGAAACGTTTCGCAAGGCGGCGGAACTCGGCCTGACCGCCGTGGCGCTGCCGGAATCGGAAGGCGGCGCGGGGTTCGACCACGTCTCCTATTCCATCGTCATCGAGGAAATTTCCCGCGTGTGCGCCTCCACCGGCGTCATCCTTTCCGTGCAAAATTCGTTGTATTGCGACCCGGTCCATCGCTTCGGCACCGAAGAACAAAAGAAACAATTTCTCCTGCCCTTCGCGCGCGGCGAAAAAATCGGATGCTACGCGTTGACTGAGCCGCAAGCCGGCTCAAACGCGGCGGCGCTTGCGACCAAGGCGGTGCGCAAGGGCGACCGCTACATCATCAACGGCACGAAAGCCTGGATCACCAATGGCGGCGTGGCCGATGCGGCCATCGTGTACGTGAATACGGACGCGTCGAAGGGCGAAAAAGGAATCACCGCGCTCGTCGTCGAGCGCGGCACGCCCGGCTTCAAGGTGGGCAAGGAAGAAAAAAAACTCGGCATCCACGCCACGGCATGCACGGAATTATCCTTCACCGATTGCGAAGTGCCCGCCGGCAATCGCATCGGCAATGAAGGCGAAGGGTACAAGATCGCGCTCTCGACGCTCGACGGCGGGCGCATCGGCATCGCCGCGCAGGCTACCGGCATCGCGCAAGGCGCGCTGGAGCAGGCGCTGTCCTACGCGAAGCAGCGGCAGGCCTTCGGCCACCCCATCGCGGATTTTCAGGCGATTCAGTTCATGCTCGCCGACATGGCCACCGAAATTGACGCGGCGCGCCTGCTGGTGCGCAAGGCGGCGTGGAAATCGGATGCGGGCGGCCGCTTTTCCATGGAAGCATCGATTGCAAAACTATTCGCCTCGGAATTGGCCACGCGCGCGACCCACAAGGCGATACAGATTCACGGGGGCTACGGCTACAGCGCCGAATATCCCGTCGAGCGCATGTACCGCGACGCGCGGATTACGGAAATCTACGAGGGCACCAGCGAAATCCAGCGGCTCGTAATTGCCGCGTGGGTGCTGAAATCTTTTTGAAACCACGGATTCACACAGATGAACACGGATGAGAATAATGAATCGTGATTCGGAATTCGTGAAGAGTTGACAGTTAAGAATTGAGAGTTCAATAAAAGAGATGGTTCGGCGGCTGCCTTTTCGCGGGGCACGAACCACGAGTCACGAATCACGGCTTACTGCCCTTCCATGCAAGAACTCGATTCCACCGCTGAATTCGACGCCGCACGCGACGTTGAATTTTTCTCTGCGCTACCTGCACGGCCGGCGGTGTTCGCTGTCGAGCCGCGCCCGGAACTCGTAGGCGCAAAACCGTACATGCTGCGCACAGCGAACCTGCGGCAACGCCTTACGCGCTTGCTCGGGCCGCCCGATCCTGCTTCGAAGCGGCTAAATTTGCGTGAATTTGCAGCGCGCGTGCGCTATCGCGTCGTGGGGTCGCCGTTTGAATTGAGTTTTCTGCACTGGCAGCACGCGCGGCGGCTCTGGCCCGCGGGGTATCGCGAGCGCTTGCGGTTGCGGCCGCCCGCTGTGCTCAAGGTCAGCCTCTCGAACGCGTATCCGCGTTGTTATGCCACGCGGCGCATCGGCGCGAACGGATTTTACTTTGGGCCGTTCGCCTCGCGACGCGCGGCCGATACGTTCGCTTCCGGCTTTCTCGACCTGTTTAAAATCCGGCGCTGCCAGATCAAGATTCGCCGCGATCCGAGTTTTCCCGGCTGCATTTATTCGGAAATGAAAATGTGCCTTGCGCCGTGCTTCGCGGGATGCACAAAGGAAGATTACGACGCGGAAGTGGGACGCGTCGTCGCGTTTCTTGCGACGGGCGGCGCATCGCTCACGGCGGAACTCGAGCGCGAGCGCGAGGCGGCCAGCGACGCCCTCGATTTCGAGCGAGCCGCGGCCGTTCATCGCCGGATCGAAAAAGCAGCGGAAGCGCTGCGCGGATTGCCCGATCTAGCGCGGCGTCTCGAAGACCTCAACGCCGTCGTTCTCCAGCGAGCGGCGGAAGAAAACACGGTGGCCGTATTTGCGGTGCGCGCCGGGCGCATCGAGGAGCCGCGCCTGCTGCGCTTCGCGGAACTTGCCAGCGAGCCCCGCTCGGTCGAACAAATCCTGCGCGAGTGGCTGGAAGGTGCGGGGGAGTCAGGTTTACTTCCCGCGAAGGCAGCCGCCACGCAACAAAGCTATCGCGAACTCGAGGATCAACTGAGTTTGCTAGCGCGCTGGTTCCACAAGAAGCCGCGCGTCGGGGAAATTTTCTTTCGCGAAAGCACGGCGCGCTCGTCCGCTGCCGCGCCGCAGGACGAGGCCAGCGCGCGCCGCAACAGCGAGTGGCCCTATCGCCGCATCTTGCGCGCCTGCTCGCGGCTGCTGGCGCCGCCGGCAGTTGAGAGTTGAGAGTAAAGGCAATTCCGGAATTCAGAACCGTCAACTCTCATCTGTCGACTCTCAACTCGTCTTTACTCTTCTTTGATCCGGATATTCCGCCAGAAAATCTTCGCGCCTTCCGATTGCAAGCCGATGTAGCCGGGGTCCGTGTACTCGTGGTGGGTGACCTGCGAGACCAGCACGCCGTTGAGGTAATTCCAGACCTGGCCGTCCTTGGAAACGATTTCCACCGTGTTCCATTGGCCGACCGGGTGCACGGCCCGCTTCCGCGCTTCCGTATCGACCGTGTACACCGTGCTACTCCGGGACGCGCGGATGTCCATGATTTCCAGGTTCATGCCCTGAACCTCGATCATGTCCGGGAAAATGCGATGTTCCTTCATGAAAATCAGGTAGCCGCTGTTGCCGTAATACTGATCGTCGCTTTCCATCCCCGGATACGGCTCGAAGCGATATTCCAGGCGCAACGTGAAATTCAAATATTTTTTGGGAGGATACATGTAGCCGACCGGCGTCCCGGAACAAACGATCGCGCCCTTTTCTACTTTGAACGTCGTTCCCGGCTCCGTCTGGCCGCAGCCTTCGGGGCGGGGAGTGCAATTCGTGCCGAGCAGGAATCCCCAGCCGGAAAAATCCTTGCCGTTAAACAGCGTAGTAAAACCTTTTTCGGGAATGTTGTAACCCATCAAGGTTTCCGGATCGGGCTTGAGTTCTTCCTTCCCGGCGGGAAGGCCTTGCTCGTGCAACAGGTACGCGGCGATATCGGCGTAGGCTTCCGTGCTGAGCGCGCCGCCATCCACCAGCGGCATGGACGTGCGAATCTTGTTGTAGAGGCTGCCGACGTTGCGCCAGCGGGCGAAGGATTCGTCGCTCTCCAGATTGATCTGAATGTGCACGGGACCGGCGACGAATCCTCTGCCCGGCGGAGCGATGAGGTCTCTCTTGTCGGGCTGGCTGTGATCCGCCGCATGGCACATGCCGCAGTTGCCGCGGAAATAGCCTTTCCCGCGCTCGGCCTGCGCCTCGGTGTAAAAGCCTCCGGGCGAACTGTTGGCGGACATCGCGGCTTTCCTTGGCAGGAGCGCCATGCGCTTCATCGCGGCGACGTCGCCCTTCAGCGGCTCCGCGCCGGAGGGAAGGCCGTTGGCCTGCAGCAGGTACGAGATGATGTTCAAGTAAGCGTCATTGCTGAGGCCGTGCACGTTGTCGTCGGGCATGGTCACGCTGACCTTGATGTACAAATCGTTCACGCTGTAATAGTCGTGCAGGAAATCATCTCCGACGAGCGCCGGCGCCGTGCCCGCGCCCTTCAGGTTCGCCATGTGGCACTGCGCGCAATATTGCGCGTACTGCTGCTTGCCGCGGCCGGCCTGCGCTTCGGTGTAGTAGCTTCGAGAGGCATGGGCGGAATTCGGAGCGGTCTGCGCCCTGACGCCGATCGGCAACGCCAGTGCAATTGCGAAAGCGGTGAGAAACAGACCGCGCATGGTAGATCCTCCCCAATTCCAATTCGCGCTTTTGACGGAAACCGCCAGTCAGATTTTCTAGTTTAAGTGTTCGGTTAACATTTATCATATTCCCGCAAACTTCGGCAAACAATGATCCAGGCAAGCGCCATCCTAGTTCCGTCTGTGCCCACAGCGGAACTTGATGTTGGCGCGCAGGAAGTCTGACCTTTGGCTGATTGTGTGCAAATTCGTGTAGCACAGCCACTCTTGGCTGTGCGGTTTTCTTTACCCTCGTGCATCTGTGGATTATCTAAGGTCGCAAAAATCACACAGCCAAGAGTGGCTGTGCTACTAAAATCCGCCCTTCGACGTGTGATTGACACGAATGTGCGGCTGGCATAACGTCTGGCGCGAAGAAACCGCCGAAATCTTATATTCTCGCGGAGTTGGATTTCACTTGGGGGAATCGTTCATGCCGCAGCGCAATCCGGGAATTCTCGACGGCAACCCATTCAAGATGGGGCTCTTCGGGTCCAACTGTTCCGGCGGCTTATCCTTCACCACGCTTCCGGAACGGTGGGACGCATCGTGGGATAACAACCTGAAGCTCGCGCGGCTCGCCGATGAAGCCGGGTTTGAGTGCATGGTGCCCATCGCCCGATGGAAAGGCTTCGGAGGGGCGACGGACGTCAACGGCACGTCTTTTGAAACAATCACCTGGGCATGCGGCTTATTGGCGCAGACTCGCAGGATTTCCGTATTTGGAACCGTGCATGTCCCGATGATCCATCCGGTTCTTGCGGCGAAACAAATGGTCACCGCGGACCATGTGGGCCAGGGCCGATTTGGCCTCAATATCGTCTGCGGATTTAACCGGAATGAGTTTCAGATGTTCGGCATCCCGCAGTACGAGCACGACATGCGGTACGAGCAGGGGCAGGAGTGGTGGGAAGTCGTCAAAAAAGTCTGGTCCTGCGCCGGGCCGTCCGCGCACGAGGGACGATTTTATAAATTAGCGGCGGTCGAAGGATTGCCGGGGCCTTACGGCGGCAAGAATCCGATCATGATGAACGCTGGTGTTTCTCCCGCGGGCCGCGGTTTCGCGATTCGCAACTCGGATCTTCACTTTGACGATCTTCATTTCGGCAACTGCGCCAATCCCGAAGACGCGAGCGATCGAATCAAGGAAACCAAACGCCTGGCACGCGAGCTCGGCCGCGAAATTCAAGTCTGGATACCCGTGAGTGTCGTGTGCCGGCCCAGCCAGAAAGAGGTCGATGAATATTTGCGCCGGTGCGTGGAACATGCCGACTGGGAAGCGTTGGAGCACCTGATGCGCCTGCTTGCCGGACCTTCCAATGCGCGCGCTTTCTCTACCGAAGCTATGAGGCAAAAAATCCAAAACGATCGCAAAGTTCTGGGATACGGCGAGAACTATTCCATCTACGGCGATCCGGATCGTGTCGCGCAAGAATTGAACCGCTTCCACAAAGCAGGCTTCGACGGCGTCGCGATCGACTTCATCAATTATTTGGACGAGTTGCCCTATTTCGTGCAGGAAGTAATTCCCCGTCTGGAACGGATGGGAATCCGCAGGCCTGTGTCGAACAAGCTCGTTGCATCCTAGGGCGCAACTCAGGGTTTTGTGGCGCAGGCTTCAGCCTGTGGGGTTTGGTCCTTGCAAGGACGAACCCCCACAGGCTGAAGCCTGTGCCACAGCACATCATTCTGAACTTTAGGCGAGAGATCAGCCTGATGCCGGCGCATGATGACGCTCGTGTTCTTCTCCGGTCCGAGTATAATTGCGGCTCTCCAATCTGCGAGGTGAAATGGCCACGTTTGCGACACCCGAGGGCACGAAGAAATATGCCGCGCGATTTGCCGGGCGCGCCGCGGAAGGGCACTTCCGCGAGCAGCAGGGCCTGTGGCTCTCTTCGCTCGGGATCGGCACGTATCTCGGCGAGCCGGACGCGCGCACCGACCAGGCGTACACGGATGCGATCGTAGAGGCTGTCGAATCCGGCGTGAATGTGATCGACTCCGCAATCAACTACCGCTTCCAGCGCTCGGAGCGTTCCGCGGGCGCAGCGCTTGTGGAACTTGGGCGCCGCGGCTATGCCCGCGAGGAACTCGTGATTTGCACGAAGGGCGGATTCCTCACGCCGGACGGCGACCTACCCGCCGACGCCGGCGAATATTTCAATCACGAGTACGTGGAAACCGGCATCTTGCGCGAAGGAGACGTTGCCGCCGGATGCCACTCCATGGCGCCCAAATTTATTGCCGATCAGCTCGAGCGCAGCCGCCGCAATCTGGGCGTCGAAACGATTGACGTCTATTACCTGCACAATCCGGAAACGCAATTGGGCGAGGTGCCGCGCGAGATGTTCAACACGCGCCTGCGCGGCGCGTTTGAATTTCTCGAATCCGCCGTGGCCGCGGCGAAAATTCATTTCTACGGACTGGCCACCTGGAACGCGTTCCGCCAGACCGAAAACGCCCAGGATTTTCTTTCGCTCGCGGCGATGGAATCGATTGCGCGGGACGTGGCCGGAGGATCGCACCACTTTCGCTTCGTGCAGTTGCCGTGCAACCTGGGGATGACCGAGGCCTTGACGCGCGCCAATCAGCCGGTCGATGGCGCCCGCGTGCCGATCGTCGGGGCCGCGTCCAAGCTGGGCATCACGCTCGTCGCCAGCGCTTCGATGCTCCAGGGGCAACTCTCGCGCGGCCTGCCGCCGTTCGTGACGAGCGCGCTGGGGATGAAGTCCGATGCCGAGCGCGCGATGCAATTTGTCCGCTCGACGCCGGGGATCACGACGGCTCTCGTGGGCATGAGCCGCATCGAGCACGTGCGCGCGAACCTTTCCATCGTCGGGGTCGCGCCGGCTTCGCAAGATCAATTCGGCAAATTGTTTCAGCGCGGGGAGAAGGCGTAGGACAGGCTTCAGCCTGTCTGGTTTTCTTTTGAATCGCAGCAAAAAAGCGACAGGCTGAAGCCTGTCCTACTTTACCGCTTCTGCTCCATTAAGCCTGCTATGGTGCCCATAACATCATATTTGGTGATGATTTCCAGGTGGCCGTTGCTCATCTTCACGAAGACGGCGGGCTCCTCGTGGCTTAGCAAGTAGGTGAGCCGCTCGACCGGGGCTTCGCAGGACACCGTCGGAAGCGGATCGCTCATCACTTCGCGGATCACCATCTTCCGCAAATCCTTGCCCTGCAGCGCGAGATTCAGGATCTGGTCTTCGTAAATCGCGCCGACCGGCAGCTGCGCTTCAAACACGGGCAGTTGCGAGATGTCTTGCGTCTGCATCGTGTGCAGCGCGTGGAACACGGTCTGGTCGGGCCCCACGACAATCAAGTCGCGATCCTTGGCGACTTTGTGTTTTGCATTGACGACGTCTTCCACGGTGAGCGGCACTTCCGAATCGACGTAGCCGCGCTCGCGCATCCATTCGTCGCTGTACACTTTGCTGAGGTAGCGCATTCCCGTGTCGGGCAGAAACGCGACGACGAACGATCCCTTCGGCAGCGTCTTGGCCACGCGCAGCGCGCCCGAAACGCAACCGCCACCGGAACCGCCGGTGAAAATTCCCTCCTGCTTCACGAGCCGCCGAGCCCAGACGAAACATTCCTGGTCGTTCACCTGGACGACGTCATCGACAACCTTGAAATCCATCGTGGCCGGGAAAATGTCCTCGCCGATGCCTTCGACGACGTACGTTTTGGCCTTGCCCACTTTTCCCGTCTTCACGAATTCGTAGTACAGAGAGCCGATCGGATCGACGCCGATGATTTGGACTCCGGGATTTTTTTCCTTCAGGTAGCGGCCCACGCCGCTGATCGTGCCGCCGGTGCCCATGCCGCAGACGAAATGCGTAATCTTGCCTTCGGAGTCTTCCCACAGTTCCGGGCCGGTCGTGCGGTAGTGCGCCTCGGGGTTCATCATGTTTTCGTACTGGTTCGGGTAAAAGGAATTCGGAATGTCCTTGGCAAGTTTTTTCGCCACGGAATAGTAGCTGCGAGGATCGTCGGGCTCGACCGCCGTCGGGCACACGATGACTTCGGCGCCCAGCGCCTTGAGCAGATCCACTTTTTCCTTCGATTGCTTGTCCGTGATGGTGAACACCAGCTTGTAGCCGCGCACCGCGCCCACGAGCGCGAGGCCAATCCCGGTATTGCCCGAGGTTCCCTCGATGATCGTGCCGCCGGACTTCAGCAGGCCTTTGCGTTCGGCATCGTCGATCATGGAAATCCCGATGCGGTCCTTCACCGAGCCGCCCGGATTCATGTAATCGACTTTGACGTACACGTCGGCGGCGATTCCGGCGGTCAGCCGGTTTAGACGCACGAGCGGCGTGTGTCCGATGGCGTCGAGAATGTTGTTGCAGCGCAACGTGAGGCTCCTTGCCTTGCGTCGGGCGAAACTTCAAAACCTTTTAACTCAGAGGACTCAGAGAGCACGGAGAAACCCGATTTTCTTTCTCTGTGTTCTCTGTGACCTCTGTGTTAAAGCTTTTCTTCCGCGCGACTCAAGCTTAAGTGGATTCGAGAGGCGTTGTCCAGTTTCTCAACGAGTACATGTTCGTGGCAGAATAGCCCCCACTTCAAGCCGGGAGAGAAGACGACCATGAAACGAACGAATATTTCGACGGGAACGAAATACGAGCCGATCATCGGGTATTCGCGCGCGGTGCGGGTGGGCGATACGGTCCACGTTTCCGGCACGACGGCTACCGGCGCGGATGGGAACCTGGTGGGCGTGGGCGACGCCTACGCTCAGACGGTGCAAACGCTGCGCAACATCGAATCCGCGCTGCACAAGGCCGGAGCGCGCCTGGAAGACGTGGTGCGCACGCGCATGTTCGTCGCCAACATCGCCGAGTGGGAAAAAATCGGCCGCGCGCATGGAGAATTTTTCGGCAAGATTCGCCCCGCGACGGCGATGGTGCAGGTCGGCGGCATGGTGTCGCCCGAGATGCTGGTGGAAATCGAGGCCGAAGCCATCGTGACCTCCCGCGCGCCGAAAAAGCCGCAAGCTGCAAAACCGAAGCGCAGGAGAAAATAGTTGGCGCAGCGGGTTATGTAGCACAGGCTTCAGCCTGTGGGGTTCCATTTGATCTTGGCTGGCGCGAGCAGCCTGAGCGCATTGGCAGAAACCCACAGACTGAAGTCTGTGCTACTAAAACCCGTCTAGTACCTCACGCGCACGCGATACTTCAGCACCGAAGTTCCGTCCTTATCGACCGGCACATCGAACTGGGCGGCGAACGCAGCGGTCTTCGTGAATTTGTACGTCGAGTTGACCATCTCCCAATCGCCGCCGATGGGCTCGTTCACTTCGACGGAGATGGGCGCGTCCTTGTGGTTGCGCAAAGTGATTTCGTACTCGAATTCATAGAGCCGGTCGGAAATTTTCTTGTAGTCCGTCTGTTTGCGTTCGGCCACGATGTCGAACGCGTTGCCGATGTGCAGGCTGATCTCTTCGTCCTTCGGCGTGTGGTCGATGTGATCTTCGCCGGCGAAGAGCGATCCGCCGCGCGAGTCCTGCTGGTACACGCGAATGGTCCCCGCGGGAAGCGGCATCCCCAGGCCGGCTTTCTCTTCGTTCTTGAATTTGTAGAAAACTTGCACGGGATCTTTCACGGGCGCGCCCGGTTGCACAACCGAACGGTAATAGTAGGACTGCCCGTTGACCACGTACACTTTCCGCATTGGAAAATGTGAAGCATTAAGCAGGCTGATCTGCTTCGATTCCTGATCGAAGATCGATGTCCGGCGATTCAGCGAATAGAGATGATATTCGGAGAACGATTCCTGCTGAAATGGGGCGGGAGCATTTGCCGCTGCCGCTATCGACTTCATCGCCCGCACTTCATCCATGGCATATTGGGCGACGACGCGATGAAGATCGCCCGCCACTAATTGCAGCGAGGCGTTCTTGAACGCGGTGCCGCTGTGATTGACAAGCGTGACCCAGCCGTCGAGATCGCCGCTCGATTCGTCCTTCGCGACATTCAGCACATAGTCCGCGCTCCAGGAAAGATTCGACGTCAGGTACGACGCTTCCACTCGATGGCGCCTCGCGCCCGTATTTTGGAGCGTCCACAGAAGCGTGGGCCGGTCATATAGATTGTCCGGCACTTCGGGGAAACGCAGGCTGCTGTATCCGATGTTCGTGACGATGTCGTTGCCGATCTTCCAGACCTGCCCGCCATTGTCGGAAAGCAGAGTGGCTTTTACTTCCTGATCCCCGCGAATCATGGTGACTTCCCGCCCCACATATTTCTGCAGCAATTTGTTCGGATCGAGCAGGTCGTACTCGTAGTTCTGCTCGAGAACATTCAGCTTGGCAGGCTCCGTGAGCGAACGGAAGTGCACGGTCGCCGGATTAATGGAAGCGGCGATGTCCATGAATCGCAACAGCGATTCTCCGGCCGGCAAGTTAAGCTGGCGCACGTCGCGCACCAGAGAAAGATTCGAGTTGTAAACGGTGAGCGCGAGGTCGGATTGATCCGCGAGAGTGGTTGAAATATTCCCATCGGCAGCCGGTGCAGGGGCCTGGCTTGCGGAACTTGCAGACACCGTGCGGTGCAAGAACGGCAGCACGAACAGTAGCGTTGCGAGTCCGGCGGCGGTAAGGAATCTCGATAAGGTGGCGTTTCTCATGGCAGTCTCCGGTAAAAGCGTGAATTCATCCTTCACTGCTTAGAACGGGACTGCCCGAATTTCTTGCAGGTTATTTTGCTATTGAAGCTGCCAGGTTTTTCCGCCGTCCGCCGTGACAAACTTTCGCCCGTCGTTCGCCGTAATCGTAGCGGACAGCGCATCGCGCGCCGTGATGCCGGTCCAATCTGGCAGTTTGGCGTCAGTTCCGGCGGCCTGCGCCGGCGGCGAAATGCGCTCCCAGCGCGCTCCGTCCATGGTTCGCGCAATCGCGCCATTGCGGCCCGCCATCCAGCAAACTGTGTCTGAAACTGCCGCGCCTGCAAGCCAGTCTTCCTGGGACGGGCTCATCTGCGAAACCCATGTCTTTCCCGCGTCAGTGGAACGCTCGATGACCCCGCCATTTCCGGCGCGCCACAGGGTCGAGCCCGAGGGTGATTTCAACATGGAGGAATAATTTTGGATTTGCCGAAATGCGGCAGAGGCTCGCTCATTTCGTGCGCTCGGTTGCATCCCCCCTTGAACCGTGGCCGTCTGTTTGTCTCGCGACGCCGCAGTGCCGATCGAGTTCGCACTTGTTTCAGTCTGCGGAACTGCCGCACCAGCCGCACTCGATGCATCTTTGGCCTCGGATTGGGGGGCCGATGGCGCTTCCATCGCAGCTTGGGCTTTCGGGGTTGCTGGCGATGGCGGGGGAATCGCCGGAGGTTGTATCTCACGTCCATCCGGCAACGCGCTCAGTTTCTTCTCCTTTTGAAGCGAACTTCTTGCCTCATCCGCGCTTGGCGAAACTCTGTCCAAGGCGGCGGCTGCATCCGCGCGGCCTTTCGCCGGCGCCCCTACAGGCGAATTCAGTGGTGGAGCATTTGCGGAGAGACGATCCGTCGGAGGCGCGGCTGCCGTCTTCCGATCCTGCTGGGGCGCAACTTTGGAAAGTTGGTCCACCTCGGCCGGCGCCGGGCTAATAGGCACTTCTTCCTTGGGCGCCTGCGCGACAAGAGTCTCCGAAGCGCCTCGGTCCGTCGCGCGCCAGGGCGGGCGAATCGCGAACCACACGGCCAGCATGGCGGCCACGCCGATAGCGGGCGCCAGCCACCGCGTCCGCCAATCCGCTAATCTTGGACGAGCGCGCCCTGGAGATCTCCCCGTTATTTCAACGGGGGCGCGAACAGCCGAAACGAGCTTGCCGAGTTGAGCAACTTCTTTTTCGGCTAGAGGAGTGTCTGCCGATGCCGCGAGCACGCGCAGAATCTTTCTGCACCTCGCGCACGCCGCGAAATGGCCTTCCCACTCGGCCGATTCGGCCGGCCCGAGCGCCTGCTCCGCATAGGCCGCGATAACCTCGGCGTCGGGACACTCTTCCTCGCCGTGGGGTTTCATGTGGTCCAGGGCTTCGCCCAGGCGCCGGGCGAGCAATTCCTGGCACTGCCGGATTTTGGCTTCGTCTCTGTCTTGTGAGTCCATCTAAGCTCTTCCTTGGTTTAGAACGGTTCCATTCGAAAATCTTGCATCATCTTGCCGTGTGGCCCTTTTCGGCCGGGTCGCGCTTCATTCTTCCGACGGGTCCGCGGCCGGCCTTGATGCCGAAAGCGCCTGCGACAAGTCAAACGGCCAATCCTCCACGGCGTATTCAAAAGCCAGCTCCACTTGCGCCATATCGAGCGCCGGTTCCGCGGGGCGGCCGTTGCTCGCGGGTGATTTCGCGGCGCAGCGCTTCGCGTCACGCCTTCGCGCAACGCGCCCCGCATGCGTTCGAGGTGCCGCGACACGGTCGACTCATGCTCGCGCAGCAGGCGCCCAATCTCCGCCAGGGTGAGCTGATCCACGTAATAGCAGGCCAGGATCATGCGCTCGCGCGGCGTCAGGCTCGCGAGCGCCGTGGAGAGCGCCCTTTCGAACCGCCCAATATACTTCTCCCGATCAGGGTCAGGATCGGCGGGGACGGATGCGGCGCGCCCGGCGAGATCGCTCGGCGCATCGCCATCCAATTCGGCATCGAGAGAAACCGTTTTGCCGCTGGTTCGAAACATGTCCACTTGTTTTTGCGCGAGCACGGCGCGCAGCCACGTGGACAGCTTGCTGCGCCCGTGGAAATATTCGAACAGGGATTTTCGCCGGCCGTCCGCGCTGGAACGAACTCCATAAAGTTCCGCATAGAGAGAATCCGCCAGTTCTTCGGCGCGCGCGTCATCGGCCCGGCCCGTTCCTCGAAGCATGGCGCTCGCGGCGTTGCGCAGGTCCTGGCGGAAGTGAGCGATGAAAAACTCCCAGGCCTTCTCGATACCTTCGCTGCAGGCGCAGGCGAGCGCCAGATCCTCAAGGTGAAGCGACTTCAGGTAGGCCTCGACGTCGCCCGGATTGAGTTGCGGGCCGGCGAACCGCTTCTCGGCGCTGCGCCGCAGACTCTCGGCAAAGGCCTCTGGAGGCAGTCCCCAACGCGCGCACATGGCCTCCCCGTGCAATTCCGTGGCGAGATGCGTATATTGCGCCAGGAATTGGTCGAGCGACGCGAGAGGCGATTCTTTGGGCATGAATTCGGCCGGTTCCAAGTATTTCGATGCATCATAGCCGACCCAGGACTACCAAAGCGGAAGGGTGGCTGAAAAAGGTACTTTCTGGTCACCCCGCTATTCCCCCTCCGGGTGTAGAATAGCGCTTCAACTAAGAGTATCAACTGGGCTAGAGTTCCCTGCCCCTGCGCTTTGCGAGGGAGAGGGTTCCGTCTAGCGGGAAGGTCCGCGGGGAACCTCGCGTGACGTAACAGGAGATCGCATGAAGACACGCCATAATAAACGAAGAGGCTTCTCCCTCATCGAGTTGTTAATCGTGGTGACGATTATTTTGATCATCGCAGCCATCGCGATTCCAAACCTGATGCGGTCTAAAATCCAGGCGAACGAGACCGCGGCGGTGGGAGCGCTCAAGGCTCTGACGGAAAGCGCCCTCTTGTATTCGAACAGTTATGGCGGATTCCCTCATGCCCTCTCCGATATGGGACCGGCCCCCGGCGGGACGGCCGCTACATCGGCGTCCGCCGATTTGATTGACTCCGTGCTCGCCAGCGGCGTCAAGAGCGGTTACAGATTCGCGTATGTGGCCGTGGCGAGTGATCCTGCCGGCAACGTGCTCAGCTACACGGTTACTGCCACTCCCGTGGCGCCGGGATCAAGCGGCCAGCGATCTTTCTTCACCGATCAAAGCGGCACGATTCGGAGCACCGCCAGCGGCACGGCGGATTCCACCAGCGCGCCGCTCGGCTGAAGCATTGGATTTTTGACGCTGGTCATTGAGTATCATTGGAGGAAGTCTCCGCGGCTTCCTCCATTTTTTTTGCCGCATTGAAAATCCAATCACTCAATTTGGTCTGACTGAAAACTGAGACCGTTCTTTCTATCTTCCCTACGCGGTTGGCGGCGATGGCGCGGGCCTCGAATTGACTCATGCCTGCGCGTTTCGTTACGATGAATTGCGACGACCCGCGCGCGGGACCGCCAAACAAATCCAAGGACAGCTCTCGAACTCCCCCATCCGAATGTATACGTGTCGCGAATGCGAGAATGAAATCAATCAGGCCACCGAGCTATGCCCTCATTGCGGCGCGGACCTGACCGCGCCGGTCCCCGGCTCGGAGGCGCCCAAAGCAAAGCCGGGCCTCGGTAAAATTCTTCTGCGCTGGGGCGTGCTGCTGGGAGTGCTGCTGGCGGCAATCTGGAGTTTCCTGTGGTTCGTCGTTCCCGAGCGCCAGGGCAATCCCACGGCGCAGGCGGAAGCGCGCGCCGCCGAATCTTTGCGCGAGATCCGAGCGGCACTGGCCGATTTTGCATCCGCACAGGGCGGCGCTTATCCGCGACAGTTTGAGGCGGTTGGCGAGCGCGTGCGGCTGGCCGCGCAGCTCGCGCAGAGCGTCAACTACCAGGTCCAATACACGCCCGGTCCCTTTGACGCCGGCGGGACCATCCGTTCGTTTTCGCTTCAGGCCCGGGCCGGAAATTACGGTTTCCGGAACTTCTATTTGGATGACACCGGAGTTCTGCGTGCCACTCGGGAAAACCGCGCCGCCACCTCCGACGATCCGCCGTACTGACGGCGGTCAAGGAACGTGGAATCGATCCGCTGTCCTGGCGATCAAAGTCTTCCCCAGAAAGCGAAGGTCACGGCGCCGACCAAAAATAGGAACGAAACGGCGTGATTCCATTTGATGCCTTCGCCGAGATACCACCCGGCGAAAACGACGAACACGCTCAGGGTGATCACTTCCTGAATAATTTTCAACTGGAAGGCCGTGAATTCGCCGTAGCCGATGCGGTTCGCGGGGACTTGAAAGCAATATTCGGCGAACGCGATCAGCCAGCTCACGACGATCGCGGCGAAGAGTGGTGAATGGCGATATTTCAGGTGACCGTACCAGGCGATGGTCATGAAGATGTTTGAACAGAAAAGAAGCAGGATAGTTTTCATGGCTCCGGAATCGTATCACGGGCGCGGTAGGGTGATTAGCGAAGCAGTCAGACCATTGGGGGAAACGGAACAATAACACCATCGCAGGAAACGACACTCCGATTTAGCAGCTTCATTACTAGAACTCAAATTGGTTCCAACCGGCCCGCATGCTTTTCTCACAGCCTCTGGCCGTTTCAGGAGTACAATCGCTGCCCCAACCCTCTGTTTCTCCCATTATCAATTACGGGACATACGAGGTTCCCGGCGTTGACACTGGCCCACCCATCCAGTAATTAAGGGGGCTGTTGCACGGCGCGAATAAACCCTCTCAGGAGAGCTCTATGAAGACTCGTTCCCCGTTCCTGGTTGCTCTAACTGTCCTCGCGTCTTTGTCGATCATCGTGCCGCCGGACATTCCGGCCCAGGTAGGGCAGAAGGCCGGCCAGATTTCGCGCGCGATTCCCGAAGTGGCCATCGCCCGCGGGACCCAGCAATTGCCTGCCGTCGTGAAGACGCTGGTGGATTGGGGCGACGTGGTCAAGACGAGCGACGGGGGACGCGCACGGGTCGCGCTCGATGACGGGTCGGTGTTGAATGTCGGCTCCAGTTCCACGCTTACGGTGACCCAGCACAATGCGGCCGCGCAGCAGACGCAGATCGAGCTGACGTATGGGCGCGTGCGTTCGCAGGTGGTCAAGCAATCCAAGCCCAATGCCAAATTTGAAATTCATACGGGGGTGGGCGTTGCGGGCGTGGTGGGCACGGACTTTTTTCTCGGCTATATGAACGGCCTGTTCCAAATCATCGTGTATGAAGGCCACGTAAAATTCTGCAATCTGGACGGCCTCTGCGTGGATGTTCTCGCGGGACAAATCGCGACGATCCGGGACGGCCACCAGGCTCCGGACCAGCCCGGGCAGGCCACTCCCTCGGAACTGACCGAGGCGGCGAACGCGACTTCCGTGGGCGCTACCTCCACAGGTGGGCCGGCGCACCATCTCAGCACCGGACAGATTCTCGCCCTGACGGCGGCCGTGGTAATCCCGGCGATCGCCGTCCCTCTAGCCACTCGCGGCAGCCGTCCGCCGGCAGCGACCAAGGGTGTTGGCTCTGCTCCATAGTCGTAACAACTGGACTGCAATCCTGTTACCACGGGAGCCAGGATCCCCTTGGCCTTCGTGCTTTCTTTTTCGTACACCAAGTTCCATTTTCCGGCGTCTAACGGGAGTGGGGACTGTGGCGACGCCTGGCCGTTTTCTCGCATCCAACTGGTCTTGGGATCCTTGCTCTCTGGACCGCCGCTCGAGGAATTCATTGAAACGCGCGCGTTGAGATCGGCGGCGCATAGGCATACACTGGTTATCTTAACTTTTGCATCCTCTCTCGGCGGAATGGAGCGGTTCTGTGAAAACATTCGGTCTCGCGCTACTCGCGTCTTTGCTTTGTTTGAATGCATGGGCAGCTAATAAGCCCGCTCGTGTTCCCGCTCCCGCGCCGCCGGCACAACAGCCGGCCCAGGTCGCGCAATCGCCTCTGATCGCGACGATGAGCCAGGAGCTGGACCGCGAGATGCCGATTCTTTCCAAGGCCACTCCGCCGGCGTACTTCGTCAGTTACATCCTGACGTCGTCGGACCGCTCCGAGGTCATGGGCTCGAACGGGGCGCTGCTTTCGAGCGAGGACAGCCATTCGCGGTGGCTCGAAACGCAAGTGCGCGTGGGAAGCTACGATCTCGACAACACGCACAAGGTTGGCAATTCCAATCCCGGCCAGGGCAGTTTTGGCATGTCCGTGCCGATCGATGACGCTCCCGACGTGCTCCGCCGCGCGATGTGGCAGGAGACCGACAAACAATTCCGAGCCGCCTCTGAAGGCCTCATCAAGATTAATACCAGCAAGGAAGTTCAGGTCCAAACGGCCGAGGAACACGCTCCGGATTTTGCGCGCGAAAAGCCGCACACTTTTTACGGCCCGGAAGTTTCCGTTCATCCCGACCGCAAACCCTGGGAAACAAAAGTTCGTCTCTACACGCGGGCCTTTCGCGAGTCTCCGCAAATTCTGAATTCCATCGTGACGTTCAGCGCGACGGGCGACAATCAGTACCAGGTGACGAGCGAGGGCACGCGCCTGCAATTTGGCCAGGTCCACTACCGTCTGGAATTGTTCATTCAGGGAAAAGCCCCGGACGGCATGGACATCAACCGTTACTACAATTTTGACTGGGCCAACCCGGCGGACGCTCCGGACGACAAGGCCGTGCTCGCGGAGGGACAGGTCCTCCGCAAGGAACTCGAAGCGCTGGTGGCCGCGCCGCTGGTCGAGCCGTACGCCGGGCCCGCGCTATTGACCGGCCGCGCCACTGCCGTTTTCTTCCACGAAGTTTTCGGCCATCGCGCCGAAGGCTTCCGCCAGAAAGACATCAATGAAGGACAGACGTTCGCCCGCAAAGTCGGCGAACCAATCCTTCCGAAATTTCTTTCCATCTACGACGATCCGACAGCGAGAACCCTCGACAAGGGCAAGGATATCCTCATCGGCTACTATCCCTTCGATGATGAAGGGACTCCCTCCGAGCGCGTCACGCTCGTCGATCACGGCGTGCTGAAAAATTTCGAGATGTCGCGACAGCCGCTCACCGGCTTCCCGGTTTCCAACGGGCACGGCCGGCGCCAGATCGGCGCGCAGCCGGTTTCGCGCCAGGGAAACTTGATCGTCCAGAGCAGCCTCACCGTAACCAACACCGAGCTGCGCAAAAAGCTGATCGAGGAAATCAAGCGCCAGGGAAAACCGTTTGGCCTGCTGATTGACGATATCGCCGGCGGATTCACGTTCACGGGCCGCGGCCAGCCGCAAGCGTTCCAGGTGCAGCCGCTGGTCGTTTACAAAGTGTACGCGGACGGCCGGCCCGACGAACTCGTTCGCGGCGTGGACATCGTGGGCACGCCGCTCGTTTCGCTCACCAAAATTGTCGCCACCGGCGACACGATGGAAACTTTCAACGGATACTGCGGAGCGGAATCGGGTTCCGTGCCGGTTTCCGCCTCGGCTCCGGCCATTCTGATTACGGAAATGGAAGTCCAGAAGAAGGAAACGTCAACCGACAAGCCGCCGATCTTGCCACCGCCCGCGCATGACGAGAAGGCGGTGCGCTAATGAAACTGTTCATGAAGAGCGCAATGAAAGGCGCAATGAAAATTTCCATCTGCAATGGTTTCCTAGGATTTGCCGGTGTTGTCGCACTTTCCCTCATGACTGCCGGGGCCGCCAATGCGGCTCCGCCGCGGCATCCCGCTACAACGCTGGCCCAGCCGCAACAATCCGCAGCGGCGGATTCCGATCATACGCTTGCCGCGATGCAGGACGAACTGGACCGCGCGCGCACGCGCCTCGAATTGACAATTCCGGGCACGAATCAGCCCGCGCGCCCTTACTACATCCAGTACCGCGTTCTCGATCTGGAAGTGCGCACGATTGTCGCGGAATTTGGCGCGCTGGTTTCCTCGACCCGCGGCCGCAACCGCATCATGAGCGTGGACGTCCGGGTCGGAGACGACAATCTCGACAGTTCGAATTTCATCACCGATGAAGGCTTCAGCGGTTTCCTCGGCTCCACGGGCACGGTCGGGATCGATCGCGATTACGACTCCTTGCGCCAGGATCTCTGGCTCGCCAGCGATCAGGCGTTCAAAGCCGCCGTCGAGAATTATTCCAAGAAGCAGGCGTTCATGTCGCGCCTGGCGAGGGCGCCCAGCATTCCCGATTTTTCTTCCTCGACTCCCACCGTGATGGTCGATCCATTGACTGACCCGGATTGGACCACGCGAAACTGGGAGCAGGAGGCCAGGACTGTTTCCGCCGCCTTAAAACAGTTCCCGCAGTTGTACAGCTCGCGCGTTACGTATCACCTGATCTACACCACGAGCTATCTGCTCAATACCGATGGAACCAAGGTCCGCGCGAATCATAGCCTGGCGGCCATTGAAGCCAGCCTCGAAACGGAATCGGACGACGGCATGGCCCTGCACAATTTCTATGCCGTTTACCGCCACCGGCCCGACCAGTTGCCCGCGGCCGACGCCGTTCGAAAGGACCTCGAAAAAGCCGGCGAGCAATTGATCACGCTCCGCGTTTCGCCTCCCGCCGCCGATTACGATGGTCCAGTGCTGTTCGAAGCGCCCGCGGCCGGCTCCTTGCTTGCCCAAATGCTGGGGCCGTCCCTCTCCGGGGCGCGCGGCCCGCTGGCGATGCAATCGGCCTTCGATCAATTGATGGACCGCCTGGGCGGGCGCAGCGAGTGGACCGGCAAACTCGGCTCGCGCGTTCTCCCAGGCCAGGTTTCGCTGCTGGATGACCCGACGGCGAAGCAATTTCAAGGACGGGATTTGCTCGGCACGTATGATGTGGACGAAGAGGGCGTGAAGGCGCAGCGCGTGGAGCTCGTCAACAGCGGCCTGCTGCTGAATTTCCTGATGTCCCGGCGTCCGGGGCCTGATCTCGATCATTCGAATGGCCACGGCCGCGCCGCGTATCTGGGTGATCCGCGTCCAATGGCGAGCAATTTGTTTTTCACGTCCTTGGACGGAATTTCACCGGACGCGATGAAGAAAAAATTCATGGACGAGTGCAAGCAGAACGGCAACAAGTGGTGCCTCATCGTGCGCGAAATGGATAATCCTGTTCTTGGCGTGCGCGAGCAGGAAGACCTTTCCGACATCGTCATGGGCGCGGCGTCCGGCGCGGCCACGGGCGACCGGTTGCCGTTGCTTGTGTATCGCGTTGACGTCGCGGACGGGAGGGAGTCGCTGATTCGCGGGGCGCGTCTCACCGGGCTTACCCTTCGCGCGGTCCGCAATATAGCCGCGGTTGGAAACGACGCCACTGCTTTCGATTTTATGCAGAGCCAGCAGGCTGGTTTTGCCGGGACGGCCTTGGCCGCTTTCGGCTCGGCTGATTCTGGAGTCCCGTCCACCGTGATTGCGCCTTCATTGCTGCTCGATGACGTGGAAGTCCACGGAGCGCGCGGCGAGCCGGAACGGCTTCCGCTCGTTCCCCCTCCACCGATTAACTGACGCGAAGGCATTAAGTGGCGCAGGCTTCAGCCTGTGGGGGTTTGTTTGGGCGCGGTCACCCGTGCTTGTCACCAAAACCCACAGGCTGAAGCCTGCGCCACTTGTTCGCGCGCCATCGTATAATCCTTTTCGAGGATTACTCCATCACACGATCTCCTACATCGGCAAAGCAGATGGCGGCGCTTGGGTCCATCGGCTCCGCGATTATTCTGGTGAGCCTGAAAGTATTTCTGGCCGCCGCCACGGGCAGCCTGGGCATTCTTTCCGAGGCGCTGCATTCGGGGCTGGACTTGATCGCGGCCATCCTGACGTGGCTTTCCGTGCGCGTGTCTGACAAGCCCGCGGATTCCGGGCACACCTACGGCCACGGAAAATTTGAAAATTTCTCCGCGTTCGTCGAAACGGGGCTGCTTCTCGCGACTTCGGCGTACATCATCTTCGAGGCGTTCGTGCGCCTCCTCTTCAAGCAAGTGCATTTGCAGCCGAGCGCGCTGGCCATGGTGATTCTCGGCATCGCTATGGGCATCGATGTGGTCCGCTCGCGGGCGCTGTCCCGCGTGGCGCGGGAATTTCCGAGCGAAGCGCTCGAAGCCGACGCGCTGCATTTCTCGACCGATGTCTGGAGCACGTTTGTCGTGATCCTGGGCATGGGGACGGTGTGGGCCGGGCAGCATTGGGGCGTCGCGTGGCTGCAGAATGCCGACCCGATCGCCGCGCTCGTTGTCGCAGCCATCGTGATATGGGTGGGTTCGCGACTGGGGAAACGCACGCTCGAGGCGCTACTCGACGTGGCGCCCCCCGGCCTGCAAGAGCGCGTCACGAAAGAAGTTCAAGGGCTCGAAGGCGTGATTTCCACCGAGCGCGTGCGGGTGCGGCGCGCGGGAAACAAGCACTTCGTGGACGTTACGATCAGCGTTCCGCGGTCCGCCAGCTTCGAGCAGGTGCACGCGATTTCCGACGCCGTCGAGCGCCGCGTCGGCGAGATTGTTCCCGCGGACGTGATGGTGCACATGGAGCCGCGCGCCGCCGTGGGAGAACATTTGTTTGACGCCATCCGCGTGATCGCCGCGCGCCTCGGCCTCGCCGTGCATGAAATTTCCGCCGATCAGCTCGACGGGCGCCTGTTTATCGAGATGCACCTGGAAGTCGACGAAAGTTTGAGCTTGCGGGAGGCGCATCGCCGCGCGACCGAGCTCGAGGAGGAAATCCGCAAGCTTCCCGGAGTTGCGTCATCGTCGAATCGCGCCGAGGCAAAAGTGAATATTCACATCGAGCCGCTCGGCACGCACATCGCGTCCGTGGACGGCCAGCGCGGCGAGATGACCGGCCTCGGCCGCGCCATCGAAAAGTACATCAACACGCTGCCCCACGAATTTCACGAGCTGGTGGACTGCCACGAAGTTCACGTGCGCCAGGTCGAGCACAAGATCCTGGTGTCCTGCCACTGCGCCATGGACGGAAGCCTGCCTATCACCCAAATCCACGACGTCACCGGGGCGCTGGAAGACCGCGTGAAGGAAAAATTCCCGCAGATCGCTCGCGTCACGATTCATCCGGAACCGGTGGAGGAGCGGTGAAATACCCGTGCTTATTCGAATGTCTAGGATGGGCGGAATAACTTCAACGTCTTCCTCAAAGAAGCACGCAGAGACTGAAGGGGACTGGCTGGAAGAGAAATCATTGTCTCTTTGCCGGAGCGAGGCCGAAAAGATCTTCCAGACCACGGCCTTTTCGCAAGCTGCGCAAGGCTTGCAGACCCGCTTCGACAGCCATGCGTTCATCATCGACAAGCCGGACAGCTTCCGAATTGCTTCGTGACTGGAGGGCCTCACGAAGTCGCCGGACTTTCCCGGCTTTGAGCAGCAGATTCGTTCGTGTCAATGATGCCCGTCTCATGGATCATACCCCCCAGTGTCTAGATTTAATCATGATTGTACACGACGAAATTGCTCCCGTACCGTGAAGGGTTGGCGCGCTCGAAGACCGGGTGAAGGAACATTTCCCGCGGATTGCGCGCGTCACGATTCATCCGGAACCGGTTGAGGAACGGTGAGCGAAAAATAGGTGTCTTTTTTGAGGAATCTGACCTTCAGCTATTGAGGAGAAGTTCCCTCAATTCAGTATAACGGTTGGGTCCGGCTCCTGTAAGGAGGAACTGAAATTGGCCACGCAGAACGGATACAACGTCGTCCCCCAACGCGTATTGAGTCGGCTCCAGATTTGGCGTGAACACCGATTGAAGCTCGTCTAAACGAAGAAGGCTGTCGACGTCGAGTAATCCGGGACGTGCAGGAAGAAACATGAGTTGGGGGAACTCCATTCTCCTAACTCTTTCAACGAATGCTGGGCTAAATTCCGCGCGACCGGTCTTAATATCGGCAAGACCGTATACTTGAGCGACAAGAGAGAGATGCCTCTGAACTTTCCCTCGATAGCCTCGATTATCTACTCCGAAGGGTGGAATCTCTGGCATCACGAGAATTGCTGGCCGCATTTTTGCGCGAATCACGATGAATTCTTCATTTGTTTCGAGCTTCGGAGAAGCAAGGGGGATACCTCTGCGAAATGCGTCCTTACCGGCGGGGACTATCTGAAACTGCGATGCAATCGTCTTGGTTGGCTCGTTCGGATCGGAAACGGGACGCCAGAACTCTAGATTTTCGTGCGGATAGTAGGTGTGGGTCCTGAAGAACTGGCCGAACGAAAAGTGTTGATGGAAACCGAGTGGTAGCTGCTTAAAGAAATCATCTTCAAACCACTCGTCGATAAACATCACAGCTTACCGGAATCTAGTTTGTCTATAGCGGATAAGAACTCATCGTCATATTGAGGTGGGGTAAATTCAAAGGATTGACGTGCGAGCCGAGGTTTCTGGCTGAATTCCTTACGAAGTGCTTTAATTTCCTTGGGTGTCTTATTCGACGCGGATCTCTTATATATGCCGGGCACCTCTGGCAGAACTCGTGAGAAGTCTAGTTTTTCATTTCTCACTCCGTACTCCATCGGCTCTGTCCGAAAATATACATAATCTAAGATTTCGCCGGTGGTGCTCGGACCCCAAGTATCCAAAATGGATTTGAGGACCGCCTCATCCCGGTAGTTGTCGAAGGGCCTTCTGAGTTCGACTCGTTCAACCGGGAGGAGGAACTTAGTGTCGAATTCCGACCGCTCGTTCGTGCGTTCAACTAGGTTTCCTTCGGAAACAAGGCCAGTAAGCAAAAGATCGAATTCTCCCGTCCACGGTCCGAGGTGGAAGTACTTCCATTGAAATCCTGTAAAAGTTGTTCTATGTGCCCTATAGAACTCGATATCGAATAGGTATATGAGCTTCAGCAGCTTCGTCTTGGTGACATACCCGCCATGCTCTGTAACATACGAAACGATAGCGACCGTTAGTTCGTTGACTGTGTTCTTCATCTTCTATGACCCGGGGTTCGGAGCTGATGTTGCAATGGAGGGGAGTGATACTGCAAGCATGGACTTCAAAAGTGGTGTCGAATCGGACCGAGCATCAAAAACTAGTATACCACACTTTCGATGTTTATTCGCCTCAAGAATTAGCGCTATGAGATTTTAGTATTGGCTAAGTTTAGAATTTGGGGGATTGATTGCGATCAGATATTGTTTTGGATAGAAGCCGAGCCAATTATCACATCGACCAGACTGATAAACAATGCTTCCGACTGAATTCCAAGAGTAGTCTGTTCTAAGACCTTCGAACAAACCCACCCCCGGATTTCTAGTTCGGGCGGCCTTCGTAATTGGGAACTCTTAAAACCCCGGGGCGCCGGAAGCGGATGCTCGCGCTTCGGCTGACGCGGCTGAGGGTTGCACGCCGAAGCGGAGGCGCTCGATCCAGCCTTGCGCTACGGACATCACTCCGGTGTAGAGGAAGCCCCAGACGAAGAGGAACAGGAACGGGGCGGTGGCGTAATTTTCATTTTGGATGGAATAGACCACCGTTATCGCGAAGTAGAGTCCCAAAGCGATTTCGAGATACGGCATCCAGCCGGAGCGGTTGCGATAGCCTTTTTTCTTCCAGGTGCCGGCCTGGCCTTCGATCTTGAATTTGGGCGTGCGCACGAATTCCGATTTGACGCCGAAGAGCGCTTCGAGGACGGCCTTGGCATTGCGCACGGAGAGGCCGATACCGACAGCCATCACGAACGGCATGTAGAGGATCGAGCGCTTCCACGTCTTCGGATACAGGACGCGCTGCGACGTGAGATAGAAGCCGGAAATCGAGCAGCTCGACGCGATGAAAAGCGGCAAGTCGATGAAAAGCATCTGGAACCAGCCCTGGTAGAAACGCACGATCATCGCCGGCAGGAGCAGCGTCGAGAGAATCACCATGAAGGGATAGCTGATGTTGGCGGTGAGGTGGAAGACGGCTTCCGCCTTGATCTGCGAGGGCTCGTTTGAGCGCAGCATGCGCGGCAATATTTTTATGGCCGTCTGCATCAGGCCCTTGGCCCAGCGCGCCTGCTGCGCCTTGAACGCGTTCATTTCCACGGGCAGCTCGGAGGAGCATTCGATGTCCGGCAGGTAGAGAAACCTCCAGCCAACGAGCTGCGCGCGGTAGGAAAGATCGGTGTCCTCGGTGAGCGTGTCGTGCTGCCAGCCGCCGGCTTCGTCGATCGCGCGCCGGCGCCACACGCCGGCCGTGCCGTTGAAATTGAAGAAGCTGCCGCTGCGCGAGCGCGCGCCGTGCTCCATGACGAAGTGGCCGTCGAGCAGGATCGTTTCGACTTCGGTCAGCGCCGAGTAATGGCGGTTCAAGTAGGTCCAGCGTCCCTGCACCATGCCGATTTTGGGATCGGTGAAATACGGCAGCGTGCGGCGCAGAAAATCCGGCGACGGGAGGAAATCGGCGTCGAAGATGGCGACGAATTCGCCTGTCGCGGATTTGAGTCCCTCGGCCAGCGCGCCGGCCTTGTAGCCGGTGCGGTCGGTGCGATGCAAGTAGTGAATCGGCAAACCGAGCGCCTGGTAGCGCTCGACGCAGGCGCGCGCGACTTCTTGCGTCTCGTCGGTGGAGTCGTCGAGCACCTGAATGTCGAGCAGATCGCGGGGATAATCGAAACGCGCGACCGCGTCGACGAGGCGCTCGATTACGTAGCGCTCGTTGTAGATCGGAAGCTGTATGGTAACCTTGGGCCACTCGGTGACCGCGGGCGGCGGGCCGGGGACGTTGTGGCGATTCTTGAAATACTCGTACACCAGGAAGTAGCGGTGCAACCCGTACGCGGCGAGGATCACCAGGACGACGAAATACGGAATCATGATGGCCAGGTCAAACGCGTTGAGCTGGTAGAGGCCGCGGAAGGGATTGCGACCCGGGTCGGTGAGCTTGGTCAAATAATTTGAGAGCGGATTTTGCGCCGCCACTGCAAGCAGACTGATCGTATGTTGCGCGAAAATCAAAACGGAAAGCCCCCCTTGCAAAAACTCAATCCGCGAAACTTCAAACCGCGAGCGGCCAAACATTGAGCGCTTCGCTTCGTCGGCTCGAACCGCAAGTTCTGATCGCGCTCGTCGCCATCGTAGCGCTCGAAGCGGTCTTTGCCGCGATGGCGCGTCTCGGAGATCTCTCCATTCACATCCCCGAATTCATTGCCCTGGCGCTCGGCGGCGGCGTTCTCTACTTCATCGCCCTGTACGCCCTCGAACACACGCGCGACAACCGGGCCGTGCTGTGGCTCGTCCTGCTGGGCGCGCTGGCCTTTCGCCTGACTTTGTTCCCGCAGCCGCCTTCGCTCTCGACCGATCTGTATCGCTACCGATGGGACGGTCATGTCCAGAACGAGGGCTGGAACCCCTATGCGGTAGCGCCAACGGACCCGCGGCTTGCGCCTCTGCGCGATCCGGGCTGGTACGTCATGCCTGTGCCGGAAATTCCCACGATGTACCCGCCGCTCGCTCAGCTGGTGTTTCGCGCGACGTGGCGCTTGTTTCCGGACACGGCGGGTGCGGGCTCTACTTGGAGACCGCCTATAATTGGTTTCAAGCTGCCGTTTCTGCTCGCCGATCTAGCCGTCGCGGCGCTGCTCGCCGGGTGGATCCGTTCGACTGGGGGACGGAACTACCAGGTAGCCATTTACGCCTGGAATCCGCTGGTTGTGGTCGAATTCGCCTCAAGCGGCCACAACGACGCACTCGCGATCGCCGGCGTAGTCGCTACGCTCATGATTATAAGGCGCGCTCCGGCAATGTCAACGCTTACGCTGACGGCCGGGGCGCTGGCCAAGGCGTTCCCTGCCGTGCTGCTGCCGCTGGCGCTTTTTCGCGCGGGCTGGCCTGGGAAATTGCGCGGCTGGCTCGCGGCCGGCGGCTGCGCTGCGCTGGCGGCAGTGTGCGTTTGGCCCTACCGGCATGGGTGGCGCGAATTTCTGGGGATGCTCAAGTATTACCAATTGATCTTCCGGAACTACCATTCGAGCATCTATCCCGTCCTGTTGTGGCTTACCGGCTCGCATGAAATCGCCGCCGGAGTTGGCGAAGGCGTTGTCATCGGTTTGGCTTTGTGGCTGGCGTTGCGCCGCGCGGAACCTACGCGTGCGGCATTTCTGCTGATCGGTACGGTGCTGCTCTTCGCGCCGAACGGTTATCCGTGGTACTTCACCTGGATCGTGCCGCTTTTGTGTTTCTACCCGAGCCCGGCATGGCTTCTGCTGACGATTCTTGAATTTCTCTCGTACAAAATTTTCCTAAACTATCGCGCGCTAGGCGTGTGGCACTTCGATCCGTTCTTTCAGTGGCTGTGCTACGCGCCGTTTTATGTCTTGCTTGGGTGGGAATATTTGGGCAATAGAAAGAAGGAAACGTTGGATATCGCCTTGAGCAAAAAAGAAGACCGGAGATTGGAATGCTAGGGAATCTTGGCAGGCCACAACGCTCGAATGTAAACCGTATCGTCAACCACTCGGTAGTAGAGCATCCACTGCCCTGCCAACAGTCGCCGATATCGGCGAAACCTTCTCGTCGACCTCATGGGATACAATCTAGGGAATCGCCGGAGAACCTCGGCTTTATCGAAGATGAGTGCAGATTCGTTTGGCGGAAGCTCTGCCATCAGGTCAAGGACATGTTTTGACCAGACGAGTTTGGCCACTATTTTCGCTTTCTCTTGGCTGCCACATATCGCTTGGCTTCCTCATGCGAGTAGACGCGCCCTGCCCGAATGTCAGCCGCCGACTTCTCCATCATTTCGATAAACTTTGGGTCGGACTCTATCTTCTCGAGATACGCCTCTTGGTCGGCGTAAACGGCAATGGCTTCGCGCACGACCCGGCTGCGATTCCCTCCACGGTCTTCCGCCAATTCATTGAGAAGCCGGTTTGATTTCTTGTCTAGAACGAATTGATGTCGCATCGTTGGCCTCAAGGATAAGCTACTACGTTTCGTCCCTACATTCAACACCATTCATGAATGGTGTTGAAGCAGCCAGTCTCGTCGTCGTTATCACTACCTAGAGATTGATGGACAGCGTTACGTCAGGGCGCGGGCCGGGCGGCGGAGGCATTTTCGAGCGGTCTACTGGACGATACAAAGTGTCGCGCTCGACGGGGACGCGGCCTGCTTCGCGGATCAGGCGCTCTAGTTCAACGCGCGGGGTGAACTCGGCGGTTTTGGCGCCGGCGTCGTGGTAGATCTTTTCTTCGACGACGGTGCCGTCGAGGTCGTCCGCGCCAAAGCGCAGCGCGATTTGCGCGATGGCCGGCGTGAGCATCACCCAGTAGGCCTTGATGTGGTCGAAGTTGTCGAGCAGCAGGCGCGAGATCGCGATGGATTTCAGATCGTGATAGCCCGTGGGCGGCGGCAGGTGCGCGAGGCCCGTGTTGTCCGGATGAAACGCCAGCGGAATGAAGGCCGAGAAACCGTGCGTCTCATCCTGCAATTCGCGGAGCAGCAGCAGGTGCTCGACGCGTTCCTCTTCGCTTTCGACGTGGCCGTAGAGCATCGTGGCGTTCGAGCGCAGGCCGATTTCGTGCGCCGTGCGCGCGATGTTCAGCCACTGCCGGCCGCTCACTTTGTGGTCGCAGATAATTTTCCGCACGCGCGGGTTGAAAATTTCCGCGCCGCCGCCGGGCAGCGAATCCACGCCTGCTTCCTTCAGCGCGACGAGCGTGTCGCGAATGGAGAGCTTCGAGATGCGCGAGAAATAGCCTACCTCCACCATCGTGAACGCCTTGAGGTGCACCGACGGGCAGCGCTTTTTCAGGCCGCGCATCAAGTCGAGAAAATATTCAAACGGCAAATCGGGATGCAGGCCGCCGACCATGTGAAATTCGGTCGCGCCTTCGCGCATGCCCTGCTCCGCGCGCTGGTAGATTTCCTCGAGCGCGAAGGTGTACGCGCCGGGCGCGTTGGGGTCGCGGCCGAAGGCGCACAGCTTGCAGTGCGCGACGCAGACATTCGTGGGATTGATGTGGCGGTTCACGTTGAAGAAGCAGGTGTTGCCGTGGCGTTTTTCGCGCACGTAATTGGCGAGCCAGCCGGTGGCGAGCAGGTCGGGTGAACGGTAGAGGGTGATGCCGTCTTCGGCGGTCAGGCGCTCGCCGGCGAGGACTTTTTCCGCGATGGGCCTCAACTGCTCGTCTTTGATAAGTAGGTCGCTCATTCTCTTTGTAGCACGGCTTTTTGTAGCACAGACTTCAGTCTGTGGGGTTCCATTTGATCTTGGCTCACGCGCACGGTCCGGGCGAACTGACGAAAACCCACAGACTGAAGTCTGTGCTACTTACGTGCTACTTCAGCGCTACCGCCGCGCCCCAGAACAGCAGGAACAAGAGACTAATATAACCGTTCACGGTGAAAAACGCAGCATTCATCCGGCTCAAATCGTTTGCGGAAACAAGGGAATGCTCGTAGGCGAGGAGCGCGGCTACGACCACGATTCCCGCCCACGCCGGCCAAGGCAAATGGAAACTCCACGCGAGCCACGCCAGGAGCGCGATCATCAGGATGTGCATCGCGCGAGCGATGGCCAGCGCCTTTGCGACGCCGAAACGTTTTGGCACGGAAAAAAGATTGACCGACTTGTCGTACTCGAGGTCCTGGCAGGCGTAGAGCACGTCGAAGCCGCCGACCCACAGCGTCACGGCCGCGCAGAGAATCAGCATGCGCGCGTCGAGCGAGCCGGCGATGGCGATCCACGCCGCCGCGGGCGACATTCCCAGGCAGACGCCCAGGACCAGGTGCGACCAGGACGTGAACCGCTTGGTGTAGGAATAGAAAAACAGGACGGCGAGCGCGACGGGCGAAAGTTTGAATGCCAGCGGATTCAACTGCCATGCCGCGATCACCAGAACAGCCCCAGCGGCAGCGGCGAAGGTCCACGCGAAGCTCACGGTCAGCGCGCCGGTGGCGAGTGCGCGCGTGCGGGTGCGCGGATTTTCGCGGTCGTAGCGCAAATCGATGATGCGGTTCATGGTCATCGCGGCGGAACGCGCGCCCACCATCGCGACGATGATCCAGGCGATCTGCCGCCACGAAGGCCATCCCGGCACCGCGCCGGGAATCGGCCCGTAGCGCGCTGCGAGCAGCGCGCCCGTCAGCGCAAAGGGCAGCGCGAACACGGAGTGCTCGAACTTGATCATCTCGAGAATCGTGCGGATGCGGGTGGGGCTCACCGGGGAAACCTCAAAGGCTTAACACAGAGAACACTGAGAAAAGCTGGAGAAATTCGTGTCGTGGTCATAATTCCTATCGCGGGGTAAGGATCGTCTGCCAATTCTCCGCGTCCTCGCTTTTCTCCGTGTCCTCTGTGTTAAAGCCTCTTCAGTTTCCGTCGAAAGGTTACGGCGCAGGTTAGCGTGATCTCAAGCCTCGCGGGCTTTGCCTTTCGCTTGGCCTTCCCAGCGGTACATCTCGTCCTGCGGCAAACCCATTTGCGCGAGGACGCGATAGACGTATTGCGCGACGAGATCGTCGATCGTTTTCGGCTGATGATAGAACGACACGATTGCCGGCATGATCACGGCGCCCGCTTGCTGCGCGCGCATCATGTTTTCGAGATGAATCCGGCTGAACGGAGTGTCGCGCACGCACAACACCAGGCGACGTCCTTCCTTGAGGCAAACGTCCGCGGCGCGCGCGACCAAATCATCGCTCGTCCCCGCGGCAATCGTCGCCAGCGTGCCCATCGAGCAAGGGATCACCACCATCGCATCCACCGAATAGCTGCCCGAGGCGATCGATGCGCCTACGTCTTTGTTCGGCAGCACTTCCGTTTTCGCCGCGCGTCCGCCAATGAGCAGAGACGGAAGCTTTTTCGCGTCGGTCGTGGCAATGCTCAATTCGTGGGCCAGCAGGCGCGCGCCCGTGTCCGTGACCACGAGGTGAATCCGCGCCACGCGCGCATCGGCTTCGAGCATCCGCAGCGCCGCCTGCGCCAGCACCGCCCCCGAAGCTCCGGTGACACCTACAACGATCGTCTTGTGTTCCGCCTGGATCATGGTTTGCACGGGAAGAATTAAGTCTAGACAGCGGCTCGCAACCAAAGTCAAGAAACGGGGAATAGAAAGGCTGGGTTACACTCGCCATTCTCTCAATTTTGAACGGAGCCTCAATAAAGGGAAGGGCAGGTATTGAGGTAGCGTTACAGTAGTGACCTATGGATGGCTACTACAAAGTTGCGCATTTGTGCTTCCTTTTGCTGACTGTCACCATATGAAAATCGATTGGGCGAACGGACCATCTGTGGCCAAAGGAAAGTATTCTGAACTCGACGATGACCCACTGAATAATCCTGCGTGCGGGGGCGCAACAGTCTTGGATCGGCCATCAGTCAATGTCGAAGGCGACGAAGCCATGATGAAAATGCCACCAATTCCAATATCCGAGCTAGAGCCCAAGTGACAAGAAGCGAAAGGAAAGACAAGCGAACTTCCCTAGAGAGAAGCAAATTGGCTCCGGTAAGACTTCTCAAGCCTGATAGTTGCACGACCTTCTTCTTCGGCCCCGAGCAGGGACTGCCAGTTGATACGCTACTACCGCAACAAGACTTTTATGACGCCCGGCTGTTGCGCGTAGCGAATCGCTTTGGCCGCGTCCTTCAAAGTGAAGACACGGGAAATCAAGGGCCGCGGGTCCACGCGTCCTGAGCGCAGGAGGGCAAGCGCGCGCGGAAAAGGGCCGCAGCGGGAGCCGATGACGGTCAGCTCCTTCACGACGATCGGCCAGGTCTCGACATTGGCTGCGCCGTGAAATGTGGATTTCAGGACGAGTGTTCCACGTGGAACAGTGATGCGCTGCGCTAGCGCCAGGCCCGAGGGCGAGCCGGTCGCCTCGACGGTCAGTGAAAATTGGTTCGAACGGCGCGCGCCCGGAGAGGACAGCCTCTGCGTTTGGATATCTGCAAGACTCGCCAGGCGCAGCTTGCTCGCATGTTTGCCGATCATGACGACGCGCACACCTGCCGCGCGCAGTACACGCGCGATGAGCTGCGCGAGCTTGCCGTCACCGATTACGGCTGCCTCGCGGTGCTCGCGGATGTTTACCTGCTCCAGGATTTCGCATGCGGCGGCGAGCGGCTCGGTGAAGACGGCTGCTTCATCGGGAATGCTTGCGGGCACGCGATGCAAATTCACAACGGGCAGGGCGAGGTATTCGGCGAATGCGCCGTCGTGGCCGAGGATTCCGAGGACGCGGCGGCGCGCGCAGTGCGTCGGGATTCCCCGGCGGCAATAGCTGCATGGCTTGCGGAACTCCAGGCCCGCGCACGCCAAATTAATTTCGCCGACCACGCGCCGGCCGATCCAGCCACGATCCTTCGCGCTCGCGACGCGGACGACTTCACCCACAAATTCGTGGCCGAGCGTTCCGTGAAAATTATGATAGCCGCGCAGGATTTCGATGTCGGTGTTGCAGATTCCCGCGAGGCGAACGCGGACGAGGGCCCAGCCCGGCCTTAGTCGCGGCAATGGTTTTTGAATTACGGCAATGTGATTCCGGCGTGTGACGGCGGCTAGCATCAGGAAAACATTTGAGCACAGGCCGAAGCGGCGAGCAACAGAGCCGAAGCGGCGGGCATTGCTGTAGCCCGCCTCTTCAGAGGCGGGGGTTTTCTGCCGCCCCGCGCAACCCGCCCCTCAGTCCTCGCATGTCCCATACATCTTGCCGCCGCTGACGAAAAACCCCGCCTCTGAAGAGGCGGGCTACAGCAAATCGTGCCCGAAATGTATTAGAATGCACGAATCATGACAAGGCTGCGGCGCATAGAAGATCGTGACCGCTTCTTTTTCGTCACGACGAATCTTGGACGCAATACCCGCCCCGTAACACCAAACGAATGTGACTTAATTCTGACCGCGCTCGCTAGCCAGAGGAAGCTAGGTGAATTTTTTCTCTTTGGATATGCCGTGATGCCGACGCACGTGGACCTTCTCTTGTACCCACACAACAAAGACCTTGTTCGCATTATGCGAAATTTCAAGAGCAAAACGGGGTACGAGATTTCACGGGCGCGAGGTTGGCATGGACCATTTTGGCAGGAGCGGTACTTCGATACGATCATTCGGCGGGTCCGAAATTTCTGGGAAAAACTCGAATACATCCATTGCAATCCGGTGGAGGCGGGATTAGTCGAAAAGAAGGAGGATTGGCCTTGGTCGAGCTACCGTCATTACGCCAAGAAAGAGAACGTACTGGTCCCTATTGATCCTGTCGGCTTTCCGTCCGACGGAGATGAATTTTTGTGGCCAGCGCCCTGGAGGTAAGAGAACCTGCTGTAGCCCGGGTCTTCAGACCCGGGGGTTTTTGTCACCGGAAGCAAAATACATACGATATACGAGAACTCCCGGGCGGTGGTGCACGGGGTTGCAGAAAACCCCCGCCTCTGAAGAGGCGGGCTACAGCAGCGTTTGAGGCCCGCGCCGGGCTCCGGAAATTTGTTCGCCGGAAAAAAACTAACGGGGCGCGAAAGGCGGCGCCCCGTTTTCATTGGTCGATGGCTCGAGATCCCTGCCTAACTACAGCCGGAGGTGCCGCCGCAATTTTCGCATTTGTAGCAGGCGCCGTTGGGGGTCATGAGCATGCCGCACTCGGAGCAGGTGGGCGCGCCGTCAAACATGGGGCGCGATTCACTGCGAGCATTCATCGCAAGCGGGCCTGCGCCTGCCGGCGACGGATCGTCATCGGCGGTTGCGATCATCGAGGGTGGCACCGCGGGCGTGGCCGTCACTGTCGCTACGGGCAGTGCGGTGTCGCCGTTGTGCGTCAGGTAGTCGGGCGAAATGAAACGGCCGCCGAGCCAGCGCGCGATGTAATCGAGAACGGACTTGGCGTACGGGATGGCCGGATGGCCGGTGTAGCCGGCGGGCTCGAAACGCGTGTTGATGAATTTGTCGACCAACGCCTTGAGAGGCACGCCGTACTGCAAGCCGATGGAAACCGAAAGCGCGAAGCCGTCCATGAAGCCGGAGAGCGTCGAGCCTTCCTTGGCCATCTTGATGAAAATTTCGCCGGGCTCTCCCGTCTCGTACATGCCGACGGTGATGTAGCCTTCGTGTCCGCCGATGGAGAATTTGTGCGTGATCGAGGAGCGCTCGCTCGGCAGCTTGCGGCGATGCGCGCGAATGAAAAGCTCCCGCTGTTCGGCCAAGCCAGCCGACGCGGCTTCGGCCGGCTTGGCGGCCGCTGCCGCGGGCTGCGTCTGCTGCGCGGTGTCTTTTTTGTCGCCCGCAGCGGAAAGCGGCTGCGAACCTTTCGAGTTGTCGCGATAAATGGCCACGGCCTTCACGCCGAGCTTCCACGACTCGATGTACGCCTGCATGATGTCTTCGACTGTGGATTCCTCGGGCATGTTGATCGTCTTGCTGATGGCGCCGGAGAGGAAGGGCTGGGCCGCCGCCATCATTTTCAAGTGGCCGCGCCAGGCGATGGAGCGCCCGCCGACTGCGGCGAGCGAACAATCGAAAATCGGCAAATGCTCGGGCTTGAAGCCGGGCGCGCCCTCGATCTTGCCGTTGCGGTCCACGTAGGAAACGATCTGCGAGGTTTCTTCCGGCGAGTAGCCGAGCTTCATCAGCGCGGCTGGGACGGTGTTATTTACTATTTTGATAACTCCGCCGCCGACGAGCTTTTTGTACTTCACGAGCGCCAGGTCGGGCTCGATGCCGGTCGTGTCGCAGTCCATCATGAAGCCGATGGTGCCGGTGGGCGCGAGGACGGTGACCTGCGAATTTTTGTAGCCGAATTTTTCGCCGAGGGCCAGCGCCATGTCCCAGGAATATTGCGCGGCGCCGAGCAGCGAAGGCTGCACGTTTTCGGGCTTGATGGGCCGCAGCGAATCGCGGTGCATGCGAATGACTTCGAGCATCGGCTCGCGATTGACGGCATAGCCCGAGAAGGGGCCCAGGCGCTCGGCAATGCGCGCTGACTGCGCGTAGGCTTCGCCGCACATGAGCGCAGTGACCGCGGCGGCCATGTCGCGCCCGCCGTCGGAGTCATACGGCAGCGCCATGGACATCAGCAGCGCGCCCAGATTGGCGTAGCCGAGGCCGAGCGGACGGAAGTTGTGCGAATTCTCGGCGATGCGCGGCGTCGGGTAGCTGGCGTTGTCCACCAGGATTTCCTGCGCCGTGATGGTGATGTCCACGGCGTGGCGGAACGCTTCGACGTCGAAGGAGCCGTTCGCGTTCAAGTACTTCATCAGGTTGAGCGACGCGAGGTTGCAGGCCGTGTCGTCGAGGAACATGTATTCCGAGCAGGGGTTCGAGGCGTTGATGCGCGCGGTGTTCTTGCAGGTGTGCCAGCGGTTCACCGTGGTGTCGTATTGCATGCCGGGATCGCCGCACTGCCAGGCGGATTCGGCCATGCGGTGCAGCAATTCGCGCGCGCTGAATTTTTCGACGGGATTTCCGTCGTTGACGTTGCGGGTCCACCAGTCGCGATCGTCTTCGACCGCTTGCATGAATTCGTCGGTGACGCGGACCGAGTGGTTGGCGTTCTGGAAAAAGATCGAGGAATAGGCTTCGCCGTCAATCGCCGGGTCGTAGCCCTGCTCGATGAGGACGCGCGCTTTGCGCTCCTCTTTCATTTTCGAGTCGATAAACTCGACGATGTCCGGATGATCCACGTTCAGGATCACCATCTTGGCGGCGCGGCGCGTCTTGCCGCCGGACTTGATGACGCCCGCAAAGGCGTCAAAGCCCTTCATGAAACTCACAGGCCCGGAAGCGATGCCGCCGCCGGAGAGCGTTTCGCGGCTGCCGCGCAGCGAAGAAAAATTCGTGCCCGTGCCCGAGCCCCACTTGAACAGCATGCCCTCGATCTTGGCCAGGTTCATGATCGATTCCATGTCGTCCTTTACTGAGTTGATGAAGCAGGCCGAGCATTGCGGCTTGGCCTGCACGCCGACGTTGAACCAGACGGGCGAATTGAAGGCCATCTTCTGTTCGACGAGCAGGTGAGTCAGTTCGTCGCGGAAGGCGTCGCGCGCGGGAGCGCTCGCGAAGTAGCCGCCCTTTTCGCCCCAGCCGACAATTGTGTTCACCACGCGGCCGATCAGCTGGCGCACGGAATTTTCGCGCTCAGGCGTGTTGAGCTTGCCGTGAAAATATTTCGAGGCGACGATGTTGGTGGCGGTCTGCGACCAGCCCTTCGGCACTTCCACATCTTCCTGGCGGAATATTGTCTTGCCCTTCTCGTTGCCGATCAACGCCACGCGGCGTTCCCACTCGACCGCGTCAAACGGCGAGGTGCGGCCGTCGGTAAAATACCGCTCGAACTCGAGGCCGGTGCGGACCTCGACGTCCGCGGGCATCGCGCCGGTTTGGAGCGGCGTCTTTTGGTTCAAAGCCATTTTCGTCTGTGCCATCATCGCCTCCGCGCAGGTAGGCTCCCCCGCGCAGAGGGAACCCTTGTATTTTACTCCCGAAATGAGTGGCTGGGAGCACGCAGTTCCCTGATTCTCAGCAGGTCACTGCTCGATTCGAATTCTTAGCGCCGGGAATTCACGAGCATCTTTTTACGGGCTCAAATTTTCACTTGACGCGTTTTGCGTAAAAGTGGAATCCGCACCCGAAAAAAGAAAAAGCCTCCCTGTGCGTATCGCTCCGGCCGCTTGCGGCCTCCGGCGTTACGCCGTCCCTCGCCGACCGCGCTGGGAGCGCCGGCCACGGGGAGTAAAAGAGAGCCTCCTTGATGTCTCTTTGAATCTCGACGGGTTGCGTCAATCGACTTTGCGGTGATCACGGGGGTGATGTTGCCGGCCGCTTGTCGAATCACGATCCCTGAATCCGAGGGCGCAATGTAATCAAGAGAGAAAAATCTGTCAAGGGGGAAATGCAGAAATAAGCACAAAATCTTGTTGCCGCGTGCTCAAACTGTCTATCCCTAGTGGTAGGGTTCCTCTGAGACACAAGCCGGGAAAAGCACTGCGCGCCGGAAATCTCTCAACGCTCCCACTGGAACTGTAGCACACACTCGCTGTGGAAAGTAAAGCAAGCGCACGTTCAAAATCGCGTCACAATGAAAATTCCCGCGCCAATTGCTAACGCGTCTTCCAGTGTTGCGATCACGAAGTCTGGAACCTTCAGCGCCTTTACCAGGCGCGTGCGGATTTGGTAGCCGCCAAACGCTCCGGCAACGCCGCCCGCTACACCGAGGAGAGCGCCAATCGCAATCGATTGCGCACCCGACACCGCGAGGGCCGCTCCACACAATGCGCCGAGAACGATGCGAGCGATTAGACCAGGAGGAGCAGTCCGGCTGGGAGCTGAAGGAAGTTGATCGGCAACCAGCTCGACGACCGCAAACAGAGAGAAGACCACGACGGCGGCGGTCGAACCCAGGAAGTGGAGGCGCGCGTGGTTGAGATGGATCCAGCCACGGTGAGCGGCCCAGGCCACGATGGCCGGCGCAGTGAGAGAACGCAAGCCGCCAACGACGCCGATCAGAAATGCCAGGAGCAGGACTAGGCTGGGTGCCATGGACATCTCCTTTGGATTTCTTGCCGGTCCTGAATCAGGTCACTTCGCGAAAAAGTCGAGCAGCACAGCCACTCTTGGCTGTGCGGTTCTTGCGATCGTAATTGTATCGCTTGCCTGTTCACCTGACGCACAAAACCACACAGCCAAGAGTGGCTGTGCTACTTAGACCGCTCGCGTCACTATATCAATTTCCGACGTGAGGGTTCGATGGACCGGGCATTTGTTTGCTATCTCCAGCAGCTTGGCGCGTTGTTCGTCCGTCAGCGGCCCTACAAAATGAATGTCGCGTTCGATACGATCGAGCATTCCTTCCTTGGTTTCGCATTCGGCGCAATCGGCGGCATAAATTTTCGAGTGCCGCAGGTGGACCGTCACCGCCTCGAGCGGCCATGCTTTGCGGCGAGCGTACATCGCCACGGTCATTGAAGTACACGCACCCAAAGCGGCGAGCAGAAGATCGTAGGGAGACGGCCCCGTATCCGTGCCGCCGGCAGACGCCGGTTCGTCCGCATGAAGCCGATGGGGGCCCGCGTGAATTTCCTGCGCGAATCCCGCGGCGCTGCCGCGCACAACTACACTTCTAACGTCACCTTTTTCCATGGTCCCGCCCGCATCAAATGTTCCGGCCTGAATTTTTCTTTACGCCGACGCTTGCTGGCTGCGCTGCAGGAATGCAAGCAGCTCCGCGTTGATCTGGTCCTTGAGCGTGGAGCACATGCCGTGCGGCGCGCCCGGAATGATTCTCAGCGTGGCGCCCTTGACCAGCTTCGAAGAATGGAGGGCCGAGGCGCCGATGGGCACGATCTGGTCGTCGTCTCCGTGAAGAATGAGTGTGGGCACGTCGAACTTCTTCAGGTCTTCCGTGAAATCCGTTTCGGAGAAGACTTTGATGCAGTCGTAGGCGGCTTTGAATCCACACTGCATGCCTTGAAGCCAGAAGGAATCCCGCAAGCCTTGCGAGACTTTTGCGCCGGTGCGGTTGGCGCCATAGAAGGGCGCGCTCAAATCTTTGAAAAATTGCGAGCGGTCGGCCTGGACGGCGGCGCGCTGTTGGTCGAATATTTCCATTGGCAATCCGCCTGGATTTGCCGGAGTTTTAAGCATCAGCGGCGGCACGGCGCCGATCAGCACGGCCTTGGCGACACGTTTCGTGCCTTGGCGGCCGATGTAGCGGGCGACTTCTCCGCCGCCGGTGGAATGGCCGACATGGATTGCGTCATTCAGGTCCAGGGCTTCGACGAGCGCCGCGAGATCGTCGGCGTAGGTATCCATCTCGTTGCCGTTCCAGGGCTGGCTGGAACGGCCATGGCCACGGCGGTCATGCGCGATGCAGCGGTAACCGCGATCGGCCAGGAACATCATCTGATCTTCCCAGGCGTCCGCGCTGAGGGGCCAGCCATGGCTGAATACCACGGGTTGCCCTTTTCCCCAGTCCTTGTAGTAAATCTCGGTACCGTCCTTCACTGTGATCGTTGGCATGGGACGTTCTCCTTTTATCTGGATTAACTTTTCTTCCGTGCAACACAAAATAGACCGAAGTTAAAGATCGCGAGGGAGCCTTAGGCCGCGTTCATTTTTTGCGATCCCGGAGCCGGTAACAGTGAAACCGATGCTCAGCCGGTTACCGGTGGGCGTCGCCTGATATTCGAGCGCGTCGGCGAACCGCCGCAGCAGGCGCACGCCCTGGCCGCCGATTGCAAGATCTTCGAGCGAACTCAACGGCGGCAACTCCGGTAACTCGACGGGGTTGAAGGGCGGTGCTTCATCCTCGACAACGAAAATAAAATAATCTTCCCGAGGGCTGGTAAAACGTATTGCGATGGGATGGTCCGGACTGCCGGAGTACCCGTGCCGGATGACATTCGAGATGGCCTCTTCAAGGCAAAGATTCATCGCGAACTGGGTGTTCGCGGGGATCTTGTGCCGCAATGCCAGTCGCTCGATCCACGGAAGAAGTTGCGTCAATTCGGACACCCGGCTTCGCAGATTCAAACGCTCACCGGCCGTGTCGTTGCCGTTCCCAGTCATGAGGCGCGCTGGTCCTTCCGGCAGTCTATGCGAGGATTATTGTAGCGCCGCGATAGCGTTTTGAAGTTCGTGATGGATGGGAATCATGGTGTCCACGCCGCTGGTCTTCAAAACTTTTTCGACCAGCTCGTTAGGGCCGAAGATCACGATCTTGCCGCCGCGGCCCTTGATGGCGCGCGCCGGAGCGACCAGGGCTCGCAGCCCCATCGATCCGAGGAAAGAAACTTTCTGCAAGTCGACGATCACGGCCTTCTTGGTGCCCGCAATCACGTTCATGCGCATATCCACGGCAGCGGCGCCCTCGATGTCCATGCGGCCTTCCAGAATGACCCTGGTGATTCCGCCTTCCAGCTCTTCCGTGGAGATTGGCATTTCTTCAGCTCCCTACCCTATTCCAGCCGTGAAAAATCCAATGGAAAACCCTGCCGGATGGCGCAATTGAATTTGCAGGGCAAGGCGGATGATACTCCACCAAGTGTTACAGGATTGTTACAGCGCTAATTCCCCTCACTTCAGCGTCAGGACGATCTGTGTGTCGGGATATAGCCCTTGCGGCACCCCCGCGCCCGTGGGGGTGCCTTGAGTTCGCAATTCAATCTTCAGCGTGTGCCGCTTTTTCGCCATGAATTCGGTGCTCACCGTATTCGAACTTTTGCGCACCGAGCCGCTCCCCGCCGTGACGCGAAACTCTTGCACCCCGGGAGGGACGAACAAGTCGTCAAATTCTGTTTTATTTCCCTCGGCGCTTCTCCGCAAATAGAGCTTCCCATTCATTTCCACTGTAAAATCCAGGGCCGCTGGCATCTGACCGGCTTCGATCTTCAGCCTCGCGTTTGCCTTGGGATCGAGCGACTTTGGATTGAAGTCCAGCGCAGCGGGTTCTGGCGTAGCGGCCTCTGCCTTTGGCGCTGGAATCCCCGCTTTCGGCGGTGGGACCTTTTCCGCTGCTGCAACCTTCGTTTCTGGCTTCTTTGGAGCGGGCGCCGCCGGTTTCGCTGCCGCTGGCACGTTTGCGGCTGGTGGCGCCGGGGCCGTTGCAGGTGGCGCCTCGCTCGCGACCACGGATGGTGGCGGCGCGCGGCTGGATGGCTGGCGTCCCCTTGTGCCGCAGCAGGTACCAACTTCCCGCAACGATCACTACAACGACCAGGGCGGCCAACACTAGAAGGTTGTTCGAATTGCTTTTAGGCGCAACAACGGGCGCAGTTGGCAGCGGTGCCGCGGTCCGGCCAGCCTGCGTCGGGGCAGGTTTTTCTATGTACGTGGCATTCGGGTCGCTCCCATCGGCTGCCACTTCGGGTGCGGCGCTCTTCAGTCCCATGGACGTGCTTACGGCCCGCAGCTCCCCGAGATCGCGCGCCAAGTCTTCGCCAGTCTGGTAGCGCTCGTCCGGATTCTTCGCCAGGCACTTGAGAATTATGCCTTCGAGTTTTAATGGGATGGACGGATTCAGCTTGCGCGGCGGCACGGGTTCGGTGTGCACCACTTTGTAGGAAACCGCCGTCATGCTTTCGCCGGGAAACGGCTGCTCGCCTGTCGCCATCCAGTACAGCACCACGCCCAAGGAAAAAATGTCCGCGCGGCCGTCGATCGGCGCCCCGGTGAATTGCTCCGGGGGCATGAACGCGGGCGTCCCCAGGATCTGACCGGTAAGCGTGGTATGTCCGGCCGCCAGCTTGGCCACGCCAAAATCGGTAATTTTGGGGCGCTCGATGCCATGCGCTTCTTTGGAAGTGAGCAGGATATTGGCGGGCTTGATGTCGCGGTGAACGACTCCGTGCTGATGCGCGTAACCGAGCGCCTCGGCGATTTTCTGGCCCATTTCGCAGACACGGTCGAGCGTCATCCGCTCGCCTTTTCTCACGGCATCGGCCAGCGTCTTGCCGCTGATGAACTCCATCACCAGAAAGGGCAAGCCTTCGTGTTCGCCGACGTCGAACACGGGGACGATACCCGGATGCGCCAGAGCTCCCGCCGCGCGCGCCTCGCGGTAAAAGCGCTCGCGAAAATCGCTCCCCTGGTCGCTGGAGAGCACGAGCGCAATGATCGTCTTGAGCGCGACGACGCGATCCATGGCCGGGTCCTTGGCGCGATACACGGTTCCCATCGCGCCGTGGCCCAACTCTTCCAGGATTTCGTACCGTCCTATTTTCTTTGGCGTGTCCATGGGATGGAATTTTATATTTTAGCACGGCCTCATTGCGCGCAGGTGCGGTTCATCGAGTAGCACAGCCATCCGCCGCGGCGGAGCTGTGTGGGGTTTTCGATCGTCGATAATTCATGGCAGTGTGAATATAGCGAAAACCACACAGCCAAGAGTGGCTGTGCTACCTAGGATCCGGATTCGGCGGCTTGCGCGGCGGCGCGGTAGCGGATGAAGAGGAGTGTGATGTCGTCAGCCTGGCTGGCCCCGCGCGCAAAATTTTCGACGGAATCCACCACCCTCTTTTGGAGTTGGTCGAGCGGCGCGTCGTGGTGTCCGGCAATGGCTTCGCTAAGTCGGGGAATACCGAACATCCGCTCTTCGAGATCCGCGGCTTCGGTGACGCCGTCGCTGAACAGGACCAGCGTGTCGCCGGGCTCGAGCATCACGCGCACCGCGGCGTACTTGGCTTCCGGGATCAGCCCCACCGGAAAAGAACCTTCCGTGAAAATTTCGCTGACGGCGCCGCGGCGAAGAAGCAGCGGCGATGGATGACCAGCATTGAGATAGTCGAGATTGCCATGGAGGTCGAGCATCCCGAAAAACATCGTGGCGTAGCGGCCGACGTCGGAGTGCTTGCAAAGGAAATCATTAATATGGTGGAAGACACGCGCGGGATCGGCGCCAAGTGTCATGCCCGTCAGGGCGCCCTGGAGCATGGTGGTGAGCAGCGCGGCGCCAATTCCCTTTCCGGCCACGTCGGCGATGACAAAGGCGGTGCGGTCCTCGCTCATGGGGAACACGTCAAAGTAATCGCCGCCAACCGCGTGACATGGAGTATTTACGGCGGAAATGGCCAGGTGAGGAAAATCGCGGAAGCCGCGCGGCAGGAGCGCTTGTTGGATTTCGCGGGCGATGCTCAGTTCCTGTTCGAGGCGCTGGCGTTGTCGCTCACGTTCCACCAGGCGGGCATTGTCCAGGATGCTGGCGGCTTCAACGGCCAGGGCATCGAGAATCTGGCGGTCGAGTTTGGAAAAAGCAGCGGGCCGCTTCGAGTCCAAATACAGAACGCCCAAAAATTGCCCGCGCTGAATGTGAACGATCGATTCCGCGGTGCTCGCGCGCGGCATCGCATAAAGCGGAATCGCCACAACGGAGCGAAGACGCTGCGCGACGATGCTCTGCGCCCCCTGAAGCATGAGATCGGCTTGCTGAAGATCCCCGGTGATCACGCCGGTTTTGCTTTCGATGGCCATGCGCAGAGCGGTTTGCGTGGGAGAGAAACCTTCCGTGGGCATGCTTCCGCCGCCGGCACGACGGGCGAGGCGGTGGAGGAGCGATCCCTCGGAAGTGGCCTCGAGCAACAGGCCGCGCTCGGCATTGGTGATGGTAATGGCGCGATCCAGCATGGCTTCGAGGACGGCATCGAGGGGAAGCTGCGAATGCAGCAGCATGGTCGCTTCAAGGAGTAAATTTAGTTTGCCGAGACCGATGGGAGAAGATTCGCTGGTGGATATGCGCCCCATGCGGGTGAGGAGATTCTCAACCGTGATCTCCCGGGCGGTGGGGTGGAAAATGATCTGATAGGAATTGTCCAGACCGAACGTGACTACGTCACCATCATGCAAGGTCCGCTTGGTAATTCGCTCGCCGTTGACAAAAACGCCGAGTTGATTTCCGCGATCCTCTAGAAAATACTGGCCGCCCTCGGCGAGAATCGCCGCGCAGTTGCGCGAAATGCGGCGGTCGGGAATTGCAAGCTGGTTCCCCACTTCTCCGCGGCCAATCGAAAACGGCGACTCGGTGACGGGCACCGACCGGCGAGTGTTTTCAGGCGAAACGACATCGAGAACGGCTTCGCCGAGAGCTGGGGCGTCTGTCATAGGATGACTCGGAGGTGCGATTGTACCACCATCCCCGTCGCCGCTCGCATGGCCAGTTCGGAAAAGCCTTGACGGTGGATGGTGTACTTGTAGTAAAAGCTTAACCGCCCGGAGTTCCAACCTTCCGGGCCGATGGATCTACGACGACTCTCCAGTCTTGTGCCGCATCTCACCATCAGCGTTGAAGAGAATCGCGAGATGAATTTTACCGGGTGTAGAAGACGAGGCCAGCATGAAATTGCCAATGGGAGAAGGTCCAATTCTGCGAACAATTTTTCAGGTGAGTTTGCTTCTGGGAATCGCTGGCTCATGGCTCTCAGGGTGCTATGGAAATCATGCAGGACTTTTTCCGAACGATTGGAACATCCCGGCCTCGCCAGAGGCGCAGGTGCACTCGACAATCTCCGCTACGCTGGATCAGACCGGGCCTTCCCTCGAACCACTCGCTAATTCCAGCAGCCAAACACAGCCAGAGCTTGCTCCGTTGCTTGGGAATCTTCCGGGCTTCCCCGTTCCGCCCGCGCTTGTCGGCGGATTGCAGCGGCAGGCCGACTGTTCCCTGACTTATTTTGATTTTTCCTACGCCTCGGGCTCGGCCACAGTGAGCGTCACGCCCAACGCGCAGATTCCGCAGTATGAAAAAATACTTCACGACAATGCTTTTCTTAATACGACGCCCGACCAGTTTCTTACGGGGTGCGTAGATCCGAACCAGGGCATCACTTCCCGGCCGTTCCTTTTCCTGGGGACAGGAAAGAATGGACGGGAGCTCGTCGCCGTGCCGGGCGCATCCGGCGTCGTTACCAGCGGGCTGAAGAGCGATGGAACGTTCACGCAACCCACAACCCAAGCGACGCCGATCACTTCTATCTCGCTTCTCAGTGGAGACTTGAACAAGGATGGAAATGCGGATTTGGTTTCCATCAACTCGAACGCAGTCCAATCTTCCGTGACTGTATTTCTGGGGAAGGACGACGGCAGCTATCAACCGGGAGTTGACTATGCGCTGCCGGGCGCGAACGCCCAATACGGAGTGCTCGACGATTTGAATGGCGACGGGATTTTGGATCTGCTGGTGAGTTCGGATTCTCCCACGTTCGCGTTTTCCATTTTTATCGGCAATGGCGATGGAACGTTCCAGCCGCCGCAAACCTTCACACCAACAATCACCAACCTCCAGTATCGCGACGCTTTTATCACCGCGGACGTGAATGGGGATGGGACCGAGGATATCGTGACCGCTCGTGGACAAGTATTTCTTGGAAAACGGGGCGGAGTTACGTTCGCGCCGATGTCACAGGCGGCTTTCCCGCCTACTAACACGGCTACGAATGACTTCGCTCCCTCGATCGTGGCGGCCGATTTCAACAAGGACGGAAAGTTGGACCTCGCAACGGACGACGGTTTGGCGATTCGCACGTACCTGGGAAACGGGGACGGAACCTTTTCGGCGGGGCCAGCCTACTCCACAATTCCGAACTACGGATTTCTGCTGGCGACGGACCTCGATGGAGACGGAAATATCGACTTGTGGACCGGATATGGCGGCAATGGCGTGTATGGCGGGGATGCTTACCTGCCGAATGCCGCCTATGCGCTGATGGGAAAGGGCGACGGGACTTTCCAGGGCGTGCCCGGCTTGCCGGCGGGTGATTCCAACTACGCGGCCGGCACGTTACCCGCTGTTACGAAGCCGGTTAAAAATACTTCGCAAAGTTTAACGCTCAGCGCTCCCTCGCCGAGCAAGTTAACAGTTGTGGCAGGGCAAAACGCCGCCCCCTTCACAGTTACTGTTAGTTCGCCGAGCGCGACAACGCAGAACGTGACGTTCGCCTGCTCCGGGCTGCCGGTACTGGCGACCTGCATGTTCCAGCCGGACCCGGTCGTGCTCACAGCGGCCCAGACTTCCGCTCCGGTGAGTGTCACGATCGGCACGACAGCGAACTCGGTTGTCTCTCCCGCGCGCCGATTTCCGCCGCCCTCGCTTTGGATGAAGCTGCAATGGTTGTTCGTTTTCGGGCTGCTGGCGTTGTCCATCGTTCTGTTCCGCGCACGCCGCCGGAAGTTGGGATGGCTGGTGGCCGCATGCTTATTGCTGGCGATGCTGACGCCGCTTGACGGCTGCGCTGGTGGCAGTTCCAGTTCGACGACAACTTTCAATGGCACGCCGCCCGGAACCTATGCGGTGACGGTCATGGGCCTTGGCGCCACAACAGCGAACACGCCCAGCACTCTCACCTTGACCGTGACGTCACCATAGGAATACGGAGATCGGCGCAATCGGTGTAACTGATGGCCTTGAGGAACCGAATCACAAGGCCACGTCCCACCTATGCGCGGCATGATTGCGGCGAGTTGCTTGTGCTACCCTTTAGAAGGTGGACGCCCTGCTTCGGCATTGTTGCCGTCAACTACCAGGACCGCTGCTGATCCACTCGACACCAGGCATTGCGACTTCCCGACGCCCGAGGTGACAACATGAATGCGCCGCAATCGCTTCACGCTAAAGGCCAGAGTATCTGGCTCGACAATATCACGCGCGACCTGCTCGATAACGGAACGCTCAAACGATACATCGACGAGTGGTCGGTCACGGGGCTCACTTCCAATCCCACGATCTTCGACCATGCGATCAAGAATAGCGGGGCGTACGACGCGTCTATCGCCGACAAACTGAAGAACGGCAAGTCCGGCGAAGGTCTTTTCTTTGAGCTGGCTCTCGAAGATCTCACTCGCGCGGCGGACCTGTTTCGGCCTGTCCACGAAAAGACGAACGGTGTGGACGGATGGGTCTCGTTGGAAGTGTCGCCGGTTCTTGCCTATAACACGGCAAGTACGATCGCTGCCGCCAAGGATTTATTTGCGCGCGCGAATCGCCCGAACCTGTTCATTAAGATTCCCGGTACCAAGGAAGGGCTTCCAGCGATTGAAGAGGCGATCTTTTCCGGCGTGCCTATAAATGTCACGCTCCTGTTTTCCCGCGAGCAATACCTGGCCGCGGCGGATGCATTTTTGCGAGGCATCGAGCGGCGCATCGCCGCGGGACTCAATCCGAAAGTTGACTCGGTCGCTTCCGTGTTTATCAGCCGGTGGGATGTCGCCGTCGCCGATAAAGTTCCCGAGAAGCTGCGCAACCAGCTGGGCATTGCCATTGCAAAACGAACGTACAAGGCCGCAAGCGCGCTGCAGAGTTCGGAGCGGTGGCGGCGCGCCTACAATTTCGGCGCGCGCCCGCAGCGTCTGCTCCTGGCCAGCACGGGAAATAAAGATCCGAAGGCTTCGGAGCTTCTGTACATCCAGGCCCTGGCCGCGCCATACACGGTGAACACCATGCCGGAGACTACATTGAAAGCGCTGGCCGCTCACAGCGAATTGGCCGGGCTCATGCCCCAGGATGGCGGCGACTGCGAAGCTGTGCTCGCGGAATTCGGCAAGGCGGGCATCGACATTGACGCGTTGGCCGCGCGGCTTCAGGACGAAGGAGCGAAATCGTTCGTGGCGTCCTGGAATGACTTGATGGCGGTGATCGCCTCCAAGAGCGCCGCGCTCGGCAAGGGCAATCCCCTGAAAGCCGCCGGTTAGAGCGAATGTCCCGGCAAGAATTCAAGATCTTCGAGCCGTTTTACCGGAGGACGTTACTCGTGGCGCCGGCGGGACGCGGGCGCCACGAAAAAGCTGCAGGCTTGTTTTAGTTTAGGGAGATACCTGATGAGTAATCAGCATTCCGACGCGCTGGTCTTCTTCGGAGCCACCGGCGACCTGGCCTACAAGAAGATTTTCCCGGCGCTCCAGGGGATGGTGAAGCGCGGAAACCTGAATGTGCCGGTGGTGGGCGTGGCCAAGGCCGGATGGAATCTGGACCAGCTCCGCACGCGGGCCAAGGACAGCCTGGAAAAACACGGCGGGGTCGATGCCGCGGCTTTTGAAAAGTTGAGCGGCCTGCTGCGTTACGTGGACGGCGACTACCAGGACCCGGCGACGTTCGAGGCCCTGCGCAATCAGCTGAAAGACGCGCATAGCCCCGCGTATTATCTGGCCATTCCGCCGGTCCTGTTTGAAACCGTGGTCGAAAATATCGCGAAATCGCACGGCGCCGGCGATGCGCGGGTCATCGTCGAAAAGCCCTTCGGGCACGATATGGCTTCGGCCCTGGAGCTGAACAAGATTCTTCTCTCCATCTTCGATGAATCCTGTATTTTCCGCATCGATCACTTCCTCGGCAAGCGGCCCGTCGACAACATGCTGGTCTTTCGCTTCGCGAATGCGTTCGCGGAAGCGTTCTGGAATCGCCACTATATCGAGAGCGTGCAGGTCACCATGGCGGAAGACTTCGGAGTTCAGGGCCGCGGGGCCTTTTACGACGTGACCGGAGCTATCCGCGATGTGGTTCAGAACCACCTGTTTCAGGTTCTCTCCAACCTGGCGATGGAACCTCCGGTCCGGTCCGACAGCGAGTCCCTGCGCGACGAAAAAGTCAAAGTGCTGAAAGCAATTCCCCCTATTGAGGAGAAAAATCTGATACGCGGCCAGTTCCAGGGCTACCGCAATGAGAATGGAGTCGCCAAGGATTCGCAGACGGAAACTTTCGCCGCCTTGCAGTTGGAGATCAATTCCTGGCGCTGGAAGGGCGTGCCTTTCTACATTCGAGCCGGCAAGAACTTGCCGGTGACGTGCACGGAAATTCTCGCCAAGTTTCGCAAACCTCCCACGCTCCTCCCCGACAGTATTTTGACGGAGAACCATCTGCGGCTGCGCCTCAGCCCCGATGTGGTCATCGCCATGGGGCTGATGTCGCTGGCGCCGGGCGAAGGAGTGGCGCTCCAGGCCGGTGAAATGGTGGCCACGAGTTCCGCGGGCGCGGGCGACATGGATGCGTACGAACGCTTGCTGGGCGCGGCGATGGCCGGCGATAACTCGCTTTTTGCGCGAGAAGACTATGTGGAAGAAGCGTGGCGCATTGTCGATCCCGTGTTGAAAAAAGGCACGCCGGTTTTTCCCTATGCGGCGAAGACGTGGGGGCCGGCCGAAGTCGCGCGCGTCACGCCGCCGGGAGGCTGGGATGCTCCGGCTCGCGGTCCGGACAATATTCCGGCGGATAGCTAGTCGGGCCAGTGGCGCAGGCTTCAGCCTGTGGGGGTTCGTCCTTGCATGGACCAAAACCCACAGGCTGAACAGGCTGCGGAAAAAGTCAGTGAGGGATCGGTTTTTGTAGCACAGCCACTCTTGGCTGTGTGGTTTTTCCAGCACTGAACAAAGGCACACAGCCAAGAGTGGCTGTGCTACTTGACCGCTACAACAAATCGTCTCCGGCATGTGCGGATGTAATAGAATGCATGGATTGACCGATCCAAGGAGGAAGTATGAATTATTCAGTCAGGAATTTAATTGCCATGGGGATAGCGTGTGCGGGCCTGATGGCCACGCTGGCTAGCGTGCCGGCGACCGCTGCCGATGATGCTGTCGTAACCGCGGACAAAGCCGTAGCCGCGGCGCTCTCGAAAGGCGACAAGGCAGCCGCGAATAAGTGGCTCGACCCGGATTTCAGCTGGATCGACTCCGAAGGAATCATGTGGGCCAAGGAAGATGCCTTTCGGGCCGAATTGAAGCCTCTCATTGCGGCGGGAGACGACGTCAAGATCACCGAGCACAAATATGGCAAGAGCGTCGTGTGGATCCAGTGGAGCCAGGACAATAAATATTCGGCAAGATTTTGGGTGAAGCGTCCGGCCGGCTGGAAACTCCTGCACACGACAGAAATCGCATCAATGCCCAAGCGCGATTTCAAGACCGTCGAACCGACCTATGAAATCCCCTGCAACAATCCCTGCAAGGCGGTGCCCTACAAACCGCTAACCGCGGGCGAAAAGGCTTCCCTCGACGAGTGGCAAACGCAGGAATCCAGCCAGGCAAATTGGGAAGTGCACGTGGCCGATAATATGGATCAACGCGTGGTAAGCACGTACGGCGGGGCTTCTCCTTCCAAGGCCGACCGCATTGTTGGAATGAACAAACGCAAGGCGTCAAATCCCGACGCACCCAAAGTCGGAGCAGCTCCGGCCTTGTGGATTCGCACATGGGATTTCGGAGATGCGGTCGTGATGGTTTCGGTCCAGCCGACGTACGGCGACAAAGCCTATTGGTCCAGCCGAGTGCTCGCCCCGAACGAGTCCGGCCTATGGCAAATGATGGAAAGCTATCACAATTATATTCTGGCTTCGCCCGTGATGACGGCCACGCCAAATCAACCTGACCTGAAGTAGTTGGATTGGGAATCAGTGGCGCAGGCTTCAGCCTGTGGGTTTGTCCTTGCAAGGACCAAAACCCACAGGCTGAAGCCTGTTCTACTTGAAATTCAGCGTGCCGGGAGCGGCTGCAGGGGCGGTGTCTTGCCTCCCGGCGTCTGATCCTCAGCCGTATTGCTCAACATGGCTAACGTGATGTAGACGCCGCTCACCGTGATGAGATCGACTATTTGCTGATCGCTGAAAACCATGCGCGCCTTTTTGAATGAGGCATCGCTGACCACGTGATTGGTCGCAAGATCCATGCAGAGATCGTACACAGCCTCTTCGTCCGGTTGCATGGACGCCGGCCGCTTGCCAACCTTGAGATCATCGGCCACGGCTTGCGGCAGTCCGGCTTTGAGCGCCAGCGGATAGTGGGCGGTCCACTCCACCTGCGAAGTCCACAGCCGAGCCTGGATCAGGATGGCAAACTCATTCAGCCGCTTCGGAACGGAAGTGTTGAAACGCAGATAATCGAGCATCGCAAACATGCGCTGGCCCATGACCGGGCTGCGCAGCATCATGTTGTACGGACCGGAAATCCCGATGCTCGAGACCTTCAAAATCTCATCCGCAAACGGGCGCTGCTGATCGTTCAACTGCTCCACTTTGAGCAGTGGGAATCGCTGTTCCTTGTCCGAGGAATGCACCTGCACCTCCGGCATCATGAGCGCCATACCAATTCCAACCGATACGCACAACGCTAACACGATCCGTCGCTTCATGTCTTTCTCCTCCGCCCGCGAAATATCCGCCCGGCTTTCCTGACCGCACGGCAACATATATCCGCCTGCTTCGGAATGCAACTTCCCGGCGCAATTCCATCTTCAAATTTTTAGATTGGCGATTGCTCAGGGGACGGAGGTGAAAGGGGCGTGAGTTTCCGAGAAATGGTAGGCCCGTGCGGACTCGAACCGCAGACCTCTACCGTGTCAATTCACCGGGCGATTTGGGAACGGATGAGGTGGAGTGAGGACAAGTTGTATAGGCTCAAATTGGTAGTGCAGGAATTGTGCTTTTTTCTTTGCAAGCGATTGGGCTGAGTTGGAGGCGTTTGCACCGGCTAAGATGAGGGTTACGTCACAAAGTACGTCACAGAGTACGTCACAGAGTACGTCACAAAATCGAGGGTCTACAGCGCGGACGCTTCGGGCATTGTGCTCGTGGGCAGTTGGAGCGTGATCAATACCGCGTACCCTTCTTCGCATTCAGCCCCACTAAAATGCGTCCGATCTCCGTTACACCCGGCTGACGCATGTTTTCATTTTCTTTGGTCTCTGCGTCCGGCTGTCTTCGCGGCGTCTTGGGTAGCAAAGGCCGCCATTTCGGTTCAGTAGGGTGTTATCGGCACCGCGGATTTCGTAGAAGAACCTCAAGGGGGTGCTCCGTCGGGAGCCAAAACGCTAAAGGGCAGTCAGTTGTACCCAAGCTGCTTCATCAGCTTAACGAAATCATCATCGTGGACGTACTTCTGGAACGAGTCATCAGAACGTGGATCGGGCATCTGTTCGCCCTTAAGAAGGTGGTCCCTATGTTGAAACGCAGTGGAAAGGTTCGTCAACATTCTTACCTTGTCATCTTCCTCAGCGAATGCACACGCCAGATTGTAGTAGTTAAGTGGATAGTCCGGGTCTTGGCGAATCGCTTCATCAAGGAGCGCGTGGACTTTTTTCAAGTTGCCGCTAATCCCATAAGCGATCACCAGCTGGTCGATGAGAATGCGGTGCTGATCGGAATTCAACTTCATGCCACTCGCTTCTAACTCACGGGCCCTCTCAAAGGGCGCGATAGACTCAGCGTACTTCTTTTGCATGTACAGGGATTGGCCCAGGTAGATTTGAGCGAGGATGTTCGATGGATTTTGTTTTATAACTTCTCGACAGTCCCGCTCCGCCGCTACATATTGGCCCGCATTGTATTCCCGCAACGCACGGCCAGCAACCGCATCCTGCCGGTCGCCTGATTGACCTAAACAGGTCGCTGCCATGCAAAGAACGCATATACAAACCGCTGTCACTGAGATTGATTTCACGTCTCACCTCCCAACATCGTGGGACTGTTTAGCCTTGCGCCTCTCCCGATACGCCAACACGAAGTACACAACTCCAAAGTAGAAAATAAAGTTTCCCGATGCCACGACCCAAATGTCTGCCACATGAACGTTGCCGCTAACCATTAGACCAGCAAACATCCCGGGCAAAAGCAGAATCGTGATTGCCTCACCAAGGTACTCGAATCCGATACCCGGACGACCGTAAGAGTTATTGCCGATCATCACCCACGTTAGAAATGCGAAAGCCAAGCCCACCACCAGCGAACCTATCAGTCGATTTCGGCGCATATTTACGCTCGGGAAGCCGCGTTACGGACAAGTAGGAACATGCTGGTCATGATTATCATCAAACGAACAAAACTGATGTGTAACGTCCTCATGGCCTCTAAGCATCATGTAATCAAACTCGTCCCCAAACGTTTTATGGAATGCGTCCTGAGCGGCGTCCTCAGAAGTGTACACCCTTCGGTCCCACCTGTTCGCCTCGTGAAAAAAGTGCAGCCAGGCACTCGGGTTCCAACGCGATTGCCCGTACCACGGCTGGTATCCGGCGTGGGCGGGCGATAGCCGATCAGTGATAATGTGCAGAGCATTGCCGAACTTTTGAAGCGCTTTTGGCGAAAGTCCCGTGTGACCTTCGGCTATCCATTCAGCCTGGTCTACTGTTGCTTCCGCTTCGTCCTTTGTAATTTGCTGATCTCCTAATCGCATCGCAACATCGATAGCTTCCGCACTGTTGGGATCGGTCCCATCGCTCATCCCATGCATCCATGAGTTGTACGCTTCCTGATGTGTATCTACCTCCTTGCTCGCATCGGACAGAATTTTTAGATCGCTGGCGCTCATTCCAGGGAAAGCTTCATTGATAATTTTAGTGTGGGTCCACGTCGGCCACTGCCCGTTCTGGTCCACCATGTTCAAAGGATTGTTTAGCGCGTAAGAGTACCTGTTCCAAGTTCGAGGCAACCAGAAATCCACACTCAGATTCGAAGGGTCCGACGTCATAAACCTGCCATAC
>CAVYHH010000020.1:0-103374 GCA_963768275.1 uncultured Acidobacteriota bacterium
CGCCTTCAGGCGAGCATTTGCTCGATTCCCCAAATGCCCGCCTGAAGGCGGGCGCTACAAAAACGCCCAAAATTCACGCTGCCGCGCAAATTTTTCAGCCTGTTCGTCTTTCAATTTTGAATGATTGATTACGACTCGAAGCTCTTGAGGGTCGTTGCCATTTCGTGGAGACGCCGGTCCACGAGCGCGTACACCGTATTGGGCTCGAACACGCCTTTGGAATCGCGCCGCCCCGCTTTCACGCCTGTGAGAATCTCGATCCCTTCCTCCAGGGTTGTGACCGGCAGAATATGAAACTTGCCCGCGGCGACGGCTTCGATCACTTCGTCGCGCAGCATCAAGTCTTCGATATTTTCAGAGGGAATCATTACGCCCTGGCGCCCCGTCAGCCCCGACTTCACGCGGCACACGTCGAAGAACCCTTCAATTTTCTGATTGACGCCGCCGATGGGCTGAATGTCGCCCTGCTGGCTGACCGACCCCGTCACGGCAATATCCTGGCGGATGGGCAATCCGGAAAGCGCGGAAAGCAGCGCGTAAATTTCCGTCGAGCTGGCGCTGTCTCCGTCAACGCCGCTATAGGATTGCTCGAAGCAAATGCTGGCCGCGAGCGAGAGCGGCTTATCCTGCGCGAATTTTGTGCGCAGGTATCCGGCAATAATCTGCATCCCTTTGTCGTGAAAACTGCCGCTCAGGTTGGCTTCCCGCTCGACGTTGATCAGGCCCGCCTTGCCGAGCGCCGCCGAAGCCGTAATGCGCACGGGCTTGCCGAATGCATACCCGCCGATTTCCAGAACGCTGAGGCCGTTGACCTGGCCCACGCGCGCGCCGTCGGTTTCAATCAGCAGCGTGCCCTCTTCGATCATTTCCCGGATCTTGGTTTCGGTGAGGTTGTGCCGCTCGATGCGAGCTTCGCGCGCGCGCCGAACGTGCACGGCATTCACCGGCGCCGCGCCTTCCTGCCGCGCAATGTAGGCCGCCTCGCGGGCCAGATCCGCGAGTTCCGGAAATCGCGCCGTCACTTTGTTGCGGCGTCCGGCCAGCCGCACTCCGTACTCCAGCATGGTGGCGACGGCGGTGCGGTCGAAGGGGCCGATCTTTTCCTGTTCGGAGAGCTGGCGCAGCCGGTCGCCGTAATGTCGCACGACCGCGTCGCTCATCACCATTTCCTCGTCGAATTCCACGCGCACTTTGAAAATTTTGCGGAAGTCCTCCTCGAATTCGTACAGGACTTCGTACATGTGGCGGTCGCCGATCAATATGATTTTCACGTCGATGTCGATCGGCTCGGGCTTGAGCGCCGAGGTCCCGAACGGAAAGAACATTTCCAGCGGCTGAATCTCGAGTTTCGAGTGATTGAGCATGCGCTTGAGCGTGCGCCACACCCCCGCTTCGGTCAGCGCGTCATACGCGTACATCACCAGAAAACCGCCATCCGCGCGAAGCAGCGACCCGGGCCGCAAGTCCATGAAATCCGAATTCCAGCCGCCGCGCGAGTCATAGCTGCGCTGGATCGTGCCGAAAAGATTCGTGTAGGTCGGCGTCGTTTCAAAAATGACCGGCGACGTGTCTTCTTCGTTGTGCGCAAGAATTACATTGACGCCATACACGCGAAACGGATCGCGCTCGGTCGACGCGGAACGCGGAGTGCCATCCGGCGGAGGAGGCGCCCCGCCGGGCTCTTCCTCGCCTTCCCGCTCCTTGAACGGATCGAGGTTGTCGAGAATATTGTGGCGAACTTCCTCGAGATATTCCGCCACCAGGTTGCCTGAATATTTTTCCTTCAGCTCTTCGATGAATCCGTCGACGAGCACCGAGGCCGCTTCCTGTTCAAGGTAGCTCAATTCGCTGGCCAGCTCGCGCGAAAGAGTCAGCGTTTTCCGGTAGACGACGGTGAACTCCTGCCGGAACTGTTCGTACTTGCGCTCCAGGTCCTCGGCCACCATCGTTTCCAGCTTGCCTTCGTGCACCATTTTCGGGATGTCTTCGATCGGCACCATCTGCCCTTCGAGGACCGGAAAAATTTCCGGCAGCGCCACGGCCCCGACCTGCATGTGGCCCAGCGCGAATTGCTCGCGGGCGATGCGGCGCGTGAAGTCATCCATCAACTCTTTTTCGCGCACGGTGAAGCGGTCCACGATGCGCCCTTTTTGCCGCTGGAAGGGTTCGCCCTCGAACACCTGCGGAATTCGCCGCCGCAGAAATTCGATGCCGCTCTGCGTGTCTTTCTTGAAGCCGTTGGCCTGCCCGCGCGGCAGCGCCAGAAGACGCGGGCGGTCCGGACTCTTGAAATTATTCACGTAGCAGCGGTCGAGCGACGCCTTCGCTGGAGGATGGATTTGATCGATCAAATGCGTGATCGTGCCGCCGCGGCTCGTTCCGGCAAGGCCGCACACAAAAATATTGAATCCGGGCGCGTTGAGTTCGACTCCCATTTTCAGGGCTCGGAAAGCGCGCTCCTGCCCCAGCAACTCCTTCACCGGCTCGGCCTCTGCCGTCGTTGCGAACGGAATGGTAGCCGGATCGCATCTCCACCGAAGTTTTTCGGGAGGCAATCCAGCGAGCAAAGTAATGGATTCAGTAGCCATCGAATAAGCTTCGCTAAGTAGGACAGGCTTCAGCCTGTCTGGTTTTCGTTTGCGTATCCACCTACGCCGGAGACAGGCTGAAGCCTGTCCTACTCGTCCTCAGGCGCGTTACTCTAGCACAGGCAAGACGGCGGGCGCATAGGCGCTGCATCGATAATTTCCACCATCGCCATATTACCCGACCGGAGTATCTGGCGCGCTCTTCGCTAAATGATGTCCGGAATACACATCCAGAATTCCGACGGCGGTGGCCACCACGATCGGTCCAAGGACGACTCCCAGCACGCCGAATACTGCGATGCCGCCCAGCACGCTGATGAACACCAGCAATCCGTTTAGCGAGGCGCGCCCGCCCAGCAGCACGGGTCGCAAAACATTGTCGATCGAGGCGCCCAATGCTCCGCAGATGGCGATCAGAATGATCGCGCGGACCGCGTGCCCCGTCGAAAACAGCCAGATCACCGCGGGAATCCAGATCGGCCACGCGCCCACCACCGGAAGCAGCGACAAGAAACCCATCACCACGCCCCAAAAGATCGGCGAACCCAAACCCACAATGGCAAACGCTCCGCCGCAGAGTATTCCTTGGACCGCAGCGATCACCAGGCTGGTCGTGACGCTGGCGAAAATCAGTTCGCGAGCCTCCGCCAGCATCCGCTCCGTCATCGTTTCTTCGAACGGCAAGAAATGCCGGAAGCGGTCCAGCATCGAATCGCCATCCCGAAGGAAGTAAAATAACGCGAAGAGCATCACGAATAGTTCGAACAGGAAAACAACGATATTCCGGATCACCCGGCCAAGCTCCGAAGCCATGTATTCCCCGGCCCGGCTGGCGCCCTGGCGCACGAGGTCCGGTAAATCTACGTTTACCCCTTCCGCCGCGATGCTCGAAACAAGCCATCCCCAGGCATGGCTGAGCCAGCCATACCCTCCCCCAACCATTGCTGTCTGAATGTTCCGCGCTGCGGCGATCCCTTCACGGACAAACAACATGGCGAGCAGGAGTACTGGGACAATCAAAATCACGGTGACACCCGAAGTGATCAACACGGCCGATCGCGTGCGGCCCCATTTCCGTTCGAATCGTTTATGCAAGGAATAGAAAATGACCCCGAATACGGCCGCCCACCCTAATGGCGCAAGAAACGGCTGAAAGACTCGAAACACGAGATAGGCGAGACACAACACGACGCCGTAGAACAAGACGTTGCTAAAGCGTTTTTCGGCACTTTGAGCCACGGCGGATCGAACTCCCCTTCCGATTCACATAACGAACGGCTACGAACTCCCTCTTATAACTCAGGTCAGGAGATTTTGGGGGTTTCGTTCGGGATCAAGTTCGTCCATGCGTACCCGCGCGCGTGTTATGATTTGCCTAGCTTAGGAGTAATCGTATGAACGACCCCGCTTCCTGCCGCCATGCCCGCACGCAACTCATCGCCAAGGATTCCGACGCGGAATATGTGGAATGCCTGGATTGCGGAGCGATCCTCGAGTCCGGCGAGCTGCCGGAGCCATCGGCCGGGTTTGACGAATCGCTCTCGGACGCGTAATTGCCTCTCTCCGGTTCAATCAAAAAGGCTTCAACACAGAGTGCACAGAGATCACAGAGAAATTCGGGAGAGATGGAAAAATGCGGGTAGACGTCCTTCACGAATCACTAATCACGACTTACAATTCACAAATCACTGAATTCCCAGCAGGCCAATAATTCGCACCACATCCGCCGCGGAGACGTCGTAGAGAGGGCGCTCGTCTTCCTGCTCGAGCTGCTCTCGCAGGTACTGTGCGGCGACGTAGCTCGCTTCGCGGTCGGAAATGCCGCGCCCGGATTTGGCCGTAAATTGAACAATTCCGGGGTGCGCAAGGCCCACAATCGATCCTTGGCCGTCCACCAGGAATTTCGTGTCCACCGTGTCGCTGTGGCGCGTGGCGATGCCGTTCCACAAATGCGAAAACCGGCAGTGGTAGGTCCGGTCAGTGAGCCGCGAGGTAACGTCAAATTCCCCCACAAATTGGCTCATCGCGCCTAGATTTGAAAGTCCAGTCCCTGTGCTCATTTTCCTACTTTCCGTGGCCGACGGGTACAGGCTCGGCGTGCGCAAAGCTGGCGGCTGCCGCCGCGATTCCTGCGCTGACGGGCAACTTCATGCCCTGGTCGAGAAGGACCCTCTCCAGCGCATCGAGGAAAAGAAGCACGTTCGCGCGCTGGCTGGAATACCCCATCAGGCCGATCCGCCACGTCGTGGTCTTGATCTCCCCAAGACCTCCCGCGATTTCGATGTTGAAATCATTCAGCAGGCGGGCGCGCGTTTTTGCGCCGTCGATGCCGCTCGGAATATACACGGAAGTGACGGTCGGCAGGCGGTCTTCCGGGTTCTCGACGAAGAGGCGGATGCCCATCGCTTCCAGGCCCGCGATCAGCGCCGCCTGATTTTGCCGGTGGCGCTCCCAGCTCGCTTCCAGCCCTTCCTCGAGAACGATCCGCATCGCCTCATGCAGCGCGTAAATCAGGGGAACCGGAGGCGTGTGGTGATACGTGCGTTCCTTGCCCCAGTAGTTCATGACAGTGGTGAGGTCGAAATACCAGCTCTGCACTTTCGACTTCCGGCTGCGCAGCATTTCCTCGACGCGCGTATTCACCGTGATGGGCGCCATTCCCGGAGGCGCGCTGATAGCCTTCTGCGTTCCGCTGAAGCAGATATCGATCCGCAGGCGGTCCACGTCGAGCGGCACGCCGGCGAGCGTCGCGACGCTGTCCACGATCAGGAGCGCGCCGAGCTCATCGGCGACATTGCGAAAGGGAGCGATCTTTGTTACCACGCCGGTCGAGGTTTCCCCGTGCGCCAGGCCGACGAACTTGATCTTGCGGCCTTGCCCGGCGCGGCGCACATCTTCCGGGTCCACGGTGCGGCCAAGCGGCGCGGGGACGCGGTGAATCTTGGCCCCGGTACGTTCGGCGATATCCGCCATGCGCGCGGAGAACATGCCGTTCACGCAGACGATTGCCTCGTCACCCGGCTCCAGGGCGTTGACCACGGCCGTTTCGATGCCGCCGGTTCCCGACGCAGAAATCGGGAAGGTGATGTGGTTCTGCGTCTGGAAAATGCGGCGCATCAGCTCCTGAACGCCGCCCATAAATTCGGTGAACCACGGATCGACATGGCCTACCATTGATGTAGCCAGCGCGCGGTAAACGCGCGGGCTGATGCACGAAGGGCCGGGCGTGAGCATCAGCCTTGTCGGCGGTCGCACTTCATCCATAGGATTCATCATGACTTCAAACCTCAGCTTTCATGGCTCTATGCCGGGACGCCAAATGACGTGCCACAAGAGAATTGCGGAGACCAGCGAATCGGGCAACTGGCAAAAGCGCGCGTCCCGAACGCGTTCCGGGACCTCACTCCGAAACATGCTCCTGACCAAGACTAGTTTGCGCGATTCCCCGGCTCCGCGCAACCGCCAAAATGGCTGTGTTTTAACAATTATCGGCTACTTCGCGGCAAACCGCAGCAACGAATTCGGATCCCGCTTTCTCTGTACTCTCAGTGTCCTCTGTGTTAAAAAGTTTTGCGGCATTTCCGTCACGCAGAAGATTCAAAAGCGTTTAACACAGAGTGCACAGAGGACACAGAGAAGATCGCCCCCCGTACTCAAGTTGTGCTCTCGCCAGCACTTTTTTCCTGGAGGCACATTCTCCAAGCGCGCCTGCGGCGTGCTGTGCTATCTTCGCGTGGCACCGGAGGAATGCGTATCGATGGCGGAAAAACTGGTCCTGGTTGGTGTACTCCCCGAAATTGTCGTGATTGCTCCGGACGAGCAAGTCGTCTGGCTCTCGGACACGGGAACTCTCAAGATTCAGTTCGACCCCAACCGCTGCCCGTTCCAATCCAACGTCTTCCAGGCCCCACCGGGACGCCAACTGCAAAGCGGTCCCCCGCGCCCGGGCATCAACCCCGGCTCCTACAAATATCGCCTCTGGCTGAACGACCAGCCCATCGGCAATGGCGAAGTCATCTTAAGGGAAAAGTAAGGGTTAGTTCCCCGTTGCGCCCGCGCGGCCGATTACAATCGAATGCGCCAGTCCCCGGCGAACCGGAGCCAGCAACACGGCGGGAACGGGCTTTTCGGGTGAAAGGGCGACGCTCGCAGACCGGCGCGGGAATTCGGCCCGGCGGTCCAGGCGCAACCCCGCTTCGCGGACAAGTTCCTCGGAAAAATTAGGGTCGTCCGAGTATTCGACGCCCCAGAACCACAGGCGTTCTTCCTTCTGCTGGAGGAACTGCAGCACTTGTTCCAGCTTGCGCATGGCGCGGTCGAAGGTGGACGCAAGGAAATAAACAGGCAATACCCAGGCCTTGCGGGCGAATATGGCTCGAACCCGCACGCAGTACTTGCCGGTCTGGTTCACTTCAATCGTGCATTGATACTCATTGCGATGATTCATCTTCCCCTGCATCGTACACCTCGCTCGCTTCCCTGCGATTCGGTCTTCGGAAATGCCTCATTAGAAAAAGATTTCTCGGCCTTAATAGTGCCTGTCGATGATGAATCCCTCATGAATAAACCGCTGTCAGAATTAGAAGGGCCAAAACTACGAGAAGCACTGAGCGCTGGGAAGGCGGCAGCCTCAAGATCTCAGCCCCCTGGCGAAGGGCTAAGGCTTCATGCACAAATATGCTAGCGCAGGGCATTGCCGAAAGCAAGCCTTGTGCCTAAAACAGTTAACTTATGTATTTTCTGTTATTTAGAACTATGTTGGGGTTATCAGGCGCTTCAAATTATCGGCGTTGAAGTGCAACTGGCCCTCGGCCTGGAGGCGCGCTTTCAGCGCAGTTCGGAATAAATCGTAGGCGGTTTGCCGTTTGCGCTGCAAAACTTGCTCTTCGATTTTGGACTTTTGCTTCGCGAAATCGTCCTGGTTGACGGGATCGTGCTGCGCGACCCGATAGACCGCCCAGTTCTGCCCGAATGGGATCGGGTTGCCAGTCTGGCCGACAGGCTGACTAAACGCAGAAGCAAACTGCTTGGCGCTGCCGAGGTCGGGGATCGATCCTGTTTGAGCGACGGGGTCCGACGATTTTACGTCCAGACCGAGGGATTTGGCGGCAGCGGAGAAATTTTCGCCCCCTTTGGCGCGCTTGGCGAGTTCTTCGGCGCGGGATTTTGCGAGGTCCACTGCTTTTTCATGACGGTAATCGCTGGCCACGCGGTCGTGAACCTCCGCGAGCGTCGCGGGATGCGTCTGCTGAATATCCTTCACGGAAGTTACGACGTAGCCGAGATCCGTGTGAATCGGGGCGCTCACATCTCCGGGGCGCTGGTGAAAAATGTTATCCAGCAAGCCCGGCGCGTTGCCAAGCTCCGGAAGCGGCTGATTCGCCTCGACCAGCTTTGCTTCCCCGGTCGTCATGTTGAATTTCTTGGCCAAGTCTTCGATCGGTACGCGACCGCCGCGGCGGATTTCGTCGGCAATTTGGGTAGAAGCGGTTTCGCCCAGCTGTTCCGCTTTTTCCTGTTGCAACTGATTGACAATGCTGGCCTTGACTTCATCGAGCGTCTGGGTGCGCGCGGTTTCGCGGTCGATCACCTGAATGATGTGGAAGCCGTACTGCGTCTTGACCAGGTCCGAAATCGATCCCTTGGGAAGGCTGAACGCGGCGGCCTCAAATTCGGGGACAGTCTGTCCCCGGACGATCCAACCCAGGTCGCCTCCCTTATCCTTGGTCGTGTCCTCGGAATATTGCTTGGCCAGATCAGCGAAATTTCCTCCGTGCTTGGCCTTGTTGAGGACGTCCTCGGCTTTCTTCTTGACCTCGGCGGCCTCGGCATCAGTCATGCCCACGGTTTTGAAGAGGATGTGGGCGACGTGCGCTCGGTCTTCCAGTTTGTACTGGTCGATGTGGCTCTGGTAATAGAGTTTCTCGTCGTCTTCCGTCACTGGAGTGCGCTGGCGAAGCTGCGCGAGGCTTAGAATGGCGTAATCGATGGTCCTGCGTTCCGGGACCACGTACTGGGCTTTATTCTTGTCGAAGTAGGCGGCCAGGTCCGCGTCGGAAACTTCCACCTTGGATTGCAGATCCTCCGGCTTGATCAACACGTAGTCTAGTTTGATCTTTTCATTCTCGCGGCGGAACTCGTCGCGCACTTCGTCATCGCTGGCCGTGATGCCGTCGGTCACCAGCGCCTGGAACTTTTGCTGGAGGAGCGCATTTTTCACTTCCGTTTCAAACTCCGGGACGCTCATCTGAAAGCGCGACTGGACTTCGGCAGAATACCGGTCCATGCCGATGAAGGTGTCGCCGGTGAACGCCGTGGGCACCAGCTTTTTCAGCAGGTCAGCGTGCTCTTCGTCGGAGACGCGCATGCCCATTCGGTCGGCTTCGAGCGCCAGCATCTTTTCATTGATCAATTGGTCGAGCGCCTGCTGCGTATAGGCCGGCAGAAGGGCGGGAGGGATCTGACCGCTGCGGGTAGTCTTGCTGAGCAGGTTCTGAACATCGATGACGGAGATGGTTTGGTCTCCCACCTGGGCGACAGCGTCCGACCCGGTCAAATCGTTGGTGCCCTGGGGCACCAGATACAACAGCATGCCGATCCCCAGGAACGCAACGACGATTCCGAGCAAGATCCGCACACCTATCTTTTTTTCACGAAGAGCGTCCCACACGTCCGAAAATCCTCCCGCGCAACGCTATCTGGAGTTCCCGCGATTCCGAAAAGCAGACAGCCGCCGCACCCGTGGCAAAACAAGGCATTATAGTGGAGGCGAGCACATACACTCAATCTCTAATGTAGTTGGACGGGGTTCGCGCTAAATCGTTATCGGTACCAAGCGGGCTGCCCGGACTTTGAAGTTGAAGTTGGGGTGCCCCGTCCTTGACGCTTTTCAAGGGCGGGGCTTTTGACGTTGCACTTCGACTTGGCCTTAGCGAAGGGGATCGATGCGAATCAAGCCCGGTTCTTTCTTCGAATAAAACGAGAAACTACTCCAAGGCCACTCCCGGGGATGAGCGACGAGATTTCTCTTCACTGGGTTCATGTGCATGTAGTGGAGCTTCTCGACGAACTTGGTCTGACTCCAGACGTTGAAGTCATAGAAGCGGTATTGCCAGAGCCGCGGCAAAGGTTCGAGTGAATCGCGGAAGGGCAGTCTCAGTTGCTGAGAGGATGCCCGCCGTCGCGGCTTGTGGCGCAAGTGGCGCGATACGCGCTGCTTCAGGACTTGCATAATGGTGGAAGGAGTGCCTTTGGCAGGTTCGCTAATGAGCAGGTGAACGTGGTTGGGCATGACGACGTAACCCGCGAGCGCGAACCCGTAGCGGTCGCGTACTTCGCCCAGAATCTTCACAAACAGATTCTTCGCGTACGCCGAGGCAAACAGGGGCAGCCGGCGGTAGCAACTGCACGTGATGAAATGCAGGTGGCGTAATCCGTACCGGCGTCTCAATCCTTTGGGCATGAGGAGTCGACCCAAAAGCCCCGCCCTTGAAGAACGTCAAGGACGGGGCACCCCAACGTCAAAATCTTAACTCGGAGTGGACGTACGGGAGTAGTATTAGAATCTGGAGAGGAGACGATCTCGTCGAATGCAAAAGCTCGGGCCACCCGCCCCTACGTCCGCAACAATCCGCTCAAGTTCATAGATCCGACCGGATTGGAGTGCGTGTGGGATGATGGGAGTTATGACTCTAGAGATGACAGACAAACAGGAAGCCAATGTGGCTGCGAGTCGCAGGGTGGAACCTACTTTAATCCGGCTTTTTTTAATGCCCCCAATGGTGACTGGAGTGACCAAGCAAATGCCGGCCTTGCGAACGACGTGCAAATGAACCAGGACGCAGCAAACGGCATTTGTTCATCTGGTGCTATTTGTTCCAATGTCTATGAAACATCCTCGGACCATACGTGGTTCGTGCCCTCACCTTCAATCGACACAAGTTCAGCAACGAACGAGGATTACATAAAGGAGATCGGCAATGCCACTGCTCCGCTCAATAAGTTATCCAATTGCGCAGGCAATGCTGCCGTGTCTAATTTTGTTCCATTCGGAGATAAGTTGGTTGGAGATGGGCCAAAGACAGCTTTGGATCAAGCCGAAAGCGGAGCGGACGTAGTTGACAATATCGGGAAAGTCGCAAAACATTCGGAGGCAATTGCTCGTACACTCGAACAAATCGAACTGCCTAATATCGCCGGGGCACTTGCACACTATGGACCGAAAGCTGCTGCGCTGGCAGAAGATCTCTCGCTTCCGATAATTGCTATAAACGCGGCACATTCTGCGGCGCAAACTTATGCTTGCTACAATGGCAGTGGACAATAACAACGATGTTTGAAGATTCGGATGGGAAGAATTTCCTAGTTGAATCCATCGGAGCCTTGGCTTATTTAATCAAGGCAAACCCTGTACGTTTCTTGATCTACTGCGGAGCCATTCCGTTTGCGGTGCTGTGGATAGTTCACGACACTCGCTGGAACGCATTCCTGCTTCAAGCGTATTTTGTTACAACTTTTGTGTTTGCATACGAACCGTTCAGGAATAAGAAACAGGCTGTCACTGAATGGCGGTTCTGGAAAGGGATGCTTTTGGGAGGCATCGCAGTACACCCTTTGGTTCTAGCTGGCATATATTACTTGGACGTTTCAAATTCCTCTTTCGTCGAATCAGGAGCGACGCTTTTCCTCGTCATATTCGTCGCCAGCCTGCTTGAATCCATTATTCTTGAGTCGGTCGCGAGCCGATTCCAACCCTTGGAGTGACGATGCGGTTGGCAGTCTGCCGACCAACTTGTCTCGCGGGTGGCGCACGCTTTGAGGAGTTTTTGAATTTTCGGGTGGCAGACCCTCTCGTTTTTAGAGGGTCTGGGTTTTGAATTTTCTGTGTGGGTTTGACTCAGTGCACGGGGTCGACCCGGATCAACCCGTGCTTGGGATTCGCGTAGAACGAAAAGCAGCTCCAGGGCCACGCTCTGGGATGCTCGACCAGTTTCGTTCTTCGGATCTTTATTCAGCGGCGTGAAAGCCGCCGCAAGATTCCCACGCACGACGCAATTACCACACCGTAAGGAATGCGGTGATTATACCGCCAAAAGGTCGCATAAGTGTCCCTTGCCGTGATAATCTATTGTGGCATTTTTGAGGCTACTGGATGAGCGACCGGATGCAAGCGTCACCGAATGGCAAAGGGGAAAACGCGGGGGAAGGTAAGAGCCTGATCCGCGTGCGGCCGCGCGGGCTTTTGCGCGGGGGTGGTGCGCGCGGTGGACATCGTGGAGCTGGCGCTGCAAGCTTATGGGCCGCCCGTGTACGTGCATCACGAAATCGTGCACAACCGCTACGTCGTCGAGCAACTGCGCCAGAACGGCGCGATCTTCGTCGAGACGGTGGAGGAAGTGCCGCTCGGGTCCGTGCTGGTGTTCAGCGCGCACGGCGTTCCGCCGACGACGCGCGAGGAGGCGCGGCTGCGCCAGTTGCGCGTGATCGACGCGACGTGCCCGCTGGTAACCAAAGTGCATCTCGAAGCGCTGAAATTCGCGCGCGAGAACCGCACCATCATCCTGATCGGCCACCGCGATCACCAGGAAATCGTGGGCACTTCGGGAGAAGCACCGAAGCAAACGGTGGTGGTGGATAGCGTCGAAGCGGTGGACGCGCTCGAAGTGAAGGACGCGAATCGCCTGGCGTTTCTGACCCAGACGACGCTGAGCCTTTACGACACGCAGGAAATCGTCACCCGGCTGCGCGAGAGGTTTCCCGCGATCGAGGGACCAGCATCGGACGACATTTGCTACGCGACGCAGAACCGGCAGGAAGCGGTCGAGCAGCTGGCGCGAGAAGTGGACCTGATCCTGGTGGTCGGCTCGCCCAACAGCTCCAACTCCAACCGGCTGGTGGAAGTGGCCAAGCGTTCGGGAGTCCCGGCGGAATTGATTGACGCCGCGAAAGACATCGACCCGAAATGGCTGGAAGGAATTCGCCGCGTGGGCCTGACGGCGGGCGCGTCGGCGCCGGAAATTCTGGTCGAGCAGGTGAGCCAGCGCCTGGCCGGATTGGGCTACACGAATCAGCGCGATCTCGATCTGATCCGCGAAGATGTGCGGTTCACGCTGCCGTCCGAGCTGACCACGATCGCGCCGGCTTCGAATTAGGGAAAGCCGAATTTGGGAAAGCTTTGTTTGGCGAACACTGAGCGGAACGGTTTTATGCGGGTTGCCGTCTATCAGGGAAGCATGTCTCCAATTTCAGGAGAGCGACTTTGGCGGTCAAGATCACCCGTCAGACGAAGAATATTGTCCTGCTGGGCTCGGCCACGAGCGCCGCGGCACTGCGCCCTGGGCATGAGCGTGCGCCTGCCGCGCTGCGCGCCGCCGGAATCACGGATCGGCTGAAGGCCGCCGGCTTTCACGTTACCGATCTCGGCGACACGGCCACCTACGTTTCCCAACCTGACGACGAACATCCCCGCGCCAGAAATGTTTCCGCGATCCTGAAATCGCTGAGCGATTTGCGCCCGCGCGTCGAAGTCGCGGTGAAGTCCGGCGCGCTTCCGGTCATCCTGACCGGCGATTGCATTTCCGTGCTGGCGGCCATCGCGGGGACGCGCCGCTACTATCGCAACGTCAGCCTGATTTATGTGGATCGCGATGCCGACCTGAACGTGCCGGCGACGACGCCTTCGGGATGCGTCGACGGCATGGTGATCTCGCAGGTCATCGGACGCGGCGCTCCGGAACTGGTCCGCTTCTGGGGCGAGCCGCCGCTCGTCCGCGAACCTGACGTCGCTTTGTTTGGATTCGACCGGCTGGACGAGCCGGAGGAAAAGTATCTGGTGGCCTCGCCACTGCGGCGGCATCCAACACTGGAAGTGTCAACGGTAGGAGCCGCTGCCGCCGCCCACCTCGCGCTCGAACGCGTGCATGCCCTGAATCACGAGTTCGTCCTGCACTTCGATGTGGACGTGATCAACGGCGAAGAGTTTCCCTGGACAAATTTGCCCGGCGCGGGCGGACTCAGCTTCGGCGAAGTGCGCGATGCGCTTCGCGTATTCGTCAGCCAGCCGAATCTGGCCGCCCTGGTGGTCGCCGGTTACAATCCGGAGCTGGACGCCGACGGGCAAGGTGCGCGGAAGCTGATCGATTTGCTGGCGGAGGTCCTTGCTTCGCGGCTGGAATCCATGTCTGCGGCAGCTGCCAGGGCTTCGGAGACTGCGGCCGCTTCTTCTGTGCCTGACGCATCATCTTCCGAAACTTCTCCTGCAGCACTGCCGTCGGCTGCGAGTACCGACGTTGAGCCTGATCGCGCCGACTCCGCTGATTTGCCGGAAGGGACCGAACCAGACGTAAACGTCTCCTGAGATCGGCCAGCCCTATTTCTCTGGATTTTCCTCACCCTGGCGTCGAATCGGCCTACGTGCTGTGGTGTTTCTTTTGATGAACGATCCACAGGTTGCGCCCGTCTGCAAGATGCGCTACCGTTTTCATTGGTTGCGGAGGTTTCCTTTATGACCGGCAAATACGCGGCGGCTGCAATTGCCTTCATTCTTACGCTTGTGAGTGCGGGGCTGGCGCAGCTGCGTCCTGCCTTCGGCGCCGATTGGAATGCTCAGGACTCGCAGATGCAGATGGACATGTCGGGGCCGGCCGATCTGGGGATTCCCTCTTACCACGCTTACGCGTTGAAACCGCCGTTTCCGGCTACGCTTGATCCGAAGCAGTTTCCCGATGCGCTCAATCGGAATGTGTATGGGCTGGCCGCGAAGATCAGGCCGGTTTTATACCAGCAGCCTTGCTACTGCTATTGCGACCGGCACGCGGGGCACAAGAGCTTGCTCGATTGCTTCGTGGGGACGCACGGAGCGGAGTGCGACATTTGCCAGAAGGAGGCGGTCCTCTCCTATCAGCTCACGCAGAAGGGGAAAACTCCCTCGCAGATTCGGGCCGCGATCATTCATGGTGATTGGCGAGCGGTAAACCTCAGTCCGTATATGGCCGCCGCGAGTTCCCGCTGACGCCTATTTGATTGAAAAATTATTTTGAGTGTTGGCAGGTTCTAGTAGCACAGGCATCCGCCGCGGCGGACCTGTGCGGTTTTTGCGATCATCGTTGGCTCAGGTAGTCCGCGTTTGCGGCTTACAAAACCACACAGCCAAGAGTGGCTGTGCTACAAATTCACCGGATTCGCGGATGTCTGGCGAGAAAACTCCCTAGGATGTCCGACCACAAATCAACCCAAACGGGAACAACAGAACTGGCGAAGCGCGGATCGCTGAAAGAGCTAGCGCTTTTCTTTCTGCGATTGGGCGTCACGGCGTTTGGAGGGCCGGCGGCGCACATCGCCATCATGGAAGACGAACTGGTCCGCCGCCGGAAATGGCTTTCCCGCGAAAAGTTTCTTGACCTGCTCGGTGCAAGCAGCCTGATACCCGGTCCCAGCTCCAGCGAATTGGCGATTCATATCGGCTATTTGCGCGCCGGGTGGGCGGGCCTCGTCGTTGGCGGCGCTTGCTTTATTTCTCCAGCGGCAATTCTGGTGGGAATCATCGCATGGGCGTACGTGCGCTTTGGGCATTTGCCTGCCGTGGCGGCGCTGCTGTACGGCGTCAAGCCGGTGGTGATTGCCGTAATTCTGCAGGCGCTCTGGGGACTTGGCCGCACGGCGGTGAAGAACTGGGTCCTGGCGATTGCCGGGACGATCTGCGTGGGGCTCAGTTTCGCGCAAGTGAATGTTCTCCTCATTTTGTTTGGAACGGGCGCGATCCTTGCAGGGATTCACGCGCTGTCGCGGAATAGCGCAGGAAATCGAAAAACGGCGGGCGGGCGGGCGCTTGTTTCCGTGTGGCGCGGAATGCGCGCGGGCCTGGCGCGAATTTTTCCGTGGGCGGGCGCCACAGGTGTGGCGGCAGTGATTCCCGGGATATGGCCGCTGTTTCTGGTCTTCCTGAGGATCGGTTCGATCGTGTTCGGCAGCGGCTACGTTCTGCTGGCATTTTTGCGGGCAGACCTGGTGGTGCACCGCGCGTGGGTCACCGACGCGCAATTGGTGGATGCCGTCGCCATCGGGCAGGTGACGCCCGGGCCGGTGTTCACCACGGCTACTTTTCTCGGTTACCTGTTGCGGGGGCCAGTCGGCGCAGTTGTGGCTACGGTTGGCATTTTCCTACCCGCATTTATTCTGGTGGCCGTCAGCGGGCCGCTTATTCCCCTGCTTCGTCGTTCCGCAACGGCCGGGGCGTTTCTCGATGGAGTGAACGTAGCCTCGCTTGCGTTGATGGCGGCCGTCAGTTACGAGTTGGGGCGCTCGGCGATTGTGGATTGGGTGACGATTGGTCTCGCAATAGCGAGTGCGGTGCTGCTGCTACGCTTCCGAATCAATTCGGCGTGGCTGGTGCTGGGCGGGGCCATCGTCGGCATCGCCGCCCGAATGGCGCGAGGGGGATAGAAGCCTTCTCGTGAATGGCAAGCGATGCGGACTCGAGCGAGCTTCAGAGTGTGCGTGTGAACTCAAGATTGGCTCGGTTCTTGTAGCGCCCGCCTTCAGGCGGGCACTTGGGAACCAAGCACATGCCCGCCTGAAGGCGGGCGCTACAAGAATCAAAACCGAGGTCTCACGCATACTCTTCAGGGGCTAAAGCCCTTGATCACCGAGTGCTTTACGTCGCGGCTGAAGCCGCGACCCACAAACACGATTCATGAATGGGCGGCTAGGATTTTTCCATCGACGAAGCGTCCGGCTGTCTGGGCGTGATCCAGAAATCGATTCCGAGCCAGAAGCTGTAAGAGTGACGCACGAGCAACAGGGACAAGACGATGGCAAAAGCCATCCAAAGCAGAATTTTGGAATTGGTCGAAAGCGTAGTGAAATCCCGCACCAGCACGGACAAAAGAAAAATCGCCACGACCACAGCCGTGGTGGCCGCGTAATTGATGATCATGGCTCCGACGTAGTATCCCTGCTCGGGAAAATAGGAAAGCCCGCATTCCGGACAACGGGGCAGCATGCGAAAAACGCCGCGAAACAGCCTGCCGCGGCCGCAGTTGGGACAGCGCCAGTGCGCGGCGCGGCGCACGATCTGCATGAGCGGTGGTCGTTGCATGGTATCCGTTGCCGGGCGTCAAGTGTTGCACAAACGCACTCTGCGGATCATCGGAATTTTTGGGAAAGTGGCTGCGATTCTTCGGACGGGGATGGAGCGGGCAACGCCCACGTCACATTTGCTACACGAAGAGTTTTCTGAGCAATTCCTTTCCTTCTCTTTCGGTCAGGACTTTCTTCTGCATGAGCGTCATGATCAGGTCGCTCAAGACGACATTCTTCAGAGTTTGTGTTTGCTCGGCCGGTGCTGTTTCGGACCCCTGTTGCGAGGACGCGTCTGGCCCAGGAGCGGGTTGGCCGCTGATTTCCTGCAACCATCTTTGGAATAGCCGAATTTGCTTTGGTTGAGCGGACACGAAAGCAAGGCCCATGCCCATTCCAATCAGGGAATAGACGACCTTGGCTTGGGCCTCGAAAGATTCATTCTCCCTAAGAATGCGTATTTTGGTTTCCGTCCCGACCGGGAACGGACTGAGTGTGTCTACATAGCAGCCGCCCAGACCCAGGTCGGTCGTGCGTCCCGTAACCTTTGTGCCAGTCTTGATCTCAATAGCCTCCACGGTAGCCGAAAAGGGAAATCGCAAATGGTGCCGGCGCTCTGCCGGGCTGGCTACGGCGTCGTTGTTGGAGTCAGACTGATCGGCGGAAGACATCGTTCGGGGCCCCTTTAACTCTGTCCAAATCTCCGGCACGTCACAAGGAGAGTATGTGCCCTTGTCAAAATCTCTGACTTAAGTCTCACCGATAAGTTATGGCAAGGCAATTATTTGCTGGCAGCGAGGTGTTTAGCGGGCACCTGTACTTAGTGCCGGGCCCTCAGCGCTGAATTCCGCCACGACCGAGGCCGGGGCGGCGAAGGAATATCCGCTTTCCGTTATAGAAACTCGCAGGTCAAATCCGATTGCCCCGTTCCGGCACACGAATCTACGATGGAGATAGGGCTTTCACGATTTTCTCCCGTATCGCCTTATAAGGCCAAGCGAGGAAACCACCAATGGCACCGGGCAATCAGGAACCAAATCAACCGCCGCCGGAATTGGACCGTCTCGAACGGAAGGAAACTGAGGTCTGGCGCCTGGCGATTCTGATGCTGGTCATTCTGGCGGTTGGCGTTGCCGTCCTGTCCCACGAGGCGTTGCAAACCAGCCAATCGCACCTCGAGGCGCTTCCCATCGGGGCAGGGATTCTCATCGTCCTGTTTGGAGCCTACGTTTGGAACAAGAAACACGAAATCGACGAATTGCGCGGGTTTGTCCGGGGATTCCAGAAGGTCCAGAATGCCCCTCCCAGCGCTGAACAGCTCGAACGGCTTGCCGAAGTCATCTCCGCTTCCCGGCAAGGGTACCGCGACCTGATCGACAGTCTCGACCATTTGATTTTCACGACGTCGCTGGAAGGCGAAATCCGAGCCGTGAATCAGCGGATCTCCCAGGTTTTCGGACTTGCCTACTCCGAACTGGTGGGGCACCGCATGGACGAGTTTTTCGACGAGCCGCGGCTGGAGCACGTGAAAGAATCTGTCGCCTGGTTCGAAGAGAAAAGAAGCTGGACGGGCACGGTGCGGGCGCGCTTGAAGAAAACGGGCGCGGTGCATTATTTCGATTGCGTTTTGCAGGCGATTGTAAAGGACGGCAAAGTCGTCGGAGCCAGCGGCCTGGCGCGAGATATTACCGCGCAGCGCGAATCCGAAACGCGTTTTACCGAGCTGTTTGAAACGCTCCAGGAAGGCGTCTATTTCTGCGATCCCGGAGGGAGTTTGCTGGATGTGAATCCGGCGATGGTTCGGATGCTGGGGTACGCCCACCGCGACGAACTCGTGGGCACCAACATCGGCAAGCTCTATTTCGACGGGCCGGAGAACTTGTTTCCGGAGCGCGTGCGGACACATAACTCCGCGTCGCTGATGCGGGAAATCACGCTGCGGCGGAAAGACGGAACGCCGGTCATCTGTATCGACAATTCCAACGCGATTTGCGACGCCTTTGGACGCCTGGTCCGCCATCAGGGAACCCTGGTGGATATCACGGTGCGGAAACGATCGGAAGAAGAGCTGCAACAGGCGAAGGAAGCCGCCGAGGCCGCCAACCATGCCAAGAGCGCATTCCTGGCTCACATGAGCCATGAAATCCGCACGCCCATGAACGCGGTGATCGGCATGACGGAACTGGCGCTGGACACGGAACTCACGCTGGAACAACGGGAATATCTCACCATGGTCCGGGATTCAAGCGGCTCCCTGCTGAGGCTGATCAACGACATCCTGGATTTCTCAAAGATCGAAGCGGGAAAATTGGATCTCGATTCCACCGATTTTTCTCTGCGCTATGGCATTAAGGACATGTTGAAAATTCTGGACGTTCGCGCAAAACAGAAAGGGCTGGAACTCTCGATCGACATCCCCGCCGACGTGCCTGACGCGCTGCTGGGCGATCCGAGCCGGCTGCGGCAGGTCTTGTCGAATCTGGTCGACAATGCGATCAAGTTTACCGAGCGCGGCGGAGTGGTTCTCAAGATCGAAAAAGATTCGCAGTCCGAACAGGATGTGTCCCTGCATTTCTCGGTCACGGACTCGGGCATCGGGATTCCCCTCGACAAGCAGCAACTCGTTTTCGAGGCCTTCGCTCAGGCCGACACTTCGACGACGCGAAAGTATGGAGGAACGGGACTGGGCCTGTCCATTTCGGCGCGCCTGGTGCGGCTGATGTCGGGAAAGATCTGGGTCGAAAGCGAGGCGAATCGCGGGAGCGTATTCCACTTTACCGCTCGTTTCGGCCTTCAGATGCAACAAGCAAAGAAGGCGTATTTGCAGGGCGGCGGTTCAGACTCCGCCTTGCTCGGCTCGCGCCGGGCCGTTCGCGAGGGGCGGAAGGCGTTGCGGATTCTTCTGGTCGAGGACAATGCGATCAACCAGATCCTTGCGCAGCGTCTGATTCGCAAGCGAGGAGATAAACTCGTCGTAACGAACAATGGCCGCGAGGCTCTCGCCGCGTTGGAGAGCGAAAAATTCGATTTGATCCTGATGGACATCCAGATGCCGGAGATGAGCGGCCTCGAGGTGACCGCGGAAATTCGCAGGAAAGAAAAAGATACCGGCGAGCACATTCCGATTGTCGCCACGACCGCTTCGGCGATGAAAGAGGACAGGGAGCGCTGTCTGGAAGCCGGAATGGATGCGTACATATCCAAACCGATTGAGAGAGAGGTTCTTTTTGAAACCATCGACAAGTTGACCGGTCATTCTCAGGACGCCACGTACGGCGATGCGCGCGCTCGATCTAACGATCCGGTGTTTGATGCCGGCGCGGTCCTGGATTCTCTGGAGGGAGATTCCGAGCTGTTGCGCGAAATCGCGGGGATATTCTTGGCGCAGTTTCCAAAACAGATGGAAAAGATTCGCGCGGCGGTTTCCAATCGGGATCCGAAACTTCTCGAACGCGCGGCACACGCACTGAAGGGCACAGCGGCAAATTTGCTGGCGCAGGGAGTCGTGGAAGCGGCTTCTAAATTGGAGGAAATCGGGAGGGCCGGCGCCGTCGCCGGTTCCAGCCAGGCACTTGATTTGCTGGAGGGAGAGCTTGGGAAACTTCAATTGGCATTGGGACAGCTCGAGAAGGAATACGCAAGATCCTGACGGAGATTCGTTTTTCGAGAGCGTGAGGATCATCCGGAAATAACCGGCATAAATCCGGCTAGGCAGTTACGGGAATCAACATTTGCACGACGTTGAGCAATTTTTCGGGTTTGACCGGTTTTACCATATAAATCACCGCGCCCAGATCGTGCCCCGTCTTATAGTCCTGCGGAGTCCCCCGGGAAGTCAGAAAGATGACCGGAATTTCCTGAAGACGCGGGTCGCGCTTGACCACGTGGCAAAGGTCGTAACCGGAAATTCCATTCATCATCACATCCAGGATCAAGACCGCGGGCGTCACTTCGCGGAGCATGCGGAGGGCGTCTTCGCCGCTGGCGGCTGTCTTTACGATAAAATCATGACGCGACAGCAGTGATTCGATGATGCGAAGCACAGCGGGATCGTCATCAACGGCCAGGATGACAGGCACTTTGCGCGCTCCGGGTTTAGAGTTTTCTAGCGGTTTATCCATGGGTTGATCCCGGGGTTGCCATCGGTCTCGGAAAGGACGATCGCTTCCTGAGGCTCTCCTCATTTCTTGAAGAGGTAGGGGTAACTCCTGATTAGAGTTTGGGCAATGGTTCAGAATGGGTCAAGCCAATCCCTTTGAGCTGGTTCTTGAGATGAAACATCAGGTCGGCGAGTATCGCCGCTCGTCTTGATTCAGAGACGGATGCGCACTTCACTGAGGAGAGACTTGCGCGCGGCCGTGTAAACGGCCGCGCGCAGGTCGTTGGCGGGAAGTGGCGAGTCACTACATTTGAAAGTTGACCTCAACTCTCAAGTCAACCGGTGTGGGTTCACCATCGAGGATCGTTGGTTCATATTTTCTTTCCGAAACAGCTTTGAGAGCCGCTTGGATCAGCAAGGGGTGTCCGCTTACGACTTTTTCTTGGATCACGTTCCCGTGTTCGTCAATGATGGCGTCGATCATCACCGTCCCATGGACGTGCGACTGGCTCGCCAGGATTGGATAGATGGCCGCGGGCCCGTAAATCAAGCGTGGTGGTTTTACATCGCCCCCGATGCGCACCGGGCGTTTCGGCCCTTCGGCAGCGGGCGCTGCCGCTACGGGAGCCGCTACGCTCGGCATACCGCCGGTGATACCGCCGATCTGTCCCCCGGGGACGCCGCCTGGAACAGCGCTCACCCCTGCTGCAAAGGCTTCCTCCGGAGGAGCGGCGTCACTGGAGGCCGCTGGAACGGCCTTTGGAATAAAAGTTGGCGCGGTCAGTTTCCCCGGCGTAAAAACTTTCGGGGCCACATGAACCATGCGAGCAACCGAAGGCGGAGTCGGCGGCGCCGGAGCCATCGGCGGCATGGGCGCCACGAGGAGAGTCGTTTCCAACCTCTTCATGTCGATCCCTTGCGAGAAATAGAGCGGGAGGAACAGCAATAACAGCAAGATGGCGAAATGAATGAAAAAGGAAACGGCCCAATCCATCGGGCTTCGGCGCTGGCGCGTCGTGGAATCTTCCAGCAAGGCCTCGGCAAACACGTGGTTTTGCGGCGCAATATTGGGCGGTGGCAAGACCACACTGCTCTTTGGCCTGCCGCCCGGGTACACATCTTCCAGAAAGAGATTTTGCTCGCTTAACATGATGCCTCCTAGAAATATGTTTCCTGCAGAATCCTTCCAGCGAATAAAAAATTAGAAAATCCGCTCGAAGCTCACTCGAATGAAATTGCTACTTGCCAGGACACAGCGCGGTGTCTGAAGCAGATTCACTTCTGAGGGAAAGACTGGGGAGATTCCCTTTCGACTTGGAAGACAAAGTTTTAGTCCAACGCTTCAAAGCCTTTTTCTCCTGATTCATCCTGCCTGATGCATTCTAGGAATACCAATTCAAAGTTCAAATCGGTGACTTCCAATCGCTTGATGGCCCGGGAACGCTATTCTCCCCGCCGCGGCGGGCGCCGTGGAAAGCGCCAATCGGGAGATTGGCGTTCCCAGGCGCATTTCAGAGTGTTTATCCAAGCGGCGGATACAGCTTGTTAGGCCTCCGGATGAGGACGGGTGAACGGAACTTTTCGGAACTATAGGGACAAGAGTTTTCCGGTTGGCTGATTTCTGGGGAATTCCAATTGATGTGCAGCGGGGCGGGTCTTCCATCTCCGGACTAAGCCTTTTGTAATCTTAATGTTGCATCCAAGGTTCGGTTGGCGGACCGACGACTGCTTGGACCCTTTTTGGTGGTCGGATTGCTATTAAGGGGTTGTTCTTCCGGAATCCGCGCCCGATGGGTAGTTTTGTGACTGCACACTGGATTTGCGCGATGGGAGGCATTACTTCTTGACCGAACGGCTCTATTACCGCGATTCCTTTCTGCGCGAATTCGATGCGCAGGTGATTTGCTGCGAGAGTTCGCCGAAGGAACAGGCGAAAGGAGCGTCACCCTCCTGGTGGGTTACCTTGCAGGAAACCGCGTTTTATCCCACATCGGGAGGCCAGCCGCACGACACGGGGCGTCTGGGCGATGCGGCGGTCTTGGATGTGTTCGAGCGGGAGGACGGAACGGTTGTGCACGTTACCGATCGCGAAGTGGCGCCCGGGCCTGTTCGTGGCTCGATTGATTGGGCGCGGCGATTCGATCATATGCAGCAGCATTCGGGCTCGCATGTATTGACTGCGGCGTTTCTGGCCCTGTTCAATCTCCCCCCTGTTTCCTTCCATATGGGTAAGACGGTTTCCACGCTCGATATCGCTGCGTCTTCGATATCGGACGAACAGTTGGAAAACATTGAGCGATTTGTAAACGAAATTATTTTTGAGGATAAGCCCATTCATGTCCGGTTCGGAACAGCCGGCGACCTTGCGTCGCTGGGGGTCCTGAAGGAATCGGAGCGAGAAGGGATCCTGCGCGCGGTGGAGATTCAAGGCGTAGATATCCAGGCCTGCGGAGGGACGCACGTTTGCCGCACGGGGCAGATCGGAATGATTCTCGTCCGGCGCATGAAAAAGGTGAGAGAGAATTGGCGCGTGGAATTTGTCTGCGGCCAGAGGGCGAGGCGATTGGCGCGGGCTGATTTTGCACTTCTCGAGGACATCTCGCAGCGCCTGACCTGCGGCCCCGACACGATTCACGCGGGAATCACGCGAATTCTCAACGAACGCAACGCCGCCACTCGATTTGGCCAGCGCTACCTGGCGGAATCCGCTTCACTGCAAGCCCAAGTGCTTTTGGCCAAGGAGCGCGCGCAACATGCGGCCGATCCTCCGCGGATCGTGACAGGCATCCTGGCGGACGCGGACATGGAATACCTGCGAACCGTTGCGACGAACATCATCAGCGAGCCCGGAGTGGTCGCGCTGCTCGGCTCAGAAACTAATGGATCTGTTGTCATGGCCAAATCCGAGGGCGTCGCCGGCGACATGAACGCGTTGTTGCGCGAAGCGGTCAAGTCCTGCGGAGGAAAAGGCGGCGGAACGAAAGAATTTGCCCAGGGGAGTGTGCCCGAAAGTAGCGACCTCGACCGTATTTTGAGGCACGCCGCGGAACGCGCATCCAAGCCGGCTCCATCGCTCCACGTGGTCACGAGACATCCCGTTAGCGCAAGGTCGCAGGAGGAATTCTGGCGATCCAAAGGCAAAGCGCGCGGCTAGACTGCTTCGTCCAAAATTTTCCACGACTTTGTAATCCTCGGCGTAACCGCCTCAATCGATCGGAATAAATTTTTGACCCAAGTGATCACTTGGGCGCGCTTAAGCTCTCTCCATCGAAAGTAGAGCAATTGGTTGCGCCGGCATCTTGCCGGCAATTTTCCAGTTCCAGGAAAAACGCAGAGAGCCGGCAGGATGCCGGCGCTACGAAAACCGTCGCTCGGGAATTACAGGAAAACTGAGTTACTCCCTGAATGCCAGCACGCTTGACACTCGGATTGCAGTGGCATAGGCTGGCCATTCAGACGGAAAATCTATCGGCATGAATAAAATCTCCGTGAGAGATCAACGGAAACTACGATGCGAAAATCCAAAAAAGATGCGATCGACCGGCGCAAATTTCTAAAAGGGGCCGCAGTGGGCGCAGCTGCTCTCGCGGCGATCCCGACGGCTGTGAACGCGCAGCCGGCAGAGGTTTCCCGAGCGGGGACCGCGCAGCCCATGCCGAAAGTGCTCGAGGCCGAAACGCCGGCCGTGTTGGATGTCCTGACCGAGAACCGGTCCGGGTCCGACTTCATGGTGGACGTGATCAAGTCGCTGGGCATCGAGTATGTGGCGTCCAATCCGGGATCGAGTTTCCGCGGCTTGCACGAATCGGTGATCAATTACGGCGGAAACGAGAATCCGGAGTTCATCACCTGCTGCCACGAAGAATCGGCCGTCGCCATGGCCCACGGCTATTCAAAAATCGAAGGCAAGCCGATGGCGGTGTTTCTCCATAGCGATGTGGGTTTGCAGCACGGGTCGATGGCTATCTACAACGCGTTTTGCGATCGCGTGCCTGTCTACTTGATCGCCGGCAACGCGCTGGAAATCAATTCGCGGCGCCCGGGAGTGGAATGGGACCATAGCGTTCAGGATGCCGCTGCCATCGTGCGCGATTGTTTGAAGTGGGATGACGTGCCGATTTCGCTCGACCATTTCGCGGAATCCGCCGTTCGCGCCTATAAAATCGCGATGACGCCGCCGATGGCGCCCGTGCTTCTAGTCGCGGACGGAGAGCTGCAAGAGGGCGCGATCCCCGACGACGCCAAATTCCACATTCCGAAACTCACGCATGCCATGCCGCCGATGGGCGATTCGGGTTCGGTCGCGGAAGCGGCGCGAATGCTAGTGGCCGCGGAAAGTCCCGTTATTTTGTTGGAGCGCACCGCGCGCACGGCCGACGGATTGAAATACACCGTCGAGCTTGCCGAAACGCTGCAAGCGCCCGTCGTGGATTTGGCCGCGCGCATGAATTTTCCCTCGCAGCATCCCCTGAATCAGACGGAACGCACGCGCGCGGTGATCGGCGGCGCGGACGTCATCCTTGGTCTCGAAGCGCTGAATTTCTGGGGCACGATCAATTCGTACCGCGACCAGGTGCACCGCACCTCGCAGCCCATCATCAAGAAGGGTGCGAAGCTGATCAGCATCAGCGCCAGCGATCTGTACATGAAGAGCAACTACCAGGATTTCCAGCGCTACACCGAAGTGGACCTGGCCATGGCGGCTGATGCCGAGGCGACGCTGCCGTCGCTGATCGAGGCCGTCAAGCGCCTGCTGACGGACGATCGCAAGCGGACGTTCGCGGATCGCGGCAAGAAACTCGCGGCGCAACATGACGAAGCCTTGCGGCGCTCCCGCGATGAAGCGGCCTACGGCTGGGATGCCAGCCCCATCACGACGGCGCGCCTGTGCGCGGAAATCTGGGGCGCAATCAAGAATGAAGACTGGTCGCTCGTCTGCGAAGTTGCGCCGTGGGTGAACCGCTGGCCGCTGCGCCTGTGGAATTTTGACAAGTATTACCAGTACATCGGGGCGTCGGGCGGATTCGGCGTCGGCTACGGAGCGCCTGCCTCGCTCGGCGCCGCGCTGGCAAACAAGAAGCACGGCCGCCTGACCGTCACGATTCAAAATGACGGCGACTTGATGTACGCACCGGGAGTTTTGTGGACTTCGGCGCATCACCACATTCCGCTCCTGAGCGTGATGCACAACAATCGCGCCTACCACCAGGAGGTCATGCACGTGCAGCGCATGGCCGACCGTCACAGCCGCGGCATCGATCGCGCGTCGATTGGCACCACCATCACCGATCCCAACATCAACTTCGCCATGGTCGCCAAAGGCATGGGCGTCTATTCCGAAGGGCCGATCACGGACCCGAAGGACCTCGGCCCGGCGATTCTGCGCGCGAAGGAAGTCGTCAAACGCGGAGAGCCGGCGCTGGTCGAAGCCGTCACGCAGCCGCGCTGAACAATTTTCCAAGCCACTTCTGGTTCACAAACCATCTTCGGCGCTGAAAGCGCCGACGCATGCTAGCCCAGGGCAACGCCCTGGTTATTGGTGCATTCAATTGTTGCGCCCTGAAAGGGCGCAGGTATCCTCCGCCCCTTCAGGGCGGACAATTGTGCTTGGGCACGATACCCGGGGCGTTGCCCCGGGCTGGTATCCTTCGCGCCGTTGGCGCGACGAGCTTGCCTTGTTCTAGAGGGGCGAACAATGCAACAAAACAATTGATGAGATGAACTTATTGATTCAGCAGCGGGATATCCTTGGAGGGTGTAGTCATTGGCCTTGACTGCAGATACGCATAAATGTCGCTGAGTTCCTGGTCTGAGATGACCGCGGTGGTGTATGGCGGCATCTGGCCGGTCGGTTGGCGGACGTACTTGATGAAGGGGCGAATGAGACGTTGCGACGGTCCGATGCGCGGGCCAGTCGCTTGAGCCGCGCCCTGGCCCTCGCGGCCGTGGCATTCGTAACAGCCGGCCTTGGTAAAAATCTTTTTGCCGGTTTCGGCATTGCCCGAGGGAGCCGCTTCGCTCTTTTCAGCCTGCTGCGCGGCGTTTTGCGCTCGCGATGCAGGCGCCGCAAGCAGAAGGATTGCACCGATGGCCGGCAGAGTGATGCGTCGCATCGTACAAGAAAGACGATGTTCGATCGTGATTCCGGTTGAAGAGAACATGTTCGCGCATTCCCCTTTGGCTCATTGTGCCACAGGACTGATCCTCACCGAAACGCAATCTGCACATTCGCTCGCAGCGCTTGGACGAAGGCTCGCAATTCTCTCTTAATCCTTGACGTTAGCGTTTATTTCGACTACATCTTTGCGGGCTGAAAATGGCTAAATCCAAAGCAAAATCCAAATCTCGAACGGATTTCGTTCGACACTGGGAACTTTCGCCCATCGGGCGGCGCATTCTCCGCGAAGGACGCCAGTTCGCGACGGTTCAGCGCATTGTGGTGGCCGCGCGAAAGGTTTTCGCCAAGCGTGGGCTTGCCGGGGCGCGCATGGACGACATCGCGCGCGCCGCGGGCGTCAACAAGGCTCTCCCGTATTACTATTTTCGTAACAAGGAAGAGCTGCACCGCTTCGTGCTGGAAACGATGATCGCGCAAATTTCCGCGCAGATGGAATCTCCCGCCGTGCTTTCGATGGAACCGCCCGAGCGCGTGCGGGCCCTGGTGAACCTGACGTTTGACTTCGTCATGCGCAACCCCGCGTACCCGCGGCTGATCCAGCGCGAGATGATGGCGGACCGGCGGCCCCTGCACTGGATGGTGGTGGCGCATCACCGTCCCTTGCACCAACGCGCGGTGAAAACCATCCGCGAGGGGATCGCACGCGGCCAATTTCGCGCCGTCGATCCCGACCAGATGGTCTTCACGATCTTTGGAATGATCATGTACTATTTTGCAACGGGGCAATTGGCCAGCCAAATTTGGAATCGCGATATCTGGAATCCCCGCAACGTCGAGCAGCGTCGCCTCGCCGTTTTGGATTTTCTCCAGCATGGCTTGTTCCTTTCTCCTGCCGCGAAAGCCTGACACGAATTTCCCCACGCGCAAGCATTCCGGCACAAGTTTTGGTGGCGCAGGCTTCAGCCTGCGGGGTTTGGTCCTTGCAACGACGAACCCCCACAGGCTGAAGCCTGTGCCACGGAATGCGGCTTGACTTGATTTCTTGGCACGCCTAAAATTCGATCATAATTTAAGTGGATTCTTAATCTTTCTGCCGTCACTGAAACCATGCAATGGTAGCTACCGAGGGAGAAATTTGATTCGGAAGTCTTCTATGTTCCTGATCGGGTTGGGCTTCTGCCTGGCGATTTCGCTTCCGCTGCGCGCACAACAATCTTCCGGCGCTCCGCTGACGGACACGCAAAAAGACGGACGGCGAATTTTTCAGCAACGCTGCGCTGTTTGCCACACGCTGCCAACCGTCGTCAGCAAACGCTACGGTCCCGCTTTGTACAAGGAAATCGTCCAAGACAACGAGGACAACATCCGTGACGTGATTCTGGAAGGGCGCGAGGGCCTGATGCCCGGATTCAAGTACGGACTTACGCGCGCGGAGGTCGATTCGATCGTTGAGTATCTCAAAACCGTGAACCGTCCCGCCCGGCCAAAGAACAATCCGAATCCGAAAGCGGGAACCCCGGCCAACGCCGATGAGTGAGATTTGGTCCGCGTCCGCGAGTTTAAGGAGTGCGCCATGACACAAAAGAAGCGGCTCTGGAAAATCGCCCTGGTAGCTGCAATAGCCGCGGGTGTAGCGCTTTGCGCCGCAAGCGCAAAGTGTGCGCCCGCGCAGCAAGCGGGCGTGTTGCTGTCCGGGTCGGTGAAGGCCGACACGGGCGCCAAATTGGACGGTGTGACTGTGTCCGCCAGAGGCGTGGGACAAACGATTACGGCCAGCGTTTTTACCGACGAAGAGGGGAATTACTATTTTCCTCGAATGGCCGAAGGAAAATACCGTGTTTGGGCACAGGCGGAAGGATTTGAAGCCGGGAAAGGCGAAATCAGCTTGAACGGAACCGCCGGACGCCAGGATTTCACGCTCAACACGATCAAAGACAATTTGGAAATCGTCAAGCAGATGACGGGGCAGGAGTATGTGACTTCGCTGCCCGAAGATACTCCCGAGCACCGCAAGATGAAGGATGTTTTCTACAATACCTGCACCGGCTGCCACGAACCCAATTACATTTTGCAGAACCGCTTTGACGAAAAAGGGTGGGAAGCGATCCTGAACCTGATGTCCCGCGTGTACAACGGCGGCGGCGAGTACGCCGGGCCTGACATGGCGCCGTTCCCCGTGATGGCCTACTACAAGAAGGAACTCGCGACGTATCTTTCGGAAGCGCGCGGCCCCGGGCCTTCGACGATGCAAATCAAGCTGCACGCGCGCCCGCGCGGCGAAGCGGCACGCGCCATCGTCACGGAATACAGCATTCCAGTCGCGGATCCGGACGCGAATCCCACCGACGACGGTTTCCCCACCAACGACGGGACATTTTGGTCACTCGGAACTCCCTCCGCGCTGAGTGGCTCGCGCGGCCTGCACGATTCGCAGACCGATCGAAACGGCGATATTTGGTTCACCACATCGGAGCCAAGCTACACGCGAACCATCAGCAGGCTCGATACGAAAACGGGGAAAGTGACCGACATCAAGGTTCCGGGCATGGACGGGCTCGCCGCGCCGACGCACGGCCTCACGATGGACCGGAACGGAATTCTCTGGGCCACGGTGATCGGCGATCCGCGAGGCGGAGGAGGAAACCTGCTGCGCGTCGATCCAGCCACAATGAAATACGACGTGATCGCTCCGCCGAAAGGAATGGCCGGCGCGAGCACCAGCATTGACGTCGACAGTAAAGGAAATGTCTGGGCCACGACGGGCAGCGGCGCGTTCCGCTACGATCCGAACACGCATGAGTTCCGGGAATTTAAATCGCCGACCCCGACCGACAATGGTCCCGGCGGATCGTACGGAATTGCAGCGGACCGCATGGGCAACGGCTGGTGGACGCAGATCAACATCGACCGCGTGAACCGCGCGGACATCGAAAGCGGCAAGACGCAGGAGTTCCATGAGCCGCCGCGGCCCGCGCGCGCCGATGGAGCCATCACCACTGAGGACAAGAAATTATATGAACTTGCGGGAGTCGAACTGACCGACTTCGGCGCATGGTGGTCCGACGGCCCGCGACGCATGGGCGCGGACAAGAATGGCGACATCGTCTGGGTGTGCGATTATTGGGGCGGGAATTTGGAAAAGTATGATATTCGCACGCTGAAATTCACGCGCTATAGATACCCCACGCCGGAGTCCGCGCCGTACGATGCGAGTGTCGATAAAAACCACAACGTCTGGGTCAACCTCACCAATGGCGATTCGGTGGCGCGATTCGATCCAAAGACCGAACAGTGGACCGAATTTCCATTGCCGGGGCGCGGAATTAATTTGCGCCACATTTCGCTCGATGAACGGGACGGGGCGACGCGGATCGTCGTCGGCTACACGCGAAACAGCAAGATCGCCCGCATGCAGATTCGCTCTCAAGAAGAGTTGCAGGCGCTGAAAACACAAGCGCAGGATTTTTCCGCGCGCGCAGGCAAGCCGTAACGGAAGCTGGACTAAAATTGGACCAGCGTAGTCGAATGAAGATGGTGTGTCGTGGCGCCGGCGTCTCGCCGGCGGTTTTTCCCGATCACGACGGGTTGCAAAATCGCCGGCGGGACGCCGGCGCCACGTAGAATTGCTTCGCTCTTACGCGCTCCGGCAACAATAGCGCGTCCTTCATCGGAGAGTACATGAACGTATCGGGGGCTCAAGAAGTCCACCTGAATCATCGGCGATTAGCGAAGCGCAAACGCTTTACGTTGTTCCTTTCCGCGGCAGTAATAATTTCCTTCGCGGGCCTATTTCTTGCTCCAATCGCTTCTCCTCTCCCGACACGGAGAGAGCAGGAAACGACAGCGGCGAATGTGGCCACCGACACCATCCACTATGACTCGGGCGGGTTCAGTATCGAAGCATTTGTGGCGAAGCCGGCAGGCGCGGGAAAGCATCCTGCCGTTCTTGTGATTCACGACAGCCAGGGGCTGAACGATTCGATCCGCGATATCGCGAAGCAGATCGCAGCGGCTGGATTTTTCGCGCTCGCGCCGGACTTTACTTCCCGCCTCGGCGGCACGAGAACGCCCGGCCAGATGGCGCAGGCCGTGGGCCAATTGTCTCCGAACCTCAGTGTCCAGGATGCCCGGGCGGCGTTCGATTACCTGCAGAAAGATTCGGATGTGGACGCGGCGAAGATCTCCACGGTGGGTTTTGGCTGGGGCGGGTGGCGCAGCTTCATGCTGGCCGTTTCCGTGCCGGAGCTATATCGCGCCGTCGTTTATTGCGGAAGCCCGCCGCCGCAGGGTCTCGACGCGGTTCACGCGCCGGTCCTCGCGCACTACGCACAGTACGATTTCCGCACCACCGGCAATGCGCTCCTGACGGAAAAGGCGATGACCGAGGCCGGGAAAAAATTCACGTACTTTGTCTACCCGCAAGTCAATCGCGGCTTTTACGCTACGGGCACGCAATATGACGCCGATGCCGCCAAGCTCGCCTGGATGAGGACGCTGGATTTTCTAAAGTAGGACTGGCTTCCAGCCTGTCAGTTTTGAGGCTTCACCGCCGGCTCGCAAAGCCATTCTCTTTTCCGCCTACATCACTTGCATAATTTCGCGGCTGCCGGAGATATACAAATCCGTGTAGCCCTTCATCTTCGCGCGGAACACTTCGTTCGTGTTGTAATCCTTCCACTGGGCTTCAAATGCCGTTATGTTTTCCACTTCAAATTCCAGGATGACGCGGTTAAATTCGCCCGTCAAATCGGTCAGAATGCGGTACCGGGAAAATTTCCCGGAGGCAGCCGCTTCCTTCAGTTGGGCAGCGAGCTTACTAGCGTTTCCCGGTTTGGCGACGAAACAGTTTCGGACGACGAGCATGGAAGTTCCTCCTTGACGTGCTGCAAGCTAGTTTGTGTTTCTCCGGCGCCCAAACGGACGTTGCGGGCAGTGATTGCCAGCAGCGTGCCACTTCGATGCAAAACATGTCAAGATCGTTTTGCCGGCGCGAGCAAGCCGGTGGCGCAGGCTTCAGCCTGTGGGTTTTCGTCCTTGCAACCACTAACCCCCACAGGCTGAAGCCTGTGCCACTGAAGTCACTTTCGCATTGTGCGCGGAACCCGCGAGGTGTAGATTTCGATTCAACGAAAAGCCGGGACGATGAGGAATCAAAAATTATTTTGAGGTCGCGCCGATGAGATTCAGCAACTCGCATGGCAAAGACATATCAATCGATTTGGTCCAAAAGAATGAGATGAATCCCGGAACCGGAGCTTCACGTCGGGAAGTTCTGCAATGGCTGGCGATGGCGGGAGCGGGGTCGCTTCTGCCCGCGAGCGGCTTGCTGGCGCGGACCGGCACGCCCGTTGCCGCCGGAGCGCTTACCGGCCGAATCGACGTGCACAGCCACACCGTGCCGCCCTTCTATACAAAAGTTATGGAGAAAGAGATCCTGGCAACCGGGCACCCGCTGCCTACGTGGACGCCTTCTCTGCACCTCGAGATCATGGACAAAAACGGGATCGCCACGTCCATGCTCTCTCCAATGACGCGCGTGGTGCAGGATTCGCTTTCCGACAAATCCGAGCGGGCGCTCAAACTGGCGCGGGAGAATAACGACTACACGCAACAGCTCGTGAGGGATTACCCCGGTCGCTTCGGACATTTTGCAGCGCTTCCTTTACCCGACACGGACGGCAGCTTGCGCGAGATCGAGTACGCGCTTGACACGCTCAAGGCCGACGGCATTGGCCTGTGGACGAGTTATGCGGACAAGTGGCCCGGCGATCCCATCTTTGCGCCCGTGTACGAGGAACTCAACCGCCGCAAGGCCATCATTTTTATTCATTCCGCGCCGCCCATCTGTTGCCGCGCGCTCTTGCCCGGTGTGATCGACAGCGTCGTGGAATACGATTTCGATATCGCACGGGCCGTGGTCAGCTTCCTGAAGAGCGATTCGTTCCGCCGCTACCCGAATATCCGCTTCATCTTCCCGCATTCCGGGGGAACGCTGCCGGTGCTCGCCAACCGCGTGAGTGAAACTCTGCCCGAAAAACGTTCCGACAAGGAAACCGCCGATATGATCGAGGAAGTGAAGCAGCTTTACTTTGACGTCGCGCATGCGACTTACCCCGCGCCCTTGTCCGCGCTGACCAAATTGATTCCCACGTCGCAGATCCTATTTGGCACCGACTACCCGATCGTGCCGCCCCCTGTTTCGGCCGGGCCTCTCGACCATTTCGGATTTTCAGCGGGCGATTTGCAGGCGATCAATCGCGGAAATGCCGAGCGGCTGTTTCCTCGGCTGAAGGCATAAGCATTTCATCACAGTTACGGAGGAAATTATGAATTCTCGGATCGCAAGAGTAGGACTGGCAATCTTGTTTGTGGCGGCGCTCGCAACGGTTGCCGATCTTCGGCATGGCGCGCAAGCCAGCGACTCAAAGAACTTGGCGATGCCGCCTTCTTCCATTCCCACATTTTCGATGGAAAATGTCGGGCGCGAGGCTTTTTTCTACGTGGGCGGAGAGTATGCCGGGCCTCCGGGCAAAGAGGTGATGCACGGGGCGATGTATGTCGAAGTCATGGTGCCCAAGCAGATCAGGCAAAAATATCCCATCGTGTTTTTCCACGGAAACGGGCAGACCGGAGCAGTCTGGAAGCAAACCCCCGATGGGCGGCCCGGCTGGGCCTATTACCTGATCAACCAGGGTTACGTCGTCTATATGGTGGACTACCCGGCGCGCGGGCGCTCGCCTTACGTCCCGGACATGGACGGCAAACTGGGTCTGCGCACGGCGCTGGACCTGGAGCAGATCTGGACCGGCCCCGTGCCGTCCGGCGGGGATTTCCCGCGGATGAAGTTGTACACGCAGTGGCCGAGCGACTCACCGAAGAAAGGCACGATGGGCGATCCGGTCTTCGATAACTTCATCAAGGGCCAGATGCAATTCATCTCCGCCCAGGCTGAACTCGCGGTGCCGGCCGGCGTCGCGCTCCTCGATCAAATCGCTAGCCCGGTCATCCTGATCACGCATTCGCAGGGAGGAGGCATCGGCTTTAACGTGGCCGATGCGCGTCCCAAGCTCGTGGCGGGCATGGTGGCGATCGAGCCCGGCGGCCCGCAGATTGGCATCGTGGACACCGCCAAGGTGAAGTACACGGGCAATATTGGAAACGCGTGGGGAATTACCAACATGCCGATGCATTACGATCCGCCGGTCAACAGCCCGGACGATTTGAAAACGTACCTCGAAGAAAAATCGGAACGGCCGGATGAAGTTCCCTGCTACATGCAGAAGGAGCCCGTGCACAAGCTGGTGAGCCTCGAGAATATGCGCATCCTGTCTATCTCCGCCGAGGGCACGTACCACCGCGTGTTCGACGCCTGCATTCCCAAATGGCTCAATCAGGCGGGCGTGAAGGACGAGTTTGTGCGTCTCGAAGACGTCGGTATCCACGGCAACATGCACGAAATGTTCCTCGACAGGAACAGCGATGTGGTCATCAAGTTCATCGATGATTGGATGCGCAAGAACGTGAAGTAGAGGGAGTACCCGCTTTTGCTGCGGGAGAAAAGGACCAAGGGCAAGCTTAGCGCCGATCTCAGGGGCAACAAATTAAAAAATGGCATCGGAAAGCAGAACCGATCCAACCGGTATAGAAGGAGACCGCCTTGAAGCACCTACTTTCATTTATTATCGCTGTCACTCTTGCGCTGGCCATCCCGTCGAGGGCGGGCGCCCAGAGCGAGATCACCCTCCTGTCGCCGGACCCCATCAAGGCGACGATCGAAAAGCTAGTTGGCGACTTCGAAGCCAAGACGGGCACGCAGGTCAAGATCACTTATGGCACTGGCGTGAGCACGCGGAAGACGGTTGCGAGCGGGCAGGCTTTGGACGTGTCTCTCTTGTTCGCGCCTTTTCCGGAGGCGCTCAAGACGGGCAACATCGTCCCCGGCAGCGCGACCGTCATTGCGAGACTTCGCCTGGCGCTCGCCGTGCAAAAGGGTGCGCCCAAGCCTGACATTTCGACGCCTGAAGCGGTCAAGCGCGCGCTGCTGAACGCGAAGTCCATCCTTTCCGTGGACCCAACGCAAGGGAGCGTCGGGGGCATTGCCCTTGCGACGCTGGACAAGCTCGGCATCACGGAGCAAGTGAAGCCAAAAATCACGTGGGTTAAAACCGGCGTTATCGTGCAGGATTCGGTCGCCAAGGGTGAGGCGGAAATTGCCTTGGGCCCCTATCTCAGCGACATGCGCAATCCCGGCCTCGACGTTGTAGGCGCGCTGCCGCCCGAGGCTTCGACGCCTGTGGATATCACGGGTTTCCTGTCCACCAGCGTGAAGGACCCGAAGGCCGCCAAGGCGCTCTTGGACTATCTCTCGTCACACGAAGCCGCGCCGGTCTACGAAGCGGCAAAGATATTTCCGGCGCACTAAGTTTGTGTAGCACAGCCACTCTTGGCTGTGCGGTTTTGTAAGCCGCGAGCAGTGGCTGCCGCTCCAAGAGCGATGGCAAAAATCGCACAGGCAAGAGTGCCTGTGCTACCAAAACTCGACACGATTGACACAAAAGGTTGGCCGTCATATTCTGCGGGGCAACACCGTCAAACCGAAAATAGCAGTTCGCGAGGTGCCGAATGAAAAGTAAGTGGCTGATGTCTTTTGCCTTGCTGGTATTTGTATTGCCGGCTTGCGGCCCCGTGTTCGCACACCACGGAGCCGCGGCATACGCGGACAAGATCGTGGTCTTGAAAGACGCCACGGTTACGAAATTCCTGTGGGCCAATCCACATAACATTGTCATGTTCGACGTGAAAGACGATGCGGGCAACATCACACATTGGGCCGGCGAAGCGGGAAGCCCTTCGGCGACCGGTCTTCTGGGCTGGACCAGGAATTCATTCCAGCCCGGTGACGTCATTACTGTTTACATCTACCCCGCGAAATCCGGCAACCCTGTCGGCCGCCTCAATAAGATCGTGTTTGCCGATGGCAAGATTCTGAGGGATAGCCAACTCGGGGGAGACAAGAAAGACCAGTAAGGAACCGTTGCGGTTGAAATCCGAGGCGAAGAGATTTCAACTTAGGGAGACAGACGCCGGAACCTTAGGTGGAAATGAATGTCGATCCAATGGGGACGCATCTTACTCGCGGCATTCCTGATGGAACTGGTCCTTTTCGCGTTTGCGATCCCGCTAACCCTGAGCGGTGCACGCCGAGTCGCGCTCTACGGTGTGCCTCCCTTGGCGCTGGTCGCAACCTTCGCGATTACCGTTTGGCTCGGACGCAGGATTGCGTCAAAGTTCGTCCTGCACGGCGTGCTCATCGGCATCGCTGGCACGCTCATGTACGTCGGTCTCACGCGCGGAGGGCCGGAACCGTGGCAATATATTGTCGCCAACGCGTTGAAGGTTGTTGGCGGCGCCGCCGGTGGAGTGGTCCTGGCGCGGCGGCGTCAGACCGCAACAATTTAGCCGTCGAAGGCCGCGCCCATTTCAGGCCGATGCACGGTGTCGAGGTCGCTTGAGTAAGTTGCTCATGTCTTTGGCCTTTCTTGGTGTCCTTCCTGCGGTTGGCGTTCCCGTGCTCGCACATCACGGAAGCGCGTCTTACAAAACGGACAAAGTTGTTGTCATGAAGCAAGCCACGGTGACGAAATTCCTGTGGGCCAATCCCCATACCATGCTCATGTTCGACGTGAAGGATGACAAAGGCAACATTTCCCATTGGGCCGGCGAAGCGGGAAGTCCGGCTGCCGTCCGCCTTCTTGGCTGGAACAAAAATTCGCTGCAGCCCGGGGACGTCATCACCATTCACCTCTATCCATCCAAATTTGAGAGCCATGTCGGGCGTCTTGACAAAATCGTGCTCGCCGACGGCACGACGCTAAAGGATAGTCCGCGTGGCGACCTGGGAGTATTATCCAGATACTGAGGGCTGGCTGTTTTATGGTTAGGAGTCTGATTGCGAGCGGGCGTAGTGAAAGTGGCTGCAAGTTATTTTGGAGTATTGAGGGGTGCCGAAATGCGAAATCTGTTTCAGTGCTGCATCATCAGCTTGGCAGGAGCGTTGGTGGTTTCTTCTTTTGCGTTTGCCCAGAGCTCTCCTAAACCAAATTTTGGCGGTCCCGAAGATTTGAAAGAAAAGCTGGGAGACACGGGCCCCGGAGGCCCCGCCCCGAAGCGCGATTTGACCGGTTTTTGGGCCGGGAAAGTGGCCGCCAAGCTCAACCCCGTCCCCGCGATGACGCCCTGGGGACAGGAGCAGTTCCGTCTGCACAAATCCAATGGGCAATACCCTGTCGCCGACTCCAATGATCCGATCAAAGGCTGCGACCCGCTCGGATTCCCGCGCAATATCCTCTTCATGACCAGAGGAATCGTGTTCACTACAATGCCCGGCAAGACCATCGAGATGTCCGAGTACAACCGAGTCTGGCGCGAAATCTGGACGGACGGCCGGGAACTTCCCAAGGATGTGGGCGGGAGATCGGCTGACGCGCCCGATTCGCGGTGGTACGGATATTCGATAGGACACTGGGAGGGCGACTACACGTTTGTCGTCAATACAGTGGGAAGCGATGAACGCACCTGGCTCGACAACGCCGGCCATCCGCACAGCATCGATCTGCGCGTCGAGGAACGCTACACGCGCGTGAATCACAATCACCTGGAAGTCACCGTTAAAATTGACGATCCGAAAACGTACACCGAGCCCTTCGTGATTACCAAGAGCGAGTTCACATGGATTCCGGAACAGGACTTCGAAGAGGAGCTTTGCGTGCCGTCCGAGCAGGCAGAATATCTAAAGCTAATCGGCGAGCCCGCGGCGCATAGCGAAACTGGAAAGTAACTGGAAGTTGGAGATTAGAGGTTGGAGGTCGGAAGGAAAAGGCGAACCGACGAGGAGTCTCGTTGTCCTTCCGTTCTAACCTCCAACTTCAAACTTCCAACTTCTAGTCACTATCAAACCTCTGCTCTTTCCACGGATCGCCGTACATGTGGTAGCCGTTCTGTTCCCAGAAGCCGGGCTCGTCCTCGGCGGTGAGCGAAAAGCCGCGCACCCATTTCACGCTTTTCCAGAAATACAGGTGAGGCACGACCAGTCGCAGAGGATAGCCATGGTCGGCGGAAAGCATTTCGCCGTCGTGCTGGAAGGCGAAGATTGTGCCGGGCTTCATCAAGTCTTCGAGAGGAAGATTGGTGGTGTAGCCGTTTTCGCCGCGCACCATGGCGAAACGCGCTTCGGGCTTGGGCGTAACGAGTTTCATCACTTCGGTGAAGAGCACGCCCTCGAAGCGGTTGTCGAAGCGGCTCCAACGCGTCACGCAGTGAATGTCGCAATGAATTTCCGTCTGCGGCAGCTTGTTGAATTCTTCCCAGGTGAGGCGCACCGGCTTTTCGACCAGGCCATCGATGCGGAAATCCCAAGTGCGCAAATCGGCGCGCGGCACATTTCCTTCATGCAGCACTGGCCACTTCAATGTGAGCGATTGCCCTGGCGGAAGCCGGCCTTCAACGCGCATCTGCTGCTCGAGTTTTTTCCGTTCGCTGCTTTCGCCGAAGATCATCGTTGTTCTCTTCGTCCGGTGGAATTTCATTGTACCTGAATCTCGCTCGAGTCCAGGTGCAACGCACGGAAAGTAGCGCCGGCGTCCCGCCGGCTCCTTGCCTACTACAAAAAATGCCGGCCCCTCTCGCATCGGGACAAGCAAGATGCCGGCGCTACGGGCAACTCGCCGCATCGGCTGTGCTACCATAAACATGAACGACACCTTAATCGCCACATCAGGAGCAGATGTGCTGGCACGAATCCTCAACGGGGTCACAATTCGCGACCAAATCTACGCGGAGCTCAAGCGGGAAATCGCTGACTTGGGCGCTGCGGGGATTCGTCCCGGGCTTGCGGCGGTGCTGGTGGGCGAGAACCCCGCGTCGCAGATTTACGTGCGCAGCAAGATCGCGGCGTGCGAGCAACTGGGGCTGGGGAGCTGGCAGCTCACGCCATCCGCTACGGCAACGACCGACGAATTGCTCGAAGTGGTTGCGGAGTTGAATGCGCGCGACGATGTGGACGGAATTCTGGTGCAGCTTCCTCTGCCGGCACAGGTGGACACGAAGCGCGTTCTCGAAGCTGTGGACCCGGCGAAAGATGTGGACGGGTTTCATCCGGTGAATCTCGGGCGACTTGTCTCGGGCCGAGCGGGGCTCGTGGCGTGCACGCCCGCCGGGTGCATGGAAATCTTGCGGCGCAGCGGGATTGCGCTGGAGGGGGCCGAAGCCGTCGTCGTGGGGCGCAGCGACATTGTGGGAAAACCGATGGCGCTGCTGCTGATGCATGCCAACGCGACGGTGACGATCTGCCACTCGAAGACGCGCGATTTGCCGGGCGTCGTGCGGCGCGCCGACATTGTGATCGCGGCGATTGGGCGCGCGGCGATGATCGAGCCCGACTGGGTGAGGCCGGGCGCGACGGTGATCGATGTGGGCATCAATCGCATCACCGATGCCGCTGAGGCGCAGCGCATCTTTGCGAATTTTCCTGCGAAACTCGCGCAATTCCGCGAAAAAGGCTCCGTGCTGGTGGGCGACGTTCATCCGAGCGTTGCGGAAGTGGCCAGAGCGATTACGCCGGTGCCGGGCGGCGTAGGCCCTCTCACGATCGCCATGCTGATGAGCAACACGGTGAAGGCAGCGCGCCTGCGGCGTGCGCGCGGACAAGCGGCGCCCGGAGGCCTGACCGGCGCCGCTACGGCCAAATCGTGATGCTGCGCGTCGGCCTCACCGGAGGAATCGCCACTGGAAAAACCACGGTGGTCGCGATGCTGCGCGAGCTGGGCTGCCGCGTGCTCGAAGCCGATAAGATCGCGCACCAGATGATCGAGCCCGGCGGCGCCGCCTACGACGAAGTGGTGCGCGAATTCGGCCGCGGCATCCTCACGCCGGAAGGCCTTGTGGACCGGAAAAAGCTCGGCGCCATCGTCTTTGCCGACCCGAAACGTCTCGCGCGCCTGAACGCTATCGTGCACCCGCCGGTCCTCGAGGAGCAGAGCCGCCAGCTTGCCGCGTTCGAACATGCCGACCCGTACGCCATCGCCGTGGTGGAGGCCGCCTTGCTCATCGAAGCGGGATTCGACAAGAAGCTGGATTACCTGGTGGTCACCTGGTGCACGCCGGAGCAACAGCTTGCGCGCCTGACGCAATCCGGGACGGGCCGCGGGCTGACGGTCGAGCAAGCCCGGCAGCGCATCGCGTCTCAAATGCCCAGCGAAGAAAAACGGCGCAGAGCCGATGAAGTGATCGATTGCTCGGGCACGGTCGAACACACACGCGCGCAAGTGATCGCGCTCTTCGCCAAGCTCAAGGGGATGCAAGGCGGGAAATCCAGAGATACAAGAGCGGGGAATTTGGGAACCGGAGGGACATCTTCATGAGTGAAGGAAAAGACAGCCGTGGTGGCGTCATCCGTTTGCTGGCCTTGGGCTTGGCGCTCGTTCTGGGAGCGTACTGGGCGGGCAGCCGCTGGGGCCAGCGGCAGCCGCAAAGCGTCGGGGCCGTGCCGGTCTCCTTCCCCGAACCGAAACCTGGCGAGCTTCTGGGCGAGGAAGCAATCTACGTCAAGATTTACAGTCAAGCTGCTCCGGCCGTGGCCAACATCCTGACGCGCACGCTCGAATATGACGTCTTCATGGAGCCGGTGCCGGTCGAAGGCGCGGGTTCCGGATTCGTGATCGATCCGCGCGGATACATCCTGACGAATTTCCACGTCGTGCAGGGCGCGCAGAATATTTCAGTCACTCTGGGCGACCGCTCGCATTACGACGCGAAATTTGTCGGCGCCGACGAACGAAACGACATCGCGCTCGTCAAGATCGATCCGAAAGACAAAAAACTGCCCGCGCTGACCATGGGCGATTCCGACACCCTGCAAGTCGGCCAGCGCGTTCTGGCGATCGGTAATCCGTTCGGCTTTCAGAGCACGCTTACCACGGGAGTGGTCAGCGCGCTCGGCCGCACGGTGCAGACGGGCCAGACCACGGTCATCGACGGCGCAATTCAAACCGACGCCGCGATCAACCAGGGAAATTCGGGCGGGCCGTTGCTGAATTCCCACGGAGAAGTCATCGGGATCAACTCTGCGATTTACACGCCGTCCGGCACGACGGCAGGCATCGGGTTCGCGATCCCCATCAGCACGGCGCGGCAAATCGCGCAGGACTTGATTTCCGAGGGCCGCGTGCGCCGCGCTTCCATGGGAGTCGAGGCGCGCGTGCTTACCCCGCCCGTGGCGGAGGCGCTGCATTTGCCGGTGAGCGAAGGCCTGCTGATTGAACGCGTCACGCCCGGCGGCCCGGCCGCAAATGCCGGACTGCGCGGAGGAGACCGCCAGGCCATTCTGGGGATGCGCAGGATCCTCCTGGGCGGCGACGTCGTGACGGCGATCGATGGGCGTCCCATCACAGGACAAATGGATCTCAACCTGGCTCTGAACCGGAAACGCCCCGGCGACACGGTCAAGGTGGAGTACTACCGCGGCGGGCAAAAGATGGAAGCACGGGTGACGCTCAACGACGCGAGCAGATAGCTGAATGAGAAAACCTCCTCCAAATGTTCTTGAACTGCCCCTTCACGAGCGCGCTTTGATGGCTCTCGTGGCGGCAGTCGAAGGGGTGATGGAAGAGCACGCCCGCACGGGACGCTCGGTCTATGTTATGCGCGACGGCAAGTTAGTCGAAATATCCGCGAAAGAACTGAGAATGCTTTACCCTGACTACAACAGGCAGGAATCTTGAGTCTCTAATTGTTCCATTGTTTTCGCTCGGCTTCCCGGTCCGATTCGGAAAGTGAAAACCAGCTCTCCGCCACATCCCGCAGGTGTTCGAGGATTTTCTGCATTTCCTGATGTTTTTCCTCTATGCCTTCATGACTAGTGTCCTTGGGTACCTCCAGCACCGGAGCGATGATGAGGACGGCGCGCGTAAAAGGCTTCGGTATCTGCATCAAGTCCCAGGACTTCTTGAGCGTCCACGCGCGTTCGAGCCCCACGTGAAACAGAATGATGGGCTTGCCCGAGCGCCGAGCCAGCATCACCGGGCCGGGCTTGGCCACGTATCGCGGGCCGCGTGGGCCGTCGATGGTGAAGCCGGAATCGAATCCTTCCTCGAGCCGCCGCGCCATCACTGCAAGTCCGCGCAATCCTCCGCGCGTCGAACTTCCCTGCGCTGTGCCGTACCCCAATCGCTCAATCACGCGACGGGTCCACTGCCCGTCGAAATTCGTTGTGTTCATGAGCACGCCGCCGCGGTTCCGGAAGTACCAGGCTGCCGGAATGATGCAGCGATGCCAGAAGGCGTAGATGTGCGGCGGCAAGTCCGGCCGGTATTCGCGCCCCGCCTTTTGCCCGCCCAAGACTTCGAATCGAATCGTAGGCCCGAGTAAGCGAATCACGGCCCAAACAACCCAACCGATCACCGGAATCAGAGCGCGTTGGAGGAGAGAGAGTTTCGGCAGCCGTGTATCATAGTGAACCACCACGCTTGGCTCTTCTTGTCCCGGCGGCGTTTTTACTTGTTCCGGCATGCGGTTATAGTATAAGTCGAAGATGGTGTTAAGATAGCGCCACCACGCCCTTCAGGAAGTTGCGGGTAAACTTGTTTTCCTTGACGATTCCGAGAAAGCATTTGGCCACATGGACGAAGATTCTCGCCGCCGCCTTGCTGGCGATCCTGGCGACACTCTCCATTCGGGAGGTCCACATTTCCGCGCAGGATTTTCCTGCCGTCGTCGGTCGAATCGAGGGCGATGACCTCGAAGTCGTAACGAAAACTCCGACGGGAATCGAAACGGACGCGGCGCCAACAGTCGTTGCCAGCGGCAGCGATGTCACGCTGCGTTCCGGGCATGCCCTTCTGCTGCTGAATGCCGGCGGCGAAATCAGCATTTGCGGCCCGGCGCATTTCAAGTTGATCAGATCTTCCGGCACGGTGACGCTGGCGCTCGATTACGGCCGCGTTCATCCATCGCTGGAATCCTCGGACGGATTCACGATCTACACGCCGACGATTGTTGCCACGCCGATCGCGATTGCCGGAGGACGGCGCAACATGACGCTGGGCCTCCAACAAGACGGCGAAATGTGCGTGCTCACCGCGAGCGGCGCAATGCGCGTGGAAACTCAATTTTCCGATCAAAGCATGATCATTCCGCAAGGCGGCACGGCGACCCTGGCCGGCGGCCAAATCGAGTCGCTCCAGGCGGATGCCTCCGCCTGCTCGTGCGATTTCCCTCGCGCCCACATGGAATCCCCAAAGCCTGCGGCGCCTCCGCGTTCCCAGGCTGTCCTTGATGTGGGAGCTCTGTCCCCCCCGCTGCCGCCGCAACGCACGAGAACCGACAATGCCCCGCCGCCATCTGCTGCCGCGGGAGAGCCTGTCTATACGGTTCTCATGCCGCCGCTCAGTTTTGACGCTAATTCTCCCGAACCTCCTCCCGACCCTGCACCGGAAACCATTTTACTGGTGCGCGAAGTGCGGCTGCGCCCGACCGTCGAATTTCGCGGGCATGTGAACCCCGCGCCTACGCAGACGGTCGCGGTTCACGTTTCGCCGCCGGCGCCAGCCCCGGCCGACGATCGGCCCGCGCAATCGCAGCAGGGCATCTTTGACCGAGTAAGAAACTTCTTCCGCAGGATGACGGGCAAGGGCCCCTGTGCCGGCGCGGGCTGCAGCAGCTAGAGCATTGTCATTATCCGTGACATAATTCATTGACGCTTCTTTTTCGTTGTGGTAGCTTTCGCCTTACTCTCCAGGAATTCATGCAAATAGGCGGAGCCTATGCCCAGCCCGTTGCATTTGTGTCCCGGGGAGTGCCTGCCGCGCGGCTCGTTCCCCACACCACGCGATGGACGATCGCGGGAATTCTCCCGCATCTTCCTGATCGCTTCTTTCCTGCTCTGCTTGATTTGCACTTCTTGCGGCGCCGTTGGCTCCGGGCCGGCTCCGCCTGCGCCCGTGACAGTCACAGTCATGCCAACTTCGGCGCAACTGTTTCCAGGCATGAACAAGCAGTTCAACGCCCTGGTGGAGAATGCTTCAAGTTCGGTCGTCAACTGGCAGTTGAGCCAGCCTTCCGGTGGAAATACGGATGTGGGAACGATTACCTCGAGCGGCGAGTACACGGCGCCGAGCACGGTTGCAAACCAGGCCACGGTAACGGTGACCGCGGTGTTGCAGGCGGATCCCACCAAGACCGGTTCCGCCGTCGTCACCCTTCAGTTGCTCAGTTCGATCCAGGGACCACTCACGCTTTCGCCGCCGCTTTCGAGTGTCACGACGTCGCAGACGCTGCAGTTGAACGTGCTCACAGCCGGGGTCACCAACACGGAAGTGAATTGGGCGGTCGGTTGCGTCCCGATAGGAAATTGCGACTCCGGAACAATTACGCAATCCGGTCTGTTTACACCGTCCAATACCGCAAGCTCTAACATCGTAACCGCGTCGCTCATCGCTAATCCGAATGCCACCGGTTCGGCGAATGTGGAGGTGACGGATTATCCGGGGACGCTCACCTGGCGCAATGACAATGCACGGTCGGGCGTGAATCGCCAGGAGCTGGTTCTTGCCCCGACAACGGTCAGCTCCTCTACGTTTGGTAAATTATTTTCGTGCGCCATCGACGGCTACGCCTACGCGCAGCCGCTTTATGTGCCTAATCTTCTTATCGGAAATAAAATGCACAACGTGATCTTCGTGGCCACGGAAAATGATTCCGTATTCGCGTTTGACGCAGACGCCAACCCCTGCCAGCAGCTTTGGATGAATCCACTCATTCCTCCTGGCTCTCAGCCCATGACTCCGCCCGTGCTTGTCGCCGATTTTGTCATTGTCCCCTCTATCGGAATTACCGGTACTCCCGTGATCGATCCAGTCGTCTCGGTTCTGTATGTTGTTTCCTCAACCCAGGCCGTTCCCACGAAATCCGATCCCAATCCAGCGAGCTACAGCCATCTGCTTTACATGCTTGATTTGGCGACGGGGGTACAAATTAAACTCACGGGCGTAGGGGACGCGTTGCCGACTTCCGTATTCGAACCTTCGGCGGAAAACCAGCGGTCTGCCTTGCTCCTTGATAATGGGACCGTGTACGTCGCCTTCGGGTCGTTCGGCGGGCTGGGCAATTATCACGGCTGGCTGTTCGGATACGACTCCTTCTCGCTGGGGCAAACCGGCGCTTTTAACGTGACGCCGAACCTCGCGCAAGGAGGAATTTGGCAGAGCGGAGGCGGTCCATCCGCGGATTCGAATCACAACGTTTTTGTGGCGACGGGCGATGGGCCATTCGATGTGCCCCTTGGCGGCAAGGGTTACAGCGATAGCTTCCTGCGCTTTGGAATAGCCGATGGGTTGTCGAAGGTCGCCGATTATTTCTCTCCCTGCAACCAGTGTGCGCTTGATAATCCGGAACAGGATGTCGGGGCCAGCGCGCCTGTTCTGGTGCTGGATTCCCTCTCGCAGCCTAATTTGCTGATCGGCGGCTCGAAGAACGGTTCCCTCTATGTCGTGAACCCTGACAATATGGGGGGATTTGACAATACCTGTACGCGCGATCTTCTACCGTGCGTGCAAGTCGTTCCCCTCGGCGCTGCTGAGCCGATTCTCAGCACCCCGTTGTTCTGGAACGATTTCGTCTACGTCGCGCCGGGAAATGCGAATCTGATGTCATTTCCCATGTCCGGAGGAATTCTTGCCCTATCCCCGCCCGCTTCTCAATCAGCGGAGACACTGGGTCCGCAAGGGGCTACGCCCGTCATTTCCTCGAACGGATCGAACAATGCCATTCTTTGGCTGATTGACACAAGCGGGGCCCTGGCCACGCCAAATGCGCCGGCCATCCTGCGGGCATACGACCCGAACAATCTTTCGAACGAAATTTACAACAGCGCGATGGCCGCCGCGTCACGTGATACCGCTGGAGCAGCGGTAAAATTCACGGTTCCAACAGTTGCAAACGGAAAGGTGTACCTTGGGACGCAGACGGAGCTCGATGTCTACGGGCTTTTGCAGTGATTCTAGTAGAACAGACTTCAGTCTGTTGCTTTTGAATTTTTTCAGCTCAGCACAAAAACCAGACAGGCTGAAGCCTGTCCCACATTACATCCCCTCGTAGTTCGGGCCGCCGCCGCCTTCCGGAGGGACCCAGGTGATGATTTCGTAGGGGTCGGCGATGTCGCAGGTTTTGCAATGCACGCAGTTTGACGCGTTTATTTTCAGGCGCGGCTGGCCCTTTTCCTGCACCATTTCGTAAACGGCGGCGGGACAAAAATACTGGCAGGGATTTCCGTACTCGGTCACGCACTTGGTTGCGCACACATTCAAATCCGCGACGACGAGGTGGCAGGGCTGATCTTCTTCGTGCCGCGTGCCGGAATGATAGACGTCGGTCAAGCGGTCGAACGTCAGCGATCCGTCGCCCTTGAATCGCTCCGGCACGGGGCCCGATCCATTCAGCTTGTGATACTCCTCGTGCCCGGGGCGCGCGCGCATGGGATCGATGAGCCCGCGCCCGCCCGTGACAAATTGAATTCCGGCGTGAAATAAACCTGCGTAGAGCCCGTGGTGAAAACCCTGGTGGAAATTTCGCACGGCCCAGAGCTCTTTTTTGATCCAGCTTTGCTCGATCTTGCGCGGAAATGCCGAGAGGGTTTTCGACGACGCATCGCCTGTCTTTAGCGCATCAAAAACCGTCTCGGCGGCAAGCATGCCGCTCTTGATTGCGGTGTGTATACCCTTGAGCCGCTGCGAATTGAGCAGGCTGGCCGAATCGCCGATGATCAATCCGCCGTCCACATATTGGCGGGGCATCGAGTACCAGCCGCCGTAGGGCACGGTCTTCGCGCCGTAGCGCACCAGTTTGCCGCCTTGCAGAATGCGCTTGAGGAACGGATGCGTTTTGTATTTCTGAAACGCTTCGTGCGGATCGAATCGCGGATCGTGATAATCGAGGCCCATCACCATGCCGGTCGAAACGCGATTGTCCGGCAGGCCGTAGAGCCATCCTCCGCCATACATGCTGGAATCGAGCGGCCAGCCGAGCGTGTGCGCCACATACCCCGGCGCGATCCGACCCGCCGGCACTTCCCATAGTTCTTTGATCCCGATGCCGTAGACTTGCGGGTTCAGGCCATCCAGTTTCAGCCGGTTCACCATTTCTTTTGTGAGCGATCCGCGCGGCCCTTCGGCAAGCACCGTCACCTTGGCGCGCAGTTCGTAGCCCGGCGTGTAGTTGTCCTTCGGCTTGCCGTCTTTGTCGACGCCTTTGTCCTCGGTGATCACTCCGGCGATTCCGGCGCCATCGTAAATCAGATTTCTGCCGGCAAATTGTGTGAACAAATTCACGCCGGATTTTTCCACCAGGCCGCCCAGCCATTTGACCATCTTGTTCAGGGAAACGATGTAGTTGCCGTGATTTCTAAGCGGGGGAGGCGTGATCGGCAATTTCCACGCGCTTGCGGAAGTCAGAACGAACGCGGCGTCATCGGTCACGCGCGACTCGAGTGGCGCCGTCTTCTCCCAATCGGGAACGAGCTCGGCGAGGCCTCGCGGGTCCATCACCGCGCCGGAAAGCTGGTGCGCCCCGATTTCGCGCGCCTTTTCGAGGACGTAAATATTTTCAGCGGAAAGTTCCGGCTTGGCCCCGGAGGAATTGTGCTGCGCGATCAATCGCGAAAGATGCAGCGCGCAGGCCAGCCCCGCGGGGCCCGCGCCCACGATCAGAACGTCCGCGTCCAGCCGCTCTCGCTCGACACTCACATCCTCATCCTAGCAGAAGGACGCAATTCCCCGGCGCGAGCGTTTGAGTAGTGTTTTTGCAGTGCAATAGAGAACGGCGGCTCGTTTCAGCCACGCTACACCCTGTGCTTAGGCGTTTTGAAAGAGCATATCCCGCCGCCAAAACGAACAGCGTTTAGAAGGAGCCTGCAGGGCGCGCCGGACGTCGAGCGCCCGCACCGGCCATTCACGGCTTCGTCTTCACCATCTTTTTCGCCATGAACAGAAGCAAGCGCCGGTCCTCTTCATCCGCCCGGCCGAGCAAACGGCGGAACTTCGCCAGCGTCCGGGCATCCTTGCCGGTATCGCCCCAGATGATGGCGCCTCCCGGCCTCCGCTTTGGAAGAGCGGGCAGTTTGGGCGGTTCGTCGCCGTCGTAAAAAAGCTGGTAGAGGGGAACCTCCAGGGCGCGCGCGAATTTTTCCAGTGTTTCCACGGCCGGCACGGTATGCCCGTTTTCGACGCGCGAGATGTAGCAACGGAGCAGACCGGTCCGCTTTTCAATTTCACCTTGGGAGAATTTCTTCTGTTCCCGCAGAACCCGCAATCGGTCGCCGATAATCATGGTTGTGGCACCTCCAGGGTTGGATATTCACAAAGTAATAGCAAGGCAGCTAACTAACAATCAGGACCGAGCAGTAGAAGCATACATCAATGGATAAATCCGTCAAAACAGTTTCGAGCCCGGTCGGGAGGAGACTGCATGCAACGAGCGGTCACGGTGAATGCCGCGACTGCGGTTCAAGGCGAGTTGCAGCCGTTTACGCTTTGAGAGCGCTCAGCACGCGCTGCGGCGTAAACGGAACCTGGCGCAAGCGCGCGCCCGTGGCGTCGAAAATAGCGTTGGCAATCGCGGCCGTGACCGGAACGATCGAAGGCTCGCCTCCGCCAAGCGGCTGCATTTCCGGCCGGTCGATGAGCACGATCTCGACGTCCGGGACCTGCTCAAAGCGGATGACCGGGTAGCTTTTCCAATCGAGATTTTTTTGTCCCGTGGAATCGAACTTAACTTCTTCGAGCAGGGCGCGGCTCACGGCCTGCAAGACGTTTCCTTCGATTTGGTTTTTCAGCCCATCGGGATTGACGATCAAGCCGCAGTCGTGTCCCAGTGTAATTTTCTTCACGGTCACATCGCCGGTCGATTTGTCGACTTCGATTTCCGCGACGGCCGCGGTCATGGTATTGGCCCGATTCGCCACAGCAACTCCTCTTCCCGGAACTTTGGTCCCAGTGGAAGGAGTTGAGCGGGACACATGATCGGTCCAGCCCGCTTTCTTGGCGGTCGCCGTGAGAATATCGGAGATTCGTTTGTCGCTGGTGAGGTAGCGTAGACGGAACTGCACCGGATCCACGTGCAAATCCGATGCGATTTCATCGATCGTGGATTCACTCGCGAAGACGCGCGCCAAGTCTCCCGGCGCTCGAAGGTTGCTGGTTCGCAGGGGCCATTGGCCCTGCTGCACCCAGGGAATATCTGACGCCACAACTTTCTGGTTTTCGAACGTGTAGATCTGGCCGCCGCCCCCGGCGCCATTCAAAAATCCCGGCCCCCCCGGCTTAAGGCCAATTTGACTCGACGCCAGCATGGGATTCGCTTCCGATTCGGACCACGGCAAACTCCGGTCCATGAAATCCCAGGCGATCACGTTGCCCTGGGCATCGACGCCGGCGCGAACCGTCGTGTACTGCGCGGGACCTTTGGGATCCCAGGCGTGCTCGTCCTGGCGCATCCATTGCACGCGGACCGGCTTGCCCACGGCGCGGGACATCAGGGCCGCGTCCTCGGCCACGTCATCGGTTTCGAGGCGTCCGTAGCTGCCCGAGCCTTCCCGGTACAGTAAGTGAACGTTTTTCGGCGGAATGTTCAACATCTTAGCAATGGAATCACGGGTTCGGAACGGACCCTGCGTTCCCGTCCAAATCGTGGCTCTGTCTCCCCGGACATCCGCGAGGGCGCACGGCGGGCCAATCATGCCGTGCAATTGAAATGGCCAATAATACGTGGCTTCGTACTTCTTTTGCGCCTGGGAGAAAGCAGCGTCCGGATTGCCCCGGTTGGTTACGACTGTGTCCTTGAAGCTCTTCGTGTTCTTCAGATAGTCGAAAACTTCATCCGGGCCGGACATCATCTTCAGTGTTGGTTCGGACCAGGTTACCTTCAGCGCGCGGGCCGCCTGAATCGCCGCCCATTCCGTCTCCGCGACGACACCGACAAATGTTCCCTCTCGCACGATTTTCACCACGCCCGGAATATTTTGGATCGAGCTTTCATCGATGCTCGCCGGCGCGGACAGCGATGTTGCCGGTCGCACCACGCGCCCGTGAAGCATTCCCGGCACGCTGGTATCCTGCGAGTAGACGAATTCACCCGTGAATTTTTCCGGCAGGTCGACGCGCGGAATCGATTTTCCGACAATTTTGTAATCTTTGGGGTTCTTGGCGGAAACTTCCGGCGCTACCTTCATGTCCCAGCCGACACCGGCGGCGGTAATTCTTATGTTGAAGCGCTTGCCGCCGAGGAGATCACCGTACGCAATTTTCTTGGAGGGGTTGCCGACCACGCTGACCACGCCATCCGTGACAGTCAGCATGTCCACCGGCGAATCGAGGCGCGCGGAGGCGAGCTTGAGCAACTCCTGCCGTGCCGCCGCGGATGCCTGGCGCAGTTGCACGCCGCCGCGCTCGACCGTTCTTGCGGCCGCCGTGATTCCCTGGTCGACCGCCTTATCCGTGTCGCCCGAATCCATAAAGACCTTGTTGAAGGAAACATCGAGCTCCTCGGCCACAATCTGCGCGAGCGCGGTCACAACGCCGGTGCCGAGTTCGACCTTGCCCGTGAAGACGGTAACGGTCCCATCCTTCGAGATGGCCAGCCAGGAATCGAGCACGGTCGGGTCCATGCCGTCGACGGAGAGGCCCTCGCCCTGGGCGAGAACTCTCGAAGCTGTCCCGAAGAAGCTGAAGCCCACGATGAGGACGCCTGTGCTCTTAAGAAGATCTCTGCGGGAGATGGATTTGGTTTCCATGTTCGGCTCTCCTTCGTTAGGCTTTCACGCTTGAATTTGCGACGCGCTGGATCGCGCGGATGATCCGCAGGTGAGTGCCGCAGCGGCAGATAAACATGTTCATTGATTTCTTGATATCGGCAACCGTTGGCTGGGGATTCCTGTCGAGCAGGAATTTCGCGCCCATGACCATGCCGTTCATGCAGTAGCCGCACTGCGCGGCTTGCTCTTCCACGAACGCCGCCTGGATCGGGTGCGGATGCGCGACGCTTCCCAATCCCTCGAGAGTAGTGATGCTCTTATTTTGTGCCTCCGACACCGTATGCATACAGGAGCGCATGGTGGCGCCATCGACGAGCACGGTGCAGGCCCCGCATTGTCCCAGGCCGCAGCCAAATCGCGGTCCATGCAGCCCCAGGTTGTCGCGCAGGACATACAGGAGCGGCGAGGTTGGGTCCGCGTCAACAATTCTCGACTTGCCATTCACTTTCAGCGAGATTCGCGCCATGGTGGAGTTCCTTTCTCGACGGGCCGGTCAAGATCTATGGGCCCTCATTGGCAGTTCACAAGTTCCAACCTCAACGTCACTGATTTGTCCCTTAATATACACCCACTCGCATGGAGATGGAAATGCCATAGTAGCTTAGTAGATTCCGAATTTGCTTTTCCGCCCCAACAGACGAAAAGGAACCTGAAGAATATGTATTTGAAATAGTACTGGACTCTACATGTAATCCAATGGGAGGATTTCGGGCATGGACTTGCTTGAAATCCTCATGCATCCCCTCACGGCTATTGTTCTCTGCCTATTGTTGGGAGCTATCGCCGTAAGCGGAAAATTCAGTCAACATGCAGCGAATATCATGCTCACGATTGCCTGGATTGTAGGAGCGTTGGCTGTGACGCGATCAGGTTTGAAGGACCCAAGGTTAATAATTGCAGGAGTATGCGCAATTGGCTTGATTGTTTGCTTGATAAGTTGGTGGATCAAGCCGCCGGAACACCGGGCTGAACCCCAACAATCGGTCAGTCCAAGCCCAACGCCTCCTTCGCGGTCTATTGATACCGAAGAACTTGCTCGCAAACTTGCCGAAAACCTTAGGTCCAAAACACCTGCTGTAAACCCGAGACCACATCTTCACGTAACGAAATTTGAATGGAATATGCCACTAGATGAAGGCGGCCACGCAGAAGTCAAGGTCGTCTTTGAGAACAATGGGAACGCATCCGTAAAGAAGCTCATTTTTCGTGGGCGCGCTGCATTCTACGTTTTCCCACAGGGCCAGATCGAGGATATGCGAAGAAAGGACCAGAAAGCATTTGAAGAAGGCTTATTTGCCGACGTACCTGCATTGGCGACAGACGTCCTTAATTCAAGCGATAACGAAATACCGGCCGGAGTGGACAGAAGTTTCACAATTAAGTCTTCGCCATGGGCGCAAGGTGCTATTGAGTCATTTCGTGAAGGTAAGGCTGTTGTCTATGCTGCAGGAATTCTAACGTACTCTGACGAACATTTATCCCTCGACACCAAATTCTGCGGCTACACGTCGGCGGACGGGAAAATGAAATTCTGTCACAAACATAATGTGGAGCCATGATTGTCATTTACACAGGCCCCCCGACGCGAAAGAAAGCCCCGCCGCTACGGTTGGAGCGAAGCCAGGTAGGCCGTGATCGCCAGGATGTCATCCGGGTTAAGATCCTGAACGACCGGCCGCATCAGCTGGGTCCCAGGGCCGTTGCGAGTGTATTGCTGGATGTCGTAGAGCTGGCGCGCGAGATAGCTGGGAGAACGGCCCGCGAGTGGCGGGAAATTGCCGTTGCCCTTCAAACCCTCGCCATGGCACGCGGCGCACGCGACGGTCTTGCCCGCGCCGCCTCGAACGACCAAGTCCTCGCCTCTCTTGACGCTGCCCATAGGCACGTACGCAATCCATCCGGACCGGGGGTTGCGATATTTCTCAGTCGCCTCCGCATCCACCGGCATTTCCAGGATCCGCTGGCCTAGCGCTTCGGTACCGCCTCCCTCGACGGGCACGAAAAAGCCTCCCACATTCTTGTTCTTCGGCACCGTTTCCACTTCCATCACCTTGATCCACGGCGTCATCTTCATCGAGGCAAAGTAATCGGCGGCGGCCTTTGCTTCTTCATCGGTGATGCCCGCCGCGTTCCCGGCCATCGTAGCCGTGTTTCGCTTCCCAGGATCGGCGGTTCTTCGCGCGCCATTCTTGAAGTCGGCGAGTTGCTCCAGGATGTAGCCGGCAGGCAGGCCGGCGACGCCGGCGTTCTCAGGGCGTCCTTTGCCGTTCGGGTAATGGCACAAGCCGCAGCTGCCGATCCACGGGTTTGGAGTTGGGGAGCGGCGGTGCGCCACGATCGTCGGCATCGTCGGATGGTCGCCCGGGAACCAATCGACGGGGTTGCCGGTATCCCGAATCTGCTTCATGGTGAAGGACTGATTACTGCCCGGGACCGATCGGACATCCGCGTCGTCTGTTGGCGGCGGTGGCGGCGGACCGGGTTCCTGAACGGCGTACGCCCAAGCCAGCGGACGCGAGGCAGCATCCTTACCTTGTTGTTGGCCCTGCGGAGCGGGCGATGCAATCGCCGCCGCGGAAAACAGAGCGATCACACCAAACGAAGCGATGACTTGCGGCCGAAAACAATTTGCCATAAACGCCTCCAAACGGGTGCGGGCTCTACTGGAAGCCCGCAAGAAAACTGTCCTGCGGCCCTGCAATTCACTGCAAATTCAATCACGATTGGCGGCAAACTTCAAGCCGCCGAAACCGGCCAATCAACTACTTCGACGCAGATCCTTGCGACGTTCCCCCGGCAGGCTTCACGAATTTTGCCGCCGCAACTGCCGCGTTCGCCTGAATATTGGATAATTCCGTGGTCGATTGCCCGTCCACCCAGGTCGTTTGCCACTTGAATGGCATCTTGACTCCGGAGACGGCGCGATAATCGGAATAATCGAGGTGCAGAGGGATCAGACCAATTTTGGTTTCGATCAAGCGCGTCTGCCTCAGCAGCAGGCCCGTCTGCTTATCGAAAAATAGTTTCACCCGGGTTCCCCCGGCGCGCGGTTCCCTCGACAACTACAGCGGCGCGGTCGTCAACCGTGACAGGCGGGAAGCCGGCGTGCCATTTGCTCAAATTTTGCTTGAGCGTGGCGGGAAAAGCGATGGCCGCGTCCACCTTGGCGCCGTCCAGGTCTCCTCCCGTCAGCAGGATCATCGGCACCGGCCTGTCTGCCGAGGCGATCCAACCCTCGCTCCCGTCGAAGGTCGTCGTATTGTCTCCGCCGTGCAGGTGATTCGTCGTGGTCAGCTGATTCGGAGCTTTGGCGGAAATTTCCGAGGGGACCTTTTGAAAATCCGTGTCGAACCCGGCGTAAGTTCCTTTGGCGGTGAAGCTCGTCACCTTGGTGAGTTGCTGCGCTCCGCCGACGGCCTGAATAAACTTGTCGAGGATTTGCTCGGCAGCGGCAGTGTCGACGGGGGTATTCGGAATGACTTCAATTCGATCCGGATCATCCGGAGGCGGGGCTCCATACTGCTCGGCCAAACTCGGCGTGACCTCGGGATGCTGGACGCCGCGATGGCAGGTATAACAGGTCACCATACGGACCGCGCCGAAGTCGGACCGGTTGATAAGGTTCTCCATCAAGACCATTCTGCGCGCCGTCTGTTTCAGCGGAGTGTCGTCGGCATAGCGGTCCCAATTGCCGGCGCTTTCGTTGACGTGGCAATCAGTGCAGTTCATGCCCAGGGAAGCGGCGAAAAAGCCCATCGTCCCCATGAATTCGTCCACGGGAATTCCGCGGAGCACCTGGATGTTCTTGAAGGCTTCTTCCGACATTTGCGGCTTTGTATTCGCGCCGGCATTAGCGGACTGGCTGCGCGCCCAAGGGGTCCCCAGGAGGCACAAGACCATGGTTCCCACGGCACAGTGGATCGCTCGCCTGGATTCGAATTTCATCTTGCCTCCTTCACTCGCCATGCGCGAAGAGCGCGGAGCCAACCGGCGATCAAAGCACGTCGGAGCTTGCGCGGTCTTGTCCGGCCATTTCTTCGGCCGCGCAGTTCAATTTGAAAGGTCGCTCCGGTTGGTTCGGCTCGCCGACACTATACGCTTGCTCGCACCCACACGCAATGGAAGTGTGCCTGTGTTTTGTAGTTGAAGTATGGGCGCCCTGTCAATCGCTTTTTGAGGGATGGGGCTTTTCGCTTGATACGCAACGATTGCATCCGCGAAAGGGATCGAAAGCGGATCTTTTATCGCGGGTATTCCGAGGCCGCGTCGAATACGTAGCGTATGACAATCATGGAGCCCGACCGGCCATTCTCAATGTGCCAGGTTTCGAAAATTTGCCGGCCGTCCGAGGACAGCTCAAACGTTCTGCTCATTTTCCTGCCCTTCGGACCTTTTTCATCGGTGACGAGTCGTGAGCCGTCCCAGTGGGCGGGTACCTGTTTCAGGGAATCGTCTTTCGATTTTTGAATTTTCCTGCCGTCCGTGTAGCACACGAGTTTGTTGCTTTGGTCATTCGTTACATCCACCTCGGCATCCCTCAACTCGAGAGTTTGCGAAAGATCGGGGCGAATCAGTTGGCGCATTTCTTCGGTGGTTTCGCTGCCTGCATCGCCCATGCCCCTGCCGCCTCCGCCGTACGGCCCGTTACCCCCGCCTCCGCTGCCGGGATATGGAAAACCGATCCCCACGCGGGGGCCGCCGCCTGACCCGCCGCCCGGTCCTCCGCCCGGTCCTCCGCCCGACCCTGCTTTCGTTTGGCGGGCCTCCTCCAACTTCTTTTGCGGATCGTCGCTCTCTTCGGCATTCAGCCTCCAGAATCCCGCGAGCGTTTTCCTTGGTTCTGCCTGCGGTTTCTTTTTTGGCGGTGGTGCCGGCGGAGGCGGAGGCAGCGGGTGCGAGGGAGGCAACGGCCCTGGAGGCGCTTGCGCGGAAAGGCGCCCCGAGGGGAAGAGGCAGGCGCCGCAAAAAATCGCAATGCAAGCGGTGGCTCCAAATTTAGGGGAAATCATGTTTGTCCTGCCTCCATGCAGCCGGCCGCCTGCGGTTCACCCTAATAGATGTCTAAAGTTTCAGATCGAGTTGCTTCTTTACCGGCCTACCGAAGTATACTCTCAGGTCTAGGTCCAACCTATGGAAACGGTTCTGATCATCGAAGACAGCCGTCCGATGCAGCGGACGCTGCAGCGCCTGTTCGAGGCTGACTCGCTGGGAGTTCGGATTGCCTCGGATGGAGTGGAGGGTCTTGAAAGTTTCCGGCAGGAGCCGCCGAATGTGGTCATCCTGGATTTGAAGCTGCCGGGCTTGTCGGGCAAGGAACTTTGCCGGTCGTTCAAAACAGAGATGCCCTCGGTGCCCATTGTGGTCTTGAGCGCCAATGCCGACGTCGACGACAAAGTGGTGCTGCTCGAATTGGGAGCGGATGACTACGTCACCAAGCCGTTCAGTCCCAAGGAACTGCTGGCGCGCGTGCGCCGTGCGATGCGGCGCAACGTGCGGAGACAACAAGGCGCGGCAGGCGGCGAAGCAGCGTCGCCTCACGATCTGCTGGTGTTTGGCGACGTGGAGATCGACTTTACCAGCATGGAAGCGAAACGCTCCGGCAAGCCTGTCGGCATGACGGCGCAGGAATTCAAACTATTGAGATTTCTTTCGCGGTCCACCGACCGCGTGGTATCACGCGAAGAATTGCTCAACGAGGTCTGGGGATATCAGAACTATCCATCGACCCGCACGGTGGACAATCATATTCTCCGCCTTCGCCAAAAGCTTGAGCCCGATCCCGCGCACCCTCGCTTTTTTGTGACGGTGCATAGCGCGGGCTACAAATTCGTGCCCGGCAATGCTGCCGTGAACAAGAAGAGTTAACGCGTTTCGCGGAGAGTGCGATGTCTCGCCTGCGGTTGCAATCGCAACTTCTACTTTCCACCCTTCTGATCATCTGCGCCCTGACGGGCGCCATTCTTCTCATTCTTCAGCATACGGTTCGCAAGCAAATTGCCGACCAGGTGGAATACAGTACCCAAGCATCCTTTCAGGAGTTCGAGACGGTCCAGCGGGAATTACAGCTCCAGTTGTCCCGGACGGCGTCGCTGCTGGCCGAAATTCCCACGTTGAAAGCGCTGATGACCACGCAGGACGCGCCGACCATCCAGGATGGTTCCACGCCTTTTTGGAGGCTCGCGGGGAGCGATCTATTCCTGCTCGCGGACCCGGAAGGCCGTGTGGTCGCACTGGACGTTTCCCAGAAAGGGCTCAGTCGGGAAGCGGCGGAAGGATTTCTGAAAACTTCCCTAGGTCAAGGGCAGGAATCCGCGTGGTGGTACTCGGACGGCCGCCTCTATTGGACCTTTCTCCGCCCGATCCTCGCGGGGACTGGAAACAATGCCAAGGTCCTCGGGCTGGTGGCCATTGGATATGAGACCAATTCGAGGATTGCCGAGCAGCTTGGCTTCGTCGCGGAAAGTAAAATCGTGCTGTTGGCAGACAATCGGATCATCGCGTCTACTTTTTCACCTCAAGAAGAAGCCGTGATCCAGGGCCGGATTCTCGCCCGGGAAGTCCTCCCCAGCGCCAGCACGACCGAAGTGACTCTCGGCGAATACTCCTACCAGGTGGCAAGAGTAACGCTGCAAGCCAATCCGCCATTGCCCGTGCAGTGTTATGTGTTTATTTCCCTGACGCGCCCCATGGCCTTTCTTCGCCAGCTCAACCGCACGATTCTGGTCGTGGGCCTGACGGCAATCCTTCTTGCGTCACTGTCGCTCCGTTTTGTCTCGGGAACGATCACGCATCCGCTCGACAATCTTGTGGCCGGCGTGCGCGCCCTTGCCGCTGGCGATTACACATATTCCATCACGCCGCGAGGAAGCAGTGAGGCCGTGGAACTCGCGGAATCGTTCTCGAAAATGCGCGGCGAATTGCTGGCATTTCAGAAAAAGCAGATTGAAACGGAGCGGGTCGCCGCCGTGGGCCGTGCCGCGAATTCCATCTCGCACGATCTTCGCCACCATCTGGCCGCGCTGGTGGCGAACGCTGAATTTCTATACGAAGCGGAGAAACTCAGGCTGGATCGAAACGAAGTGTACAGGGAAATTCAGACGGCATCGGAACAGATGACCGAATTGCTTGACTCCCTGCGCGATCTGGCGCGCGAACAGCGCAATATCTCCCCCGTAAACGCCTCCCTCGACCAATGCGTGCGCCGCGTCATCGAGGCCGTGCGCGCGCGTCCCGAACTGCGCGACCGGGAAATTTCCGTCCGTGCGACGGGCGATATGACTGGAGTCTTTGACCCCAAAAAAATGGAGCGCGCCTTATTCAACCTCGCGCTGAACGCCTGCGAGGCGGCGCCAAACCGTGATGGAAAAATCGCTTTCGACGTCCTATCCACGGCGGATACGTTCGAGATCCGCGTCTCCGACAACGGGCCGGGAATTCCGGTTGCCATACGAAACAATTTGTTCGATCCCTTTGTCAGCATGGGAAAACCCAATGGCACGGGACTGGGGCTCGCCATCGTAAGCAAAATCATTGCCGACCATGGTGGAGCCGTCTCCGTCGAAAGTACTTCGAGGAGCGGAACAACTTTCCTAGTCAAATTGCCGAGGGTGCAGCTCTCGCCAAATGAAATTCCTGAGAAGGTAGCAACGTAAAGCGGCGACGGTGCTCCGGCGGTTGTCTGTAGCGCCAACCTTCAGGTTGGCATTTTTGCAATCGAAGCCATGCCCGCCTGAAGGCGGGCGCTACACCCAGACCGAGTGGCCACTCAAAATCCCAGAAAACCTAATTTGCACGGGAATGGCGAGGAAGGATGCCCGGGCGCGCCCACAGCCCCCGCCGGGAAGAGTAGAGAGACTTGAGCCGATCTACCCCTGTGCAGTGAGGCAAACCGGCGGTCTCTGGAACTCTCTAGCGCGCCCGGACCAGCCCCAGAGTACCTCGGAGGCAGATCGAAAGTGTCTGTGCCATGTCGAACATTTGTCAAAAAATTGTAACGAAATATTTTGGTCCAATTTGTCTCAGGTTGGAATTGCGCGTGGCCGGCGAGGATCGAAGACACCACGGAACACACCCTCACCATTGCCATTTGCGGGCGTCAATTGTGATTTCGCAGATTGAAGGCGATTGCAGTTTTTGAGCTATGATGGTGCCGCTTGTCTCGCAAGAAGCTCATTCGAAAAGAGGTTTTTCACGATGGAAATCAAAAAGGTTGGCGTGCTTGGTTGCGGCCTGATGGGTTCCGGAATCGCTCAGGTGTCGGCCGCGGCAGGGTTTGATGTGACCGTTCTGGAAGTCGAGCAGAAATTCATTGAGAAAGGCTTTGCCGCCATCCGCAAATCCCTCGACAAACTCGCCGCCAAAGGCGCGTTCAAGGAATCGGCGGATGCAATCTTCGCCCGGCTGAAGGGCACCACGCGGAAGCAAGACCTCGCCGATTGCGATTTCGTTGTGGAAGCCGTCATCGAAAATCTCGAAGAAAAACGGAAGATGTTTGCGTCCATCGATCCCATCGTCAAGCCGTCGGCCATATTTGCGAGTAATACGTCCTCGATTTCGATCACGGAGATCATGACGGCGACCGGGCGTCCCGGACAGTTCGTGGGCCTGCACTTCTTCAATCCCGTGCCGCTCATGAAGCTGGTGGAAGTCGCGCGCACCATCGTCACGGCGGACGCCGCGTTTGAAACGGCCTGCGAATTCGGGAAGAAGCTGGGAAAAGTTCCAGTGCGCACGAGCGACAAGACCGGCTTCATCGTGAACCGCCTGCTCGTGCCTTACTTGATGGATGCGATTCGCGCATTTGAAGAGGGCGTGGGTTCCGTCGCCGATATCGACGCATCGATGAAACTGGGATGCGGATACCCGATGGGGCCGTTTACTTTGCTCGATTTCGTGGGCCTCGATACGACGTACTACATCACGCACGTCATGTTCGACGAATTCAAGGAAAAGCGCTTCGCGTCTCCGTCGTTGCTGAAACGGATGGTGATGGCCGGCTGGTACGGCAAGAAAAACGGCAAGGGTTTCTACGATTGGTCGAACCCGGAAAGCCCCGTCCCGCAGGACGCCGCGCTGCGGGGGATTGTGAAGCAATAGGCCTCGACGATTCTTTTTCAAAATGCAGCGCATTTAGTGTATGATGATTGGTATTACTTTCGGTATGAGGTTTAATATGAAGCGGCCGCGGCGCAATTCCGGTGTCAAGGAAAGAGGCAGAGCCCCAAAGGAAAGAAGGAGTTTCACTCTCTCCCCGGAATCCATCTCCCTCTTGCGGGATCTGTGCGCGGCGCGCCAGGGTTCGCGACGGCGATCTGTCTCCCGTGTCCTGGATGACCTTCTTCGCGCGCTCGACAAACAGAGGAGACGGGAGGCTGTAGAGAAAGCGATTACGAGTTTTTACGACGGCCTTCCGGTGCAAGCCGATGCCGAGGAAAAAGAGTGGGGAGAATTCTCCCTGACCCAATTTCTGGACGGTCCTGGCTAGATGGCGCCCGCCAACAAACCGCCCCTTCGCGGAGAGATTTGGTTCGTTCAATTGCCTGTCGATCCCCCGGAGAAAGGAAGGCGACCGGTCATCATCGTTTCGCTCGACGCCCGCAATCGTCACGACCGGGCGGATACCGTCCTCGTGATTCCGCTTTCGACAAGCATTCACAAGGCGGGTCATCCTACGCACCTTTTTCTCGCGGCAGGCGAGACCGGGCTTTCCGAGGATTCCATCGCGCGAGCGGAAGATGTCACCGTTGTCCGGAAAACGAATCTCATGGAACCTCGCTCCGGCCTGCGCATCATGACTCATCGCCGCATCTGTGAGCTTTCCGAAATGGTCAAGATCGCGATGGGCTGCTTCTAGTCCGGATGTCTCATCCAGAATTCAGAATATCGGACTCCCAAACTGAATATAGAAAGTGTTGTGGCGCCGGCGTCTCGCCGGCGTTTTTGCGATGTGAGGAAAGCGGAAAAATCGCCGGCGGGACACCGGCGCCACGGAAGATGCGCGCGCAAATCGCTAGGGTTGGTCTTCACCGTCCGGTTGCGCCACGAGCAATAGCACGATACCCACTACCGTGAACATGCGGAACGCCGCATCCTGGCCGTTCCACGCTTTCGATTGCCACATCAGGAACCACTCTCCTCCAATGGCCAGGAACGCGACGAGCCACATCAGCAGACTGAGCGTCAGCGCCGCAATGGAAACGCGCTTGGCGTAATGAAACGCCGCAGGCGTTCCACGCAGCGCCTTGGCCATGCGCAACCCGCCCCACCAGCACAAGAACATCGTTATCGTCTCCCACGCGATGATCGAAAAGTAGAAAGCGGTGTGAAGCAGCGGCGTGTTGATCGCGCGCCACATCCCGCGATTTCCCGGAAACGTGGAGTCCATCATCATCACGTGCCGCACGAATTCGTAGTTGGAGCCGTAGTCCGTGACGTTGTTGAATTCGACCAGGGAATAGAAAATGGCCACCCCGAATACGAGAATCACTTTGGTTGCGCGCAGTGTCATGGCTTTGCCGGCTCGGAAAATGTCCGGAAGTAGGCGGCGAGAGCGGCCAGGGTCGCGTCATCGTATTGCGGATTGCCGGGCATCTGCGCGTGCGGATTTTTCGCAAGAGGCGCGCGAATATACGCGGCAAAATCCTTGGGCGATGCCGCTGCGAATGCGGAGAGCGACTCCCAGGAAAGGCCCGATTTCTGTCCTCCCTCGCGCCCCGCGTTGTGGCAGCGAAAGCAATTCTGCTCGGCGATGCGGTAGCCGTCCTGCACATTCGCGATCCTGCGCGTGCGGGCCGAGCGGAGCGATCGCGCCAAAAACTATTTTCTCCTCGCGAAACTCGATGCGCACAACTCCCCACGGAATTTGCGCTTCCTCGGCGTGCGAGAGAATCTTGTAGCTGGGTGTGAATCTCGCATGCGAAATCATGTAAGGCCCCATATCAAATTTGTGCTCTTGAGAATCCTTCGGCCAGCCGCTCGGGGGTTTCCCGTTCACCTCGAGCACCAGCACGGGATGATGCGCCATGAGGTAAGCACGAGGATAATTCGCGCGGTAGGCGTCGTCACAGATCGCAACGACCATGTCCGACGTGGTTGATGCGCCAACTTCGCGCATCAGGTCTTCGAGCTTTACCCCACGAATCTTGGTCGGGCCCGTGAAGTTCGTGTCGTCCGTTACGGTGAAGCTCACCTGCGGCATGGCCAGAAGTTCCTCGCGAGCGAGGTAGCGCGTCGATTCGGGAGGCAGGCCCGCAAGCAGTCCGCTTATTTCCAAGTCTGAGGGGAACTGTCTCTTGTCCTGCCACGCTGGAGAAGACTGCGCACCTGCGATGCTGAGGGAAATCAGAGAGAGGACGAAGGCACTGGTCCAAGAGGGCCGCATGGCCCATCGTAGCGCACAGGTCTGGTTCTGCAAGGAGAAATCGCAAGAGACCCAGATACTGAAAATCCAGATTAGAGGCACTCAACATGTGCAATTGACAGGGGATTACGTTCAATATGATTACTCTTGGAGTATTCTCTTCATTTTAAAAGGTGGCCAAACCAGATGACACGCCAAACACGCTCGGAATACACACGCGCTCTGGGGAAGTTCGCGCTGATTTTGTTAGGTGGACTTTCCATCGGATCAACCACATTGAAATCTGCCCGTCCCGCTAAATTAATCCTGGAAGTTATCAACAAGCATCACACAATGGGGCGAGCAATCCCATCGATATACCTCCGGGTGTTTTCCGACGGGAGTGTGGAATGTCATACGGAGAAATACATTGGAGATGAAATTGATTCTGTTAAGAAGAAGTCGCTGACTCCCGCCGAAATTGAAGCGCTGAGGACCGTCCTTGTAGATCCCAAATTGTCTGAAATTCAAAGGCATTACGGATTGATGTATCTCGTCGTGGATTCTTGGATGGAGTGGGACATTAAGGTACAGCAGGGCAAACACACACAATCATTCCAGGTACTCAACTTTGCTCCTGGAGCAGCGCGCGAAAACGGCCAACCCTATCCCGATTCGCTTCTGAAACTGGGGTGCTCAATAGCAAGACTCCGTTTCGATGTATATGAAGACGCGGATTACAATTCGATTGATTGCGATAAAGCGATGATGATGCGTTAAAGGAACATTTCACTCTATCCCGCAAACTTGTTTATCGGTGGCGAGGGATATCCGAGGAATATTCCGACATAACCTATATGCTAAACTGACGCGATTCTTTCCGACGGAGGTCGCTGGCGCCGATGGATGCGAGGATCGAGGCACGGCTCAAGGAGCTTGGCATCCTTCTTCCCGCCTTGCCTCAACCTGGCGGCAATTATCTTCCGGCCAGGACTGTCGGGCAAATTGTGTATCTCGCTGGCGTCATCTCCATTCACGATGGCGTGGTGATCGCTGGAACTGCCGGCGCGAGCCAGACGATTGACGAAGGTTATGCCGCTGCGCGCGCCTGCGCGCTGATCCAATTGGCGGTGTTGACGGCGCACCTCGGCTCGCTCGATAAGGTAAAAAACATTGTGACCGTGAATGGGTACGTAAATGCCGTTCCAGGTTTTCAGGATTCGCCTAAAGTGATCAACGGCGCGTCCGATCTCTTTGTTGAAGTTTTTGGAGACGCGGGACGCCATGCGCGCACGGCGATCGGCGTTCCGGCGCTGCCGCACAACGCGCTCGTCGAATTGCAAATGACGGTGGAGGTATAGGCAGGCCCATGGCTGAATATTCTCTAAGCGCCGAGCCCACGCATTCCCGCTGGAACCGCGCGCTAAAACCGCGCCTTCGCGTCGCTTCCGGGGACACGGTTCACTTGGAGTGTGTGGATTCGAGCGGCGCGCAAGTTCATCCCTCCATGACGCTCGCGGAGTATTTGAAAATTGATCGCGACCGCATTCACGCGCTCACCGGGCCGATTTTCGTCGAGGGAGCCGAGCCGGGCGACGTTCTTCAGGTGGACGTGCTGGAAGTAGCGCACAAAGGCTGGGGCTGGACGAGCGTGGTGAGCGGCCTCGGTTTTCTTAAGCAGCGTTTTGCGGAGCCTTTTTTCTTCGTTTGGAAGCTGGAGGGAGAGGTAAGCAGATCGATTGCGCCTGCTGTCGTGCCGTTGCGGCCATTCTGCGGCGTGATGGGCGTGGCGCCCGCGGAAGACGGCGAATTTCGCACGAGGCCGCCGGGCATTTTTGGCGGCAACATGGATGTGCGCCAGCTGTGCACCGGCGCCACGCTCTATTTGCCGGTGCTCAATCGCGGCGCGCTTTTTTCCGCGGGCGACGCGCATGCCGCGCAAGGCGACGGAGAAGTATCCATCAACGGGATCGAATGCCCTGCGGACGTTACGCTGCGCTTCCAGGTGCACAAGCAGCGCGCGCTTCCGGGGCCCATGGTCGAAACTCCCGCGGGGCGGAAACTGGAATCCGATGCGGGAGCGGGCGAGTGGATCGTCGTCGAATCCTCCAGCGATGCCGTGGGGGCCGCGCGTGCGGCCACTTCGCGCATGATCGATTTGCTCGTGGATCGCTGGGGCTTCAGCGCGGTTCACGCTTATTTGCTGTGCAGCGTGGCGATGAATTTGCGGCTGAGCCAGGTGGTGAATGATCCGATGTTCACGGTTTCGGCGGCGATTTCGAAGCAGGTTCTTCCTGCAAGGAAACTTTTTTGAATTGAAGTAGCACAGACTTCAGTCTGTGGGGGTTAGGCCTTGCAAGCATTTAACCCCACAGACTGAAATCTGTGCTGCTCAATGCGAACCCCATGCTCATTAACGATCCCGAAATCGTCGCGGAGTTGCAGGCGCTTTATCCAATATATGAAGCCGCGCTCATGGCCAATGACGCGGAGAAGTTGACCAGCATGTTTTGGAATTCGCCGCATACGCTGCGCTTCGGAGTTGCCGAGAATTTGTATGGTATCGAAGAGATCGAGGCCTTCCGCAAAGGCCGCTCGCCCGCCAATCTGACGCGGACGGTGCGGCGGCTGGACATCGTGACGTTCGGGCGCGATCTCGGCAGCATCACGCTGGAATTCGAGCGCAGGGTGAATGGAAAAATAATTTCGGGGCGGCAAAGCCAGGTCTGGGTGCGTTTTCCCGAGGGCTGGCGGATCGTTTCTGCGCACGTGTCGGTTCTTAAGTAGCACAGACTTCAGTCTGTGGGGTTCCGTCAATGCTCCCAGGCCACCAGCGAAAACCAAAATCGATGTACCGGACAATATCGACGTGCGAGCCAAGATCAAGTGGAACCCCACAGACTGAAGTCTGTGCTACTAGCGCGCACTCACGGTCACCGGTAGCATTTCCACGGGCGCCGCTTTGAATGCGTCTTGCAATTCTTTCGCGGAAGGAAAAAGCTTCCCTTGGACACGCCGCGCGGGAAATTGAAAGCTGATCGACGGCTCATCGAACGGATAGGGATCCAACAAGAAGTGGCGCGTACCAATCGTGCGCGCCTGGATGGGAACGCGCTTGCCGTCGCGCGTTGGCAGAGCGTGCAGCAAGTTCACGGGCGTTTGATAGTCCACGCAGGTGAGCAGCGAGAGATAGTCGTTGGCTTGCAGCAAACGAAAATGATCCAAAATTGCACTCTCGCTCTTATGTTCCGGCCTCAAGTTCGGGTTCGACGCAATTTGCTTGCGCCAGGAATCTTGAAGCGTCTTCTGGCCTTCCAGGAACCGATCGAACAAGGGCAATTGCGCCGGCAGGATAGTTGACCGGTCGGCGTGCTCGTTCAGCAGGCTGTAGGTATGCATGGAAATGAGGACCGCGGCATACGGATCTTCCGCCGCGATTTCGCGAACCGCACGATCCCGCACGGCCAAATAATCTGGAAGGTCAATCTCCTCGAAGCCCGAATATTTGCCGACGAGTTCAGTCGAGAATGCGCTGGGTTTTCCCTGCCGCGTGATTTGTGGAGCGGCATCGCGCGCGGCCCAACCGTCGTCGTGGCGGGCGATTCCGCGCAAGACGTGTTCTCGCGGCTCCGGCGGCGGAAAGAGATCGTTGCCCCAGCGCTCGGCAAAAGCCCCCGCCAGGCGCGCATGGTCGGGATGGGTGACGAGCCACCAACCGGTTTCGGTTTCAAGACGCAGCATGTTCGCTCACCTCGCAAGATTCACAGATTTGAAAGTTCAAATTTGGGATTTGAAATTTGATTATCGCGTCACTCCGTTTCGTCCTGCCGCTGCATCACTCTGCTTCCGGGGCGCGAGCCGATTCGTGCCAGCGGTGCAGAAAATACCATTCCAAAAACATGACCAAGAACAGGAAGCCGAAGCCCAGCACTGTCGCGGCCAGCACCAGGGCAAATAGATAGTCGGTCTGCAATTGGGAGGAAGCATACAGGATCGAATATCCGAGGCCGCCTTCTCCGACGCGGCCCGAGCCCGCGAAGAGCTCTCCTGTAATTGCGCCGATCACCGCAATCCCGCTGGCGATGCGGATGCCGACAAAAAGGTCAGGCACGGCGTGCGGCAGGCGCAGCTTGAACAGCAACTGTCTGCGCGAGGCGTTGTGCATCAGAAAAAGATGCACCAGATTTTCATCGACGCTGATCAGCCCTTGCGTTGTGTTCGCGATAATCGGCGCGAGCGAAATGATGAACGCGACGAACGTCACCGCGGGGATCCCCGCTCCCATCCACATCAAGATCAAGGGCGCGATGGCGATGATGGGCACGGTTTGGAGGAGCAGCGTGTAGGGGTAAAGCATCTTCCGCACCCAGCGGGATTGTGCGAAGACGAGCGCCACGAGCACGCCAACCGCGATGCTGGCCGCGAGACCTCCGGCGGATTCTTCCGCTGTGATGGCCAGCGAGTTCAGCAAGGATGGAAAGCGAGCGCCCACGGCTCGCGCCACACCCCAGGGCGAAGGCAGCATGAAGGGCGGCACGCGGAACACCCACAAGATAATCTGCCACAGCACCACGAGCGCCGCGAAGACGGCAAGAGCGTTGAGCACGGTGATGGCACGCTGCTTCATTGCCGAAGTGTCTCCCGCAAAGTGTGCGATACGCGCGCGACGATCGCATCAAATTCCGGCGAATTGCGGATCGCGGACGTGCGCGCCGCGGGCAACTCCACTCGAAACTCCGCGTGGATTCGCCCCGGATTCGGCGCCAGGACCACAATCCGGTCGGAAAGAAAAACGGCCTCGGCAACGGAATGCGTCACGAAAACGGCCGTCCAATTTTGCTCCGCGCGCAGGCGCAGGATCTCTTCGTTCAGGCGGTCGCGGGACATTTCGTCGAGCGCCGCGAACGGCTCGTCGAGAAGCATCAGCCGCGGGTTCGTCGCGAGAGCGCGCGCGATCGAGACGCGCATCTTCATTCCCCCCGACAATTCGCGCGGGTAGGACTTGGCTACATTCTTGAGCCCCACGAGCTCGAGCAAGGCGGCAATTTCTTTTTCCCGACGGTCGCTCGGCGCGTGCTCGAGCTCCAGGCCGAGACCGATATTTGCCTTCACAGTGCGCCACGGAAGCAACGTTGCGTCCTGAAAGACGAAGGAAATCGTTTCCCTCGCGTTTTGCGGCGTCATCCCGTCCACGCGAATCGTCCCGCTCGTCGGGACGGCCAGGCCAGCGATCAATTTAAGGATCGTTGACTTGCCGCAACCGGACGGGCCGATGATGCTGAGGAATTCTTGCTTGGCAACAACCAGATCGATCGATTCCAAAACCGCGTGGGCGTTCCCGTACTGTTTGGTGACGCCTGCGATCTCGATTTCCGGGACGCCCGCGGTGTCGTTCATTCCGGCGCCTCAGAGGCCGGCAAATATAGAGCGGAGGGGCACTCTCGTCCGTGGAACACAAACTGAGTCGACCGCCGCCAATCCCAGGAAGTCGCCCGGCAGGAAGGCACATCACTCCCGGGGTTTCGGTCGAAGAGTGGAAATGCGCTGCCGGCAATTTCCAGCCGGATGCGGTCACCCTTAGCGAATCGGCATGAGGTAGGTTCCAGGGAAAAATCCCAGCGCTGAATTTTGTCCGCGGCGTATTTCGTCTCCGCAAACAGGCGGCTGGACCGCGCGATTCCGATGCAAATAAAATCCGCTGCGCCATCGGGCCTTGCGCGCACAAGTTTTGCGGTGAAGTCCGCAGTCCCCAGAGAAGTGGCGCAATAGAGGACGACGCGCGGAATGCCGAAAATCCACAGCGGTTTTTCGAGCGGCTCCGTCGAATAAACCAGCAGGTTGTTACACATCTCCAATAAGGCTTGATCGAATTGACCGCTCGCGGCTGCCGGCCCTCCGGGCGCAATCACGGGCACTTCAGGATCGTGCACGAAGATGTCGCATGGTTCGCCGGGGGCTGGGCTCACGGTGGAGAGCGTTCCATTTCCCTTCCGCGAATTCGCCCTGCCCTCGCTGTGTAGAAAGAGAATGTATTCCACCCCGGCAGGAAAAGTTTCCGCTTCGCGCCAGCGATTTTCCCCAAGCACGAAGTGACAGACGCGCGGCTCTCCCTCAAACGTTCCGGCATCCTTTAACCAATGATCGAACCAGCGCAACAAAATCGTGTCCGTGTCGATGAGAGCTTCGGGACCAAAATCCGCCGTCCCAATCCGATCGCCCCACGGAATGTGCACCCAGGGCCCGGCGAGAAGGTATTGATGTTCCCGCGCAAATTCGCTGCCCGCGGATTCGCGCAGAGCGAGAAAGCCGTCGATGCTGCCGCGAAGAAACATGTCATACCATCCGGAGATGTGCAGCGCTGGAACGCGAATCTTTTCGAGGCGCTGACTGACATCGAGCGACGTCCAATATTCGCCGGGTGCATCGTGATCGAACCAGTCGAGCACGTACGAGGGGAGACCTTCGCCGTGCAAGGCGGGATGCGCGCGAATAGGCAGCACGGTCGTTTGCGATGCCAGTTGCGCCCAAGCTTGTTCGAGCCTGTCGCCGGCTTCGCGCAACTGCTTCCGCCGCGCGTCAACTTTCAACAATTGCAGTCCCCAGCCTAGTGTCGACGCGAGGCGCAACGCGCCGCCATGATAAAACCAGCCGTGATAGAGGTCGAATGCCGTCATCCCGGGCGAGATGCACAGCAAGCCTTCGGGTTGTTCGGCCGCTGCCAGGAATTGCGTCATCCCCTGATAGGAGAAACCGTACATTCCAACGCGACCGTTTGATTCGGGCCGCGCGCGCAGCCAGGCGATAGTGTCGGCGCCATCGGCGCCCTCGTGGCGAAAGGGGTAGAAATCGCCTTCGGAATCGCCGCGGCCGCGAACGTCTTGAATCACGACGTTGTATCCATGGCGCGCAAACCAAGCTGGATGGGCGTACACGACGGTGGAGGCAATGTCGCGTCCATAGGGCTGGCGCATCAGGAGTGTGGGTTGCGGGCCCAGCTCTTGCGGATAGTAGTGATCGGAAACCAATTCCACGCCGTCGCGCATGCGGGCGCGCACGCCACGTTCGAGGCGGACGCCTTCGCCGCAATCGACCAATCCGGTCGGGCTCATGGCGTGCGCGGATCCGGATAGCGAGCCATTTCTTCGAGCGCAGCGGCGAGCCGCGTGGCCGCTTGTTCCAGCCAGCGCGAGCCCTTCTCCGCAGTGGCCGGACGCGGGTCGCCCATCACCCCGCTTGGCGCGATGTCGCGCGTGAGCCAGGCAAAAGTGGCGGGCGCATTTTCCGGCAGCAGCATCGCCGGTTTGGAAATGTCCGCGATGTAGTTGGCGGTGTAGGCGGAGCGATCCACCAGCTCCGGCACACTTGCCAGAAGGAAAGAAGTTTCGACTTCGCCCGCGTGGAAGCCGTATGTGCGTTCCTGGGGATCGAGACCTTCGAACGAAATTCCACCGGAGCCGTGCAGGGCGAACGTTCTCAGGCCGAATTCCGCGCGCAAGTCGCGGGACATGACGTCGATCAATGAAGTATTTCCGCCGTGCGTGTTGTACAGAACAAGCTTTCTGAAGCCAGCCTTGGACAAGCTGGATCCGAGATCGCGCAGCACGGCCATGAATGTCGTGGCGCTGAGCGAAAGTGTTCCCGGAAAACCGATGTGCTCGTTGCTCTTGCCGTAATGCACAGGCGGCAGCGCGTACACGGACAAATCGGCGGGCAATTTACGCAGCGCGTGCCCGAGCAGCAGATTGTTGATCAGCGTATCGGTCGCCAGAGGCAGGTGATGCCCGTGCTGTTCGATGGCCGCCGTGGGAAGCACCAGAAGCGTGGACTCGCGAGGAAGCGCATCCACTTGCTTCCAATTCAAGTAAGAGAAATTTCGCGCGTCCGGGATCCAGGTTTTCATTTCGTGGTTGCTCCGGCCGTCGCGGATTCTGAATGAAACGTGATCATTTTTCCCGGATTGAGCAAGCCTTTGGGGTCGTAGCGCAGCTTCGCGAGCAGTTGGACGTTGTCGGCGCGATACCGTCCGCCACCCTCGACATTGTTCACGTGCGGGTTCGCCACCCATACTCCAATTTCGCGGCAGAAATCGATCATCTCGTTCAGGCGCTCCTCCGTCGTGTAGTACACCACAGGAATCGCGCCCGGGAACACGCGCCCGTCGCCGCGCTTCATAAACTCCATGTGGAACAGGATTTCCATCCCAAAGCGCTCGCGCAATTGCCGCATCTGTTCGCGCACAGTATCGGGATCAAAGCCGCATTGCAAGTACGTGTAGGCTTCGTCCGATCGGATCGCCCAGAGCGTGGTGTGGTTCCAGGTGTAGTCGGAAAGCAGCGGCCTTGCGTTGAGGCCGGGATACGCCCCGCTTTGAGTAACGATTCCTCCGGCCTCCCGCGCGGCGGCTTCCAGTTCAGCAAGCTGGCTGGAAGCGATCATGAAAAAAATCAGCGTCCTTCCTTCCGGAGCATATTGGCGGATCGGGGTGAAGAAAGACGGAATCGGCCACTCAAAAACAGTCACGAGGCGTTTGATCCACCGAGCGCCGGTCGCAATTTTCTCGCTGAAATCGAATGCCGCGCCGAAGGCGTCAAACGCCACAACGCACTGAGACCATTCCACGGCCGGCGTCAGCGCGAGCCAAATGCGTGTGATGATGCCGTTGGTGCCCCAGGCATGAAGAATTTCGTGGACCGCTTCTCCATCGTGAAGAATCACTCGCGGTTCCGGCTCCATCGTGACAACTTCGATGGCGCGCACCGTTTGAAAATCGCGCAACATTCCGTGCGCGACCGTTCCAATTCCTCCGGAACCGCCGCCGAGAAATCCGCCGACAGACGCCTTGATGATCGTCGAGGGATAGCACCTCAGTTCCCATCCCGATTTGCGCCCTTCATTCTCGAGATCCCCGAGGCGCACTCCCGGCTGGCAAACGGCCACGCCTTCCGATTGAATTTCCTCGATGCGATCCATGCGGCTGAGGTCCAGGACCACGCCGCCTTCGAGCGGAACCGCCTGGCCGTAATTGCCGGTGCCTGCGCCGCGCGCGGTCACGGGAAGATTGTTCGCATAGCAGTAGCGCAGAAGTTTCTGAATTTCGGCCGCGCCGAGCGGCTGCACCACGACTTCGCCCAGCTTTCCATCGAGTTGTTTGCGAAGCACCGGCGAATACCAGTAGAAATCGCGCGAGAGCTGCTCGACGATCTGCGGATTCAAAATTACGCGCGAGGGATCGCCGGTCAGTAAACGAAGTTCGGCGATATGCTTCTGGTCCATAGAAATCGGCTCGCGTCAAAAATCAGGATTTGCCGGACTTGCCCTTGCTCGTGCTCCACGCGCGAAAAGCTTTCTGCATATTCGGATGCGTGAAAAGCGTGTTGCACAAATCGCGCAACACCGGACCTTCCACGATGCAAGGCATGTCCGAACGGCGCGCTACTTCCTTCGCGGAAATATGAATTTGCAGGACGTAGCGGTTCGCATCCTCGATCGTCGCTCCAAACACCACGCGGTCGAGCCTGGCCCACAGCGCATTGGCCATGCACATCGGGCAGGGCTCGCATGTCGAGTACATCGTAAACCCGGCCAGGGAGGGGCGTTTCAATTTTTTGCAGGCTAGCCGGACGGTGCGCGTTTCGGCGTGTGCGCTCGGATCGTTTTCGCGCAAAACCGCGTTGGTGGCGCGCATCAGGCGCTGGCCCGTGCGCGTGTCGACGATGAGCGCGCCGAATGGCACCGGCCGCGCGGTTTTCAAGGAACGCGCGGTGAACTCGAAAATCTCCCGCATGCGCCCTTCGTCCATCGCAGTGACACGCGACCTTGCAGAAGCGGACAAAGCCATGCCGCAATTTATCACAATGCGGGCCCGGCCCGCCTCTGGGCGTATATTCATTTTTTGCATCCGAACGATTAGACCGCGTTCCGCGAAAGGCCGCGTGCTATTCTCAACCGCGGATCCTGAAATGGATTCGTCGATATGGCCAAGTGCTTTTTCCGCACCTTGTGCGCGCTGATCTTCGTTAGCCTGTCCATGCTGGGATGCCGCCGCCCTGCCGTCGATAGCGGACTCACAAAAATTGTGTTCCAGGCGGATTGGTACCCCCAGCCCGAACATGGTGGTTTCTACACCGCTCTGGCGAAGGGATACTACAAGGACGAAGGCCTGGACGTAACGATCCAACCGGGCGGCCCGTACATCACGGTTGAGAAACAGGTCTCTGCCGGGACCGCGCAGTTTGGCATGGGAGCTTCGGATAAAGTTCTCGAGGCGAATTCCGGCGGACAAAGCCTGGTCGCGGTGGCCGCCACAATGCAGCACGATCCGCAAGGCATCATGGTGAGAAAAGATTCGCCCATCCACTCGTTCGCCGATCTCAACGGCCATTCCGTGGCCATCAAGGTTGGCGAATCCACGTGGTTTGAGTTCCTCGTCAAACGGTTTCAGTTGAATAACGTTCGCGTCGTCCCGGCGATGATGAATGTGGCCAACTTTGTTGCGGACCCGCAGTACATCCAGCAAGCGTTTGCGACCTCGGAACCCTTCTTCGCGCATCAAGCCGGAATTGAAACGCGCGTTCTCCTGGTCAGCGATGCCGGATACAGTCCATACCGCACGATGTATACGACGAGGGAATTCATCCAGAAACATCCCGAAATTGTCGCCAAGTTTGTCCGCGCATCATTGAAGGGATGGAAGGATTACCTGAAAGATCCAGCCGCCGCCCACGCCATGATCGCCAAGCTCAATCCGGCGCTCAATCCGGAATGGATGCAATTCACGTGGCAACAATTGCGCGACGGCCATTTCGTCGCGGGAGATGATCCGAGCGGAGCGCAACTCGGCCAAATGGATCCAGAACGCTGGGCCACGATGTACGAACAGCTCGTCGATTTGAAAGTCATCGGCAAGCCGTTCGACCCCACGACGGCTTACACGTTGCAATTTCTTCAGGCGCAGTAGTGGCTCCAGCTGCGAACCATCCAATATTATTTACAATTTTTTGACAATTCGCAGATTGCTTCGTGACATGCCTGTAATAGCCCCCACGTAGGCTCACTCTCTCGAACGATGCAGCGTTGTTCGACATTTGGGAAAGTCCCTCCCCAATAAACAATCCGCCGAAGTCTCAATGACCGGCGATCCCTCAAAAGGAGCCACTATGAATCGCGAAATCGCCCAGATAAAACGAATCACGTGCTCACAATTTTTCACTAGCGCAAAAAAATCCGTTGCGTTGAAGCTGTTCGCAGCGGCAGTCATATCGTGCTTTCTTTGCTCATCTGTTTTGATGGCGAATGATGACAATCGCCCCTTCCTTCCGGGCCCAATTCGTGTCGTATCGACCGTGCCGACCAACGGGGATGGAAATCCCTACGGCGTCGCTTTCGTTCCTCCCTATTTTCCCAGCGGCGGGGCGATCAATCCCGGCGACGTCCTGGTGTCGAATTTCAACAACGCTCCTACCGCGACGGGAGGCAATCTTCAGGGAACGGGTACGACGATCGTCGATGTGCCGCCCAACGCACCGGTGTCGCTCTTTTTCCAATTCACTGGGAGCCGAACGGTCGGCCTTACGACCGCGCTAAACGTTCTACAGAGGGGATTTGTCCTGGTTGGCAATTTCCCGTCAGCGGATGGCTCGTGTACGGACGCGGGGAGCGGATCCATATTCGTGATCGACAAGAACGGAGCCATCGTGTCGGAATACACGGACAGCTCCGTTCAGGGTCCATGGGATTCCGCGCTGTTTGACCAGGGCGGCAGGGCAAAATATTTCGTTGCCAATGCCTTAACCGGAGAGATTGTGCGCTACGATTTGGATGTCGATCCCTCGGGCGTCAGCTTCAGGCACCCGACAGTAATCGCCTCCGGCTATCAGCATGCCTGCGACGCCGTTACGTTCGTGGACGCGCCCACGGGCCTCGTGTATGACGCCGAAAAAGATATTCTTTACGTGGCATCTACTTTGGATAACGCCGTGTATGCCGTATACGACGCAGGAGATCGAAGGCATGACGGAGGCGTTGGCAAGCTCATTTACGAGGACGCGAAGCACTTGCACGGCGCGCTGGGATTGGCGATGGCGCCAAACGGGCACCTGCTCGTAACCAACAACGATGTGATTAACGCGGATCCAAATCAGCCGAGCGAGCTCGTCGAGTTCACCGTGGAGGGCGAATTCGTCAAGGAGATTTCCCTCGATCCGACTCCCGGCGGGTCCTTCGGACTGGCCGTGGAACCGTTGGGGAAAAAGGCCAAGCTGGCCGCGGTGGATGACAGCGTGAATCTGTTCCTGATCTGGACGCTGAATTCGCACGAATAGGGAAACGATTCGTCGTAACTTGGTGGTCAACACGCCTCCGCCTGCGTTAGTACGGCTCCGGAATGACGCAGGCGGGGCGGTGTATCTCGCGGCGATCAGCTGGCTGCAACCCGGGAGCGCCAATCTCCCGATTGGCGTTGAGCGTAACTCAGTTCAGGAGATTAGCGTTCACGGGCGACATCCTCTCGGAATTCTTCGCCCATCCCACTCGGATAGGCTCACAGCGGAACGCTCCCGTCGATACGTTCTGCGTGTCCGTAATCGGATCTCCCCAGAATTATCGTTTAGCGCCCGTACACGAGCACACGGAAATTTCCCGGCTTGGCAGTCGCCAGCGGATGGGGCTGCTTTTCCGTTGGAGCGGCTGGCGGATTGAAATCCGAAGTGGTCAAAAAAACGTTGTGGGTCTTTGGATCCACCTGCAACGTTTTGGCACCGTACTCCGTATTTACCGCTTCCACCTCGCTGAGCTTGTCCGGCGAATCTTCGTGGTAAATGTGCATCACGCCTTCGCGCGTCGCCACAAACAGCATGCCCGTCTCAGGTTCAAACGCGTTGGCGTCCACTCCCGCCGAAATCGGATACGACTGGAGGACTTTGCCGTTGTCGGCGTCCATCATGATCACGAACTGCGGGCCGCGCCCCCCGGAAAACAGCCGCCGGTTTTTTTGGTCGATGGCCATCGAGGTTGGATTCCCTTCCGGCGCCGTCGCCCAACGCGATTTAATGGTATTCGTGCGCGCGTCGATTGCGACGATATCGTTTTTCTCCGGATTATTGTCGTAAACCATCCCCTTGCCGTCGACGGCCGGAAATTCAACCTTCCCGATTAGATCGATCGTCGTGATCACAGATTCTTTCACCGCATCGATCACGGTGGTGTTGTGGCTATCGCCGTTGAACGTAAAAATGTGCTTGGTCGCGGGTTCGTAGATGATTGCATCCGTGTCCAGCTGGCCGGTCTTCACATGGCCCGTCACCTTCAAGGTCTTCAAATCGAAAACCACAACTTCCTGTACGGTGGCAGTTTCCTTGGAATCGCCGTCCGTGATGAACCCTTTGCCGAGATCTTTGGCCACAGCAATCCCGTGGGAGCGCGATAAGCCTTCGATCTTGCCCACCACCGAGTAATCGTCGGCATTGAGAACCACGACCTCTGTGCCGTGGGATACGTAAACGCGGCGCGTTGCCGCATCCACAGTAATGTAGTCGTAGTACTCGCCGCCGCCCGGGGCCGCCGGCAAAGAAACCGTCTTAAGCAAATGGTAGCCAGACGCCGCCGGTTTCGGCTGGGCGTAAGAGCCCGACAAAAAACAAGCGCCGAACAATGCAATGAACACACCCGCTGCAAACCGGCCAAAACTGGAAAACTTCATGGAAACGCTCCTTTTAATTTAATGTGCCAGGCCATTCGGGTATACGAACGGGAATTCGCCGCACGCCTCCGCTTCGCGCGCCGAGATTGGAGCATGCCGGCAACTTGGTGGCAGTCCGCTGACTCACCCAAATCGTAAGGATCGGCGAATAGAAATGAATCTCGCCACTCCCCGCGCTGGAGATGTTATTCGAGTTCCCCCCGAACTCCCGAAATTGTAGCACCAACCTTGCATCCGTCATCCCACGAACCAAACCGGCCGGTTATGTCTGATTCAATTTCGGCACAAAACTGGAGGTGGCGCGTCTCGTCGGCGGCGCCGCCGCAGAATGGTGGGGCTGGGGAGAGTCGAACTCCCGACCTACGGTTTAGGAAAACAAGGGACCGTTCTGATTGGCGTTGAAACTTTTGGACTTTACTATGTTTTTCAACAGCTTACAACGTGGTTGAATTGATTCGTTTGTACCCGAGTTGAACCAATATGAATCGATGACTACTACGAATTTACTACAGTGATTCGAACCCTAGGACCGTTCGAAAAACACGAGGGAGCGGCCAAGCGGAAAATCAAAATCGCCTTCCAGGCTGCGCCACTTGCCACTGATCGACTTCTTGGGAATCCGCAATATGCCTCTGCCCCCAAGATTACCTCTAATTTCCTCTGTGACAGTTTTCTGGTTTTGGGTCACTTTCTGATTTGTCTGCTATGGGCTTGATATTGGCCGGATCATAGAGAATATTGAAGAGTGATATCGAGCATTTGCGCTCCGTTCCCCAGCGGACTATGATTTCAACCGGGAAACGCCGATTCGCTTGCCACCATACGCTCTAATGCGTCTAAAGTCTCTGAGATTCCTCGGAGTGGTTGCAATCTTGGGCGGACTTTTCGGTTGCTTCAATACCTTATGTAGTGTGCCCGCGACGACCAGTATCGGTGCGGAATCCAAACCGCAGGTACGAAACACCTTTACGAGTTCGGATGGAACTTTCCGGTTTCGATATTCCGATTCCCTTATCGCCTGTCCATCGGCGTCTTGCGAGGCCTACTTCCATATGTGCAATCAGGAAGGCAGCGACACGATCGCATGCTTCGCGTACGACAAGAACCGCGTGAAGAACTATCCTGAATTCGAGGCAGCGACGTTTTCGGTTGCAGAAATTGCTGACGCGGCGAGCGAGCATGATTGTCTCAGCATCGGGCACGGTTTGGAGTACGGGAACCCTCGAAATCTCCCAACAACAACCATTCATGGAGCTACCTTCACGATCATGGATTTCAGCGAAGGTGGAATGGGCCATGGGCTAGAGGCCAAGGCGTACAGACGGTTTTACGGAGGGAAATGCTACCAATTGACCGTGAGAATCGCGACCGTTTCTTCGGGGTCCTTTTCTGAGAAGTTCAAAGAAGAAAAGCTCATGGACGTGCGCGAACGTCTCGGTCAGGCACTCAACTCCTTCAGATTCATCAAATAAAAAGGGGCTCTGCACCACGACCTTGCCCCGTGCGGGTCACAAGCAAGGGGATTGCACTGCATTTAAGCAGCGTCGAGCCCACGGAGCTGGAGTCGATTCCAACGCGCCCTTATGGCGTAATGTCGTTCTGACCTTGAGTGGGAAGCTCGGCGGCACGCGGCGTTATCATTTGAACCGTCCTGGCGGGTGGCAGACCCTTCGCGTCTTTTCCGCATGCGCAGCACACTGGCTCCCGATAACAACATGGTGACGCTCAGTGACTGTTTTGTTCCTGCGGGTGCCCGTTCCTTCGCGGTTTTCGAAGGGACGGCATTTTGGGGCCCAGCTTCGAACCTCGGCCTTCCTGATCAGTTCAAGAAATGGGGCTGGGGAGAGTCGAACTCCCGACCTACGGTTTAGGAAAACAAGGGACTGTTCTGATTGGTTATGAAGGTTTTACACTCTACTATATTCTTCAACGGCTTACAACGTGGGTGAGTTGATTTGTTTGTACCCGAGTTGATCCGTTTTGAACCGATAACTACTACGAATTTACTACAGTGATCTGCTTCAAATTTCGCCGATGATTTCGGGTAAGGTGTTTAGGCGGTGGATGCAAAACAGGGATCGATACCGCGTAGCCATTTCCGCATTCTGTCCGACCATGATGCGTTCTACTTGAGGTCTGTCCGGCTGGCGCATATTCTTCATTTTCTTGGCGTCCTCCCGCGCTGCCATCTTCGCTGCATCCTGCAAAGCAAAGCCGCCATCGCGCTTCAGCACGGTGCTATCCGCGCTGGGGATTTCGTAGAAAAAGGACCTGGATAGGTGCTCCGTTCGGCTACTCGCCCTATTCAATCGGTCCCACTTTTTATTGCTTGCATTCAGTTGGAATCGAATCTCCACTGCTTTCTCGCAAAATGCGAACGTGGGTCGTCGCAGAGTCACCGGGAACTAACCAAGATATATTGGGACCATCCACGCGGTATCGGGAACCGTAGCGTCGCACCCACAGTTGCCCGGAAAATGCCAACACCCCTCTCAGGGATTGCTCTGGAAGATTAAGCAGTTCTGCCGCCGAAGTGGTCTTGCCCGTACTACGATTAAAAACGCGTGTCGGGTCACGTTCTGGATCATCTCCCGCCTGGTACAAAACACACTTGGAACCAAGCCAGTTAATGGCATGCACGCCATAAGACAGGGGGGAGCGCTTGACTTCGTTCTCTGGTATTACAAGGTCAGTTAGCTTCGTTCCGTCAGCATCGGTTATGGAGGCGCTCCCTTCGTAGTTAAGAAGTATCCCCTTCCCGTCTGGAGACCAATGTAGATCGGAAGCAAACCCAAGCGGGAGGCCATCATTCCCGAGCGAATCCTTCAAGATGCGCACTTGCTTTGTCTTAACGTCCATGACTGCGACAGGTCCTCTTGTTTGCACCAAATCGCCAGTCGCTCTTCCATGCGCAGCATATACGAGAGTCTCACTCGTCGGAGAGAATGCTGGATCGGCATAAAACTCTGTTTGGTTCTTGCCGGGTGCAGCATTATAGAAAGGATCGGGCGGCATACGCTCTAATGCGCCTGTCGCTATATTCAATGTCCAGAGAGAGCCTCCGGTTAGCCCGGAACTACGAGGAGGCGAGAAGACAACAAGTTTGCCGTCAGGCGAAACGGCGAAATCCCCTATAGGAAGGGTCGTTTTCACTGCTTTCAAAGGATGCCCGGATTCTGTGGCTAGGTAAAGAACCCCCTTGTAGCTGTAGGCAACAGCTGGTTTTCCGTTGCCAGATGATTGTCCCCATAACTGCTCGCCAGCCAACGCGAGGAGGACGAATAGCGCCACTCGGATATGACTTCTCATTGGTCTGGGTCGTTCTCCTCGGTGTTTAGAACCACACCAAAGTGGCGTTGCGGAGCGCTACCGTCGCCTGGATTGATTCCTGTTGCGTGGGCGGGTGGCAAACCCTTCGCGTCTTTTCCGCTTGCGCAGCAAACAGGCTCCCGATAACACCATGGCGACGCTCAGTGACTGTTTTGCCCTTGCGGGTGCCCGTTCCTTCGCGGTTTTCGAAGGGACGGCATTTTGGGGCCCAGCTTCGAACCTCGGCCTTCCTGATCAGTTCAAGAAATGGGGCTGGGGAGAGTCGAACTCCCGACCTACGGTTTAGGAAAACAAGGGACGGTTCTGACTGGTTATGAAGATTTTAGACTCTACTATATTGCTCAACGACTTACAACGTGGGTGAGTTGATTCGTTTGTACCCGTTTTGAACCAATTTGAACCGATAACTACTACGAATTTACTACAGTGATCTGTTCCCGGATTTGAGCTGAATTGCGGTTTGGGCCAGATCCCATTAGCCGATTAGGGAACCTATCGGGATGAGGGAGGAAACAAGAATTTGCAAGTGTGTAACTCCCGGACGGGGTTATATTCTGCCAATTCTAAGTCGGTTGGAGCCCATGGCGAGGAAGAACGAGGTCCAGCTCACCAAAGTTGTGCCGTTCCTCGGAGGCGCAGCAGTTCATCTTCGAAGTTCAAGAGCGTCTTCGCTGCCACGGTAGAGGACGCGGGATTTGCCCAGTAATTAGGCGGCCATCCATACTAAGGAGGCATCGTATGAAGCGGTTTGCTTTAGTTATGGTTGCAGTTGCAACTCTGGCTGGCGTTGTCGCCTCGATGGTCCGCGCGTCCGGACAGACGGACAAAGGGACGGCGCCAATCTTCGTAACCAAAGTGCCGCCCGGTTTCCGCGATTGGACGGTGATCTCGGTGTCCCACGAGGCAGGAAACATCAATAGCATCGGTGCCGTTTTAGGCAACGATGTGGCGGTCAAGGCGTACCGCGAAGGGAAGCTTCCGTTCCCGGACGGCTCAATCATCGCCGCCATTCACTATGCGTATGTGCCGTCTGAGGAAAACAATAAGATTTTCGGCAAGGTCCAGTCGTTCGTTGCGGGGCCCGCAACGAATGTCCAGTTTGAGGTCAAGGACTCAAAAAAGTACGCCGCGACGGGCGGCTGGGGCTTCGGCCATTTCAACAGAGATGGCACGCTTGGCAACGACGCTTTGATGAAAACCTGCTTCCCCTGCCACGCGAAGGCTTCTCGTGACCTCGTCTTCACGCAATACGCGCCGTCCTACGGCGAGTCAGACAAGGGACCCAAGTCCTTCCATGAGAAGGCCGGTTAGTGTCAAGCCGGTTTTTCTTTTTCTTATCAGGGGTTTTTGCCGTTTAAGCCGGTCCGCCTCTGTCGCCATCCTTCCATCCGCACTCTTTGGTGAGCGATTGTTTCGCTCGGTGCAAGTTGGGCGTCCTTCATTCAGTAGGTGCTGCTACCTGAGAATCGACCTTGGCTCTCATCTCTGAGAGTTGGGCCAGGACTTGGGCGCAGTCACCTGAACTCGGCGGTGAGCTCGGCTCTTTCGTTTCAACCTCTAGGCCACGGCGCGTACCCCTTGGTGGTTGTTGTTGCGCAGTGGTTCATACGCTTCTCCGCTCACCCACAACTTGTGCAGCAGGACCGACAACTTGCGTGCGACGGCAACCACCGCTCGCTTCTTGGCATTTTTTCCTCCGCGCTCGGCCAGCTTCCATCCCCAACGCCGCAGATCGCTGTCCTGTCCAAAAGGCCCGAGAATGTAATGCGCGCCTTGCACCATCAGCGTTCTCAGATAACGGTCGCCTTCCTTGCTGATGTGCAGTTGCGGCTCGCTCTTGCCGGAGTTCCTGCGCCCGGGACGCAGTCCCAGAAAACATCCCACATCGCGGCTGTGACGAAATCGGCGTGGATCGTCCAGCGTCAACACGTAGGTCAACGCAATCAGCGTCCCCACACCCTTCACTTGTTTCAGCCGCGCCACTTCAGGGTGAACTTCCTTGGCGATCTGTTCGATCCGCTGATCGTATTCCTTGATGCGCTCGTTGAGCGATTCGATCTCTCGCAACAGCGGATCCAGCGCCTCACGCAATTCCTGGCTCAACCCCTCGGAGCTGTCTCGATTCATTTGCTCCGTGCCGCATTTCTTCAGCCGCTCGCCATAGGATTTCGTCAACCCGCGCGCCGCATTCACTAGAGCCGTGCGCGAACTGACCAGCGCCGCTCGTGCGCGAATCACTGTCAGTTGAATTTGCGCCTGCGCACTGCGATGCCGCACTGGACCCAATAAGCCGGGATCGATCCGTGCGAGCCGCGCCAGCGTCCGCGCGTCGAGCTGATCATCCTTGCGACTGCTCTCGCCAATCAGCCGCACGTTGCGCGCATGCGCTACGATCACTTCGTGATCCATCCGTGCCAACTGCCGGCTCACCCACGGCGAGTGCGTTCCCGTTTCCAGTGCGATCCGGCAGCGCGGCATCTTACCGAACGCCTGGCGGATTCCGTTCGGTGTGGTCGGCACACTGCGTTCCAAAATCACATTCCCCATCTCATCCAAAACGCAGTAACAGCTGCTTCGATCTCCCAAGTCCAACCCGATGGTCAGTGCGGGCTGTTTGAAAATTTTGTTTCCGTTTTTCACCACAGTGCTATTCTTTCGCATAAGCCGGTCTCCTTTCCATTGCGCCTTGAGCGCGTCAATCGTTGGGAGCATATCGCATCCCGTCGGAGACCGGCCTTCTCATCCCATCTGAGAAACGGGATTCTCGGCAAGATTCTTGGGCACGCCCCTGTGCAGAATCCGCCTAGCGCGCGCGAACTCTCCACGGCGCCATGCGGCTGAACAGCCCGTCTCGCACGACGAGCGTGTGAAACAAAATCGCTCCAAAATGGGCGATAAACGCCAGGAACAAAAGGTAAGCGAGAACGGTGTGCGTCCTCCTCAGAAACGCGTACAGCGTCACGCTGTGCGGAAGAATCGGGGGAAGATGCAGCGGCCCGTAAAGCGCGATCGGAAAGCGCGCCGCCGACAACATCCCCCACCCGATCAGCGGCAGCACAAACAGCAGCGTATACAACAATACTTCAGATGCGTGTGCGACGAAGCGCTCCTGGGACGACATGCTGGCCGGAAACGGAGGCAGAGTACTGAACTGTCGATTCACGAAACGAATCACCACCACAATCAGGATGGCGATCCCCAACGGGCGGTGAATGGAAACCAGGCGATGGTAGTCACCAAGCGATGCGACCATGGCAACGCCAATCCCCAGCATGGTCAGGACCATCGCGGCCATCAGCCAGTGCAGAATTCGCATGAGAACTGTGAATTGCGTCTGTTGGCTCGCTGTGTTCACTTTCGCACTTCCGCAGGCGATATCGCGCTCGCCATCTTTGCTTCGCCGGCCCGCCGTGTAAACGACTGTGAATAAATCGCCGATCGCGCGCTGAGCAGTGGATCGTCGGAGGACGCCATACCGCTCGGCAAAACCAACGGATCGAAATTGATGTCTCGGGCGGGGCTGGTTTCCTCGCTCTCGATATGATCGAGGGTCAGCATTCCCACATCCATCTGCTCCCGCCCGTCAGGCCACGCCACGGTGGCGTCGTTGGTCGGGTCGCCCGGTTGCCCGATCGTGATGATCAAATGCCATTGCAACGGATGCTGCAGGATGCTCGCGATGAGCTCGTCAAACATGTAGTTCTTCTCTGTCTGAGCCGTCGCCGCCGCGATGGCTGCTGTAAACGGCTGCACCGGAGCCAATGTCCAGCGCACCGGGATCGACTTGCCTGCGGCATCGATGAACCGGAAAGCGTTCAGGCTATTAAACGCAGTGTTGTCGAAACCAGACGACGGTGCGTGGCTCTGGATAATACCTAGCGCCCGCACCGTTGCGGGATGGCTCGCGGCAAACGCCGCCATTTTTTCTGGATCGGGCTTTCCAGTCTTGGGGTCGGGCTGCGACGCAACCAGATTGTCGTAGAAGGCCTGCGGCGTCTGGAACGGAAATACGGGCAGGTTGATCATCGCCGTCCGCCACTCTTCGCCATCCGGCAGCCAGAACAAAAGCCCCAGGCCGCGGACCATGTTAGGCCCGTCGACAACATTTGGAACGCCGCCGCCAAAAGAGAACCGCCCAATCACGGGCACGCGCCCCGGTCTGAAGACTAAGGCCTTTGAGAGGCGCGCTCCCTGGCCGTTGCTCTCGAAATAACCGCTGACGCCGACGCCCTTGGCATGATTGCGCCGAAAACCGGAATGGACTCCGCCGGTCCGCTCAAATGCATCGACGAATCGCGCGGGCGTCAGCGCGTTTGGGCTGAACCAGCCGCCCAAATAGAGAAATCCTCCTGCAACGCACAGGATAACAACGCCAATGCCCCCCGATCTTATCAGTCTGCTGCGTCTGCTCAGGGGCGCTGGTTGTTTTTCCGCGGACGAGGTCGAGTCACTCGGCAACTGTTCGCTCCAATGTCACTGCAGGCCAACTTATTCCTGGAGCCTCGTATCGACTTCCGGCCGGCTGATAGCGTACACCCTCGTCCCATCGACGGGCAACGTTCCCCCGGCTTCCGTGGGGTGCGGCATGCGCCCTGAGTCAGAGTACAGCCGGGCAGACCAATTCCCGGAAGGAAGTATTGTCGGATTGAATGCGACCGGTTGAGCTGGCAGGGATTCTCGGAATGTGGGAATTTGGGCAAACCGGCTCGCGGGCCACATTCCGATAAGCGGACGCAATATAAAAGGGCGCCCCTTTGAAGTAGGTTTTGATCGTTCGCATCAACACCTACGGAAAGGAGCACCCTCATGTTGAATGACAAAAAGTATATCGGGATGGATGTGCACAAGGAAAGCATTTCGATTGCGGTGAGGAATGGTGCAGGAAAGATCGTGATGGAATGCGTCATCGAGACGAAAGCCAGCATGATTCTGCAGTTTATCGATGGGCTGCGCGGAGACTTGCACGTCACGTTTGAAGAAGGAACCTCGGCCGCCTGGTTGTACGACTTGCTGAAGCCGCACGTGACGAAATTGGTGGTGTGCGATCCGCGAAAGAATGCCTCCATGAGGGAAGGCAACCAGAGTGACAAGATCGACGCGCGCCGGTTGGCCGAGCTGCTGCGCCTGGATCATCTCAACCCCGTCTATCACGGGGAACACGGGCTACGAAGCCTGAAGGAATTGGTGCGCAGTTATCTGACCATCACCAAAGATCTCGGACGGGTCATGTCGCGGGTGAAGGCGATCTATCGCAGTTGGGCCATTCCTTGTACGGGCAAGCAGGTCTATGCACCGCGCCATCGTGTCGAGTGGCTCGGGAAGATCAGCGAAGCGGGTGTGCGCCGCCGGGCAGAGTTTTACTACCAGCAACTCGATGCGCTGAGGTCATTGCGTCAGGAAGTGCGGCGGGAGTCTGCTCGCGGAGAGCAAGAAACACCCGGCATGGAAACGGCTCTGCCAGATTCCTTCGATCGGTCCGATCCGGGCGGCCGTGTTGCTGGGCATTCTGCAGACCCCGCACCGTTTCCGCACCAAGCGGCAGCTATGGACGTACAGCGGATTTGGCATCGAGACACAAAGCAGCGCCGATCACCGGAGTGTCGACGGACAGCTGCAACGAGTGAAGAAACCGAGCTCCATTCGCGGACTGAACCGCAACTGCAATCACGATCTGAAGAATCTGTTTAAGGGTGCGGCGATCGTGGCATCGAGCAAACCCGGTCCGTTTCAAGAGTTCTACACCGCTTTGCTGACCAAGGGCATCCGGCCGGAGATGGCACGTCTGACCTTGGCCAGGAAGATTGCCACCATCGCATTGATCGTGTGGAAGAGAGGAGTGAGCTTCGACGCCCAACATCTGAAACCACAAACAGCTTGAGTGTCTCTGACCGAGTCCGCTCCATCTCTGGAGATTTCTCTGGCGGTGGCCGTCGGGTTCTCGAGACACTCTGGTTCGAGAGCGAGTCTCAGCTGATAAGTTAGGCGCTGCGTGCCTCGGGCACTCAGTCTCATAGAGGACCCTAGGCCCTCTCGGATAACCAGAAAAAGCTATGGGCCACGAGTCCCCCAATAGAACTATGGTCGCCAAATTTGACCACCGTTCTGCTTTGTTGGTTTCGGAACTGACAGGCTTCGTCGCGAAGAAGCAATGAAAACCGCTGGTAGAGAAAACCCAAACCGCGGGGTCGCAGTGCCCCGCAACCGAGCACATGGTGCGGTAGGTCAGAACAGATCTCGCTCGGTCAGGTGGGCTGCGAAGCAAGAAAAATTCCGGCCGCGGGAGGGGTGTTTTTTCTTGACTTCTCCCTTTATAGAACTTCACAGGCGTGATCCCGACTTACCAGGGAGCTTAGCCACCCAAGTCCACTAGCTGATGTTGCGACCTATGCAGAATGCCCAGATAGCCAAGGGTCTGGCGCAAATTGATCAAAGTCAGCACACAGTGTCGAAAGCTCGGTGAGCGTCTTGTGGACTATTTCTTTGTCCAGAAATTTATCGCGACTGAGCCATGTGGCCCCAACTGCAAAAGTCCAATTTTCTCCATTCTTAATGTTGGCACGCACAGGTCCAGGCACCTTCAGCATGTCGGTACGGCAGGAACCGAAAAGGTGAGCGAAAGACTTTCGAATTTCTGAGTGTTCGATCGCGGCATGAAACCGGTCTGGCTGATAGGTTGCAAACCGTCGCACACCTAGGCCGTTTAAGTCAACCCCGAACACGGAAGGTGACGTTTCCCCGAAATATCCCGACACCTTCCCAATGAAGTTAAGCATCATTCCAGCGACTACAACCAAGGCAACAAGTACAAGCGCCAACTTCGCCATGAAACCTCTCTCGAACACCGCCTGGAAGGAAAACAGCAACCACAAGAGTGTCAGCGGGTTCGTCAGTATTTGGATTCCATAGATCCAACGCCATCGCGATGTCCGAGCTTCAAACGGCAAGTAGAAACGCCCTGCGATGGAAAGGTCAACTCTGCTCACGAGGCTACGTGATGCTGAGACCGATGCCGGACGTCCGTGAAAGCGACCTCGAACGAGGTACTCCGTCGCGTTTTCCTCAAACTCGGCTGTTCCATGATCAAAGAGATCGACGAGCGCCCCAACCTTTTTGCGATTCCGGCGCAACAGGACGATGTACAGGATGATGCCTGCTGCCATGAGGATGCCACTGAGGGTCCAGTACGCGTACGGGTGTGCATGCGCAAAGTGTGCTAGCAATCTCATTGTCCGCTTCCTCGCCCGTGGGAGTAGGCTCGTATAGAATCGCCAGTAGGATGGCTTTGTGGGGACGTATGATTTTATCCAACTCTTGAAATTAAATCTATAGTAAGAGTTCGCCTGTGTTGGATAGGCTGTCGTAGGTAGGACGAGCCAAGTCCTGGGAAACGGGATTATCGGAATGTGGAAAACCTCTCCATGAGCCAAAAAGCCACATTCCGATAGGCCGACTTGGCACAAGAGGTCAGAACTCCATAATACTGAAGTAGAATTAGCCAGACTCCAGGGAGCAACGATCATACTGGCCAACGACGAATGCGCTTAGTTGGGGGGAATTGGGGGTCATCTAGTCTCGTGCGGCTGATCTAGGATGCGAAGGCCACCGTACCAAGGTTGTGAGAACTCTCCAGGGTGAACCACTACGTGGACGGAATCGCCGGGTTCTACCGCGTTGTATAACTTTCTGCCAACCGGGAGCCCTCGGGCAAAGAGCTGCTTTTGATCCCAGTAGAAACTCACATCGAGGCCATAGCCACCCCGGCTGACCCCGTCTTTTGCTACGACAACACCTTGCGCCTCGACTGTCGGATGTTCGTCGAGAGCTCCATTCAAAATCGAGAACAGTACCGTCAAGATAATCGGAAGAACTGAACCTAGAAAAATCAATCGAACTAATAGAACACTTCGTAGAGCCTTGTATTGCTCCCCTCTAATTTAGACAGTCAGGGCCTCGTTTTTTAGTACAGCTGCAAAAGCCAAGAAGGCCTCGTGCGGAGTTCGATTTCCGACTCCGTGATGAGGCCGGTCGTGATTGTACTCCTGGATCCAGCGACCGATCGACTCCCGTGCTTCCTGCACGTTGCGATATTCCGCCGTCCAGACTTCTTCTTCCTTCAAGCTGCGATGGAATCGTTCGATGTAGCTGTTGCCCTCCGGGTGATGATAGGCCGTGCGGCGGTGCGTGATGCCCAGTCGGTTCAGTGTCAGCAGGAACCGCGACGAAGTGAACTGCGTTCCGTTATCGGTGGTCAGCGTCACGCGGGCCATGCGGCTGCCCTCGGGCAGCCGTGCCAGCACCGCTTGCTCGACCGCTGCCAGTGCGTCTTCGGTTCGACAGCGATGCGATAGATTCCAGCCCACGATTTCCCGCGTGCAGCAGTCGATCACGCACACCAGGTAGGCCCAGCCCACGGCTGGCCCCGCCCAGATTTTGGTCATGTCCGTCTGCCAGATTTGATTTGGCTCGGCGGCTTCCACGCGGCCCCACTCTTTCTTGCGTCGTGCCCGCAGACGGCGCGAGCGCACCAGCAGCCCGCGTTCCCGCATTACCCGCAGCACGCGCTTGCGATTCACGCGAAGCCCTTGTTTCCGCTGCAGCCACCAAGCCACGCGCCGGTAGCCAAAGGCCAGTTTCTCTCCGCACGCCACCACGATCTGCTCATCGTAACGGCGGTCGGCCCGACTGCCTCGTGCCTTTTTCTGGTAATACAAACTCGACCGGCTGATCGCCAGCGTTGTGGCCACCAGGGTCGCCGTGCGTCCCTGTGCCACCAACTCGCGTGCCTGGGAGTGAACTTCACCGCAGCTCACTCCCCCACGACGTTTTTTAGTATTTCAATCTCCAACGACTTCCGCCCCAGCGTCCGTTCCAACTGCCGGATGCGCCGGTCTTTCTCGGTTTCGGCCGCGGCAGCGCTTCTCCCCCCAAGCGCTGCCTTTGCTCCCTGTTCCGCTTCATCCTTCCAGCGATAGAACAGATTCGGAGCGACTCCATGACGCCGACACGTCTCCGAGACATTCCCGCTCTTGATGCCTTCTTGCACGATCTGCCACTTCTCTTCGGGGGATCGATCGACACGCGGTTTCCTGCCCATGTTGCCTCCTGTTTGGGAGGCCCTGATTCTACCTAAATGAGGTGTCCAGTTTTAGAGGGGAGCAATACAGCCTTTGGCTGGAGAATCACTACCGCGTAGATGATAATGGGACCGCAAGAGAGCGCAAAAGGAAGATAGAACATCCACGGATTCCAATCAATAGGAAGGTACAGGCCGACAGCCACGAGAGGAATTGCCACAGCTCCAGCAGCGCCCACGATCAAGGAAATGCGGAATGCATCAAATACGTCCTCCTGACGAGCAAAACAGACCCAACACTTATCGCCGTCGAAGGCTTGTCCACAATTCGGGCAAATCTGCACGCCAATCCCTCACAGCAAGTAGTCTCGTTTGAAATCACGTGTGCAGCAGTTACAAGCAAGGATGTTTCATACCTATATTACCAGAAAGGGTACTACGTTTCCCAAGTCCTTCCATGAGAAGGCCGGTTAGTGTCAAGCCGGTTTTTCTTTTTCTTATCAGGGGTTTTTGCCGTTTAAGCCGGTCCGCCTCTGTCGCCATCCTTCCATCCGCACTCTTTGGTGAGCGATTGTTTCGCTCGGTGCAAGTTGGGCGTCCTTCATTCAGTAGGTGCTGCTACCTGAGAATCGACCTTGGCTCTCATCTCTGAGAGTTGGGCCAGGACTTGGGCGCAGTCACCTGAACTCGGCGGTGAGCTCGGCTCTTTCGTTTCAACCTCTAGGCCACGGCGCGTACCCCTTGGTGGTTGTTGTTGCGCAGTGGTTCATACGCTTCTCCGCTCACCCACAACTTGTGCAGCAGGACCGACAACTTGCGTGCGACGGCAACCACCGCTCGCTTCTTGGCATTTTTTCCTCCGCGCTCGGCCAGCTTCCATCCCCAACGCCGCAGATCGCTGTCCTGTCCAAAAGGCCCGAGAATGTAATGCGCGCCTTGCACCATCAGCGTTCTCAGATAACGGTCGCCTTCCTTGCTGATGTGCAGTTGCGGCTCGCTCTTGCCGGAGTTCCTGCGCCCGGGACGCAGTCCCAGAAAACATCCCACATCGCGGCTGTGACGAAATCGGCGTGGATCGTCCAGCGTCAACACGTAGGTCAACGCAATCAGCGTCCCCACACCCTTCACTTGTTTCAGCCGCGCCACTTCAGGGTGAACTTCCTTGGCGATCTGTTCGATCCGCTGATCGTATTCCTTGATGCGCTCGTTGAGCGATTCGATCTCTCGCAACAGCGGATCCAGCGCCTCACGCAATTCCTGGCTCAACCCCTCGGAGCTGTCTCGATTCATTTGCTCCGTGCCGCATTTCTTCAGCCGCTCGCCATAGGATTTCGTCAACCCGCGCGCCGCATTCACTAGAGCCGTGCGCGAACTGACCAGCGCCGCTCGTGCGCGAATCACTGTCAGTTGAATTTGCGCCTGCGCACTGCGATGCCGCACTGGACCCAATAAGCCGGGATCGATCCGTGCGAGCCGCGCCAGCGTCCGCGCGTCGAGCTGATCATCCTTGCGACTGCTCTCGCCAATCAGCCGCACGTTGCGCGCATGCGCTACGATCACTTCGTGATCCATCCGTGCCAACTGCCGGCTCACCCACGGCGAGTGCGTTCCCGTTTCCAGTGCGATCCGGCAGCGCGGCATCTTACCGAACGCCTGGCGGATTCCGTTCGGTGTGGTCGGCACACTGCGTTCCAAAATCACATTCCCCATCTCATCCAAAACGCAGTAACAGCTGCTTCGATCTCCCAAGTCCAACCCGATGGTCAGTGCGGGCTGTTTGAAAATTTTGTTTCCGTTTTTCACCACAGTGCTATTCTTTCGCATAAGCCGGTCTCCTTTCCATTGCGCCTTGAGCGCGTCAATCGTTGGGAGCATATCGCATCCCGTCGGAGACCGGCCTTCTCATCCCATCTGATAAATGGGATTATCGTAAACTGGGAATCCGTCTCGTCCCCCACGACGATAAGCCGATTTATCGGGGCTTGAATCTGATTTCACGATGGCCATTCGACAGGACGGCCTGACCGTACCACGGCGCGTTGAATGCACCGGGATATATTGCTAAGCGCAGAGAATCACCGGTCTCCGCAAAGGAATATGCATCGCGGCTGACGGTGAGGTGTTTTTCAATTTGCCTCTGGTTCCACGGTACGCTGACCACGAGAACATAGGAAGGACCGTACTCCCCGTTATCGATGTACCCATTCGAGACAAGCGTATGGACTTCGACAGGGGGATTCCTATCCAAAGCTCCGTTTAAAAAAAAGAAAGCTGCTCGCGAGGGAAGAACGGCTCCAGCCAATACAAATACTAACCCAGCAAGAATTGTGAAACGTTCCATTTGATCCCAAACCGCAAGCACGATCATGACGACGGCTGGGATTGCTATAAGGATGGGAAAGAGGTAAGGGTCAAGCGAATAGACCTCTAGCGGTGGATATATGAAGAAAGCCAAAAGCATTCCACAAAATCCCCCAGTCAAGCCTCCTAAAAATAGGTAGGAGGCCCTTTTAATGCCGTCGATGCGTGCGCCACATGCAGGGCATCGATCGCCGTCATATACGGTTCCGCATTTATAACAAGGGGGCAGCATTCTTGCGTGTTCAAAATCAGCACAATCGAAAGAAATAAGTATGATTATCTTATTCGTTTTTATGTTCTTTGCCAATTACCGGACCTCGCGATTGGCAATTCAGGATAGCGCCTGATAAACGGGATTATCGGAATGTGGCTTTTTGCCCAGTTCCCTGCCTGGCTCGATGGGTTTCAGCCATCAAGGAACCAAGCTTCTAGTAATACCGTGACACACTCAATGAATGAAGAGGAGGGATAGGAGTAGGAGATTAAAATTAAGAGTAGAGAAAAATCAGATCCCCATCCGGCAACTCCCGAATTTCGGAAACTACCGGCCTTTGCGTTGGAATCCCGTTCCCCACCCTGTTTTGACCCTGATCTCGGTAAATTCGTCGCCAAAATCGGTCCTAATCGGCTGCATGGGGTGTTTGAGAGCCAGTTCCTACCCCCAAAACACCGAAACTACCGAAAATGGGTGTGACCCAGTGATGCACAGCGAAATCGATTCCCGCGTACCAGACTCGCTTTGCGTTTGAAAATGCTCGCGCTGCCCCATATTGACCAAGTGATTGATTAAATACAGTAGTACCAACGTACGGGGGTTGCAGACCACACACTGGCCCATGCTCCGGATTGGGAGGAAGTCGATGAGAAAGCACTTACGGATCAACATGCTTCTGGTCGTCTTGATTGCCGGGACGGCCTTCGCACAATCAGCTTTGAATAACGAATCCATTACCAAGATGGCGAAGGCCGGTCTCGGTGATGATGTGATCGTTCCAATGATTAAAGGGCAACCTGGGAGCTATGCGATAGATCCTGACACAGTCATTCAGCTCAAAAGTGCGGGCATTTCTGAAAAGGTCATCGGTGCAATGGTGGAGAAGAATGCGAGCAACTCAGCGCCGACCACGACGCCTACGGTTGTCCCAGCAAAAGCTGCTCCGCTTGTGGACGAAGTCGGCGTTTATTACAAGAATAAGGATGACAAGTGGGTTGAGATGTTGCCCGAGGTCGTGAACTGGAAGACTGGAGGGTTCCTCAAGACCCTCGCAACGGATGGCATTGTAAAAGGTGACGTGAATGGACATGTCGAGGGGAAAGCCAGCAGGAATAGCTTGAATACGCCACTCGATTTCTTGATCTACGCTCCGGACGGCGTTGCAATCACAGAGTACCAACTGCTACGTCTGCATGAGAGTGGCAACTCGCGTGAGTTTCGGTCCGTCACTGGAGGCGTGATCCATGCATCAGGGGGAGCGAGGCGCGATGAAGTTGAATTTGAAGGCAAGAAGCTCGCAACTCGGATGTATGAAGTTGTGCTCACAAATGGCGTGAAAACCGGCGATTACGGATTCTTACCACCAGGTGCAATAAGCTCCTCGAATATGGCTAGCGGGGGAAAGATTTACTCATTTCATGTCAACGAATAGCGACAAGCGGCTTGCCGTGTCACCCAGAAGGAGTCGAAATGAAGCAACTGATCGATAGCGCTTCGTTAATGCTAAAAGAAGGTGAGCGCGAAGTTACGAGAGATCAAGTATTGCAGGCGATGGCAGAGTTTGACCGAAATGGCCTGCGGGAAAAAGTAGGGGATAACAGAAAAGGATGGTCCATTGAAGAGAACGGAAACCGATATGAGCCAAAGTGGACGCTGAAATTAGCCACAAGCACTCCTTTAAATAAGTTCACCCACAAACAAGCGAGAGAAACGCTTGGCAAACTGGGCTTTGAACTTTCATTTGACCCCGATTGGCGACGAAAAGAGATGGACGATCTCACCGAGCGAAATGGTGACGATGATGACGCGGAAGTGTCGGAAGTCGAAGAAGCTTTTGAAATGACGTTTGGCATTGAACGCGATCTTCAGAGGGCACTTCGTGGAAATATCGAGCAACTTGAAGTTGGACTGAAAATCATCCACGGAGGCAAGGAACAAGTAGTTGATTCAGGTCGAGGTCGCATTGATGTGACGGCCGAGGATAGAAACGGCACTACTGTCGTCATAGAACTCAAGAGAGGTGAAGCTGGCCGCCGTGCTATTGGACAAATTTTGGCTTACATGGGCGACTTCACCCTCAGGAAAAAGCCGGTCCGAGGGATCTTGGTCGCCAGAGATTTTTCTCCAGAGGCTATTGCGGCAGCGCGTGTTGTCCCTGACTTGCAATTGAGAAAATACGGCTTCAAGTTCACCTTTGAAGCGGTCGATTCAAATTAGGCGGTTGGGGCAGGTCGGCCATTGAGTGTGAAGGTCGGAAAAGAACTCGAGAAACCCAATCGCGGTGCGGTGAAGGCCACAAAGGTCGGCAAACTCTTCTTGGGACCAGTGTTTGGCTTCCCGAAGTGCACGGATACGACTACCCAGCGCAAGGAGGACTTTATCCATCCCAGTGAGGATGGATGCATCTTGCGGCAAGGGAGCACAGGCAGCTTGTTTGTGGACGAGTTGTTTTACGTGATAGGATTCCGCCAAATGAAAGTTCGGAAACGCACTTCATTCGGGAAAGACAAGCGGCGAAAACACCATCACTGGCAGGTGACAGTGTTTTACAAGGACGGGGAGCGGTTCGCTCGCACCTACACGGTGCATGAGAAGGCCGCCGCATTTGCGGAGCGGCAGAAAAAGTCCCCAGTTGTAAAAATGGCACGCGTCATCGAAATCAGCTAGCCCCCCACTGCCTTCCCGTGGAAATTCCCCTTTGCACCTATATCCCTACCAAATCCCCAATGTCGTTCGCCAAATTCGGTCCTACCGGTGTGAAAACGGCGTTTTGAGGGTGTGATTTTCCTGTACTGGAGGTCAATTCTCGCTCTTTTGGTATACCAAAGCAGAAAAGACCTCAGTAGTGATAGAATTGGGGCTCGCCACAGCAGATGCAAAAGCCGACTATAAAACCGGTCCTACCCGACGATCTGGCATCAAAGATCGTTGTGCCGGAAGATCTTATCCATGAATTTATTGAGAAATTTGGGCCGAGTGAGAGCGCCGATGTCCTGCATTTATTTGTAGATGCGAGAACGCTCGCCCTTTATTCGGAGTGCCACATTCGCGCGGACAAGTTAATTGCACTCGCAACTACAGACGTCCCACTCGACCCTGAAGAACAAGCGGAGTATCGGGCGAACCGGGAAATCTTAGCCGACCACTCGGCCTTTATTGCGATGAAGGATGATGCAAGGCAGCGACGCAGCTTCAGCAACATCGTCGCGGAGTACACAACCGAGTTTGAAGAGCAGTATCCACTCAAAATCATTGGCGGTCAGCACCGGTTCGAATCCATCAAGGAAGCTCTCGATAGCGGGGTAAATGAACTCCACGGAGTGAAAGTCTATTTCGGACTAACGTCCGAGCAAAGGCTCGATGCGCAGCTCATCTCGAATACGGTTATCGCCGTTTCTGCCGATCTGTACGACCGTATGCAGGAAACTGTGCGGGGGCCTGAATTGCGTGACTGGTGCCAGAAGGTTGGTCTCCTCAAAGAAGGAAAGGATTTTGCCGACAAACGTCAGCGCGGCGCACAAATTACCGTGCGGGCGGCGCGGACATTTATTCTTAACTATTATCTCGGCGAGGCAGCCATCAAAACCGCGTTCGATCAGACCGACACAACACCTAAGATCTGCAAGAGTGGCGCTACCGACCCCGATTGGGATCAGCTTAGAACCAAAAAGAAATTCTGGAAGGACGCGAAACTTGAGACCGCAGGCCGCGAATTCGCCGAATTGGTCGAAGCACAGCGGAGAGCCTTTCAGTCGAAGAATAAGAACGGAAACATAGATTTCCAAGAGAAGCCGCTCAATTATGCTGTGCTATCCGCGTGGGCCTTTACCGCTGGCCTACTGCATGGAAACAATACTCGGTTATCCAGGCACTACGCGCTGAAAAGCCAGAGCGGGCGCGATCCGCTCAATGCTGCCCAACTCGCGAAGGGGCACCACAGCACAGATCCCGAGAATTATCGCGGTCTCGGTTACCGCACCGATGCGAAAGAGCGTGGGCGCTTTGTTGAATTGTTCTATCTTCAGGCCGAGAAAGGCGACGGAATTTCCACTCACCTGATCGATCTGGCAATAAAAAAGTATCACGCTAAGAAAGCCATTCTGGAAGTCCAGCGTGCGGAAGACAAAGTCTCCTGATGGCGGCGCTTTCGAGTTTCGCCTCCGAATTGCTTGAGGAAGCGAAGCGTTTCCTAGAGAAGGCCCATCAGGCTACTGAACCAGACGGGAGGAAGGCATATCTTCACGCCGCCGTCATGGTCGGTTTTGCGGCTTTTGAGGCCCACGTTAATTCCATAGCCGACGATTTCCTTTCACGGACTGACCTCGACCCGAATGAACGTGGAGTGTTGGCCGAACACACGGTTGAATTGATTGACGGCGAGTTTCGAGAAAAGGAATCATTGAAGATATGGCGCGTTGAAGATCGCGTGCTCTTCTTATGCCGTCGGTTTTCAAAGACGCCGGTTGACCGAAGAGCTCCCTATTGGAGTGATTTCGTTGAGGCGTCCAGGCTGCGCAACAGACTGATCCATCCGAAACTGGAGCCCCCTACCATCGGGCCAGCGGATGCTGGCCGTGCGCTGAAAGCGATTATCGATCTGCTGGCATTTATGTTCACCAACATCTACAAGCGCAAATTGCCAGCATACAATCGTGGGCTTTCTTCGAAATTAACTTTCTAACTGGAGCTGGCAAACCTGAGATGTGGACCAGCACCGCTCGCAGAGCAGGAAACTGGATCGATTCCGCGCACCGCCACCTAGATTACATTATTACCCATAAACAAAGAGAGAGAGGATAGAGGAATAATGGAGGGATGTCCCAATCCCAATAAAATAATAATCAGCGCCCAATCCCCTCCCCCGTAGGATTCTCGATCTCGATCAGGTTTTGTCCAATCCCCCAGATTATCGTTAGCCACAGCGGCTCCCAGACGGCCCTGCGTCGGTGCTAGGGCCGGGTGCGACATCCGATTGAGGCTTGTTTCCGGCTTCATGCACAGCTGTATCGAAAAAATTGGCATCAAGACAGATCAGTCCACAGATCTGGCCGGGACAAATACACGAATTCCACCGGCGGCGAATCCTATTTCTGAGTAGTTGGGCCAGCTAGAGATTTTGGCGAGAGGTCCTCAGTCCTTTCGGATGGAATGCATAGTTGATTCCAGAGATTAGGCCTATGTTTGCTTTGGCCCCGTGCGCACGGGGCCATGAGCGATGATCCTTGGACAATTCCGAGGTGATTCCGATCCTTTCGTCGTGATTAAGGCTGGGACAAATCCTTGGCTTGGCGGTCTTTCCGTGTAGTACCCAGCTTGGCACAGATCGGTGTGGAGCTGGATCAGTCCACGGATTTGACTGGGAACGAATACTCAAGCTTGGCCGGGGCGCGGATAAACAACTCATCGTGGTAACGGGGGATAGTGTGGATTCGTTCCAGCCTCGGAATTGGCTGGCGGAGATGATGTGGGGCGAATAAACAGAGTGGGCTGGGGTGCGAATAAACACTCCGACCGGGAACGAAGGGGACTGTTTCTGTGTATCAGAGCTATCCCAGCGACGCCCACGGCCATTGCGCCCTGGCGGTTGGCGATTGTCCTTGGGCGATAGAGAGGGGCTGGGACGAACAAACGGACGAGACCGGGTGCGAATAAACAAAAAAGGGGCATATCACAAAAATAGTGCGGAAGATTGGAGGCGATTGTACTGATACGAATAAACAGTCCAATCTCAGGATCGGCTCCAGTAAATTCTGGCTACAGTGAAGATGGGCTGCCGGGAGAGAACACTCGAACAAGAGAGGCGGAACGAGGGCATGGCTGATTCCACTAATCAACTCAAGTCTTGGGAAGATTTCAGCGCAGCGATGAAAGACCATTTGAAGCAGTTCGATGAAATTATGCGGGAACATGTGCTGATGGCTCTCTTTCACAGGGCTGATATGCGAGGCTGGCTCGAAAACTTACGCTCGAAGGAACGTTCTCGAATGGAGAGAGAAATCCCCTCGATTCGTAGGCGGCGGAAACTATCTCGACAAATGAGGATTCAAATCAACAAAGCGATCGAATCATTGCGACTCGCACGATTTTTTGACGACGGGACTGTATTTCAGAGGAACAGCATCGCCCAGGCGCAATTTCTCTTGGAAGAGGCTTTTAGCGAGCTTCAAGTACTGGAGGATTCGCTTGCAGCGGCGATTCATCCAGAATTTCGTAATAAGCGCGAGCGGCAGGTGAAAACGCACTCGCCGCAGGCGGAGGAGTGGACTCAATTCCCTGGCTTCGGCTCCGCAAAGGTAGACCAGCTGTTCTTCCAATGGATGGAAGATTATCTCGGCAATCTAATTACCGTAAAAGGACGACGGCTATCATCAGCAAAGATCGACCAACTCATATCAGCGACGCTTGATGCGGCATTCGGACACAATTATCCTGCGGATAGCATAAAGGTCGCCCGGCGACGCATGCGAAAGAAGAGGCACTGAACCGGTCAGAGTGACGACCATACAAGCGGGACTGCCAACCGCAAAATGAAGCGTTAGACCAGGAACAAATTTAGTCCTCATAACACTTCCCGGAAAATCCTGTCCCTCGAAAAAAGTGCGCCCACCCGTGTTTACTAGTGTGCGTGATGAGGCGCACTGGCAATTTCCCCTTGGAAGAGATCCATTACCAGAAATTGCTTGGGCTCGCCACGAAAGATGGCAATGAAGCATGACGGCACGTCAGCTGGCGACGAGGAATTTGAGCAAGACCCAGGAAACACCGTGGGCTTCGCCGAGGCGCGCTGCGAGGTTTGCGGCCGGGAGATTCGGGACGATGACGACCGAGTCGTTGAAGAACTTTGCCGGCGCTGCGGGGTTCGGTTTTTACAATTCCTAGAAAAGCTAGGCCGCCGCGCGGCCGACTAAGGGAGGCTCCATGAGAAAAATGGCTGAGTGTTTGAACTGCCGCGAGATCAAGAAAATGGCCGCGCACGGACTTTGCTACCAATGCTATCGGAGGGATGAGCGTGCGGAGGAAAACAAGTTCGCCATCCGAGATCGCCACAACCCCGGCATCCGCCGGGAACACCAAAAAATGCTCCGCGCGTTCGCGGCGGTAATGATCGGGCTGGGTCACTTGGGGGTTCAGCGTTCGGACGTTCTGGCGATCCGGCGGATGCTGGAGCCGTACGTGGAACCGATCGCGAAGTTCCTGGCATCGCCGGCGGAGCTGAATGAAACCCAGGCCCCAGTGAACAGTGAACAAGATCCTGAACCGCTGTTCACCGTTCGCGCATTACGCGGCCCCAGCAAAGAGCGCGTACGTGATGGTGATACTGACCCGGATGACGATCACGGAGGAAAGGTGGCGTGAGGAGCCAGCGGGCACGGAAGTTCAGGCTGCTCATGTTGGGAATCGTGTCGTTTTCTTACGGAGGAAGCTGATGAAAAAGAAGAGTGCTTCAGGAGGCCGGTCAAAAAGATCGCGGCGGACCCAGCGGCCCCGCCGGGCGTCCCGGAAGGTGGCGCGGTGCGAAGTCTGCGGAAAATCCATAGAGAGGGATTACTTCCACGAATTTCCAGGCCTTTGTTCGGAGCACAGCGCAAAGCTTGACAAGTTTCTCGACGATTAGGTTAGGCCGGTGCGACAGAAGATGAAAATGACCCCCAAAATGCGGGCCGCGAAAAAGGCGCTCCGGCGCCGGTTTCATGGCGGCGTCAATCCCGGGCAGGACTGTGTGGTGATCCTGGATCTTCTCCGATACACCATGGAGGAAAATCCGATCCCATCGTTCATGGGGCTTCCCGGATTTCAGAGTCTCCAGAATACGAGGATCAAGCAACCACCCCACGACGAATTTCAGGGCTATGGCCGCGCGCACTGGTTCAAAAGATTCGGGTGTGAAATGAAATTCTGCGTGGAATTAGAGCCCCGAGAACCGTGGCTCGCGCCCTTCAGCGTCACGATGTTCGCGGACGACAACAAAGGGTTGCTGCCGGAGGAAGTCTTCGCACTCCGCGAATTGATGCTCGGGGCAAAGCTCACGGTGGCGGAAGTCGCGATCGATTTTTCGTTGGTGACAGAAGTGAATCGTGGGTTTGTGCGCCGGCACGGCGTATTCGGAAAATCGCGGCGCGACATATCGAATAAAAATCCGAAGGGTGATTGGTGGGGCGCAAAAGGGAGCGGAAAACGCTTGAAGTCGTATCAAAAAGACGTAAATGCCTCGCATCGTCTGGAATTTCGGATGCGCAGACGATTTATGGAGCCGAATGGAATTGATGACGTGTTCGACTTCCCTAAATTCGTCGATCTACTGCCAGGACATCACATCCTTTTTGCCCGGCTGGATGAGAAAAAATTGGAAAGACAATTGCGGCGGACGAGAACCGTAACTGAGACAGCTCGAATTTCAAAGCAAGTGTCCGCGACGAAAGGGGGCTTGACGGAACAGCTGGCGTATCTGAGGCAACAAGCAGGGTTGAAAAATACGAGGCGATTGCTTGAACCACTACGCATAAACGGAGCAATTCGGGACGCATTCAATGCGTGGGGAGCGTTGTGGCCCACGAAACCGACTCGGTTACGGAAGAAATAATGCGTACGGATCGATTGTGGAACGTGAGGGAAGCGGCGGAGTTTCTAGGCCTTTCAGCCGGCACGGTGTATCACCTCGCGAGTCAGCGGCGGATTCCGCGCGTGAAGCTGTCGGCCCGCTGTCTGAGATTTCAGCCGGACGAAATTATCGAGTGGGTGAAGCAAAAATCAGAAAAAGGAGATGTGAAATGAACGCAAAGATCAAGAACGGCAAGCTGATGATTGAATTGGATTTGCACGATGCCACTACCTCTGCTTCCGGCAAGACGCTCGGCGTGGCCGGAACACAAGGGAGATTCCAGACGAGCGAGACCATCGACGGCCAGCCGGTTTGGGTAATCGCGAACGCGTTCATCTATCCGCCGCGTGAGAAAAAGAGCGAGGAGGAGACGGAAGAACCGAAGAGAAAGACGCGGGAGGCGGCTGCAAAGATGACGGGCACCAAGAGGAAGCCAGTAGTAATAGAGGATGACGTGGTGGAAGAGGACGAAGACGACGAAAACGATGAGAACTGACCGCGTTCTGGGAAGCGTTGTGGCGGGCTGCGTGGCTGCGGTGGGACTGGATCATGAAACCTCCAGTCCCGACGCACATAAATTCCGAGTCCGGAGATTTCCAAGGAGGTCGAAATTGAAGAAAACAGCAAAAGGCAACACCAGCGGGGGACGAGATGCTACGGCCGCCGCGCTGAAGATCCTCAGATCGCCGGACATTTTCGCACAGCTCCAAGGTGCACTGCACGGCCTGGGGCTAGCAGGGTGGGAGATACCGCTGGGGCTTGGCGTGTGGTTTGCGGCGGCCTCGAGGTTTCAGTCGTACCCGCTGCGCGTCCAGATTCAGGAGCAGACGAGAGGAACGGCAGAATACATCGTTCGGTCGATAGGGCCACTCTTTCCACCAGAAGACTTGATCAGAATCGACCCCACGGATGAAAAACCGTGGGAACGGTTCGCGCAAGCGCCGGACAATAAAGTTCTCTTTCTCCCGCACATGGTCATGGAGACGGACGCAGGGCAGATCCATTTCGATGTGCATGGCGACCGAATCATTCGAGAAACCCCTGAAAGGAGGAATGGGCGGTTCGTCAGTCAGGCCCAAGAGGTGAAGGGCCGGTTCGTCTGCATCTCTGCCGACAGGCCGGCCTGGCAACTGCGGCGCAGTCGATGGCTGACGATGGTGCAAAAGGACCGGCAGGCGGCGACGCCAAGTGGGACGGCACCACCCAATGCGGAAGAGTGGCAGGAGGTGGACCAACTCTTGAAGGAGCGGGCGCAGCGACGGGTTTGGTTGCCGGAGTGGGGACAGATCGTGGTTGAGCAAATGTATGAGCGAAATGACAAAGCGCTACAGCATGTTCCAGTTCTAATGTCGATGTGGCGGACGATGTGCATCATTCAGTCATTTCAAAGGCCGGCGACCAGAAAGGAAGGCTCTCTGGTGGCTAGTTTCGAGGATTTGGCTGCGGCGATCCTGCTCGGAAAGAAAGTCTTTCGCGACGGTTGCTGGTTTCCTTCTGCCAAGAAGGTGTTCGAAGCGTTGCCAGCACGGTATGTCCGGACGGGGGTGATCAGCCCCGTGACTGGGAAAGCGCTCACGTATGAAAGGCTGGCAGAGCCGACCCGTTGGCAATCGGTGCTCCCATAGCGACGATTACACCCGCACACGAAAATCTCGGACTGGCCGGGCTACGTCAACGGTAGAGGAAAGTAGCGCAAAAAGGCGCCCACGGTCAAACACAATAAGTCACCACAAGTGACACCACAGGCTCAACCATTCGTAGCTGGCTGGCCATGACTCAACCGCGGGCTATACCCTTCTCCGCGATAGGACATTTCCTAAAACGGAGGAAGCGATGAAACAAACGTATGGCAAGTACGGCAGCAAGGACAACGGACGGGAAAGAATCGCAGCGATATACGTACGAACATCCACGGCGGATAAACAGGACACGGAAGCACAGGAACGAGAATTGCGGATTTTAGTCCAGGCGCGAGGCTGGAGGATCTACAGGGTGTACAGGGACCACGGGTATTCGGGCACGAAGGCGAGTAGGCCAGCGTTTGATGAAATGTGGAGCGACTGCAGGCGGGGGAAAGTTCAGGTCGTTTGTGTTTGGGCGATCGACCGATTTGGACGCTCCCTGAAAAATTTGATCGAGGGATTGGAGGAGTTGCATCGGCTCGGAATCGACTTCGTGAGCCTGAAGCAGGACTTGGACAGCACCAGTCCATCCGGGAAATTGTTGTTTCAGGTGGTCGGTGCGGTCGCGGAGTACGAGCACCAACTCATCCGCAGTCGGATAGTAAGCGGCATGGCAGCAGCTCGCGCAAAAGGAAGGCATATCGGGAGACCAGCATTGAGGGGCTTCTCGGAAAGCGAACGAGAGCAGATCAGGGCGGCGCGGCGGAATGAACGGGCGAGCGTTCGCCAATTGGCGATTCGTTTCCGCACGACGCAGTTCATGGTGGCGCGAATTTTGGGACAGAAAAATGCGACCTCCTAAAAGCATTTCCTTTTTGGAGGGCGGCAACCGCGTTTCGCAGTCCTTATATAGCAACGGTTTGCAGCGTCTGCTTGGGAGAGCCTTTTTTGCATGTTTTGGCCCATTTGCGGACAACCAACTATTTATGAACGGCTTACAGGGTATTGGGGCGACAAATCAAGGAATTGCTCGGTTCTGCGCGGTTTTCCCAGTGACCCCTTGTTGAACGGTTGTAACCCAAATTTGGACCGCCACGACCCTTGCAAAACGGACTGCGCGGTGTTTGGGAAGGTTGTTTCAAGGACCACGAACTATTGAACCGGGAAGTTAAAAGGCGACAATGCAGGGACTTTACAAACGAACATGGAGGGATAAAAGCGGGAAACGGCACACCAGCAAAATTTGGTGGGTTGGCTTCATGGTGGACGGCCGTCAGAAATGTGAGAGCACCGGGACCACTAACAAACGTCTTGCGAGAAAGATTCTGGACACGAAGCGTGCCGAGATTGTGGAAGGCCGGTACGTCAATCTCGTCAAATCCCAGGCCCCCAGCCTGAAAGATTTCTGCCGGCAATATATCGAATCGCGGAGCGATCTATCTCCGAATACCCGCAGGCGTTACGAATGTTCGGAAAGGAACCTTGTGAAGTTCTTCGGCAATTCCATTCTGTCGGACATCACGGAGACACGAATCGAGGCTTACAAACAATCCCAGCTTGGAGCCGGAGTACGCGCAGCAGGCGTGAACAGGAACCTTAGCTTGTTGCGGCTGGTTCTGAAAAAAGCACGAAGGGAGCGGTATGTCGCTTTAAATCCGCTGAACGATTCGGAACTGTTCCTGAATGAACGGAAGGACCGGCTGCAGGCGAAACCATTTTCACTGGAGGAGGAACAGAAGCTGCTGGCTGTGGCGAAAGGATACCTCAGGCCGCTGATCCTCCTGCTGGTTGATGCAGGGCTTCGGGTTGGGAGAGAGGGATTGGCGCTCCGATGGAATGATCTGGTCCTGGAGGGCGAGAACCCAGTTGTCTACGTGCGCGCGTCGAAAACTACCGCAGGGATAAGGAGCATTCCGCTGACAGCTCGGCTGAGGGCTGAGCTTTTGAGTTGGAGGCAGTTGACGGGGCCGACGGTTTCACAGTTCGTCTTCTTTTATCCAAACGACCCGTCAAAGCATTTGCAGGCAGTACGGAAGACATGGGCAACAGCATTGAAGGATGCGGGCGTGGAACGGAGGCGGATTTACGACCTGCGCAGTACATTCGCAACGAGGTTGAACGCGGCTGGAGTATCCCGGGTATTCATCGACCAGTTGATGGGGCACGCGGGCGGCTTAGCACAGACGTATGCGAAGGCGATCGAAGAGTTTCGGCGAGAGGCGATCGACCAGCTGGAGGCTTTTATTGCCGCGAAGGAAAAGGATTCGGCCCAAGGCACTTCTAATTTGAAATTCAAGACCGGACACAAAAGTACTACGAATTTACTACAGTTCCCCGAAAACGCGGTGCGAGCGAAGTAAGGCCTGCACCAGATCTGGTTGAATCCAAAAGAGAAACATGGTG
>CAVYHH010000021.1:0-617929 GCA_963768275.1 uncultured Acidobacteriota bacterium
GGCGTGGTTCCTTCCAACGAAGGCCGCGGCTACGTTCTTCGGAAAATCATGCGCCGCGGGATACGACATGGACGCCTGCTAGGCACAGCCGAGCCTTTCCTGGCTGAAATGTCTCGGGCGGTTCATGCTTCGATGCGCGACGCATATCCTGAACTCGATGAATCGATCGATCGCGTTTCGAAGATTATCCTTAGCGAAGAAAAACGATTTACCCATACACTCGATATCGGACTCGTAAAGCTTATTGATGACATCAGGCCACTAATGACAGAAGGATCTCTTGCGATCCGTTCCGAGCAGACCAAAAAGAATGTTGGACACAACATAGATGAAGATAGAGAACTCACTGGCGCCATCGCCAGGCCGGTTTATCAGGGTGAAAAGGCATTTAAACTCTATGATACATACGGCCTTCCACGAGATTTCATCGAAGACGTGACGCGCGACGCAGGACTGCACGTAGACTGGCCTGGATTCGAGCGGGCGATGGTGGAGCAGCGCACTCGCGCGCGCGCGTCGTGGAAGGGTGGGCACAAGGACGTCGCGAATCCCGTCTACACGAAGCTCGCGGAAACGTATCGCACAGAGCTGGATTTTTATTACTCAACGACTGCAAGAGATTGCCGCATCGAGGCGATTGTCACCAAAGATGGCGCGGTGAATGAATTGCCATCGGGCGCGGAAGGCGAAATTATTCTGGATCGCACGCCGTTCTACTCGGAATCGGGCGGACAAATTTCCGATATCGGCACGCTCTGGAACAACGAGCACACGATGTACGTTGCCGACGTGCGCGGCGCGTACTTTCCCATCGCGGGGCTGATCGCGCACCGCGTGGTCGCAAAAGAAACACTCGCCGTGGGCGACCGTGTCTCTGGCGACGCCGATGGCGCGCGGCGCGAGCACATTAAGCGCAATCACACGGGGACGCACCTCATGCACGCCGCTCTGCGCAACATTCTCGGCACGCACGTCAAGCAAGCCGGCTCGCTCGTCGAGCCCACGCGCCTGCGATTTGATTTTTCACATTTTGCCGCGATCGATCCGGCGGAATTGCGCGACATCGAGCAGCAGGTGAACGACGAAATTTTGCTTAACAGCGAAATTCAGACCAACATTACTTCGCTGGACGACGCGCTCGCTTCCGGCGCGCTCGCGTTTTTCGGCGATCGCTACCCTGAACAGAACGTCCGCGTGGTCACGATTCCCGACCCATTGGCGCCGCGCGGCTTCTACAGCAAGGAGCTTTGCGGCGGCACGCACGTGCGCCGCACGGGCGACATCGGCGTGTTCAAAATCGTTGTCGAGCAATCCGCCGCCGCCGGAGTGCGCCGCATCGAAGCCATCACCGGCGCAGCCGCCCTCGCCGACTACCAGCGCGCGCAGCAACTGCTGCGCGAAATTTCCGCGCGCATGGGCGTGAACGAAGAAAATCTCTCCGCCGCCATCGAGCGTAACGAGCAAATGCAAAAACAGCTCGAAAAGCAGCTCGAAGCCATGAAGCGCAAAGGCGCCCTCTCAAAACTGGACGATTTGGCATCCCAGGCCCGGACAATCAAGGGCGTAAAAGTCATCTCAGCCGAACTGGAAGGCGTCGACCGGGAAGCCATGCGCCAACTCGTAGACAGCCTCCGCCAGAAGCTCGGGTCCGGGGTGGTCGTCCTGGGCACCGTCGAGGACGGCAAAGTCGCCCTTCTGGCCGGTGTAACCAAGGACCTTACCTCTAAGTTACACGCTGGCAAGATCATACAGGCTATCGCCAAGGAAGTGGGCGGATCGGGCGGCGGGAGGCCTGATTTGGCCGAGGCTGGCGGAAAAGACACACCTGGCCTAAAAAGTGCCCTCGACCACGTTTACCCCCTGATCGACCAATTGTTATAATGGTTGTGTAGTGCCAGGAACGTCCGGGGCGAGAAACCTTCTCCCTGTCGCGGTAACTGGTCTGTCTCAAAGGAAGCAGAATCGCACTGCCTTCCCAGAACTGAAAACTATGCGCTCCCTCTCCAGTTCGGTGGCGATCCTTGTGGGAATGCTCGTCTTATGGGCCATTCCGGCTCACGGGCAGATTGTTTCGTACAAGGATTCCGACGGCAAACGGGTTTTCGTCAATGCTGAGCCCCCCAATGTCGTACGGCCGGCAAGGGTTCCGCTCCTACGGACCGCCGCCAACGGGATTACGCCGAGCACAACCCAATCGTCATATGCAGCGTCTCTCGAAATGTCCGCCGCTGACAAGGCCAATCGGGAGAAGATCGAGCAAATGATTCGCGAAGTTTCCGCTCGTTACCGTGTGGATCCGGCGCTGGTTCGAGCCGTGATGCAGACGGAATCGAACTGGAATTCGAGCGCCGTATCGCGAAGAGGCGCGCTTGGGTTGATGCAACTCGGTCCGGGGACCGCGCAGCAGTTGGGCGTAAACAACGCGTTTGACCCCAAGCAGAATCTCGACGGCGGAGTTCGCTATCTTCACATGCTCCTGGAGCGGTATAATGGCGACCTCGACAGGGCCCTGGCCGCGTATAATGCCGGCCCGGGTGCCGTGGACCGTGCAGGGGGCATCCCGCGGTATCGAGAGACGCGGAATTACGTTCAGAAGGTGACCGATTCCTACTTCCGTCCCGGATCCGATCGGCTCCCCCGGGCATTTGATGAGCGGCGTCCCATTTACCGCGCGGTGGAAGCAGACGGACGGGTCGTTTTTACGAACGAATGAGGCAGACGTTGCGGCATGAAGCCGCTACAATCCGGCCAATCCTCCGCGTCCTTTTCGCGTCCGTGCTGGCTTTGTCGCTTTTTTCCGCCACCGGCCACGCCAACAACAACGCCCCTTCCCGCCGCGATGCGGCAAACGCACAATTTGACCGCGCGGAAAAAGCGCGCGAGGCGCTCGAAGCGCGCCCCGAGAGCGCGCGCACGCTAAAAGATTACACGGCCCTGGTCATCGAGTATCAGCGCGTCTACCTGATTACTTCGCATGCTTCGGACGTTCCCGCGTCGCTCAACCACGTGGCTGAGCTGTTCCGCACGATGGGCGATCTCTTCGACGCGAAGTATTACCAACGCTCCATCGAATCCTTCCAATTCCTGATGCAGCAATATCCGACGAGCAAGTACCGCGAGGACGCGCTGCTGGCCATCGCGCACATCGAGCAGGACGATTTGCACGACTCCGCAGCCGCACAGAAGACTTACCAGCAGTTTTTGGCGCTGCACCCGCGCTCGTCGCATGCCGCGGAAGTTCGCATCATTCTCGACAAGCTGAATGCGGAGAGCGCCGCGGCAAAACCGTCGCCGCCGTCCCCTGCTGTCAAGGAACACTCGGACCGGATCGCTCCCAAAACAATCTCCGCGGATAAGACTCCGCCGACGACGGACACGAGACAAGGTTCTTCCTCGGATAATTCCGAAACGAACGGCTCGGGGTCGCAAGTCTCGCGGATTCGCACCTGGAGCGCCGATACCTACACTCGCATCGTGATCGATGTCGGAGCAAAAGTGAAATATCAGGCGGCGCGCATTTCGGGGCCCGACCGGATTTATTTTGACATTGAAGGCGCGAAAGTCAGTTCCGCGCTGCTCCACAATCCGATCGATATCGACAGCGGCGGCTTCCTGAAAACCGTCCGTGTCGCGCAATATCAAGCCGGAGTCGTGCGTGTTGTGCTGGAAGTGAATCGCGTCTCGGACTACTCCGTGTTTTTGCTGCCCAATCCTTACCGGCTTGTCGTGGATGTGTACGGCAATTCCGCCGCGGCCGAAGCGGCCGCGCGCGACACGACTCCTCCACCTGGGCCGACGACGACAGACGCGCCTCCCGTAAAACCCGAAAAGCCGGCCAAGGAAACTGTGGCCAAGGCTTTGCCCAAACCGATTGAAAAACCCGCGGTTAAATCCGCGCCCGCTCCATCAACAGACGCATCTGCTGTCCAGGCGCAAGCCCAATCCGCCACGGCTCCATCAGCTTCCGCCGACGCCACGGGCGAAACGGAACCGGCCCCAAGAAAAACATCAAGCAATCCAGACAAGAATTCACAGAAAACCGCCGTCGTTGCGTCCACTAAAACAGTAAACGCGCAGGACAGTGCTGCCGACAGCGCCACGTTGTCGGCAGCGGCAGCGCCTGCAGACACGGAGATTTTGCCCCTCCCCACTCGCCCGCTGTCGCCGAAAAAATCGAGCCGCGCGACGAAGTCGGCCCACGATCAAGCGGAAGAGATGGGGCCGCCTCCCACGCCGGAATTGACGCGCGACGGGCAGCATTCCCTGACCCGCGCGCTGGGACTTAAGATCGGCCGGATCGTGATCGATGCGGGGCACGGCGGCCACGACACCGGCACGATCGGGCCAACCGGCCTCATGGAAAAAGATTTGTGCCTCGATGTGTCCCTGCGATTGGGCAAGATCATTCAGCAGCGGTTGCCCAGCGCCGACGTGGTATTCACTCGCAACGATGACACCTTCATTCCGCTCGAGCGCCGCACCGAGATCGCGAACGAGGCCAAGGCCGATCTCTTCATTTCCGTCCACGCCAATTCGAGCCAGGACCACAAGGCGCGCGGAATCGAAACCTATTACCTGAACTTTACGGGATCGAGCGACGCCATGGAAGTCGCCTCCCGCGAAAACGCCTTGTCGGAAAACGGGGTCCACGATTTGCAGGATATCGTCGCCAAAATCGCGCGCAGTGAAAAGATCGAGGAATCGCGCGACCTCGCCACGATGGTTCAGGATTCCCTCTCCAAACACATGGAGAACCTCAACCGTGGCGATCGCAACCGCGGCGTGCGCAAGGCGCCCTTTGTCGTTTTGATCGGCGCCGACATGCCCTCCGTGCTGGCCGAGATTTCGTTCCTTTCCAATCCCAACGACGAGAAGTGGCTCAAGAACCCCGATAATCGCCAGCGGGTCGCCGACGGGCTTTACCGCGGAATTGAAACCTACCTGCAAAGCACCAACAGCCTGACTTCCAACCAATCCCGGTCCGCCGCCGAGAATTTTGCGGGAAAAGTGGCGCGATCCGGGAACTCGCAGTAAACTTCTAGCGTCTAATACAGAGCGACATGCGCCGACTCCTTCGGATTTGCCTCGGTTTGCTGTGCCTTGTGGTAGCGGCTTATCCGGCCGCCGCACAGGGTATTCTGCCATCCACTTTCGCAGGCTGGACCGCTGCCTCCCCTTCTTCGACTATCCCGGCCACGGGCCTCGATCCCCTACTCGGACCGGATACGGCAGCCTTCCGCGAATACATCGTGAAATCGGTCGAGCAGAGGGCCTACACGGAGGGATCTCAGGCTTCCTCAATCACACTTTACCGCCTGCGGGACCCGAGCTCCGCATACGGCGCATTCACATTTCTGCGCAACGAGCCGCTCACGGACGCGAATTTGGGCTCCTACGCCAGCGCTTCTCACGACCGCGCGTTAATCGTCGTGGGAGAAATGCTGCTCGATGTTACGACGCAGGGAAAGCAGGGACGCCCTTCCGACGCCGATTTGAAGCAGCTTGCCGATCTGCTGGACAAGAAAGCGGATCACACCCCGTATCCATTTATCGGTGAGCATCTTCCCGAAAAGGGACGAATTCAGAATTCTGTGCGCTACGTGATCGGCCCGCTAAGCCTGGCGCATTTCGTTCCGCTCGGAACGGATGACTGGATGGGCTACGATCATAGTGCGGAGACGATCCTGGCCCACTACCAGGTCGCCGGCAAGGACGAGACCCTGCTCATCACGTCTTATCCCACGCAGCAGGTCGCCGCGGCCGAATTCGCGGGCATCCTGCGGCGATTCGTCTTTGATCCGCCCGGCGGAGTGCAACCGGGTCAGAATGTCCTCTTCGGCAAGCGAGTGAGTTCGTACGTCGCGGTTGTGGTCGGTGCTCCATCCAGGCTGGCCGCGAACAAGATCCTCGACCAGGTCGGCTACGAGAGCAATGTGACCTGGAATGAACCGAAGCAGACGCTGACCGAGCCCGGCATCAACAGCATGATCGTGGAAGCCTTTATGGGGACGGGCGTGATTATGATTTTCGCGGTCGCTGCGGGAATCGGCTTTGGCGGAATTCGCATCCTGGTAAAAATTTTCCTTCCCAACAAGATTTTTGATCGCGAGAAGCAGATCGAAATTCTGCAGTTGGGCATCTCCAGCAAACCGATCAAGGCAAAGGACTTCTACTAGGAATCTGAAGAAGCTGTTGAAAACTCTGAGGAATATCTCAACCCTTGCTCGAACTATCTCAGCTAAGTACCTCATTATAAAAAGCTTATAATCATTTAGATTCAGCTATTTCTGTGCTTGACATTCCTGTTTCCGGTCCTCTAGACTTCCGGCGAGGACAAAGAGTTCTGGTGCCTTCCGCGCATAGGCACGGAACTATTCTCCCCTCTGGAAAGCCCGTCCGCCAAAACGGACGGGTTTTCTGTTTCGCGGCCCTATCCCAAGTCATTCCAAACTTTGCCGAGTCCTGAGGGTTTCTCTGTGTTCTCTGTGCCCTCTGTGTTGAAAGTTTTTACAGCGTCGAGAGAGTCAACGCAAAAAGACCTTCAACACAGAGGGCACAGAGAAGGCTTGCGTTATGGGTGAGTGGGCGGGGCGCTCGTTGACCAGGAATCGGGCGCGGGGGTCCAGGAACGTGTGCGATAGTCGCTCATCGTGAAGGCGATCAGAAGGGCTAGCCAGAAAAAACCAGCGACCAGGATGATCCGTACGAGGCCGCTGCTGTGCCTTACGCCCATGAAGAACAAAATCACCAGGAGCATTTTCGCAAACGCAATGGCGAGCGCCGCCACGGTATTGAATGGACCGAGGTCGACGAAAGCCACTCCGGTGGTCAAAATGGTGAGGCAAATCAGACCGACAAAAACCATCACATACGTTTTTTGCGGCACAATCGGCTGTGACATCAGTAGCGCCCGCCTATCAAGTAGAGCAACGGAAACAGGAATATCCAGACGATATCGACGAAGTGCCAGTACAGGCCCACAACCTCAACCGGCGCGAAATAATGGGGCGTGAAGCTTCCCTTTCGGGCGCGAAGGACCAGCCAGAGCAACAGCCCCATCCCGATAATCATGTGCAGGGCGTGAAGACCGGTCATCGCGAAATAAAAAATGAAATACATCTCCGCGTGACCTAGGCCGCTGGGCGCGAGACGCGCCAAGGTTTGACCCTCGGGCGCCCAATCGAGGCTCGGGACCACGTGCTCCACGAATTTTTGGTCGTATTCGTACGCTTTGACGCCCAGAAAGATTCCGCCAAGAATCATCGTGGCAATGAGGAAGAGGACGAGGGCGCGGCGATTGCCGGTCTGCGCGGAACGCACCGAAAGAGCCATGGTGAGACTGCTGGCGAGCAGGACAATGGTATTCGCGGCGCCGAGACGAATGTCCAGAACATGGCTGCCGCCTTGAAACGCGGGAAAGTAGAGCCAACGGTAAATGGCATAGGCGGCGAAAAGCCCCCCAAAGAACATGATTTCCGTTACGAGGAAAACCCAGATTCCCAGGGCATCGGCCTCCTGCTGCTGTTTGAGGTCCTCGAACTGGTGGGCGAGGCCAGCGTGTTGTGCTTGCGCTTCGGCGTCAGTCACCGGCAGCCTCCTGAGGGGCGTACGCGTACGCTTCTTCGGTAACCACGGGAATTTCCGCGAAATTTTCCGTTGGCGGCGGAGACGCTGTCTTCCATTCGAGACCTGTGGCGCCCCACGGGTTGGGCTCCGCAATCGGGCCGTAGCGCATCGACCAGATCAGGTATATGAGCGGGATCAAATAGCCCACGCCCAAAACCGTGGCGCCCGCCGATGACATCACGTTCAACACCTGAAACTCCGCCGGATAGAATGCGTAGCGCCGCGGCATGCCCAGATAACCCAGAATGAACTGCGGGAAAAACGTCAGGTTGAAACCGATGAAAATAATTGCCGCGGCAAGCGCCGCCCAGCCGTTCGGATATTTCCGGCCGGAAATTTTCGGCCACCAGAAATGGATACCGCCGAGATATCCCATCACCGCGCCGCCGACCATGATGTAGTGGAAGTGAGCCACGATGAAATACGTCCCGTTGAGGTGTACGTCCGTCGCGAGCGAAGCCAGGAACAGGCCCGTCAAGCCGCCCATCGTGAACAGGCCAATGAAACCCAGGGCGTACAGCATCGGCGCTTCGTAGGAAATCGATCCCTTGTACAACGTGGAGGTCCAGTTGAACACTTTGATCGCCGAGGGGATCGCGACGAGAAAACTGAGCAACGAAAAGATGAGCCCCGCATAGACCGATTGCCCGGTGACGAACATGTGGTGCCCCCACACCAGGAATCCAAGAACGGCGATGGCCACGCTCGAAAAAGCCACGATTTTGTATCCGAAAATACGCTTCCTCGAAAAGCACGGAATGATTTCGCTGACGACTCCCATCGCGGGCAAAATCATGATGTACACGGCAGGATGAGAGTAGAACCAGAATAAATGCTGGAACAAAAGAGGGTCGCCGCCGAGCGCCGGACTGAAGATGCCCACGTGGAACAAGTGTTCCAGCGCCAGAAGAAAAATCGTGATGGCCAGCACCGGCGTGCCGAGCACCATGATAATGCTCGTGGCGTAGATGGACCACAGGAAGAGCGGCATGCGGAACCAGGTCAAACCGGGCGCCCGCATCTTGTGAATCGTCACGATGAAGTTCAGGCCGGTCAGGATCGAAGAAAACCCGGTGATAAAGACGCCGATCGCCACGGCCGTGACCTGCGTATTCGAGTACGTGCTGCTGTAGGGCGTATAGAACGTCCAACCCGTGTCCACGCCGCCGGCGATCGCGGAATACAACGTGAACAGGCCGCCCACGATGTAGATGTACCAGCTCAGCAGATTCAGCCTCGGAAAAGCGAGGTCGCGCGCGCCCACCATCAAGGGAACCAGAAAATTTCCCAGGACCGCGGGGATCGACGGAATCAGGAAAAAGAAAATCATCACGATGCCGTGCAGCGTGAATAATTTGTTGTAGGTTTCCGGCTGCACCAGCGCGCCCTGCGGCTCGACGAGGTGAATGCGCATGAGGACGGCGAACGACCCACCTATAATGAAGAAGAAGGTGATCGAAACCAGATACAACAGCGCGATGCGCTTGTGGTCCAGCGTAAACAGCCAGGACTTCCAGCCGTAGTCCGCGTTCAGATAATTTCTCTGAGCGTGCACGCGTGGTTCCAGCGTGGCCGTACTCATTTCTTCCCCTCTTCCTTTGGCTTCGGTTGCGCCTGGCCGAGTGCGCGAAGATAGGCCACCACATTATTGAGTTGCTCTTCCGTCATCTGACCCTGAAAGGAAGGCATGATGGGGCTGTAACCCTGAACGACTTTGACCTTGGGCAATAGGATGGATTCGCGCATGTACGCATCATCTGCCGTGACGGTTTCGCCCGTCGTAAGCTTGACGGGATGCCCGGCTACACCGAGCAGGGATGGGCCAAGGCCGGTGCCGTCAGCCAAGTGGCACGTGGGGCAGCCGCTGGCCTGAAATACCTTTGCGCCCGCCTGCTCCATGGATTCGCCCGGCGCTCCCCCCGCGAGCCAGCGCTCGTATTCATCGGGTTGCTGGACAATGATCGAACCGAGCATTCCCGCGTGGAAGGCGCCGCAGTACTGCGCGCAAAAAAGATGGAACGTTCCCACTTTTGTGGCCTCAAACCAGAGAGAAGTGTAGCGCCCCGGCAAGACATCCTTCTTGACTCGGAAGGCTGGAACAAAAAAATCGTGAATTACGTCCTCCGAAGTCATCGTCAGCTTCACGGGACGGCCCAGCGGGACGTGCAGTTCGTTGATCTCGCGCTGGCCTTCGGGATGCTCGACTTTCCACATCCACTGCTTTCCGGTGACAAAGATTTCCATCGCGCCCTTGGGCGCCTCTGAATTCCGGAAATATAGAGTGGAACTCCAGACGAAAATCACCGCGACTATCAGAGTGGGAATGGCGGTCCAGAGCACCTCGAGCGGGAACGATCCCTCGATCGCCTTGGGGCGCTCGTCCGGCGAGCGCCTGCGGTACTTGATCATGAAATAGAAAATGATGGAAAAAATCAGGGCTGTAAAAAATAGCGTGACAGCGGTCAGGAAATAATACAGCTGGTCCACCGACCTCGCGATCGTGGAGGCCTGTTCCGGCTGAAATGGAAGGCTCTGCATCAAGCTCGTATCCTCACTTCATTATCCCTAACCGCGCGTTGGCGCCTGGCGCCGGAGGGACGGTGGATGGCTTCTTGCGCTCGCGAAGAAACATCATGGTCATGAAAATTCCCAGGAGCAGCACGGTCAAGCCACCCGCCGCGCGCAGCACGTTCATTACGACAACGCCGTATTTGCCGGTCATCGGATCGTACTGGTAGCAATACAGCAGCGCGTGATCGGTCAAAGTCCCGATCTTGCCTTCCGAGGCTTCGACGAGTCCGAGGCGCACATCGCGCGCCGGGTAGATCACACCGTAAAAGTAGCGATCGATGCGTCCATCCGGAGTGAGAACGAGGATGGCGGCGGCATGCGCGTACTGGCGGATCGAAGAATCGTACGCGTAACGAAACCCGACGACATTCGTGAGTGCGTCAATCGATTGCTGGTCGCCCGTCAGGAAGTGCCAGTGATCCGCCGCTTCGGGGCGCCCGTACTGCCCGGCATAGACGTCGCGTTTCGCCTTGGCAAGCGCCGGAGTATCTTTCGGCTCGAAGCTGACCGTCACCGCGTCGAAGTCTTTTCCGAGATCGAGCGAGATCGCTTTCATCGTGCGCAGTTCCCCGTTCAGAACTTCCGTGCAGAGCGCGGGGCAATCGAAGTAGACGAGGGAGAGCACGATCGGCTTTTTTCCAAAAAAATCGCCGATTCGCACGGACTTTCCCGTCTCGTCTCGAAACATGAGGTCCGGCGGAATCCGCGCGTTCAGATTTTGCGTGATGCCCACTTTGCTCAAGATGGCGGGCGTGCTCAATTGCTGCGCGCTGGCGGAAGAAGCGGCAATTCCCGCCAGGGCCAACAGCGTCGCGGCTCGGAATCTGAAACTCATGGCTTCTTGTTCCCTTCCGGTGCTGGCTTCTTGTTCCCTTCCGGTGCTGGCTTCTTGGAAACGGCTGCCTGCGCTTCCGGCGCGCCTTGCACCGGCAAGCCCTTTTTCACGAGCAGTTCCATGGCTTCTTCGATCGGCACTCGCACGGTTCCGGCGGAACGATTTTCCCATGCGTAGGTTTCAAGAGACTTTTCCTGCTCTTCGCGGAATTTCAGCCAGTCCTCCCGAGGATTCACCTGCAACTGCGGCCCGAGCGGCAATTGCCGCGTGTCCGCGAAAGGAGATTCGGAAGCCGACTGATTCACATCGTGCGAAGAAAAATAGCGGAACAATCCCCAGCACGCTAAAGCCGCGACCACCAGCACGATGCCCAAGGCCACCAGAAATTTAAATACCCCGCCCGCGTCCGCGTCGTGCGTTTCGTAACCAGGCGTGGTTGCAGGAACGTTGTGTGTTTTATCCATGTTCCACCACCTCTCCGGCCATTTCTTCCATGCGCGGATCGTGGACCGGCAAAATCGGCATGCGCTGCAACTGCCAGAGGAAGTACGCGAACCAGATTCCTCCCATGCCGAACGGGAGCGCCACGTCCATCCAGGTGAGACGCACATTCCCGCCGCCAAACGCCGGCAAAACCATCCAATACATATCCAGGAGGCGCATCATGAGAACCAATAAAGCTACAATCAGCAGCGAACGAGTTCTTCTTTTCACATGGCGGAACAGCAACAGAAAAAACGGGAAGAAAAAACTCAAGATGACCAAAAGCAGGCCGACGTTTCCCCAAACGCCTTCCATCCTGCGAAGGTACCAGGGAATTTCATCGGAAAGATTTCCGCCCCAGATGATCAGAAATTGCGAGAATTCCAAATACGCCCACAGCATCACAAACGTCAGCAGGAAGCTGCCCAGATCCTGAAACTGCGCAGGTTTCACGACCTGTGAAAGAGGTTTCCGGTCGGAAAGCCAGATCAGGATGGTGATGGCGAATGCCAGAGCCGCAAGAGCCTGAGACACCATGAAGAGCAGCCCATAAATCGTGGAGTACCATTGGGGCTCGAGCGACATCACCCAATCGACGCTCGCAAACGTGACGGTAAATCCGTAGATCACCAACCCAATCCCGCTCAATCCTTCCATGCGCATCCAAACCGCGAGCCCCGCCTCGCCGGCATCCTCCTGTCTGGACCACTTGTTCAGGAAATACGCAAGTGTGAACCAGATCGCAAAATAAAAAACCATGCGGGCAGTGAAGAATTCGGGATTGAGATAGGACTGCTTCGCCAGGACGACCGGATCGGTCTGGCCGGGGCGGGACCAACTGTAAAGCGTTTTCATTCCCGCTAGAATCGGCAGGGCCGCGACGGCCATGAGCGGAAGCGTGCGGCTGCCCGCTTCGAGAATGCGCCGAATGACGAGCGCCCACCTCCCTCCCGTCAGGTGCTGCACCATCAAGAGCGCCAGGGAGCCGAGCGTGACGCCAATCCAGAACAGGAACGCAATCAGGTACGAGCGGAAAAATTCCGCCTTGTTCGCAACGGCGCCCGCGAGGCATATCGCCAGCAGCACGGCGCCCGCGACGACCAGCTGCATTGGCAGCCGTTCGAGTTTCAACGTTGTTTCTCCGGTTTCGCTCATTTCGATTGGCCCGTCAATTTTGCCCGTTCCGCGTCCGGCACGTCGCCGATCGGCACTTGCCGGCTAAACTGCAGCGCCCGTATGTACGCGATGATGGCCCAGCGGTCGCGTGGCGGCACGCGGTATCCATACGGGTACATGACGCCGAGCCCGTTCGTGATCACGTCGAAGTAATGTCCCGCGGGCGCCGTGCGCATGCGGTCCTCGTGAAACGAAGGCGGATGGCGGAATCCGCGCTGCACGATCATGCCGTCGCCGTCACCGGCAAATCCGTGGCAGGGAGAGCAGAAAACGTTGTAGCGCTCGCGGCCGCGTTCCACGATTTCCTGGGTCACGGGATACGGAAAGACTTCCGACGGCTGGCCGTTCACTTTCCCTGTGTAAAGCAATTCCTGCGGGCCAAGCGTCAGTTCACCGCGAGGAATCGTCCCCGCGACGGGCAGGCGCGCGGATTGGCCGTCTCCAAAAAAGTCGGTCGGATCGTACGGGTTGTAGCGCGGCTGCACGTGCATATCGAGGCGGCATCCGGCGCACACGAATAGCAGCGCCAGAGCGGCCAGCATCCAACCGCCCGCGTACGGTTTCCGTGAGCGCACGCTACGGTTCAATCTCGGTCACCTCGCGCGGGTTGAGACTCAGCATGAATTTACGGGTTAGCTCCACGTCAAACATCGGATCGCGCGCCTTGATGCACAAAAAGAAGCGGTCCCGCGAAGCCAGCGCGAACCGAGGCACGTTGAAGACCGGATGATAGGGCGTCGGCAATCCGTTCATCGCCAGCATGCCGAACACAGCGGCGGCGGCGGCGAACAAGACGGTCATTTCAAATGTGACCGGGATAAATGCCGGCCAGCTATTCATCGGCCTGCCGCCAACGTTGACGGGATAGCTCACCACCGCGGCGTAGTACTGGAGATAAAATCCCGCGCACCCGCCGATCATCCCGGCAATCATAACCACGAGGGGCAGCCGCGTGCGGTGAAACCCGACCGCATGCGCCAGGCCTTCGATCGGAAACGGCGCGAAGGCGTCAACGCGGCGATATCCCGCTTCGTGTGTATGGCGGGCCGCCTCGAGCAATTGCTCGGGAGTGGCGAACTCCGCCATCAATCCGTAGATGGATTCCTCTGGCTTCATTGCATCATTGCCGTGGTCGAAAAATAAAATCCCGCAACGCGCATCAGTTGGCCGCCTTCTTCTCTTCCTCGCTCGCCACCAATGTGCGCATTTCAAAAATAGAGATCAGCGGCAAGTAGCGGAGGAAGAGAAACACCAGGAACAGAAAGAGGCCGATGGTTCCGACAAACGTAAAAATGTCCCACCGGGTTGGGTAGTAAATGCCCCAGGACGACGGCAGGAAATCGCGGTGCAAGCTGGTCACCACAATCACAAACCGCTCCAGCCACATGCCCACGTTCACAACCATGGCGATGGCGAACAGCGCGCCCACTTTCGCACGGACTTTTCGGAACCACAGGAATTGAGGCGTCACGATGTTGCAGGCGATCAACATCCAGTACATCGGCGCGTAGGGCCCCGTCATGCGGTTCAAGATCATGAAGCGTTCGTATTGATTGCCGCTATAGAAGGCGGAAAACGCCTCCATCATGTATCCATAGCCAACGATCAGGCCGGTCGCTAGGAGCACCTTGCCCATATTGTCGAGGTGGCGCATGGTGATGAAATCTTCCAGGCGAAAGAGTTTCCGTATGGGGATCGAAAGCGTAAGCACCATGGCAAATCCCGCATAAATCGCGCCCGCGACGAAGTAAGGAGGAAAAATCGTCGCGTGCCATCCGGGAACGATCGCGAAGGCAAAGTCAAAACTCACGATCGTGTGCACGGAGAGGACCAGGGGCGTCGCGAGGCCAGCCAGCAGTAAGGAGGCCGTTTCGTGCCTCTCCCAATGAACCGCCGAGCCGCGCCATCCCATCGCGAGCAGACCATAAATCAATTTCGCGGCGCGATTCCTAGCCCGGTCGCGAAGCGTCGCAAGGTCCGGAATCAAACCGATGAACCAGAACAAGAGCGACACCGTCGCATAGGTCGAAACCGCAAACGCGTCCCAAACCAGCGGGCTCCGGAAATTGGGCCACATCTTCATCGTGTCGGGATACGGGAAGAGCCAGTAACCGAGCCACGGGCGGCCCATGTGGATCAGCGGAAATATTCCCGCGCAGGAAACGGCGAAGAGGGTCATCGCTTCCGCAAACCGGTTGATCGAGGTGCGCCATTGCTGCCGCAACAAGAGCAGGATCGCGGATATCAGCGTGCCGGCATGGCCGATCCCGATCCACCAGACAAAGTTAATGATGGCAAAGCCCCATGCAATAGGGATCTGAATGCCCCAAATCCCCACGCCGGCGACAAGGAGATAGGTGACCGACACCATCAGAAGCATGACCAGCGCAAACGAGATCAGAAAACCGATGATCCACCACTTCGGCGTGCGCCGGGCCAGGACAATCGCGCTGATTTTGTCCGTAACGGAGGCGTAGTTATAACCCGGGCCGAGGATCGGCACGTTCGCCATTTGTTCCGCTAGTCTGTCGCTTGGGCTATCTGCCATGTTCCATTCCGCTCTAAACGGCCGGCGTCTTTTCGATCTCCGGATTCGGATTGCGCAACTTCGCGAGATACGTCGTTCTGGGCCGCGTGTTCAACTCTTCCAGTAATTTGTAGTTGCGGTTGTTCGCTTTGAGTTTAGATACCCTGCTATTCGGATCGTTGATGTTTCCAAATACGATGGCTTCCGACGGGCAAGACTGCTGGCAAGCGGTGACAATTTCGCCGTCCCGGATCGGGCGGTCCTGCTCCTCCGCTTCAATTTTCACTGCGTTAATTCGTTGCACGCAGTAGGAGCATTTTTCCATCACGCCGCGGCTGCGCACGCTCACATTGGGATTGCGCATCCCGAACAGGCTGGGCGTATCCCAATCCGAATAAAGGTAGAAGTTGAACCGGCGGACCTTGTAGGGGCAATTGTTGGAGCAGTAGCGCGTTCCGACGCAGCGGTTGTACACCATTTCGTTCAGGCCTTCCGAACTGTGCACCGTCGCGGCCACCGGGCAGACAACTTCGCAGGGCGCATTCTCGCAGTGCATGCAAAGCACGGGCTCGTGATACGTGGCGGGATCGTCCACGCCGCCTTCGTAATAGCGATCGATTCGGATCCAGTGCATATGGCGTCCGATCGCCACTTCTTTCTTCCCAACGACAGCGATGTTGTTTTCCGCCTGGCAGGCGACGACGCAGCCGCCGCAACCGGTGCAGGCATTCAAGTCGATGGCCATGCCCCACTGATTGCCCTCATATTTCACCGGGGGATAAAGCGAGAGAGGATTCTCGTCCACATCGGCTTGCGCGAACTTCGGATTTTTTTGGTATTCGTCCAGCGTTGCGATGCGGATCGGCTCGCGCCCTTCCATAGTGCTTTGCGTCTGCGTCGTTGCCAGCGCCCACCGCTCGCCCGTCTTGCGAATTTCAAGACCCTTCCCGATCCACGGCGTCGCGAGAGGACGTATCCAGCCTGCGTCGAATCCAGCGCCCGTTCCGACGCGCCCGGCCCGCGTGCGGCCGTACCCGAGAAATACCGTCACACTTTCATCCGCATGGCCCGGCGCGACCCATGCGGGGGCAACGATAGTTCGCCCCTGATATTTTAGTTCAACAGCATCCTCACTCTTGATGCCCAGTCGCTCGGCCGTTTTCGGACTCAGCATTGCCACCGAATCCCAGGTGAGCATGGTCAGCGGCTTCGGCAATTCCTGCAGCCAGCCGTTGTTTGCGAAGCGACCGTCATAGATCGTGTGATCCGGACGGAAAACGATTTCGAGGGCTTTCGGACCGTAGGCCGTTGTGTCGGTCCCGAGATCTGGCTTAAGAGAAACCTGTTTCGGCTGGTAAGTCGTATCGGCGACGACGCCGTCCCTGAGCGTTTTCTCCCAAAACGCATCGAAGCGGTCAATGTTGGAGCGCTGCGCCTGCCAATAATCATGCACGAAATCGTGACTCGGTTTTGAGGATTGCCCATTGAGCCCAGCCAGGAAATCGACTTCAGACTTTCCGCCGTAAAGGGGCGCAATCAGCGGTTGAATCACAGTCGCAGTGCCGTCATATCCGCGTGCATCACCCCAAGATTCGAGTTCGTGTGCTTGCGGAATGTGCCAATGGCAGAGCGCCGACGTCTCATCTTCGTAGAGTCCGAGCCGAACGGTGAAAGGCACCTTTGGGAGAATTTCCTTGAAGCCCAGATCGGCGGGCGCGTCATACACAGGATTGCTGCCCACGACCAGCAACGTGGTCACGCTTCCCGCGCGAATGTCCGCCGCCAACTGGCCGATGGAATCCCATTGGTTTACAAGAGAAACTTCTAGTGGCTCCGTGAAATAAACAGTCCTATCGAAGTTGCCCAGGGCTTGATTCATGGCATGCGCAAGCGCGTGTAGGGTTGGCGGCTGCTGATCTCCAGCTACGACTAATGAGGCGCCTGCATGCCTCTTGAGGTCACGAGCCAGCGCCTGAATCCAAGCATATTGTTCACGATTAGGGGGAGGGCTAAAGACAACATCCCCCACAATCAGTCCGAGTTCTCTCGCCAGGTCGTGCGCAAATCCGTCGATATAGGAGGCGGCCATCCTCATTCGGTGATCGGCCATCGCCCCAGTATTCGTCGGCGTGCATTCAATGGCGTACAGGCGATTCATTTTCGATTCGGGGCCCTCTATGCGGCGCTTCCTCGCGAATTCCCTCGCATAGCGAAGGCATCCCGGTCCGCTGGTCAGAAAATCCGAATCGAGCGTGACAATTACATCCGCCTGGTCCACGCGGTAAACCGTGTTCACGTATTCGCCGAATGCGAGTTTCGCGCCTTCGCGGACATTGTCGCGAGTCACCGATTCGTACTGCACCCACTTCGCGGACGGATACGCCTTCAAGAACGTGTTGATTTGATCCCCGAGCGTCGGCGAAGTGATCGTCGGCGTCAAGAGCCTTACGCCGGACCCGCTGTTTCCCTTTTCCGCCGCGAGCGCGGTGGATAACTCGTCCTGAAACTCCGCCCAGCTTCCGATGCGTCCATCGTGAATTTCCGCTTGCGAGCGATCCGGATCGTAGAGACTCAGAACCGAAGCCTGCGAAAAAGCGTCCGTCGCGCCCAGGCTGCCGGGGTGATCGGGGTTTCCCTCGATTTTCGTGGGCCGCGCCATGTGGCTCTCGACCAGGACACCGGTCGCCACGCCGCCGAGCGTCACCGCGGTCGCATAGAAGAGCGGCTTGCCCGGAATGATTTCCTCCGGCTGGCGTACGTACGGAACAATCTTTTGCGTGGGAAGCTTCGTGCAACCGGACAACCCGGCAAACGCGGCGGAGGCCGCCATCACTTTCAGAAGGTCTCGCCGGTCGAGTTTCGCGTCGGGATCGTTTGCCCCATGCGGAAACTCGTTTTCCTTGTGGTTCCGGAATTCCGGCGTGTCGGCAAGCTCATCGAGCCCGCGCCAAAACCGGGGCGTTTCACCGCCGCGCGAGGCCTTGCGCAATGCGGAAATGTCCACATCGGGCTGCCCGGAGTTTTTTCGATCGATGCTCATGAATTCGCTGATCCCTCAATCTATCGGTGACAGGTCGTGCAATCCGTAAGCTTCCGCACTTTGTATTCGCTCATAAGCCGGTTGCCCAAAGCTCCCTGGTCCGCGGGAGGCTTGTAAAACGCGTTGAACACCTCGGACCTGGGGCGCAAATATTTTTCCGGGGCGTTGTGACATTCCAGGCACCACCGCATGTAGAGACTCTGTTCGCGCCAGGTGATGTTCATTTCCGCGATGGGCCCGTGGCAGGTCGTGCAGCCGACGCCCTTCGCGACGTGAATGCTGTGATTGAAATAGACGAAGTCCGGAAGCGCGTTGACGCGCGTCCAGACGATCGGCGTGGAATCGCGGTAGCTCGCGCGCACCGGTTCGAGGATGGCCGCGCTGGTCCAGATTTGCGAATGGCATGCCATGCAGGTTTGCGTCGCAGGCATTCCCGCCGAGGAGGAATCTTCCACCGAGCTATGGCAATAGCGGCAATCTAGACCAAGTTCGCCGACGTGATGCTTGTGGCTGAATGGAACAGGTTGCGGGCGCGCGTTGTGGACCTCGGTTACGTACGAGGTTTGGTTTACGACGTTTACGGCGTATCCCAGGATTGCAATCAGGATCACCGCGCCGTAAATGCTGACGCGAGAGATCGTGTTCGTGCTGCGATGAAAGATTTGTGCCATACATGCCGCCCTCGGGGGGACACTCCGAGGTGTACAGTCTGGACGGTCTTAGCGCCTCTCTGCCGGCCGCAAACCCAGCCTCAATTTAATGCGGGAAACAGCGCCCTCGACCAATGAAGGGGGGATACGACCCAGCGGCATTGCCTTTACCATATTGTTATTCCGTCGGGCTGTGATACGAGTACTTCTAAAATGCCATTTATGATGTATTCCTTCCGCTCGTCGCCCGCGCAAAACACTATAGCAGCATTGCAAAAATAATTTCAATCCTTCTATTTTCTCCCTCGTGATAAACCGCGCAACTTGTTGTGATGCCAGTCACGAATTTCGCTCCTTATCCGAGTATCCTCAGTCCGTGATGCATGGTCATCGAAGGCAATCGCCCTTTTTGGAAAACGCTGGCCAGTTCTCGCGCGCGGATGGCTTGCCGGGCAAGCCTCTCCCGTCAATTCACCTTATAACTTATGTAACGGGCCGGAAGATTTGGGCATCCAATAAGCACAGTTCCTGGAAAAGTAGTATGTTGGAGCTCCGCTTGCGAATTCAATCGCGGTAAGATTCCTGGGACCATCGAGGGCAGACGGATGTGGATCGTTCGGATAGCGCTGACGCGGCCTTACACGTTTATCGTCGCCGCGCTCGTCATCGTGCTGATGACGCCGATCGTATTGATTCGCACTCCCACCGACGTTTTTCCGAACATCGACATCCCCGTGGTGAGCATCTGCTGGAATTACGCCGGATTGTCCCCGCAACTGATGGAGGACCGCGTTGTCTCGCCGTACGAGCGCTTCATGACCACGGTGGTGGACAACATCGAGCACAGCGAGTCCCAGACCGTGGCAGGACGCGCGATCATCAAGGTATTCTTTCAACCCGGGGCGGACGTTCATGTGGCGGTCACGCAGATCACCGCCATTTCCCAAACGATGATCCGGCAGTTGCCTCCAGGTATCTCCCCTCCACTCATCATCACCTATTCGGCATCGAGCGTACCGGTCTTGCAATTGGGGATGAGGGGCCAGGGTCTGTCCGAGCAAGAATTGTTCGACTTCGGCGCAAACCTCGTCCGCAATCAACTATCCACGGTGGCCGGGGCGGCAATTCCCTGGCCCTTTGGCGGAAAACAGCGCCAAGTTTCCGTGAACATCGATATTCCGGCCCTGCAATCGAAAGGACTGTCGCCCACAGACGTCATCACTGCCGTCTCCACACAGAACCTGGTCTTGCCCTCCGGCACGGTCAAGATGGGTTCGACCGAATTCAATGTGGAGATGAACGGATCACCGGACACCCTTGCCGCGCTGAATAATATTCCTATCAAGACAACGAACGGCGCGACGATCTACATCAAGGACGTCGCCTACGTCAGCGACGGCTTTTCGCCGCAGATCAACATCGCGCGCATGGACGGCCAGCGCGGCGTGATCCTGGCGATCTACAAGACTGGCGATACTTCAACCCTCAGCGTCGTGTCGCAGGTCTACTCCAAGTTGCCGCAAATCAAGAACCTCTTGCCGCCGCAAACGGTGATCACACCCCTGTTCGATCAATCCATTTTCGTGAGGGCGGCCATTCAGGGAGTCGTCCGCGAAGGGGTGGTTGCCGCCTGCCTGACCGCGTTGATGATTCTTCTGTTCCTGGGCAGCTGGCGCAGCACGTTGATTATCGCCATCTCGATCCCGCTTTCGATTCTGGTCTCCATTACGATGCTGAGCGCGCTGCACGAAACGATCAATCTGATGACGCTCGGCGGACTGGCGCTCGCGGTTGGTATTCTCGTGGACGACGCCACCGTGGCCATCGAGAATATCGAGAGAAACCTGGCGCAGGGGAAGGACACGGTCCGCGCGATCCTGGACGGGTCGCAGGAAATCGCCATCCCCGCCTTGGTTTCGACGCTGTGCATCTGCATCGTGTTCGTACCGATGTTTTTCCTCACGGGCGTGGCGAAATTCCTGTTCGTCCCGCTTGCCGAAGCCGTGGTTTTCGCCATGCTGGCATCGTACTTCTTTTCGCGGACGCTCGTGCCGACGATGGCCATGTACCTTCTCAAGGGACATCATGGGGAGGAATACGCCACCGGAAACGATATCTTCTCGCGAGCGCAGCGGGGATTCGCGCGAGGGTTTGACCGCATGCGAGCAGGCTATCGCGCATCGCTGTCCTTCTGCCTGGAGCGGTCCTGGCTTTTTGTGGGACTGTTTCTCTTTTTCTGCGTGGCCTCGATGGCGCTGATTCCCGTGCTGGGCCGGGACTTCTTTCCGTCCGTGGACGCCGGGCTGATTCGTCTCCACATGCGCGCCCGAGCGGGACAGCGGGTTGAAGAAACCGCGCGGGAGGCTGACGGCGTGGACAATCTGATCCGGCGGGTTATTCCCGCGGAGGACCTCGGGAACATCCTGGACAACATCGGCTTATACAACAGCACGGTCAACACGGCCTACAGCAACTCAGGCGTCATTGGCGAGTCGGATGCGGAAATTCTGATTGGTCTCAAGCCCGACCGCAAACAGCAAACCAAGTATTACATTGACGAGTTGCGGCAGCGATTGGCCGCAGAGTTCCCCGGCACGGAATTCTTTTTCCAGCCGGCGGATATGATCAGCCAGATCCTGAATTTCGGCGTGCCCGCGCCAATCGACATTCAGTTGATTGGCCCGGACCAGAAAGCCAACTTCCTGCTGGCGCAGCAGATCACTAACCGCATCCAGCACATTCCCGGCGCGGTAGACGTGCACGTGCAACAATTGCGCTCCTTTCCCGCGATCTTCCTGAACGTCGACCGTACCCGCGTTCAGTCCGTGGGCCTGGGCCCGCAAGACGTGGCAAATAGTGTCCTCCTCACACTAAGCTCAAGCTCCACGGTCAGTCCATCGTTCTGGGTCAACCCGGCAAACGGTTATGAATACAACGTCGCCGTGCAGGCCCCGCAGTACAAGATCGATACCATGCAATCGCTCGAGAACATTCCGATTTCCTCCTCCCAGACCAAGACCCCGCAGATCCTCGGGAATATGGCGGGATTGAGCGTAAACACCGAGCCGGCCTTGCTTAGCGAGTATGATAGCCAGGGCATGTTGAACGTCTATGCCTCCGTGGAGGGGCGCGATTTGGGCGGCGTGGATGCGGATATCCAGAAAGTGCTGGCGGACTTCCAAGGCAAGCTCCCTCGCGGCACGCAACTTGTTCGCCGCGGGCAAGTGGAAACGATGACGTCGTCCTTCGCCGGGCTGAGCGCCGGTGTAGCCGTGGCCATCGTTCTGGTCTATCTGCTGATCGTCGTGAACTTTCAATCCTGGATCGATCCCTTTATCATCATTACGGCGCTGCCCGGAGCCCTGGCGGGGATCATCTGGATTTTATTACTCACGCACACCACATTGAACGTGCCGTCCTTGACCGGCATGATCATGTGCATGGGAGTTGCCACGGCCAATAGCATTCTGGTGGTGTCTTTCGCGCGCGAACGTTTGAACGAGGGGCTGAATTCAACGCAGGCGGCGGTCCAGGCGGGTTACGTGCGTATTCGCCCCGTGCTGATGACCGCTTTTGCCATGATCATCGGAATGGTTCCCCTGTCGCTGGGTCTCGGGGAAGGCGGGGAGCAGAACGCTCCGCTGGGCCGGGCTGTGATTGGCGGGCTGGTCGTCGCCACTTTCGCGACTTTGTATTTCGTGCCGTGTGTATTTTCTTTGGTGCACAAACACCATCGTCCGGGCCAGCGCGTGGGCGCCGCGGACCTCGGAATCTCTTAGTGGAGTCATGAATTCAGGGAGCAAATAGGGAATGCCACAGAACCCGGTTGAGCTGCAGGAACCATCAAAATTTAAGGAAGAGCCTGGCGGCTCTGGCAAAGGGCCGGGCGCGCTGCTCCGTTGGTTTCTCATTCTATTTATTATTTTTTTGGTCTTGGGAATCTATGCAGTCTCGCAACGCACGGCGGAACACAAGGCGCTCGCGCAACAAACGGAACAGATGGCGATTCCGTACGTCTCGGTGATTCACGCGACGCCCATCAATGCCGATTCCGATATGGTTCTCCCAGGAACCCTCAAACCGGAAGTCGAGTCTCCCATTTATGCTCGGACCAACGGTTATCTGAAGAAGTGGTACAAGGACATCGGCAGCCACGTTGAGAAGGGCGAAATTCTTGCCGATATCGATACGCCGGAGATTGACCAGCAACTGGCCCAGGCCCGCGCCGATCTGGTGACGGCGCAGGCCAATCTCAGTTTGTCGACTCTCACGGCCACGCGTTACCAGGACCTGATCAAGTCTGATTCCGTTTCACGACAGGACCTCGACAATGCCAACGGCGACCTCGCCGCCAGGCGCGCCATGGCGCAATCGGCCGATGCCAACGTCAAGCGCCTGGAAGAGATGGAATCTTTCAAACATGTGTATGCTCCCTTTAAGGGGATCATCACGCAGCGCAATGTCGATCCCGGCACGCTCATCAATGCCGGAAATGGAGGGACGGCCACCAAGGAGATGTTCGATTTGGCGCAGATCGACCCAATGCGCGTCTATGTGGCAGTGCCGCAGTCGTATTCTCCATCCATCCATCTTGGCCTGAAGGCCTGCCTTTCGCTAACGGAACTCGCGCAGCGGAGTTTCTGCGGGCAGGTCGTTCGTACCGCAAACTCCATCGATCCCAACACTCGAACCCTCCTGACGGAAGTGGACGTCCCGAACCCTTCTGGAACCCTCTTGCCAGGGTCATACGCGGAAGTGCATTTTGACGTCAAGGTTACCGGCCAGCGGCTCTCCCTGCCCGTTAACGCGCTTCTGTTCCGGCCGGATGGAACGATGGCCGCCGTCGTCGGCCCTGATAACCGAATCGTTCTTAAGAAACTCACGATCGGGCGGGACTTTGGCAATACCTTGGAAGTGCTTCAAGGAATCGATCTCTCGGACCGCATTGTCGTCAATCCCCCGGACGCACTGGAAGAAAACGAACTGGTCAATCTCTCTCCGCAAGATGCCCCGGGGACTGCGGCTCCCCATGTTGCCCTCCCCTCCAAACCGTGAGAGCGGGCTAGTTACACGTAAGAAATTCGGAAATTCTTCCATTCTTCGCCTTGACTACCACTTTGTGGGCGTGTAACTTGGATTTGCCGCGCTGTAAGCTTTTCCACAGTAAGCCCCTCTCCCGGCGCGACTAGGGAGGGTTGCATGTCGAGCCGACCACAGGTAGCACCCGCGATCGAGTATGTGTCCAGTCCATTCGAAACAGATTCCTCTGTTACTTCGCAGTCGAATGTCGCGACCGCCGTATCGTCTCCGAACGTTTTACTGGTTGGCCGGAATGGCTCCTGGGGAACATTGGTTCTAAGGTCACTTGGAAAGTTCCGAAGCGAATTGTCTTTCGCGGCGCCGCAAACCGTCACGCCGGAATATGTGAGGAAAGGCGCATTCAATCTTATTCTTCTCGATTCCACGGTTTCCCCGGAACAACGAAGGCAACTCGCCGCCGATCTCATCGGGTCGGAGGTCTCCATTTTCTATACTTTCCCGGTGGAGAACGGATGCTGGTGGCTGCCCACATTGCGCCGCGGGCAGGACTGCCACGGCACGCCGGCATTTCGCAGGAATGAATTTCCGTTTGAATTGGAGCGCATTCTTCGGGATCAAACGGAAAGTTTTGACTGACCGTTGAAAAAAAGAGTTGGATAATGCCTTATTGCGGGCTCGGCTCGCCCAGTACGCAGCGAGCTGTGTCTCGAGCGATCAACAATTCCTCATCGGTGGGAATGACGTAGGCGGCCAGGCGAGAATCGTCGCGGCTGATCATGCCTTCCGCGCCGATTGTTTTCTGGTTCTTTTCGCCGTCCAACGATAATCCTGCCCATTCAAGCCCTTCGCAAATCTTCGCTCTGACCTCAGGAGAATTTTCGCCGATCCCGCCTGTGAACACGACGGCATCCGCGCCGCCCATGGCCGCGAGGAATGCGCCGATGTACTTCCTCACGCGGTAGCAGAAAATATCGATGGCCAGTTTCGCGCGGCGGTCGTCGTGCTGACTGCACTTCGTCTTGCAGGACCCGCATATCGTGCGTGAGCCCGGAAATTCCGAGCAGGCCGGACTGCTTGTTCAGCATCGTCTCCACTTCGTGCAGGGAGATGCCTTCCTTGGCGGCGATGAAGCCCAGGACGGCCGGATCGACGTCGCCGGATCGCGTTCCCATTACCAATCCTTCGAGCGGCGTCATGCCCATGGAGGTGTCAACGGATCGCCCGCCGCGAATAGCCGCGGCCGAACATCCGTTCCCGAGGTGCAAGCTCACAATGTTGGTTTGTTCCCGCGACAGGCTGCGAATCGTGCGATAGCGGTATGCCATGTACCGGTGGGAGATGCCATGGAAGCCGTAGCGGCGAATCCGGTAGCGAAGATAAAGATGGTACGGAATCGCGTACAAATAGGAGCGCTCCGCCAGGGAGTGGTGAAACGCCGTATCGAATACCGCGACTTGCGGAACCTTCGGGCCCAGCAAATCACGCATCGCGCGAATTCCCCGAAGATTCGTCGGATTGTGCAAGGGCGCGAGATCGATGCAATTCTCGATTCCCGACATCACTTCGTCTGTGATCAGAACGGAATCCGTAAAAGATTCGCCGCCGTGCACCACGCGATGCCCGACCGCATGGATGTCGGCCATGCTCTGGATTTCCGAAATGCCGGAGTCCGGCGAGGCCGCCCAGCGAATGACGAAATCGAGCGCCCCGGAAATATTCTTCAGGGATTCGGTGAGCTTCTGCTTGGGGCCATCGCCTTTTTGCACGGTGACGACCGCTTCGGCGCCGATTCGCTCGACCTCGCCGCGCAGCACGCGGACGTCCTTATCCTTGCGGATTCGGGCGAGGTCCGTGGCGATGATTTGAAATTTCAAGCTGGAGCTGCCGGCATTGAGGACGAGAATGTTCATGGCACCTTTTCCAGGCGTTTAGTAGCACAGACGTCAGTCTGTGGATTTTGGTCCTTGCTAGGACTAACCCCCACAGACTGAAGTCTGTGCTACTCAAACCTAATACGGCCACTTCCAATTCTTGATCTCGGGCATGTCATCACCCACTTCCACGATGTATTGCTTGTGGTCGGTCAGCTTGTCGCGGAGGAACTGCTTGAAGTGCGCGCCGACGCGCTGCAGGCGGGGCACGCGGTCCACCACATCCCCGGCCAGGTGGAAACGATCCAGGTCGTTCAAGACAGTCATATCGAAGGGAGTGGTCGTCGTTCCCTCCTCCTTGTATCCGCGCACATGGAGATTGTCGTGATTCTTGCGGCGATAAGTGAGGCGGTGGACGAGCCACGGGTATCCGTGAAAAGCAAAAATGATGGGTTTGTCGATCGTGAACATCGAATCGAACTCCGCGTCCGGCAGGCCGTGCGGATGTTCACTCGGAGGTTGCAGGGTCATCAAGTCCACCACGTTGACGAAGCGAATGCGCAAGTCGGGAAAATGCTGGCGCAGCAAGTCTACTGCCGCCAGAGCTTCGAGCGTGGGAACATCCCCCGCGCACGCCATGACAACGTCCGGCTCCGCTCCCTGGTCGTTGCTGGCCCAGTCCCAGATGCCGATTCCGGCCGTGCAGTGCTGGATGGCGGACTGCATATTCAGATATTGCAGAGCGGGCTGTTTCCCGGCCACGATCACATTGACGTAATGCCGGCTGCGCAGGCAATGATCCGCGACGGAGAGAAGCGAGTTCGCATCGGGAGGCAAGTAGACGCGGACGATGTCGGCTTTCTTATTCACGACCAGATCGATGAAACCCGGATCCTGATGCGTGAAGCCGTTGTGATCCTGCCGCCACACGTGCGAGGTGAGCAAATAAGTTAGTGAAGCAATCGGGCGCCGCCATGAAATTCCATTCGTGACTTTGAGCCATTTGGCATGCTGGTTGAACATGGAATCCACGATGTGAATGAACGCTTCATAGCACGAAAAGAAGCCGTGCCGTCCGGTGAGCAGGTATCCTTCGAGCCAGCCCTGGCACATGTGTTCGCTCAGCACCTCCATGACCCGGCCCTCGCAGGAAAGATGCTCGTCCGTTGGTAGCAAAGGCTCCATAAGTACCTTGTCGGTCGCCTCATAGATCGCGTCGAGCCGGTTCGAGGCGGTCTCGTCCGGGCCGAACACGCGAAAGTTTTTTGCCTCCTTGTTCAATCGCATGACGTCGCGCAGGAATTTTCCGAGTTCTCTCGTCGCTTCCGCATTCCCGGTTCCCGGCTTGACGACTTGCACGGAATAGTCACGAAAGTCGGGCATCACCAGATCTTTCAGAAGCAGGCCGCCATTGGCATGGGGATTGGCGCCCATTCTGCGAGTCCCTTTGGGGGCCAGCTCGGCCAGCTCCGGAATCAGCTTTCCGCTGTGGTCGAACAACTCCTCCGCACGGTAGCTCTTCATCCATTCTTCCAATAGCCGCAGGTGGTCCGGCTTCGTGGCGAGTTCGGCGAGCGGCACCTGGTGCGCGCGCCAAGTGTCCTCGACTGGTTTTCCGTCCACGACTTTCGGCCCCGTCCAACCCTTGGGCGTGCGAAGAATGATCATCGGCCATAGGGGCCGCTCATTGACGCCCTGAAGCCTGGCCCTGTGCTGGATGGCGCGTATTCCCGCAATCACAGTGTCGAGCGTCCCTGCCATGAGCTGGTGCATGACGTCGGGTTCGCGGCCCTCGACGAAATACGGATCGTATCCATAACCGGCGAAGAGTTGGGCAAGCTCGCCGTCGGACATCCGGCCGAGGACGGTGGGGTTCGCGATTTTGTAGCCGTTCAAGTGCAGGATGGGCAGAACCGCGCCGTCGCGCGCGGGGTTCAGGAATTTGTTCGAATGCCAGCTCGCGGCAAGCGCTCCCGTTTCCGCTTCCCCATCGCCCACGACGCAGCAGACCAACAAGTCAGGGTTATCAAACGCCGCGCCGTTGGCATGGGCGATGGAGTAGCCCAGCTCCCCGCCCTCGTGGATCGAGCCGGGCGTCTCCGGCGCCACGTGGCTCGGAATCCCGCCGGGAAAGGAGAATTGCTTAAAGAGGCGCTGCATGCCTTCTGCGGACTGCTGGATGTTGGGGTAGAATTCGCTGTAGGTGCCTTCGAGATACGTGTTCGCGACAAGTCCCGGGCCGCCGTGGCCGGGCCCGGCGACATAGATGGCGTTCAAATCGAATTTCTTGATTACTCGGTTCATGTGCACGTAAATGAAATTCAGACCCGGCGTCGTGCCCCAGTGGCCCAGCAAGCGCGGCTTGATGTGATCGATTTTGAGCGGCTCGCGCAAGAGCGGATTCGCGAGCAGGTAGATCTGCCCGACGGAAAGATAATTCGCCGCGCGCCAGTAGGCGTCCATCCTGGCCTGCTCTTCGTGCGAAAGGGGATTTTCCGATGTGACGACTTTGACGTTACCGGGCATATGTGTGACGGCCATTTGAATCTCCTTTTCCGGGCTTCCATGTGACCCTATGCGCTGAAAGTTACGCACTGATTAAACGCTTCGACATGGAAGCCAGCTCGGCTGGGAGACTGCTGAAGACTAGCGAGCTTGCAATTCAGCAACGGGCGACGACGCCAGCGCCCACTTGATCAGGCCCGGCAGAAACGGACTGATGGAATCCGCGTGATTTGGCAACAGGCGGATCGCGTAGCCGTGCAACCCGCTTCTTGCGGAAGGTTGAATAACAGCCTGAAACAGATAGGTACCCGCGGCATCCCGTTCCGAAAGCCGCATGGGAATCACTATAGGATCTTTGAGGTTGCCTTCCGCGTCGACAAGGCCGGTCAGAACCTGGACGGCTACATCCTCCGGGGAGAGCGAGTTCAGCGTCACCTTTGCCGACACGAGAACCTCTTCGCCGAGACGAATTTCAGAAACGCCTTCGCCAACCGATTCTACACTCAATCGCGGCCATTCGGTTTCAACTTTTCTCATCCAGGCCGCGACCTCTTTTGCCCGTGCCGCGTTGGCCGCGCTTAAATTCCGGAATCGCCGGTGAGCCGTCACATAGGAATCGTCGGCGTATTGCATCGCCATCCGCTGCATGTTGAACTCAGGACAAAGCTTTATTAACGAGTTTTTCATGAGCGCAATCCATTTGCGCGGCAGGCCGTCCGAGCGCCGATCGTAAAATGTGGGAACAATTTCATGCTCCAGGAGTTCATATAGAGCTTCCGCCTCGCTTTGATCCTGCTGGTAGGGATCCGAGTAACTCTCACCGCTGCCAATGGCCCAGCCGACGTCTCCCCCGCTGTCCTTACCAATCTGCCAGGCTTCGTCCCACCAACCGTCCAGCGTGCTGACGTTGAGGACCCCGTTGGCGAGCGCTTTCATTCCGCTCGTGCCGCTCGCTTCCAGAGGGCGCAGCGGCGTATTGAGCCAGATATCGCATCCCTGGACCATGTAGCGGGCGGCGGCCACATCGTAGTTTTCCAGGAATACCAGCTTTCGGCGAAATTCCGGGCGCTCCGCGAGATTGATGATGGTCTGGATCAATTGCTTTCCCGCGTCGTCCTGCGGATGAGCTTTCCCTGCATAGAGGATCTGAACCGGCCGGTCCGGATCATTCAAGATCCGCGCCAGGCGATCGGGATCGCGCAACAAAAGCGTGGCCCTCTTGTAGGAAGCGAATCTGCGGCCAAAACCGATCGTCAACGCATCCGGACTGAGAACCTCATCGGCATACTCGACAGCCGACTTGGGAGCGCCGCGAGAAAGCAGTTGAGCGCGCAGCCTGCGCCGCGCGTAGCCCACCAGGCGCTCCCTGCGCCTCTCGTGCGTTCTCCACAATTCCCCGGCTGGAATGGATTCGGTGCGTTGCCAGAGTTTTGCGTCGGCGGGCTCTTCCCGCCATTTGGGACCGAGATAGCGGTCGTATAGCTGATTCATTTCGAGAGAAACCCAGCTTCGGAAGTGAACGCCGTTGGTGACGTGACCGATGGGAACTTCCAGCTCGGGGACATCTTTCCAAACGCGATTCCACATCTGCCGCGACACGGCGCCGTGCAGCTTGCTCACGCCATTGCTATGAGAGGCGAGGCGCAGGGCGAGAACCGTCATGCAAAAATCCTCGGACTCGTTGGCCGGATCCTGGCGGCCGAGGCCTAAGAACTCGGACCGGCTGATCCCCAGCCGCTTCATGAATTCAGAGAAATAGCGGTCCATCAAAGACGATTGGTAGTAGTCGTGCCCGGCCGCGACCGGCGTATGCGTCGTGAAGACCAGGCTTGCCGAAGCCAGGACGCGCGCTTCGGAAAAAGTTAGTTTCCCGGTTTCCATCAGCCGGAGAACGCGTTCGATGCCGAGAAAAGCGGAATGGCCTTCGTTCATGTGATACACGGTCGGCTTCATGCCGAGTGCTTCCAGGGCTCGATATCCGCCGATCCCCAGTAGAATTTCCTGCCGCATACGCATTTCCAAATCCCCGCCATAGAGTTGCGCGGTAATCCTGCGATGTTCGGGCCGGTTGGACGGCAGATTCGCGTCCAGCAAAAAAAGCTGGATCCTGCCGACATTCACGTGCCAGACCTGCGCCTCCGCTTTTCCATCCGGCAGGTCGATCGACACTTTCACGTTTGGAATGAGCTCAATCGGCCACGTGTGGAAGTCATTGTCTTCAAATGCTTCCTGCTGCCAGCCGGCGGCATTGAGATATTGCCGGAAATACCCTTGCTGGTAGAGAAGCCCGACACCCACGAGCGGAAGGCCCAGATCGCTGGAAGCTTTCAGATGATCGCCGGCCAGCACGCCCAGTCCGCCGGCAAAAATGGAAAGGCACTCGGTAATTCCGAACTCGGCGGAAAAATAGGCCACAATCATGTCGTCTTCCTTGCCGTGATTTCGCCGGTACCAGGACCCTTCTCCCGAAATGTAGGAATCCAGTTTATCGACGACCCCCTTCATATGCGCCAGGAAGGAATCGTCCTTCGCCGCGGCTTCAAGGACGGATTGTTGAACGCTTCCCAGGACCAGGACTGGATTGCGATTGCACGCCTCCCAAAGGTCCCGGTCAAGCCTGCGGAACAGATCGATTTCCGCGTGGTCCCAGCTCCAGCGCAAGTTGTAAGCAAGGCGCACCAGCGGTTGCAAAGGCAAAGGAAGTGACGGCCGGACGTTAAATGTACGGATGGATTTCATAGATAGTCCTCGCGCAATCTGAATTTAGGACCTGGGACATTTCAAGCCTTCACGTCTTCGCGACCGTGAACGAGCCTGCCCTCCCGAGATTCAAAATCTGGAAAGCATTCGATAGCAATATTCAGTAGATCAAGCGGAGGAAGGAGGTCATTGGCTTCCAACGATCCCAAGAAAAAACCGATGCTGGATGCCAAATAGGCCGGGGTAAGGCCGCTGGTGTAAAGCTCAATTCAAGAATTGCTCGGACCACAATGGACCTGGAGCAATTCTCAATTCATTTATCGTCCATTATGTTCGACTCTTGGTGAGATTCTGTCAACAATGGAAATTGCTGACGCGTCCGATCATGGAACAACGGTCAGGCATGCAGCCACACATCACGTCGATATCAAGCGTGCGCGCGCGGGCCGTGACACTCAAGTCTTAGTTACGTCATTTAGAAAAGCAACTTCAACCCCAACTGTACGGCCCGATTGCCGCCCGAACCGAGCACCGGGTTGCCAGCAGCTTGGTCGGAGGTTGCGCATCCGCAGCCGAACAAATTTGTCACGGAAGGATCACCTTCATTCCCTATTCCGAAGCCACTCGACGCCCCGTATGGATTTGTAAAGTTTGGATGGTTGAGAACGTTGAAGAACTCCGCCCGGAACTGTGCAGTGAGCCGCTCCTGGAACTTGAATGATTTGGTTACAGACAAATCCCAATTGCGGAGACCGCCGTCGCGCCAGATGTTCCGGCCAGACGTGCCGAAGGTACCGAGGGCGGGGGGAACCAGGACGGAGTTGCCTTGCACGTAGCAACCAGCGTTCACGCCGTTCTGGGCAGCATCTATTCCAAGCGTGTAAAAATCAGGGGCTTTTGCCGCGCACATTTGCCCGAGCTTCGAAGACGAAAGTGGAGAGTTCGAGAGCGTGACGGATGAACCGCTTGCTCCCAGGGTTTGCGTACATGTGATGACACCGGTTGGGTCCAGCGTGTTTGGGCTCCCGCCAGCCCCCGGTATTACTGTGAAGCCGGTGCAATAGGGAATGGAGGAGTTGCCGGATTTAAAATCCCCAGGATTGCCAAAAAAATCCCAGCGATCCGTATTCTCGCCCGTATTACTGAGGTTGTTGGACTGATCGTTGCCGTACCACGGCTGGCCGGTCTGAAGAGTTACAACGGAATTGAGCTCCCAGCCCTGGAGAAGCTGTCCTGGCGATTTCATTCCCGGAATCGCGTAAGTGACCGAAAATGTGAAGCGATGTTTTATGTCGAAGTCACTGCTCGCGTATTCAAGGGCCGGATTGTTGCTGTCCTGAGGAAGAAATTGGCCGATATTGTAGGAATCATCATCCAGAGAATGAGAGTACGTATAGGAGGCAAGGAAAGAGAGGCCGTGCGCAGTCCGTTGTTGCAAAGTGGCTTGCAGACCATTGTAATTGGATCTATAGAGGTTTGACAGAACGAGGATAGATCCCAGGTAAGGAAACTTTGCGGCGAATGGCCCAAGCCCCGTAACCGGATCCGGTTGATTGATGTCCCTGATGCCGTTCAACCTTGATCCATGGCTTCCCACGTAGGAAACGTCCATGGAGAGATCATTTGTAACGGCGTGCTGGACGCCGAGAGTCCAATTGGTGACGTAAGGGGTACGGAAGTTGTGGTCGATAACCGCGAGGGAGCAAGGTGACCCGCCGTCACTGCCGTCGCTACACTCGACTGTGTTGGCTCCGGAGAAAATAGGCACGCTGGAACTGTTATTCTGCCAGTTGGATGCCAGGGTCGAGCCACCGCCGCCAGGAATCGCGACATTCGAGACGGCAATCGTACCGGTTCCAGGCGTGGACACGCCATTCACGACAATTGCGGCTCCCGTGGGGATCGTTGCGACGCCACCACTCACGTTGACCGCGTTCCCAGCCAAACCTGTAAATGTTTGCATCGGTAGCAACGTATTGAAAATGATGCCGCCGCCGGCCCGAATTACGGTAGTTCCCTTGCCCGAAAGATCCCAAGCAATGCCCAATCGCGGCGCGAAATTCTTATGATCGGGGTTGTAGAGCGACTTGATTTGTTGGCCCACCTGCACCATGCCAAGGTTGGGATCGAAGCCGCCTAAGAGATTGTGCGCTTCTCCCATGGGAGAGGCATAGTCATAACGCAGCCCGAGATTGACCGTCAATTTTGGCAAAACGCGCCAATCGTCCTGGATCGAAAATGCATACGCCCATTGACTCAGCTCTCGCGCCGGGTTCCCCGACTGAATCGTCGCGGTGGTTGGGATTCCAGCGAGCATATTTACGAGTGCACTGCCGCCCCTGAAATTGATCGCACCCTTGGCCGCGCCAAACTGAGACGGGTCGGCGAGGTTCCTCCGGAAATCTCCGCCGAATTTGAAGGCATGATTGCCGTGCAGATACGAAACATAATCCACGAATTGATAAACGGTGTCTGGTCCGAACCGGTAGGGCCAGCCGGGACTGCCTCCAAGTGCATTGAAACCCGAAACCCGGATAATCGGCAGTGAACCGGTGGTCGTCACGCCGGTGAAGATACCGTAGGTAGACGCCGGCACGCTGGAATCGACCTGTTGGCTCATCCGGTTCATGCGTACGAAACCGAAGCGAGCCGAATTCACCCATTGCGAATTCGGGTTCCAGGTCCACTCGGCTCCTGCCACGCGAGGCCGATTTTGTTGTACGGACAGCCACTGCGGTTCAAGGTAGACAACGTCTTCGGCTGTGATTAGACCCGCACTTTGAAAATACATGCCATTGACTGTGTTGTGGTCATTGATGTGGTAATCGATCTTCATCACGCCGTTGTCGGATCTGAATACGCTCGGAAAACCCTGTGGAATGCTCGGCGAGGATCCATCATTGGTTGGGTACAGGCCCCCCGTACACTTATACGAGCCGTTTGTCCATAGGGGGGACCCCAACGCGGGCAAGGGAGTAGGACAGCCAGTGAGGGTCAGGCTGAGCTGGCTTATGCCATTTCCGACCGTCGCTCCGCCTGCTACTAGACTTTGGAGAGCGTCCACGAGACTGTTCGCTGTATCGGGCGCACCTGCGCCAGGCACTTGTGAAACATCTTCGGGGACCGATGCAAAAAACAGATTTCCAACGCTGTAGCTTTCGGCTTCATAGCCCAGGAAATAGAACAGCTTGTCCTTCTTGATGGGTCCGCCGACCGTCGCGCCATACTGCTCAAGGGCCACTGCCCGTTTGGGCAGAGATGTGACGTCGAAATAATTGCGCGCGTCCAGAGCGCTGTCTCGTCCGAAAGCGTAAGCCGTGCCATGAATGCTGTTAGTCCCGGACTTGATTCCAACATTGACGACCGCGCCGGGTTTTCCACCATATTCGGCCTTTGGATTTTCCTCGATTCTCACTTCTTGGATCGCGTCAATCGGCATGATCGTGGCCGCATCGCCCGCCACGCCTGGACCGTTTATGATGGTCAGGCCCTGCAAAGGGTTGTCATTGGTCAAGCCGTCCAGGATGAACTGGTTTTCCTCCGGGCGGCTGCCGTTGGTGCTCATGGTCCAACCTCCGCCGCCGGGATAGATCATCATTCCCGGGCGCAACGTTAGGAGGTTTTGATAGCTGCGGCCCATCATGGGCAGATCATTGATCGTTTCATTACTGAGGGTGCCGCCAAGTGTGGCGTTGGTGGTTTCGACGAGCGGAAGCTCTTCGGTGACGGTGATCGTCTGTGTCTGCTCGCCAGGCTCAAGAGCCAAATCGACGCGAATGTCCTGGTTCACTTCCAGGACGATCTTTTGCCGCTCAATGGTCTTGAAGCCCTTGAACTCAGCTCGGACTGTGTAGGCGCCAGGAAGCAAGCTGGGTGCTACATATTCTCCAGACTGATCCGTGATCAGTGTACGGGGGATGCCGCGCTGCACATCCAACACCGTCACTGTGGCGCCGGCAAGAACGCCGCCGCTTTGGTCGGTGACCGATCCAAGGATGCGGCCCGCGCTGCCTTGTGAGAACATCGGGAGACTCACCAGAAACGCGCAAGCCCCCACCATCAATACACGGAAACAAACACACGTCTTTAAGCGGAAGAAATTCATACGCCCCCCTACTATCGAAGTTTGCCGGATCAAGCGCTATTTCAATTGCCAGGACCTGCTCGGGTTGCTGGTTCCAGGCACGCCACCCACGTGCCGATATGGAATGCGTATATCACCGCGTAATTCGAAGCGTCAAGTTTAATTCCCGCAATTAGAAGGTTTTATGATTTAAAGAATGTGAATGTCTTGGGCTTACACGGCCACTTGCCACTTTCGCCTAACTCATTGAATAGGGCTGGAGTCATGTGTATAGTCGCTAATTAACCGTGAACCTGGGTCCGGTTATCTATCGCTGAGTAAGGAGAGTCCATGCGATCCATCAGCAAGCTTGCGGCTTTTGCGAGTTTTGCAGTCTTTTTTGCTTCCTCCGCTTTCGCTGCGACCGTCACGGGCACGGTGAAGGGGCCGGACGGCGCGCCGTTTGAAGGAGCGTTCGTTCAGGCCGTCAATGCGAAGACGAAAATAAGCGTCAGCGTGTTATCGGACAAGCAGGGGCGCTACCGGGTGGAGAACTTGCCGGCCGGGGAGTATCAGGTGCGCGTGCGAGCGGTTGGCTTCACCACGGAACCGCACAGCGCTGTGAGCCTTGCCGCGGACCAGAATATTTCTTTTGAATTTGCGCTGAAACAAGGGACAGTGCGTTGGAGCGACCTGAATCTCTATCAAGGCAAGCAGCTCATGCCGGATGGAAAAGGAAAAGACGTCCTTTCGACCAACTGTTTTGTCTGCCACGGATTTCAAACCAGGATGGCTGCCGTTCGCCGCGACGAGGATGGCTGGCGCGACCGCGTCAACTACATGCGGGACGCCATGGCTTTTCAATTGTCCGAGAGATTTAATGACGAAAAGGCGAACCAGGTCATCTCGTATTTAAATACAGTGTTTGGCGAAGACTCAACCGTCCCGCGAAGTCCGGCGGAACTTCCGGCTTATCAAGCGACCGTGCGGCCGTTCAGTGACGACGCCATGAATATCGTCTACGTCGAGTATGACGTGTCCGGTTCCAAAGGCCTGCCCTGGAGCGCCTCTCCGGACAAGGACGGAAATTTCTGGATTCCGTATTATGGCAGAGGAAACGAAGTCGCGAGACTCAATCCCAAGACCGGCGAACTCACTCGATTCCCATTGCCTTTTGAGGAGACCGCGGGGGTTCATTCGGTCGTGCGCGGGCCCGATGGCATGGTCTATTTCACCGAGTTTGCGCTGGACAAACTGGCGAAATTGGATCCGGCAACGGGAAAGATTGCGGAATTTCAAGACTCTGTCGTCGTGCCCGGCGAGCGGGCGGACAAACATACGGTGCGAGTGGATGCGAAAGGAAATCTGTGGTCTTCCGGCAGTCCGCTCAGCAAATACGATCAGGAGACCGGCAAGTACACGCACTTCATGGAAGTGCCGTCGTCCTACGGCATCACCTTCGATAAAGACGGCAACGTGTGGTTTTGCGTGCTGAAGAAAGACGGAAAAATCGGCAGGATCGACGCGAAGACGGAAAAAGTGACGCAGTGGTCGCCGCCGACGCAGGGCACGCCGCAAAGGCTGGCGATCGATTCCGATGGGATCGTATGGTTCGGCGAACGCACGGGAAACAAAATCGGGCGATTCGATCCGAAGACGGAAACGTTCAAGGAGTACCCATTGCCCGGCCCGGCCGCGACGCCCTACGCGATTATCGTCGGGAAGGATAATGGGATTTGGTACGCCTCCACGGATCAAGATTTGATTGGACGCCTGGATCCGAATACGGGAAAAGTGATCGAATATCCATTCCCGCATTCCGAAGCCATGATGCGGGAATTTTTCCTTGACGCTCAGGGGCGCATTTGGTTCGCCACGCCTACGAATAACAGGGTAGGGTATTTCTACCTCACTAATTCAATCGAGCGCGCAAGTAAATAAAGACCGAAGATTGAAGCACGGCTCTTGACGAGGGACATCCGCCACCGGCAGCAATGATCATTTGTGTGTGGCTCCAGGGCGTACTTCCAGAGACAAGAAGCTTGATTCTTCAATTCTGTTTCTTACTTCCCTTCTTCAGCCCTTGAAACGCGGGACTAGCTGCAGCGCGTTCTCTCGCTGGATTTTGCGGAGATCGCTGGCAGAAATATCGAATTTGTTCATCGCCGTTGCGATTTTTTCGATGGTCCAAAACGGAATATCCGATCCAAACAAAATATGCTCCTTGGGAATCACATTGAACAACGCCAACATGGCCGTGGGATTGACCGCGACGCTGGCGATATCGTAGTAGAGTTTTTGCAATTCATGCTCGAATCCATTGGGAATCGTAGCTGTGCGCTCTTCCGGCGTCAGGGCCCCCCCGGCGAGGCGTGACAGCAGCATCAGAATCGTTCCTCCTCCGTGCGAAAATATGAATCGAATGTCCGGGCAGCGCAGGAGCGTTCCGCTGTACACGAGGTCCGTGATCGTTCGGGTCGTATCGGTGGGAAACTCGATCGACGTGATATTCACGCGAGGAATGGGGTCACCGCAGCAGGACACCGTGGGGTGGACGAAAACGACGGCCTTGCGGCGATTCAGTTCATCCATGACGGGCGCATAGTTGGGATGGCCGAGCAATTTCCCATGGTCGTAGCTTGACAACAGGCCGATCCCATCCAGCTTCAGCACGTCAAACACGTGTTCGATTTCGCGAAGACTTCCCTCCGTGTCCGGCAACGGAATGGCGCCCCACATTCCGAAACGCCCGGGATAATCCTTGACGAGTTGCGCGCCATACTCGTTGACGTCTCGCGCATTCCTGCGCCCTTCTTCATTATTTCCAAACCAAACGCCCGGACTTGAGATCGAAGCGATTGCAGTGGCGACGCCATTCTGATCCATCTGGTCGAGGGAATAGCGCGGCGTCCAATTTGTATAAAGGGAGCTAGGGACAGCCGGGGCGTCATCCACAATTCGCTTCAGGTTATTGGCTGTATGTTTGGGCGGATAAATGTGATGGTGGGTGTCAATGATGCGAGGCCCGTTCCCAACCTTTTGAGCGAAAGAGCGCGGGGACACAGCCATCCCTGCGCCAACCGCGGACAACATTGCAAGAATTTTTCGGCGCGAATAAGACCGCTCCTGCGAATGAGGATCGAGAACTTGTTTCTCGGCGAAAGCGGGATCTCGTTTCATTTGCTATTCCTTTCCATCTCGCATGGCCCTGCCTTAGAAGTCGGGCGCAATTTTACGGTCCGCGACAAAAGTTCAGGTGGACCGTACGTCCGGGGCCTTCTCTAGTCAAGAAACTTTTTGCAACTCTGATAATTTGAAGTCGGGACAGTTTCAGCGGTTCGGGGCTTCGCCCGGGAACACCATTCTCCTGAATGGCGTCATGCAAGGCCCGCCAATCGGGAGATTGGCGTTCCCGGGTTCAACCTTTACGGTTCGCGCCAGATGTGATTCGTTATCTTTTGGCGGATCTGCCGGCTTCTCAGCCAGCGGCTTCCGCGGATGACTTTGCCTTCGCCTCGGTTGCCGTGCCGGTGGACTTGGCCACAATTTCGAGTCCATTCTTGTTCATGTCGAATCTCTGTTTCCGGTCCAAGCCTTTGACGAACTCCCGAGTGGCCTTGGCAACGCCTCCGGGAAGACTCGACGCATCCACGTTCACCGTCGATTCCACGGTTTCCTCATTCCGATCGCGATAGCGAAATTGCACCTCGAACGTTTTCATGATCCTTGCCTCCCTTTTCTGAAGTTGAGATAGAAACCGATTCGCATATTCCAATTCATCCGCAGGTTCCAAAACCGCCGGACTCCGACATGCCTAACCCCGGCGACGCTTACGGCTCGAAGCTTTCTTTTTGGACGTCTTCGGTTTCATGGCCTTGATCTGCGCCTTGAGCGACTCGTTTTCCTGCGTCAACGCGTCGCGGGCAGCCGTCACCGTTTCGAGATTATTTCCCATTTCGCCGTTCTGTTTCTGAAGGTCCGCCACCTGGGCCTTCAATTGTTCGTTCTCTTGCAGGGTCTTCGTATCCTTGCAAGCGGTTAACGCTAAACTCAGCGCTACCGCCACAACAAGGCTCGCCAAAGTGCTCTTGCGCGTCATGCGCCATCCTTCCATCGCTTGAAATTGAACTGCAACCGGAGCAACGAATAGCGGGTGAGGTGGGGAGACTCCGCTGACAACACAGTCAGCGTACTGGAGATTCTTGGCTGGCGCAAGCCTGATCAGCGCTTTTTGTAAAAATTGCGATTCGGCGCGTACCGGCAATCCGCTGAATGTTGATTGTTCCATTTTGCACAGTATCGCGAATCAGCTCCTTGTAAGGTAGGTGCGGCAGTTAAACAAACTCGAAGGCGTAGGGTCTCCGTGCAAACATGAATATACAGGAATCCAAAAAGAAGAATTCTTTCGACCCGCAACACTTTCTCGATACCGCGGGGGTGGCGAGAAAAGTTGTCGAATTTCGGAGATCGGAGTCGATCTTTTCTCAAGGCGACGCTGCGAACAGCGTCATGTACATCCAAAAAGGCGGCGTTAGACTTTCCGTTGTGAATGAGTCGGGCCGCGAAATTGTGGTGGCGATGTTTGGTCCGAGCGATTTTTTTGGCGAGGGGTGTATGGCGGGACAGTCCGTCCGGATGGGCACGGCCACGGCGATCACTCCATCCACAATTCTAGTCATTGCCAAGAACGAAATGCTGCGCGTGCTTCATGACGAGCACAAATTATCCGACCATTTTATTGGCTACATGTTGGCCCACAATATCCGTGTCGAAGAAGACTTAGTCGATCAGCTTTTCAACTCGAGTGAGAAGCGCTTGGCGCGCACGCTGCTCTTGCTCGCCCGCTATGGGAAACAAGATCATCCAAACCGCGTGCTTCCAAACGTTTCCCAGGAGACGCTTTCGAAAATGGTTGGTACGACTCGTTCTCGCGTGAACTTTTTCATGAATAAATTTAGAAAGCTCGGCTTTATCGAATACAACGGCAGAATCAAAGTCAATAAGTCCCTGCTGACGGTTGTTTTACACGATTGAGGGCTTAGCCTGCTCCTGGGATCGGCCGCATCAAAGGATTCACCAGAAAGGGTACGTACATCATGTTGCTTATCGTCGCGGCAGTTCTGATTGTTCTTTGGGGGGTTGGATTTGTTGCATATCGACTGGCGAGCTCTTTTATTCACCTTCTGCTCGTCATTGGCGTGGTTCTGGTTGCCCTCCATTTCCTCAGGAGGTGATGACGATGCCTTGGGTGATGCGTTTGCTTTCGAGGCGTATCGTCTCGTTACTGCCCATCAGACCTCTCAACGAATGGCTGCCGACAGGAGATTTTCGTGACCTCAAATGATTTAGTTGCTCCAGGCCTTGGCGATCACACTCGACCGCTGGGAATTTGTTGGGTGATTTACGGATTGATCCGCCTCGCGATGGCGGTTTTTCTGGTTATCTTTGCTGGTACAGCGACCCTGATGTTTGGGGCACTGCTTAATCGAGTGGCTGACCCCTTTACTTTGATGGGTGTTTTCCACTTCCTGTATGCGGTGGCGGTGGTTCTATCGGCTGTCTGCGGCCTGCTCGGACTTTCGGCAGGATTGGCTCTGCTCAGCGGCCAACGATCGGGACGCACGCTCTGCCTGATCGCGGGATTCCTCTCGCTGCCCAACATCCCGTTAGGAACGACCCTGGGAATTTACACACTAATAGTTTGCCTTCGTTGATCGCGAGCCGCGGAGACGGCCTTATTCAAGCGCAACAGGCGTCGCAGAGCGGCTAGAGACTGGCAGAGGGGAAAGGAAATAACATGTCTTTCGGACTGTACGCGATTGGATTCGCAATTCTCATCGGCGGCCTGATCTATGGCGCCATCCTGTTGCATATGCCCGGGCACTGGATTGTCGTGGGCACGATCGTACTCGTAGGATTTGGGATTCTAAAGGGTGTTAAAGCCACGCGCCAAAGAGACCCGGCGGCATAGCTGCAACTGCCTATTTGGGAATGAAGGATGAATACAGAAGCGCCCTGCCCAATCTAGACAAGCTTGATCGGCAGATTGCCCCGGGAGCAATTAACGCCTCCCGAGATAGAACTAGGTGATTCCCATCACCGCGCAGAATGTCAGCCATCACATCGAACAATTCCCAAAAGGTTATACTTATTTTGTAAATAATGTTTCACCTACGAAAGGGGACTTATGAACACCCAAGGTGAACGTCCCAATGTAACGAGTCAAACCGGCTGCCGGGCATCGACGTTTGGGTATTTGGCCGCCGGACTGGGAATCGGGGCCGCGTTTAGCATCTTCCTGGCTCCAAAATCGGGGGAAGAGACTCGAAAATGGATTGCTGGCAAGTTCTTGAATGCGGTCGATACCACCAACGAAAAAGTTCGGAAGTCTCGTGTGCACGTAAGGGAGGTCATGGACCGGGGTCAGCTTCAGGTCAGCGAGGCTGTGGCCGCAGGTCGAGAAGCAATCGGCAAGCACAAAGAGGCGACGAGCTAGAGTAATACGACAGGCGCCTGAAGGCGCGTTCTAGATCGTGAATCAAGGTCGTTTCAGGTTGCATTATCTCCGGTCCCGCTCCACAAGCGGGACCGGTTTTTTGTCAGGTTGTCATCAGATCGGTGAAGAGAAGCAAGGAGTTGGCGTGCTGTCCGAGGCCGTGGCGAATTTCCTGCATCACAGGATTATTTTCTACATCACAAATGAGACGTAGATGAGTTGTCCGTATCGCTCAATCAGGAGGACAACCGCGTCACCCGGCGCCAACTTTGCCAAACCTTCGCGCAAATCGGCCAAACTCGTAACAGTAGTACCGTTCAACCCGTGGATCACGTCCCCGGTTTGCAGAGGAACCTCTCCTATCCCCGCACCCGACGTCTTGGCCGCGACGATGATTCCGCTGGGAATTCGCAGGTCGGGCAAGGAGTGGGCCAGATCAGGATTGAGCTCAATCCCAAGAATGCCGAGATGCGAAACCAGATTTTTTACCGGGTCGACCGAATCCGCCAGACTGTCCACTTTGTGGGGCCGCTCGGCGAGGGAAACATCCAATTGCAGGCGGTCCGGGCCCCGAAGGACTTCGAGCTTGGCATGCTCGCCGCTCCCGTGCATATACAGGCTCTGACTGAACAGGGGAAGACTTCCAGTTCGTATCCCGTCAACTCTGACAATGATGTCCTGAATTTTCAGGCCCGCTTGCTCCGCAGGTCCTCCGGGAACGACATCGGAGACTATTACGCCGTAATCTCGTGGCAAGTGCAGTCCGGCAGCCAATTCCGGCGTGATGGTTTGAAGGATGGCTCCGATTTCAGGTTCGTGGATGTGGCCATACTTCACGAGTTGGGGATAGGCATAGGCCACAACGCCCGCCGGAATGGCAAAGCCTAGACCTTGATTGCCGCCCGAGCTTGACAAAATGAAGGTGTTAATTCCGACAAGTTCGCCATCCGCGTCCACCAGCGGGCCACCGCTGTTGCCCGGATTGATGGGCGTATCTGTTTGAACGTAAACAAGAGGGCTATCGGGATCAGGCTGCCGTGCAACGGCGCTCACGACGCCCATCGTCACGCTGTTCCGCAACCCCTCCGGGCTTCCGAACGCGAAGACCATTTCGCCCTGTTTTGGCAGGACAGCCTTGCGGATGGGGATCGCGGACAATTTGTGCGCCTCAATCTTGATCACGGCGAGATCGAGCTGCCGCGCAACGCCGACAATCCGCGCGTCGTAAGTCTGTTCGCGGTTTGGCGAAAGCGTGTCAGGCGCGTTCTCAGCAACAGCAGGCGGAGGCACGACCACTTCGATCTTCTCCGCGCCTTTCACGACGTGCGCGTTGGTCACGATATAGCCTTCGGGATCCACAATCACTCCCGAGCCAATCGTCCGCTGTTTGCCGATCACCACGCTCATCTGCCCCTGGCCCGTGTCCTCGGTGGAGCTGTATCCGGAAACTAGGATTTGAACGACGCTAGGCGAGACGCGCTGAACCAGGGCTTCGACGGAATCATTCAGTTGATGCAAGGCATCGGGAACACGCGCGGGCTGTGGAGTTTGACCCTGTGCTCCCGGCGCGAAAAATACGCTGGTGACGATCAGAACCGCGGCAATCCTTATCCAGCTCGCCGAGCGCGTCCCGCCCTCGTTGTTGGAGGTATTCATGGCGTCTACTGGTTAGACGCTATTCCGGCATTTCCGGATACGGTGATTTTGCTCAATATAGGGTTCACCAGCCTCGAACTCGCCGCCCCAATGCTGTTTTTGGTCTTTGTTGATTGATCATCATTGAACAAATGGAATATATCACGTGCGAGGGTAACGCTAGAATAGAGAAGCGCTATGCCCTTTTACTCCTTCCAGCTAAGTGTACCCGCGCAGCCAGAGGTGGTGGCGGAGCGAATTCGCCGCGTCGTAAGCCCTGCGCCGAATTTTTGGGGAACTTTGACAACCTCCTGGAAACGTCCGCAGGCTTCGAGTTCTCCTTTTCTCGGTTCGGTTGAGAATCTCACTTTCCGAATCCGCCGGAATATTCAATACCGCAATTCGTTCCTCCCCATGATCCGGGGAAAGATCAATCCCACGCCGACGGGGTCGCGCGTGAATGTATTCATGTATATGCACCCCTTTTCTCTAGCCTTCATGTTGGTCTGGTTCGGGTTTCTCGTACTCATCGAGTCCAGAGTGGCCGATATGAACATTGCACGATCCTATGTTCCCATAGGGATGGCTATCTTCGGCCTGGCACTGAGCCTCGGCGGCTTCTTTTTTGAAGCACTCAAAGTGATGCCGCTTCTTTCCGAAGCCGTATTCAACACAGAGATCATGACAGCGCCAGTTTCCGATCCTGAATCACAGCTACAGGGGCAGTCGGCTCTACCGAGAGCAGAGCTTTCGGGAAATCGCGCCGGCCCGGCAATTGCAGTCATTGTTGTTCTTGCAGGGCTTGCCTTGCTCTACCTGTATGACCATCGACTGCGAGCGAGCGCTGCTCTCGCGACGGCATTGAAACTTGTGTCCCACTCGGCAGAGGCGAAAGCGGCGCTCGGGGAACCGATAAGAGCTGGGCTAGGAGTCCGGGGCACTGTCGACGATTCTTTCGCCTCGGGTTATGCGATTCTGGCGGCCCCTGTCAGTGGCCCAAAAGGAAAGGGCACACTCTACGTGGTGGCCAATCGTCTCGGTAGCGATTGGGACATCGAACGCGAAGTATTGCAAACCGGCGTCGAGTCGAGAAAGATCGATTTAACACCACCCACGCAACGCGAGAATTTTCGCTACCCGGCCACGGGCCGCGTCTATCTTTTGCCGCTGGATGACGCTGCCGCGTCTGATTTGAAGAACCTTCCTGCGTACTACAAGGCGCTACTCGGCATGGATGTGGAGTTGCTCCCAACCCAACATTTGGGACCCGAAGACATGAATGCCGGAGCGAAACAAGTGATTGCCGAGAAAGCTCTTTTGTCCATGGCGGAGAATCAGCCAGAAATGGCCGAAGACATGGATTCCGTGATGTTAGGGATTACCAGCCGGGACTTGAACTACCAATCCCTCAATTTGAGATATGGAACCAATTTTTATAGCGGCCGCTTTAGCATCGTCTCCACGGCGCGATTCCACGAAATGCCCTGGTACGCGGGCGCCAATCCGGAGGTGTTCGCCATTCGAATGCGCAAGATGATAACCAGGAATCTGGCTCTACTGCACTTTCCGCTCGACCGCAGTTCGGACGTCACGAGTGCGTTGTCCATTGATGCGTACACGGCTTCAGAGGTGGATAGGATAGGCGAGTCGTTCGGCGGCCAGGATGGCAATGCCGGCTTTGAGTCCCTCGGAGCGCCCTGCGTGACGATCCTCCAGGGCCCGAATGGAAAGCAAGCCTGGCGGCTGCGTTGTGTAAACGATGTGCAAGGGGATGGCCGATTCGAAAGATTCGAAACGTATACCGGGGTTCCGCTGTTTGTGATGTCGCGCGCGGATTTCTCATTCAAGGGACAGCCTTCTTTTCCATTCCTGCGCAAGTATCGGCCGCAGGATGACCGTTCGCGCCCCTTTGGGATCGGCGCAACGGACTCTTTTGATATTTTCCTGGTGGGTGATTCGCAGACGTTTTCCTGGATCGAACTAATTTTGGCGGGCGGAGAAAGAGTCCATTTTGCCAGAACTTCTTTGGGCACAGGCTTTGCGAACGCCGAATATCGCGCGGCTAGCTCCCTGGGAGGCCAGTTCAGCCTCTCCTCTCTGGCATGGAATGGCAACGGGTGGGACCTCGTAACCAGAGACGGCTGGACATACAAATTTCCATCGAGTGGGCCGGAGAGAACATGGCAGCAGGGCGCCCTGATCGGCATACGTTCGGCGTCCGGTCAAACCTTTTCGATTCGGCGGAACCAAGCGAGCGATCTGCAAGAAGTGCGCGCGCCGGAGGGAGAATCCATCGAATTCACCTATGACTCAGCCCATCGGATCACCTCTGGAAAGGAAAGCTCGGGGCATGCGATTCAGTACGATTACGATTCGGCTGGCAGGCTGGTGCACATGCGTGACTCCCAAAACGCCGAAGAGTTTTACGAATACGATCCCGCCAATCGCCTGACCGCTGTCCGAGACGCGCGCCATCGCCCGCTGCTCGTGAACACATACGGGTACTTGGGAGAAATTCTGTCGCAGACTCTGGCGGACGGCGAGAAGCTGCTCTATGAGAGCGGTTACGACCAGGACCACAAATTGACGATGCTGAAGCTCACCCTGCCGAATGGCTACACGATCCTGTGGCAATTGACGCGCAACGGTTTCGTAAGATCTTGGCCTCGGCCCCCAGTCAATTCTGAGTCCGGTATTCACCCTTAGTTCAGACCGGCAGTTCCGCGGCGACATCGTGGTAGTGCTCGTCAGCAAGATGGAAGGGGGCGTTGTCGACGCAAGTTCAAGCCCAAAACGGCTAGACTCATTCCTAATTCTAAGCCGGCCACTATACCCATGAAGTAATTGACACACGAAGATATTCAATATAAAGTTCGGTCATGACCTCGCGAAAGATGGCCCTCCTGGCAGCAGTTCCCTGCGCCCTGCTTCTCGCCGCTCTGTGCGCGTATGCAGGGCCGCAGGCCAAGGAGCGCGCCCCCAGATTTAACGCCAAGACGATGGACGGCGAGAAGTTCACAAACGAAACCACCAAGGGCAAAGTCGTCTTGCTGGAGTTCTGGACCACTTGGTGCCCGTACTGCTTTACGGAAGCGCCGTTTGTGGACAAGATCAATCAGGAATACGGCGACAAAGGGCTGCTCGTTCTGACGATCAATGTGGGCGAATCCAAGAAGACGGTTAAAAAGTATCTCGACCAGCATCCGCGCAAGACACGCATCATCCTCACCGACGACACGAATCTTGCCGCGATGTATGAGGCCGTTGAGTATCCGATCTACGTCGTGATCGACAAGGACGGAAACATCGCTGCAACGCAGCGCGGAGCGGCAGGAGAAGAGGCCCTGCGGGATCTTCTCGCAGCCGCCGGAATCGGACCGAAAGACAAACTGGAATCGAAATAGCGCTCCGGGCCAAGTTCCCCGAAAGTTTCTAAGGCGGTGGGCACCACAAATTGTCAATCTTCCCGCACAATTCCGAAATCCAGCCCGCAACAGGATGAATCGCAGTTCATCGCATTCGACTTTACAGATTGCCAACAAGCCTTTGGTGAACTTCTTCATGAAAGGAATGAAGCAGTTATACTCTCTGTGGATCATTGGAGGTCGTTCATGAAGCATGCCCTAATTGGCGTTATTCTCTTTCTTTCCTTTGCCTGCAGCGGCCTGGCCCAAGATACCGGCGCTAACGCTCCGGCCTCGAAAGAGGATGTCGAGAGATACCTCCAGGCAGTTCATTCCCAGGAAATGATGCGGAAAATGATGGACGCCATGCTCAAATCCATGCAGCAGATGACCCACGACCGGTATCTGAAGGACAAAGACAAGCTTCCCCCGGATTTTGAAGCGCGAACGAACAAGATGATGGACGACATGATGAAGGATATGCCTTTTGACGAGATGATGCAGGCCATGGTGCCGACGTACCAGAAGCATTTCACGAAGGGCGATATGGACGGCCTTCTCGCTTTTTATACCTCGCCGACGGGACAAAAGTTACTGCGAGAAATGCCTGCCATTACGGCAGAAACCATGACGGCTCTCATGCCGATCATGCGCCAGCATATGGACGCGATGACCCGCCGGCTCCAGCAGCAGACGGACGAAATGCTGAAGAAACCCTAGAAAGCGCCCACCCAAATCCGCGTCCTGGTTCTCTGCGAATCGACTCATGGGCTCGCTCGTCATTGGCTATTTCCATTTGCATGGGTGGAACAAATCAACTGCCGCTTGATATTTCCTATGCTCTGGTGCGTAGAATAGTGTGGAGAAGAACAAGACTATGAACACTCGGAAGATCTTTCCTATCGCTCTTATCGCAATCGTGTCGCTCGCGCTTGCTGGGGCTGCAACGAACCTCGTTGCGCGGCAGACAGCGCCGCAGAATCAGCAGCAGAAGACCGGCAACGATTCCGGCCAGAATCAGAATATGCCGGGGATGGACAATAGCATGCCCGGCATGGACATGGACCACGACATGCCCGGGATGAAGATGGGCCAGGGCGCGGACGAAAAGGATCAGCAGACCGAGCACGGCGCCATGGACGCGATGAGCCACATGCACCATCACCAGATGGGCCCGCACATGTACATGACCAAGCTGCGTACGGCGACGCCGCAGGATTGGGCCAAAGCCGACGAGATCGCCGGCGTATTGCGCGAGTCCATCGAGAAGTATAAGGACTACCACGTTGCGCTCGCCGACGGTTTCCGCATTTTCATGCCAAATCTTCCGCAGTCCGAGTATCACTTCACGAACTATTACAACGGATTCCTCGAATCGTTCAGTTTCGATCCGACGCGGCCCACTTCCCTGCTCTACAAAAAAACAAAGACCGGGTACGACCTGATCGGCGCCATGTACACCATGCCCAAGCGCGTGTCGGAAGAGCAACTGAACGAGCGCGTCCCGCTCAGCGTTGCGCAGTGGCACCTGCACACGAAACTCTGCGTCCCGCCGAAGGACCAGCGCCTCGGCGCAGACTGGGCGAAGTTCGGCTTGCAAGGTTCGATCCTCACCAAGGAAGCCTGCACCGAAGCGGGCGGCACGTTCTACCCCGTGATTTTCGGATGGATGGTGCACGTCTACCCGTTCGAGGATTCGCGCGAGAAAATCTGGGGACAATAAGTAGCACAGCCACTCTTGGCTGTGCGATTTTTGCGATCGTCGTTGGCGGTAGCCTGGGCATACGACATACAAAACCCGGCACAGCCAAGAGTGGCAGTGCCACCAAAACATTCCCTACCCCCACGCATTCATCCTCTACTCATCTTGTTGTCACCAAACTTTTACATAGTGTGCGTATAATGGACGGTCGGGGGACCCTGTTTTGACTTCGCGCCCAATGTCAGCGGTAGAGCAGCCGCCCACCAGCCCTGTGGAAATCCCGGAAGACCCCTCCCTGCGGCTGGAGCCCTCCCGGAAATACCCGGGGGCCCTGATCGTCGTGGAAGGCATCGACGGTTCCGGGAAAAGCACGCAACTCTACTTATTGAAACGCTGGCTGGAAATCGGCGGCTATCGCTTGCACTTCACGGAGTGGAACTCCTCGCCGCTCGTCAAGTCCGCCACGCGCCGCGGAAAGCAGCGCCGGCTACTGACGCCCACCACGTTCTCCCTGCTGCATGCAGCAGATTTTGCCGATCGCTGCGAACGGCAGATCCTGCCGCTGCTCCACAGCGGATACCTCGTCCTCGCGGATCGCTACGTCTACACGGCGTTTGCGCGCGACGTGGCGCGAAACTGTTCCCCGCGCTGGCTGCGCAATCTCTACCGGTTCGCTCCGGTTCCGGACATTACGTTTTATTTCCGCGCGCCTCTCGACGTAGCCGTCAAGCGAATCATGAGCGGACGCCCGAAGCTGAAGTATTACGAGGCGGGCATGGACTTGAACCTTTCCCTGGATCGCGCGGAAAGTTTCCGAATTTTCCAGGGACGCATCCTGGCGCAATATGACGAAATGATTGAATCCGACAAGTTCGTGGTGATGGACGGGACGCTGCCGGTGAATTCGCTGCAAAAGCAGATGCGCCAGATGGTGAAAGCGCGCATCGATTTGGCGCGATTCGCGCCCAAAAAGTCCGCGCGGAGGGCCCTGTGACACCCCCGAAAATGGGCCGGAAAAATGGCTCCTCGAAAAAAGGACTCACTCCCTCGGGCGCTTCCCCGCGCAATTATGGGTTGCCTCTGCCCGGCGTGAACGACGAGGAATTCGGCGGCTCCCTCATCGTCATTGAAGGCATGGACGGATCGGGCCGCTCGACTCAGATTTCCCTGCTGACGGAATGGCTTGAGTCCGAAGGCTTCGCGGTGGAGACGATGGGCCTGCGCCGCTCGGGCCTCGTGGCGAAAGATATCGACGCGCTGCTGGCCGAAAACACGATCACCCGCATGACGCTCACGCTGATGTACGCCACCGATTTCTACGACCAACTCGAGCACCGCATCATTCCGGCGCTGCGTTCCGATTTTGTTGTCCTCGCGGACCGATACTTTTATACTTTGATCGCCCGCGCGGTAGCCCGCGGCATCGAGCGCGACTACCTGAACGGCCTTTACGAAATGGCGGTTCGCCCCGATCTCACGTTCTGGCTCAACGTGCGCCCGGAAGTGGCCTTCGAGCGCGAGTTTCGCAAATCGCATGCGATCAGCTATTGGGAGTCCGGGCGGGACTTGTCTCTCTCAGACGATTTGTTTCAGTCCTTCATCCTGTATCAGGCAAAAATCAAAAAAGAATTTGAATTGCTCTCCGAACGCCACGGCTTTCTGGCGATGGATGGCGAAGCGAGCGTCGTCTCCGTCAATACGGATTTGCGGAAGCGCATTGCCGCCCATCTTGGCATTCAACACACGCACTACCGGCCATCCGCTGCGCTGGCTCCCCTGTGGCGCTGAGACTCCGCAAACCCATCCAGCTCGCGGCGATCGACGCCGGGTCCAACGCGTTTCGCCTGATGATCGCGCGCATCCGTTCCACCGACGACTGGGAAATTGTGGAGTCGGTACGCGCGCCGGTGCGGCTCGGCCATTCGGTATTTACTTCCGGGGAATTCGATCGTAGAACGTTGCGCGACGCCACTGCCGCATTCCGCCAATTTCGAAGCATCATGGACGCGCGCGGCGTCACCGCGTATCGCGCCGTGACGACGAGCGCCGCGCGCGAAGCCCGCAATGGCCACGTTTTGATTGAACGCATTCGCCACCAGGCCAAAATCGAATTGGAAGTCATTTCCGGCGAGGAAGAAGCGCGGCTCGTGCGCCTCGCGGTTCTCCGCGCGCTTCGCGATTCCGATCCGCCCCGTTTCATTCTCGATCTGGGCGGCGGCAGCCTCGAGCTCAACGAACTGCGGCGCGGCGTCTTGCAGGAAAGCATCGGCCTGCCTCTCGGAACCGTCCGTTTGATGGAAGCGTTCCGCGCGCAAGGCGTGATTCACGAACACACTGCATACGATATCCGGCTGCACGTGTTGTCCGTCCTGCAAAGCGCGCTGCCCTGCCGTCCGCGCCCCTCCATTGCTTATGCCGTTGCGTGCGGGGGCAATGCGGAAACCCTCGCCGGGCTGGCTTCGGGTCCAAGGGCAGACGGCTTCACTACGTTGAATCCCCGATTGCTGCGCGACCGGCTCTGGCACATTTTGCAGCTCAATGTGGAAGAGCGCATGAAATCATTTTCCGTGCGGAGGGACCGCGCCGAGGTGATGGGAGTTGCGGCTATCGTCCTTGTGACCGTGGCGTGGTGGCTGCGCCTTCGCCAAATGATTACGCCGCGAGTGGGAGTGCGCGAGGGCTTGCTGTACGAGCTTGCCTCCGCGCAGATGGGCCCGCCCGAGCTTACCGACGAGCAGCGGAAACATTCGCAAGTCATGCTCGCCGGCGCGGAGTCCTTCGCCGGCCGCGTGCGTTGCGACTTAAAGCACGCGGAGCAGGTCCAGGTGCTCGCCCTGCAGCTCTTCGATCAGCTGTGGCCGTACCATCATCTGGATTTTGAAGCGCGAACCATTCTGGCCTCCGCCGCGATGCTTCACGATTGCGGCGTTCTGATCAACCGGAAAGCGCACCACCGCCACGGCGAATATCTCATCCACAACGCGAAAATTCCCGAGTTGCGCGGCTGGGCCAAAAACATGACCGCCTGTCTCGTTCGCTATCACAACAGAAAGTCCGAGCCCAGCACAAAACATCCCGTGTTCGCCACGCTCAATCGGGAGCAAAGAAAGAAAGCGCGGCTCCTGGCCGGAATGCTGCGCCTCGCCGAGCGCCTCGAGAGCGACCACCGGCAGGGCATCTCCAAGCTCACCGTCGAGGGCGGACCGCGCGAGGTCCGCATCCATGTGGAATTGCGCGACGCTTCGCGGCTGAACCTTGCGGGAATCGAACGAAAAGCCCGGCTTCTCGAACGGGAGCTGAATTTGCGTTTGTCGTTCCAGCGCGTCCTGATGGTTGAGAAGGAGAGGGTCGCTTAATGATGCATCTTTATCTGATCCGCCATGGCATCGCCGTGGACCGCGAAGATCCCAATTGCCCGCCCGATACCGAGCGCCCCCTCACTCCCAAAGGAATGAAGCGCTCGCACGCCGCGGCGCTCGGCTTGCGTGCCCTCGGAGTGAAACCCAATGCCGTGCTAACAAGCCCGTGGCTGCGAAGCGTGCAAACCGCCGAAATCTTTTGCGAAACGATTGGCTATCCGTCCAAGAAAATCCTACGTATGGACGCACTGAAGGGCACCAGCGCTCCGTCAGATTTATTGCGAGAACTGCAATCGATGAAAGCCAAAGTTGTCCTATGTTTCGGCCACGAACCGCATCTACACCTCGTGATCGGCCATGTCCTCCACACCAGCGCTAAAATCACGGAACTCAAGAAAGCGGGCCTCGCGCTTTTGGAATTGGAACGCGTCTCGCCGCCTCAAGGTCGTTTGCTCGCTCTCTACCCCGCAAGCGTATTACGCCTCCTCGCAAAATAATTATGATCTTGCCCGCCTGTCAGCCCCAGTGGCGCAGGCTTCAGCCTGTGGGTTTTGGTGGCTGGAAGCTCGACCGTGCCTCGACCAACCCCCGCAGGCTGAAGCCTGCGCCACTGGGTTTGGTCAAGATAGTTCTGACCATCGGAAACACGTGTGGAGATGATCGTTCACCATTCCGGTAGCCTGCATGAACGCGTAGCAAATGGTTGAACCGACAAAACGGAATCCGCGCTTTTTCAAATCCTTGCTCATGGCATCGGATTCCGCAGTTCTCGCGGGTACTTCCTTTGGACCTCGCCGCGCGTGTCGCAACGTTTTCCCGCCGGTGAATTGCCAGATGTAGGCATCGAAGCTGCCGAATTCGCGCTGCACTTCGATGAACGCCTGCGCATTGGAAATGGTGGATGAAATTTTCAGGCGGTTACGGATGATTCCGGGATCGGCGAGTAGCACGCGCACTTTTCGAGTGTCGTATTGAGCGATTTTGGAAGCGTCAAATCCGTCGAAGACCTCGCGGTAGCGTTCGCGCTTCCGCAGGACGGTCTCCCAGCTCAACCCCGCTTGCGCGCCCTCGAGGATCAGGAATTCGAAGAGGCAACGGTCGTCGTGCACGGGCAAGCCCCACTCCTCATCATGGTAGCGGGCCATGACGTCGCTTTGCGCCCAATGGCACCTGCGCCGGGTCGGCTGTGGCGTCCCGGCGCGAGTTCGATCTGGCATGGTGAGCTTAGGAGAGGTGGCGCTGAACGGCTTTCTCGATCTGATCGCGAGGGACTGCGCCGACGACTTGCTCGGCGACCTGCCCGCCCTTGAAGATGAGCAGGGTCGGGATGCCGCGGATGTTGAACTGGCCGGCGGAGTTGGTGTTCTCGTCGACATTCAATTTCACAACCTTAATTTTTCCCGCGTAGGCGGTTGCGACTTCCGCCACGGTCGGAGCCAGCATCAGGCAGGGCCTGCACCACTCCGCCCAGAAATCGACCATCACGGGCTGCGTCTTGCTCGCCTCGATGACTTCCGCCTGAAACGTGCTGTCCGTTACATTGCTTACGTTATCTGCCATGAGAACCCTTTCCGATGGGAATTACCGGCGACATCTTAGCCGATTTCGCCCTGGTTGGATTAGATGAAGTTGCAGCTTTTTGGTTTCTGGAATTCCAGGCCCTTTCGTACAGCTTGGCATATTCAATCGCCGAAACCTGCCACGAGAAATCCTTGGCCATGCCGTTCAACTGAATGCGGCGCCACACGGCCGGCTCATTCCGGAAAATGGAAAGAGCTTGCTGGATCGCAGCGAGCAGCGCAGGACCATCATACGCCTGAAACTTGAACCCCGTCCCGCGTCCTGTTCCAGGATCGAACGCATCGATCGTGTCGTCCAGGCCTCCCGTGGCCCGCACCACGGGCACCGTACCGTACTTCAAGCTGTAGATCTGATTCAAGCCGCAGGGCTCATACCGCGAAGGCATCAGGAAAATATCGGCGCCGGCCTCGACTTTGTGCGCGAGGATATTGTCATACGCCACTCTGACGCTGAATTTTGCGGGATATGCCTTCGTCAGCTCGCGGAACAATTTTTCGTATTTCGCTTCACCCGCACCGAGGGCAGTAATTGCCACATCTTCGCTGAGCAAATCGACCGCAACTTGTTCGATCAGGTCGAAACCCTTTTGCCCGGCAAAGCGCGAGACGATGCCGATCACCGGCTTGTCCGCGGTTTCCGGAGGCAGGCCGAACACTTCGAGCAGGTTCTTTTTGCACGCGAGCTTGCCCGACAAATCTTTCGGCGAATAGCGCGCGGCAATCACTTTGTCGCGCTCCGGGCTCCACGCCGCATAGTCCGCGCCGTTCAGGATTCCAATGAGGCGGTCCGCGCGATTCCGGATGACGCCGTCGAGACCGTGTCCGTACTCGGCCGTTTTTATTTCTTCCGCATATTTCGGGCTCACCGTCGTCAAAAAATCGGAAAAGATCAGGGCGCCTTTCAGAAAATTGACCCGCCCGTAGAACTCCATCCCATCAATGCCGAATAAGCTTTCCGGCAAGCCGATTTTCTTCATTGTTTCGCGCGGAAACGCCCCGTGATAGCCCATATTGTGGATCGTGAAGACTACAGGCAATTCCTGCAGAGCGTCATCTTTTTCGTACCGCGTCCGCAGCAGCACGGGCACCAGTCCCGCTTGCCAGTCGTGGCAGTGGATCACCTCGGGCATCCAAACGCGCTTGCAGAATTCGATGGCCGCGCCGGAAAACTCCGCAAAACGCTCTGCGTTGTCTGGATAATCCTTCCCCGCCACGCCGTACAGTTGCTCGCGGTCGAAGTATTCCGGATCATCCACAAAGTAATAGTAGACACCGTGGAGCGTTCCCCCCTCCACAATTCCCGGAAAGCGCAGGCCGTCGCCCGTCGGAATCGTAAGGCTCGGCACGGCGACGGCGACCGCCCGCGTGTTGCGGTACCGCGGAAGCAGCACGGTCACTTCGTGGCCGAGCGCGACCAGCGATCTGGGCAGCGCCTCGACCACGTCCGCCAGGCCGCCCGTCTTTGAGAACGGGAGCCCCTCCGATGCGACAAAGAGTATTTTCATGGCGATTTCGAAGCTTCCAACGTACTGAAACCCTCTGCCGCCGTCAAGGTTCATGGGGGATCACGAGGGGGTGGCTTGCCTTTGACGTCGCCGCCTGCGCAGTGGTACGGTCCTTTTGAATTGGTTTCATATGGGTCGGAGTTTCCAATCGGGGGGACTGAAATGAGATATGCCTTGGCGCTATTCCTTGCACTTTCAATCGCTCCGGTCTCCGGGGCGCAGTCCCAGCCGTGGACCAGTCAGCAGGTGCCCATGACACGTATGTCCGGCCTCCTGAGGCTAGTTGAAACCATTCCCGTGCCGACCGAAGGCTATATGGACCGTATGGCCGCGGACGTGAAGGGGCAACGCCTGTTCATCTGCGGCGAGGCTGCCAAGAGCCTCCTCGTCGTGGACCTGCGCGCCGGCAAGGTCATCCACGAAACCAAGGGCCTGGCCCAGATGCCCAAGAAGGCGTTCTATCTTCCGGACAGCAACGAAATTTGGCTAACTTTGACCAACAGCACAGTCGTAGCGATCAGCGGCGCCACTTACGAGGTAACCAAGACCGTCGAATTATCCGCATACGGCGATCCAAATCGGGGCGCCGACAATGCTGCATACGACCCTGCGAGACATCCGCTCTACGCTGGGGTCGAGTCGTTTGTCTCTGAGAATAATGTCGAGAAAGGCGGGGGCGGTGCCCATGTCGCGGAGAATGCCTCCATCGAGATCGTCGACACGCGCACCGCAAAGCTCGTGGGAAGCATCAAGCTGCCGGGCGGCGATCCATCTGGCATCGCCCTGGAGCCTTCCGGCAAGCGAATGTTTGTGGCTATGGGAGATGTTATCCGCGGCGAGAGCCATACCGAAGTGATCGACTTGGAAAAGCGCGCGGTCGTCGCTGAATGGCCCATCACCGGAGGTCCTGTGCCACACGCCGCCGCCGTCGACGAAGCCCATCATCGCCTCTTCGTCGGCAGCCGGATGATCCAGCACGAAGGACAACTGGGCGGCGGGCACCAGCATGAACCCGGGAAGCTTGTGGTCATGAATACGGAAACAGGAAAGGTAGTTCAGGCTCTCGATAGCGTGGGCGGCGCCGACAATATGGATTTTGACGCGCAAACGGGGCGCATCTTCTTCACAGGAACGACGGGAACGGTTGCGGTCTTCAAAGAGGAGAGTCCCGACCACATCGAGCTGTTAGGAAAGGTTCCGACAGGCGCGGTCGCGAAAAGCGGGCTCTGGGTACCGGAGGAAAAGCGGTTTTATTCGGTCGTTCCGAGGCACTACGTACTCACGCCGCCGCGCGCGACTCGCGATATCCATGGTGATTTGCGCAAGGAATTGGCTGCGGTGGAAGGCGGGGGACAAGGAAAAAGCCTCCCGATCCTCTCCAATCTGATCGTCGAGGAAGCCCATCTGATGGTCTTTGAATACTCGGAATGAAGGTAGCCGTATTCCCTTCGACTCGCGTCTAGCCTGGCGCGGTCGGAAAAACCTGGATGCAGTGGAGAAACGATCAGCGGTAAAATCGGTCTCGCGGCGTCGCGTCCGGGTCTGAGGGAGTCTTCGTTCCCAGAGCCGAGGTTGTTCGACCAAATTCAATGGAGGCCGGCACTATGTCCACCGTCAAATCAATCCCCGAGGGATACCACAACGTCACTCCATATTTATTCGTCAGGAGCGCGGCCAGCGCGATTGATTTCTACAAGAACGTTTTCGGCGCGACGGAAGTAATGCGCATGGCGGGATCGAACGGGAAGATCATGCACGCGGAACTGAGGATCGGCGACTCGATCGTGATGCTAGCCGACGAGAATCCGCCCACGGGTGTGATGAGCCCGCAAACGGTTGGAGGCTTTTCCGTGGGATTGCACGTCTACGTTGAAAATGTCGATGCCGTGATACAAAAAGCCGTCGAAAACGGAGCCAAACTGCTCCGGCCAATAAAAAATCAATTTTACGGCGATCGCTCCGGGTCGTTGCTCGATCCGTTCGGCCACATGTGGTCCGTCGCGACCCATGTGGAGGACGTTTCGCCCGAGGAAATGCGCAAGCGCATGACGGCGGCGATGAGTCAGACGGCAAGCTCGTAGGTGGCAGGGTATTATCCACCGCGACGAATGCACCTGTGTCACCCCACCAAACCGCATCGCGATTGGTTGAATTCCAAAGATAGGTTTCAGCAGATTCGTGGGAATTTGAGAATAGTCGTCAGAGCTGTGAATGCGCTCTCCTCTTGGTACACTTCCCTGCCATGTCACCCGAGAAGCTAGGACAGCATTTCCTCACCGACGCGAGTTGGCAGGAACGGATTGCTCGCGCCGTTCGGATCGATGATGGAGTGTGGGTAGAAATCGGGGCGGGGCACGGGGAAATGACCGCGCGCCTGGCGCAACGCGCGAGCAAAGTATTCGCCATAGAACTCGACTCGCGCCTTGCCAGGCGGTTGAGCGAAGTCACTGCGCCTTGCAAGAACGTGGAGGTTGTCGAAAGCGATGTGATGGCCGTCGATTTTGAGAAACTGACGCGCGGAGAGCGTTTTTCGGTTTACGGAAATTTGCCTTACTACATTACTTCGCCCATCCTGCACCGATTGTTCAAGCACGCGGACCGTATTGCGGCGATTCATATCGTGATTCAGTTTGAGGTCGCCGTGAGGATCGTTGCGCAGCCCGGACGCCGAGATTACGGGTACCTCTCGGTGGTTTCACAGTGGTACAGCCGGCCGGAGATTGCGTTCCGGATTCCTCCGGGGGCGTTCCGGCCGCCGCCCAAAGTTGCCTCGGCGCTCGTAAGTTTCCAAATGCCGGGAGCGCGCACCAAGAATTACGTCGAGGATGAAAATGCTTTTCTCGATTTCGTCAAGGAGTGTTTCGCGCAGAAGAGAAAAACGTTGCGCAACAATCTGCGCGCGCGCCTGGGCGATCGGGCAGAGGAAGTATTGCTGGAAGCGAATCTCCGACCAGACGCACGCGCGGAACAGCTCACCGTCTCCCAATTTGCCGCGCTATTCAAATTAATCCGCTGAGAGCCGCGATTCGGTTGCCTCGCCTTCTCTGTGTTCTCTGTGTCCTCTGTGTTGAAGCCGTTCGGCGCGACCGGAAGAGGCTTTACCACAGAGGACACAGAGAAACACAGAGGGACAGGAACCTAAATTATCCATGTGGTTCGCGCAGGACGCTGAGAAGCCGGTCGGGATAATCCGTGATAATTCCATCGATGCCCGCTGCGATCAGCCGGCGCATTTGCTCCGGTTCGTTGATCGTCCAAGCCACCACCTGCAAACCCGCATGATGGGCCTTCTCGACCACGGCGGACGTGATGAGGTCGCCGCCCGCGACAAGCTGCCTCGCTCCCGCGCGCACCGTGCGCTCCACTAAATCGTTGGACGGGTGCTCGCACAAGAGCCCGGTCATCATCGTGGAATCGAGCCGGTGAACCGAATCAAGCGCGGACGGATCAAACGACAGAATCACGACTCGCGCCGACGCGTTCTGGTCGCGCAACGCCGCGACGACAGCGTGCTCGACTCCCCATGCCGGCCCGGATTTAATTTCGAGATAAAAAATGAGGTCATGCTCTTTCGCGAAATCGAGTATTTCGGCGAGCGTCGGCACGCGTTCCCCGGGAAACGCACCGGCTCCGCGGTCGCCAAACCACGAGCCCGCATCAAGAGCACGGATTTGCTCGAGCGTCAGCAAATGCACCTGTCCCTTTCCGCTCGTCGTGCGGTCCAGCGTGAAGTCGTGAATGGCTATGACCCGCGCATCCCGAGTGATCTGCAAATCGGTTTCAATGAAGCGCGCGCCCAATTCCACAGCGCGGCGAAACGCCGCCATCGTATTTTCGGGCGCGTGCCCGGAAGCGCCGCGATGCGCGATCGTCCAGATAGCCTTCGTTCCCATTTCAAATTTGTCCTAGGCAGACTGCAAATGACCCCACACCATGCGACATCCTACCAGACCCGGCGGCTGCGGCTGGAAATGTTCGGCGGCATTTGTGCCCAGGTTGCTTTTCGCGCCAATATCGCATCTAAGTAAGCGTAGGGTTGTAGCGAGCGCGGACCAAACGCGGCCGCGGAAAGGAGGGCTTCCATGGGAATCCGTGCGAGTCTTCTAAAGTGTTTATCTACAATGGCTTTGGTGGGGGCGATGGGCTTCACTTTTGGGGCTGCCGGCGCAAGCGCAGGGACCACGACGAACCCTAAGGCTTTGACGCTCAGCGACCAAGTCCACCACGAATTGGCGATGCTTCCCTGGTATGGAGTGTTCGACAACCTGGAATACCAGGTGAAGGGCACCGAAGTGACTTTGAGCGGCCAAGTAACCAGCGAGCATGCCGTCACCAAGGATGACGCCGGAAAATTTGTAAAATCAATTCCCGGCGTAACCAATGTGGTGAACAACATCGAGGTGCTGCCGCCTTCGCCGATGGACAGTCGAATTCGACGCGCCGAATTTCGCACCGTCTTTTCACACGCGGACCTCGGACGGTACACGATGGGCGCAATCCCGCAAGTTCATATCATCGTGAAAAATGGGCGCGTGACTCTCGAAGGCGTGGTCATGAATCAGATGGACAAGAATATTGCGGGGATCGTCGCGAACACGGTTCCCGGAGTCTTCTCGGTGGAAAACAATTTGCGAATCGGGTAACGCACCTTCCCTCTCGCTTGACCCAATGGGCCCGGATTCTTACGGGCCCATTGTGTTTCAGAACAACCAAAGTTTTTTCAACCGATCGTGCCAGCGTTCCTATCGCAGCGCTTGACGCTCTCCTCTCAGCAGGACTAGATTCTCCGAGACTTCCGTGCCTGTGTTTGTCGTGTTTTCATGCTTCCCGCGGAGGGGAGGAGTGTGGCATGCCAACCGTATTTGTTACGGGTGGCACAGGATTCATGGGCCGCAGTTTGCTCGTGGAACTTGTGCGCCGAGGATACGCGGTCAAAGCGCTCGTTCGTCACGGTTCCGAACACAAGCTGCCGCAAGGCTGCCAAGTGGTTCACGGCGACGCGCTCGATAAGAATTCGTTCACCTCGCAGATTCCACCCGCGGAGACGTTCGTTCAACTGGTTGGCGTGACACATCCGAATCCGTCGAAGAAAGATGAATTTCGGGCCGTCGATCTGGCTTCGGCGTGCGCCGCCATCGAAGCCGCGCGCGAGGCCAGCGTCGCGCATTTTGTGTACGTAAGCGTGGCGCAACCCGCTCCGGTGATGAAGTTTTACGTCGCCGTGCGCGCCGAAGTCGAACAGATGATTCGCGAGAGCGGCATGAATGCCACGATCCTGCGTCCGTGGTACGTGCTGGGACCCGGGCGGCGGTGGCCGCTGTTCTTAAAACCGATGTACTGGCTGATGGAGCATATTCCGGCAACGCAGGAATCCGCGCGACGTCTCGGCCTCGTTACGATCGAGCAGATGGTCGGCGCACTGGCCAATGCCGTGGAGAACCCCGCGCAAGGAGTGCGGATCCTCGGAGTCCCTGAAATACGCGGCAATCTGGGGTCTTAGTAGCACAGGCTTCAGCCTGTGGGTTTTGGGCCTTGCAAGGACGAACCCCCACAGGCTGAAGCCTGTGCCACCAAACACCACTGCGCGCCGCTGCCAACATAGATGGGCTCGAAAGAATTAAGAATCTCGCTGCAGGCATGAATTACTTTTTCGAGCGGTCTTTCAGCAGGCCTTTTAGTTCAGACATGAATTCCTTCACGTCCTTGAAATCCAGATAGACCGAAGCGAAACGGACGTACGCAACTTTGTCGAGTTTCTTGATGCGATTCATCAGGAGCTCGCCAATTTCGCTGGTCTGGCGCTCGCGCTCGGGCGCTTCGTGGACAAAACGCTCCACTTCGTCCACCAGCGCCTCGAGCTTGGCAGTGGCCACGGGCCGCTTCTCGCACGATTTCAGCAAGCCTTGCAGAATTTTCTGCCGGTCGAAACGCTCGCGGCGGCCGTCCTTCTTGATCACCATGTACGGGATTTCGTCGATGCGCTCGTAGGTCGTGTAGCGCCGGCCGCACTTCAGGCATTCGCGGCGGCGGCGGATCAGATCCCCGGCGCGGCCCTCGCGCGAGTCAATGACCTTGTCTTCCATGACCGAGCAAAATGGGCACTTCACGGCGCCGAATCTCCTCGCAACTTTCGCTTTGCCGCGCCCGAAGGTTTAATGCCATTCGCCCCCGGAACCGAAATGTGCTTGCCGGACTCTTCCGCCTCGGCTTCAGCGCGCGCCAGTTGGCGCAATTCGCCCATCGAAAGGCCTTCGTGGATCAACAGGGGAATTCCGGCTAACGTCGATCCGGCAAATGTAGTGATCCAGAGGACCATCGCGATCGCGGCCGCGGGTTCCTGCTCGACGCCGAAAATTTTCGTCAAAGCGATGAAACTCGCGATTTGCGCCCCACCACCCACACCGGGAAGTTGCAGCACCGATCCGACCAGCGTTACAGCGAGGAGCAGCATTGCGCCCGAGAAATTCATATCGGAGTGGAGGAAGGCTCCTCCGAATCCCTTGGCGACCCCCAGGTAGATCAGCGTCGCAAGAATCCAATGCAACGCAGTATAGAAAATGGCCGCCAGCAAGTCGGAAGTCGTCCGGATGGCTTGCAGGCCTTCGCTGATTCCCGTGATCGCCGAAGCGAAGCGGCTCCGGAAACCACCCGCGGTGCGCCAACGCTCGAGGCCGCGATCCAATATCGCCGCTCCATGCAAACGGTAAACGACCAGAATTGCAATCAGCCCACTCATCGCGCCTAACAATAGCCAGCCGCCGCTCTGGGCGCTATCCACCCAATTCATATCCGCACCGGCATCGGACAAGCGGTTGGGAAAGACAAGCAAGGCAAGGCAAGCGAGGACTGCGGCCGCGGAAAAGTCGCAGAACCGTTCCAAAAAGAAAATTCCGAACATGCTGGACACGGGGAGACGTTCTTTACGCGCCAGGATCAAGGGCCGGACGGGCTCGCCGGCTCGTCCCAAAACAAAAATGGACGCAAAACCCATCAGCGTCCCCGCGTACGTGTTCATGAAATCCGTGGGACCCACATACTTGCAGAATCGCTGCCACCGGACCGCGCGGATCGCATAGCACGCGTAAATCCCAATCAGGCAAAGCAAGAGGAGCAGAATATTCGCCTGGCCGACGCTGTAGATAAATTTCTTCCACGTAAAGTCGGCCAAATGAATCTTGTGGCGCGAGTGATAGGCGAGCGCCACCACGCCCGCCAAAATCAGCAGAGCGATTAATATCCGACGAAGTCTTCCACGCATTCGCACGCGAGGTTAACCGCTGCGGCAACGGAGTGTCAAGAAAGGAGGTGCGCTTGTGTTCTAAATGCTGCGGATTCCCTAATGACGTATTGAAGTCTTGTTACAGAGTATTCATACAAATTTCGATGTCGTGGCCCAATTCTGGAGCCACTAACGCTCGACCAGCCGCTCCAGCGTGGGGAAAAATTCCGGGTAAGATACCGCGGCGCATTCGGCGTCGCGAATCACCGTTTCCCCTTCGGCTCCAAGCGCGGCGACGGCGAACGCCATGGCCATGCGATGATCGCCGTGCGGCTCAATCTCCGCGCCGTGCAATCGGCCCGCAGAGCGGCCCGCCACGCGCAAGCCGTCGGGAAGCTCTTCGACCTGCGCGCCCATCCGGCGAAGGTTCTCCGCCAGAACCGCGATGCGATCGCTTTCCTTCACGCGCAGCTCGGCGGCGTTGCGGATCTCAATTCCCTGCTCGGTGTACGGGCCCAGCACAGCAATCGCCGGGAGCTCATCGATCAACTGGGCGATGGCGTCGCCCTCGATCGAGCCCCCCTTGAGAGGTTCGTGGCGAACAGAAACGTCGCCGACAAGTTCTCCATGTTCGCTGCGAATCGAAACGAGACTGACCGGCGCTCCCATCGAGCCCAAAACATCGAGGACGGCGGAACGCGTGGGATTCAGGCCGACGTTGTGAATCACAAGATTCGATTCCGGAAGCACCATCGCGGCGGCCAGAAAAAAAACAGCGGACGAAAGATCACCCGGCACCACGAGCGTTCGCCCTTTCAGGCGCGGCCGTCCATGAATGCGGATGGTGCGGCCCTCGTGGTCGAGGCGCGCGCCGAATTCGGCGAGAGCCAGCTCCGTGTGGTCGCGCGTGCGCACCGGTTCAGTCACAGAGGTCACACCGTCCGCGAACAATCCGGCAAGAAGGACGGCGGACTTCACTTGCGCGCTTGGAACGGGAAGTGTGTAATCGATGGGAGAGAGACGCGTGCCGTCAATCTTCAGCGGGGCGAAGCCTCCTTCGCGCGCGTGAATCCGGGCGCCCATCTGCGTGAGCGGGTCCATCACACGGCGCATCGGCCGGCTCCGCAAGGAAGCGTCTCCCTCAAGGGTCGAGCGGAATTCCTGTCCGGCCAGAATGCCGGCAAGCAGGCGCATCGTCGTACCTGAATTCCCGGCATTGAGCGTGTGGCGCGGCCTGCGCAGGCCGTCGAGGCCTAGGCCGGCGATGCGGATACGGTCACCCTGAATTTCGATTTTCACGCCGAGTTGCGAGAAACAATCCAGCGTGCTGCGGCAATCGGCCGCCGCGGAAAAGTGCGTAATTTCGCTCTGGCCCTCGGCGAGCGCCGCGAGCATGGCGTAACGATGGGAGATGGATTTGTCGCCAGGAACTTCGAGCGAGCCGCTGATCGTGCGGGCAGGGCGAATGATTTGTTTGGACACGCTAGAATTCTAGCATGCGGATAAACATGTCCGCAGTTTCCCGCGCAGACATAGATGAAAAAATGGTCCACGTGACGGCATCAGGGCTGTGTAGCGCCCGCCTTCAGGCGGGCATCTTGGGCTTGGCCGGATGCCCGCCTGAAGGCGGGCGCTACACAAATCCGATCCAAACAAACTCGAAACGGGAGTATGATTCGGGGAAGCCATTTCCTGAGGAGGCACAGAAATGAAGCACTTCGTTGGATTCATGTTGGCCGCGCTGCTCGCCACTGCTCCGGCATTCGCACAAGCGCCAAAAGGCTGGAAGTTGCGCTCGGACCATAGCTCGGACGCATCCGATCCGGATGCCCCGGGTGCTAACAAATTCACGGTCAGCGGATCGGGATTTCACGCCGTCAATCCGATGGCGGCTGTCTACTGGAATCCGGCGAATACGGCCACAGGCGACTACACGCTCAAAGGCACATTCAAGCTGATCAAATCGTCGGGCTACGACGAGTATTACGGGCTCATCTTTGGCGGGAGCGGTCTCGAAGGCGCTACGCAAAGCTACCTTTATTTTATGGTGACGGACGACGGGACGTATCTCATCAAGCGGCGCGATGGTTCCTCGACGCAAGGAGTGTCGCCCAAGACGGCGAACGCCGCGGTGAAAAAACCCGACGCCAGCGGTACGGCCACCAACGCTCTCGAAGTGCGCGTGAAGGGCGACAAAATCGAATTCGTCATCAACGGCACGGTCGTCACGACGCTGCCCAAGACAGGAGCCGCCGCGAAGACCGACGGCATCTACGGTATCCGGATCAATCATCAGCTCGACGTGCAGATCGACGGATTCGGAATGTCGAAGATGTGATTTCCTGTAGGACAGCCACTCTTGGCTGTCCTCCGTAGTGCTGACTGGGCGTAAGCGGACAGCCAAGAGTCGCTGTCCTACAAAAACTTCCCCGAATTTGACACGCTTCCGGCACTGTGCTCTAAATGAGCCATGTCATCGGATCACGAGACGGAAGCGAAGCAGCGCTTCCAGGAAGCGTTTGCGGCGCAGATGGAGGGCGACTACGACCGCGCCGTCGAACTCTACCGCGGATCGCTGGCGCTGCATCCCACCGCCGAGGCTCATACGTTTCTCGGCTGGACGTATCATTTCCAGGGAAAAATCGATGAAGCGATCGCGGAATGCAAGCGCGCCATCGAGATCGACCCTGACTTCGGCAATCCGTACAACGATATCGGCGCCTACCTGATCGACCTCAACCGCTTTGACGAAGCCATTCCATGGCTCGAGCAGGCCATGGCGGCGAAGCGCTATGAACCGCGGCACTTTCCTTACTTCAACCTGGGACGCGTCTATCTCGCCAAAGGCATGATCAACCGCGCGCGCGAACTTTTTCAGAAGTCGCTGGCCATCGAGCCGCGTTACACGCTCGCGCGCCAGGCGCTCGAAAGCGTTCGCCGGATGGTGAATTAGCGCCTTCCCTGCTGTACACTACGCGCGGTATCACAGCAACGATACGGAGAGGCACATCCAAGATGAATGGAATCCTTGCGGCGCTGCTTTTGCTTCAGACTGTTCAGACGAGCCCTATGCTCGAAAATGATTTCGTTCGAGTGTTCAAAAATAGTGCGCCGTGCGCGGCGGCTGCGGCTCCCTGCGGAGACCGCGTCGTCGTGGCCCTCGGCTCTGTGGAAGTGAACGGCCAAAAGATGGAGCGAGGCGACATCAAAGTGTTCAAGGCAGGCGAACGCTATTCTCCCCCGAAAAGCGGGGACTATCTCGAAGTGACAATCAAACCGACGCATCCCAAAGTAATGGCACCAAGCGCCGGGACGCCTCCACCCCCGGGCAACAAGATTTTGTACGACGGGAAAGATTTCACTGTGTTTGCGGAGAAAATGCAGCCCGGCGAGTACGCCGCGCCGCACAGCCACAACCAGCGTTTGGCTATTTTCCTGAACGACACGATGGTGCAGCAATGGACGGACGGAAAAGAAGAGACCAGGGAACTTGTGCCGGACGTTGTGATGTGGCGGCCGGCGGTCGTCCACGCTTCCAAAGACGTGGGCAAAGTTCCAATCAGCAATCTCCTGATCGAATTCAAACCTTAAGGGCCCTTCCAAATGAAACGCAGCTCAGACCGAATTCTGACAACGCATGTTGGCAGCCTGATCCGTCCGCCCCGGCTGCTCGAACTTGTGCGCGCGAAGGAAAGCGGCGACGCCGGCAGCGCGCACGCCTACGACCAATGCCTAAAGGACTCCGTCGCCGAAGTCGTGCGGCGGCAAGCCCAGGCGGGCATCGACATCGTCAACGACGGCGAATTTGGCAAGTCCACCAGCTGGGCTCTCTACGCTCTAAAGCGCGTGAGCGGCTTCGAGATGCGCCCGGTCAAACCGGGAGCGAACCCGTTTGCACGAGGCGCGGACAGGGAGCGCTTCAAGGAATTTTATGCCGAACTCGAAGGTGGAAACGATCGCACCTGGTCCAACGTAACCAAGCAAGAAGCGGTTTGCGTCGCTCCTGTGAAATACACCGGCCTCGCCGAACTTCAGCATGACATCGACAACCTGAAAGCGGGGCTGCAGGGCGTGAAAGTAGAAGAGGCATTCCTCCCAGTGGCAGCTCCCTCCAGCGCCATCCCGGACCGGAAGAACGAATACTACCGCAACGACGAAGAACTCGTCGTGGCCTTGGCAGAAGCATTGCGGACGGAATACCGCGCCATCGTGGACGCCGGCTTCCTGCTGCAACTGGACGACGCCCGCGCCGCCGTGACGTACGACAGGATGGTTCCACCGGCAAGCTTCGACGACTACTACAGATGGGTCGGCCGCCACGTCGATGTCCTGAACCATGCTTTGGAAGGAATCCCGGAAGATCGGGTGCGCTACCACGTTTGCTGGGGAAGCTGGCCGGGACCGCACACGACCGACGTTCCGCTGAGGAAGATCGTCGATCTCATTCTCAAGGTCCGCGCCGGCGCCTATCTCATCGAGGCCGCGAATCCCCGCCACGAGCACGAATGGCGCGTCTGGAAGGACGTCAAGCTGCCGGAAGGCAAGATCCTGGCCCCCGGCGTCGTCAGCCACGGCACAAACGTCGTGGAGCATCCAGAACTAGTGGCCGAACGCATCCTGCGGTTCGCCGGCCTCGTCGGCCGCGAAAATGTAATCGCCAGCACTGATTGTGGTTTCGCGCAGGAGCAATTCAACCGGCGAGTCCATCCCACGATCATGTGGGCCAAGCTGGAAGCCATGGCCGAAGGCGCGCGGATCGCCAGCGAAGAGCTATGGGAGTCTGTGTGACAACGCAGTTCATGTAGCGCCCGCCTTCAGGCGGGCATGCGTTTGATTCCAAGGTGCCCGCCTGAAGTGGGGGGCTACAAAAAACCCCATAGACCCCGATCCTTGGATCCCGGGCACACTAAGCATTCATCGTAAAGGTGACTTGAATGGTGGTATCGACTTCAACGGGATCGCCGTTGAGTTGAGTCGGTTTATATCGCCATTGTTTCACAGCATCCAAGGCGGATTGCACGAGCAGGGGATGCCCTGAAATGACTTCGAGCTGCGCAACCTTTCCTTCTTTATCGATAATCGCGTGCAGAACAACTATGCCCTGAATGCGTGCCTGCCGCGCCAATGGAGGATACGCCGGGCGAGTTTGTGTAATGATTGAGGCCGCTGTCACCGCTCCGCCTTGCTTAATGCGAGCAGGCGCAGCGGGCTTCGGAGGCGCCAGAGCTGGCCCATTTTCAGCCATAATTCCCTGCCCAGGAATGCCTCCGAAAACGCCGCTCTGATTCGTGTTGTTGATCACGTCCGGAGGAAGCTCGGCCTCCTTGAATACGGCCACTTCCTTGGGGATCGCGCGCGGCTGCAAGAGCTTGCCGGACTGGATCAAGCGAGCGGCAGGAGTGATCACTGCTTTAACCGGCGGAGGCGGGGGTGGAGGCGGCGGAGGCGGCGCGACGAGCAAGGTCGATAGCATCGCCTTTGGAAGCGCTTGAGTGTAGATCAACGGAATCAGAACCAGGACTGACAAGGCCGAAATCTGAATGATCGCCGAGAGAATCACCGACCAACCTGTGTGTGTCTTTGTTTTGTGTGATGAAGATTCGAGAAGTTCATTAAACATTGTATTTTCCTCCCTCTCCATCAAGATCAATTCTTCCTGCGAGCATTGGAGCAATACATCTGCCAGCGGAGAAACTAATTACTAAGTCGCGGCGGCTCAGGTGGATATGTACGGACTTGCAGATCTTCTAGGGGGAGTACTAGCCCGGGTAATTTTGGCAACGGCTGCGTCTTTTTTTTGCAAGCTTCCTATGCGAATGATTTAATACAAATGTTTTCTTGCGTCAGCGTGAGATGCGCGCCCTTCAATGCCAAGCGAATATCCTGGCGCTGCTCAAGGTCTTGGAGAGAGGATGGAGCCGAAGTCCGGACTTGAACCGGAGACCTGTCGATTACGAATCGACTGCTCTACCAACTGAGCTACTTCGGCCCTGTGCAATTCAATGTAGCATCGCGCGGAAAATAGTGTCAAACGCCGCGTGAGGCGTACGATACAAAGTCGCCAAATCCGGGCCACCCCGAAAACTGGAATTAGGGAGATATTACTGATAATATAGCTGCTGTCCCCTCTCATATGGTAAGTATTGGCCGGCAACTTGCTCTCGAAGCGTGTCGGACCTTGAGATTGAAGCTATGACCCACTATCAATCGCTGGGCGTTTCTCCGACTGCGTCCACAAATGAGATCAGGAGAGCTTACCGAACGCTTGCCAAACAATACCACCCAGACAAGCTGAGAAATGCTCCCCTTGCGGAGGCATTGCGGGCGGAGGAAAAGTTCAAGGAAATTCAAGAAGCTTATGAAATTCTGAGTAAGCACCGCGTCGAATATGACAATCAATTGCGGGCCGAACCCGCATCTGCCGCTCAACCATCGGCTCCGCGATCTCAGACGAACGCCGACGCAGCCCATCCTCCAATCCCTAACCCGCCTCCTGCACCGTATTCGCCTGCAAGACGCAAGAGCCCCGTCTGGTCCGCATTGGGATGGCTGGTTAGCTCGAACGCAGCCTTGGTCCTCTTCGGATATGGCGCCTTGATGGCATATCAGGCGCTAGCATTCCGAGATGCGCCAGGATATTTCCAATGGCCCCTCTACTCTGGAAATATGCGGTTTCGGGTTGAGGAGTTTGAGGGAACTATTCGCAATCAGTCTTCAAACGTTTCTGGTGAGTTCAGAATCACTGTTCTCGAAGCGAATGGGTCTCTATCGGGTTGCATGGCCGTCGAACTGCCCCTTTCCGGAAGCGGTCCTATAAGGGGTCACTATGCAGGCGATAATTTTGGATTTTCCGTGACCAGCGCGATCGGAAAAACCACCTTTAATGGCAAACGGCGCGACGGCGACCTCGGAGGGACATACCGCTTCGATCCCAAGAAAGGCCCCTCAGAATCCGGAACGTATACACTAGGAAAACTTGAGTCCATACCGGGTGACGAGCCTCTCGCAATCCAGGACTGTCCAACGGATGTAGAGGTTCAACAGCAATAGTCAACGTTTGGGATGTAGTTCAAATGCCTGAAGTGGAATGTAATCGCCCGCCTGTCAATGCCGCAACGATTTGCTTGCCGTGAAAGCGGCCATTTTCAATGAAGATTTCGCTGGTATGGTTTCCGCCGATCACCACTCCGGCAACGAAAATTCCAGGGACATTGCTCTCATGGGTTTGCGGGTCCATGGTGGGCTTATTGGTTTCCGGGTCAAGCGAAATTCCCAGCGAGCGCATGAATTGGAAGTCCGGATGATATCCCGTCAACGCAAAAACCTGGTCCGCCGGCAGTGACGTTTCGCCCGTGTGGTTAGAAACCACCACGCGGCCTTCTTCGATCCGCTTCACCTGCGTTTCAAAAAGCGCGCGAACTTGCCCGGCCTTGATGCGGTTCTCGATGTCCGGTCGAACCCAATATTTGATCGTCGAGCCAAGTTCGGCGCGCCGGTGAACCAGAGTGACCTTCGCGCCATTGCGGTAAAGATCCAGGGCAGCTTCCGCGGCAGAATTTTTCCCGCCGATCACGACAACATTCAAGCGCCAGAACGGGTGCGGTTCCGTGTAGTAATGCGAAACGTGCGGCAAATCTTCACCGGGAATGCCCATGCGATTCGGAAGGTCGTAGTAACCGGTGGCGACCGCAATTTTCTTGGCGGCGAACTGCGCGGGAATTCCCTGCTCGTCCCGCGTATGCACGCTGAATTTTCCGTCGGCGCCGTCGACCCGCTCCACGCGATGGCCGAGCCGCAAGTCCAGATCGTAATGCTCGGCGCACTTTCGATAATATTTGAGCGCCTCGCTGCGCGTCGGCTTCTCCGCGGCGCTCGTGAGAGGCAGATCGCCGATTTCCAGCAGTTCCGGCGTCGTGAAAAACACCATATTGACGGGGTAATGGTAGAGAGAATTGCAAAGGCACCCTTTGTCGATTACCAGCGGGCGCATGCCGGCTCGCTTGGCTTCAATGGCGCAAGCCAGGCCCGTGGGCCCCGCTCCAATGCAAATCAGGTCATATGTGCTCATGAAGAAAGTGTGCCCCGGGAAGAAATGTTTTGCAACCGGTGCCCAGTGGCACAGGCTTCAGCCTGTGGGGGTTAGTGCCAGGAAGGACCAAAACCCACAGGCTGAAGTCTGTGCCATTAGGAAAGTTGCGAGAAAAAGCGATTCGATGCGTGCCAACTACTTGGCGGACGCCGGATGCGGAGTGGTATGCCCTGCGAGAATTCTTTCCCTTTTGCGGCCCCTAAGCCGCATTTGCAGGCGGTCCATATACAAATAAATCACCGGAGTCGTGTAAAGGGTCAGGGCCTGACTCACCATCAAGCCACCCACAATGCTGATCCCGAGGGGGCGCCGCATTTCCGAACCGGTACCAGTCATAAGCGCCAGCGGCAGCCCTCCGAAAAGCGCCGCGACCGTCGTCATCATGATCGGACGGAATCTCAGCAAGCACGCCTGATAAATCGATTCCTCCGGGGACTTTCCTGTCCGTTCCGTTTCAATCGCGAAATCAATCATCATGATGGCGTTTTTCTTGACGATGCCGATCAGAAGAATGATTCCAATCAGTGCGATCACGGACAATTCCGTGTGGAATGCCAGCAACGCCAAGAGCGCCCCCACTCCCGCGGAGGGCAACGTCGAAAGAATCGTGACCGGGTGAATGTAGCTTTCGTACAGCATTCCCAAAACAATGTACACAGCCACCAGGGCGGCCAGAATCAGCCACGGCTGGCTCGAAAGCGAAGACTGAAACGCCCGCGCATTTCCCTGAAAGGTCGGATGAATATCGGCGGGAACCCCCATCCGCAACACGGCAGCTTCAATCTTTGAAACGGCGTCGCCCAGAGCGATTCCCTCCGCAAGATTGAACGAAATCGTAACCGCGGGGAATTGCCCCTGGTGGTTGACGGCGAGGGCCGTATTCTTCGTCTCGTAGTGGGTAAAGGCGCTGAGGGGCACCAGATCCCTTTTTGCCGATTTCACATATAAGCCTCGAATCCCATCCGTGCTGTCCCGGAAAGCCGAATCGACTTCCATCACCACGTGATACTGGTTCAATTCCGTGTAGATTGTGGATACCTGCCGCTGGCCGAACGCGTCGTAAAGCGTGTTGTCGATTGCCAGCGGTGAAATTCCGAGTCGCGACGCGGTATTGCGGTCAATCACGAGTGTTGCTTGCAAGCCGCGCGTTTGTTGATCGCTGGCAATGTCCCGCAATTCAGGCATCTGTTCCATCTCCGACTGTACGCGAGGCGCCCAATCCAGCAGGTCATTCAGATTTTCACTGGAGAGGGTGTATTGATATTGCGAACCGCTCAACCGCCCGCCAACGGTGATGTCTTGATTCGCCTGCAGAAATAACGTTGCTCCCGGAACTTCGGCGAGTCTGGGCCGGAGGCGATCGATGACGTCATACACGGAGACCTTTCGGACCCCGATCGGATTTAATTCAATTTCAAAGCGGCCGGTATTTTCCGATCCGCCGCCTGTATCCGCCACCATGCTCCTCACCGACGGATCGCTCATGATGATGTCGGTATATCGCTTTAATTTCTGTTGCATCGCCGGGAAGGAAGTATCCTGAGCCCCCAGAAGACTTCCCGTCAGCAGACCCGTATCCTGTTGCGGAAAGAATCCCTTGGGAATCACAACATACAAATACACGCTGAGGCAGAGAGTGGCGCCGGTAAGGACGAGCATGAAGGGCTGGTGGCGCAACACCCAGCGCAAGCCTGCCGCATACGTTTGCACACTCCAGGCAAACAACCGCTCGACCGCCTGATACATTTTTCCGTGCTGTATTCCCTTCCCTGATCTCAGGAATCGAGCGCACATCATCGGCGTCGTGGTGAGCGACACGCAAAGCGAAACGACAATTGCCACGCTCAAAGTGACCGAAAATTCACGGAACAGCCTTCCTACAATCCCGCCCATCAGCAGGAGAGGAATGAAAACCGCGATCAGCGAAGTGCTCATCGACAGGACGGTGAATCCGATTTCCCGGGAGCCCCGCATGGCGGCTTGCATGGGCGAATCCCCCTCTTCCAGATAGCGCGTAATGTTCTCGATCACCACAATCGCATCGTCCACGACGAACCCGGTGCAGATCGCCAGCGCCATGAGGGAAAGATTGTCCAGGTTGTAGTGCAGCAGGTACATCACTCCGAAAGTCCCGACGATGGACAACGGCACCGCGATACTCGGAATAATCGTGGCCCAGGCATTGCGCAAGAAAAGAAAAATCACCATGACCACCAGCGCGACGGTCAGTAACAACGTGAATTCGATGTCCTTGACGGACGCGCGAATGGTAGTCGTGCGATTGTAATTGGTTCCCAATGTGACCGTTGGGGGAATGGAAGCGCGCAATTCTGGAAGCAGCGCGTTAATGTGGTCCACGGTCTCAATGATGTTTGCTCCAGGCTGCCGGCCAATGCCCATCAGCACTGCCGTTTTGCCGTTCGCGTATCCGGAGTTCCGAACATCCTCGATTCCCTCCGACACATTCGCAATATCTCTGATTCGGACCGGAGCCCCATTTCGATAGGCAACGATTAAAGGGGAATATTGTTCCGGCTTGAGAAGTTGATCGGTGTCATTCACGACCCACCGGATGGATTGGTTCTCCAAAGTCCCCTTGGGAGTGTTGGCATTGGCTGCGGCAAGCGCGGCGCTCACTTCCTCCAATCCGATCCCATAATGCGCCAATGCGTTGGGATTCAGATCCACGCGAACCGCGGGTTTTGCTCCTCCGGAGATGCGAACCAGCCCTACCCCATCGACCTGCGAAATCTTTTGCGCCAGAAAAGAATCGCACAAATCGTAAAGCTGGCCTCTTGTCACTGTGTCGGATGACACAGCCAAATCCAATATGTCCGTTTCCGCTGGATTAATCTTGCGGTACGTTGGCAGGCTCGGCAGTCCGGCAGGTAGTTGCCCCGCGGCTGCATTGATGGCCGCCTGCACGTCCCGAGAAGCTGCATTGATGTCCCGATCGAGGTCAAATTGAAGAACGATTCCCGTAGCGGCAAGCTGGCTCGAGGATGTCATCTGTGTGATGCCGGCGACGCGCCCGAATTGCCGTTCCAGCGGCGTCGCCACCGAGGAGGCCATGGTTTCCGGGCTTGCCCCCGGTAAATTTGCGCGAATATAGATCGATGGGAAATCCACGCGAGGCAATGCGGACACGGGCAGAAAATAAAAGGCCACTCCGCCCGCAAGCAAGATTGCAACGCTCAATAACGAAGTGGCAACAGGCCGTCGTATGAAAGGCGCCGAGATATGCATCTTGGTTTCTTCAGCCCGTTTGTTACGTCAGGAACCTTGTGCCTGGGTTCATCCTGCCCGAACATCACTTATAGTAAGCCTAATCGAACGACCTTAAGGTTTCTTGAATGAATTGGCAGGTCAGTTTCCATGATCGCGGCCTCGCTTCCGGGCGCCGTACCATATCGAAAGCGCAATTTGCCAGGTATTCTCAACTTAATTTGCCGACGCATGCAACCCAAAAGCCTGACCGATCACGTCCGTATACTTGAGTCCACCGCCCGTGTTGAACAATACGACGCGGTCCTTTGCCGTGAGGAACCCCGTGGCGAGCAGGTGATCGTACGCGGCTGTCGCGGTAGCTCCTTCGGGCGATAGAAAAACACCTTCGTGTTTTCCCCAGTCCTTGAGCGACGCGAGAATCTGCTCGTCGGAGAGAGCCAGGGCCACGCCGCCGGACTCCTTCAGGATTTCCAGCATGATGGAATCCCCATAGGGTTTCGGCACGCGCAGTCCGGCCGCAAACGTAGCGGCGTTTTCCCACATCTGGCTCACGTTCGCGCCCTGTTCAAAGGCGCGGACCACCGGCGCGCACCCGGAGGACTGCACCGCAATCATGCGCGGCCGTTTCCCGGGACGCACCCAGCCGAGTTCTTCCAACTCCACGAAAGCCTTCCACATTCCGATCAATCCCACTCCGCCGCCCGTGGGATAAAAAACCGCATCAGGATATTCCCAGCCCAGCTGCTCGACCAGTTCATAGCCCATGGTCTTCTTGCCTTCTACGCGGAAAGGCTCTTTGAGAGTGGAGATGTCGAACCAGCCTTCTTTCTCTTTGCGCTCCGCCACCATGCGTCCGCAGTCGGAGATGAGTCCATCGACGAGAGTGACTTTGGCTCCATAGACCTTCGCCTCGACGAGGTTCGCAAGAGGCACGTCTTTCGGCATGAAAATATGGGCTTCGATACCAGCAGCGGCGGCATAAGCAGCGAGCGCGCCCGCGGCATTTCCTGCCGATGGCACGGCCAGCTTCTTCAGGCCGTAGTGGCGCGCCATGGTGACCGCAAGCGCGAGTCCGCGCGCCTTGAACGTGGAGGTCGGGTTGGCGCCCTCTTCCTTAAGGTAAACATTCGGGAAGCGGCGGCTTCGCAGCATCGGCGTCCAACCCTCGCCAAGCGTGACCGGCTTGGCATCGGGCAGAACCGATCTGTAGCGCCACATGCCGGCCCAGGGCACCGATGATGCATCCTGCGCGATCTTGTCGCGCGCCGCCAGGCCGCGCAGCGGACTTAAGTCGTACCGGACATAAAGCGAACCTGAACAATCCGGGCACAGCGTCTGCGGCGTTTCGGCGGAAATAGATTTTCGGCAACGGGAGCACTCTAACTTCGCGATTTTTGGCATACGCGAAAGATATCAGAGTGCGCGAAGAACAGACAACATTCAAAAAGGAATGACCGCCGGCAGAATCCGTAAGGTACTATCTGGGCTCGCGAGAAAGCCGGCTTGTAATTTCTTGGATGATTTCTGCCAGGACTGGAATGGTTCTGATGACGCCTGAACCCAACAAGAATTCCCGCAAGAAGGCCAAGCCCGGCGCATATTTCGGCATTCCGCTGGCGTTTTGCGTAATCGCGTTCCTAACTGGCGGCTTGCTCATCGGCGTGCTGTTTCGCGGGAATCTTCTGGCGGCTGCGATCTATACGAGCGGTACTTATTTCCCCAAGTTGATTGTGACGTTTGCCACGCTCATTATTTTTGCGCTCCTTTCCGGAGCCACCGCAAAATTAGTGCTATACAACAGACAGGGCGCCGGACGCCTGTTTGGATCGGTCCTGGCAGCCTACGTTGTGCTGGGATTTGCCTCTCTGTTTTACGTCACAATCTGGATCCCGGTTCTCACCAAGCTGCCGTTTGCCGCTCCGGGCGCGCCCGTACTGGGGGTGGGCCAGTGGTTTGAACAATTAGCAAAATCCCTCTCCACGCTTCTCACCGAACAGCCTCTAGTCCAAGCGCTGGTCTTCGGAGTATTAACCGGCTACGTGTCAGCCGTCATCCGGGGTATGCGTTCCATTGCGCGCGGCCTGATCATGTGCAGCCAGGCCGTGCTTTGGTCGTTTCAGAAGCTTCTGTGGTATTACCCGCTGATGATCGGCTGCCTGGCGATCGGCATTCCCATGAAATTCGGTCTGCAGGGCATGTCCGCGTACGGCCGGACAACTCTCTGGGTGGGCTTGGTAACCGTGAGCTGGTCCATCATCCTGGCCACAATCGTGAAGCTGGCGTCGAAGCGCTCTTGGAAGCAGATCGTTTCCTACTACGCGGCGGTGTGGCCCACGGGATTCGGCACGGGCGGCTCCTACGAAACTCTGGCGATGAATCTCGTTTCCGCGGAATCCGATTTGGGGTTGCCTCGGGAAATGGCGGAAGTTTCCATCGTTTTCGGCACGGTGATGAACAAGAGTTGCGCCACCATTTCCGTCATGCTCGTTACGATATCCGTAGCGCGTCTCCTCAATTTCCCCATTTCGCTGGCGGAGATCGTGACGCTGGTTCCGCCGGTGCTCGTTCTGGGCTTGGAATCTCCCGGCATCCCGGGGGGCGCCGCATTTTTTATGGCGCCGATTGTAGCTGTGCTGTTGCATGTGCGGGACATCGACGGATTCGTCGCGACGTTTGTGGCCATGTATACGGGTCTGATTCCAATGTTCTCTACGGCCGGGAACACCACCAACAATGGCCTTGTCGGAGCATTGCTGACCGATCGTTTTTGCAAATATCCGGGGCCGGAAGACCCCGCGTTGGCCAAAATTCAGAACGTTCCCGCCTCGTTTGCGTACCAAGGCAATCCGCTAGGCCTGTCCAAACTGGCCGGCTGGATTCTTATGGCCATGGGCGCCTGGATGATTGTTTCGCCTCAGTCAGTGTTGGGGCTCGACCAACTGAAGTGGATGTACAAATACGCGTTCCCGGGAGAAGTCCTGTTGGGCGCATTGCTGATGACCGGTTCGCTTCAACTACTAACACCCAATGGCGTTGCCGATAAGTTGGGTCCGGTTGTGCAAAAAATTCCGCCAACACCAGAGTCTACGAGTACACCCACGAGCCTAACCTAGGCGACGCCGCATTCGGCGGGCCACATGATTGATTCCCGAAGAGAGCACGCGTATCATGGAAGATTAATGCAGGTAAATAGATCAGGCCGCCCGGCACGCCTCTTCTCTTCTTGCAAGCGTATCCTGCTTGCCGCGCTCTTTGTGTCCCTGCTCGCGCCGGCGCTGTTTGCCGCTGATCCTGAAATTTTTCCGCTCTCGCAAGTCCAACCCGGGATGAAGGGCGAGGCGTACACGATTTTTGCCGGCGACCAGATCGAAAAGTTCGATTTGGTGGTGATCGGCGTGATGCCGAATTTTCTGGCGCCCAAGGAATCGATCATCCTCGTCCAACTGCTGGGCCCGAAAGTGGAGCACACCGGCGTAGTCGCGGGGATGAGCGGCAGCCCGGTCTATATCGACGGGAAACTCGCCGGGGCGCTGTCCCTCAAGCTCGGCCAGTTCAGCAAAGAACCACTGGCCGGAGTCACGCCGATTGAAAATATTTTAAGCTTGCCGAAAGGCCAGCCCGGCGCAATTCGCGCCGAGATAGCGCCAGGCGCAGCTGTGCCTCCACAACAATTGGACGCGCGATTCGAGATTCCCACGGATTGGGCCTCGCGGGCCGGCGTATCCGGCGGAAGTTTCCTGACGCCGATTGATTCCCCGCTGGTCTTTTCGGGCTTCAGCGCCGTGGCCATCCGGCAATTTGAGAAGGAATTCGCGGCCTACGGCATGGCGGCGACGCAGGGCGGCAGCATCGACGCGCGGCCCGACGATGCAAACATTCGTCCTGGAGACATGGTCAGCGCCGTGCTCCTCGAGGGCGATATGTCGCTGAATGCGTCGTGCACGGTCACGGCGATCGTGGACGGGCGCGTGTATGTGTGCGGGCATCCGCTGTTCGGATTCGGCTCCGTTCAGATGCCCATGGCGCGGGCCCGCGTTCTGACCACGCTCAGCTCCGATCTGGAATCGACGAAAATTGTGAACGTCGGCGGAACGATCGGATCGTTCAGCCAGGATCGCGTAACCGCCGTCGTGGGCAGCTTGGGAACCCCGCCGAAATTAATCCCCATCGACATGACCGTGGCGACGCCGGACGGAGACAAACACCTTTCGTTCGGCATGATGTCTAATCCGAAGCTTACGCCGATTCTGATGGGCATTGCGGCGCTGAATGGCCTGATCCAGAGCAGCGTGTACGGCGAAGGCACCACGCTGCATTTGACCGGGGGAATCGACATCGCCGGCCACTCCAGCGTGACGCTCGATAATCTTTTCCCGCCGATCGATTCCTTCATTCCCGACGGCTTGCCCGTCTCGACCTCGGTGCAAAACATCTTCCAGAGGATTTTCTCGAATCAGTTTGAAACTGCGAACATCGAGCGCGTGACGCTCCGCATGGAGTCCATGCCGGACCGGCGCCAGGCGACGATCGAAGGCGCGTGGCTGGATAAATCCGAAGCCGAGCCGGGCGACACAGTCACCGTGCGCGTGCAATTGCGCCCGTACCGCGGGTCGCCGGTGATTCGCGACGTGCGGATCGCGATTCCGCCGCAAGCGGTGCGCGGCACGAACATGCAAATTCTGGCCAGCGATTCGGCTACGTTGAACCGCATGAGCGTCGTATCCGGATCGCAGGCGCGCCTGGACAGCCTGGAACAGCTCATCTCGGTTTTGAACCGGGAACGGAGAAACAACCGGCTGTACGTGACGCTGCTCGGTTCTTCGCCGACCATGGTGGTCCAGGATAAAGTGATGCCGAACGTCCCCGCGTCCCAGATCAATCTTCTCGACCAGCGCGGCGGGCCGGCGAGTTCTCTTGTCGTTCGGCAATCGGCGGCGGGAGAATGGTCGCTGCCGCTCGATCAGATCGTTCAGGGATCCACATCCATTACGATTCAAATCAAGTGAGCGGCAGGCTGTCGCGCGTCGCCGGGTCCTTCAGGAGTCTTATGCGCAATGCAATATCAAATGCCCGCGATCCACGCGGCGCTACCACCGCCACCCTCGCTCACACGGGCACGTGGATATTTCTCGCCGCGGCAACACTCGCCATAGCGGTCCCCGCGCTTGCCGAACACACGCGCTGGTGGCGGCAAGCAACGTTTGAAGAATTTGACAAAGGGACGCCGAAAGGCGTCGCGCTGCGCAGCGACGGCAAGCTGTTTCTCGCCCCTCGTTTCGCCGAATTCGCCGACGCCAACCTCGCCTATCTGCTCCAAATCCGCGCCGATGCAAAAGGAAATCTTTACGCGGCGGGCGGCTCGAACGCGAAAGTGCTGAAAATTGACGCCGGCGGCAAGTCGACGAGCGTATTTGAATCCTCCGAGCTGGCGGCCCAGGCGCTCGCCCTCGATGCCGCCGGGAATCTGTTCGTGGGCACGTCGCCCGACGGAAAAGTCTACAAAGTGACGCCCGCCGGCCAATCCTCCGTCTTCTTCGATCCAAAGATGAAATACATTTGGGATCTAGCCGTGGACAAAGACGGAACCGTATACGTCGCGACGGGCGACACCGGCAAGATTTTTTCCGTCGCGCCGGATGGCAAAGGGCAAGTTTTCTACTCCAGCGAAGAAACTCATATTCGATCGCTGGTGCTCGATGCCAGCGGAAACGTCCTGGCAGGGACGGAGCCGAGCGGGCGGGTTCTGCGCATTCCCAAGGCCGCCAACAACCGTCACGCGTTTGTCCTCTACGAAACCTCGAAAAAAGAAATCACGTCGCTGCTGCAAGCCGCGAACGGAGAATTGTACGTCGCCGCGGTAGGCGAAAAGACGCCGCCAGCCCCCGGGCAACCGCGCCCCATTACAACGGACACGAATACTACGTCGAATTTTGTGATTTCGCTTGGCCCGGCGGGGAACCCGACCGGAGCGCCTGCACAGACGCAGCCCAATCCTTTTACGCCGTTCTTCACCGTAAATTCGAGTTCGGTTTATCGAATCGCTCCGGATGGTTCTCCCGAAGAACTCTGGAGCGCGCGGGATGATGTTGTCTACTCGATGGGACTTCTCCCCGGCGGAAAGCTGCTCCTCGGAACGGGAAATGACGGTGCGGTTCTGGAACTCGAAGGCAATCACATTTTCTCGAAACTCGTGAAGGCAACCTCGCGCCAGGTAACCGCGATCGCCACCGCGCCCGGGGGAAAACTGTTTCTGGCCGCGGCCAATCCGGGAAAGATTTTCACTCTCGGGCCTGAAAACGAGTCCGAGGGCACCTACGAATCGCAGCCGTTTGACGCTCACATTTTTTCGCGCTGGGGCCGCACGGTGTGGTGGGGTGAAAATATTGCCGCGGCGAATAATACTGGTGCCCAGCGTGTCGCGATCTATGCCCGATCGGGAAATACTTCCGATCCGGACTCCAATTGGAGCGACTGGGCGGGCCCGTATACAAATCCCTCGGGCGACAAACTCGATTGCCCCGCCGCGCGCTTTGTGCAGTGGAAGGCCGTCCTGCGCGGCGGCAGCAGCGGCAGCCCGGCGCCCGCGATCGATTGGTTCAGCATCGCATACCTGCCCAAAAATATTCCTCCTGAAGTGACCGCGATCGCCTTGCAGGATCCCGGCGTGCGCGTCAATGGAATTTCCCTGCCGACGGCTGGCACGAGCCCGCAGGCTCCCGCGCAGATCCGTATGCCGCAGCCGCCGCCATCGGCATCTTCAACGAACGCTGCATTCACTATTACTTCGGTCTCGACGCTCGGGCCACCGGCCGGCTCCGCGCATTTCGATCCTGTCCCGCAAGGCATGTCGCAGAAAGGGTATCAGTCCGTGCTGTGGACCGCGGACGATGCGAACGACGACGAGCTGGAATTCGCCATTTATTTTCGCGGCGAAAACGAAGCTTCCTGGAAGCTGTTGAAGGACAAGCTGGACGCGCATTTCTATTCTTGGGACACGACCTCAATGCCGGACGGCGCTTACTACCTGAAGATCGTCGCCAGCGATGGTCCGTCAAATCCCAGCGGCGATGGGCTGTCTTCCGAGCGCGAATCCGATCGCTTTGTCGTGGATAATACGCCTCCGTCGATCGCTCAACTCACGGCGGAGTCCATAAGCGCCGGCGTGCGTGTGCGATTTCAAGCCAGCACCCCCGTGAGTTTCGTCGCGCGCGCGCAATACAGCCTGGATGCGGGAGATTGGACGCTGGTCTTCCCGGCGGGAGGCCTGAGCGACGCGCCTCGTGAGAATTACGATTTTCAGTTGCAGAAGATTGCGCCGGGCGAGCACACGGTTACAGTTCGCGTCTACGACCAGTTTGAAAATGTATCGAGCGCCAAAACGACAGTCCGAATTTCCTCCAGCGGAAATTAAATTCTGGACTCGCGCTTTAAGACGCATGTCGTAACTGTCAAATCTTTGCAGGGCACGGCTTCACAGGCTGTGGAAAAACTCAAAGCGCTGTCATTCTGAGCGAAGCGAAGAATCTCTCCTTGTTTCTTTTCTTATACTTGAATCGAAGAGAGATTCTTCGCTTCGCTCAGAATGACAAAACAAGACATTTCTTCCGCAGCCTGTTCAGTCGTGCCGAGAAGTATTCGGAATGAATGCGGCTTCAGCCGCTGGCCTGCCCGAAATCGTGTTGCCGAACAGACGCTTCGGCCTCTGTTCATCTGAAAATTACGGAACAGAAAAACAACAGGCTGAAGCCTGTTCCACAGAATCGCCTAACTCGCCCAGCGTTCCCGAACCGACGCCTTGGCCTCATACCGCTCGATGTGCAGCCCGATTCCCAACATCCCTCCCGGAGCGGAGCTCTGCCGGACGTGGACCACGCGCGCCACGCACTTCACATCGCCCGTCGACTTGACAGCCAGCTCTTGCGGCATGCGCAGCGACACTTCCACGGGCGTCCCGACTTTCAGCGGCACGTTGGTCATAAAATACATCCCGCGCTGCGACAGGTTTTCCGACTGCGCTGTTTGCTCGGTCGATCCCGGATTGTTGAGCACCCGGAACCGCAAGGGCACACAGATATTCACGCGCGTATCGATACGTCGTTCACTTGAGCTCATCGTTTCCTCCCCGCTCGCTGGTTGGAATGCGCGCGGTTGTCAAAGTAGGAAGGGGGTGAAATCGATTCTAGCGCGCAGCGAAATGGAAGCAAGGAAAATGCGCATCTTTCAAGAGGCATGGACCACGCCGGGACAAGTTGTGCCATAATGCGCCTTTCTTAAGAGTTTTCTCATTGAGCGCACCCGACACTCCATCTTTCGCGGGCCCCGGCCTCCAGGCGATTCGCGAGGCGCACCGCCGCATCGCTCCTCATATCGAGGAAACGCAGGTGATGATTTCCTACCCGCTCGATGAGCTGGCGGGCGCGCTGCTGTATTTCAAGTGCGAAAATTTGCAGCTCTCCGGTTCCTTCAAAATCCGAGGCGCGGCGAATGCGGTTTTTTCGTTGAGCGACGCGGAGGCGGCGCGAGGCGTGGTAACGCACTCGTCGGGAAATCACGGCGCGGCGCTGGCCCTGGCCGCGCAAATGCGCGGCATCCGCGCCTGGGTGGTGATGCCCCGCAACGCTCCGCAAGTGAAAGTTCGCGCCGTCGAAGCCTACGGCGCGGACATTTCGTTTTGCGAGCCGACGCTCGCGGCGCGCGAAGCCGGCGCCGCGGAATTGCTGCGCTCCACGGGCGGTACGCTCATCCACCCTTACGATGACGACCGCGTGATCGCGGGACAGGGCACGGCGGCGCTGGAACTCCTCGAAGAAATCCCGGACCTGGACATCATATGCGCGCCGGTCTCAGGCGGAGGATTGCTTTCCGGCACGGCCATCGCGGCAAAGTCCTTGCGCCCGGAAATCGTGGTGATCGGCTGCGAACCGGCCAACGCCGACGATGCGGCGCGGTCGCTCGCCTCCGGCCAGCTCGAGCCCGGCTCGACGAAGTTCACCATCGCCGACGGCCTGCGCGCGACTCTTTCTCCCCGCACCTTCGCGATTTTGCGGGAGCGCGTCGATCGCATCCTGCTCGTAACCGAAGAAGAAATCGTCGAGACTATGCACCTGATCACGGAACATCTGCGCAGCACGGTCGAACCGTCAGGCGCGGTAGCCGCGTCCCCCGCCCTGCATCGCCAGATTGAAGGCGAAGACCTGCGAATCGGAATTATTCTCTCCGGCGGGAATCTGGATCCGGACGCAATTCCGGCAAAGTAGCTAAAGTTTGTCCTCGACGTTACCAGGGTTTGAGGAAATGCTAATTCACGGTAACTGGAATGATTGCCGTCTGTGCCCCCTGTGTCCCTCCGGGCGCCGGTGTCGCAACCACGGTGATCATGTAACTGCCGGTGGTTGTGCCAGGGTTCCCGCCACCTCCACCACCGCCGCTGCTACCGCCACCACCGCAACTCACGCCCGCCACAGCTACTACAACGAGCAGGACGGCCAGGGGGACGAATCCCCAGCGCCTCTGCTTCTGGGCTGCAAAGAGGAAAAAGAAGCCAATCATCGACACCGCCGCGGCCGCGAGCGGCCATACGCGGCCAATAGGACCCGGGGGCCGGCGGAATGCGGCTCCCGTCGCAGCCATCGTCGCGATATTCAGCGTCACATTGCCCGTTGTCACCGCGTTGCTGAAAATCATTGTGTTATTCGACGAACTGAAATTTGAATTAGGGGTAGTGAAAGTCACGACCGGCAAGTCTATCGCGCCCGCCGGCGAACCAGTCACGTTGGCAGCCAGAGTGGCAGTGCCGGTGAAACCGTTGACCACGTTCAGCGTGATGAGCTCCGTCCCCGACATGCCTTGCGAGGCAATCGTGATCGGGCTCGTGGACGCCGCAGTGAAATTGAAGCCGCTGACCGCAATGGTCAAGTTTGCCGAGGTGGCCGTGTTGCCCTGCGAATCGGTCACTTTCACAGCAAAACCGATAGGAATTGTGACGGCTGAGGCAATGGGAGTGCCAGAAATTACTCCAGCACTGGATAACGTCAAGCCAGCTGGGAGACTACCTGAGCTAATCGTCCAGGTATACGGCGTAACCCCGCCAGTCGCCATCAATGTCGTCGAAGTATAAGGAACGCCCGCATCCACATCGGTCGGAACGGAACTGGTCGTAACCTGGAGCGGGGCGTTGATCGTAATTGCAAGCGCAGCCGTGTTCGTATTGCCCACCGAATCCTTCACTTGAACGGTGAAATGGAAGGTTCCAGTCGCGGTAGGTGTGCCGCTGATGATGCCTGTGGATGGCAAGGGCGCCAGACCTGTGGGTAGGCTCCCCGCAGTCACGCTCCAGGTGTACGGCGTAGCACCTCCTGTCGCCGTCAATTGCGTCGAGGGGTAAGCCACGCTGACGACCCCGGTTGGCAAAGAGGATGTTGTGACTGTCGGTGAAGTTACTGTGATCGTCACCGAAGGTGAGACACCGCTCGCTGCATAGTTGTTGTCACCGAGGTATTGCGCTGTGATCGCGTTCTGCCCGCCTGCCAGCGCGGTAGTAAAAATAGAGGCAGTAGCTTGAGCTAATTGAGTGTTTGTATTCGCGCCGCCAATGACTGCAGCCGGGGGACCAAATGCCGTCCCGTTAACGGAAAACTGGACCATCCCATTCGGTTCCTGTGATGCGTTGGCGATTGCATTGCTCTGGGTAGCAACAGTCGCTGTAATAGTGACATTCGTATTGGGCGGTACTGTCGTCTGACTCACAGAGACAGAGGTCGTCGTCGTCGCCTTCGTGACGGTAACAACATCCGTGGCCGAAGTACTCCCGGTAAAACTATTGTCGCCCCCATAAACAGCCTTGATGTTGTGCAACCCGGCGAAGAGCTGGATCGGCTGATCTTCAAATTCTCCGAGGCTGTTCAGCGTGAAATTACCATTCACTCCATCCAGCGGATTTCCGTTGTCGGTCAGTGCGATTGTTCCCGTAGGGCATACAGGCCCATTGGGTCCACTTGGATTGCACACGACGCCACCAGAGTTCGTGACCTGGGCAGCTAATATGTAAGGAGACCCGTAAACAACGGAAGCCGCATTGTTGCTTGTAGGAGTGACGATTGCCAAGGTCGTCAGGCTGGACTCCGGATTTACAATCACGCTCACAGCCGCGGAATCGCTCGCCAGAAACGCCCCGTCACCCGCATAGTGCGCGGTCACGCTATAGCTTCCTCCTGGGACTGGCGAACCGGGCAAGAGCGTGGTTGCAGAACCTGCCGGCGTCGAACCATTCGCCAAAGTGAATTTCCCAGCTCCCTGCCCCGTGGTTGATCCAGCGATGAGCGAAACGTCCCCGGTCGGAGTTCCCGTTGCCGGCACCTTCGCTGCAACCGTGATGCTGACAGGAATTGACTGTCCGTGTGTAATGTTTACGGCAGTCGAATTATTCAGGGTGAGCGTCGTGGTGCTTCCTTTCACGATGGCGGTGTTCCACTGCTGAAGGAGGTTGGTGACGTTGACCGATCCGAGACCTGTTGTCTCATCGTAACCTGGGCCAGCGACGAAACCACTCTCTCCGGGAATGTTCGTGTTCCCCGACGTCGTGTCGTTGAAAATGCACGTGCCGATTGGAAGAGTAGTGGTGTTTGACCCGTTGCAAGAAGACAGCGTCTCGCCGCCTGCCAGCTTATAAAGCACATAGTTGGCTTGCCCCTGCCGCTCGCCGGTTTTCTGTACGACCAGGGCCATGATGCCGCCAAATGCCTGAACGGACGCGGATGTGCCGCCAAATCCCGCAAAGCATTGGGTGACTCCTGACGGACACCCGGTTCCCTGACACGAACCATCGAGGCAAACAAGATAGGCGTCGTGACCCGCCGCGGTTACGGCAACGTCCGGAACGAACCTTGAATTTGTGGCCGGAATCCCCGCAACACCCGCTTGCCAAGATGGCTTGGGGAAAATTGCGCTTCGACCGCCCCCACTGGACCAAAGACCGATGCTCAGCTGCCCGCAATTGGACGTACAGCTCTCGTTCCAGACATTTTCTGGAATGTAGGAAATTGCCGATTCAACGCCCGCTCCGTTCGTTGATTTCCAGTACTGGCTGGGATTCGCGGTGTCGTCAAATTCTGTCCCACCGACCGCGATGGTAAACGGCGTCGACGCCAGGACGTTGACGGAGGCCGGCGAATCGGTGGCCGGAATCATGGTCTGGTTGTCGCAACTATCCGGACCGGCATCTCCCGACGCAACCAAGTAGGTGATCCCCTGGGCGGCGGCTTGCTCGGCCACGGATTCGATTGCCGAGGCTTCATTCGATGGGACGCCGGCCTCGCAGGAGATAAAACTCTCCGTCATCACATCGGCCAAGTTGTTGTCGATAATGTAGAACTCGGATAGAAATATTCCGTCCGCCGCATTGGTGCTCTCGGAAACGACCAGCTTTACTGCGGCATTCGGCGCCACTGCGCCCGACCAGGTAGCGTCCAAAACTGCTTCCCCTTCTTCGTCCGCACTTACGACGCCCGGGTCGGGGCCATTCAAGACAATTTGCGGATCGTTTTGCGTCAGGCCGAAGATGCTCCGAAACGTGTCGATATCATTCACGCTGCTGATGTTCGTCCGCGCAATCACGCCAATTGTGACCCCCGTGCCGGTCATTCCAGAGCCCGACACGTTGTAGATGACCCCGAAATCCGCCGGCCCCAGCGCATGCGAACCGTCCGAGAAGGTGACCGCAGGGCTTGCGGCCGGGCTGACGGTCCGCGAGGCCATCTGATCCGATCGAACGGATAGATGCCTCTTACGGAAGTCATGGAGGGACACGATTCCCGAGATGACAGGCGCAAGCGCCGCGGGAATCTGAGGATCGCTGGCGTTTGCCCAATGGGATTCCCCATCCACGACGTACCGGTGAATGGAGGTATGCAGAGCCGTTTCGACCTGCGACGCCGTCCCCGAAAACTCAATCAACGTGCGTCCCCTCGAAACGTTGATGGATTGAAATCCAAAGGACGCAAGCCAGGACGTAACGGCCTGTATGTCCGCGTCGGCGGGTCCGAATTGCTGCCCAAATTGATCGGGCGTAAGCCACTTGTGGTAGCTCGCGGAGGACTTGATTTGCTGCTGCTCGAGCAAATCCTGCAAACCGGCCTCTTGATCGGGACTGCGCTTCAAGACGAGTTGAATGCGATCCATCGGCAAATTCGGCGGCGCGGCGCCTTGATCGTACTGGGCGCGAGCGAGCGGGTGAGTGTTTCCCGAAAGAGTGACTCGTTGAGCCGTGTCGACTCGATCCGTAACCCGCTGGCGGACAGCATTACCTTGCGCGGAGGCGGCTAACGGTGCGACGAGCACGAGGGCGCCGGCCAGCGTTGCGGTCCGGCGGAAGTGCGCAAGAATGGTGCGAAGAATGCGGACCGTTCGCGGCAAGATCTTTTTATCGCGTGCGCGCTCATGGATATAGGCACAGCCAGCGAATGGGCAATTCACGTTTCCTCTCAGGCCAAGCTTCGGATGAAGACAAACCAATCCCCGACGGGCCCCACATCAAAAAACTGATTAGGTCATTAAGAGGCGATTCCCGCGCCGTTTCAATCCCGTTGGATGCTGGATTTGGTTCCGGGTTTTCCCGCAAATTTACCGGCCAGTGTTTCCAGAACCCTCGCAATCAAAGGCTATCCCCGTCCCCTGAGGATTACCACATGACAAAGCCCTGGAGTTGCCCCCTTTATTAACATTCCGATAATGAAAGACCCGGATTTCGGACAAAATAGACCAATGGCGGGGCGAACTGACGGTTAGCACCGCCCGCTGCATGAGTTCGCGATACATTATGGGCGCGCGCTTTTCGCGCGGCGCCAAGACACTCATATTTTTGTGGGGACATGTTGAAAGGGCCATGAAAGCACGACCGGGCGAAAGTTACCGCGATCAGTTTTCAGGCGCCTTCCAATTCGCTGGAGGGAAAGTGATCTGCCAGAAGTTGGGCGATGGCGAGGTGAACTCCACTGGAATCAGGAAGCCCTCGGAACTATCGCGAGGAGCGCGCGTGACGCGGGAGGCGACCTTTTCATCCGTTCGGCCGTTCACCACTTCCAGCGTCGTATCCGCGTCGAGCGACCGCGGGCACACCACCATCGCGCCATGAATGTTCACGGCGACCGTGTGGGCGGAAATCTTCACGGTCTGTCCGTTTTCCGTTACCACAAGCGTGACCGGCACACGAATAATAACGCGATGGCTGCGGCGGCGCTCTTCTCCCGGCATCAGGGCGGTCCCTCGATTCGATTGTTCTTTCACAATTGTCACAGGTCGAGCCCCCAAAAACCCATTTGCGGATTGATCAATTCAATTCCCAATTCCCAGCCTTCCGCGCGCTCCAGGCCCCGCCAAACGATCACCGCTGAATTCGTTTGTTGGCTCACCATATTCGTCAGCTCGATCGTCTGTTTGACTTCCAGATTCGTAGGAAGGACCACCATGCATCCATAAGGCCCCACCACGCGCGTTTGCGCTTCTTTCCGAAGCACTTCCCCGCCTGCATGCCATTCCACAGCTATAGGAACACGCGAATTGACTCGCACGCCCCGGCGCTTTTCACGGCCAGTCAGTGGAGAGAGTTTTGCATCGGCAACCGGGTGGATGGACCTGCCCGGAATACTTGGGGCGCGCTTGGCCCGAAAGTCAGTCATTCCAGGACCCCTCAGTGGACCGCGGGAAATGCCGCATCACTCTTTCGAGGAGGGCACCCCTACCTTCAAGAATGGTAGGTGACTGGTCCGCATGGGTCAATGGTACGCAGGGACAGGTTGAAATTTTGGTTGGTACAGGTGTTTCAAATTGGGATTCGAAATACTGGTGATATTTTGAAATACTGGTCCAATATGAGGGCACTCCTCTTCGGAGCTACTGGCATGATCGGCCAAGGCGTTCTTCGGGAATGCCTGCTTGATCCGGACATTGAGGCGGTCCAGACCGTAGGACGGTCGGCTACCGGAGTGCAGCATCCGAAGCTGCACGAAATTGTTCAACCCGATCTGGTTCACTATTCCGCCATCGAAGCCGCACTGAAAGGCTTCGATGCCTGCTTTTTCTGTTTGGGCGTATCCTCCGCCGGCATGTCCGAACAGGAGTATGAAATGTTGACCTACACTCTCACGCTCGCAGCCGCGGAAACGCTATCGCGGCTAAATCCTGCGATGACTTTCGTTTACGTTTCCGGAGCCGGAACGGACAGCTCGGAGAAGGGGCGTGTGATGTGGGCGCGAGTCAAAGGAAAGACGGAAAATGCCCTCCTTCGACTGCCGTTCAAAGCGGTCTACATGTTTCGTCCTGGAGTGATTCAGCCGCTGCACGGGGCGCGCTCCAAGACAACTGCATACCGTGTCGGCTACACATTGGCCAAGCCCGTGCTTCCCTTGCTCCGCCGCCTCTTTCCGCGCTATATCCTGACGACTGAGGAAATCGGGCGGGCGATGATCCACGTGGCAAAGCGAGGCGCTCCGAAGAAAGTCTTGGAGAGTTGGGACATTCGAGATTGCGCGACGACTTCGTCCGCGCTCCGCGGCGTCGCGAGGGAATAGGCCACCACGAAAACCGATCCGCTTTGACACACCCGAATGGCACCTATAATACACGCCAATGCAAAATCGCTCGAACAACGACTATACCCGGCCCGATTTCGGAGCCATGGCTCTGATTACGATCGACATGCAAAACGATTTTCTTAAGGGCCAGCCGTTCGAGATTCCGGGGACGTCCGAGATGCTTCCTCAGATGCGCGCGCTCGTCGAGACTTTCCGGCGCACCCGGCGCCCCGTCATCCACATAGTGCGGCTCTACAAGCGCGACGGCAGCAACGCCGATCTGTGCCGGCGTTCCGCCGTCGAGCAAGGCGCGGCGCTCGTCTGCCCGGGAACCTCGGGCGCGGAACTCGCGGCGCCTTTGTTGCCCTCGCAGGAATCGAAACTCGATGCCGAGCTGCTCCTCTCAGGCGCCGCACAGCCTCTCGGGCAAAATGAATGGGCGATCTACAAGCCCCGGTGGGGCGCGTTCTTTGGAACCTCCCTCGAACAGCATCTGCGGAATCTAGGCATCTCTTCCCTTGCATTCGCGGGATGCAACTTCCCAAACTGCCCGCGCACGTCGATCTACGAAGCAAGCGAGCGCGATTTTCGGATCATTCTCGTCGAGGACGCAATCTCAGGCCTCTATGACCGTGGCCGGGACGAGATGACGAACATCGGCGTCGTGCTGATGAGTTCCGAGCAATTGGCGCATCTGGTCATTAGAGATTAACCTCAACCTGCAAGATTGGAAATTCAAGCGCCGCCTTCTAGAACGCCGGCGAAAGCCTATGCCGCAGGGTGTGTGTTATTCTTCGAAACTTCGGGAGGGGCGATGAAACTGGACCTGCTGGCGATTGCGGCGCATCCGGACGACGTGGAGCTGACTTGCGGCGGCACTTTATTGAAGGCCGCCGAGCAGGGCTACAAAACCGGCATCCTGGATTTGACCGCCGGCGAAATGGGAACTCGGGGAACGCCGGAAACGCGTTTGAAAGAATCCGCGAAGGCTGCTCGAATTCTGCGCGTGGCGCACCGTGAAAATTTGCGGCTGCCGGACGCCCACCTCGAAGTCACTAAGGAAACGAAGCTGGCGGTCGCGAGGCGGATTCGCGCGCTCAAACCTCACACCGTGATTCTTCCCTATTGGGATGGCCGGCACCCCGACCATTACACTGCCGCGCGCCTGGGGTACGAAGGCTGCTTCCTCGCGGGGCTGAAGCAATTGCCGATCGAAGGCGAAGCGTTTCGTCCGTTCAAGATCCTGTATTCGACGGTTTATTACCGCGAAGTCCGCCCTACTTTTGTCGTGGACATTTCGCGCTATTTCGACCGGCGGTACCGGGCCATCCTGGCCTACCACTCGCAGTTCAGCCCCAAGACGAGAGACAAGAAGTCAAAGGTGGATATCCCCCTGGACCGGCTGCACCACGAGGTTAATCTGATCGCCCGATACTACGGGCACTTGGCTGGGGTGGAATATGCCGAGCCGTTTCTGGTGAAGGAAGTGATGCAAGTAGAGGACGTTATCAAGCTGCCCGTGCGCTCGGTCTAGGGTGTGCCCCGCCGCTAGTGCCCCTCGTTTTCCTGGGCCATGGAGTAGCCGGGCAAGGTCTGGCCTTCGCCCCGCCGTTCGACTCGAACCCGGACCATCGACTCGGTGGCCGCTCCGGTAGGCCGCAGCACGGCAATCGTGGACAGCGCCTCATTGTAGAGCTTAGTCACAAGGAACGTTTCCTCGGTTCCAACTTTCTTCCAGACCTGTCCAATCCGGATGTGCTGGGCCACAATGGGCATACCTTGAGGGTAGTGAGAAGTCCGGCGAGTGTCAATTGCTTGCCGCGCGCCGTTTTCCAGGCCAGCCTGGAAAACCTATTTGTGCTGACATACATCTGATCGCTAAGAGAATATGCTTTCAGGGCCCGGATGTATTGTATACTGTAATTGCGGGAGCCTTCAGGAGGAGCCATGAGACGCCTCTGCATCGGAATCTTCGGGATCGTTTTTGTAATGCTATTGGTCGCTCCGGCCGGGTTTACTGCAAAGCAGCAATCCCAAACGCAGACCCAGCAGCAGCCAGCCGCCACGGACCCGAGCCAGCAACCCCAAACGCAGGACCAGACGGCCACTTCCGACGAAGATGAGACGGTGAAGGGCGTCAAGCCCGGCTCTGAAAAGGACGTCAATTCCGTCGGCAACCGGGGCGTCGGTAAGGGCATAAACTTGTATTCCCTGCAGCGCGAGATCGCGATGGGGAAACAGGCGGCCATGGAAGTCGAAAAGACCGCCAAAATGATCAATGATCCCGTAGTCACCGAATACGTGAATCGTGTCGGGCAAAACCTCGTGCGAAATTCCGACGCCAAGGTGCCGTTCACGATCAAGGTGATCGATTCGGATGAAATTAACGCGTTTGCCCTGCCCGGCGGCTTTTTTTATGTGAACAGCGGATTGATCCTGCGCGCCGATGAAGAAGCCGAACTTGCGGGCGTGATGGGGCATGAAATCGCGCATGTGGCCGCGCGCCATGGAACCAAGACGGCGACCAAGGGCGAGTTGATGCAACTGGCCACCATTCCGATCATGATACTCGTTCCGTATGGAGCAGCCGGATATGGCATTTACGAGGGATTGAATCTGGCCATTCCGATGAGCTACCTGAAATTCACGCGCGACGCCGAGAAGGAAGCGGACTACCTCGGGCTCCAGTACATGTACAAAGCCGGTTACGATCCAAACGCCTTCGTGAGCTTCTTTGAGAAAATCGAAGCGGAGGAACGGCGCCATCCCGGAAGCATTCCCAAAATTTTCTCCACGCACCCGCCCACTCCGGATCGAGTGCAAAAGGCACAGGAGGAAATCGCAACGATTCTTCCGGCACGCGATGAATATGTCGTCACGACGTCGGAATTCGACCTGGTCAAGTCGCGGCTGCGCAGGATCGAAAACAGGAATAAGCTGGACGAAAAGAAATCCGCCGGCGATAAGCCCACGCTGCGAACGCGCACCGAGCAGCCCCCGCCAACAAGTACGACCGGCTCTCAGCAGCCGCAGGCCGGCGGTTCCGGCGATGATTCCGATCCGGACCGGCCTGTGCTGAAGAAGCGCACCGACGACGGAACGAACCCAAATTGAATTTTTGTTTGGTTTGAAGTAGCACAGGCTTCAGCCTGTGGGGTTTGATCTTGCGCAAGCTAAACCCCAAAGACCGAAGCCTGTGCTTTTTTCAGGTGCCTACGACGAACTCGGCTGGTGGACGATTCCCATGCGTCGCATCTCTTCCGCATAATACTTGCGATAGAGCAGGTCCCATTCTTCGCTTCCTTCCAATATTTCCTTCTTCTGCGAGCTGATTTTCTTCCGGACTTCTGCATCCATCGCTTCTTCTTCCTTCAGCAGATCCTGCAAGATCTGCAGGACCTTTTGGCGGATGGTGTCCCGGTCCTCGACGAATTCGACATCGTCGCTGGCAACTAAAAGATCGGTGATCACGTGGGAAAGGCGAATAGACTTTTCGCGGGTGAGTCGCATCAGTGGATTATCGAACTTCCCTTTCGTTGTGCTTCAACGCAGGATCAGCTTTCTTTGCCGGGCGAGTTCGCCTTTCACTTTCTTGTACATCTCCTGGTACTGAACGCCCGTCCGGCGCATTTCGTCGGCATGTTTTGTGAGAATTTCGCGAACTTCTTCGTTCAGGCGATCTTCGACGCTGATCTCGTCCTGCATCGTGGCGCGCACGCGCTGTGCGAGAGTTGCCGCTGACGGCGCCTCAATCATTTTGGAGGCGAGCAGACGCTTCACCACTTCGCCTGCCATGTATCCAACGTAATCACGCGAGAGAAGCATCGTCAATATCCTCTGAAGAATTCGGCAAAGCAGTTTACTGTCCCGCGCGAAGAAGTGTCAAGGAAGGAAGGTTCGCACGAGTCGGCGATATTGCTGCAAAGACGAACTCCGGGTGTCGCACTTCCCTCGCAAACCCTTTATGTCCAATGGTTTGCCTATGTTGACGGCGATGGACTCGTGCTACCACGAATCGACGAGTTGGATTATATTGAACGGCCGAATGCTCACCCGAACAATTCCGTCCACCGGCGAGGCGCTGCCCGTCATCGGCATCGGTACGTACAAAGGGTTCGACGTCGGCTCCAGCAGCAAAGAGCGGGCCGCGGTCGGCGGCGTTCTCCGCAACCTGTTTTCGCTCGGCGGTTCGGTCCTCGATAGTTCCCCGATGTACGGCCGCGCCGAAGGAGTTGCCGGCGATCTGCTGGCCGAGCAACAAGCGCGCGAAAAGGCGTTCGTTGCCACGAAGCTGTGGACGCAGGGGAGCGCTGCCGGCATCGACCAGATGAATCGTTCGATGAAATTACTGCGATGCGAGCGCATTGATCTCATGCAGATTCACAATCTGGTCGATTGGCGCACGCATCTCGCGACGCTGCGCGCGTGGAAAAAAGAAGGGCGCATCCGGTATCTCGGCATCACGCATTATTCTTCGGGCGCATACGGCGAAATGGAAAAGATCATGCGCGCCGAGACGCTCGACTTTGTGCAGCTCAACTACTCACTTGAGGAACGCGAAGCGGAACGCCGTCTCTTGCCTCTCGCGGCGGAACGCGGCATGGCGGTTCTGGTGAATCTCCCGTTTGGACAGGGGCGGCTATTCAGAACATTGCGCGGGAAACCCGTTCCTACGTGGATGCAAGAAGCCGCGTGCGAGACATGGTCTCAAGTCTTGCTGAAATTTACGCTCGCTCACAAGGCCGTGACCTGCGTCATTCCTGGAACCGGAAATCCGGATCATATGGCGGAAAATTGCCGCGCAGCGGAGGGCGTGGTGATGGAAGATTCACTCGTCAGAAAATTAATCGAATACTGGGATTCCGGTTGCCGATGAAATGTTCGCGGCGTCTCGTCCACGTAAGCCAGGCCTCAAGGGCTTGTTGACAGGCTAAGCCTAATTCCTGTAGCGCTCGCCTTCAGGCGAGCATTTGCTCGAATACACAATGCTCGCCTGAAGGCGAGCGCTACAGGAACCCCTACGCCGGGATTTTCAAAAGCTTGCTCATGGTGCCGCCGAGAATCGCGATCCGATCGGCGTCGCTCAGGCCCGGCTGCGACATCACGTCATCCACAGGAGTGAACGCCCAGGGAAACGGATAGTCCGTCCCCAAACCGATTTGCCCCGCGCCCACCACGGCGATCAAGTGCCGCAAGGCTTCCTGATTGAAGACGATCGTATCGACGTAAATCTTTTTCAGATATTCCGAAGGCTGCTTCTGAATCGTTTTTGTGCATTGCTTTGGGAACACGCGGCATCCCTGATCGATTCGCCCGTCGTAGCTTGGCAGAAAGCCCCCGCCATGTGCTGCGCAGATTTTCAAATTCGGAAACTTGTCGAGCGTTCCTTCCATGATCAGGTGGGAAAGACAAATCGTGGTTTCCAGCGGATTCCCGATGACGTTGCTCAGAACCCCGTTCCCTTGCACTCGATTTTTGATGCCCGTTGCGTTCTGGCTGTCTTGCGGGTGCACGAAGATCAGCGCCTGCAACTCCTCGGCCTTGGCCCAGAAGGGATCAAACTCCGGCGAGGACAGTTCCCTACCTTCGCAACTTCCACCAATCGCCACCCCGCGCAGTCCGTATTTCTTCATGCCGACTTCGAGTTGCTGGGCGGCCAACTCGGGAAATTGCAGCGCTACCGATGCGAACGCGACAAAGCGGTCCGGGTGTGCCGCGCACATCTCCGCGAGCTTTTGATTTTGCAGGTCGATCAGCTTGCTGGCCAGATCCTGATCGGCCGAATACCAGAACGCGTTGATGCTGACGGCCTGTACGTCGATGCCCATTTCGTCCATTTGTTGAATCCGTGCGGGAGTCAGTCCGGCGTCATCGTAGCCGCCGAGCGCGATTCCGGCGCCGAGACGCCTCTCAATTTTCGTGCCCTTGAGCAGCTCGGTGGCTTCCGGCACGCTCACATGGCAGTGAACGTCCACGGTCTTCACGCGGCGCTTCCCTACCATGGCCGGCTTGTGCTTTGCGCCGCCCGCAGATTGCGCGGGGCGTCCCGCGGCCATCGCAGCGTAGACATCGCAGCCGACAAAAACAACGCCTGCGGAGGCGCCCACTACGCTCTTGATGAAATCCCGGCGATTCGGCATTTTTTCCTTCTCCTTTGCGGGCACTTGACTGGCGGAAGTCTATCGGCAGACACACGTCATGTCGATAACAAATTCGCGGATTTCCGCGCACCACCTTCTTTATCTGTTTGACTGGAACGTTGACGCAATCGCGATTAAACTGTTTGGCGCTAAGAGTACTCTATACATTTTCTAGCTACGGTTTGGAGGCGCCATCATGGGATTGCCGACACGTCCGCTGGGTTCGAGCGGATTTCATATCACAACGGTGGGTTTTGGTTCGTGGGCCATTGGCGGAGGCGGTTGGGCGTTTGGATGGGGACCCCAGGACGACGCCGAATCCGTCGCGACGATGCGGCATGCCCTGGAATTGGGCGTCAACTGGATCGATACGGCCGCCGTCTATGGATTGGGGCATTCGGAGGAAGTCGTCGGAAGGATGCTGCGCGAATTGCCCGCGTCGGAGCGCCCACTCATTTTCACCAAGTGCGGTCTCACCTGGGACGCGAACAATCCCATGCAAGCGGCCAAGCGCATCCTTAAGCCGGGAACCATCCGCCGCGAATGCGAAGATTCGCTTCGGCGGCTCGGCGTCGAGCGGATCGATCTCTACCAATTTCACTGGCCGGACGAGACGGGAACGCCCGTCGAAGATTCCTGGGGAGCCATGGTGAAATTGATCGAGGAAGGAAAGATTCGCGCTGCGGGTGTATCGAATTTCAATGTGGATCTATTGGAGCGATGCGAAGCGATTCGCCACGTCGATTCGCTACAGCCAATCTTCTCTTTGATTAGCCGCAAAACCGCGGACAAATTGCTTCCCTGGTGCAAGAACCAAGACACCGGGGTGGTTTGTTACAGCCCGATGCAGTCCGGAATTTTAACGGATGGCTTTACCACCGAGCGCGTCGCGAAAATGGCAAGCGACGACTGGCGGCGCCGTGGCCCTGAGTTTCAGGAACCCGCGCTCAGCCGCAATCTCGCGCTGCGCGATGCGCTGCGGCCCATCGCCGCGCGCCACGGAGCGTCGGTCTCTTCGGTCGCGATTGCCTGGACGCTCTCGTGGCCCGGCTTGAGCGGCGCGATCGTCGGAGCGCGCACCCCCGCGCAAGTCGACGGATGGATTCAAGCGGCAACTTTGCAACTGACCCAGGACGACCTTGCGGAAATTGCTCACGCAATCGCGAAAACGCAAGCCGGCGCCGGTCCATCGCAACCGCCGAAATCCGTTGCCTCGAGAGGAGGGAGCGCCTCCTAGTTTCCTGGCAAATGTAGCGCCCGCCTTCAGGCGGGCATCCGATTGTCTCCCAAGATGCCCGCCTGAAGGCGGGCGCTACAATTACCAACGCCGAGCTCAGAATATCGACGGACAGTCTTCGCTGCAGGAACATCTTGAAAAAGAGATCAATTTCTTAAATCCATTCACCGAGGGACGATGAACCCAGAAGCGAACTACGCGTCCATGCTCGAAGTTGCGCTGTCGGAAGCACGCTTGGGATTGGCTGAGGGCGGCATCCCGGTGGGCGCAGCCATCTTCGATCAGAGCGGCCGCGTCATCGGCAAGGGCCACAACCGCCGCGTGCAAAACTCCGACCCCTCCATCCACGGCGAAACGGACGCGTTCCGAAACGCGGGCCGCCAGCGCAGCTATCGCGACCTGATCATGGTCACGACGCTAGCGCCCTGTTGGTACTGCAGCGGCCTCGTCCGCCAATTCGGTTTCGGCACGCTCGTTGTGGGCGACAGCAGAAATTTTCAGGGCGGCGTCGAATGGCTGCGTTCGCTAGGCGTGAACGTTGTCGATCTGAATTCACCGGAATGCGTCTCGATGATGGCGGGATATATTCGCGAAAACCCCGCGATATGGCACGAAGATATCGGCGAAGAGTGAGTGCGGACTTTGGTTTCCGGCAATCGATTCCATCCTCAAAGTAGTTGGGGTGCCCCGCATCCCACAAGACGAACTACGGGACACCCCACTGTAAATCAGTAGTAGCCATTCGGGGCAAACATAAACGTCCCGAACATGTTGTCTTCGTATACGTAAAATGATGTCGGTTGGTTACCCGATGAATCGTAGACTGGGATGCACGGGCCCTGCCCCTGAACTTGGTTGCCGCAAGGTGGGCCTTGGACAGAAAATGATGCGGTTGAGGAGGTCCCACTTGAGATCGAACTCTGCTCCCCCGTTGTCCATGTAAGGGTAGTTGAACTTTTCGAATCGAGACCAAATTGGCTAAAAAAGCCCGATCCCTTGAATGAGCTATCCAGCGAGAAGGTCTGCATGTAAGTTCTCGTAATGCCCTGTGCCTGAGTTGAGTTATTCGTGTATGTCAGAGTGCACGAATAAATCGCGGGAGTTTGGGACGGGGCCGCTTGGAGGTAATTAAAACTGGCCTGGTTTGTGCACGCTGACATAGTGAAGCGGTGATCCGAGGTCTCGGGATTAGGAAGATTAAAACCGAGTACGTTGGGACCATATGTACTCACAGAAAAGGGATCGGTGGTGGCGATTTGTGCCAGATCTGTGCTGGTCAGTGCGGGACCTTGACCCTGAGGCCAGATTTGATTCGCAGCCCAACTACGATTAATTCTACTCTGGATGTCCGCCGGCATACCCCCCGCGAAATCGCCATTCAAGTAACCCAATTGGATTCCCACAATATCCATTCCGGGCTGATCAGTTTCGTCAGCGCCGTACCCATTCCAAGTCACGCTATTGCTTGAGACGGTGAGGAGAATCGCGGGGTTGAGCCACACCCAGATAGTGTCATAGTCATTATTCACTGGAGCGAAGTAATTCACCGTGCCAAATAGTTTTTCGGTTTGCGAAGTCTGGAAGGTCATCGTAACGGTCGAGGTGCTGTTGTTTGTCTCGTTTGCCGCAGTGGCATATTGATTGGTAACTTGGCCACTTCCAACCAAAGGGATGTTGAACCCAAATGAAAGGGAGGTACTATAGGTGTCGCCGGTCATGAACGATTCGCTGAGGGAGTTAGTTGTGCCAATAGTTGTGCTGTTTGTATAACTCACGAATGTATTGGTTGAAGGTCCCGGTGGCGCGTATGTAACACCAACGACAATAAACTTCGGATTTATGTAACCCAGTACGGCGCCCGATTTGTACAGCTCTCCTTGGGCGACCGCACCCCTTCCCTGTTGTCCGCCCGCAATGAGAACCGCACCTGAAGTCAATAATGTTGCAGTGTGCATTAAGCGCCCTACGTTCAGAGATCCTGTCGAAGAAAACGTCCCGGAGACTGGGCTGTACACTTGTGCCTCACGATCCGTGCCCCCTGGACCTCCTGCAATCAAGACCGTGCCATCATTCAACTGTGTGGCGGTGTGCCCATACACCGCATCCCTCAAATTTCCTGTGTACACGAACGCGCCGGATATTGGATTGTACAGCTCGGCACTGGACAAGATCGTAGTGGGGTTGGACACACCGCCAGCGATCAGAACCTGCCCTCCGCTAACAAGGGTCGCTGTGTTCTGATAGCGCGCGGTGTTAAGACTCCCCGTATAGGAGAAAGTCGCCGTCGTCGGGTTGTATAGCTCTGCTTTGGCAAGAGCGCCTGCTGCACCAGGGAGGGAGCCATTAGTGCCCCCTGCGATCAGGACTTCCCCGTTGGGTAAGAGTGTAGCGGTATGCTGATCGCGCGCTGAGTTCAGGGGCCCCGTGTTAGAGAACGTTCCTGTGGCTGGGTTGTATAGCTCCGCGCTCGATAACGGGGTGTTGCCAAAACCTCCAACGATCAGAACTTCGCCGTTAGGGAGCAGCGTAGCCGTGTGCCACGAGCGATCGGTGTTAAGCCGCCCGGTGGTGGAGAATGTTCCGGTCGTAGGATTATAGAGTTCCTCGCTTGCGTTCTGGAGACCATCCCCTCCAACAACAAGCACCATTCCGTTGTTTAAAAGTGTAGCCGTAAAGCCGTATCCCCTGCAAACGTTAAGCCTCCCCGAAGTGGAGAATGTTCCGGTCGCTGGGTTATACAGCTCTGCAGTGGAAACGCACCCGCCACCACTGGTAGTGCCGCCAACAATCATGACCTGCCCGTTATTAAGTAACGTCGCTGCGGCCTCCCACGCGGCTGTAACGCCCGTCCCAGTGAGTGTGAAGCTTCCAGTCTGAGCTCTCGCATTTTGAGCTAGTGCCGTCCCAATCCACAGCGTGAAAACAAACATCCACATACGCAGGCGCATGATAGAACCTCCGCATTGACGCAGCCAGATTTCCCGGAAGACCCCACGCAAGTTTTGGGCAATCCAAGATATTCAGAGCTTTTATAGATTGTATGTATATAAGTCAAGTATAGATTGTTAGATTTCCACAGATATATATAGCCCTATGTAGTTGTAACGCCTCATTCATATTTATATAGAATTACCTACTGGAGAGGCAAAATTCTGCACAAGGAGCTATGGAACGCGCTCGACGCTTGCAAAAAAGAAAACGGCGGCATCCCGATGGGATGCCGCCGCCCTGAAGTTGTAACTCTGCCTCTAGTCTCAGAACGAAAGGCTCAGCGACATCTGGATCTGCCGCGGACTGCCAATCGTTTTGGTGGTTTGGCCGAGTCCTGTTGGGCAGAAATAAATGCTCGGCGGATTGCCTTGAGAAGATGTGCCGCATCCAGTCGGCAGGGGCGATTGCCCTGGAGCAAGCTGAGTCGGAAACCCTGCGAAAAATAGGTTTTGCGACACGTTATCAATGGGAATGTCGAAACTCGGGTGGTTAGTCAGGTTGTAAACGTCGAAGCTGTACTTCAAGGAAAAACGCTCGGTCAATTGCGTCGTCTTGATGACGGACAAGTCGGCGCGACTTTGCCAGGGTTGGCGGAAAATGTTGCGCTGGCCCGACGTGAAATTGGTTTCGAAAACGTCCCCCGCGGGATTAGCCCCAGTAGGATTGGAAGGGCTACCCACAGACGATCCGGGAATTGCACCGTTTAAATCGCCTGGGTTCAGAATGGGCACTGTGAAGCAGTTTGGCTTCAGAGCGGGAACCCCCGGTGTGGCGCCGTTGGCCCCGGTGAGTGCGTTCTGGGGGGTGCAACCGGGAGCGAGCGGCACGATGGGATTCGTGATCCCATCGGAAATGCCGTAGAAGATGCTTCCCACCGCCCCGGAATAGTCAACCATACTGTAAGGCTGTCCGCTTTGGACAACAACTAGACCTTGAACGGCCCATCCGTCGGCGACTTTGCCCTCCCAGGTAGTGGTTGGGTAGAATTTTGGGAGTTCATAGTGATAATCGATATTGACGACGTGAGTGCGATCGAAGTCCGACGAGCCATACGCGTTACGGATATCCAGAGGATTGTTGCCGTTGTAGAAGAGACCCAGGGCGCTCTGCTCGTCGAGTGAGTGGGAGAACGTATAGGAAACGCCCAATTGCAAACCGTGGCTTAGCCTTTTTTCGACGTGCGCTTGCAATGCGTTGTAGGCCGAGATTCCTTCGGCAACATACGACTCCGACTCCGCCCCGTACCCTATGTAAGGGACGCGCAGGTCGATATTCCCGCCTTCAGAAGTTACCAGCATGGCCTGCCCATTTGGCAAATTGGCCGGGTTGGGGTCGAATTGCCCAGGCTGGGGAGCAATTGTTTGAACCGTATATCCGTACGTGTAGGACTGAGGAAACATAGCCCCAGCCGGACATACGGGCGCTGGTCCGCACAATGGGTTGGTCGGAGTTGCGATCCTCGCCTGATTGAAGGGTATGGGAATAACTTCATGACGGCCGAGTCCGTTTACAAACCCAATATCGACTGCCAAGTCGTTGCGCGGCTGCCACTGGATGTCCAAAGTGCTATTCATCGTATAAGGTAGTTTGTTATTCCGTGCATAAGCGCCCAGATAGAAGGGCGGAGCGGTAAACGAAAGGTTTTGCGCTAGATTCGTCGTCGGAATAATCGAAGTTGGATCCCCTGTTGGCTGTGTGCCTGGCGCTACACCCCACGGGAAAGCGAGTTGATTGGTGCTTGTGCCGGTACCGGTGCATGGATTGAAAGGACCAGGAAACGCCGTCGGACAAAACTGTGTGTTTACAAAGGGTTGCTGCTGATTGATTCCGAAAGGCCCGCCGTTGGTGATGTTCTGGGTTAGCCCCGGTGACAGGTAGGAGTAAAGTTCGCCGCGGTCGTAATACATCCCCCATCCTGCCCGGACCACCAGCTTGCTATTGAACCTCTTCGGGCTCCACGCAACCCCAAGGCGAGGCGCAAATCCCCATTGGCGGCCTGTCAGGGTAGTGTTGCTGACGCCCTTCGTCGCAAATTTCGGGTTATTACCCGCGATGATCAATCCATTTGAGTTAAGCGTGTCAGTCGTTGGGTCGTACGAGTAACGCGAAGGATCGAAGTTGAGGAGATTCCCGTTCTTCTCCGTCAAGCCGCCATTCCAATCAAAGCGAAGGCCCGCTGTAATGGTCAGGTTCGAACGCCATTGAAATTTATCCTGCAGATATTCCCCCGACTCTCTGGCGCGCCAATAGCGATTAGCATTCCCATTAATAGTCGCCGTTATGTTGTAGAGATAATCGTCGATGAGTTGGCCCTGCATGAAAGTATCGAAGTCCTGGGCCGCGATCATCCCCATTTGATCTCTCAAATCCTTCGTGTTCATCTGCGTATAGGCAAAACTGCCGCCAAATGTAACGGTATGCCGTCCCAAGGTCCAAATTGCGTTTGCCGAGGGATTGAACCGGCTTTGAAAAACGCCGGTGTACGCACCCTGCCCGGCCGAGCCGGACCCAATCAACGTGCTGTAAGGGTAGGATGGAAAGATCGGCGAAGCATCCACGATGCCGATGCCGGGGAAGACATTCGATCCGCTCAAATTGTGGATCAGCAAATCATCAGGCGTTATCGTTTTCGAGGCGATGGCATTCGCGATTTCGGGCATCTGCGCTGCCGCGGCGGCGAACGACGAAGGCGTGAACGGCTGGTCCATCGTGCTGAAGGCTTTTTCCCGAATGAAGCCGAAAATCTCGGTAATGCTCAGGTTGGACTTTACGATCTGAGTGTGACTCAGCGAAATTACCTGGCTGCCGGCATCCAGCCGCTGCGAAAAACCAGCCACCTGGGAGTACGCGTACGGAGCGACTGTGGGGTCATGCTGATAGTAATATTTGGCGGAGAAGGAATGGGACGAATTGGGATTCCAGTCCAAATTTGCGATGGCCTGATGGGCCAAGAATAATGCAGTCCCAGGAACCTCCGCATCCTCAGGGAATGCTTCCGTCATCGCGGACTGAATAGCCGCGTTACCGCCGAAGGCAGTAGTCGGATTTGCAGCTATATTTCCAACTACCGAATTGGGATTGAAATTCGGAATTAGGAACTGGCCGTTAGGCAACTTGTAATTAAACAAGGCATAAGCGATTGGGTTGATCTGGCCGGGTCCTGTGCCGATGGACGCTGCGGTGCCGTTTCCCGCTAGTGTATTGGCGGTTGGATCTGGGTTTGTGGGAAGACCATTAATCGCATCGCCGTTGGCGAGCGTCGCCAGGCAATTGACCGAGCGGTCGGTACACGATGCGCCATTGGCTGCGGCTCCGGCACCCAATCCAAGCGGTACGAACGCGCGAGAAATGCCAATTTCCTGGTCGGAGGCGTGTGTGTACTGGTAGCTCCCATAGAAGAACAGTTTGTCCTTCTTGATGGGCAAACCAACCGCTCCACCCGCGGTGTACCGATGCAGCTCCGGATTTTTTTCATTCGCGGGAATATTCGGATCGGCATTGAAGAAATACGGATCGGCGTTCAGCCAGTTGGTTCCGCGGTGTACGTAGGCGGTGCCATGAATGTTGTTCGTGCCAGACGCGGTGCTCATGTCGATGTGCGCGCCGCTGCTCCCGCCTTGCTGTGCGTCATACATGGAAGTGTTTACGCGCACTTCCGAAATGGTTTCAGGAGCCGGCGAAGGGATGGATTCGCCAATGGCAAGATAAACGGAGGCGCTGCTCTGAACTGGAACGGAGCTGAGCGCGGCAGTGGTGCCGATGCCGGTATTGTTCACAACGCGGGCGGAATTGACTTCGCTCGTGCTCTTGCCGTTGAACAAGCTGTAAGCGCTGACGCCGTTCATCATGAAGGTGTTGCTGGTGTCGCGCTGTCCGTTCGCCCACATTGGCGCATTGCCCAGGCCCGCATTGGCGCCGGTTCCGGAAGAGAGTTCCGCATTCACGCCGGGAGAAAGAATCGCCAGCCCCGTGAAGGAGCCGGTGGAAAGCGGAATCGATTCAATCTCTAGTTTGTCCATCACGTAGCCGTTCGTCGTGTCCACCATGTTGATCAGCGGCGTCTCTTCGACGGTGATCGATTCGCTCACGTTGCCGATTTTCAGTTCGGCGTTCACGGTCGCGGTGCGGTTAGCCTGAACCGCGATGGAAGGAATGTTCTGCGACTCGAAGCCCTGTTGCGTGAACGAGAGCGTGTAAGTCCCGATGGGGAGGTTTACAAAAGCGTAGGAGCCGGTCGAGCTTGTTGTCTGTGTGCGGTTCAGTTTTGTTTGATCGCCGACCAGGGTGACCGTTGCGCCCGAGATGACGGCGCCGGATGAGTCCGTGACGGTGCCCGTGATCCCTCCAAGTGTTTGCTGGGCTTTAGCATTCGGTGTCAACAGAAAGGCCATCGCGAGGAATAAACCCGGAAGTAATGCGGAACGAACCATGCGCATTTTCATACTTAATCCCCTCTCTTAAGTCGAAAATCGAAAATCCAAAAAATACCAATTGAGGGCTTTTTTGAATGAGGCTGCACCCCCCACATTGCTGCCACTCAAGGCCTTCCATAATTTGAAGGAACTTACGCCATTCTTGGCCGGATGAAAAGCATAATCTTTCAATCTTCGCGATCAGCTATTTGTATCTGTTTCTGCATGCACCGATCAGCGCATCAGAAATGGAACGGGCCGCCTTCCTAAAATGGGAATGCATAAGGAACTGTATTTCCATGGGTTCCCTTCATCGGGGCATTCTTGTGCGAAACCGTCATTCCAAACATGCGAACAGTCTGGGCACCTCATCGATTCAAGCCTTGTTCTCTTTTCGTTCTTGCCAAAAAAACAAAACCAGCCCTGCGCTCAAATACACGAGGTAGATGTACGGCAGCTTGCCGTAGGGCCCTTCAGGCACCGGGTAAAGATTACCGACCAGCGCGGAGAGCATCGCGATGAAGGCCAGCCACGGAACGATTTGAGCGCCGGGGCGGAAAACGCCATGGTCGCGCAAATAACGCGGCAACGCGACGCATACCAGCGCGTAGGTGACGATGAATCCGTACGTCGCAAGAGAGCCCATCCAGCCGTACACATCCAGCCCGCTCGATCCGCGATAGGCCAGCACGGCAACGGGCAGAACCGCGGCAAGTCCCGTGGCGAGGATCGCAAATGTGGGTGTCTCGTTCCGGGCATGCGTCGTGCGAAATGTGTCATGCGCGAGGCCGTTGTGCGCCATGAGAAGCAAAACGCGCGCGGCAGCCGTAATACAACCCAGTGTTCCGGCGAAAAGACTGACTGCTGCGCCGACATCAATCAGTATTCCCAGCGCCGGGACGCGAGCGACGCTGGCAAGAACGTGCATGGGAGCCTGGCTCGTGCCCAGATCTTGCCCAGCCACATGGAAGCCGAGCACTTCCGAATACGCGGAGACGGTAAAGAATAAGCCCGCGATCACCGCGCTCTCAATTACGACGCGAGGAATTGTCTTTAATGGATTGCGGGCCTCGGCGCCTAACGTGGTCGCGCTCTCGAAACCGACGAAGCTGAATAGCGCCAACACCAGACCGAGCCGCAGGCCGCCGCCCGTCATGGCTGTTAGATGCAGTTGCCCGGGATCAACGTGAAAGCCGTGTCGCACGAGGACGAGCGTCACGACCACAACAATCACGAACAAGGAGACCGCCTCGATCCACAGCATCAGCCGGGCGGAAATTTTCACGTCGCGCCAGGCGATCCACGCGGAGACGCCCGTAACAATCAGCGCCAGAGCCGCTCCGGAAAAACCATGCCCAATGACGTCGACGAACAACAAATTTGCATAGTGGTAGAAGCCGCCTATGACGCTTGATCCTGTGGCAATGTAGGCGAGCAAGAGGCTCCACGCGGCGACGGCGCCGAGCCATGGCGGGAGAATCATAGCCGCGTAGGTGTAGAGCGAACCGGGCGACGCCGAGTATCGCGCGAATCGGCTGATGCACCACGCCACCAGCAGAATCGCAATCATCGCCAGAAGATAAGCGAGCCAGGTACCGTTGCCCGCCAGCGCGGCTACAAGCGGAATCGTTGCTGCCGGAGTGGAAGTGGGCGCAATGGTGGAGACCGATTGCCCAAGCGTCTCCATCGGGGAGAGCGCCTCGCCGCGCAATCCATACTCACTAATTTTTATTTGGACCGGTCCTGTTTGTGCGGGGGATGCAACGCCACTCGTATTCTTGTCCGGTTCGGTGCGGCTGGGCATGCCGTACCATACATGGCCGGCACGTTAGACGCAAGGTTTGGCGGAGGATTGGCGCATTTGAAAAACGAATCGAAAGATCCTGTATCTACAATTCGATACGCGCCGGCGAACGAGATACCCTATTCGTCTGAGGTTCACCGTTGACGGCGCGGGCCGCTCCGGCCTATAGTGGCGCACTTTTCAGAGAGGCAGGCATTGCTCGAGAGAATTTTCCATCTTACGGAAAACAAGACCACGGTTCGCCGCGAACTTCTTGGCGGGCTGACGACGTTCATGGCCATGGCGTATGTGGTGGTCGTGAATCCGCGCATCCTGGGCGAAGCGGGCATGCCGGTCGAGGGCGTGCTCTTTGCAACCTGCGTTTCGGCGGCGCTCGCAACGCTGGTGATGGGGCTGTGGGCGAATTATCCGATTGCACTCGCCCCCGGAATGTCTTTGAACGCATACTTCACGTACTCGATCGTTCTTGGGCGGGGCGTGCCCTGGCAAACAGCGCTTGGCGTCGTCTTCTTGTCCGGCACGCTCTTTCTGATTCTGACGCTCACTAACATCCGCGAGCACATCGTCAACGACATTCCCGATTCCCTGAAGCACGGAACGGCGGCGGGCATCGGATTTTTCATCGCTTTCGTGGGCCTTCGCAACGCCAAAATAATCGTGGCCAACTCGGCGACGTTTGTGGGCCTGGGAAAATCTTCCGATTCCGAAGTGCGTCTTGCCGCGTTCGGGCTGGTTCTGATCGCCATCATGATGTCACGCCGAATCGGCGGGGCGATTCTGATTGGCATTGTGGTCATTGCGATTGCGGGGATCCCCTTGGGTCTCACGAGCGTGCCCTCACACGTATTTTCATGGCCTCATCCGGGCGGCACATTCCTGAAACTTGATTTTCGCTCGGCCTTTAAAATCGGGCTCGGCGACTTGGTCTTTGTCTTCTTCTTTGTGGATCTTTTTGACAACGTGGGAACACTGGTCGGCGTCTGCGAACAGGGCGGATTCTTGCGAAACGGAAAATTCCCGCGAGCGAGCCGCGCCCTGCTGGCCGACGCCTTCGGCACGATGGCGGGAGCGCTGACGGGAACGTCGACGGTCACCAGTTATATCGAGAGCGCCGCCGGTGTCGCCGCCGGTGCGCGAACCGGCCTCGGCAACGTCCTTATCGCGGGACTTTTTGTCGCCGCGATATTCTGCGCCCCCCTCGTCGCCGCCGTTCCGACCTATGCAACCGCTCCGGCCCTAATTCTGGTGGGCGCGCTCATGTGCGCGTCACTCGCCAAAGTGCATTGGGACGATTTTACGGAAGCGTTCCCGGCATTTATCACGACCGTGGCGACGCCGCTCACCTTCAGTATCGCGACAGGATTGAGCCTGGGGCTGCTCTCGTTTACTTTTATCAAGATTGGTACAGGAAAGATTCGGCAGATCAGTCCCCTCATCTGGGTCCTCTCCGCACTCTTTATGTTGCGTTTCGCATTCCTGGGCACAGAGTAGCAGATGCTACTTGGTCGGCAGGATTCCCGCGCAGGGTCACCACCTCTACCACACGCAGCGTCGGCTTCAATCCGAATTTCACTCTTGCCCACGTTGGAGTCTAACTTAGAGTATGGCCGGAGCGCGAGCGGCAAACTCCTCAATTTCTGAACCGTTGCCAATCCGGTCAAGCACTTCCCACTTTTCTGGCTGTCGCCTCAGGAATGTCACGTGATTACTGAAGTCTTCTTCCAAAGTACGACCAACAATCCAAATACCTCCCGGCTTGAGGCTGTGAAACGCAGCGCTGGCTGCGTTGACCAGTTGCTCCGCAGAAAAGTAGGCCTTATTTAAGATATTCATCGTCCTCAACACATCAACACCGGGCGTGTGTTCGAAGACGGAGCGCATGCGCACCTGAAACCGGGGATTTCTCTTGCTCAATGATCGTGCTTGGGGATGAACGCAGCTCATTTTGTCGACCCGATACCCGTCGCCTCCACAGGAATCCATCCAGCCATCAACGAGCGGCAAATGTCGAAACCGCCACTTTGCCCGAGCCGCAATCAACTGATTCAGAGGATATTGGGGCGGTTCGCGATGACTGAGAACGACCGCGAATGGAGGCTTGATGTACTGTAACGGCTGTCCATTGGGCTCCACAATGTATGTTTCCCCATTCTCGAGCGACAATCGAAAAAGAAAAAGTACCCGATCTGATGCTTCGAACTCCGCGCGGGGGAAAACCTGGAATAATTGCTCTGCCAACTCGCAGGATGTCAGACCGTGCGATACCGCACGGTCTTGAACGTAAAGTTCGGCATCGGTTCGGTAGAACCGTTCGACAATTCGCATTGTCTTCGCATCAACATCACCAAATCGGTGGTGAAAAGTCGTGCGAAAAGTTCCATTCGAGGTCCTTAAAATAGAACTAATGTCCTCGAACCTCTGGATTTCTTCATCAGTAGGATTTTCGCCGATTTCCAGAAGACCATATGAGACCCGTGGGCGAGAAAATGAGACCCGTGGGCGAGAAAGACCCCGAAAGCCTCTTGCTCGATTATATTGGTCATGGGTCAAGATTCCGAATTTTAACATTCAAGCCCATCCCACAAAGGTGCTTTGAGTATGGTGACCACGACGAGACTCTTCTGTACAGGGGGACAATTCGGCTAAGTATGACCTGCCCCCCGCTTTTGGTCCAGCCATATGTTAGCACTCCTGGGTTCCTGCACATCCGAACCTTCCCTCGTCAGGGCGATGGAAACGACCGGCGTGGGGGGAGACGCCGGTCGCGAGGCGCCACTGGCGGCGAACTCTACCGGCGTCCGATAGTCCAGACTGCTTTGCGGACGCACCGTGTTGTAATCAACCCGCCAGGACTCAATCACCGCCCGAGCGTTTCGGAAATCCACGAACCAGTTCTGATTCAAGCATTCATCCCGGAACTTCCCGTTGAACCTTTCGATGAACGCGTTCTGCGTGGGCTTCCCGCGCTCGATGAAGTGCAGCGCGACCTGATTCTGATAGGCCCACTTGGACACGGGCAGGTCCGTTACTTCATTTGGCGGCTGAATACTCTTTGTTTGAGCCTTGGATCCGACGAAAGTGCTGGCTGCCAGCGTGAGGAGGATATTTCGAAGCCGTGCTGTACGCGACCTAATCCGCAACTTACCAGGGCCAGCTTGATCGGGCGCGATCCGGTCGATCTCGTTTTAATCTCTTCCGCCTTTGTACTATTGATGGGCGACTTCGATTCCCCAGTGGACCTCTCGCGTTAGAAGTTCCACCATGTGCGTCCGCCAATGGGATATTCCGTAATGACTTAGCTAGGGTTTCCATTTTCACTACTCAGCATATAGACTGGGCGCTGAAGACAAACTTCGGAAGGTCCCTTTGGGCAGGTTTCCGCATCCACTCCACACGCTGGAACTCATCTGACGTGAGGTCAAGTGTTTGTTCCAAGTAACTCCCATGGGCACCCGACGACTTTCCTTGCGGTGATTGAGATTCCGCGGTGGTGTCTGATTTAGTCGGTTTTCGCCGGGCTTTCACACCGCGTCAGCAACGTGACGGGAATCGTTACTTCCAAGCTACGCCAGGTGCGGCCGCTAACAGGCCACGAGTTGCCTTTCTTGAAGGCCCATAGTCCCCTTCCAATCAAAATGACTTTGCCGAGCGCAACACAATTTCCGGCCATCTCTTTCAAGAGTGGAATCACAGACAAGGTTTACAAGGACCATTCGGCGCTGCTCTGGGACATCGTGGCGATCATGAAAAGCGACCTCAGCAAGCTTTCTTCCGAGGGCGTGAAGTATATCCAGATCGATGCTCCGCGTTACAGCTACTACATGGACCCGAAGTGGCGCGAATGGATCAAGACGGAATTGAAAGTTGAACCTGACGCCGCGCTCGATGAAGCAGTGCGCGCGGACAACGCGTGCTTCCTCGCGGCGAAGAAAGACGGCGTGACACTTGCCATTCACTTGTGCCGAGGGAACAACCGCAGCCACTGGTATGCCGAAGGCGGGTACGACTCGATCGCCGAAAAGTTGTTCGGAATATTGGAGGCGGACCGGTTCCTGCTGGAATACGATGACGAACGCTCCTGGACTTTTGAGCCCTTGCGGTTTGTGCCCAAGGGCAAGACGGTAGTCCTGGGGCTCGTCAGCTCGAAGGTCCCGCGGATGGAAGATCCCGAGGTGCTTGCAAAGCGCATTGAGGAAGCATCGAAATACGTTCCCATTGAAAATCTGGCGCTAAATCCACAGTGCGGCTTCGGTTCGACGGCGGAGGGAATCCTGCCGACCGAGGATCAGCTGTGGTCCAAACTGAAATTCGCCGTGGATACTGCGCGGCGCGTTTGGAACTGAGTCGCGCCCGTTTGTCCTACTTTATGGTCGGAAGGGGCCGAAGACTTGCCATTGCCTTTAACAGGTTGTAGCACAACGGCGCGCCCAGGCAGAGAAACACAACTGAAATAAGCAGTCCAGGAAGCTCATGTTCGTTTGGCGGCCACCCCCGCGATTTTTGTGGGAGCAGTTGGAACTGAGAGCGTGCGAGTTCACGTTTGATCGAAGCGGATTGATCAATCAGCTTATCGGCGTCGCCGGCTAAATCGGTGTTGACCTCTTGTTCGTAGGAAGCGGTTAGATTTTCGAGCGCGGGATCTCCATCCAGAGTCTCGCGGAGCCAGAGAACCGCATCTTCCCTGCTGGCAAACCCTGGCCTCGCTTCGAGCGCCTTTGATGCCCTGACTTTCGCTTCCACCGTTTCGGCGTCCTCTCTAAGTATGGCTCCCGATTTTTCTCGTTCCTTAGTCGCGGACTTTGCGTTGGCCGACGCACCTTTACTCTCTCGTTCTTTTCGTGGAGTCTCCGTCAAGGACTGAGAGACGGCCGGGACGGCTTGACCGCCTTCCCCTCCTGCCTGTGAGCCACCCGTCGAAATCTGAATATCATTGGGCGTCTCTGGCCCACTAATCGACAGCGACGGAGAGCCGGCGGGTGGCGCAGCAACGCTACGTGACGAATGGCGCGGCTTTGATTTTGGTTGCTCTGTAGGAGCGGGAGTGACCTCCAGAACTGCGACCATCGCGTTGCGGTAAATGTCAGGCACAGCCGTTCGCGAAGCCTCCCTCGTTGCCTGCGAACCCGCTCCTTCTCTTACGCGAGGAAGTTGTTCCGCCTGTTTGATCATGGCATCGGCGCTGGCGGCCAATTGAGCTCGCTGCTGTGCGTTGGAAGATAGCATTTGGAACAGACGGATCGCGTCCAGATGCGCGGCGAAAACGAAAACGAATGACAGGACTACGGTAATCAAACGGGCTTGCAGGGTGAACCGTTGTGAGGCCCGCTCCATGGCGCGACCGAACCACAGGGCCAAGCCTTCCAGACGCGCATCCGCCGCATAGCCGGAAGCCTGCGTGACCGCCTTTTCCACGGCGACGGCTACTCCCCCTTCACTTCCATCCGGCGAATCAGGAAAGATCTCTTCATTTTGCGCGGGCGCAGGGTTCGTTTTAAGGCGCGGCCGGCTACGCCTTTCGCCGGCGATTACCAACATAGCGCGCTGGGCCGGGTCTGGCAGTGTGCCGCCCGCCGGGGCGGAGAGCTTTTCGAGCACGCCGATCAGCTCGTCCACGCGAACGGACGTCGCCAGGCGCCAACGGCTGAGGAGGCCAAAAAATATCGCTCCGAGAATTGCGCCGCTCCGCCAGGGGTGTTCGCAGAGACTAAGCACCGGAACATAGCGGTCGATAAACCCCGTATACTCACAGATATCCAGGGGAGAGAGTCGATTGAAAATAGCGAGCGTGGCGGGCCAGATAAGAAAGCCGCCCAGCGCGCCGAGCAGCCAGGGTTGCAGCGGGATTTCGCTGCCCGCCCAGCGCAATTTCCCCGCCGCGTCGGCCGGCACGAAGGGAAGTTTGTCGATCCGGATGAAGAACCGCGAGAATGCCGAGTCAGAAATCAAAGGGTGTCGCAAGACCCTGTGTGCGATCACCCTGGCATACCGCCTTGCGTCTCGATCCTGGGTTGCGTTTTCGAACAGATCCGCCAGGCTGCCGCGAAGGTTGGCGCCGCGCAATCCTAGCAAACTGATGATAATCTGAGTCCCTGCGGTAATGACCAGGCTCGCCGCCAGCATTACTGCCACAAACATAAGTACGGTATCAAGGTGTTGGAACGTCATGGTCATCCACGGCTGGCTCTGAAGAGCTTAGAACAGGGCGAACAGGGAGTGCAGAGAAAAAGGCCGAAGCGTATCCTTGTGGTAAAGGACTGAACAGTTCCCGCCTTCGCTGGTGCGTGACGGGTAATCTGGAAGTGCTACGCGAAAGCTGCTAGGATGCGCCCAGTAGGGTACAACCCAGCGGGAATGGCCCGCACGAAGTCCCGCGGGGCTCACGCCTGAGTCAGGAGAAATATGAAAACAGTCGCTCGCAGGTTGTTGTGGGTCTTTCTAACGGTGTTGTGCGCAACGGCGACGCTCGCCGCCTCGACCAGCGTGATTCAGGGCGTAGTGACCGATAGTTCCGGAAAACCCATCCGCGGGGCGGTCGTCAGCGCCAAGTCGGGCATAAAGACAATCAGCCGCTTTTCGCAGAAAGACGGCAAATATGAGATTGCCGTTGCCGCAGGAGCCTATGACTTCACTGTCGAAGCGTACGGCTTCGCCGTAAAGAAAGTATCGGTGGACACGGCGAAATCGGGGGAAACAAATTTTAGTCTAGCGCCGGCGAATCTCAGCTTGGGGCGCCTTACCGGATCGGAATTGGAAAGTCTCTTGTCGGATAGTCCGGAGACGAGGCTCCTGAGGTCGCACTGCATCGAATGTCACAGCTTGCCCACGGTCATACACAGGCGCGGGCAATCCGCCTCCGAATGGAAGGATTTTCTACCCCAGATGACGCATGGGGCCACCGATGAGCCCTTCGCGAATGCCACCCCGCAGGAGCTTGACGCTCTCAGTGGGGCGTTGGAAAAAGACTTTGGACCCGGTTCATCTTATTTCAATCTGGATGCGGACCCATCGGAACTCAAGGCCCACGTGAAGCACGTTGAGCCGTCCGATGAAGCTCTGCGCGCGACTCTGATTGAGTATGACGTGCCAACGAAAATCTCCCGTCCGCACAGCATCGAAATCGACCAAAGAACGAATGTCGCCTGGTTCGGCGAGGAATCCTTCTACGGCAACAAAGCGACTCGGTTCAACCTGGAGACGGAAAAGTTTCAAGAATATCCGCTACTGACTGAAAAAGCGCGCCCTCACACCGGAGCCGTGGCGAGTGATGGGCGCTACTGGGTGGCTCTGGCGCACAGCAATGACCCGGCCAAGCTGGCCTCAGTGGATCCCGAAACCGGCGAAGTAAAACAATATTATTGGCCGGAAAAAAAAGCTCCCGCCGCCCACACATTGACTTTGGATCATTCGGGGAACATCTGGTTCTCGGGAGGAACTTCGGGAGACTTGTGGAGCTTTGATGTGAAGAAACAACAGTTCTCTTCCCATGCGTATGCGGTTCCGGCGGCCTATCCGAAAGGCACGATGCAGGATTGGGGAGAAATTCCGGGAGAATCGCACCCTGCGCAGGGCAGGTCTTATGACGTCACCGTCGACAACGAGGGAATGGTTTGGTTTAGTGAAATTGCTCTGGGGACGCTGGTCAAACTGAATCCGGCCACCGGAGAAACCAAGGACATTCGCCCAGAAGGGACCGTCAGCATCCGAGGAATTACGGTGGATCCGCAGGACAACCTTTGGTTCGGTGACTTCCTGGGACACCGATTCGGCAAATTGAATGTGAAGACAGGAGCGCTGAAGTTTTACAAGCCACCCACGCCGAACGCGACGGTTTATGGAGTCACCTACAATCAGGTCGATGGAAACGTCTGGTTTGCGGACATGAGCGGGAACAATGTCACGCGATTCGACCCGAAAACTGAACTCTTCACCGAATACCCGATCCCACAGAGGCCGGATCGTTCCTATGCTCGATTCATCGGAGCGGACGTCAAAGGAAGAGTTTGGTTTACCGAATACTTTGGTGACCGAATTGGGTTCGTCGATCCCTCAGGAGAGAGCACAGGCTCGCAAATTACTTCCAAGCGGGCTTCGGCACAATAGTAGTTGCAGGGCGCAAAAAAGGAAAGCTGGCCGTTGGGGTGTTGCTAAGCGACGTTCGTGCTGAGATCAGAAGCAGCTTGAGCCCGAATCGTCCAGAGGGTCTCCCGAAAGGCTTGTGGGTTCAATCCGGCAGAACGGCAAACGAACGGAAAGTCCTCTTCATCCTGAAACAGAAAGTATTCGGCCTTGCGCTTGTGGAGGTTCGGACCGCGCACCCAGTCCGCGATCGCGCTATCAATGACGGCACGCCAAAGCCTTTCATTTGCACTACCTTGATTGTTAAAAACAAGGCCGTCCAACATTCGCTCCTCCTAAGGTCGACACTCTCCTGCCTCGATATTCGCAATGGAAGCCGGCGGACTCAATGGTTCGGAGGGGCTATGGTGGCAAGTACTGTGGGTTTAGTACTGATTCCCTGCCCTCGGGCCGATAGATATTTGAAAAACGCTAGGTCCTATCCCAGAGCTCGTTTTGAATGGGCCGGGGGTGCGGTAGCGAACTGCGGGCTGCTTTGAAATGGCGGTTCGGTCTCCTTGACAACTTCCACCTTTTGATCGCTACCCAGCGAATTGTGGATCGAGAAGAGCGCCAATTCCAAGCGGTTGTGCACACCGACTTTGTCGAATATGTTGGTGAGGTGATGTTTAACCGTCTGAAGGCTCACGCAGAGTTCCTGCGCGATTTCCTTATTTGTCCTGCCCGCAACGACTTCCGTGACAATCTGACGCTCGCGAGGCGTCAAACGCCAGGGCCCTTGCGGCACATCCGGGGAGGCGCGGCCAGGCCGCCGCGTCAGCTCCCGCACGAGATCCGAAATGTTCTGCCGTTCGACCCAGTACTCGCCTGCAACTACCGCGTGGATGCTCTTGCGCAAAAGCTCCGTGGTTGATTCTTTCAGGATGATTCCGGCAGCGCCGCGCTTGAGGACCTCCACGATGTCGTGTCTTTCCACTTCAGTGGCGAGGATCAGAACGCGCACCGGAAAGGACAATTTCTGAATGAGCTTGAGCGATTCGATCCCCGAGCAGCGGGGCATTCGCAAGTCAAGAAGGACCAGGTCCGGCTTTAGCTTGCGCGTCATCTCCGCGGCTTCCTGGCCATCACGAGCCTCGCCGATCACGCGAATCTTGCGGTCCAATTCAAGGAGCAAGCGCAGACCTTCCCGAAACACCGGATGATCATCGGCGATCAGCACGCGGACGGTATGAGTCGCGTTATACAAAGGCATCCTTTGGGAGCGCGATTTCCAAGCGCGCGCCGCGCCCGGGCTTGGACTCCACGGCGAGTTCTCCACCGAGAGCGGAGACTCGTTCTCGGATGACGAACGGTCCCTGCGCGGTGGTTTCGAGCTCGACCATCCCGAGACGTCCGGAGAAATCAAAACCCTGGCCATCGTCGTCGATCCGGAACCACAAGTTGCGTCGCGTCACGCCGCAATGAATGGAGACGTTGCGCGCACCGCTATGCTTGCGGATATTCAGCAGAGCTTCCTGAATAATTCTCACCAGTTCACTGGCGCCCGAGGGAGGCGGAGAGATCTCTCCGCAATCCCAGGTAAAGCGAACGGCTATGCCCGTGTCCTGCTCGAATTCCGCCACCAAATTGTTGACATATTCGAAGAAAGATTTCGATCCGAGGTCCAGAGGCCGCTCCTGCCATACGATATCTCGCAATTTCACCGAGGTCTTGTGGACAAGGTCTTGGAGATTCTCCAGATCCTCCGAGGCTTCGGGGGACAAATCGTCGATCTTCGAACGAATTCGCTCGATGTAGCACTCGACGGAAAAGAGGCTCTGGACAATGCCGTCGTGGAGTTCGACGGAGACGCGGGACTGAGCCCGCTGGGCCGAGTCGGCAGCCGCTTCCAATCGCTGCGCGGCTTCCCTCCTGGCTAAAAACCAGATCAGGCCATCGGCAAAAAGAGCGAAGATGCCCCAGAAGAAATAGGAGCCTTTCATAAAGACAAATGCATCCCAAGTGCCGCCACCCGGCAGCGCGTGTTCGATCAGCAGCCCAACGCCCGCGAGGAGAGCGATCGCTCCGCTAGTCTCCAAGACGCGACTGGGGCTCCAGCGCAGTGCTGCAGCGGTCAGGACAAACAGAAACGCTAGCATGAACACTCGCGGTTCGGGCACGACGAGAGGAAAGATGACGGGCCAGATCATGTCACCGGCGTGGAGCCACACTCGGGCCCGGTAGGACCAATTGCGAGGGTCCCGGAGCAGCATGAAGAGAACGAAACTATAAAAGACAAACGCGGACGCGCAGAGTGAGGCTTGATTGGACGGAATATCGGAAGAGGGTGGGCGCAAGCACACCAGCAGAAATATGCCAACCGCTGTCCAAACACGTGCCAAGCCCAGCGCTCGTTCCGGCCCCGGTCCGAAGCGAACACTGTATCTATGGCTCGTGTAATTGGATCCCTGGCTGGGAGCCAGATCCATTGACGAACATCCCCTTGAGCTAGCGAATCCGGCGAAACCCCTCAATCAAATAATCTGCCGAACTCCTGACCTGATGGACGGGGGCATACAAGTCTGAGCACATGCGCCAGGATGCCTAGCTACTATATAGATGTCTTTTGTTTCAACGGGACCCGGGGACGCGAGCCGCCTGTTTTCCCCGCATCAAAGCGGAAGGACGCGGGGAGTATAGTAGAAGTGGCGCGTGGATACAAGCATAGAATATTTTAAATCGCGGTGCCATTTGAAAACCGGCACTCTTCGGCCGGGAGCGCTACGTGCGCCGGGTTAAACTTTGTGGATCTTCTTGCCAAGAAAGTCTCGCGTTCGGGCCTTGCACGCCTCCCGAATTGACCTGAACAGGTTGATGGGGCTATTTATCACATGTCAATATTATGATTGCCTCAATACCGCCCACCCCTAGCGGACCGATACCCTGATTAAGCCTGCTTCGCAGCGTGTTTGTAAAAAATAATTCGAGGGTCTCCCCCCGGATGCTTGGGGCGGAAACTGACGCATGCACAGAGAGACAGTTGCACATGCATTATCATATCTATAATATACTATTGAAATAAGTAAGGCTTGTTCAAGGCTTACGTTCCGGCCGGTACACGCATGGCACCTTGGTAGCCCCTACCGGGCTACCCCCCTTTGAGCCATTGACCGGAGGCGCGGGAATCTCAATGATGCGCAGTGCATCAGGGGAAACGCGGGGCTTGCACCTTACTTTTGGGATGCGCGCACTCAATAGATAACGCTAAGGATATCGTTCCTGTGTTACGGGCGCATTAATGCAGAGTCAATTGTCGAATGGCGACGAGCACGATTTGAGGCGCTCCAAACGCTTCCCAATCGAGGCTCCCCTTCGCTATCGGGTGTCGTGCGAAGAAGACTGGCGAAAAGCCCGTACGGAGAACATCAGCTCGACGGGTGTGCTGTTCCGATGCGAGCAGTGCGCGGGGCGCGGGTCACACGTGGAATTGAACTTCCTATTGCTGAGCTCCTCCGGCGACCAGGCAGGGCTTGAAGTGGCTTGTGAGGGTGAGGTCGTACGCTTGGACCTTCCTTTGGGAGAAGAGAAACTGCCTGCTCTGGCTGTGAATATCACCGCCTACAAGCTTGGTCCAGGGACCAGCGGCCAATGGGACCTCGACGGTTTGATCCGCAAATCCGGAACCGAAGAGTGAATCGAGGCGCGTTGGGCGAGCGGCGGAACATTGCGCTTCAGCCGGAAGGACAAGTGAGTTGCTGGCGAGGAATGCTGGCTCGGCGCTAAGCGCCGGCAGCAAGGGCTCCTCGGTGATTTTGGCAGGATCAGCGCGAAGGATGACCGGAGAGAACTTTTAAAGAACACTCTCTGTGAGTCACAGAGCGGAGCTATACCTCAATGACCCAATTCGACGCGCCCATCTGGGATTTCGAAATGAATGAATGGTATGCAGTCTATACACGGCATCAGCACGAAAAGGCCGTCGCCGAAAATCTTTTGGGACGCGGGCTGGACGTTTTTCTGCCTGTCTACGAGGCGCTTCGGCAATGGAATGACCGCCAGAAGCGGCTCTCGTTGCCCCTGTTTCCCTGCTACGTTTTCTTTCGCGGCAATTTGGAACGACGCGCAAAAGTTCTCAGCACGCCCGGCGTTCATTCCATAGTGGGATTTGCCGGTCACCCTGCTCCGATCCAAAAGTGCGAGATCGATGCGATACGCCTGGCGGTGGAAAGCCATCTTCGGACCGAGCCCCATCCTTTTCTGCGTCACGGCGATCAGGTTCGAGTCAAGTTCGGCCCGCTTGCGGGGATTGAAGGCATTCTAATTCGGAAGCGAGGTTTCGAACGGCTCATCATATCGGCCGAGTTACTCCAGAAGTCAGTTTCCGTCGAAGTGGACACATCTTGTATAGAGCGAATCGCTGGTGCCGCATGCGTCGCGGCCCGTGGAGTGAATTGACTGATTCGAATTCCCACAGGTGGACGGAAAGCCGCTTGGGATTGGCACAAATTCTATGAGGGCGACGATGAAAGCAAGATTGAGTAGGTTCTTCGGAACGTTGCTACTGACCGTTGCGATGGTGGGCGCGTCCGCGAGCCTTGGGGAACGCGCAATGGCCCAGGCTACCGGACAACCTGGCGATGAACGTGTAAGCGTGAGCCAGACCGTTCCCGCCGATCAACCCGTCCTCGAGAAGCGCGCCCCGCGCTATCAGGTGCGAAGTAGCGATGTGTTTAAGATCATGTTCCCTATCACACCGGAGTTCGATCAGACCGTGATGGTCCAGCCCGATGGCTATATCACGCTGCGGGCTGCGGGCGATTTATATGTCGAGGGAATGTCCGTACCGGAAGTCATTGGGGCGATCAAGAAGGCCTACGCAAAAGTCCTGCACGATCCGCTGATCGACGTTTTGCTGACGGATTTCGAAAAGCCTTACTTCATCGCAGGCGGTCAAGTCGAAAAGCCCGGCAAGTACGACCTGCGCGGGGACACCACGGTAGCCGAGGCAGTTCAAATTGCAGGCGGCTTCACTGAAAAATCCAAGCATTCGATGGTTGTGATTTACCGCCGGGAGCCAGCCGGATGGCTGAAAGTCAGCCAACTCGACATGAAGAAGATGCTAGCCCGAAACGACCTGACCGAAGACGTTCACTTGCATCCAGGCGACTTGATCTATGTGCCCCAGAACAATTTGTCGAAGATCAAGTCCTTCATCCCGTCAACAGGACTCGGGATGAGCATACCTGTCATGTAGGCCTAAGTATGGCTCGAACCCTTCGGCTTAGAAAACGTTTCGGATCGTAAACGATCATGTTCCTCAACCACTACCAGTTGCATGAGCAGCCGTTCGGAGTCACGCCGGATCCGAGGTACACCTATTTTACTTCCACGCACCGGGAAGCGCTCGCTTCGCTCGCCTATGGAGTGGAGATCGGTTCCGGTTTTGCCGTCATGGTTGCGAAACCGGGAATGGGGAAGACGACTTTACTGTTCCGACTGCTCGATTATTTGCAGGACAAGGCACGCACCGTCTTCGTATTCCACACGCAATGCAATTCGGTCGACCTGCTGCGATACATCCTCGCGGACATGAAAATCAAGTACAACGGCAAGGACCTCGTGGAAATGCACGCGCTCTTAAACGAAGCCTTGATCAGCGAGGCCCGCGTCGGTCGAACCGTGGTGGTGGCGATCGACGAATCCCAGAACTTGAGCCACGAGGTTCTGGAGACGATTCGCTTGCTTTCCGATTTTGAAACGCCGCGGCGAAAGCTTCTTCAAATCATTCTTACCGGTCAGCCACAGCTGGGTCATAAGCTCGCGCATCCCGATCTAGTACAGCTGCGGCAACGCATCACCGTTCTCTGCCGATTGGCCCCTTTGTCGCTGCAGGAAGTCACAGGATACATTGAGCACCGGCTGAAGGTAGCGGGCCACACTGGCAGCGGTCTCTTTACGCCCGAGGCCGTACAGCTGATTTGCAGTGAAAGCCGAGGCATACCGCGGGTCATCAACACACTCTGTTCCAGTGCTCTATCGATTGGTTGCGCTCTCGAACGAACTCGCATCGAGCCGGATGTGATTCAGGAAGTTCTCTCCGATCTTTCCGTAGATTCCCTGCTAGAGGAGATGGCCGCCGCACCGCCAACGTTGAATTTGATTTCAACTGAGTTGGCGGCTGAGCCGGAACCAACTATCACTACAATCATGCGTGACGCGCCGCTCACGCAAGCGCTCGCAGCCGCGCTGGCTGTGCCCACGACGAATGCGACGCCGGCAGAACGAGAGGAAGTTGCCTCACTGGAAACAGCTAACATTGCAACAGAGAGCGCCGCGCCGATCTCGAAACCAATGGCAACGATGCTTGCAGAGCCGCCAGTCTTACCGAAGACGAATGCACCGAGCGAGACTGCGTTGCTCCCCACGAGTGACATCGCTATACCGCCCGACGTGCCGCAGACGAATGTTCAGACGATCACGAAGATTGCGGCGGGGGCAACTCAATCCCACCCTCTCGTCCTACAGATGTTGATCGATCAGGTTTTGAAAGGAAAGGGCGGATGGCTAGCGGGGGCGGCCTTCCTGGTAGCGTCCTTATTCGGGCTCACCCTCTATTTTGGCGCACCTGGGTTGAAAGCCAGTGGCAGCGCGTCGATCATTTCCGACTCCCCTTCTTCAAGCTCTCTATCAGGAGAGGCGACAAGTTCGACACACCCTGTGCTTTCCTCAGAGAAGCAGAAGGTTCTTCCCAAAGATCAAAATCCCGCTAATAAAAATAGCGTAGATTCTGATCCTATCGTCCATGTGGTTCAGTCCAATGAGACCCTGAGCGGAATTAGCATCGAGTATCTCGGCCACTTTGACGATAAAGTCCTCCAGGAAGTCCAGAAAAACAACTCAGATCTAAAGGACCCCGACGTGATCCGTGTCGGTCAAAAGATCTTTCTGCCTGCTGGTTCGGCCGACAAGAATTCATCGGAGAATACAGCCATCGGAGCAATCGAAGGGAAGCCATGAGCAGGAATTTTGAAATGTTGCAACATGCGGAGCAGAGCAGGACTCTTTTCCGGAGTCACGCGACGCCTCCGCCGCTGCCAACGCCACACGTGGTGCCAAAACCGGCAGAACCGGAATTGCGAGGAGTCGGGCAGGACATTCAAGAACAGCACATCGGCCAAGAGCACCCCAGCAACAACCATCTAGTGGAGGTCGCGAAGATTGCTCAGGGCACTGAGTTGTTTCCGTGGAGGTCATGGCTCCGAGCGGCAATCAAATGGCTAGGGATCCAACCGAATGGCCATACTCGGAGCAATCGTGGATCAATCAACTTTAAGAGTATGGCCCAACAGGAAGAGATCAAGTTGGTTGAGCGCGTATTCTTAGGTCCGGACTCCGCGTCGAATCGGGTCATCCTCTTTTCCGGCGTCGACGAAGCGGAGGGTGGCGCTCGAGTCTGCGCTCAAGCCGCTCAAACATTAGCCGCCCAGGTCCAGAGCACTGTCTGTATTCTTGACGCGGATCTTCATTCGCGTTCCCTCCAGCACCATCTGCAGGTTAGAAATACTCCGGGGCTATGCGAAGCCGTGCAGCAAAGCACGCCTATAAGCCACTACGCACAGCCGCTGAATTTGAGCAATCTCTGGATGATTACCTGTGGCGGAGATGGGGCGAATTCGCGGGTCCCGCTGAATTCCGAGTTCATGCGCATAAAGTTTGAAGAGTTGCGAAGACATTTCGACTACGTTTTGATCAACGCGCCGTCCGCGGGCACGAACACCAATTTGATGCAGTTCGCACAATTGGCTGACGGAGTCATTTTCGTCGTAGAAGCCAATTCCACCCGGCGCGAGACGACGAAACGGTTCAAGGAAAGTTTGGAGGAAGTTCGCGTTCGAGTCTTGGGCGTCGTTTTGAACGATCGAACATTTCCGATCCCCGAATCGGTCTATCGCAAGCTTTAGTCTTACTCTCTCCGAAACCGTTTCACCTGGCAGACAACAAAGCCAAAATGAACGCCATTAAAGTGGACGCCAGCAGAGTGGCTCGCAGGCAGTGCGGCAGGTGCGGCGCAGCTGTTAAGGAAAACAATTTCTGTGCCGAGTGCCGTGAGTTCTTCCGCGTATTGAGCATACAGAAAGTGAAATTCGCCTCGCAAGTGACCGAACGGCTCAGAACCCAGCCGTCAGTTAGTGGCAAGTGAAGAACCTACGTTACAAAGTTCAAAGGGACAATAGGTGAGTCCGAGGGAAATCGGTCACCGAATTGAGTCGATGAGGCGTTCGCTCATTTTCGTTATGCAGGCAGCCGCCTTCGCCGTTTCGGTGGCAATCGCCTTTTTCCTCCGGTTCGATCTCAGCTCACCGGTCGCGGAAACAGGTCACCTCGTTTTCGCATTCATCGCGTGTCTCGGAATGAAGAACATCGAATTCCAATCGACAAATCTGGACCGCGATAGGTCCATCTACATTTTCAATCCGTTGGTCTGCTTATGGCCAACCGTCTTAGTGCAACTGGATCAAGAATCCTCTCCGAATCTCGGAGCCACGCGTCAGCCGGCACAAAACGAACGCCTATCTATGGCGCAAGCGTGCGATGGCGCGCTGGACTGCATCCAGAGACTAGCCTCCAGCACTCTAACTTTCCCCGCATTCTTCAAGTCCTTGTATGCATTAACAGTATCCCCGATGGCGTGTCTCCATTCCCAAGGAATCATGAAAGCGAAGGTGGGGGTGGAACGTGGCCGGTCGGCTGATGGAATCTATGAACTGCGATCGCAAGGGAGAAACTCATATGTGGATGCGCATTAAATCTTCAAGTCTGCTGCACGACGTAATGCCGCGCGTACTAGCGGATAGTCTTTCGTTGTGCGCAGCGCTCTTTCTCGCGTTCTCCGCCTATTTCGTAGGGTATGCCTTTTTTTGGCGAGGCACTCCCAGCCTTGAACGAATTGAAGTAGCCTTCAAGGCTCTTTACATGCAGAACATTCTCCTCCTGGTTGTTCTCGGGATCGGAGTGTTTGCCTCGTTTGGTTTCTACACTCATACCCGCGCGTACCAAAATCGGTACAAGTTTGTAGTGACGGCCAATGCGGTGAGTTTGACATTCCTGGCGGAGGTTCTGCTCTATTCCTACGTGTTGAGACTGGGCCCCGTACCTCGCGGCATCGTGCTGCTGGCTTGGCTTTTTTCGCTCCTCATGATTGTTGGGAGCCGGGCCCTAAAGACCTACGTAACGAAATCCTATTCCATTGCGCGCAAGCCCACGGGAGCAAACAGGGAGATCAAGAACGTCCTGCTCATCGGCGGCGCAGGGTATATCGGTTCCGTTCTCGCCCGGCAACTTCTCGCGGGGGGATATCGCGTCCGCGTATTGGATTCCTTGTTCTTCGGAGATGCTCCCGTGCGCGATCTCATGAGCGATCCGAAGTTTGAGTTTATGCGCGCAGACTTTCGCCACGCGGAATCACTAGTGAAGTCTATGCGAGGAATCGATGCCGTAATCCACCTTGCTGCTCTCGTGGGGGACCCGGCTTGTACGATCAACGGCGATTTAACCAATGAAATTAACTACGCGGCTACTCGCTTGCTGATCGAAGTGTGCAAGGGTGCGAGCGTCAATCGCCTTATTTTTGCGTCCACTTGCAGCGTCTATGGTGCAAGCGATTTCCTGATGGACGAACGATCGAACCCGAACCCCGTCTCTCTGTATGCTCAGACCAAATTGGCCTCGGAGCGCGTGATCCTCCAAAGTCGAACTTCGACGTTTCATCCCACGGTCCTTCGGCTCGCGACTGTTTTCGGCCTTTCGCCGCGACCCCGATTCGATCTCGTTGTGAATCTTTTGACCGCCAAAGCCGTGCAAGACGGCAAGATCATAATCTTCAACAACGATCAGTGGCGTCCCTTCATCCACGTCAGTGATGTCGCTCGGGCGTTTGTATGCGCTCTGCAAGCACCTCACGGCCTGGTATCAGGCGAGGTTTTCAACGCGGGCTCCTATGGATTGAATTACTCGCTTGGCGAAGTAGCCGAAAAGATCCGGGAGCAGATTCCTGATGTGGTTATCGAACACCAAGAGAATCTTGACAAGCGGAACTATCGCGTTTCTTTTGACAAAATCCATTCTCACTTAGGGTTCACATGCGCGACGGGACTGGAAGTGGGGATTGAAGAGATAAGAAAAACGATCGCAAGCGGTCTCGTGAAGAACTATCGCGATGCCGCATTTTCGAATTACGAACACCTGCTGGGAGCGGGCGGCGAGATGCTGATCAGTGAACCGAGTGTGCAGCTCTTCGCTGTTCTGGAACCTAGCGATGCTGCGTATCCGTCCGAGCCACTCAAGGTTCTCACTGTGGGAGCGGGAGACTAGAAAGCGAAACAGTAAAAGATTTGTACGCGTGGAACTGCATAAGCGTTTGCGAATCTACTGCGGGAGTAAGCGGCTAATCTCAATCTTGCCAGTGTGGGACATAGTTCTCGTCACCGGCGGAGAGTGAGTTGACTAGGGAGGCGAATGATGGAAGATCAGCACTCGCGGACGCAAGATCGAAATAGCTTTCAGGGATTAGGTTTCTCTCTGCGTGACTTGGTGGGCATCGTGTTTCGTCGCCGGCGCGTCATCGTTCTCACTTTTGCCGGACTGCTGGCGGGGGCTCTTCTCGCGATCAAGTTCTTGCCCCCGACTTACGAATCGCAGATGAAGATCCTGGTGGAACGCGAACGCGTTGACCCCGTCGTATCAACCAATGCAAATAATGCGCAGGCCGACCGCGGCCCGACAGAAAACGAGGTCACCTCGGAAGTTGAATTATTTCAAAGTCGCGACTCGCTCCAAAAGGCTGTTGTGGACTGTAAGCTGGATCAACCCGATCCACATTCATTTCTTGCCGCCGTTAAATCGAATGTACGAAGCGTATTTGGCATTTCGCGGGATAAAGACGGACAGATGTTCCAGGCCGTTCTCCAGCTGGAGAATGACCTTCACGTAACTCCGATGAACAACTCCAACCTGATTAAGATTACTTACGACTCTCACTCTCCACAGGTTGCAGTTCAAGTCCTGAAGGAGCTCGGGGATATTTATCTCTCGAAGCATTCGGAAGTGCACCGCCTTCCGGGCATCTCCGACTTTTTCAAGCAACAGGCCGATCAATACCAGAAAGACCTGGCTGGTGCAGAAAAGCAGTTGGAAGGTTTCAATCAGCAAACGGGAGTGGTTTCCGCGGATTTCGGTAAACAATTCACACTACAAAAAGCCGCGGACTTTGACATCTCGATTCGTCAAACAAAGGCCGCGATCGCTGAAACAAAACAGCGGCTGCGCGCCCTCGAAGACCAGGAAGCGTCCGGATCCGCGAGAGTGACAACCCAGATCCGAACCTCCGAGAATTCAGAGCTGATGGCGAACCTGAAATCAACTTTGCTGAACCTCGAGCTAAAACGCACCGAGTTGTTGCAGAAATACGACCCGACTTATCCGCTGGTTCAAGAGGTAAATACCGAGATTTCGCAGACCACCACGGCGATTGCCGATGCCGAACGCGCCGGGGTTCGCGAGGAGACCACCGATGAGGATCCAACTCATGCATTGGTCACCACGGAAATTGCCAAAGCCAAGGCTGACTTGATGGGATTGGAGGCTCGTCAATCGGCAATGACGGAGGCGCTTCGAACGCTTCAGAGCAAGGTCCTGACGCTCGACCACGAATCGATGATTCAGCAGGACCTGCAGAGAACCGTGAAAGCCGACGAGGAGAGTTTCTTGCTTTACCAGCGAAAACATGAAGAAGCTCGAATCAACGATGCGCTGGATCAGCGGAGAATCATCAACGCCGCTATTGCGGAGGCAGCCGTAACGCCGTTGACGCCGATTAACCTATCTTTATTGACACAGCTGATGCTGGCCGTCGTCGTATCGGGGCTGTCGAGCCTGGCAATTGGTTTTCTCTGCGAATATTTGGACCCCTCGTTCCGAACACCAGCTGAAGTTCAGGAGTACCTGGACATTCCGCTGCTAGCGTCGTTTCCAAAGAGCGGCGACCAAGGGTAGGCCCAAACGTTATGTCCGCGAAGAATTTCCAAGCGAAACATTTGTTCGCCATGCATTCTAAACATAACATCCACGTTGAATTCGATCTTCACGGTCTACTGGGAATTCGTCTGGTTGATCCCTCGCCAGGTGATATTGCAGCCGTCAGCAAGCAGCTGGGAGTTCCGCAGCAACCGTTATCGCGAGAACCGGATATAACGCTTCGCTTTGTAGAGCACTTGCTGACTCCGCCTTTGCGCCATCTGGGGTTCAAGAAACTGGGATTCACCGACAACGCCTTGTTCGTTTTTGAGGACGGAGCCAACGGCGGAAAGGTCAGGATTCCCTTCGCACACCTTGGAAGAAAATGTGAAATTGTTTGCGAGAGTGGACTGCAAACGGTGCCGCTTTTGAAGCCGATCTTGGCGTTAACCGCCCAAGCAAAAGGGTTCGGGGCGGTGCATGCATCCGCATTCGTGCACAACGGTGTCGGCGTATTGATGGCTGGTTGGGCCGAAAGCGGTAAGACCACGGCGCTCCTCGGGTTCGCTGCACAGGGCGCCGAATTGATCGGGGAGGATTGGGTGCTTGTCACAGGCGACGGGAAAAAAATGTGCGGCCTTCCAACGATGATAGAACTCTCCTCATCACACTTAAGAGCCCTGCCGCACGTTCGTCGAACCATCAAGCGTTCGAGGCTCTTTAAGTTGGCCGCTTTCCACAGACTTCATAAAATTCAAGATGCCGTACTGGGGCGCAAGGCCAATCGCACCAGCGTTGGAAAGCTTATTGCCAGAATCGCGACAGCGCTCGAGCAGCGTGCCTATCCCACTGTCACGCCGCAGGCGATTTTTGGCAATCACGTGGGAACGCTCGTGGGACGGCCTGATATAGTGTTCCTGCTTGTCAGTCATGATGATCCATGGGTCGAGGTGAAGCCGACTCCGACGTCCGAAATGGCGCTCCGGTTGGCTCATTTGGCGCAATACGAGCAGATCCAATTATTGGAGCATTATCTGGCATTCAAATTTGCGTTTCCCGATGCTACGAATCCCATCATCGAATCCTCGTTTGATTCACACCACGAGATCCTATCGCAAGCGCTCGTCGGAAAGGATGCCTACACAGTTTGGCACCCGTATCCCTTGGTTTTTTCAGAGCTGTACGAAGAGATAGAGCCATTGCTCAGACAAAAGACGGGTGGCCCGGTCTTGTTGCCTCCTCACGGCATGGCCCAACCAGTGACAGGCGCTTAGCGCCGGATGTAGCGCGGGTCGAACCGCGAGCCAACGCCTACGAATACCATGCAAGCAGAAACAGAAATCAATCCAGTCACTGCAGCTGGCGACCGGGACGCGACTAGGATTCACATCCGTGGGTCAAGCATGCTTTTGAGCGGTCAATGTTTGTCGCTCGGCATCAACTTCGCCGCGCAGGTATTGGTCGTACGTTACTTCTCGACGGGAGACTATGGGGCGCTCGCGTTTGGATTGGGGATCGTAGGCTTGTTTCAAATTGTGGCGGCCCTCGGATTAAACGAGGCCATCGCCAGGTTTGTGCCGATCTATCATCAAAATCAAGAATACGAAAAGCTGCTGGGCACGATTCTGCTTGCCACCGGCGCTGTGATACTAAGCGGCGTTTTTATCATTCTGGCCGTGTATGGACCGCTCTCCCATTTTCTTACGCATGAAAAGCTTGCAGTGCGCCTGCTGTCGATCCTGATCTTCCTTGTCCCCATCGAGGCGGCAGATACGCTGCTTGACGCCCTGTTTGCCAGCTTTGCTGGCACGCGAGATATCTTCTTTCGGAAGTATGTGCTCGGACCGGGGCTCAAGTTTGGCGTCGTCCTGGTCCTGATTTGGAAGAACAGCTCCATAGCTTTTCTCGCCTATGGCTACCTCTTGGCCACCGCTGTCGGAGTGTTGGCCTATATTTGGATGTTACTGCGCCTGCTTGAAGACCAAGGGCTTCTCCGAAGGCTTAGATCTTTGAGCGTTCAGATTCCGACGGGCGAAATTCTTTCCTTTGTCCTCCCAGGATTGAGCTCAACCCTCGCGACTGCGGCAATCGCTTCCATCAACATTTTCCTTTTAGGCCATCTGCGCTCGATGCCGGAGGTCGCTTTTTACCGTGCTGTTGTTCCGGCCGCACAGCTGAACGGCGTTGTCATGGCCGCCTTCACGCTGCTGTATATTCCTTCCGCAGCCCGCCTATTTGCAAAAGAAGACTACGCTGGCTTCAACGAACTGTATTGGCAGACGGCAGCTTGGATGTCGGTGGTGTCATTCCCGATTTTTGCCGTGACCTTTTCACTCTCGCGCCCGTTAACAGTTTTGCTCTTCGGAACTCGCTACGAGCAATCAGGACTTATCCTGGCGCTACTCTCTCTGGCCAGCTATTTCAATACCGCCCTGGGCTTCAACCTCCAGACCCTCAAAGTGCTCGGGAGGTTGCGTTATATCATTGTCATGAGTGTTCTGGGAGTGCTGATAGATGTTGTAGTCAGTATGTTTTTGATTATCCGCTACGGGGCCATCGGCGCCGGAATCGGGACTGCGGTAGCGCTCATCAGTTACAACCTGCTTCTACAGATGGGATTGCTTCCAACTCCGAATTTTAGAGCTTTTGACCGTCGCTACGTTTCTATCTATCTAACGATTACGTTGAGCGCGTCGGGACTATTCTTGATCCAGTCTCTTATGTCCTTGAGCCTGTATTTGGCGCTCCCTCTAGTGTGCTGCATCTCCCTGTTGGTGCTGACGGTCGCCAAGAAAAAACTCAACATTTTGGATACGTTCCCGGAATTGCTCAATCTGCCATTCACGCGACTCCTCTTGACGTGAACAATTCTCTCAGTTGTTCGTGTTCTCTGCGATGCCACTTATGTCTGTAAAAATGAAAAAAGTCGCCCCAAATCCAGCCCATCGGGCAGTTTCGTGTGGGAGCGTGGATCCGCGAGAGAGACATGTCAACTGAGGCAACTCCAATCGGGCGGATTGGAATCTTGTTACCGAGCGCGAGTATCGGTTTCTTGGTTTTCTATCTGCTCAAACCGACGATCGCGCTTACAGCGGCGGCGCTGTTTGGCTTCTGCTTTCTTGCGATGATCATTCGCTGGCCAGAGACGGGAACTTTGACCGTCCTGTTTTTAGTCTACACGAATATTGCTGTGTTGGCCGTGAGGCCATCCGGCACCGAGGGAGCTGGAGCTGGTGCACGTACCGCCGTAACGCTGGGTGCGCTATGGCTGATTCTGGGTGTATCTCTGATCTACCAGGTTCTCGTGCGAAAGGAAACGTTGCTGTTCGATCGTGGACTCAAGCTGATGATTGTATTCTTGATTGTATGTCTAGCTTCGTCATTTTTTGCGCGAGACGAACAACTCATGGGGAAATATTTAGCCGACTATTTGATTGAGGGCGTCGCCCTATATTTCCTTCTGACCAATGTGATTCGAGACTTCGCCACTTTGCGGCGAGCCACGTGGGTCTTGCTGCTTGCAGGCAGCCTTATGTCATCCTTTTCAATCATGCAAAAGGTGACACACACAGAGGAAAACACCTACGGGGGGTTCGCGCTGATGGACCGAGGCCCCCAATATGGCCCGGATCAGATGGAAACGCTCCAAAGGGAACGCGCGGCCGGCAAGATCGGATCGGGCGGTGAGCTTATCGGACAGGCGCGTTCGGCAGGGCCCGTCGATGCGTCGAACCTATATGCCGAGATTTTGGTCGTGCTACTCCCTTTGGCAGTCCTGCGCTTCCGGACAGAAGCATCTCGGACGTTACGAGTCCTTGCCGTGATTGCCGCCGGCCTGATCTGTGGGGGTCTCCTTCTCACATTCTCACGAGGATGTCTTTTGGCAGCCGTCGTCGTGCTCATCCTGATGAGTTGCGCGGGGCTACTTAAGTTCCGGCACCTTGTTATCTCCATGGTGGCTGTAGGCCTCATAATCGCGGTTCTCCAACCCACTGTAATGACACGGATGATGTCTTTAGGGCGGATCAAAGCTCTGATCCTCGGGTCGGCTGACAGCGGCCAGACTCCTGATAGTTCCGTTGTCATGCGCTATGAGTTAGATGTCGCCGCGTGGCGCGTGTTTCTCGATCATCCGATTCTGGGAGTTGGTCCGGGCCAATTTGCCAGTTACTACTCCATGAAATACGTTAATGGCTTAGGCTTACAAGAATTGACGAAGGGCTACCAGGCACACAATCTCTATTTGCAAGCACTGGCGGAAACAGGGTTGATCGGTCTAGCGTCCTTTGTATCGATCATGGCCGCGATCATGTTGGGTTTATGGAATGAGCGAGGCCGCTCGGCGCATAGCCATCCTGCACTTGCCTTTACCGCGAATGGGTATTTCTTTTCCCTCACGGCGCTTGCGATTGTTTCACTTTTCAGCCACTTAGTTGATCAGAGATATTTTTGGCTTATGTTCGCAATATCGAGTGCGGCGACGCGAATCATTCATTGTAGTTCTGAAAAGGAAGCGATGGACCAGTTGCCCTCGCGCGAAAACGCGGTTTCAAGGAACAAATTGCTTCGGCTGGAGTCGAATGATGCTTATTCCGAGTGAATACGCAGCGGTGGAGACGCACATCCGTGCCGTCTACGCCCATCGAGACATGAAACCGGCAATATTGAAACGGGATTCGCACTGGCGCTGAAGCGGCACTCCGAGAAACAAAATGCTTCGCATCCTAGCGTACCATCGAGTTTGCAAACCAAAGGACACGCATGCGATTGCTTGCCCGAACACCAGCGCCACACCGGAGGGCTTTGCGCGCCAAATGCGCCACGTAGCGAAGCATTACCGCGCCGCGGCAATGCCCGAAGTGCTGGACGCGATCGAAAGAAATGTCCCGCTTCCCAAACGATCAGTCTTGATTACGTTCGATGACGCCTACACCGACTTTGCCGAATTCGCATGGCCGATCCTCAAGCGATTCGGGTTGCCCGCGACTTTGTTCGTGCCTACAGCGTATCCGGACCATCCCGAACTCACGTTCTGGTGGGAGAAGCTCTACCAGGCATTCGCCAAGACATCGCGAACCACATTGAGCGGGTCGCCGCTCGGCCCTCTTCCGCTCGCGACGCCAAACCAACGGCGGCGAAACCTCGGGGCCCTTATCCAATACGTTTCAACCAGGCCCCACGATGAGGTGATGAAATTAGTAGATACGGTATGCGCGCAACTTCTCGAAGAACCGATTAGCGGCCCTATTGTTTTGAGTTGGAATCAGCTGCGCCAATTGGCCAATGAGGGAGTGACGTTAGGCTCTCACACGCAAACCCACCCCATCCTGACGCAAATTTCCGCAAATCAGATACGCGAGGAAATCAAGCGGTCTCAGCAGGACCTGAAAAGAGAGATCGGATATGCCCTCCCGATCTTTTGTTATCCCAATGGGGATTATAATGACGCCGTGACTGCGATCCTGAGAGAGGAAGGTATCTCGCTCGCATTCACAGTTCTTGCCGGGGAAAACCGCTTAGATACAGTGGACCCTTTCCGGTTAAGACGCACTACCATCTGGCCTCGCACCTCGCTACCAGTCTTTTCCTTGCGCCTCCTGCGCGTGGGCCACTATCTCGACGCATGGCGGCAAAGGCCGCGTGCAAAGCTTGTTGTGAAACCATTTTCGACCGCTCAAATCAGCCTTGACTAAGATTGAGTCACAGGAATTGGGTGCCGTCTCGCCGGAAAAGAGTCCGTCGGCGCCGAAGATCGCCTATATTGTTTCGGGCTTCCCGAACCTTTATGAGACCTTCATTTTGTATGACATCCTCACCATGGAAAAGCTTGGCGTGGCCGTCGAGCTCTATCCCCTTCGCCGGCAGTATCCTCAGGTCGTTCATCCGGAGGCCGAGCGTTGGACGAAACTCGCTCATTATCGTCCTTTTCTCTCATTCTCCGTCCTTCGCGCGCAGTGGCATTTCATTCGGCAGGATCCACTTGGTTACATGAAGCTTTTGGCGGAGGTCTGCCAGGGCACTTGGGGAAGTGCCAACTTTTTCCTGGGGGCCGTCGCCATTTTTCCCAAGTCAGTGCTGTTCGCGCTCCGGATGAGTACCCAGGGAATCACCCATGTTCACGCGCACTTTGCAAACCATCCGGCGGTGGCAGCACTGATCATTCACCGGCTCACTGGAATTCCATTTAGCTTTACCGCCCGCGGGTCGGACGTCCAGGTGGACCGCCAGATGTTGAAAGAAAAGGTAGAAGCGGCGCAATTTGTGATCGCAGTTTCATCCGACAACAAACAAATTATGGTCGACGAGTGTGGCCCGAGCGTCAGCAAGAAAATTCATGTTATCTACGGTGGCGTTGACGTTGACCGTCTGTCGCCGCATTTCACCGGCCCTTCGGCCGGACCGTTGAAGATCTTGTGCGTGGCCAGGCTGGAAGAAGTCAAAGGTCACACTTACCTCGTCGAGGCCTGCCGGATCTTGCGAGAGCGAGGAGTTGGCTTTGAATGCCGCTTGGTCGGAGAAGGTCCTCTCATCAAGCAAATCGAAATGCAGATCAAGAAGTCTGGCCTTGGCAAAGAGGTTCAATTGCTGGGACCTCTTAGCTATCAGGGAGTCATTAAGGAAATGGCGCAAGCCGACGTCGTGGTTTTGCAGACGGCGCCAACGGCCCAGGGCGATCGCGAAGGAATTCCCAATGTCTTGAAGGAAGCCATGGCTTGCGGTCTGCCGGTGGTGGCTTGCAGTGTTGGAGGAATTCCCGAACTTGTTGATCACGAACGCACCGGAATCCTAGTGGCCCTAAAGAACCCAGAATCCCTTGCAGAAGCCTTGCAACGTCTCTACGAAGATTCGGCTCTCCGCAGCCGATTGGGGCGAGCCGGGAGAGACAAGATCGTTCGAGAGTTTAATCTAAAGACCAGTACAACGAAGCGCGCTTGGCTTTTTTTGGGAGCGCCGGTGCCACTGGAATCCCTTCCAACTAGACACGATAAAGAACTCACTTTTGAAGTTAATTCTAGACAATCTGCCTAGCAGCGATCGGGAGACGTCACAATGTGCGGAGAGACTGAATTCTTGACTTTGTCAACGGCGATCGAGTTCGGGCTCGAGGCCTCAGTTTGTCGAATGATTGACCAACTGACCTATCGAAGGCTGGATGACCGTTGTACCTGAGAACCTGGAAAATACCTTCCTGTTCAAATTCATAGATATGGCGTCTCATTGCAAGAAATTCTTTTGAGCGTGCCGGTCGGCGCTCGGCCTAGACTTGCCGCGCAGTTCGCAAACCAAACTAGCACTCCTAACTGAAGCCGATAGTGAGGTAAAAACACGTGCGATATTTAGTGACAGGCGGGGCAGGATTCATCGGATCAAACACCGTTGAGGAATTGGTTCGATGCGGTCACGAGGTTGTTGTTCTGGACAATCTGTCGACCGGCAAAGAATCAAACCTTGCCGGAGTCCGAGATCGGATCGAGTTTATCTTTGCCAGCATTGCGGAACCGGAAAAAGTTCACGCGGCATGCCAGGGGGTTGATTATGTCCTGCACCTCGCCGCCCGAACTTCGGTGCCGCGCTCGATGAAGGAGCCCGCTGAAACAAATCACGTGAACGTGGATGGCACGCTAAACGTTCTCTTGGCAGCGCGCGATGCCAAGGTAAAACGCGTTGTGTTTGCCTCGTCGTCCTCGGTGTATGGCGAAACGCCCACTCTTCCCAAACGGGAAACGATGACACCGGCCCCGATCTCTCCATATGCGGTGACGAAACACGTGGGGGAAATTTACGGCAAGCTATTTCAGCGTGTTTATGGACTGGAGTTTGTAGCGCTCCGATATTTCAACGTCTTTGGGCCGCGACAGGATCCCAACTCGCCCTATTCTGGCGTACTTTCGCGATTCAATGCCGCGCTCTTGGAGGACAGGGAACCTGTGGTTTTTGGAGACGGCGAGCAGTCGCGCGATTTCACGTTTATCGCAAATGTGGTTCAGGCGAACCTGCTGGCCTGTACCGCGCAAGGTGCCGCAGGCCAAGCTTTCAATATCGGGACCGGTAACCGATACACGTTGAATCAGACGCTTCAGATGCTTGGCGCAATTATCGGCCGGTTTGGAAACGCCAAGTACAGTCCGCCGCGCGAAGGTGACATCGTTCATTCTCAGGCGGACATCTCAGAAGCGCGGCAAAAACTTGGCTACAACCCACGCGTTGGATTCGACGAGGGGTTGCGGCGAACTTGGGAATGGTTTTGCGAAAATTGCCCGGCAAAACCATTGGCGCTGGAAGCCTCTGCCGGCTCCGCCAACGGCGTGGGAGTTGGAACGCTGCCTGTCAGTTTGTCCACACAACCAGCAAATCGCCATTACTAAGAATAAGTTCAGTCGAGGTAAGCAAATCCACTTCCATTTCTTGGTTTTGATGCGATGAGAGAAAAGATTCTGATTACGGATGGCAACACCAGAGGCGCGCTCGCTGCAACGCGCTCCTTGGGGAAAAGGGGCGTACACGTCGTCGTCGGTGGTGACTCCAAGAGGACCCTCGCGGGGACCTCTCACTACTGCGGCGAAACATTCGTATACCCGTCGCCCGGCGAACACCCGGACGCTTTTGTTTCAAAAATAAAATCCGAATGCTTAAAGCGCGGCATATCTGTGATTTTCCCAATGACCGAAATCAGCACCGCCACGGTCTTGAAGCGCCGCGATCAATTAGATCAATTCAAATTGCCGTTTGTCGATTTCGCTTCCTTCGATGCCCTGTCAAACAAGTGGAACTTGCTCGAACTTGCCAAGCGGCTAAACATTTCCATACCTGATACTCATTTTGTAAAGGATGTAAGCGCCCTGGACGATATCGTTCCACGATTGAAATTCCCTGCGGTTTTGAAACCTTATCGCTCGATGATTTATTCCAACGGCCGGTGCATTGCCAGTTGCGTCCAGTATGCCAATTCCACCCAGGAATTGCGCGAAACTGTGGCGCGGCATGAGTACTTCAACCAACATCCATTTTTGATTCAGGAATACATCGCAGGGCAAGGCCAGGGGATTTTTGCGCTTTACGATCACGGCAAGCCATTGGCTTTCTTCGCTCATCGCCGCTTGCGAGAGAAACCGCCATCGGGCGGAGAAAGCGTTCTGAGCGAGAGCATCCCGTTAAACCACGAACAGCGGGAAATGGCGTGTAGCCTCCTTAATTCCGTCGATTGGCACGGTGTGGCAATGGTTGAATTCAAGGTTTCTCCTGACGGGACGCCATACCTTATCGAAGTGAATGGAAGATTCTGGGGATCGCTGCAACTTGCGATTGATGCGGGCGTGGATTTCCCTTGGCTCCTGTTTCAGTTGGCCACTGGAGCTCAAGTGGATGAGGTCACTGGGTACGCCATCGGAGTGAGATGGCGATGGCTGCTTGGAGATTTTACGAGACTCTGCAAGGTCCTGCTGGGGAATGGATCGACATCAAGCCCTTCTTCACCTAAGAAGGTCGAGTCTATTCTTCAGTTCTTGAGCTGCTTCGAGACTCCCGCTCACTCTCAGCCAAATCTAAGCGGCGATATCAATCCGTTCCTATTGGAATTCTGCCAGACTTGTGGCAATGAAATTTCAAATTTGTGGACAGAACGCCTGAGAAGGCATGCTCCCTTCTGAAATGTTCCAGTTCGTTTACCAACATAACGACGCAATTCCAATCGACATAAAGGACCACAAAGTATGCCCAATACAACAATAACTAAATCCGTGCCTTTTCACATTCCGTCCATTGGCAAAGAGGAAATCAACGCAGTCGTAGAAACACTCGAAAGCGGCTGGATCACAACGGGTCCAAAGACAAAGAGCTTTGAAGAAGCGTTCGCTTGCCATATTGGCGTGCGCCACGCAGTCGCGGTGAATTCCTGCACGGCTGCGCTTCACCTGTCCTTGGACGCCATCGGACTGAAAGAAGGCGACGAAGTCCTCGTTCCCACTCTTACGTTCACTTCGACGGCCGAGGTGGTGACCTATTTCAAGGCCAAACCCGTGCTCGTGGATGTGGACCCTGTCCACTTTAATTTGAGCGTGGCAGACGCCGAACGAAAAATCACTTCAAAGACCCGATGCATTATTCCCGTTCACTTTGCGGGTCACGCATGCCCAATGGATTCGATATTGGACCTTGCCAAGGCCAAGAATCTTGCGGTCATCGAGGACGCCGCCCATGCAATCCCCGCCAAATATAAAGGGCGAAATATCGGGACGCTGAGCCCAATGACCGCGTTTAGCTTTTATGCCACGAAGACTCTTGCAACAGGCGAAGGCGGAATGGTGACGACCGACGACGATGCCTTGGCGGATCGCGTCCGGTTGATGCGGCTCCATGGCATGAGCCGCGACGCCTGGAAGCGGTACAGAGCCGATGGGAACTGGCGTTACGAGATCCTGGAGGCCGGATACAAATGCAATTTGACCGATCTCCAGGCAGCTCTTGGCTTGGTCCAGCTTGCCAGGTGCAAAGAGATGTGGCAGAGCCGGGCTCGCATCTCGCAGAAGTATACTCATGCTCTGGCTTCGTTGGAGGCCTACCGGACACTTCCTGTCGCTCCGGAGGTTCAACACGCCTGGCACCTCTATGTGGTCTTGGTCGATCCCTCCAAACTTCGTATTCATCGCGACCAAGTCATCGAAGAGCTCCGCGAACGTGGGATTGGGACCGCGGTCCATTTCATTCCTCTGCACCTTCACCCCTATTACCAGCAGACCTGGGGATACCGCACGGGCGAATTCCCAATCGCCGAAGAATATTTTGACCGGTGCATTTCACTGCCAATCTATCCAGGAATGACGGATGAGGACATAACTCAGGTAATTGAGGGACTGGACGAAATTGCCGCGAAGTTTTACAGATAGGCCCCAGTCTGCGGAAGTCGTGACGCGCAGTTGTCCACTGAAAGGAGAGCCAGTACCAATGGATAGCCCTCAACGGAAACAGCCGGTGCCTCAACAACTTGCAACGCTTGGCGATATCTCTCGATTGGGCCCGGGAGAAACTGTAATTTCCGTATGGCCACAGCCGCCGCTCAAAGAGGGCGGATTGTATCCGCGAGTCGGCAAGAGAATCATCGACACCGTGGGGGCGTTAATTGGATTGGCAGTCACAAGTCCGGTTCTTCTTTTTTGCGCAGTCGCTGTTCGGCTGGGTTCACGCGGGCCGATCTTCTTCCGCCAGCAGCGGGTTGGGCAATACGGCAGGACTTTCCATATTTTCAAGTTTCGCACGATGATCCATGGCACGGATAAGAACGGGTCCAAACTCACGGCCTCTGGCGACGCGCGCATCACGAAGATCGGAAAGATTCTCAGAAAGACAAAGCTGGATGAAATTCCACAATTGCTCAACGTTGTCCGTGGAGAAATGAGCCTCGTGGGACCGCGCCCGGAAGTGCCGGAATATACGGAGAAATATACTTCCAAGGAACGCAGAGTTCTAGAAGTTAGACCAGGGATCACGGGACCTGCCTCCCTGGCCTATATCGATGAAGAGCAAATCCTCGCTGCCGCCGCTGACCGTGAGAAGTTCTACGTCAACACAATCATGAGGCGAAAGCTCCGGTTCGACTTGGCCTATTGCCGCAATGTCTGCCTCCTTGGAGATGCCAGGATCATCATTCGAACGGGCGGAAGCCTCGTCGGCCTTCGATTTTCACGGCAAAGAGAAGATCCGCGCGCGAGGCGAGCTTCTGAACGGAGCTGAACCGTGCAGCGCCTGAACCACAATCAGGGTACGGTCAATTCAAATCTCGTATCGGCTTTCCATCGCCACTCGGCGGCGAATCCCGACCGGATGGCGCTGGTAGTGGGCGGCAGCTCGTACACCTATGGCGAGTTGGCGGGGATCAGCAAGCGGGTCGCGGCGTTTTTGGGACGGCCCGCGCGGGTGGGCGTTCTTGCTTCGCGTTCGCTGGAAGCGTACGTGGGAATACTTGGCACGCTATGGTCGGGGGCAGCCTATGTGCCGATCAATCCAAAAGTTCCCGAAGAGCGATTGATTCAGATCTTGCGGATCACACAGTTGGATGCGCTGATTGTGGACGCCGCCGGTGCGGATCGCCTCTCCCGTCGCGTGCTGGAAAACGCGCCCCGACGCATCCTCGCTGGATCCGTCTCTCCATCGCTTCAGGAGACCGCGAACCGAATGGGCGTGGCGGTCGAAAATCTTTTTGCACTACCGGAAAGCGCGTTGGAAGAACCTGTGCCGGTCCTCGAGGATGCTCTGGCGTACATCATGTTCACGTCTGGAACCACAGGCGTGCCGAAGGGCGTCATGGTGTCGGCCGGCAGCGTCGAGCATTTGATCCGGGTCTTGGAAAGACGTTACAGACTCGAACCAGGGGATAGGGTGTCCCAAGTTTTTGAACTTACTTTTGACCTGTCCGTCTTCGATATGTTCATGACGTGGAGTGCTGGGGCGACGCTCTGCGTCGTTCCTGCGGAACAACTTCTCGGGCCTGGCAAGTTCATTCGGGAGGAGCGGCTCACCATTTGGTTTTCTACCCCTTCGACGGTCGCGTTTATGCAAAAGATGCGAATGCTGGCGCAAGGAGTATTTCCCAATCTTCGATGTTCGCTCTTTTGTGGTGAACCGTTGCCGGTTGCTTCGGCGCAGGCGTGGCAGGTGGCCGCGCCCAACAGCATTGTCGATAACCTTTACGGACCTACCGAAGCTACCGTGGCCTGCACTGTGCAACGTCTCACCGACCCTCCTATCGTTACCACGGGCCGAGGAATCCTTGCGATTGGGGAGCCCTTTGCCGGCATGGGAGCAGCCGTAGTGGACCCCCAAATGAAACCTGTCCTCGCTAGCGAGCCAGGCGAACTGATCCTCACCGGCCCTCAATTGGCCCAAGGATATTTTGGAGATCCGGAATTAACCGCCGCGCGGTTTCCAACAATCTGGGACAAACAATGGTATCGGACCGGCGATTTGGTGTATCAGGATGCCGCGCTTGTCTTTCACCATCTAGGCCGAATCGATAATCAGGTCAAGGTCCTGGGAAATCGCGTGGAACTTGAAGAGGTCGAGGCGCACCTGCGCGCCGTCACAGGTACAGATCTAGTCGCCGTGGTCGCATGGCCCATCACGGATGGCTGCGCGTCCGGGATTGTCTCGTTTCTTTGCGGCAGCCGGGTGGACGCGCAAGCGGCGCGGAAAGCGATGCAGGAACGGGTTCCGAGCTATATGGTCCCGCAGCGGATCCTGGAGATTGATGCGATGCCGCTAAGCCCGAGTGGAAAAGTTGACCGGAAAGCGCTGTTGCGGCATCTGGAACAATCGTCGAAAGGTGTCGCGGCATGAATACCGTTCTGGAACGCGAAACTAAGCCGCAGGTGGGGAGTCTTGACCAGACGACTTTGCCAGAGGCTGCGGTTGGAACACGCGTCCGCAATGGCCGAAGCATAAAGATCGTCCCGCAACTCGACAAATACCCGCAGCTTGTGAGTTTCGGCCAGACGGCGCTGGGACAGGCCGCACTGCTCGGGGCTTTTGCTGCGGGACTCGTGGCCAATCACGTAAGTTCGTGGATTGAAATGACGGTGGTCATGGCGCTGATGGTGCTTTTTCCAGCGCGGCGGCGATTGCTCGTCAGCGTGGCGGGGCTCTACTGGCTGTTTTTTCATTCCACGTGGCTGAACTGGACCTTCTTACGTGCGATGGCGAAGTCCGAGGGACAAAAGACGGACTGGACCCTGACGGTGCTGGTCTCCGGAATCCTCGTGGCGTTGTTTTGCGGGTTTGCGCTCTACTTTCAATATGTGCGGCGCGTCCGCGCGCGGCGCGCTTCGCTCGGGTCCAAGCGGCCCGTTTGGTGCCTGTTGGCAGTCTATGCGGCAGTGCTTGCAACGGCAGGGCTGTTGCCACTCGGCGGGATAGTGCGCCTGCTGATGTGGAGTGCGATCGCGGTGATGGCGCCGTACCTCTGGTATTTCTCATACGCCCTGAAAGACGCTTTGGCAAAGACGCCCGACGGTGCAACCTTGCAGTTTGGAACGCTGCAACCATTTTGGGGTGGCAGCAACGTGCCCTACCCGAAAGGGGCCGCCGATCTTCGCAAGATCGAGGCGCGAAATTCTGAGGACCTCAGTGTTGCTCAGTTGAAGGCGATAAAACTTCTGATCTGGGCCTTCATTTTGCGGATCCCTCTACTTGCGTTGCAGGTGTTCGTGTACGGCAAGCCGCCGCAAGGGCTGGGGTCCATCGGCTTGGCCCATTGGGGAGCCCCAAATCTGGGGGTGCCAGAACTGGATGCGGCGCTGCAACTCGCTGCCTTGCCGGTCCTTCTCGCCTGGGCGAGCTTAATCGCACATTTCGCGGAGGCCATGCTGGAGATTACGGTCAGCGGCAGCATCATCATCGCCTGCTGCCGGATGGCTGGGTTCAATGCGCTGCGGAATACGTACCGGCCTCTAGAATCGCGGACAATAGCGGAATTCTGGAACCGCTACTATTACTACTTCAAAGAGCTTCTCGTGGACTTCTTCTTTTTCCCGGTGTTCACGCGGTATTTCAAAAAGTACCGGCAGTTTCGACTGTTCGCCGCGACGATAGCGGCAGCCACTTTGGGAAACATGCTCTTTCACTTTTTTCGCGATTACTGGTATGTCGCCCAGATGGGCCTGTGGCGGGCACTAGTGGGATTTCAGGTGTACGCCTTTTATACGACGGTGCTTGGGCTGGGGATCGGGATGTCACAGTGGCGCGGCCACGGTAAGGAGCGCTCACGTGCCGATGCGCGGTGGTGGCGGCGGGCGCTGGCAACGGCGTGTGTGCTTTCCTTTTTCTGCCTGTTGGAAATTTTCGACCAGGAGGGTCGGACTTACGGTTTGGGACAATGTTTCCGGTTTTTCCTGCATCTGTTTTTTATTCCAGCTTGAGGAACTCTTACCGTATGAACGATAGAATTGTGGTACGCGAATTCGTACAGAACCTGCTGAGCCAAAAAGGCGACCGGGCGGCCTTCTCGGACAGCGAGCAACTAATCGCGCGCGGGCGCTTGCAGTCCATCGACACGCTGGAAGTGGTGGTTTTCCTCGAGGAGAAGTATGGGATCGACTTCGGGAAGATGGGCTTCGATCAGAACCAGGTGGAAAGCATCGACAACATTTTGGCGCTGGTCGGCGGGAAGTCAGGCTTAGGTGTTTTTGAAGGTTCCGCGAACGGCAACGAAGCAGCTACGTAGGAATTCCCAGACGGTCGCCAAGGCTAACTCACTCGTGGATTGCTATTCGAATTCCACCATTTGCTCCCCCCTTTTAGTTCTTGTGGCGCAATGCGAAAGCAGAATTTGTCCACAAAGAAAGCGCTGCTGAAAATAAAGCTAATTCGAAAGTTCCGGCTAAGGCCTGCTGTAAGTCTCAGCTCCTGCCTTTTAAAACGAATGACTTAACTGGGTTGCGATTGATTTCTCTTGTTCCATTGGAGTCTTCAAATGTGTGGCATTTACGGACAGATTGACAAGTCCCCCGCGGTAGCTGAGTGCGGGCTTTCGATGAGCCATCGCGGGCCGGATGATGCCGGAACGCAGGACTTTCAGATTCCTGGCACACTGCAATGGGTGACGCTGAGCCATCGGCGCCTCTCTATCATCGACCTCTCGCCCGCAGGCCACCAGCCCATGACGAATGAGGATGGGACCGTCTGGATCGTTTTCAACGGCGAAATTTACAATTTTCTCGAACTTCGGGGTCAGTTGGTTGCTGCGGGGCACCAGTTCCTTTCAAGAACAGATACAGAAGTTATCCTGCACGGCTACGAACAGTGGGGCGACGATGTCGTCAAGAAACTGCGCGGCATGTTTGCCTTCGCCATTTGGGATGGCCGCCGGAAGCGCATGCTGCTGGCGCGCGACCGGGTCGGGAAAAAGCCCCTTTTCTATTATTACGATGAACATCGCCTCTTCTTCGGCTCTGAGATCAAATCCATTCTTGCGACGGGAGAAGTTCCGGCCGAACTCGATCCAGTGGCCTTGCATGACTATCTCACTTATCTCTACTTTCCCCCGCCACGCACCGCGTTCAAAGGCATCGCAAAGTTGCCGCCAGCCACCTGCATGGCGGTGAATGCCATGCCCGGTGGCCGTCTCGAAGTGAAGCAGTGGAGATATTGGGATCCAGTGGAAGCTGCCGCGTCAGCGGAAGTATCGCCCAAGGATGCCGTCGAGAGAACCCGGACGTTGCTGGAGGAAGCCGTTCGCATCCGCTTGATCAGCGATGTGCCCTTGGGCATATTCCTGAGCGGCGGCCTGGATTCCAGCACAATTACAGCCCTGGCTGCGCGCCAATGCTCCGAGCCGGTGCAAACATTCAGCATCGGATTTCACGACATCAAACTCTTCGATGAACTCCCATACGCCAACCTGGTGGCGAAGACTTTTCACACGGACCACCATGTCCTGCAGCCCAACGCCGGTTGCGCGATGCTCCTGACCAAAGTCATCCGCCATTTCGATGAGCCTTTCGGCAACCCGACCGCGATCCTCGAATACATTCTCACAAAGCTCATGCGCGAGCACGTCACCGTGGCGCTCTCCGGTGACGGAGGTGATGAGATTTTCGGGGGTTACTCGCGGTATACGGGAGCTCGGTTGGCCGGCTACTACCAAAACCTGCCGCGCTTTGTCACACAAGGTCTGGTCAGCCGGCTTTCCACGCTGATGCACGACGACACGAATGGGCGACATGTGTTCCGCCGCGTGCGCGAGTTTGCGCAATCCGCTTGGATGCCGCTTGAGGACATGTATTTGAGCTGGGTCGGCTACCTTTCGGAAAGCGAAAAACATGACCTCTACACTCCTAGCTTTGCCGCTCAGGTGCAAGGCCGCGACTCCGGGGATTTCCTTCGCGACCTATTCCGCCGCGGAGCCAAGCTTGACCCGTTGAATCGTCTCGGCTATGTCGATCTGGCTTCGTTCCTGTCTTGCAATTGCCTGGAGTACAGTGACCGGATGTCGATGGCCAACTCCTTGGAAGTACGCTGTCCGTTCTCTGATCAGGAGTTGGTCGAGTTTGCCTTGGGGCTCCCTTCGAAAATGAAGCTTCGAGGCATGGACACGAAGTGGATTGTCAAGGAAGCGATGCGCGGAATCCTGCCCGAGGAAATCCTGCGGCGAAAGAAAATGGGCTTCGCCCCGCCTTTGCCAATGTGGATCAACCGGGAACTGAAGCCGCTGGTCGCGGGCATGCTGGACCCAGCCGCCATCAAGCGCCGCGGCATCTTTCGCGCGGATTCGGTTGCGCGGCTTCTGCGTGACCACTCGGAGGGGAGGCGCGACAACTCGATGCAGATCTGGGCGCTACTTATGGTGGAGGTTTGGCAGCGAATGTATATGGATGGCGAATCCGAATCCACGGTGCAGGAGAGCATACTGGCCGCGAGTTCGAGTTCAGAGGCCCAATATGAGCACTCTCGCTAAATCCATATCTGGACGGGCGAAATCGAAGGTGCTGATCATGAATGCCGAGAGCGATCTACAAAACAAACCGAACTGGCGGACCTTATTCCTGACGTCATTTCTTCTTGGCCTAGCGCCGAGCCTGGTGGGTTTTCTGGCCAAGCTCTGGTTCCTCAATTCGAAACATGGATTCGCAAATGTCGCCGGAGCATTGTCCGTAAGTTCGCTCTCTCTGGGGCAGCACCTCTCATTCTTCCGTGGCGATTTGCTCTTCGCACTTGTTTTATTGCCAATCAGCTTTCTTGCCGCGCGCCTGCTTTTACCAATTCGTTGGTTTTGGTGGATCGCCGGCGCCGTTACTGTCCTCGGCGTTTTGGTTCAAATGCTGGCATTCGGCGAATTGGCCGTTCTCGGAACTCTCACAGGATATAAGCTGCTTGGCGTGGGCTTTATTTGGGGGATGTCTCATCCGAAGGCTGCCTTTGGATATCTTTTCGCGTTCAGTCCGTCGTCTTCTTCTTCCAAACCGGTTGCCTTGGCGGTCGGGGCAGTCGTCGTGATCCTGCTCGGTTGGCGCGCCATTAAACCTCGAATTCAGGCAGTCAAGAAGCACATCTATTCTTTGGCCGCGGTTGTTTGGATTGTTTGCGCCCCCTTAGCCATTGCATCGTGGTTACCGTGGATGAGGCCCATGCGTTTCCACTCCCCTATGATTTCTTTGGCAGTGGACTCACTTTTCCCGACGGAATCGGGTGCGGGAAAGTACCAAGGCCTTTCGATAGAAACTCTCAGGCCAATCTATCAGAAGCTCACGAATGCGCCGGAACCTAGTTCAACACGTCCTTACTGGGGCGCCGCGAAAGACTATGACGTGGTGTTTTTCATCATGGAAACAGGTCCTGCGCACATCCTGATGCAGGATGCCAGCCTCAAGGATTTTCCTAATCTGCAACGCCTGAGTCAACATGCCTGGGTCAGTTCGCAGCACTACACGACGTCCCCGGAAAGCGTTCGCGCCGTTTCATCCATTTTGCTCTCCACGTATCCTCCCAACCACGCAGAGACTTTTGAAAAAAAACCGGGCGAATCTGCTGGACTAGTCCAAAGCCTTCATGCCAGCAATTATCGGACAGGAATTTACTTGCCGAATATTCACGGAAGTATGTTTGCCAAGCAGGAAGAGGTCTACTACGAAACGATGAGGCCCGACCGGGTGTTCACTTCTGTTCCGGAAGCATCCCCAGCTCCGGTGGGAGCTTCAGGCGGATGGCGGGAAGCAGAAGATCTGGACTTGGCCACATTACATGCAATGGAGGACGACTTTCGCGCCAGTGCCTCCGTCGGTCGGAGATTCTTCGGCCTCTATCTGCCGCAACTCTCTCATGAGCCATGGGTCGATGTATCCACAGGCGGCGGCGTGCGCGACATGGCGCAACGCCGCTATAACCTCATGAAGCTGGAGGATCGCCACCTGGGCGAATTAATCGCCACGATCGAGAAACTAGGCCGCCTCGACCGGACCCTGATCGTCGTTGCATGCGACCACGGCCTCCGTAATAGCGCTTCGGACTCTTCCTTTCGTGAGGGGCAGGTTGATGATCTTACGTTTCATGTGCCCTTCTTCCTGTACGCGCCGGGGATTGTCACAAACCAGACGACTTTGTCCTGGCCGACTTCTCATATTGATATCGCTCCGACAATTCTAGATTTGCTCGGCATCTCGGAAAACAGGCAGTTCCAGGTCGGGACTCCGATTTGGAACGCGGGACTGAAAGATCGTTGCGTTTACTTCTTCGCTTCGCAATTTTTTGGAGCGGATGGCTATCGCTGTGGCAGCTCGTTTTCCATGTGGAATCCTATGCTCAACATCACTTATTCCGGTCCCGTGATGCACTTCACTGCGTCGGATGCCGTCCCGATGGACAGCCAGGCGTACCAGGAAATCGTTACTCGGATTCAAGGAATGGGAGCGTTCCGAAACGCTTGGTATGACGCAGCAAGCGGCGGCCCCGTTGCACTTGCCGCGATGGGCCCGAATCGCGGCAACAAATAGTGCCGCAACGATTGCATGGAACTTCTCCGTCTGGGGTCTCTTGAGCAAACGCAGAGCTGGCACGAACTTCTCATCGAACTTGAAAGGAAGTATTTGCTATGTTTTCCGTTGCCTTGATTGGACCGGACGGAGCCGGTAAGACTACGATCGCTCGAATGCTTGAAGAGCGATCACCGCTCCCTTTGAAATATATCTATATGGGGGTAAATATTGCGGCCAGCAACTTCGCTCTGCCCACGTCCCGTTTCTTTGAGTATCTCCGAGGGCGACAAAACGAAAACGACGAACCATCGCAAGTGGATGGTCAAATAAACCAGCACCGGAAGCGATCGACCCTGTCGGCGGCCAAAATGCTTTGGGCAGGGGGAAGACTGGCCAACCATTTGGCGGACGAATGGTATCGGCAGCTATGGTCCTGGGGCTATCAGTGCAGTGGTTATATAGCTTTGTACGACCGGCACTATCTATTTGATTTTTCATTGGACGAGGCCGACCTCGACGAACAAGAGTTCGACTCACGCCTCCACCGCTGGTTTCTGACTCATCTCTACCCGTGTCCCGACTTGGTAATTTATTTGGATGCACCCGCCGAGGTGCTCTTCGCCCGCAAAGGTGAGAAGGATATAGGGGAACTGGAGAAGCGAAGACAATCTTTCCTTCAACTGATGAGCCAGAGTCCCAACTGCGTTGTCGTCGATGGCTCGCGACCGCTTTCCAAAGTCTATGAGGATGTGGCCAGCCACATCTCTCACTTCTACAAAATTCATTCCTGTGAGTCCATTCCCGCGCAAAAGGAAAACTCGGAAACGACACCGCCCGTGCCCTCCGATCCGGATCGATTGTCGGAGTCGACGCGGTGAGGTTCAGTCTTCCTGTCTCCGGGAAAATCCGTCAAGGACAAGATAGAAATTAAGGGCAGACATACGTTTCGCACTCGAATCAAAAATTACCGCGTTCTCGTATCGCGAACTGACAGATGATCCTTCCGAGTCAGGCTTCCAACGGCGCTCGGCAATGCGTTGTAAGCGGTCGCGCGGAGCCTTCGCGAGCTATCTCGATGGGATCGCGAGCGGTGGGCTTACGCCTAAGAACGGTTCGGAGCTGAACTTCCAGCAATCCGGAAAACACGTCCTCATCATGCTCGATTATGGCGGCAAGCGCGCACTTCACGGCGACCTCCTCGATATAGGCCGTGCCAGAAACTCGTTCGATGATGATCGCTTCTGGTTCGGAAAATAGGTTATATATCTGAACAAAGAACGCTTCAGGGCTACGATGAAGGTTGGGAATGGCTGCGGAGTTAATCGGCCATGTGACGATTCTGTTTCCCGCGTCGCTTGTACCGCCGCCAGTCGGCAGGATACTCCGCCGACGGTTTCCATCGTCGTACCCTGCCGGAACGAAGCCAAAGCGATTGATGCCTTCCTGAATTCCCTGCTCAACCAGGAGATGGAGAATATCAACTGGGAAGCGATCATCGCTGACGGGATGAGTAATGATGGAACGCGAAGGGTCCTTGAGCAGTTCAGCAGAGAACATCGGCAGATTCGTATTATCGACAATCCATCTCGCATCGTCTCGACAGGTCTGAACGCCTGTATCCGTGCGGCGGCAGGAGACATCATCCTTCGGATGGATGTGCATACCGAATACAAATCCGACTACGTCCGGCGCTGCGTGGAAGCGCTGCGAAAAACAAACGCCGCAAATGTCGGCGGGGCTTGTGTCGCCATACAGACCGGCTATGTTGGGAGGGCAATCGCCGCAGCCTTTCATTCGCCATTTGCCGTGGGAGGCGCCCGATGGCACCAGCCCACTTACGAAGGGCCCGTGGACACGGTTCATCTGGGATGCTGGCGTCGCGAGGTGCTTGAGCAAATTGGCTATTTCGATGAAACGCTTGTCCGGAACCAAGACGACGAACTAAATCTTCGTCTAACCCGCGGGGGCGGCACAATCTGGCAATCACCCGACATCGTGTCCTGGTATCATCCGCGGTCTTCGCTGGGAGCCTTGTTTCGGCAGTATTTTCAGTACGGATTTTGGAAAGTTGCCGTGATCAGAAAACACCGGCTGCCCGCTTCATGGCGGCATCTCGTGCCCGGCACATTCGTTTTAGTCAACTTCGCAGTTCTCGCGGCGGCATTACTTGGAATGCTATTTGCGAGCGGGCCATTTTCATGGTTCACGGGCGCGGGGATGGGGATGGACTTGGTGTACGCAGTTGCCGCGCTGATCGCTGCATTCGGCGCGGCAAAGAAACATGGTTGGATTCTTTTCCCCATACTTCCACTGGTATTCAGTATCTATCACTTCGCATATGGGCTTGGCTTCCTGTTCGGTATCTTCTATTTCTCAAAGAAACCACGCGATGGACGTTACGGCGAGAGCGTTTTCACGGTTCTGACTCGGTGACGAAAAGCTTTTCTGACTTCGTGCGCAACTTGGCCGACACCCCAACTGGGCCGATCCGGTCAGCACATCGGAGTCTTTGCGTCTCTTTGGAATGCATTCCTTAACCGCTTGCCCCATAGCAGTTGCTCTCTGCTTCTGGGGAGACTCCAACTGAACCGGTCAAATCTTTCTAGCAATCAAGACTCAACACTTTCAATTTCGGTGTAGTGCTCACTGATTGATCTTCCAACTGGAAGGACTAGATCGGAAATTCAAGTATAGACATGGTGTAGCTCCAACCGTCTCCCGCAAAGGGGTTTGATCCTTGAGAAACGAAACGATAGAAAACAGCTGCGTCCCCGAAAATCTTCTACCCTCCGTCCGGAGGCTTTGGTCGCGCTATTACCCGGACTCTCAGCCCGACCGGTTCAAAGAACTCCTGTTTCAGAATGTCCATCCAACAGACCAAGTGCTGGAGATCGGGGCTGGATCCGGGGCAGGCAATCAAAATCATTTCGAACTACGCGACAAGGTGGCTCGCTACATTGGCATTGATCCCGACTCGAGCGTACTGATGAATCCGTATCTAGACGAAGCCCACCAAGGCAGGGCTGATTCCTTGCCTTTCGCAAACGAATCTTTTGACCTTGTATTTCATTACTTTGTTGCGGAGCATTTCAAATCGCCCATCGACTGCAATCGTGAAATTGCCAGAGTTCTTAAACCGGGAGGAAAGCTGATCTTTCAAACGCCGAGTCGATTCTACTACCCGATGTTGGCGGCCCAGATAACCCCGCACTGGTTCCACGAATTCTATGTACTGCACTTTGGTTCAGGACGCTCTAGTAAGGAAGTATTTCCGACCTTCTATCGCATCAACGATGACAAGACGATAAGAAAGCAGTTCGGCAGTTGCGGGCTTACATGCGAGATTCAACACCATATTTCGCCTCCAGGTTATCTGCGGTTCAGCTCACTTAGTTTCTTGTTAGGAGTGTTGTTCGAAAGAACATTGGAAAGGATTTTTCCATCGTTGCGCGCAACCATCATTGTGGTCGCGACGAAATCTGCTCAAGACGAGGTTCAAAATGAAAATGTGGCGTCGATTGATGTCCCATAGCAGCCGATTTGAGAGAGAACGGCTAAGGCCGCCCGAATCTCCATTAGCTCGGAAGTTTTTGGAAAGTCCTTCTCAAAAATCTCGCCCCTGCTACGTTGTGCTTTTGGTGTCGCTTTTCATTGTGAGCGTAGCCGCCAGTCCGCAAGGACAATCAGTACACCCGCAAGAAAAGTTGATCGCCACGCCAGTCCTTTCAGTGCCGGAGAGTTTGCCGCCTCGACAGGTTTTTTCTTCGTTGAGTGTTCTGCTTGCAAAGCCCGCGCGCGCAAAATCGCGGCCCGCCCCTGTCCCACCGGTTCCCTCCTCCCCGACGGGACTGCCGAATGCGCCTGTCCTATTTGCTCCTGCGAACGGCTCAACCGGCGCGACGGTTTCTCCAACGCTGGATATTTCCGTCACGGATCCCGCCGGAAGCAATCTTACCGTGACGTTTTACGGAAAGGTTGCTTCAACCGTTGGGCCTGATTTCACCGTGGTCGCGCTGCCCGATACCCAGTACTACTCTTCCAGCCTCAACGGAGGCACGCCAGCGATGTTCAATGCGCAGACTCAATGGATCGTAAACAACAAAAATTCGCTCAACGTGGCCTACGTGGCGCACTTGGGTGACATCGTGCAGAACGGCGACAACGGAGGCAACACATCGGAGTGGAGCGTTGCCGACGGGGCATTGAAAATCCTTGAAAACGCGGGCATCCCCTACGGCGTTCACCCCGGCAATCACGACGAAGGAGCGACGAGTGGTGTCGGCGATACGGCCTATACGGTACTCTACAATACCTACTTCGGTGTTTCGCGTTTCTCCGGCCGCTCCTATTACGGCGGCAACTACGGAACGAATAATAACAACCATTATGATCTTTTCAGTGCCGGCGGGATGAATTTCATCGTCATCTACTTTGCTTACGACTACAACACGGACGGAAGCGGGCTCAACACGGATTTTCCAAATGTGCTGGCCTGGGCCCAGGGTGTCCTTAAGCAGTATTCGGACCGTCATGCCATTCTTGTCAGTCACTACATGATGGGAAACGGCAACCCCGCAAATCTCAGTATCCAGGGCGGAGCCATAGTGAACGGCCTGGACGGTATCCCGAACGTGTTTCTCACGCTTGCCGGTCACTACAATACACTGCCGGGAGAGGGACAGCGCACGAGCGTTGTCAGCGGAAACACGGTCCAGGGCCTGATGTCTGACTATCAGGATCAACCGAATGGTGGCAACGGCTGGCTGCGCATCATGACCTTTTCGCCCGCGAACAACCAGATCAGCGTGCAGACCTACTCGCCGGTTCTGAACCAGAATATGACCGACACGGCCAGCCAATTCACAGTGCCATGGAACATGCAGAACAGCGGTTACACCAACTTGGGGTCGGTCTCGAATGTGGCTTCGGGCGCTCACGCTACGATGACATGGAACAATTTGGCTCCAGGGACGCAATACCAGTGGTACGCCGTGATCTCCAATGGGACCTACACAACGACAGGTCCGACCTGGAACTTCACGACCTCCAATTCGGCGGCGCCCGCTGCCAGCTTCTCGTCGACGAACCTGGCGTTCGGCAGCCAACTTGAGAACTCCAACAGCTCGCCGCAAAACGTTTCTCTGACGAACACGGGAAGCGCCACGCTGACCATCTCGAGCATCACGGCAAGCAAGGATTATTCGCAGACGAATACGTGTGGGAATCAAGTCCTTGCAAATGGAAACTGCACCATAAGCGTAACCTTCCGGCCGACGGTATCCGGCACGGACAACGGCACCGTCACCGTCAGTGATGACGCCTCGGGCGGTTCGCAGACCATTACTCTCACGGGATCAGGCGTGGCGGCCGCGCCAGTCGCAAGTCTTTCAACAACCAGCCTTACATTCGGCAGCCAAGCCGTGGGCACACCGAGCGCATCAAAGCCGGTAACTCTGACCAATCAGGGCAATGCTGCGCTGAATATCAACAGCATCGTTGCAAGCGGTGACTACACCGCAAGCACGTGCCCGAGTTCAATTGCGCCCAACGGGACCTGCACGATTAGCGTCACGTTTACACCCACGACGACGGGAACAAGAAATGGCGCGATTACGATTACCGACAACGCGGGTGGTAGCCCGCAAACCGTCTCCTTGACTGGAACGGGGGCGGGGTCGACAGCCCCTGCGGTCACACTTTCGCCGACGAGCCTAACTTATGCGACCAGAAGAGTTGGGACAACCAGCAGCACGAAAAATGTGACCCTCTCCAATACCGGCAATGCGACACTGAGCGTAACGAGCGTCGTTGCGAGCGGGGACTTCTCTCAGACGAATAACTGCGGTTCTGTGGTTGCCGGCAATAGTTGTACGATCAGAGTCACCTTCAAGCCGACAGCAAAAGGGACGCGTAAGGGAACCGTTACGATCACCGACAACGCCAGCAGTAGCCCCCAAATCGTAACTCTCACTGGGGGTGGAAAGTGAAGCGTTGGCAACAGTAATTGATCGAACCAAGAGGTGACGGCAACCTATTGAACACTAACGCTCCGGGCGGAGTTCGCGTGGACAACGGGACATCCGACAGTTCCGGAGAAGGTGGAGCTTCAGTTTCGAGTGACCACTTTAGCTTTCTCAGTTGACAGCGGCCTTCAAATCGGTCGGGGGTAGAGGCTTCGACGAAGCCGCTACGGATTCCAGCGCACCGATGTCGTAGGCGGCGCCTTGCGGACGAGCCGTTCCGGCATAGTCGTTGGTCACGTCGGCGATGGTCAATCCGGCGTCGATTGCCGGGCTACCACTCGTTAGATTTGCGTTTACCATCGTCGCGTTGTCAATCGTTGCGTTGCCTGGGTTCACGAACAGTGGATCGGTATTAGCGAGATTCCCTGTGAACGCCAAGCCCCCTGGCGTAGCACTGCTCACTGCGCCGTTAAAAATCATGTTATTCGCAACGGTTCCAGAAAAACCTGCACCCGTGTAGACGTTGATAAAGGCAGTAGTTGGCTTATAGCTGATGTTGTTTTCAATTCGCAGGTTCGTCAACGCGCCGGACGCACCCAAGACGATGTGGCCCACATTGTAAGGGTTGGGCCATACAAAAGTGTTATTTAAGATGGCGAGCGAATCTAGGCCGCTCGGGTAGACTTGGACGCCCCATCCGCGCTCTATGCGATAGAATATGTTGTTCTTGATTGTGACGTTGTTCGAGTTCGAGTCCACATAGACCCCGTGGTCGTGGTTCTTATAATAGTCATTAGAGTTGGTGCATCCGTTCTCGCCTGACGCATATCGGCCAATGTCGTTCATGAAATTCTGCTCGATGATGACGTTTGGCGATTCCAGAAATACTCCCACCAATCCGTTCTGCGTGTCGGTGCAAACCCGCCCAATATCGTGGATATGGTTCTGAGCGATATCGATGAACTGCCCGCTAGGATAGTTCGAGAAGGCAGCGGCGCTACCCGAACCGGACCCGTAGTTGCGAACCTCGAATCCCTGGAATCGGATGTAGCTGGCCGTAAACTGCACGGCCACGTCCAGGGCGTTGTTGTTCCCGTCTAGCACCGCGCCCCATTTTGTCTGCGACTTAAAAGTCACATAGGCGCTCGCATTCCCGCCGCGAGTCAGGTTGAGTGCTTCATGGTAAACACCATCCATGACAATCACCGTGTCTCCCGGGTTCACAACGCTCGCGGCTTTCCCGATCGACTGATAGGGAGACGTTGCAGTGCCGGGATTCGCATCCGAACCGCTCGGAGACACGTAACGCGTCGTTTGTCCGGAGGCTTGCAAGGCTATCAGGCTAAGGGTTGCGAGCAGAACGAACTTTGCGGCCACACTTCCCGTGAAATATTGACGAGCCATTTTTGCTCCTGAGGATTTCTGCTCATCGTTGGAACTTTGCCTGCCAGAATTCGCCACCTGCACAGGGGGGTGTGGCTCTCCACCAGCAAAGCACAAAGTCAGTGTACTCTGACCGCCATTATTAGCATCTGCTTCCAACGATGCCTCCCGGCTATCCTAATTTTACTGTGTCACCGGGTTTGCGACTCTTACCACTGAGATTGAGTTGACTGAACATTCAGCTCAACGTGCTAAGTCACGTCAAGAGTCTAGAAACCGGTAGCTTTGAGCGGCTACTGGCCCTTAGGTCAATTAGAGGACAGGCGTCCTCCCCCCGCCCTTGGCCAGTCTTGCCTTCGCTGTCTGCCGCCCATACCATGCCCCGTCTTCACCAACAATTCACCGTGACCTTTTAGATTCGAATCTCCAGAACCCTGAGTTTCACCCACAAAGACCAATCTCCTCTTCTGATGCTATAGCGATGGCATCTCGCCCTGCATCACCTCAGTCGGATCCCCACGATCAACACTCCTCAATCCTCTCACGTTCTGTTCTTCCACCCACGACTCTCTATCTGCCAGCAGCATTTGGCATGGCCTCAAAGCCAACGAATCCCGTCTAGTCTTATAAGAATCAATGACTTACGCTTCCTTGGTCCGGTGGAATTGCGGTTCCCTAGGTACATACGTACTACTGGCATGTTACCGGGGGGCCATTGGCGGCCCCCTTCCCTTGCTTCACACTCGCCGGGCTCCAACTTTATGCATTCCGCAGACAATGTCGACGCACTTCTAAAGGCACGAGCTGAGATCGATGAGCAGCTCCGTAAACACAAGAATGCCTTGACTGTGCTGTTCACCGACGTGGTGGGCTCGACCAGATTCTTTGAGCGCAATGGCGATACGGCCGGGTTGGTGATGATCCATCGCCACGATGAACTGGCCGCCTGTGCCATCCAACAGTATGAAGGCACAGTAGTTAAGACGATCGGCGATTCCGCGATGGCGGAATTTCCAAATCCCGGGGCGGCTGTGCGCGCCGCCGTGGAGATCGAGCGCCAATTCCTGAAGTTGAATTTGACGTTGCCTGAGGATCAACGCGTCGAGGTTCGCATTGGCGTTCACACCGGCGTTGGTTTTCGGAGGGGGAACGATTTATTCGGGGATGTGGTCAACGTAACGGCGCGCATCGTGAAGCGCACGGCGCCCGCGCAAATCCTTATTTCCCGCCCAATGTATGAAGCGGTATCGAAAGAGTCCGACCTACACTGCCGGTGGCTGAGCAAGCTCACGATCGACAGCCGCACCGAACAGGAAGACATCTTCGAAGTGGTCTGGACGGAGGCCGAAGCCTATCGTCAGGTGCGAGAAAGGCTTACAGCAACTTCCCATATCCCGCCGCGCTATGAAGTCTTATCTCAGATTGGGACGGGCGGAACCGGAATCGTCTATAAGGTTCGAGACCTCGAAACCAGCGAAATCGTGGCCCTGAAGGTTCTCAAGCCTGAGATTGCCTCCGATCCGGATGTCCAGGAAAATTTCAAAAGAGAGATGTGCCTCGCTCGCAAAATTACACACAAGAATGTCTGCCGAATCCACGAATTCAACCGCTTGAATGGGACGGCCTACACTTCCATGGAACTTGTCGAGGGCGAGAGCCTTTTGTCCAGGCTGTATCGCGTAGGATCATTGCCTTTGAACGAGGCGCTGGATATTGCACGGCAAATTTGCGCCGGTCTCCGCGAGGCCCACGCGCAAAGTATCGTGCACCGAGACCTGAAGCCGGCAAACATCATGGTGGACCGGAACGGCACCGTGAAGATCATGGACTTTGGCATCGCTCGAATGGTTCAGCGCGATGGTCCAATGACCGGCACAATTGTCGGCACTCCGGCGTATATGGCTCCCGAGCAGGCTGAACTCAAACCCGTGAGTTCGTGCACCGACATTTATGCGGTAGGGTTATTACTCTACGAAATGGTCACAGGGGTTGCTGCGTTCGACGGCGATACTCCCGTAGCAGTGGCTTTGAAGCAGATTCGAGAATATCCGAAACGGCCACGCGAAATCGTGCCGCAGCTTACGCGTTCCATCGAAACCGTGATCATGAAGTGCCTGCAAAAGGAACCCGGAAAACGGTTTCAGTCCGTGGATGAACTCGAAATCGCCCTTGTGAAGGCGGCAAAAGCCAGACCTATTAGTCCCTGGGAAGTCGCCCTCAACCGCGAAGTTGCGCGGGCGGAACTGGAAATTCGCAACCGAATTCGCTCGGGCATTGAAATTGCGAAAGCATTTCTGGAGCGGCAAGATTGGAGCGCTCTGGTCCGAATCCAAGAAGAGCCCAAGGCCATGCTGGGCGTGGCGGGTCTTGTCGGGGCCTTAACTGTTTTTCTGTTTTTTGGCGGATGGAAACCCCGCACGATCAATGCGCAAACCATTCAGGCCGTGAGTCAGAATTCTCCGCAGCCTGTGACGGTGGCCGATGGTTCCGTTTCCGGGTTTGCGTCGCGTCCGCCTCAGTATTCATTCAGCCCGATCGCCTCCAATGAGATTGACCTGTACGAAGATTCCCGGGCTATCAACGAAAAGGCGCGATCGTCCCAATCTGAATTGCCGAATCAGAGTCTTACATCCAAGCCAGTTCGGCCGCCGGCAGCTTTTCCAAAGCCTGCTCGTATCGTGAATCTTTCGCAGGCGCCAGTTCACACCGGCGTGCGGAAGGCGCATTCGGATGCACAACCCTCGGCTCAATCGCAGACGGTGGCGAGCCCGGCGCAACCCGAGATGCTGACCACGTTCGGCGCTTCAAAACCTGTGGGTCAAGAACTTGTGATGGATTCATCACAATCAAACACCATGCCCGAACCAGCTATCGTCCAGGCAAATACATCTACCCTCCTAAGGGCTAGCGGTGACGACACTAAGGCTCTCAAATTGTATTTCGAGGTGGGGACGTTCAAGGACGAGACCTGGGCGAATAATGCCGTGGATAAATTGACCCAGCTGGGCTTTCACGCAGTTTTGATTCACAAAAATCTGTTGTGGACGCAGTCCTACCATGTCCAAGTAGGCCCCTACACAAACCAAAAAGACATCGCCGAGGCGCGGCAAAGCCTCGCTGCGCAAGGCTTCAAGGCACATCCGGTAAATTAGTTTCCTCCCATCTCCCGTAAAGGAATTCCGCCAAGCATCTTTTTGTTCGTCGAAGCTGACGCTTGGGTCAGACACGCGAATTGAATCGACTGGGTGGCACAACCCTTCAGCAAATAAATCTGCGCTCGATACCGATTTTTTCACTACAATCGCATGTCTTGTAGAAAAGATTCGAGGGTCGTCTTGGATCAATTCGGCAAGCTTCTGCGATCGAAATTGGAAGAGCGGCGCGGCCTCTTGGTTCCCGGCGCTGCCGACGCTCTTTCGGCGCGGGTGATCGCCAGTCTGGGCTTCGAAGCGATCTATATCACGGGCGCGGGTGTCACGAATGCATTGCTGGGATTGCCAGATCTCGGATTCATCAGCTTGCCTGAACTTGCCCAGCAGACTTCGGCTATCCGCGAGGCCGTCGAATTGCCTATCATCGTCGATGCGGACACCGGCTTCGGCAATCCTCTGAATGTTCGCCACACGGTTCAGGTGTTGGAGCGGGCAGGAGCCAACGCCATTCAAATCGAGGATCAAGTTTTTCCGAAGCGCTGCGGGCATTTCAGCGGCAAACAGGTGATTGCGGCGGAGGAGATGATGGCGAAAATAAGAGCCGCCGCCGACGCCCGCCGGAGCCAGGACTTCCTGATCGTTGCGCGCACCGACGCTCGCGCCGAGCATGGCTTGCAGGCCGCCATCGACCGCGCGGCTAAGTGGATTGAAGCCGGCGCGGACGTGACATTTGTCGAGGCGCCCGAGAGCCTCGAAGAGGTGAAACGCATCCCAGCTCTCTTGCGCGTTCCCCAGGTCATCAATATGGTTCCGGGCGGGAAAACACCGATCGTGGATGCCGCGGCACTCGCCACTATGGGCTTTGCCCTGGTGCTGTACGCAAATGCTGCTTTGCAGGGAGCCATTGCAGGAATGCAGGGCGCGTTGTCGGAATTGAAAGCTCGCGGCTTTTTGGACGAGAGCAGCGGCAAGATCGCGAGCTTCGCGGAGCGGCAAAGACTGGTGCAAAAGCCACTCTTTGACGAATTGGAGCGGAAATATTCAAACAAGTGACAAACGAGCCGCCGTTTACACTTTGTTGTTTTTAGAGACAATTATTCGTTGTCTCATCCAAGGACACCCATGCAATGGCACCACGTGAAGGTGCACACATCGGTTGAGAAATTTCCGAGGGAAGAACAGCTCGCCTGGAAAATCGCCAAAGTTGCCGCTGATCCCGCCGGCGTCGGGCCGGACGTTGCGGAGATGATTGCAAACCGCGTCATCGACAACGCGGCTGTCGCCATTGCCGCGATCAACCGGCGACCCGCGGTCTCCGCGCGCGCCATGGCGCTCGCTCACCCGCGAAAGAATGGCGGCACGATTTTCGGGATCGAGTCCGGGCAGACTTTCTCGCCTGAATGGGCTGCCTGGGCCAACGGCACAGCTGTCCGCGAACTGGATATGCACGACACCTTCCTCGGCGCCGATTTTGGCCATCCGGGCGACACTATTCCACCGATCCTTTCCGTCGCGCAGGCCGCGGAAAAATCCGGCAAGGAATTCATCCGGGGCATTGCCACGGCGTATGAAATCCAGATTGATTTGATCCGCTCCATCTGTCTTCACGAACACCATATCGATCACATCGCTCACTTATGCCCGGCCCAGGCCGCGGGGATTGGAGCGCTCCTCGATCTTCCCGTGGAAACGATCTACCAGGCGATCCAGCAGGCGGTGCATGTGAGCTTCACCACGCGCCAGTCGCGCAAGGGCGAGATCAGCACTTGGAAAGCGTTCGCTCCCGCGCATGCCGGCAAACTCGCCATCGAAGCAGTTGATCGCGCCATGCGCGGGGAGAATTCCCCGAGCCCAATCTACGAGGGAGAAGAAAGCGTCATCGCGACAATGCTGGGCGGCGCAAAGTCCGAATATTCGGTCCCGTTGCCGGCGCCCGGCGAACCAAAGCGCGCCATCCTCGATAGCTTCACGAAAGAGCATAGCGCCGAATATCAGGCGCAGGCATTGATTGATCTGGCGTTCCGGATGCGCACGAAAATCGGTGATCTCTCCCAAATCGAAAAGGTCATCATTCACACCAGCCACCACACTCACCAGGTGATCGGCACCGGCTCGAACGATCCTCAGAAAATGGACCCACAGGCGAGCCGTGAAACGCTGGATCATTCGGTCATGTACATCTTCGCCGTCGCGCTGGAGGATGGCCGATGGCATCACGTGCAGAGCTATACGCCGGAACGCGCTGCCCGGCCGAGCACGGCGCGTCTGTGGCGCAGCATCGAGACGCGAGAGGACCCGGAATGGACGCGCCGGTATCACTCCAGCGACCCTTCAGAAAAAAGTTTTGGAGGCCGAGTCGAAATTGTTCTTCGCAATGGAGGGCACATTACGGATGAAATTCGGGTTGCCAACGCGCATCCTTTGGGCGCAAAGCCGTTCGCCCGGGAAGATTACCAGCGCAAGTTTGAATCACTGACCAACGGGATATTGTCCCCGCAGGAGTCGCGAAGATTTCTCGACGTGGTTCAGAATGTGGCCGCGTTGCGCCCCGGAGAACTCCGCGGTCTCAATCTGGTTGTCCCGGCGGATACTCTAGTTCGAGGCGGGACGGGCCTGTTCTGAAACAACATATTTCGGCAGTATTCGAAAAAAAAGAAACAGACTCAAAACGAAACGTAGCGGAACGCGAGGCATGACCGCGACGGAACAACCGATGACCGGCCAAGCGGCAGCTGCGATCAGCGCGCGGCTGGACCGTCTTCCCGCGACGCGATACATCTGGAAGCTTGTCCTGCTTCTCTCCCTTGGCGGCTGTTTTGAATTCTACGATCTTTTTCTGACGGCCTATATCGGACCGGGACTCGTCCGCAGCGGACTGTTCTCCCGCGCGTCGATCTCCTTCTTTGGCTTTAGCGGGCTGGCGAGTTTCGTTTCCGCGACTTTCGCGGGGCTATTCGTGGGGACGCTCATATTCGGGTTCGCGGCTGACAAATTCGGACGGCGGCTGATTTTTACTTCTTCCCTGCTCTGGTACGCGTGCGCGACCGCCATCATGGCCTTCCAAAATTCCGCCGCCGAAATTGTCTTGTGGCGAATGATCGCGGGAATCGGAATCGGCGTTGAGCTCGTGACGATCGATACCTACATTGTCGAACTGATGCCCAAGGAGCTTCGCGGCCGCGCTTTTGCCGCCAATGAAGTAATTCAGTTTTCCGCCGTGCCGATCGTAGCCTTGGTTGCGTGGCGTCTCGTGCCGCTCCAGCCCTGGGGATTTGACGGCTGGCGATGGGTTGTTCTTCTCGGATCGGTCGGCGCTATTTTTGTCTGGTTCATTCGCCAGCGCATTCCGGAAAGCCCGCGCTGGCTGATCGCCCACGGCAAACTGGATGAAGCGGAGCGCGTGACTGCCGAAATGGAACGGCGCGTCAGTGTTGAGAGCGGAGCCCCGCTCCCGCCGCCGAAGGTTGAGACAACGGAGGAACAGCGCGGCAGTTTTCTCGAAATTTTCGGGCCGTCCTATGCACCGCGCACGTTCATGCTGATGGTCTTCCACTTTTTTCAAACCATCGGCTACTACGGTTTCGCGTCTTGGGTGCCTACGCTGCTGATCGCCAACGGCATCGGGATCACTTCGAGCCTGCAATTTTCATTCATCATTGCGATTTCTTCTCCCTTTGGCCCGCTCTTCGCGCTGAGCGTCGCGGACAAATTCGAAAGAAAGTGGCAAATCGTCGTCACCGCACTTTTGATCGCAGGATTCGGTATCCTCTTTGCCCGCCAGCGCAATCCTCTCTGGCTGATTGTGTTCGGCGTGATGCTGACCTGCGCGAACAACTGGATGTCCGCGAGCTTTCATGCGTACCAAGCTGAACTTTTCCCGACGCGCATTCGGGCGCGAGCCGTGGGCTTCGTCTATTCCTGGAGCCGACTGAGCGCGGTTTTTACCAGCCTGATGATCGGCTTCTTCCTGCGCGACTTCGGAGTCGCGGGAGTATTTACGTTCATCGGAGCATCCATGCTGGTAGTGGTTCTCTCGATCGGGATTTTTGGACCGCGCACGCGCAATTTGGCGCTCGAAGTCATTTCGCATTAGCGAAAGCCGTCAAATTATGCGGGCTCTACTCCACCTTTACGGTAAATTGGCTCACGACGACTTTGCCTGCGACGCTAAATTCTCCAAAGATGTGATAGATGCCCGCCGATGGGAAAGAGAAGTTTGTCGCCTCGATATCCGGACCGAATTTATTGGGGAGCAGGAGGTGCGAGGCATGGATGCTTTCGCCCAACAATTTGCCGGCGAGTGAGACCGGTAGGAGCCCGTGAATGTGGAGGAATCCCATAAGATCATCGCGGATGATGCTGATATGCATGGGAACCGCAAGATAAGGATCCATGCCGGTGAGGGGCTTCCCGTTCTTTTCAATGTGGTAATCGAGTGTTGCAGGAGAGCCTGCCTTGAGTGAGGCTGGCGATGTTTTGAGCGTGACATCGTAGCCCTCAACATTTTCTTGCAGTGAAAAGGTTTCGCTCTGCGGCGCGCTCATCATGCTGGCAGGCCCAACATTCAGGTAGAACTGATCGGAGAAAAGGTATCCTCTCTCCGTGAAATCCGCGGAAACCAAATAGTTGCCAGGTTTGGGAAATGTATAGTGCACGGGGAACAAGGCGGTCTTGAGCATTTCCGGAGTTACTGGCCCGAAGTCTTCCACATGGATGTGCGTGAAGACGGAGAAATCCTTGCTCGCAATAACCACATGAAGAATGCGATTGTGATCGAGAACAAGATCCTGGATGGGATTTCCCTGGTAATCGCGCAAAGTGAATGTAAGCAGGACGGGGACATTTGGCGCGAGCATCGCAGGACTTGTCGCAAGCTGGGATCTTGCCCGCGCGGGCCGTTCAAAATAGGCAAATTCCCGCGCATCCACGAAATGATATTGGCCAAGCCCGAGGCCTACCGTGCAGCCGGGCAGCGCTAAATCCGCCGTTGCTTTTCCGTCGCGTTCGGGAACGCTTTCGTGCCAGACATTCATAATGTTTGCGTCCTCGCAGGCACGCTGAAATGGACTTGCGAGAAGGCCTGGAGATAACGCGGGAAATCCGCCGGTTAAGAAGAGAACGATGGCGATTAGGATCAGGGCGGGAATCCAAGCGCCGCGCCGCGCGAAGGTTAGTGGCGTACTCGCCGGGGCAGCCTGAGGCGCGGACAACACAAATTGATTTAATTTGGAGCTTTTGCGATAGAGGAAGATCGAAACGGCGAGGATCACAAGTGCTGCAAATATGTGTATCACTTCAAACGATCCAAACGTCCTGTCCTCCGAGTGCGCATCGCTCTCCGTTATTTCCTGCGGATAGTTCACATTGAACAACGCGGCGGCATCATAGGCTCCCGTTCTTTGGGCGGTAACATTAATTGTCCAAGTTCCAGCCGGGGCAAGAAGATTCTCAGCGAACACATATCCACCCGCAAATCTCTCTTCGACAGGGGCGACAATCGGCCCAATGCCCGCCGCCTGATTTGTGAGACTGACGACCATATTTTTCACATTTGCGCCGGTTTCCTTTTGCAGATCTTCGGCGGTCACAAGAAGTTTGCCGCTTTCGTAGGGCTGTTCCGTCAGCGAGAGCGCTATTCCCTGACTCGACGTAGACCGCACGAAACTGAAATGAGGCGCAAGCGGAGGCGTGGTGATGATGAGAAGCGAGGTCACTGCGAGGATGGCGATGCCGAATGCCATCTCCGCGGGCAAGGTGAAGCCGAGCCACGAGAATATCCGCGGCAACTGCGTTTCGTCGTTTTTCTTGATCGCGTCTGCGATTTTTGGCTCAACATATAGCTGGTCGAAAAGGCGCACAAGAAGCAGAAATGCGGCAAACACGGAAAGGACAACGAATCTTTTCCCCCAGTCCGTCGTAAGCACGAACGAGAAACTCTTGAGGTGCAGCCAGACGACGTAGACTCCGGTGACGCCCGCGATGCCAAGGGCAATGCTCGCGATTCTTGAAAACGAAGTGAGCGCGAAAGCAGCCAGCCGCAGGTTCCGCGATTTTCGGATGAGCGGCGAGAAGAGCGCGACCATCGCGATGATTCCACCGATCCAGGCATCCTTAAAAAAAAGATGAACGAAGTTCATCAAGACGCCGAACCCCGGCGCGAAGCTGGAGGCGGCGGCGTGGCTGATCCGCGCCCGCGCGAAATCGATCAGCGCCAGGACCGCGAAGAATGCATATTCGATCGTCAAGATTCGTTCGGATAAAAACATTCGTTTCCGAGCGATTTGGAACGCGATCAACAGGAAGCCCGCGCCAAGCATGCGATACATTGTGTAGATAGCCGACGTGGTGCTTAGGAAAGGGCCCCAGGCCTTCGCAAGAGTTGATTCCTGAAGTGACGCGAGCTCATTCGTTTTGAAGAGGAGATAGGCAAGGCCGCCTGCAAGGGCCAGAATACATCCGAGGTTGAACAGAAACTGATATCTCCGGACGAACTCATGCTCCTCGGACTTCACTTCGGAAAAATACTTGCGCATCGGCCGCCAGATGAAAGCGAGTACAAGCAGGACGCCGAAAATCAAAGCATCGCCGATCAGTTCAACGCCGAGGGTAATGGCTTCCGGCACGCTTGAACTGTGGACAGTCTGGAATCCACCGGAATCCGTGGTCGCGCTTGGCCTCGCGTTCCCTACCGAAAACACATACGCGCCTTTCGCGAAGTGGCCGTCATCGGCTGAAATGACTTCCCACGAGACCGTGTAAGTGCCTACGCCGCCGTCCTTCAGGCCCACACGGTAGACTCTGGAATCCGCGGGGTCCGCTGCGGAATTTGAAAGATCGGCGCGCGACCCGTCGGGAGCGAGCACGGTAATACTGGAAACACGGGGCTCCACTCGTTCGCTGAAATGGATTTGTACTTCGGTTGGCGCCTGTGAGAGAACGGACGATGCCGCGGGAACATATTGAATCGGCGTCGCATGTGCAAATGCGAATTCGGGCAGTGTCGCAATTAGAAGCGAGAGACAAAATACCCGGAAGATTGTGCTGAATCTCTTATGCATAACATCATTCGAATCCTGCGAGGGATGGATAATGAGAAATTCAACCCAAAAGCGAAAGAGTTTCTGCCGCTTTTTTATCCAACTGTTCGCCGGCGTGCTCCCCAATAGCCCCCCACAAGCCCCAAGATAGTGCATGCCAATAGTGCGGCAATGTATATAGCCCGCGTCCTGCTCCCCGATCCTGAAATCGTAATCGGAAACATTGCGGTTGCAAGTGCTTGCTGAGCACGCTTGGAGTCGAAGAACGTTACCTTTAGTGTGTAATCGCCGCCTTCCGGAAATGTGTAAAAAAGAAATGTATTCGGCATTTCCGTGATGAGGTCGCAGTTGACGAGCGGTTTCCCGTTGTGCTCAATATCAATCCCTATACTCGTCGGCGTCGTCAATGGTTCTCGCGTGTCGCTCTTCAGCAGATTGAAGTCGAATTCAATCGGTTGTCCCGCCAACGGCGTCGACGATTGATCCGTGCCAATGTCCACTATTACATCCCCGACGACTTTTTCGAGCCGTTCTCCGCCAAGGCCGTTGGCAAATGCGGCTCCGGCAAATGCTAACGCCACGACCACAGAAATCACGCACTTCATGTATGGCCAACCTACTTTCTTTTCCAAACCATTCCCGCAAAAGCAAGTGCCAAAAGTCCGGATACGATTCCAACGATGCTCAAGGCCTGCGCTGTTTTTGCCTGCTTGCCGGCCATCTGCGCGGCTGCCGCCAGATCCTGCGTATTCTGATTCAGCTCGTACGAAGAAAGCGACGGTTCCGGAAAGCCCATGTTCTTTCTTGGAGCCGGGCACGCGAACGCGCCAATCTTTTTGAGTCGCGTAATCGTGTCAGACACTTTCAACTGGGAATTATCTTCGGCGGTCTCGGAAACTTCCCCAGCGGCACAAGTAAATGTGAGGTCGACAGGGCTGCCGTTGATTGTTCCGAAGATGCGGTAGCTGTACGTGGTTTGCACCGTGGGAATGAAATTCGCGGCGTAGGCCCCCGGAGCCTCGTCCGAAGGATCGATGGAGAGCGTTTCCTTTTTATCTCCCGCCGAGAGTTCCACTTTGAGCGTTTGCTCGAGGCCAGTAACCGGTGTGCCTTTGCCAGTTTCCTTGCTCGAACCAGCGCCGGCGGGTCCCGTGACTTGCGAAACGCGCAAGTCCACCCCTGAAATGTTATCGACCACGAAGGGTTCGTTCAGCGAGCCCACGGTAAGGACGTAATACTTGCTGCCGATTTTGAATGTATCGCGCTCATGCGCCGAGGCCAGAGTCGCAGCGCAAAAATAAGCGATCGCAAGTGTAGCCACACTTAGAACTGGAAATTGTTTTTTCATAATGATTTGCAGCTTATGGTAGTACGCACCAAAGTCAAGGCCATTTTCGAGCGGCAATCAGTTTGAACCGGAATTTCAGATTGGACCTCTCCCCGCCGAAGAGTATGCTTGCTCTGCCCACGAGAATTCTTCGGAGAGGAGCACCCATGCCTGGTTCCCAAGTCACGCGTAGGCAATTTACACTAGGACTCGCCGCCATCGGCGGAATGCTCCTTACCACGCGGCGCGCCCACGCCGTCGATTTCTCGATGCGCCAGTACCACAATCAGCCCACCGACAGCCCGCTTCACAAACGCCTGGTGCAAATGTGGGACGCCGTCAAAGCCGAAACGCACGGCCGCGTCCAAGTCGAAATCTTCCCAGAGAACAATCACTTCAAGGATGGCGACCCTGATCCGCTCAAACTGCTGCTCGACGGCCAGCTCGAGTTCTACACGAACTCTGGAAACGGGCTGGCGGCGATCGTGCCCGCAGCAAACGTGCAAGCCACGCCCTTCGCTTTTCGCACCCAGTCGCAAGTGTACAAGGCCATGGACGGCGACATCGGGAGTTATCTTCGCGAAGAGTTGAATGCCAAGGGCGTCTACGCAGTCCCGGGCGGCTGCTTCGAAAACGGATTTCACCAGATTACTTGCGCGACCCGGCCCATCCGCAATGCCGACGACCTGCAGGGCCTGAAGATTCGCGCTCCCGGCAATGCCGTCTACCTGGAATTTTGGAAAATGCTGGGGGCGGTGCCCATAGGCATGAACATCAACAAGATGTACGAAGCGCTGAAGGCCGGCGTGGTCGAAGCCCAGGAGGACCCGCTCGATGTCGCCGAGCTTTTTCATCTCTATGAAGTGCAGAAATACATGAGCATGACCAACCATTCGTGGTCCGGCTACAACCTGATTGCCAACCTCAACATCTGGCAGGGTCTGCCTGCCGACGTACGCCAATCCATTGAACGCAATACGGTGAAGTTCGCCCGCCTGCAAAGGGCCGATACCGCCTCGCTCAACGGAGAGCTGCGCGCGCGCCTCACCCAGCAAGGGATGATCTTCAACGACGCTGACGTTGCCTCCTTCCGCGCCAAACTAGGACCCTTCTATGCCGATTGGAAGAAAGCGATTGGCGACCGCGCCTGGTCGCTCCTGGAAGCCCACGTCGGCAAATTGGCCTGAACGACTAAAGATCCGTTCGGAAATTCCAACGGGCTGATTCAAACCACAATTTCTCTTCCGGACGCGACGCCATTTTCATGCTTGTAATATTGTGGCTCAGGAGGGTGCCGTCAGAACCGCTCTGATCTCTCTGGGATCGGCATCGGTGGCAAATTCATTGTGTCCAGGAAAGGAGGAAGGTAGTATGCAGAAATCAGGCGGCTAAATCCCGGTCAGGAGTTTCAAATGTCCACCCGTGCATTCGGTTCCTTCGTCTCGCTTTTGGCACTCTTCACTTCCGCCCCCCTTTTGCGTGCTCAATCCGCGGAATCTCGAGAAACCAAAACTCAGACACCGGCCTCCACGCCAGACTTTTCCGGCGTCTGGAGTCGCCGTGGATCTCCCAACACGCGATACCTGGGTTACGGCTTTACGCAGGATGAACTCCCGATGACGCCCTGGGCGCTAGAGAGGTTCAAAGCCAATAAGCCTTCCTTCGGCCCACATGGAGTGGCGGATACGAACGACCCAACGTACAACTGTTTTCTGCCTGGCATACCGCGGATTTATGTTCATCCCACTGTCTTCGAAATCATTCATACGCCTGGACGAGTGATCATGATCTTCGAGTACGATTCTTTTGTGCGCCAAATCTGGACGGACGGGCGCCAGCATCCCAAGGATCTGGATCCCAATGAGCGCTTATGGATGGGGGACCCGATCGGTCATTGGGAAGGAGATACGCTCGTCGTCGATACGACCGATTTCAACGATAAGACCTGGCTGGATCGAGCGGGCCATCCCCATTCCGAAGAGCTGCGCGTGATTGAGCGCATACGGCGGATTGATCATGACAACTTGCGGATCGACCTTACGATTGAGGATCCAAAGGCTTATACGCGACCGATTACATCCCAGCTGGACTACCGATTAAGGCCCGACTGGAAGATTAATGAACACGCGTGTACCGATTACCCCAGACCCGAATAATAGTCCAAGACACTTACTGTGAGCGTCCCTAATTCCGACTATCCGCCTCGGGTGTGCCAGGTGAAAACAAAGTTGTCCATGTATGTTCTCTTACGGCCTGGCCATCTCGTTGGATCAAATCCGATTGATGCTCACCACGAGATGACGTCACATGGCGACGGTCGGTGGCTCACCCTAAAAAGGATCATGCCGCCTTTAGGGGACTAGCAACATCGGGGCTGGGGCCAGCGCCCTTCAAATAAGCTACCCATAAAGCGCGTTTGGTAACCTCGGCGACTTTTGGCATGTCATGCAATACATCTAGGACGTCAAATGCCCCGCTTTCTTGCGCCTCAGTCGATTGCTTGAAGTCAAAGGAGCTGGCCAAGAGAAGGACTACAAAGCCAAGATTATAGTGACTTGCAATATCGACCAGGCGCCTCCACGATCCGTCAGCTAGCACGGGTGCGCTGATTACAACCTGAAATTGACCGGATCTTGCGGATATACAACCCTCCGTGATGCTCTTTGCACGCTGCGAAATGAATCCTGCTTCCCGCAAAACAATGTTCAGCCGTTCCGTGATCAGGTCGTCATCACAGACGATCAGAATCCGAGCCTTCTCAGGGATTTTCAGTTTCAAGCAGGTGGAAGGGTTGATCTTGCCAGTGGCTCTCTGAGTATATGTATTAGGTTCCACGCTGGACCGCCTTTCGTTCGTTCCTGACATTAATCTTCTTTCGTTCGCACCGTTCGCCCGTGGGTCATTGATGGAATTTCTTTCATAGACACATTATTCCGCCGACTACGGTTCGGCCTGTGATAGCCGTCACGACCAAACATGATGGCTGTCACAAATGTGCGCAACGAGTCAACAGCTCAAACCACGACATGGTTACGCCCAAATCTGGGGTTTTGACCCAGCTGGAATCGAAAGTACCCGGCTTTGAAGCTGTTCCGCGTGAGACTACGGGATTTGCTGTTTACGCACGATAAGGTTCGCATGGACCCTTACCGGCCAGGGGGACGTAAAAAGATAAATCAAGCGGCAAAAGTCAGGACTGGAGTGACAACCTTCCTCAGAGAATCGATTCATTTTCACCCTTCACAATTTGACTACGATTTTCCCGAAATGCGAGCCGCTTTCCATATATCGCAAGGCTTCGGCTGCTTCTTGGAATGTAAACGTTTTGTCGATCACCGGCTTTAGTCGATTCCCTTCGATGGCTTTGTTCATCTCTTCAAACATCCGGCGCGAACCCACAAGAATGCCTTGCATTCGAACGGCTTTCATCAAGACGCTTCTTGGATCGAACTCGCCGGCGCCCGCCAGGACGCCGATCACTACCACGTGACCACCAATGCGTACAGCGTTCAGCGATTTCGATAAAGTTCCCGCTCCGCCGACTTCAACCACATGGTCAACGCCAATTCTGTCGGTCAAGCGCAGGACTTCCTTGTCCCAATCCGCAATTTTCTTGTAGTTGATCAACTCATTTGCGCCCAGGTCTTTGGCTTTTGCCAGTTTTTGGTCGCTGCTGGAAGTCACAATCACGCGCGCGCCGTGCATCTTGGCGAACTGGAGAGCAAAAATCGACACTCCCCCGGTGCCCAGGATCAATACTGTGTCGCCCGCCTTCAAATTTCCCGAAACGATCAAAGCGTTCCACGCCGTGACCGCCGCGCAGGGCAAAGTTGCAGCTTCCTCAAACGAAAGATGCCCGGGGACTTCAATCAAGCCGTTTTCGTCAAACGCGCCATATTCGCAGAGAACTCCGTCCAAATCACCGGCGCCGAGGGCAGTCCGCCGCTTCTCGATGGAGAGCGATCCATCAAGCCATCCCTGCATGAAAATGGTACAAACGCGGTCGCCGACTTTCCATCTCTTCACGTCTGCCCCGACGGCAACGACTTCACCTGCCCCGTCTGAAAATGGTACGGCGGGTAATCGCGCATTCGGATTATACGAGCCATTGACAAATCTCAGGTCGCGGTAATTCAATGACACCGCATGAAATTTGACAACGACTTCCTTCGCGCCGGGTTGCGGGTCAGCTCGCTCCACCTGAACTAAATTCTCAATCCCAAATTGTCGGACTTCGTAAACCTTCATATTCCTTCTCCTAAGTTCTGGCTTTTCCAGTAGTCAGTCATTCCGCAGATTGGCTAAACTCCTGACAATTTTGGCGAGAGACAACTACTTTCTTACTCCGCAGCGGTATGACACAGAGACGGCTTGGGAGCATAAAGCTATGCTCATCAGGCATTGGCTACACGTCAATGCACATGCTCCTGCCGAGGATCTCAAATCTTTTGCGCCTTCATTTCCCGGCTAATGTACTCCGCTTGCCGGAGCGCCAGTGCGACGATCGTCAGGGTTGGATTGGCTGATCCGGATGTGGTCATGGCGCTGCCGTCGGAGATGAACAAATTCTTGATGTCGTGCGTCTGTCCCCAGGCGTTGGTTACTCCCTCGCGCGGGTCGGCGCTCATGCGTGCGCTGCACGTATTATGCGTAGCGGGAGGGGTCGGACCGAGGACGATACGTTTGGCCCCAACGGCATCGTACACGCGAGACATTTGCGACTGCGCGTGTTTTCGCATCGCCTGGTCGTTCGAGTGTTCGTCCACGTGAACGTTGGCCACCGGCAGTCCATATGCGTCCTTGACGTCGCGGTTCAGCGTGATGCGGTTCTCCGCGCGGGGCATATCCTCGCCGTTGATGATCATTCCGGCCATATTCCGGTAGTTCTCCATGATGGACGCGAAGTCCCGGCCCCATCCATACGGCAGGCCGACGAGCGGCAGCGTCGGCAGGTCGAGGGTGACCAGTTCCATCCGGTATCCCCCTACGAAGCCGCGGCTCGGGTCGTTTTTTACTTCGTCTTCAATGACTCCCGCCAGTGTCGCTCCGCGCCAGGAATAAACCGGTTTGTCGAAGATTCCCCAAACGAAGCCGATGATCTGGTGGCAGTAATTCCGCCCCACCTGGCCCGCCGAATTGGCGAGGCCATGCGGAAATTTCGAGGAATCTGAGAGCAGCAGAAGACGCGGAGTCTCGATGCCGTTGCCCGCAATGCAGACAATGCGCGCCCTCTGTCGTTGCTCCCGGCCCTGTCCATCCCGGTAGATCACCGCGTTGACGCGCCCGCCGGCGTCATGCTCAATCCGCGTGGCCATGCACTCGATCCGCAAATCCAGGTTGCCGGTCGCCTCGGCGCGCGGAATGTCTGTGTACAGCGTGCTCCACTTGGCGCCCATCTTGCATCCCTGGACGCAAAAGCCCTGCTGGATGCACATGCCCCGCCCATCATTGGCGCGCGAATTGATAGCCATGTGGCCCGTGTGTACGCGCTTGTAGTCCAGCTTTTTCGCCCCCGCATACATGACTTTGAAATTATTGGAGGCAGGCAGCCCCGGCACATCATTGCGGCGAGTCACGCCAAGCCGTCGCTCCGCCAGCAAGTAGTAGGCCTTGAGTTCCTCAAAAGAAATCGGCCAATCGATTAGCGAAGTGCCGGCGACCTTGCCGTAAGTGCTTTTTGCGCGCAATTCCCATGGCTCGAACCGCGGCGTGGCCGCCGTCCAGTGCACCGTCGTTCCTCCGACGGTCTTGCAGTGCCACACGGGCAGGGTAGGAAAGTCTTTCGCTACGCCCCAATTGCCGCTCTGTGTCCGAGCATCGAGCCAGGTTAATTGAAGGAATGCTTCTCCAGGGACCTGCGAAAAAGTTCTCGTTGATTGCCGCTTGCCGGCCTCAAGCACGACTACTTTGATCCCGCGGCGAGTCAGCTCGTGCGCCAGCGTTCCGCCCCCGGCGCCGGATCCGATAATGACCACCGCGCTTTGATCCTGGAAATCAATGCTGGCCATATCGATGCTCTCCCATCGTTAGGCTCCAGCCGGCAACGGACCACTGTCCTCGGCCGCCACCTCTGGCAACCAGCGCAAGTCGTTGAATCCGCGGAAAAGATAGCCGCCCTTGGAGAAGGCTTCGCCCTCATATCCGAAGTAGGCATACGCGATTGGACTGGAGTAAAGGACCTGCAGGGTCTTCAGGCGCAACGTTTGGAAAAACGCGGAGGACTCAATCTTCTTTAACGCCTCGACCCGCTCGCTCTCGGAACTCGCTGCGAAACCAGTGCCGAGCATCGCAAGGCCTTCTCCGATCATTTTGCGCGTGCTTGCATCCTTACTGGCATCACCGTCCAACGCCTGGACGACCAGCGCGTAAGCAGCGTCATCCAGCTTGTCGTGCGGCGCAATTGTGCGAGCGATGCTCATGAGCGAGGTCCCCTCGGCGCTGGTGAAAACCGTTAGATCCACGGCCCATGCACGTGCGGGCGCGATCAGGGCCAGAGGACTTCCTGCGACCACCCATCCCGTCAACAGTCCGGTCGCAGTCTTCAGGAGTTCCCGCCGGTTCAGGCTAATGAGTTGGTCCATGGGTTCCCCTCCTGCGTGAAGCAATAGTTTTGCCTGCGGAATCAAAATCACGTGAAAAACAGAGTGAAATTCGCAGGCGCAAAATTACTTCCGATTTTCTTCATGATTCGAAATCCGGCAGACGGTGGGTGAGCGTACACCAAGTTGCCTGAGCTTGGCCAAAATTCCTTTCGAGGGGAGCACGGTCTCTCTCCCTTTCCTTGTTCCACCATATGGAACGCAATTTCATATTGACACGAACGAAATTTTAACTACAATCCGCCGCAGGTCAATAGGAACCGCTCGATTCCAGGCGATTATGGAACAAGGCCTCGGGGGGTGCGATGCCGCCAGCTACAGCCACATTTCTACGCCATAGCAGTGCCGCAGGAAGGCCTGAGAGAGACAGGGGTTCCAGTAAATCCCTGCAAAAGGCCCTGCGCATCCTGGTGTACATGGGAGAACAGGCGCCGGAAGCCGGTGTGACCCAACTGGCATCGGAATTGGGATTGACGAAGGCCACCGTGCACCGTCTGTTGAAAGCGATGGAAAGCTTTGAGCTGATCGAGAGAAATGCGGAGAGCGAGCGATACCGCCTTGGATTGAAGCTCTACCAATTGGGGAACAAGGCGGTGGAATCGCGGACGCTGCGAAGCGAAGCGCGCCGCCTGCTATTGGAGATGTCCCGAAGGTCTCGGGAATCGGTGAGCCTGGCGGTGCCAACCCCGGGCGGAGTCACATGTCTCGACCGCCTTGACTCGTCTCACACCATCATCAATGTCTGCACACCGGTGGGCTCGATGTTCCCTCCCCACTGCACAGCGGCTGGGAAAGCGATCCTCGCCTACATGACCGAAGGCGAGCTCCATGAAGTGATCAAGAGGAACCCGCTGCGGCCTTACACGCAGTTCACGATCACGCAACTCCCCGGCCTGAAGGAAAACCTGCGGCTGATCCGCCAGCGTGGCTATTCCGTGGATCATCAGGAACTGGAACGCGGTTTGAGCGGCGTCGCTGCGCCCGTTCTGAGCGCGCATGAACGAGTCATCGCTGCCGTAGGGATTGCCGGCCCCACTCTGCGATTTCGCGGGAAAGAACTAGTGCAAAAGGTCAGTTTGGTGACCGAGATAGCCGCAAGGCTGGCAATGGCGCTGGGCAGGTTAGAGGAACACCAGGCGGGTCCGACTTTCGAAAAATTCCCGGAAACAATCGCGCTCAAAGGAACGCCAAAGGAGTAAGAGCATGCCCGCACCCTTCAGAGCGGATCATATCGGAAGCTTTCTGCGACCTGCGGATTTGCTCAAAGCAAGGAGCACCGCCAGTCCGGATCAATTGCGGCAACTCGAGGATCAACACATCCTGCGCGTTCTTGCCAAACAGAAAGAGCTCGGCTTTGAGGTCGTCACGGATGGCGAACTGCGGCGGCGAAATTTCATGAGCGATTTCACGGACGCGGTCGAGGGGTTCGATATGGCGGCCGGCGTCGGGCGGACCTGGAAAGCTGGAGAGGCAGCCGCGCCCTCGGTCAGCAACGTAACGGGAATCGTTACCTCGAAGCTGCGCCAGGTGCGGCCGCTAACGGGCCACGAGCTGCCGTTCTTGAAGGCAAACAGTCCTCTTCCAATAAAGATGACCTTGCCAAGCGCTACGCAATTTCCGGCCATCTCTTTCAAGAGTGGAATCACAGACAAGGTTTACAAGGACCATTCGGCGCTGCTCTGGGACATCGTGGCGATCATGAAAAGCGACCTCAGCAAGCTTTCTTCCGAGGGCGTGAAGTATATCCAGATCGACGCTCCGCGCTACAGCTACTACATGGACCCAAAGTGGCGCGAATGGATCAAGACGGAATTGAAGGTCGAGCCAGACGCTGCGCTCGATGAAGCGGTGCGCGCGGACAACGCGTGCTTCCTGGCGGCGCGGAAGGACGGGGTGACGCTTGCCATTCATTTGTGCCGAGGGAACAACCGCAGCCACTGGTATGCCGAAGGCGGATACGACTCGATCGCCGAAAAATTGTTCGGAACATTGGAGGCGGACCGGTTCCTGCTGGAATACGATGACGAACGCTCCGGGACTTTTGAGCCCTTGCGGTTTGTGCCCAAGGGCAAGACGGTAGTCCTGGGGCTCGTCAGCTCGAAGGTTCCGCGAATGGAAGATCCCGACGTGCTTGCAAAGCGCATTGAGGAAGCCTCGAAATACGTTCCCATGGAAAATCTGGCGCTGAGTCCGCAGTGCGGTTTCGCTTCGACAGCGGAGGGAAACCTCTTGAGCGAGGATCAACAGTGGTCCAAGCTCAAACTCGTTGCGGATACTGCCCGGCGCGTTTGGGGATGAGGTGCAGGGAGCACGCCTTGACTCGCTCCTGTAGAGAAAGTGACTTGAGGCAGATTGGGAATCGGGGGAAGGTACAAAGGGACATCCATATCGATAAACAAAAATCCGTGCGTACATCGCTCAGTTGATATACCTTCGCGATATCCCCGCCGAAGGCCTCTATGGAGGATCTCATGGCAGGTGTGACTTCAATCGCGGTAGCCCACAAGCAGCTTCGTTCCGCTTCCGTTGCCAACGAGACGGCGCCGCCTTCCCTTCCCCGTTCCGAGCCTGCGCCGCCGCTTGCGGCAAAGCTGGATCAATTCATCGGCGACCCAAATTTCATGACCTCGCTTGCGCGTGGCTTAACAGTGATTCAGGCATTTTCGCCGCAAAGTCTCCATCTTTCGATCTCCCAATTGAGCAAGCGGACGGGATTGCCCCGCGCATCGGTGCGCCGATGCCTGCACACGCTTTCAAAATTAGGATTCGCAGGGTCTGACGACGGACGCACATTTTACCTCCTTTCTCGCGTGCTGCCGTTAGGCCACTCGTATTTGTGTTCCCTGCCGCTGTCCACGGTGGCGCAACCCGTGCTGGAACGCCTCAGCCACATCCTGCACGAATCCAGTTCGATCGCAATTTTGGACGGGATTGAGATTGTTTATATAGCGCGAGCAAACGTGACGCGCATTGTGGCCATCGATCTGGGAGTGGGGACGCGCCTTCCGGCATTCTGCACTTCCATAGGACGCGTGCTGCTGGCGAATCTTCCGGCGGAAGAGATGGAAGCGCTGCTGCCGCGCATCGAGTTCAGCCGCTACACGGACCGCACGCTGACTTCGGTCGAACAGCTGCGCCGGGCGCTGCTGTCGGTGCGGCGCGATGGATATGCCATCGTGGATGAAGAGCTGGAGGTCGGACTGCGTTCGATGGCGGTTCCGGTCCAAAATAGCACGGGACGCGTTGTCGCCGCGATAAACTCGGGAGTGAATGGGCAACGTGTCTCCGTGCAAGACATGCATACGCGATTCCTGCCGTACCTTCGGGCCGCCGCTCAGGAACTTTGCCTGCTCCTGGGATGAAGGCGTGGGCGTTTATCGAACACCCGGAACGAAGTGGGCTGTGCCCTCCTCGCGGCGTGTCTTACACTGCGCGGAAATCGCTGTAGATAAAATCCCTACCGGAAGAGGAGAGCTTCCTATCGTAACCACGCTCAAAGTGCCGAAGACCGGCGGCTTGCCCACGACAAAGGTCAACGTCGTGCGCTGGCTTATGCAAGAAGGAGAAGCCGTGAAACGGGGCGAGGCCATCGTCGAGTTGGAGACGGAGAAGGTGAACTACGAATTGGATTCTCCGGTCGAAGGAATTCTGCTCAAAATTCTAGCCAAGGAAGGCGCCGAAGTGCCGGTGGGCGACGCGGTTTGCCACATCGGGCAAGTGGGTGATGCAATTCCTCAGGACTGAGGAGAGAAAGGGCCTGCGATGAAACCGTCGGAACAGCTGGGGAAAGAACGCCTGATTTGGATGTGGACGCAGATGGTTCGCATCCGCGAGTTCGAGGAGCGCGTGAAACGCACGTTCGTCGAGCATCCGGGCGTGATTCGCGGGCACACCCATCTCGGCGACGGGGCCGAAGCTTCGATTGTCGGTTCGCTGGCTACAAGAAACGACGGCGATCCGGTGATGCCGAGCTACCGATGTCATGGCTATCCGATCGTGCTGGGAACATCCACGCCAAAAATGATGGCGGAATTGTACGGGCGAAAAGACGGCATCTGCGGAGGGTTTGGCGGATCGATGCATCTGGCGGATCCCGATCATGATTTTCCCGGGGCCACCGGGATCATCGGCGCCGGAATCGCACACGCAGCCGGCGTTGCTTTGACGGCCCAAGTGAAGAAAACAGGCCAAGTGGTCTACAGCTTTTTTGGGGATGGCGCTTCAAAACAGGGAGCGTTTCACGAATCGCTGAATATCGCGGCCGTTTGGAAATTGCCGGTCGTCTTCATTCTTGAGAATAACGAATACCAGGCATACACCCACGTGAGTCTCGAGGACGCAAACGATGCAGCCGGCGACCCGCTTTCAAAGAAAGCACAGGCCTACAGCATCCCCGGCGTGACCGTGGATGGCACTGACCCGCTCGCCGTGTACGACGAAGTCAAGAAGGCTTCCGAACGCGCGAGGGCCGGGCAGGGTCCCAGCTTGATCGAGTCCAAGTTCTACCGTTTGAGCGCCCATGGAAACGCGATCACCGTGCCGCCCGTGCCGACGCAATTCCCAAAACACGAGGCTGTAGAGGTCTACGGCAGAAAAGCGGAATTCGAAGCCGCGAAGGCGAATGACCCGATCCCAAAGTTCCGTTCCAAACTGATCGCCTCTGCGGCGATGACCGAAGCGGACGCGAACGGGATTGAAGAGAAAGTTCGCGCGGAAATGGACGAAGCGGTGCGTTTTGGGTTGGCCAGTCCGCAGCCGGCGGTGGAAGATGCGCTGAAATACGTTTACGCATAGGGGGAACGAGCCATGGCAAAGGAAATGATGTATGGCGAAGCGATTGCCACCGCGATCATTGAAGAGATGCAACGCGATCCGAACGTCATCTTTTACGGGCAAAATATGGGGATGACCGAGCGCGATCCGATGCTGAAGATGTTCGGAAAGGACCGCATTCGGATTACCCCGATTTCGGAAACGGCTGAGATGGGCATGGCGATTGGGGCGGCGATGACGGGCTTGCGGCCAATCGTCGAATTGTGGATGAGCGAATTCATGCTCGTCGCCTTCGACCAGGTGATTAACGAGGCACCGCGCTTCCGCTACATGTCCGGAGGCCGCGTCAAAATTCCGGTCGTTTTCAAGGCGGGCTATGGATTTGCCGCGGGATGGGCCGGGCAGCACTCGAACTGCCTGTATCACCTGCTCATGGGGACGCCCGGTCTGAAGGTCGCACTCCCCTCCACGCCGGCCGATGCCAAGGGACTGATGAAGGCGGCGATTCGCGATGACAATCCCGTGGTTTTCTTGCAGCACTTCCTCCTGACGCTGGAGAAGGGAGAAGTGCCGGAGGGCGATGAGGTGATCCCGTTCGGCGTAGCGGATGTGAAGCGCTCCGGAACGGATCTGACGATTGTCGCGACTGGATGGATGGTGCAGAAATCGCTCGCTGCGGCGGAACGTCTGGCGAAAGAAGAGATCAGCGCCGAAGTCATCGATCCGCGCACGCTGGCGCCGTTGGATGTCGGGACGATCGTGGAATCCGTAAAGAAAACCGGGCGTCTCGTGCTTGTGGATCAAGCCCCGCGTCACGCCTCCGCTGCCATCACGATTGCCGGAGAGGTTGCCGAGCACGCTCTCCAATACTTGAAATCTCCGGTGCGATTGGTTACGGCCGCGGACACTTCCGTTCCTTTCAGCGAACCGCTGGAAAATTATGTTCTGCCGAACGAGGACAAGATCATCGATGCGGCCAAATCCGTGCTTGCCAAGCGAGCGGCGATGGCCTGACCGACATTCCAGGAAACAACCGGCTCTTCAATGACCAACAACGCCGAATTACTCGCTTCCTACTGGACGATTGCGGGTGGAGCGCTTCCGCACACAGACCGGGAATACAGTCCCTTCGACTTCAAGGACCGCGTGCAGTCCATTGCAAAAGCAGGGTTCAAGGGCATGGGGATCTGGCACGCGGATCTGGATCACACTCTTGAAAGTCGCAGCTTGGCCGAGATGAAGCAGATTCTGGACGACCATGGAATTACGCACATCGAATTGGAATTCCTGGGCGATTGGTTTCTGGAAGGCGAAAGAAAGAAACAGTCCGATATTCGGAAGAGCAAGCTACTGAAGGCAGCCGTCGCGCTCGGAGCGCATCACGTCAAGGTCGGCGATTTCTATCATGAAAAGTATTCCATGCCCCGGACCATCGAAGCCTTCGCCGCGTTGTGCTCCGATGCGGCCGAGCATGGCACGAAAATCGGATTTGAGCTGATGCCGTTCGGCATGATCGACAATTTAAAAGATTGTTTAACCATGATTGAGGGCGCGGGCGCCGCGAATGGCGGGGTCTTATTTGATCTGTGGCATCTGGCCAAGATGCGCGTTCCGTACGAAGAATTGCAGCAGGTGCCCCTGAAATGCATCGTCGGCGTTGAACTGAACGACGGTACGTTTGCCGCGCCCTGGAGCCTGCATGAAGACACCATCAACCACCGTAGGTTCTGCGGCGAGGGCGAGTTTGACGTGAAGGGTTTCGTCGAGTGCATTCGGAAAACGGGCTATGCGGGACCGTGGGGGATCGAGGTTCTATCCGAAGAACTCCGTCGGATGCCTCTGCAAGAGGCGGTTTCGAAAGCATTTAAGACCACGATAAATTACGTACAAACCTGAATGGCAGCAACACGGGGCGATTATCGCCACGCGCCGCGGATTTCTTCTTTCCAAACAATTCCGACCTTTAGTATGTGCTTCAAATTGAAGCGGGAATTTCACGAATTGACCGGACGATCAGCCCGGACATGAGGAAATGGGAATGTCAGCGAGCAAACCTGTTGTTGTTTACGGAGCAAGCGGCTTTTCCGGCAGGCTGGTAGTGGAATACCTGCGCGAGTACAACATTCCGTTCATTGCCGCGGGCCGGAATCGCGCCAAGATTGAACAGGTGATGAAGCAGGTACCCGGAATTGAGACGGCGGACTACGAAGTCGCGGAGGTCGGAAACTCCGTGGATGAATTGGCCAAACTGTTCTCCGGCGCGAAAGTCGTTTGCAATACGGTTGGCCCGTTCATCTACAGCGGTCCGCGCGTGATCGAGGCCTGTCTGAAATCCGGCTGCCACTATCTGGACATTAGCGGCGAACAAGCGTGGATCCGTCAAGTCGCTGAGAAATGGAGCGACGGTTTCGCGAAGCGCGGATTACTCGCGGCTCCCGCCACTGCTTTCATGTCGGCTCCAAGCGATGCGGCCGCGCGTATTTGTTTGGAGGACACCACCATCGACACGCTCGAAATCCTGACGATGTTCCGGGGAACTCCCACCTTCGGATCGACGCAAACTATTTTCGCGGTACTGCAAACCGAAGCGCATTTTCTGGAGCAGAACCAGTACAAACTCTGGCCGCCGGCGACCGCGCTGGAAGTGATTGCGCCCGGGCAGATTCAGACACAATTGGCTCTGGCATGGGGCGGGTTCCCCCACCCGGTGTGGTTCAAGGACCATCCGCAAGTCGCCAACGTAAGATCCTTTGGTGGGCTGCTCGACCGGCAGATCATGGAGAGCGTGTTCGCCACGGAAAAGATGTACCTGAAAGAAATCGCGCCTCTACCCAAGGCGGAACGCGAGCGCCGGCTCGCCGAGATGGCGAATTCAGTTCAAGCGGGCACGCCGCCGCGAGAGAATCCCCGGGAGAATCGCACCATTGACGTAATCGTGGGACGCGGAGCAACGGATTTCATACAGTGTTTCCTGTTCGGGAACTGCTGCTACAAACAAACAGGCCTGATCCAGGCGTATGCGGCCAAGCATCTCGTTCATTCAAGTCCCCGCAAGGCAGGCTTCGCCTCCGTCGCTGAGGCTTTTGGGGCGCACGGCCTTCTGAAAGTTTTGGAAGACCACGGGCTTTCAAAGATGAAAGTCGCCTAGAAGCTTCGGCTAATGCGAAAAGAAACCGATTGCTCTAGACGGCAAACAGGCCGATGATCGGAAACACTTGGGGCTAAAAAGAACATTTCAAAATAGCAGGAGGAGCATTCATGACAGCCGCCGCTCCACACAACCCGCCATTTCGCGCTGACCACGTAGGGAGCCTGTTGCGGCCTGCGGAACTCAAGAAGGCCCGCCAGGACCGATCCGAAGGAAAAATCTCGGCTCAAGAATTGAAATTCGTCGAGGATGCGGCTATCCGCAGGGTCGTCGCCCAGCAAGAGCAGGTTGGATTGCAATCCATCACCGACGGCGAATTCCGCCGCGAGGACTTCTATACGGATTTCTTCGTGCGCGGCCTTGGCGGTGTGGAAGTGCGGATGGAAAGCTCGGTGGCCTACTTTGTCGACCATGAGGGCCGCAAAATTCCCGTCCCATGGGCCCAGGTTGTATCGCGCATGCGGTGGAGTGCGCCGATTTACGCCGATCACTTCCGCTTCCTTCGGTCCGTCACAAAGCGAACACCAAAGGTGACCCTCCCCTCCCCCATCATTCTGCATTTCACATCCGGGAGCGCCGCCATACGCAAGGGCGCGTACCCGGACATGGATCTTTTCTGGACTGACATCGTTGATGCCTACCAGAAGGAAATGAATTCGCTCTATGAAGCGGGCTGCCGATATCTGCAGGTGGACGACCCGCCCATGGCCACATTGTGCAACGAAACGTTTCAGAACATGGTCAAAGCTCGTGGAGACGATCCGCGATATCTGTTGAACGATTTGTATCCTGAAATTATAAACCGCGCATTCGCCAACCGTCCGCCCTCCCTGCATCTGGCCATGCATCTGTGCCGCGGCAATAACCAGAGCGGCTGGTTCACGGAGGGCGGGTACGATCCCATTGCAGATGTCCTTTTCAACAAGATTAACGTCGATTCATACTTTCTGGAGTACGAGACGCCGCGGGCCGGCACGTTTGAACCGTTGCGCCTTGTGCCGAAACACAAGACGGCCGTGCTCGGGCTCGTCTCGAGCAAGCTTCCTCAGCTGGAATCCAAGGACTTGCTGAAGAGGCGCATCGATGAGGCCGCCAAGTACATCGATCTCGACCAGCTCTCGCTTAGCCCTCAGTGCGGCTTTGCGAGTTCGACGGAAGGCAACCGCTTGACGGAAGAGCAGCAATTGGCGAAACTGCGGCTGGTCGTGGAAGTCGCAGACGAAGTATGGGGAGCAGGGGCCGGCCGTTTCTCAGCGCAAGCGCTCTGAAGACGGCGAATCAACCGTGCAGGCGATCGATTATTTCGACAAGGCTGCTGAGACTTTTCCCGACCGGGTTGCCCTGGTTGACGGGAACTCCCGCTACACGTACCGCGAATTACGCGTGGCAAGCGAACGCGTAGCCCGCGCGATGTGGGCCGGCGGCTTGCGCGACGAAGATCGCGCGGCGATCTACTCTCCCAACGACGCGCGCGTGCTGGTTTGCATGCTTGGCATACTGCGCGCCGGTGGCACCTGGGTTCCCATCAATTATCGCAACGCCCTCGACGCCAATGCGGACTTCATGAACTACGCCGAAACCAGCTGGCTTTTCTACCACAGCAGCTTCGGCGAGCAGGTCCAAGAGCTAAAGTCGCGAGTGCCGGCAGTGCGCCACTTCGTTTGCATCGATTCCGAACATCATGGCGACCCTTCGCTCGCGCAGTTCATCGAGCAGCCGGTTCAAAGCGAACCGCCGGATTGGGCCGATCCGCGCGGGAATCCCGATCGGCTGGTCGGTCTCGTAGCCACCGGCGGGACCACTGGGCCAGCGAAAGGGGTTCGAGTTACGAGCGATTCCTGGAGCGCTTTCGTGGAAATGGCCGCTCATTACTGGCAGTGCGCGGACGGGCCTCCGGTGTGTCTTACCACGGCCCCGCTTTCCCATGCGGCAGGACCGGTCGCGTTCGCCATGTTCGGCATGGGAGCCACAAACGTGGTCTTGCCGCGATTCGATGCCGGAGCAGTCCTCCACAGCATCGAAGCTCACCGCGTCACTCACGTCTTCCTCCCGCCCACCGCGTTTTATGCTTTGCTTGCCCATCCCGATGTGCGGCGGATCGATCATTCCAGCCTCCGGATACTTTTGCTGGCTGCATCGCCGGTGTCGCCCGACCGCTTCAAAGAGGGAGTGGAAATCTTCGGCCCCTGTATGTGCCAGTGCTACGGCCAAACGGAAGTTCCCATGCTGATGACCTGGCTGGACCGGGAAACCGTGGCCGCCGCCGCTGCCGGCGATCACCCCGAGCGATTGCGAAGCTGCGGCAAAGCCACCTATGGTGTGCGCCTCGCAATAATGGATGATCAGGGAAAGCTCCTGCCGCCCAACCAACCCGGAGAGATTGTCGCTCGCGGAGCGCTCGTCACGCCCGGCTACTTCAACTTGCCTGAGGCCACGGCTGAAGTTCGCACGTTTGGATGGCACCATACGGGCGATGTCGGATATCGCGATGAAGACGGCTTCTTCTACATTGTGGATCGCAAGAAGGACATGATCATTTCGGGTGGTTTCAATGTGTTCTCGGTTGAAGTGGAAGCGACCATCATGGCCCTGCCGCAAGTGCACGAGTGCGCGGTGATTGGCGTCCCGCATGAAACCTGGGGCGAAGCCGTGAAAGCTCTAATCGCTGTCCGTCAAGGCGAGTCCTTAACCGAAGAAGAGGTCATCGCGCACTGTAAAAAGAAGCTGGGTGGCGTTAAAGCTCCCAAATCTGCGGAATTCCTCCCGGAAATTCCGAAGACCCCCGCAGGGAAAATCGATCGCAAGAAACTCCGCGCTCCCTATTGGCAAGGAGCCAAGCGCGCGGTGCACTGATATCCGGCCAAGAGAAAGAAGCAGTCATTCATTTTGGATTTCCCTGCTTCTCGGCCAGACTCTGATTGGCTCTGAAGATAACATAAGCCCGGATTGCTTCGGCATCTTGTCGCGACAGTTCCTTTGAAAATCCGACCATCCCGTACGGGGCGAGCATTCCGTCCATCACAATGCTGAACCATTGCTGGTTGGCCAAAGCGCCGGAATAGCGCAGGTCGGGCAGAACCCCGCCACTGACGGCAACGTCGCCATGACAACTGCCGCAGTAGCGTTGATACAGCTCTTCGCCCTTCTTGACAGTGGCGGGGCTCGCGGTTGCGGGCGGAGGCGTTAGGACTGGTGTCTTCACCTCAGGCGCCGGCGGCAAGCTGTCCTTTCCTCCCAGCTTGAACGCCAGCATCCGCGGCACGTTGTTCATGCGCGGATTTTGCAGGGCAACCTCGCCAGCCGCGAGAGGCAGGACGCCGCCCCACCCGACGAGAACTGCGATGTATTGCTCGCCATTCACGGTGTAGGAGATGGGGCCGGCAGTGATCCCGCCCTGCGTCGATGCGGACCAGATTTTTTCGCCTGAGTTCGCGCGGAAAGCTTCGAATTGGCCATAGCCAGTACCTTCAAAAACCAAGTTGCCGGCTGTGGAAAGCGCTCCGCCATTCCAGGGCCCTGGCCGGTCGGCTCGCCAAACTTCCTTTTGCTTGACGGGATCCCACGCCGTCAAATGGCCTTTGATGCTTCCCAGAATTGCTTTCTTGATCTTCGGTTCCTGCGGCATGCCCGCGGCTACCGCGTCCGTCCCAGTGTTCATGGCGAACGAACTGTGGCTGAAATGTTCCGCCGATTTATAAACAAACCCGGACTCCAGCACCGGAAAATAAACCAGTCCCGTGTCCGGACTGTACGACGCTGGTTGCCAGGTATGCGCTCCGCCGGGGCCGGGCGAAACAACGGAAGGCTTGTTGCTTCCTTCATACCGGGCGGCAGGCGATTCGATCGGCCTGCCGGTCCGCAGGTCGATCCCGGTAGCCCACGTCACCGGGACGAAGGGCTTCGCGGACAAAACCTTGCCGGTGGCGCGGTCAAGAACGTAGAAGAAACCATTCTTCGGTGCGTGCAGCAGAACCTGGCGAAGCTGTCCGTCGATTTGCAAATCTGCCAGGATGATCTGCTCGTCGGAGTCGAAGTCCCATTCGTCGCCGGGATTTTCCTGATAGTGCCAAACGTATTCACCCGTGTCTGGCCTGAGAGCGACGATCGACGAGGCAAGCAGATTGTCTCCGGCATGAGCATTCCGTATTTTTCGCGCCCATGGATCGGCATTCCCCGTGCCAATGTACAACAAGTCGAGCTGCGGGTCGTAAGCCATGGCATCCCAGACCGTGCCTCCACCGCCGTTCTTCCACCACTCGCCGCTCCAAGTTTTTGCCGCTTTTTCTAGGACGGGGCTTTCGAATGGCTTCGAAGGATCACCCGGGATGGTATAGAAGCGCCATGCGAGCTTTCCCGTTTCCGCGTCATAGGCTGAAACGTAACCGCGGACGCCCATTTCCGCGCCGCCGTTCCCGATGATCACCTTCCCTTTCACAACGCGAGGCGCGCCGGTGATCGTGTAGCGCATCTTCGGATCGATCGTCAGAGTTTCCCAGACGGGTTTGCCGGTGGCGGCGTCGAGGGCGATCAATCTTCCGTCCAGCGTCCCTACAAACACTTTCCCATTCCATGCGGCCACGCCTCGATTCACTACGTCGCAACACGCATTCACCGCCCATTCCGGAGGAACTTTCGGATCGAACTCCCATCGCGGCGCGCCGGACGCGGCGTCAAGGGAAATCACTTTGCTCCACGCCGTTGTGAAGTACATCACGCCGTCCAAGACCAGTGGCGTGGCTTCTTGCCCGCGCCGCGTGTCCAGATCGTAATGCCAGGCCAGCGAAAGCTGATTCACATTTGCATCGGTGATTTGCTTGAGCGGGCTGAAGCGCTGCTCGTTGTACGTCCGTCCATAGGTCATCCAGTTTCCCGGCTCGTCGTCAGCGTGAATGATCCTTGCACTATCGACTTCCCTCGATTGTTTTCCAACCGCAGGGCTTGTTTGCGAAGTATTTGAGGGATGCTGCGTTCCGCACCCAAGACAAGCAACGATGGCTACCAATAAATACATCGGTAGACACAAGGCTCTTGGATATTCTCCGTTGCTGCACTTTGGCCTCACCTCGGTTCTTCGCATCGGCATTCTTCCACCTGAATTGCAAACTTGTCCCGGCACGTCCGACAAAGAGAATTCCTTGCTTTCCTATCGTCTTGGACCTTCCGTGTCAAGAGTATGCGGTAGAATGCACATCTCTCTGCTGCAATTTTTCGACGATAATCGGCCATGCGCGAGCGGCTGACTCGTGCTTGTCCGGCCATTCGCGGTAGAGTTTTTCTAAGTCTGCGGATGACATGTTCGCTTGCCAACAGCCCGGTTCCGGGTAGAGTTGAGACGCTAGGGAAGGGAAAGTATCAGACAACTGCGGAAAGACCCGCAGACCAGAGGTAGGAACACTTGGCATCATTGACCAAAAGACCTGTGCGCGCCGTCCGCGTTGCCTCGCTGCAGGCGATCGTGGATCGCCGAGACAACGGCGTGATCTATGTGCGCTCACCCGAGCCGCTTGGTGATTATCCTGCGCGCGTTACTGATCGACTGGAAACATGGGCGGTCCAGGCGCCCAGTCGAATCTTTCTTGCGGAGCGCGCGGCGGACGGCCAGTGGCGCACGGTCACATATGCCGAGGCCCTGCTGCGCGTGCGAAGGTTCGCGCAGGGGCTGCTCGATCGCGGACTTTCGACCAGCAGGCCGCTGATGATTCTTTCGGGAAACAGTATCGAACATGGATTGCTGGCTCTGGCGGCAATGTACGCCGGCATTCCCTACGCGCCCATCGCGCCCGCATATTCCTTAGCCGTCAAGGAGTTTACGGCGCTCTCTTACGTGTGGCAGAACTTCGGCCCGGCCATGGTGTTCGCGGACGAAGGCGCGCGGTTCGCGCCCGCGCTGAAGACAGTCGCGCGGGGCGATACGGAATTCGTTTTTCAAAACTCTCGCCCGGAGGGATTGCGGTCCATCTCCCTGGAGGAGTTGGAAATCTCCGAGCCATCCGCGGAAGTGGACGAAGCAAACCGGCGGACCGGACCGGACTCCATCGCGAAAATTCTGTATACCTCCGGTTCGACGGGCCTCCCCAAGGGCGTGATCACCACTCACCGAATGCTCTGCTCGAATCAGGAAATGCTCCTGCAAATGATGCCGTCGCTCGGGGACGAGCCAATGGTGCTGTGCGACTGGTTGCCCTGGAATCACACTTTTGGGGGGAGCCACAATTTTGGCATTGCGCTGTACAATGGCGGTTCCCTCTATATCGACGCGGGCAGGCCTGCGCCCGAATTGTTTGGCGAGACGCTGCGCAACCTGCGTGAGATCGCGCCAACCGCATATTTCAATGTGCCCAAAGGCTACGAGATGTTGGTCGGGCACCTGCGAACCGATGCTGATCTGCGCCTGACTTTCTTCAGCCGTTTGAATCTCCTCTTTTTCGCCGCCGCGGGACTCAGCCAGCACATCTGGGACGCGCTCCAGGATCTTGCGTTTGAAACCTGTGGAGAAGAGATTCTCGTTGTCACCGGGTTAGGCGCAACAGAAAGCGCTCCGTATGCTCTCTCCACGGGCATGGAAGGCGCTACATCGGGCTCGCTGGGATTGCCTGTCCCGGGTGTCCAGCTGAAGCTAGTTCCAGTTGAAGAAAAGCTTGAGGCGCGATTGCGCGGGCCATCGATCACTCCCGGCTTTTGGCGCCGCCCGGAATTAACGGCCGCGGCGTTTGATGAAGAGGGCTACTACCGGCTTGGCGACGCGATAAAGTTCGCCGATCAGCAGGATCCTTTGAAAGGGTTCGTCTTCGACGGGCGATTGAATGAGGATTTCAAAAATTCCACTGGAACTTGGGTGAGGGTCGGCCCCTTGCGAATGCGGCTGCTTGCTCATTTCGGGAGTCTCGTCCAGGACGTCGTCCTCGCTGGACCCGATCGGGACTTTACGACCGCGTTGTTCTTTCCGGCTTTGCAAACGTGTCGGACTCTGTGCACTGGACAGTCGTCAAACGCAACAGTGGCGGAGATTCTCGCGCGCCCCGAGGTTCGGGCGGCGTTTCAAGAGCGGCTCGATTCATTTGCTTCGGCAAGCACGGGGAGCACCACTCGCATTGAACGGGCGATCCTGCTGGACACGCCGCCTTCGATCGAAGCGCAGGAAATTACCGACAAGGGTTCCATCAATCAAAAAACCGTGCTGAAAAATCGCGCCGCGCTCGTCGAAGATCTCTATCGTGAACCCATTCCCTCTCACGTTCTCACACTCACGAAGGAGCCTAGATGAATCCCTCTCCCCGGATAGAAATCGAATCGCTCGCCGCCTTTGACGTTCACGTCCACCTGGAATCCACGGACGATCGATCGGCGGCTGACGCGGCGGCCAAAAAATATTTTGGCGACAGCGGCGCCGCACGGGACGCAGCCGGGCTCGCCGAGTACTATCGCTCGAGAAAAATGGCCTTTGTGATTTTTGCGGTTGACGAGCAGCTAACAGGAAGGCCGCGCGTCACGAACGAGGAAGTGGTGCGGTTCGCCGAGCAGAATTCCGATGTTGCGATTCCGTTTGCGAGCATTGACCCAAACCGGGGCGCGGAGGGTGTGCAGGAAGCGAAGCGCCTGGTTTCCGCGGGGAAAGTGCGAGGACTGAAACTGCACCCGCCGATTCAGAAATTTATCCCAAATGATTCCGTCGCTTACCCACTGTACGAAGTCTTCGCTGAGGCGCGACTGCCCGTGATTTTCCACACAGGGCATAGCGGAATAGGGACGGGGATGCCGGGAGGAGGCGGGGTACGCCTAAAGTACGGGCACCCCCTGCCCATCGATGATGTAGCCGTCGACTTCCCTTCAATGCCCATCATCATGGCCCACCCCTCTTTCCCCTGGCAGGACGTGGCCATTTCGATCTGTCTTCACAAGCCCAACGTTTACATTGATCTCTCCGGCTGGTCGCCGAAGTATTTCTCCCCGACGCTCATTCAGTACGCCAATACTCTCTTAAAGAACAAAGTTCTGTTCGGGTCCGACTATCCCTTGATCACGCCGGATCGTTGGCTGGCCGATTTCGAGAAGATCGCCATCCGGGACGAAGTGCGGCCCCTGATCCTGAAGGAAAATGCGCTCAAGTTGTTCGGGTTGAAAGTGTAAGGAGTCCCGCGAAAGCGCAAAAACACCCGGCCGGGACGTGCCCCACGTCTCCAAATCAACTTGGATCTTATCCCGATCGGCCTTGAAAGATTCGAAGCCCTGGCTTTCCAAAATGATCTTGCGGTCGAAGACTTTCTTCTTGAGGGGTATTCGAATAGCGCTTTTTGGCCGTTATTCGCACGAATGGTTCGATTAAAGGCTTGACAAAGCCTGACTCTGGCGTTACAGGTGCCCAAGCTGGGTTATCTTAACCGATACCATGAATAGGTAGTCGCAATCACGGGGGCGGCCATATTTCCTTGAAAGGGGTGTCCTATGAGGGCACGCACGACTCTTGCGTCTATGGTTGTTTTGGCTCTTCTCTTCGCCGGCGTTTATCCAGCATTCGCGCAAATCAGTACGGCGCAGTTAAACGGGACGGTACGGGACCAGAGCGGAGGCGCCGTTGCCAAGGCTTCCCTCGCGCTCCGGGAAATGGATACCAATCAAACATACACGGCAACTGCCACCGAAACCGGCTCCTACGTGCTGCCGAATGTGCCTCCCGGCCGTTACGAGCTTAAGGTTTCCTATACCGGCTTCGCGAATTTTACGCAGACGGGTATCGTCCTCACTGTCGGGCAGACCGCAACGATCGACGTCACATTGAATGTTGCCGGACAGGGCGAACAGATTGTGGTCAGCACCGAGGCCCCCGTTATTGAGCCGACGAAAACCGAAATCAGCCAGGTCATCGGCACGACTCAGATCCAGGAACTGCCCATCAGCGGCCGTGTGTTCACCGATTTCGCCCTGTTGGCGCCCGGCGTGGCAACAAGCCGCACCAGCCTGGGCACCACATTCACGGAATTTGAGGTAACACAGATCTCGTTCGGCGGCATGCGTTCCTTTAGCAACGAGATCACCGTGGACGGCGCGGATTTCGTGAATGCGGCCAGCGGCGTGCAACGCTCTACGCCTCCGCAGGAAGCCGTCGAAGAATTCCGCGTCGTCAACAACAGTTTTGGCTCCGAGTATGGCCGGGCGGTCGGCGGCATCGTCAACATAGTGACTAAGGGCGGCACCAACGATTTACATGGTTCGGTATACGAATACCTTCAGAATAGCGCGACGGACGCGCGTTCACTCCTTCAACCCGCGCCACTGCCGCACGAGTTGAGACAAAACCAATTCGGCGGAACCCTTGGCGGTCCGATCCGCAAGGACAAGACGTTCTTTTTCGTGAATTATGAGGGCAAGCGGCGCGCGGAATCTCCCACTTACCCGCCCGATCTCGTCAACAACCTGACGCTCATCGACACAGCGAAGGCGCAGTTGGGACTCGCTCCTGAAGGCTGCAATACGGGCCTCAGCAGTTGCACCGGGAGCGACATTGGGTACCTCAATAGCTTCTTGAAAACCGCGAACGACGATATCGGTTTTGTCAGGCTCGACCACCAAATCAGCACCAACAACCACTTGGCGATCCGCTACAACGTCGAGGACACGCGTGCGCTAGGAGAGCTTGTCGGGTCTACCCTAGATGGGGGCGGCATCGGCGTGCCGAGCGGCGGCCGCAACCTTTTCATCCGCGATCAAGCTTTGGTCGCCACGCTGAACTCGGTGCTGACACATAGTTGGGTCAACAACCTCTTGTTTCAACTCGCGAGGCGTCACTACAATTTCATCGGAGCCACCGGCCAGCCCGACTTCAGCATATTGAATGACCTCGAGCTTGGCCACAACTTCGGAACTCAGGACCGTCTCTACGAAAGCCGGATGGAACTTTCCGACTCCCCGTCCTGGGTCAAGGGCAATCACGTGGTGAAATTCGGGTTTGACGGTAATTTAGTTCGTTCCTCGATTGATTTCCCGGGCTTCACCCCCACCAGGTTACTCGTGCCCACTGGGTCAGGCCCTGGCTCTAGTGCGGCGGATTGCCTCGCGGCTTTCGCTGAGTTTTTTAAGTACGGAGCAAATTGGCAGACCACGGCCGCGCCTGGACCGCTGCTGACTGCTAGCGGTACATGCCCGGTCGCTGCCCTGAATGGAGTTGAGGTCACGTACGCAGGCGTGCCGCTCCCCACGGATCCCACCTTTACCAGCGGCGCGCCGCTCGTCACGAATGCCAATCCGCTGGACACTTCAACGTGGGCGAATGCGTATCCGCCTTCACTGTTTCCGAATTACAACCGCCCGATAAACCATGGCTATTGGGGCGTTTTTATTCAGGACCAGTGGCGGATCACCCGCAAGCTGACGATGAACTACGGGCTGCGGTGGGATTACGAATCGGGGCTGGCCACATACGTGAACCCAGACCACAACAACTGGCAGCCTCGAATCGGGCTTGCCTACTCCCCGGACAGCAAGACCGTTATTCGCGCCGGATTTGGGATGTTCGATGACCGCTACAATTTGACATTCTTCTTTGTTCCGAATACCCAAAAGGTGGCGCCGGGCTACCTCTGCGGCAATAATCCGTCTTCTGCCACCGCCGCCGCTTGCTCCGCAGCCGGAATCCTGCCCCAACAGATGCCTATGATCAATGCCTCTCAGGCCAATCAGGGCTACCAACTATTTGCACTTCCGGGCGCGGCTGCGGCGCCATTCGCGGCCAGCATCATTGGAACTGGCAACTATGACTTCCTAAACCCAGTTCAAATGGCTGGCACTTGCTTCCTTAACGGCGCCTGCGGCGTTGGTTCTGGGGGGATGGATCACACTATCAGCAAGACACCCTATGCCGAACAAGCCAGTTTGGAGGTTGACCGCCAGTTCGGGAGAGGTCTCGCGGTCAATCTTGCCTACCTCTTCGTGGAAGCGCACCGGCTGGTTCGGGGAAATAACATTAATGTGCCTTGCCCGCTAGGCACGACGGACTCTAACCAGGCCGCGAATCCCACGGACCCGCTGGAGGCCGTCCCGGGCGTCCTCGCCACAAGGGAATGGGTTCCGGGGTTGCTGAACGCAAATGGCACTTTCTCCACTTGCAGCACGGGCACACCAACGCTTGCGACCGGAGCCGGAAACCCGCTCGATGGCTTGGGGCCTTGGTTCGCAGGCGCCCTGGGCAGCGGATTGCAGACCATCAGCGCAGGGCTTCTTGACTACAACAACGGCGTTGCCAATGCGGTCTACAGCGGCGCAACGGCGTCAGTCACGGAGAGAATCAAGTATTTCACTCTGACTGCCAACTACACCTGGTCGCACACAATCGATAATGGAAATTTCACTACGTTCATCAACCTGCCCGTAAATCAGTTCGATTACAAGGCGGAGCGCGCCAACTCCAACCAGGACGCCCGCAACCGCCTGGTAACGAACTTCAGCGCAACAGGGCCCGAGAACACCTTCGCCCGGCACTTTGTTTTCAGCAGTATCATCACGGCCGAGTCCGGGAGGCCCTTCACGATTTTCTATGGGAGCGGTACCACAAACGATCTCGCCGGCGGCTCAACGGACCGCGTGGGCGGAGCCCCGCTCACGCCCGACTGCCCTTCCGCGAGCAACTGCCAAACTATGATTCCAAGGAATACCTACGTCGGCGATGCGGAGTACACCTGGGATCTTCGCCTGACACGCTACTTCCAGGTTCGTGAGAGGCTAAGGCTCGATCTGAGCATCGATGCTTTCAATGCGCTGAACCGGCCAAACGTGGACGAGGTGACTTCGGTCTACGGCTCACCAATCTTTTGCGGCACAACTCCGACCATTCCGGGCCATTACAATGACGCTGTCAGTCTCGCTATCGAGCATCAAGCAGCGTCCACGGCGTGCCCCGGCGGAGGAGCCCCCGCCGTGACTCCGATTGGCACATCCCTGTTTATCCCGCCCATGCCAAATGCAAATTTTGGATTGCCGAGGACGATGCTCAACCCGCGGCAGCTCCAGTTTGGGATGAAGTTCTCTTTCTGAGGAATTGCGCAGATGGCGAGCAAGCGACGAAACTGCTTGCTCGCTACCTGGTGCATCACGATTTCAGGCATATCTTTATCACCGCAGTCCGAGTCCACCGGAAATTGGAGTCCGAATTTGCAACCGCGAGCGTCGAGCGCTTCGGGCAAAGTTGCGCTCGTTAGATGCTTATCCCGAGGAGTACTTTCCTCCGCCGCACGAACATGCCGACGCTAAACGCCAAGCCGGAGGCAATCGACGTCGAATTCGCCAAGTCGGCGATCGTCCTCGTGGACATGCAGAATGCGTTTGCGAGCAAGGGAGGGCTGCTCGACATTGCGGGAGTGGACCTCGCGGATGCGCCGCGCGTCGTGCGGACCATTCGAGAAGTCATCGGCGCCGCGCGATCGGCGGGTGTGCTGGTGGTGTATCTGCGCATGGCCTACAAGCCGGACTTGAGCGATGCAGGCGGCGCGCGTTCGCCCAATTGCTACAAAGAGCTGGCGATGCACACGATGCGGACCCGGCCGGAGTATAAGGGGAAACTCCTCACCGAAGGAACCTGGGATGCGGCGATCGTCGACGATCTCACACCTCAGTCTGGAGATCTCGTAATCACCAAGACGCGTTATAGTGGATTTGCAGGCACGACGCTCGATTCGCAATTGCGCATGCGCGGGATACAATTTCTCTTTTTCGCGGGGATCGCCACGAACGTCTGCGTCGAATCCACGCTGCGTGACGCGTATTTTCTGGATTATTGGCCGATTCTGCTCTCGGACGGAACGATGCCTGCAGGCGGCCCAGGCATTTTCGAAGCGACGCTATTCAACGTGGAATCCTTCTTTGGGTGGACCGTGACTTCGGATGAACTTCGAGCGCGCTTCAACGCTTCGGCCGGGTGAGCATCTCATGTGGACGGCGGACATCGATGTTGGCGGAACGCTGACCGACGGATTGTTCACGAGCGGCGACGACGTTGTGTGCGTGAAAGTGGATACGACGCCGCACGACTTGACGGTTTGTCTATTCGACTGCCTCAATCAGGCCGCCGATAAGACGGGTTTTCCGGATGCGGTTGCGTTTCTCGAGAATGTCGATCTGATCCGGTGGTCCACCACGATCACGTCCAACGTTCTCGCCGAGCTGCGCGGCCCGCGAATCGGATTGCTTGTCACGCAAGGGCATGAGCAAAACCTCTACGGCAAGGACAACCGAAGCGCCATACTCGGCCGGCTGGTGAACGATCGCGACGTCATCGGCATCAACGGCTCCGCGCAAGAAACCGATATCATGAATGCCGCGCGCTCGCTTCTGGAAAGCGGCGTGCGCCGGATCTGCATCAGCCTGCAAAATTCCCACCGCGATCCCACGCGCGAGATCGCATTCAAGCGCATTATCGACCAGCAGTATCCCGACCATTTTCTCGGGTCCGTCCCGGTGCTCGCCGGCAGCGACATTTCAAAGTGCGCCGATGACCGGACGCGTACCTACTGCGCGGCGATCAATGCCTACACGCATGGCGCGCTCGCGGCCACATTGTTCAAGGCCGAGGACGAGCTTCGAGAAACTTCGAAGTACGCGGGAACTTTTCTTGTCAGTCACATCAACGGCGGCTTCGCGGGAATTGCCAAAACCAAGGCCATCGACACGATTGAATCCGGGCCGGTTCTGGGAATACTCGGCAGCGCGCATCTCGCAAAGCTCTACGGCCTGAACGATGTGATTGCGATGGATATCGGCGGAACGACGGCGAAGATCAGCGTTCTCTCCGGGGGCGAGCCCATCTACCGCAAGCCCTCTGATCTTTTTGGCATTCCGCTCGAGCTCGCGCTGCCGTATTTGCGCTCGATCGCGCTCGGAGGAGGCAGCGTCGTCAAGCCGCTGGATGGCGCGAAAGGAGCGGAAGTGCAGCTTGGTCCCGAGAGCATGGGTTCGTTTCCGGGGCCCGCGTGCTACGGCCTGGGAGGAGACCAGGCGACGCTCACGGACGCATTCATCACTGCGGGGCTGATCAATCCGGATTATTTTCTTGGGGGGACGAAGCCGATCGATCGCGACCTCGCGCGGAAGACGATCGAATCTCTGGTAGCGCAGCCGCTGCGTCTCCCGGTGGAAGCAGCGTGCAAGATGATTATCGACCGCGCGTGTGAATCCGTCGCGCACTTGATTGCCAGCGCGCAGGCGGAATTGCAGCAGGATTTATCGCATCACACGCTCTTTGCGTACGGCGGGAACGGCGGCCTTTTCGCTGCGGGAGTGGCCGAGAAAGCGGGGCTCGATACTGCGCTGGTCTTCTCGCTCGGCCCTCTGTTCAGCGCGTTCGGCTCGTCGGTTTCGGACATTTGCCACGTGTACGAGCGCTTGATCCCGGAGGGCGATATTTCCGAAGCAAGCGCCGGCAGGCTACGGCAATTTTTCGACGAGATTAAATCGGAATGTGTGAAGGACCTGCTCGGCGAGGGAATCCGTCCCGATGATCTAACTTACGCGATCGAATTTGAAGTCGCAGGCAGCAGCGGGCATTCCGTTACGGTGCCATGCCCGGAACCCGCTCTGCGAAGCGCGTCGGAATTGAAGGCCGCTCTCACTGGCGCGTTGGCAGCGCGCGGCGTGCCGCGCGCCGGGTACACTTCCATCGAAATGCTGCGTGTTCGAGTGAAGAAAGCGATGCCGAAGGCGCGGCTCGTTAGGCGTCCGCTTCAGGGAGCCGATGCCTCGCACGCTCGAATCGGGACGCGCCATGTTTCGTGGGGAAGCCGCTCCGGTGAAGCGCAGGTGTATCGTTGGGAGTCGCTGCATCCCGGCAATCGCGTGGCGGGTTGCGCGGTGCTCGAGGGCGTGAATACGACCTATATCATTCCCGACGGCTGGACGATGGCCATGGATCCTTACGGCAACGGAAAAATGACGCGCGCCTGAAATCCGCACCCGCTCAAAAACGCGGCTCGAATGGGAGATGACGATGTCGCCTGAAACTCAAAACCGGCTTCGAGTTACCGAATATCTCGACCTGGATCTCGATCGCGAACAATGGATGTGCAATCGCTGCGGGCGCTCTCTCGGTCCGGCGCGGGAAAACTACAAGAAGGGTTGCCTCGTTCACGATCGTGACCCGCATGAAATCCATCCGGCGATTGTTCCAGGATCGTTCAGTTTTTCTCCCGATCCGCTGTGGGTCCGCATCGTGGAGTTTTATTGCCCGGATTGCGGCACGCAGGTCGAAACAGAATACTTGCCGCCGGGCCACCCGATCACTCACGACATCGAAATCGATGTCGAACAGCTCAAGGAGCGGTTGCGCAAGGGCGAATTCGTCATCCGCAACCAGCGTCTCGAGGTCGTGGAATGAACTCCATCGACATCGATGTCGGCGGAACTTTTACCGACCTCGTCCTCAATTTCGACGGCAAAGCGCTGGTCAAGAAAGTACCAACGACGCCCTACGATCTCTCCGTTTGTTTCTCCCGAGTGATCGAAGAGGGAGCCAGCGCGGTCGGAAAGAAGATGGAAGAGCTTCTGCCGGCGATCGACATGATCCGGTATTCGACGACGATCGCGATGAACCGGCTGATCGAACGAAAGGGGCCGCGTCTCGCGTTGATTACAACGGAAGGCCACGAAGACGTCGTTCTGATTGGCCGGGGAGCGCAATGGATTGACGGTACGCGCGTGGCCGAGCGTCGCAATCTGGCGATTCAAAAGAAGCCGGACCCGCTCATCCCGCGCGATCTGATCGTCGGCGTCAAGGAGCGCGTGGATTCACGGGGCACAGTCATTCGCCCGCTCGATGAAAACGATGTTCGGGAAAAAGTGCGCCACCTTGTGAATCGCGGCGCGCGGGGCTTCGTCGTGTCGCTGCTCTGGGGCTTTCTGAACCCCGTGCACGAGCGTCGCGTCAAGGAAATCATCCGCGACGAATATAAGGAATTTCACATTGGCTATCTCCCGGTCGTGCTTGCGGGGCAGGTCAACGGCAAGCTCGGCGAATACGAACGCACCATGGCTGCGATTCTGGACGCGTATCTTCAGCGCTCGATGCAGATTGAGCTCTCCGCAATGTGGGACAAGCTGCGCGAGCGCGGTTACAAGAAGCCGCTGCTGATGATCCAGAGCTCGGGCGGCGTCGCCGAAGTGTTTCGCACCACCGCGAGCCGCACGTTCAATAGCGGGCCCGTGTCCGGCCTGATGGGCGCGCACCACATCGCCAAGTCGCTCGGCTACCAGAACGTGGTAATGACGGATATGGGCGGCACGAGCTTCGACGTGGGATTGGTCGTCAAGGACAGCGTTCGCAGCTATGATTTCCGGCCGATCATTGACCGCTGGATGGTCGGAATCACGATGATCAAGACGCTCTCGATTGGCGCGGGCGGCGGCTCGATCGCATCCATCAACAAGCTGCTTCAGAATCGCGTGCAAGTCGGCCCGAGAAGCGCGGGTTCGATGCCGGGCCCGGCCTGCTTCAGCCTCGGCGGGAGCGAGCCGACCGTTACGGACGCCGATGTCGTGCTCGGCTACATCAATCCCGATTACTACTACGGCGGCCGGATGCGCCTTGACAAGAATCGCTCGATCCAGGCGATTCGCGAAAAAATCGCCAAGCCGCTGGGCGTGAGCGTCGAAGAAGGCGCCGAACTTATCCGGAAAATTGTCAATGGCAATATGGCATCGGCGATCATGAAAGAAGTTCATCTTCGCGGCTACAGTCCGGAAGATTTCATTTTGTTCATTGGCGGCGGGGCCGGCGCCACGCATGCCGAGGGTTTCAAGGGCGACATCCGCAAGGCCGTGACGTTTCCGTTTTCGCCGGTGTTTTGCGCCTACGGCTCGTCCACGATGGATATCATGCACGTCTACGAGACTTCAAAGAAGCTCACGCTGATGACTCCGGGGAACCAGCAACTCACCGAGGACTACGCCACATTCAACAGCACGGTCGAGAGCCTGCTCGAACAAGCCAGAAAGGATCTTCTCGGCGATGGCCTCGATCCGGTGAAAGCGGCATACGTTCTCGAGCTCGATATGCTCTATGGCGGCCAATTCCACGTAAAGCGCGCTCTTTCGCCACAAATGTCCCTCCGTTCTCCGGAGGACGTCCGGGCGATCTGCGACGCTTTCAACAAAGAATTCAGCGAGGCGTTCAGCCCCTTCGTCGTAAATCCCGAGGGCGGCATTTTCGTCGAGAGTTTTATTCTGAAAGCCATCGTGGCGACGCCCAAAGTGCACCTGCCAAAATTGCCATTGGAGAAAAGCAACCCATCCTCGTCGCGCAAAGGCGAGCGGCCCGTCTATTGGCCGCAGACGCGCGATTTTCGCGTGACGCCGATCTTCACGTACGAATCGCTGCGCCCCGGCAACGTGGTAGAAGGCCCCGCGGTCATCGAAGGCGAATACACCACGATCGTCGTGCCCCCGGCAATGCTTTTCACGACTGATACGCAGGGGCTGGGAATTCTGGAAGGATCAAGTCGCGATTGAGAGCGAGGGAACAACATGCCTATCCCGACGTTGGCGGAAAAACTTGAATGGCTGAAGCCTGCGCCCGCCACAACTTACGAAAAAGAATGCGCCGCGAAAGTTCATCAAGGCGATTACGAGATTGGCGTCCAGATCACGAACGACATTCTCGACGAAGCGATGGAAGTCTTCGTGCGCTCCTCGCGAAGTTATTTCGGCGTGTCCGGTGATTCCATGGTCGCGATCTTCACCGCGAACGGCGACCTGATCAACGCCTCCTGCGGCACCTATCTTCACGCCATCATCCAGCCGATCGTTATCAAATTCATTCAGAAGTATTACAAGGACAATCCCGGCATCCGCGACGGCGATATCTGGTACACCAACGACGCTCTTTACGGCGGCATACACAACCCGGACCAGGTCGCGCTCATGCCGGTCTTCCACAAAGGAAAATTGATCGCCTGGGCGTCAGCGGCATTGCACACCACCGAAACGGGCGCGATCGAGCCTGGCGGCATGCCCGTCAGCGCAAAATCCCGCTTCGAGGAAGGGCTCAATTTGCCGCCGATCAAGATCGGCGAAAACTTCGAGCTGCGGAACGATTTCCTCGAGTTTTATTCCGTGTACGGCCTTCGCGCGCCGGCCATGTTCATCTCGGATTTGCGCGCTCGCTGCACGACGGCGGACCGCGTACGCGTGCGCTTGCTCGAGCTGGCCGATAGGCGCGGCCAGGATTTCGTCGTCGGGCTGCTGCGCCGGATGTGCGAAACGGCCGAAGTAGGCGCGCGCAAGAAAATCCGGGCGCTGCCGGACGGAAAATTCCGCGCGGTCGTCTTCAACGACGCGATTGGATGGACGCCGGCGCTCGTCCGCGCCTGTTATCTCACGCTCACGAAGCAGGGCGAACGGCTCGTTTTCGACTTCCATGGCACTTCGCCCGAGAATCCGTCTTCCTACAACGTTCATCCGCAAGCCGTCGTCGGCCACATCGCCAATTTTTTCTACGAGTACTTGTTCCATGACCTGCCAATTTGCAGCGCCACATTTGCGCCGATCGATTTCGTTTTTCCGGAAGGGATCATTCTGAATCCGGACAAAATGGCCGCGACGAGTTGCTGCGTTTTCATCGGCATGCAGACGCGCTGCGCGACGCACAATGCCTTCGCGAAGATGGCATTTTCGAGCGGGAGCCTGTGGCAGCAGATCGCGGCGGCGCCGGGCAGCCAGCACACATCCCAAATTTGCGCCGGGCTATCACAATGGAAGCTCGCGGTTGCGGATGTGCTCTCCTTCTCGCTCAACACCATGGGCCAGGGCGGGCGCGCCGCTTCCGACGGCATGGACGCCTACGGATTTGCGTGGTGCGCCTTCGGCCGCGCTCCCGATTCCGAGCAAGTCGAAAGCGAGTTGCCCATTACAGTCACGCTTTCGCAGCACTGGAAAGATTCCTGCGGCCACGGGCTGCATCGCGGCGGCTCGGGCGGCGTGCAACAATGGATGATCCACAAGATGCCGGAACTCGTCTCGATGTGCATGGGCAACGGCACGAAGGTGCCGCTCGGGCAGCCGCTCTTCGGCGGCTACGCGTCCGCGCCGGTTCCGGGCATCAGTGTGCGCAAGGCGGACCTGCTTGAATCGATGCGCAACGGAAATTCCAACGTGACGCTCGATCTCCGCACCATCCTCGAAAAGGGCGCAATTCATGGCGAGTGGAATTACGAACTCGTCGCACGGACACCGAAAGTCTATGATGAGGGCGATCTCCTGTTCGGCTTCAGTGGCGGCGGCCCGGGATACGGCGATCCGCTCGAGCGCGATCCCCACGAGATTCTCGATGATCTTCGCAAGAACATTATTTCGGATTGGACGGCGCAGAACATCTATCGAATCGCTTACGATCCCGAACGGCGGAAGCTCGACCCCGAGAAAACCAAAGAACAACGCGATGCAGAGCGCCGGGCGCGGCTCGCGCGTGGAAAGTCGTACGGTGAATTTGAACGAGAATGGAACAAACTGAGCCCCCCAAAGGAAATCCTGCAGTGGTATGGCTCCTGGCCTGATGCGAAGCCGACCGGACCGATTTTCCGGCCTTGAATTGCTGATGGCGGAGATATTCAATCCCCGGCGGGCGGTCAAAGGAATATTGGAAGGGATCGCCCCGCCGCGCCCGCTTTTCCTCCCGATCGTGTTTTCGCTCGGCGCGCGCATCGAGAATCTTCCGCTTCGCAATTTCCTTTCGAATCCCACGAAGATTTCGAACGCGTTGCGGCAGATCCGCACGCACTTGCGCTCGGATGGCGTAACCTGTTATTTCGATCCGCTTCTTGAAGCCGAAGCGCTGGGTGGCGCGCTCGATTGGGACGCGCAGGGACAGCGAGCCTCATTGCGCTGGCCGCAACCAGGCGAGACCGGCGATTTGCCGGACGGGCTTCGCTCACCCGATGAGGCAGCGAAAGGAGGGCGCGTTCCCGTCGCCGTTGAAGTCATCGCGCGGCTGAAGCCCCTCGTCAGAGGCCAATCCCTGTTGATGGCCGGCGTAACAGGGCCGTTCACGTTGGCCGCGCTTCTTACTCAGACGAAAGATACGAATGGAAATCTTGATCGGGTCCCGGATGCCGCCGCGTTGGATTTTGCCGGTGAAGTGACCGCTGCTGTCGCTCGCGCGTTTGTCGAAGCTGGAGCCGACGCAATTTTCATTCGGGAGCAGGTTCTGCCGCTACTCACGCCGGAAACTGCCGCGCAGTGGGCCACGCGCCTGGCGACGACGATCAACATCATTCGTTTTTATGAAGCGCTTCCTGTTCTGCTGCTGACTTGCCAGGACGCAACGGCCGCGAACAGCAGTTTGATTGCCGAGCAGAAATGGGATTGCGTATTGTGTGCGGAGACGCGTCTAATGTCGCCGAGCACATTTGCATCGTTCGCCTCGCTCGGGCCTTCCAGATTGGGCATCGCGCTTCCCCCATCGATATTCGAATCTGGCGCGTTGGTCTCAGAGGGTGTGGCCGGGCCGGGCTCGGCCGAGAATCTCGATCTGCATCCAGCCGTCATCACGACGGCTGGCGACGTGAGCGCGAATGCTGATTTGAGGAGATTGAACGAGCTGGGCCGCCACCCCTTAGGGTCGAATGAAGTCGACTCTGCCTGAGCTTGACTGCCCGCACTTGGGAAGGCCCTCGCACTCAGGAGCCTGAATGGCATATTGCAGATCGATGGGTTCGGGTGTAGATTACGCCCATCCAAAATTCATAAGGGCCGAAACGCGTTCTAATTATTGCCAACAGGCGTTTAACCATGGATTTACCTATCTCGGGACAAAGGGAGACTGCTATGAAAAGGCGAATTGCAATTGCACTATTCGGTCGGACTTCTGTTTGGTGGCGCGGTGCTGGCGTTGATAGTGAGCAAGCCCGCTGCCGCCGCCGATGATCCGGTCGTTCAGGCCGATCGCGCCCTTGTGCAGGCACTTCAAAAGGGCGACCGGGCCGCTGCCGAGAAGCTCCTCGACAAGGATTTTTCCTGGATCGATTCAAAAGGGGTCATGTGGGCGAAGGATGATGCTTTTCAGGCTGGGCTCAAACCGCTAGTTCCCGACGCCAGCGTAGCAAAGATTACCGAGCACAAGTACGGGAAGGTTGTATGGATTCAGGAGAATGTGGGAAACAACTATGTCGCCCACTTTTGGGTGGAGCGCCCCGCGGGATGGCGGCTGCTCCACACCGACGAGATCACTATAGATCCCTCCCTGGCAGTGCGCGAAGTAAGACCTAACTTCGCAGTACCCTGCGTTAATCCATGCCAGCAGATCCCGTACACGCCGCTTACGGCAAACGAGAAAGCCGCTCTCGATGGATGGCTGGATCAGGAGTCCGGCACCGGGCATCACGACGCGCACCTAGGCGAAGACCTTCGCGCGGTCCATTCGGAAAATGGCGTCCAGCCTCCGAAGGCGGAACGCGTGGCCGCAACGGCCAAGGCCATGGCGGATCCGGCGATTCGCAACCGCCCTCCGGTTGGCGTAGCCCCGGTATTGTGGATGCGCCAGTGGGATTTCGGGGACGCGGTTGTGTCCATCATGCTACAGCCGACTTATGGCGGCAAAGCGTATTGGTCGAGCCGCGTGTTCGGGAACCACAACGGGTTCTGGATGATGGAGGAGAGCTATCACAACACGATCCAGGCTTCTCCGCTAATGACCGCGCTGCCCCCCGATGCGAAAGCTGCTCCGGGCGGTTCGGCGCCTAAAGAGTAGAGAATCATCCATGCCTATTCATTCGAATCGCAGGGAACAAGATATTCGCCATAATGCTCTCGCTTTGCGGCGTGTTGGCTGTGCCGGCAATTTCGCAGGCGCAAACCGCGCCACACTATAAGTTCGATCCCGACTGGCCCAAGCTGCCCCTGCCCAACAAGTGGTGGATGATGGGCGTCACGGGATTGGCCGTGGACAAGGACGATAACGTCTGGGTGTTGGATCGTCCGCGTGACATCGACGGCACGCAGAACTATGCAGAATTAAATCCGCCCACCGCCGAATGCTGCGTCGCGCCGCCGGCAATGATCCACATCGACAAGAACGGCAACGTCATCGGTTCCTTCGATCCGCCGGAAGGCCACGGCATGGCCGTGGACAGCAAGGGATTCGTATATATCGGGAACTCGGTCAACGGGATGAACACTGTCCGCAAATACGATCCCAAGACCGGCAAACTTCTCGCCGAAGTCCCTCGCGCTCCGGAGAGCCAGCCGGGCGGTGGCGGTGGAGGCGATGCTGCCTCTGAGGGTGCGGCGCGCGCTCCGGGCGGTCCCGGTCCGGTTGCGTCATTGCGGGGTCAGGCGGGCGGGCGTGGCGGCAATCAACTCGATCCAGCGGCTCGGGCGGCGGCGATCGCGGCGTTCCGCGCCAAGTATCCCCCGACGACGCCGATGATCGTGGGACAGATCGAAGAGGTTCGGCTTGACGAACCGGCTCACGAGCTCTACTGCGCTGACAGTTACTTGGGCGGGCGCGTGATGGTGTTTGACCTGGACACCTTTGCGTTCAAGCGGGGCTGGGGCGCTTATGGCCACCAACTGTCGGAAATCACCACCGATGACAAGGACCGCGCATACATTCCCGGCGGGCCGGAGCCCAAGGAGTTCCGGAACCATCTCACACTGAATATATCCAACGATGGGTTGGTCTACGCTGCCGATCGCGGGGCCAACCGCATCGATATCACCACAAAAGAAGGAAAGTTCGTCAAGGAGTTCCTGCTGGCCACGGAGACGGGCAATCGCGGCTCCGCTGGCGGTGTGGCCTTTTCGGCCGATCCGAAACAGCGTTTCTTATTTATTTCGGACATTTCGAACAACACGATCTGGATCCTCAACCGTGAGGACGGAAAAGTGTTGGGCCGAATCGGCAGCGCGGGCGATTACGGCGGCCAGTTCCACGGTCTTCACATGATCGCCACGGATTCGAAAGGCAACATTTATACCGGTGAGGTGCAGGCCGGCGAACGCGTCCAGAGGTTTTTCCCGGTTAAGTGAGGACGGGCCGTCTGGCGCTTATTTTCGGACACTGGCAGCACGTTGGAATCAAGAAGAGCGAGAAAACCCATTTCACTTGACGGCGAGGAGACGCGAATGACTCGAAGATATTCTGTTGCGATGATCTTCACCCTATCAATTCTGCTCGGCTCGTACTTCTCCTTTGCGCTGAAGGTTCGCGCGCAGCAGCATGCCATGACTTTCTTCGTCACCAGCGTGAATATTGGCAAGGGCGGCGACCTCGGAGGCCTGGCCGGAGCGGACGCGCATTGCCAGGCACTGGCCACAGCGGCCGGAGCCGGCAGCCACACCTGGCACGCCTACATGAGCACACAGGCGCGCGGCGATCAACCCGCCATCAATGCCCGCGACCGCATCGGCCAAGGCCCCTGGTACAACGCCAAGGGCGACCTGATCGCCCACGACCTCGCCGACCTTCACGGTGATACGCTCGAACAAGCGCGTCTTGGCAACAACATCACAAAGCTATCAGCGCTCACCGAGAAGGGCGAGATCGTCCACGGCCTGAACGACAATCCTGATCCGCAAGACCGAACCTGGGCCTATGCTTCCCAGCATCCCAACTCCAACCGGCACGAAATGCTGACCGGCTCGCAAACTGACGGCCGCGCTTACACGGATAACAAGGACCACACCTGCAACAATTGGACCAGCAGCGCCGCCGGGAATGGATCCATCCAGGGCAACACGGGGCCGGCAGCCCAAATCGGGCTTTCCGACCGCAACGGCGGTGGCAACGGATCGTGGAACTCATCGCACCCAACGCGCGGGTGCAGCCAGGAGGATATTACGTTCTCACACGGTGTGGGCCTGTTCTACTGCTTCGCGGTCAATTGAGTCGGGTGACCCTGAGGAGTGTGGAATGAGGGCGGTGCACGAATCCCAGAGCCCTCCCTTACGCGCGTTACCGATTGCTAGATGGCGCCAGGCTGTTTCTTACTCAATGCGAGGGAAGGTTTCGAGTTGCCTGCCATCCGCGAGCACGACGCTGGTCAACCGCAGGCTCGTCGCTTTGTTCTTGGACTGGTAACCGTTCATCGTGATTTGGTCGCCGACCTTGATGATTTTGCTGTTCCACCCCGCGCGGTGCAGGACGAGCGAGTTCGACGCTTCGCCATTATAGATCTGAACGTTGCCCTGCTCATCTTTCACCTCGACGTAGATCTGCACGTGAGGATTGATGTACTGGAAGTCGGTTACGGTTCCCTTGACCGTGACAATTTTCGAAGTATCTTCACCCGCGCTTCCGTGATGAGCGAACGTGGGAACTGCAAGCATTAAAAGACCAACAAGGACTGCGGAAAGAATCTTGAGTTTGGGTTTCATGCAGGAGCCTCCAGAGTCGGTTTCCTAGACCACGTTCGTTCTGATCGCCCGCAGCCCGTTAAATGAAGCATTTTTGTTCAGAAAGACTTGCTTGACGAAAGTGTAGCATACCTCGACCATATGCCGGCTCACTCACGCCAACGCCGCCAGTTCACTTTTTCCCGCAGCCAATCCGCAGAACTATATGCCTCTATAGCAACCGTAAGAACCCCACTATGGCTTTCATTCATATGCTCAGCCTACTTGTGCCCCGCGTACATCATCTCTTCGCAGATGAATTCGCCAATGTCCCAGTCCGCTCTCAGCTGGAACATGAGCTGCGCGTTCCATGGCTTGGCGTAGGCCTTCGGATCGTCAATCGTGATGTCATCCTGCAGCGTGTCGTGATTCACGCGATGAATCCGCTCCACGAGGTGCAGTTGATCGCTGTGCGGATGCCCGATCCGGTCGAGCCACGTCTTGTCGTTGAAGCCAATCGTGTCGACGACGAGCGTATCTCCCTCATAGTGGCCGATTGCGTGTCCCATCCACGACGGATCGAGATCATTTGGATGCGGCCGCCCGTCCGTGAAAATTTCGCGTACGAAATGATCGTACTCGAAATACATGATCACCCGGCCCGTCCCCTGAATGATCTCGACGGGGTGCGGCCGGAAATAGATGTAGGGAACACCCGGCGGCAGGCAGTTGTAGTCCGGCGAATTGGACTCTTCCACCGCGACGGCCTTGGGGCCAAAGGTCGGTTTGGCTTCGTGGTACTTGGCCTCCGCCCAAGGTGTCATCGGAGGCTCATCTTTGGTGAAGGCGAAGCCGGAGTAGGCGCGAGCGCTGGCAGGCGCGCGTTCCCGCCATACTCCCGATAAATCTGGCACCTGACTCGCCGCTACAGGCGAATTTGTCGCGGCCGGCCTTGCGGGAGACTGCGCATATAAGACAGATGAAAAAGCCAGAGCGGCAACGAGCCCAACGCCTGGCACGATCAAATAGAGGTTTCGCATGGTACCCCTCATCTCGATTCTGGCCTTCAACCAGCGGACATCACTCTAGCACCGATCACTCCAAGCGGAGTAAGCGGTTCAGGCTCTCCGATTTTGCGCCGCGATTAGACGGATGAAGTCGGGCATTTCGTGCATGGAAACGACGCCTCCCGCAGGATTGTGCATTGCCAGTCGCTGGGCTTCGTCGGGGTCGTTCATCATCAGGATCGGATGCACACCGACGCTGCGGGCGACCTTGATTCCCTCCACGGTGTCCGTAAGAAACATCGTCTTCTCTTTTGGAAGGGACGCGCTAGCGAGTACATCGAGAATCGGCGCCGACTTCACGCCTCCTGCATCATCGCGCGCGCGCACTCCGGAGAAAAACTCACCAAGCGTATTCCGCTCGATGAACCGCATCGCCGCCCTGCGCGAAAGCGAGGATGCCACAAAAAGACGGACGCCCATGGATTTCAGCTCCGCAAGCGCAGGCGCGACGTCTTCATAGATGCTTGCCGCATCCACGGCTTGGACTTCAAGTTCTTCCGCGATGCTTTTCTTTTCCGTGTCGAACGGCTTTTTAGCGGAATCGATCAAGTTCAGCAGATACCAATAGGCCTGGCTGGCGGACGAGCCGGCCTTTCTTTTTCGGCCGAACAGACGAACAGCGATTTCATGGAAAGGAGCGGATGGAAATTCGGCAAGGCACCCGACCGGCTCCAGCAGCAGGGCTTCAATCGTTTGCATGCCGCCTACGCGTTCAATCTTGCGAGGCCGCTGGCGAGCAACCCCTTCGCCATGTCGATCTTGGTGGCGTTGTACTTTAGCGGCGCTGCGTCGGCGAGGGCGACGGCGACCGCTTGCTCGCCCAGCTCTGCATTTAAGGTTTTGTCCTTGAGGAAAGCCTCCACTGTCTTTTCGCGATACGGTTTGCCGGAGATGCCGCCAAAAACCACGCGCGAGTCTTCAATTGTCTTGCCGCGAAGTTGAAGGCTGATCCCCAGCGAGGCCATGGCGAAATCCCATACTCCCCGAGGCCGGAGCTTCTCGAACGACGCCCGCACGCCGGGCTTCGGCGGAGGAATGACCACAGAAGTCAGAATCTCATTGTAGCGTACGACGTGCGACTGGATTTTCCCGTCCACCAGCATGTCGCCGGGAACCATTTGTTCGATGGTAAGTTCCTTCTCTCCCTGCGGCGTCGCCAGTTTCGCCCGGGCATCGAAAGGAATCAGCGCGGTGGCGGCGTCGCCCGGATAAACCGCATAACACAAGCGTCCGCCCATCGCCGAGTGATAGTAGCTGTTATCGCCGATGGCGCCGTAGCATAGATATCCGCCGTTTCTCCAGCACGAATAGCCGCCGCGCAGGTACTGGCACCATACTTCTTGCAACAGGTCGCCGCCAATCGTCGATGCATTGCGCAATTCCGGAGAGGAGATCTTCCCGATCGCCTCCACAATCATCGGATATTTTTCTTGCAAGAGCCGGGAGTCTACCAACTCCGCCAGCTTCGTGGCCGAGCCGATTTCGACGCCGCCTTGCGCGTCTTCCTTGATATAGCGGAGGTGATCGATCTTCTTGATATCGACGAGGTAGCTCGGTGCCTGCTCCAAGCGGTTCTTCAACCGAACGAGCAGGTCCGTGCCGCCGGCGTAAACGGAGGCGCTCGTGCCGTGCTGCGACAGGATCTGGATCGCTTCATCGACGGTGGTTGGCCGGTAGATGGAAACTTTTTTCATGCCTGCCTCCCTGAAGTAAGCGATGCACGTTTACTAGCGAGCCCGGCCATGATCTTCTCTCGCGTGACGGGGTGCTCCCGAATGCGGACGCCGCAGGCGTTGAAAATTGCGTTTGAAATCGCGCCCGGCACCGCGCCAATCGTGGTTTCGCTGAAGCTTTTCACGCCGTAGTACCAGCGCGGCTCCAGACTGTCGATGTACACCTGCGTTGACTTGGGAATGTCCATGATCGTCGGAAGCCGGTAAGAGAGGTAACCGACGCTGTAATGCCGCGTGCCCGGAAATTCGCGGTCCCACGGAATCGCTTCTGTGCCTACTTGAGTGCTTTCCACCAAAGACCCAACCATGTCGGATTCGGACACGACGGGATTGATCACGAGTCCGGTGTCGTGTGTGTAGACCGACCGAACGAAGCGCCAGTTGCCGGTCCAGGTATCGACTTCCACTTCGACGAAGCACGCGCCGACGCCTTTGTTCAACGCGGTTCTCTCGCCGCCCGTCGTGCCGCGGCCTGTCTGCCGGATCAAGCCATTGTTCATTTTTGCCAGCGCGGCGAACGTTGTGCTCTTCTTGGGATCTTCGCTCGAGGAGATGACGCCGTCGCGCATCTTAAGCTTGGCGGCATCGATCTTGAGGACGTCGGCGGCGCGTGCGAGCAAGTCTTTTCTCAGTTTGTCGGTCGCGTTGCAGATGGCCGCTCCTTGCAAAGTGATCGTGCGGCCGCCGAACCATTCATCGCTCAACGGCGCGAGGTCCGAATCGCCCCAAACCAGGCGGATCTGGTCGCACGTCGTGAATCCCAGCATCTCCGCGACCATAGCTGCCTGCGCGGTAGCCGCGTTGGAGCCGCTGTCGGGAAGCGCGATCTTCATGGTTACGTTGCCGTCGGAGGTTACGTCAACATCGCTGCTGAAAATGTTCGCCCCAGGAAGCGCCGCCAGTTTGGCGTACGCCTCTTCCCCTTCGTGATAGCCCATGTTCCCGCCATGATGCTGCGACATGCCCAGGCCGAATCCGCGCTTGAATCTTCCGGGCTCGCCGCCAGCGACGGGATTGCGCTTTTCCCATCCGAATGCCCTGGAGCCTTCCCGCAGCACCTCCACTGTGGGCATCGTTTCGTATTGATGGAGCGTGTCGCCCGGGGTGAGCTGCGTCATGTGCATCATGCGGTATTGCACGGGATCGATGGCAAAGGAGTCTGCCATTTCGTCGATCATGTTTTCCCAGGACCACTTCGTTTCCTGCTGGATGTGGCTGCGGGACGGACCAGGACGTGGCGCGTTCGAACGATAGGCGGACCACGTCGATCGCCAGTGGGGAACCTTTGCCGTATACAACTCCGTTTGATTGGCCGCGTTGCCGGGACCATCGGCGTGCACGCCAAAATCGAGGTCGCCAATGCTTACATATACTTCGTGATCCAGAGCAACGATGCGGCCGTCTTTCTTTGCGCCTACCCGGAACTTGGTGATGGTCTCCGGCTTGATCTGCAACTGCGCCAGTTCCTGATCCTTCGGCAGCATTACCTTCACAGGCCGGCCAGTGACTTTCGCCAGATGGGCGATCATTGGATAAAATCTCTCCGCCGCCATGCGCGCCGCGCCGAACGTGCAACCGTTCCATTTGTTGATCACGCGGACCTTGGAAACGTCCATACCAAGCACCGACGCAAGCGTCGCCCGCACAGGATAGATGCCCTGGCCCATGCTCCACATGGTCAATTTGTCACCGTCCCATTTGGCGACGCTGCCGCTCGGCTGCATCGGCACGGAAACGCCGCCCGCGAAGCGGTAGCTGAATTCCTTGACAACGTCTGCTTCGGCGAACCCAGTTTCGATGTCGCCGTGCTTATCCGCCCAGGTAACGTGCGGAAGATCCGCGGGCGAGAATGAATGGCGGATGAGGTTCCCTTTTCCGTGTCCCAGATCGGGCGCATTCGCAGCCATGCTGTCCTTCAGCAGTGAGGCGAATGGGAGTACGTCGTACGTTACCTTGATCGCGTCGGCGGCATCCTGCGCGAGGTCCTCGGTCTCCGCCACCACGATGGCCGCAACTTCGCCCTGAAGATTCAGCTCCCGCGGCAAAGGTTCAGGCAATATCCTGCCCCTGGCAACGTTGGTGGTTTGCAGTTTCGGCGCATTCTTGTACGTAAGAATGTATTTCACGCCCGGCATTTTCTCCGCGGCCGACGTGTCGATGTCCTTGATATAGGAGTGCGGGTGGGGGCTTGTGAGGAACCTCGTGTAGAGCAGGTCGGGGAACCAAACGCGGCTGGCGTATTGCGCTTTGCCGGTGAACCTCGGAATGGCAACTTCGGGCAGGGGGGGCCGTGCCTTCCCTAATACGTTGAGATTTTCCGGTGGATACCCCTGCCACTTCTTCGTGACGGTCTTGCTCGTTCCTTCGATAACGTCATTGCCGGCCAAGTGTCCGCCACTCGTCGAATAGTCCCGCACCATCGGCATTTTGATGTGAACGACGGATTCCGGCTCGGCCTCGACGGTCATCTTGCTTCCGCGCATGACGGCCGCGCTATCCATGACCGCCCGAATAATGTTCGGGTACGCCGAACACCGGCAAATGTGGCCCGCGAGCGCCGCCTTCACCTGATCCTCGGACGGATTCAAATTTTTGTCGAGGAGCCCTTTCGCGGTGACCACCCATCCGGCGGTGCAGAAGCCGCAATCCGCGGCCACGCGCGTGTGGCCGATGCGCTGGAGCGGATGCATGTTTTTCTCGTCTCCCACGCCTTCAATGGTGAGAATTTTCTTGCCCACGGCTTCGGTCGCCAAGGTGTGGCAGGAGTAGAACGGCGTGCCGTCCAGAAGAACGCTGCAGGCGCCGCAAGAAGCGCGATTGCAGCTCCGGTTGGTGCCCGTCATGCCGAGCTTCATCGAAATCACTTCCCACAAAGTGGTGCGCGCTTCGTATTCGGCGGGATACGACTTGCCGTTGACCAGGAACATCGCTTTTTCAGTCGAGAAGGGCGCAGCCACAGAAGGAAATAGCGCAGGCGCAGCAAACAATGATTCCCCGGTGACGGCCCCGAGTTCCCCGGTCACGGCCGAGAGCGCGACACCGATTCCGGCGGCCTTGAGAAAGTTTCTGCGGGAATAGCTCATTTCGACCCTCCGTCTTTCGGAAAAACGTTTGGCCGATATTGCTTGTGGCAAGTCGTGCAGGAATTGTCCACGGCCCCGGCGAGACCTGCGAGCGCAGCGCCATCCTTGGCCTGAGCGGCTTTGTACGCGGAGTTTCCGACGTCTACCAACAATTTCGCGTCCTTCATCCAGTCGCTTTCATCCCGCGCGCGGCCTGGCAGCATCAGCATGTTCCCGGATTCCGCCAGCGTTACCGCGCTGCGCCGCACGGCCGCCCACTCCTTTTCATCTTTAGGCCCGCCGCGATAGATGGCGAGCAGGATGTCATTGGACGAAGGATGGATAAGGTCAAGCATCAGTTGTCTGACGCTGGCCACGGGTGGAAATGGTTCGGAAGGGGCTTGGGCAAAGGCAATCGTCCGGATAGAGAATCCGCCTGCAAGCGCGATTGTAGAAATGAGGCCGATCCAGACGCGTTTCATATTGCTTCTCAGCGCCATCATTGTCATTTAGCGCTTTGATGTCAAGCAGCAGAAATCCGATCAAGAACCCCCGTTACAGCTCTGGCGCGTCCTTGGAGCGCGCGATCGGCGTGCCGATGGGGCCGCTCGGAATTTGGCTGGACGGGGACGAACCCGTTTCAGACTCAGCGTCGCGCTTACCGCCGAATACTTGTGTACCCCACCGTTTTGCGTCTTCCATGTAAATGTAGAACACAGGGGTGAGGAAAAGGGTCACGAGTTGCGAAAAAGCCAGCCCTCCGACGACAGAAACACCAAGTGGCCGTCGCGCTTCGCCTCCCGCCCCAATCCCCAATGCGATTGGAAGAGTGCCCATCAGCGCCGCCATCGTCGTCATCATGATGGGGCGGAAGCGAACCAGGCACCCTTGATAAATCGCTTCGGCCGGACTCTTCCCTTCCTTGCGTTGCGCTTCGAGTGCAAAGTCAATCATCATGATGGCATTTTTCTTCACGATGCCGATGAGCATCATGATTCCCACAAAGCCATAGATGTCCAGATTCATATCGAGGAGCGGAGAAATCCAACCCTTCGTCGCTGCCGTATGGAAAAGGTACAGGGATAGAAGGGCTCCAAAGCCCGCGGAGGGCAGTCCAGACAGAATCGTGATCGGATGCAGGAAGCTTTCATAGAGAATGCCGAGAATGATGTAGATCACAAGGATGGCCATCGCGAGCAACATGCCAAGGCCCGCAAGCGACGATTGAAAAGCTTGCGCGTTGCCCTGGAAAGTCGTCGTGGTCGTCGGCGGAAGAGCCTGCCTCGCCAGATTGTTGATTTCGGAGACCGCGTCTCCAATCGATGTGCCGGGCTTCAAGTTAAAGGAGATCGTTACCGCGGGCAATTGCCCCAAATGGTTGACCGAAAGAGGGCCCAGCGTCGGGGTGAGTTTGGCTACGGCGCTGATCGGCACGAGCTGCCCGCTGGCACTTGTGAAATCCTGCGATCCTGTCGCGGAGTGAACGTAGAGAGACGCGATCTTGTTTGCGTCTCGTTGAAATTCCGGTTCCAGTTCCAGGATGACCCAATACTGATTATTCGGCGCAAAAATCGTAGAGATCTGGCGCTGCCCATAGGCGGAGTAGATCGCGTCCTCGATTTGATTCACTGTAACTCCATACGAAGACGCTGCGTCGCGGTCGATTTCGATGTTGATTTGGGGATTTCTGATCTGCAGATCGCTGCTGACGTCCGTGAGGCCCGGGAGTCCGCGCATCTTGACCGTGAAATCCTGAGCCGAACTGTAAAGCTCGTCCGTATTCGGGCTTTGTATGGTGAATTGGTAGAGCGCCTTGCTTTGCAGACCGCCGATGCGGATCGGTGGATCATTGCGCAGGAATGTCACCATCCCGGGCACAGCGGCAAGCTTCGGGCGCAGCTCGTTGATGACCTGGTCGACCTGCGGTCGCTCCGACCGCGGCTTCAAGCGGATGTTGAGCCCGCCTTGATTCAGGGTTCGGCCGCCCGAGCCGATGGATGACAATACGTAAGCCACCGAGGGATCCTTCGTCAGGATTTCGGCGATCTGTTGCTGGTGCTCGACCATCGCGTCAAACGAAATCCCCTCAATCGCTTCCGTGGTTCCGTTGATCTGATCGATATCCTCGCTCGGCAAAAAACCCTTTGGAATAATGACCGCAAGATAGTAAGTCCCAGCCGCCAGTGCCGCCGAAATCATCATTGTCGTGAGCTTATGGCGAAGCGAGACCTGGAGGCAACGCTCATATATCCTCTCAAGACCCACCTGCATGGACTCGAAGAAGTTGTAGAGCCGGCCGTGCCTGATCTCGTGGTGGGGTTTCAGGAATCGGCTGCAGAGCATCGGCGTGAGTGTCAAGGACACGAATCCTGACACCAGGATGGCCGTCATGATGGTCACCGCGAACTCGTGCAAGAGCCGGCCGAGAACTCCCCCCATGAACAGCACCGGGATAAACACGGCCGAGAGCGACAGCGTCATGGAAAGAATCGTAAAACCGATCTCACCCGAACCGTTGATGGCCGCTTCCATCACGCCTTCTCCATGCTCCATATGGCGCACGATGTTCTCGAGCATCACGATCGCGTCATCCACGACGAAGCCAACGGAGAGAGTTAGCGCCATTAGTGAAAGGTTATCGATCGAATAGCCGCACAGATACATCACGGCGAAAGTGCCCACCAGGGAGAATGGAAGCGCGAGGCTGGGAATCGTTGTTGCCGAGAAGTTCCGCAAGAACAGGAAGATGACCATGATTACAAGGAAGAGCGCCAGTTCGAGCGTGAACTTCACGTCGTCCACCGAGCTGCGAATCGTGACCGAGCGGTCGAAAAGCACCCTCATCTTGACGGAAGGAGGCAGCACCGCCTCCAAACGAGGAAGCATGGCCTTGATGCCGTCCACCACTTGCACCGCGTTGGTGCCCGGCTGCTTGAAGATGACCATCGGGATTGCGGATAGGCCCTTCGGGGAGTTCTCGTCGTAGAAGAAATTCACGTTCTTGTCATTTTGGACGCTGTCGATGACGCGGCCCAGATCCGACAGACGGACGGGAGAGCCATTTCGATAGGCGACGATCAATTTCGAGTAGTCAGCGGCGTTGTAGAGTTGTCCTTGGGTCTGAACGGTCGGCGCGCGCTGTGGGCCCCAGATCGTGCCTGTCGGAAGATTTACGTTGCCGTTCGTCAGGGCATTCTCGACGTCGTCAATCCCGATCCGCCGGATCGCGAGGGCCTGGGGATCCAATTGAATGTGCGGAGCATATTTGAACTGGCCGTAAATCTGCACGAGCGCGACCCCGTTGACCGTGGAGACGGTGGGCGCGATGAAGGTCTCGGCGTATTCATCTACCGCGGAGAGCGGCAACGTGTCCGAAGTGAGCGCAATGAAAAGGACGGGGTAGTCGGCCGGGTTTTGCCGATAGTATGCAGGCGGTGCTGGCATGTCCGGCGGCAACTGGCGGGCCGCTTGAGAAATCGCGGCTTGCACATCTTGCGCGGCGCCGTCCAGATTCCGGTCGAGGTTGAACTGCAGCACGATCGAGGTTGCGCCCACCCGGTTCGACGAAACCATCGAATCGAGGCCGGCGATGTTGGAAAACTGTTTTTCCAGCGGCAAGGCAACCGCTGCGGCCATCGTATCGGGATTCGCGCCGGGCAGGTTCGCATAAACGTTGATCGTCGGATAGTCGACGTTCGGCAGATCGCTTACCGGCAAGACACGGTAGCTGGCAATCCCGAACAGCAAGATGGCCATCATGACCAGCGTGGTCGCGATCGGCCGTTGAATAAATCGTTCGGGGATGCTCATGCCTTGCTCCCGTGAAACTCGGTCAGGCGCCGGTTACTGCGGCCTGGGATGATTCGGGTCGCCTTGGCGGAGATCCGCAGCCGCACCCTTTTGCGCTGCTGAGCCCGCTGCTTGGCTTGGGCGGCCTGCTGGTTCAGCCATCGGTTCAGGGCTGTCGTTTTTGGCCTCTATTTTCGCGCCGGGCACCAGGTTAACTTGGCCATCGAGAACGATGACCTCGCCGGGCTGGAGGCCCTTGTCGACTACGGTGTCATTATCGATGGTTCTGTTCGGCACAACCGTGCGCTGTTCGACAATATTGTTCGCTTTCACCACATACACGTACGAACCCTGCTGGGTCGTGACGATCGAATGTGCCGGCACCACCGTGGCGTTCGGCTGCTGCGAGAGCGTAAGCAAAACGCTGACGTACAGGCCCGGCCAGAGGCGATTCTGGGAGTTCTCGAATGTCCCTCGCAGGTGAATCGTGCCGGTCGTGGAGTCCACGATATTGTCAACGAATGTCAGCGTGCCTTCCACGGGCCGGCCTGAATTCTGGGGTATCGTGACCGTAACATGGAGCGCGCGCCGCTCGATGTCCTCCTTGATATCAGGCCAATACTGTTGTGGAACAGTAAAATTCACATATATCGGATTAACTTGATTGATCACAACGATCGGGACGTCCGCCACTTTAACCAGGTTGCCGGCCTTCACCATGACAGTGCCCGTCCGCCCGTCAAGCGGCGATTCGATCGTGCAGTATTCCAGATTGAGCTCCGCTGTCTTCACGGCGGCCTCGTCGGCATTCACGATGGCATCCGAGGCGTCCGCAGCGCTGGTGAAGGAATCGACCTGCTCGGCCGGCACTACTCCCTGGTCGAAGAGCGTCTTGTAACGCTGCGCCTGCGCGCGATTGTACGTTCCGGTGGCCTTATCGCGTGCCAGGGCGGCCTTCGCCTGCGCCAGCGCCGCTTCATAGGGCCTCGGGTCGATCGTGAGCAATACTTGTCCCTTCTTGACGAAGTCGCCCTCTTTGAAGTGGATGTTCTGGACTTCGCCGGCAACCTGAGTCCGGATGGAAATCGTGGAAATCGCCTCCACGTTTCCGACAGCCGTCACTACGACGGGCATGGTCTTTTGGGTGACTTTAGCTACGGTAACAATTGTTGACGGACGCTCGGGAGGCGCCGCCTGCTGTTTTGCACATCCCGAGGCGAACACAGCGAAAGCGGTCAAGCCGATCGCAGTGTGCATCAAATGGGCCCAGCAGTTGTATGCCCCCGAGTTCCTTCGGGACCGAGTCATGATTCAGGTGTCCACCTATCGAATTGGAGCATTATCCCCGACCTTGCTCATTGCGCATTCTGTGAAATATTCGACGCCCCAGAGTCGGGCTCGGTTACAAGCGAACCTGCGCTTTTAGAAAGTATCTCTTGCGATCCGAGTACCTTAGCCCGGCTTCTCTCTGGACTAAATCCGCGCTGACCTAGATTAATCCACATGCGCACGCTCCACCCCAACGCTCGTGCGCTCCTAATTTGCCTTTTCCATATTATACGTTAGGAACCTTCCATTTGTTATTCCCTCCCTCCCAGTTGTGGGGTAGATTATGCATATTCTTGAGGAGATTCCCGCCGGCTTTCCTGGGAAGGTTTTATGAGCAAACGCAAAAATGATATTTCCCGCAGGCAATTTCTCGAGGGTACCGGCGCCGTTCTGGCCGTGGCAACCGCCGGGCCAGCGGTCAAGATGGAGCTTTCCACAGCGAACCCGCCTGAGACCGATAGTGTTGCATCAAGGGTGCCCAGCACGGCTATTCGACTCGTGGTGAATGGCACTGAGCATCGACTGGACGTGGAAGATCGTTGGACTCTCGCCGAGCTGCTCCGCGACCATATCGGCCTGACGGGTACGAAGATCGGTTGCGACCGCGGCGAATGCGGAGCCTGCACGGTACTGCTGGACGGCAAACCCGTCTACTCGTGTAGCAATCTGGCGGTCTGGGCCGACGGGCGAGAGGTCCAGACGGTCGAGGGTCTTGCTCATGGAGAGCAGCTCGATCCGCTTCAGCAGGCGTTCGTCGAACATGACGGGCCGCAGTGCGGCTTTTGCACGTCGGGGCAGCTCATGAGCGCCAAGGGATTGCTCACACGCAACCCTCATCCGACCGCGCACGAGGTCCAGGCGGCCATGACCGGCAATATCTGCCGCTGCTCCAACTACAACCGCTACGTGGAGGCCGTGTTGGCGGCTGCCGCCACCAAGAATGCAACCACGTCTAAAGGTAATTCGGCCCGCTCGACGGCATCGACCAAGTCGGGTGCGGAAGTCTCCGCCACGAAGGGTCGGCGAAACGCAGTGGTTTCCGCCATCGGTGCAGGAGGCGCGCGATGAGCCGAATGCCCAATCTCGCTTCATTGAAGACGATCGGCCACCCTACCCCGCGCATTGACGCCGTAGAGCGCGTCACAGGGAAGGCTACCTATAGCGGCGACGTCCACCTCCCCGGGATGCTTTATGCGCGGATACTACGCAGCCCCCATGCCCACGCTCAAATTCGCAAGATTGATGTCTCCAAAGCCCAGGCGCTGCCTGGCGTCAAGTTCCTCCTGACGCATGAGAACTGCACTGTCGTTTGGGGTGCGGGCTCGATCGCCGGCGGGAGGCAGTACGTTGACGAGATCAAGAAAACCACTCGACAGAGACGATACGCCTTCAACAACCCCGTGCGCTTTTTCGGGGAACCTGTAGCAGCCGTAGCCGCGACCGATCGGCATACCGCGGAAGAGGCCCTGCGACTCATCACCGTTGAATACGAGGCTCTTCCATTCGTGCTCGATCAGGAAGAAGCCCTTCGGCCGGAAAGCGTCAAGATCTGGCCGGACGGCAATGTTTCGCTCGATGCGAAGAACGAGGCCAAACCGGAAGTATATCGGCGTGGAGACGTCGAGGAAGGCTTCCGCATAGCAGACCGCGTCTTCGAGGATCGCTACACCACAACTTACGTGCACAACGCGCAGATGGAGCCCCGTGTTTCGGTCGCCAGTTGGGAAGGGGACAAGCTGACTTTGTATACCCCGACCCAGGGCACCTCGAATTGCCGCCATGACATGGCCAGAGATTTGGGGATCCCCGACGAAAAAGTGCGCGTCATCTGCAAATACATGGGCGGCGGATTCGGCAACAAGAACCAGAATCAGGATGCCGATTTAATTGCCGCGGTGCTGGCCAAGGAAACTGGCGCGCCGGTGAAGCTGGAGCTTTCGCGCAAAGAAGATTTTATTGGTGTGCACGGCCGCTGGCCGACGACTCAATATTACAAAGTTGGCGTAAGCAACGACGGCACGCTCCAGTCGCTCCAGTTGCGCGGCTATAGCGGCATGGGGCCGTACCGCAAGAACTCGGGAGGAATCACTGGAGTCGAACTCTATCAGTGCCCCAACGTGGAGAGCACCGTTTATCCCGTGTATACCAACCGGGCGGTTTCCGGAAATTACAGGGCGCCTGAGTTTCCTCAAGGCTTCTTCGGCATCCAGTCGATGATGGACGACGTCGCCTACAAGATGAAAATGGATCCGGTCGAGTTCGTTCTGAAGAACATGACGCGAAAGTCGAATGACGAAGTGCCCTATTCGAACTACACGCTGGAGGAGTGCATCCGCCGAGGGGCAGAGGCCTTCGAATGGAAAAAGCGCTGGCATGCGCCGGGGGCGGTGCCGGGAGCGATCAAGCGCGGAGCCGGGATGGCCTTCATGACCATTCGGTCGCCCCTGGGACAGAGCAGCGCGGTGATTCGTCTCGATTCGAATGGCAGGTACACCGTGTTCGTTGGCGTTACCGACATCGGAGCCGGCGCTAAAACCACGATGAGCATGATCGCGGCAGAGGAACTGGGCGTCCCGCTGTCGGAGGTCGATCTCGTGTGGGGTGACACGGACCGTTGCCCCTACTCGGTGGGCGAGTCAGGCAGCCGCACTACGGACATGACCGGATACGCCGTCATCGAGGCTGCGCGCGATCTCAAGCGGCAGATTGCGGAGAAAGGAATGCCGAAGGGCGAGAACGCGCTGATCGCATCCGCTTCGCCAAATCCGAAGTCGGAGGGCAAGGTGCGCAAATCGTTTGGCGCGCACTTCGTGGAAGTGGAAGTCGATACGGAACTCGGGCGGGTGCGGGTTCTCAAATACGTTGCCGTCCACGATTCCGGCCGCATCATGAATCCCTTGACGGCAACCAGCCAGATCAAAGGCGGCGCGACGCAGGGCATCGGGATGGCATTGCACGAGGATCTGGTCTACGACCGGCGCAGTGGACAACCGCTTAACGCCGGGTATTACGGTGCGCGAATCATGACCCATCTCGATGCGCCAGAGATCGAGGTGATCTTCATCGAGAGCGACGATGGGTATGGTCCCTTTGGCGCCAAGTGCATTGGTGAGGCTGGGATTGTTCACGCCGTGGCGGCCGTCGGCAACGCCATCTTCAATGCGATTGGCCGCCGCATGAAAGACTTGCCGATCACGCGAGACAAAATTCTGGAGGCGCTGGCATGAAAACCTTCGCCAACAAGAACCCGCAGACTCTCGAGCAGGCAGTTTCCTTCGCGCAGCAGGCGCGAAAAGATGGACAGACACCGTCCGTGGCCGGCGGCGGCAGCGATCTCTTGGGAATGGTGAAAGAATTTCTAGTCAAGCCGGACGTGCTGATTAATCTGAAAACGATCAAGGGACTCGATCAGGTGGCGCCGACGGCGAGCGGCGTAAACATCGGCGGTCTTATCACCCTCGACACGCTAAGCAGCCATCCATTGATTCGGAGTCAGTACTCGGTGCTGGCCGAAGCGGCCGGAACAGTTGCGACTCCGCAGATTCGCAATGTTGGCACGCTCGCCGGCAACGTTTGCCAGCGTCCGTGGTGCTGGTATTTTCGGAACGGTTTTCCGTGCCTAAAGAATGGCGGCGACCAGTGTTTTTCCATCGTTGGTGATAACCGATTCCATGCGATTTTTGGAGGCGGGCCCAGCTACATCGTCCACCCATCGGACACCGCTCCGGCGCTGGTTGCGCTGGAGGCGAAGTTCCGGATCGTAGGGCCCGCGGGCGAACGCGTAGTGCCGGCCGCTGATTTCTTCGTTTTGCCTCAGAAGGACGCCACAAAAGAGAATGTTTTGGCCGCCGATGAAGTGCTCGCCGGAGTGCAATTGCCGCCCGCGCATCCGGGAAGGCGGAGCACCTACAACAAGGTGCTTGACCGCGAAGCATGGACGCACGCTGTTGTCAGCGCGGCCATTGTGCTCGACATGGACAACGAAATTTGCAAGAGAGCGCGTGTCGTCTTGGGCGGTGTCGCACCAATTCCCTGGCGTCTGCCTAACGTCGAACGCCTGCTCACCGGCCAGCGCATTACGCCGGAATTAGCGGCCAAGGCCGGCGAAGCAGCAATCGTGGGAGCCCAGAAGCTTTCAAAGAATGCATACAAACTGCCCATGACGAAAGCGCTGGTCCGGCGCACTGTGCTTGCGCTCGCGACCCGCGCATAGAGAAAGTCGATATCGTTCACCCCGATGCAGACCTTGAACCGCCGCGATTTGCTTATGCTCGGAATCAGCCGGAAGACCCGCTCGATCGAACTCTCCTGCGAGCGGCTATTCATGAAATATTGCGACTCTCAGCTGGACAACTCCACGCAAGAGCTGTTCGAGCGTCTCGAGTTTGAACTGAAAAGCGTCGACAATCTCCAGCTGGTCGACACGAATTGGCTCGCGTGCCAGGATTTTAGAGACCGGCTCGAGCCGCTCTTGATTTGTGTCCGGGCCCGCGGCGGGCAAGTCACATATTCCAACGAATCGACGGGAAGCTCGAAGCATGTTTGAGCAATTGACGCGGCGAGTGCCGGCAGGCAAGTAGCTAAGCAACGAAACATACTTTCTGCATCTTACGAAAAGCCAATCCAGCGTCCGCCGATACCCACGCCGGACCACAACAGAATCGAAACGACGGCCGCTACTTTGCTCCAAACAGGCCTCAAGCGCGTCTCGCCTGCCAGGATTACTTTGCGTTGAATTGTAAATGTAAAGACGATGGCCAGAATGAGCGATGCCATCTTGAACCAGAATGCCTCATGGTAATACAACTTTATCGATTCGGACAGGAACAGCAAGCCGCCCGTGGTCATCATCAGTAGAAGGCTGCCGATCAGCCAGGGCTGTGCATCGCGCGCAAGCTGCGCAGTAGGCTGGCGCCGCAACCCAAGACCCAACAGGCGTAGATCGACGACCAACACCGCTCCCCCGATTACTCCAAGGCCAAGAAGGTGGATGGCTTCGATCACCGGAAACAACCACGACGACTGTCTAATGGTGTTGCCGATTCCCGACTGTTCGCACCAGTGAAAAAAATCCAGGACCGACATCAGTGCTCCTCCGATTGGCCGGGCACGCAACTGGTCAGGAAATTGACGATCGGGCGTTGCGGCTGCCGGTCGCAGTCGAACCAGTTGTAGGCAATCATTCTTCCCGAAAGGACGATGCAGACCCACAGGACAAGCGAAAGACCGCCGGCAACTCTGGCCGCCCTCGGCGGCGCGCTCGCCACATCCCACGTGGCGACGCGGCGATAAACGCCCGAGTGAAAAATCCAGACGTTGAGGCCGGCCAGCAGCAGCATGATCATTTTGGTTCGAAAGAAAATATTCTGGTAAGACCGCAAAGGGATAGCCGTAAAAAGGAGCGTGCCGCTAATGACCATGACAACGAAGCCCACTACGGTCCACGGCAGCAGGCGCCGGGACACTTCCGATACCGGCACGCTCCGCATCGTCCAGCCAAGCAGGCGCAGGTCGAACATAACCGCCAGGCCGAAGAAGAGAGCCAGCGTCCAAACGTGAACCGATTCGATCAGGTCATACGCATAGCGCGATTCGTGCAGGCCGACGCTCCACGAGGAATCCCCCAGGCGGCTGAAGAAAGCAAGAAGAGAGCCCCCGATTCCCTGGCTGGCGGGCGTCTCCAACAACAGCGTTGAAGACGTGTGCATCTGACTCCCGGCGTTCCACCAGGCGGGCGCCACAGTACGCGCAGTCGCCAGGTAGCAGAGCGCCAGGATCAGACAACATAAGAACGCTAGCAAACGAAGTTGCACTTGGAACTCATGTAGTTCTCGGTGATTTCAAGCTTTCCTGCACAAAATTCTAAGCAATCGCGGCAAACCGAATACAGGTGTAGAGACCTGAATAGGATCATCCCCGTCCGCGTATGATTGAGCGCAGTCCCGGCTATTTCTTTTGGTCAGGCGTCAGCTCGTAGGGAGCGCCGGTTCCGGACGAGCCGAGAAACAATTTGCGTCCGTCAGGGAAAGTAAGATCCCTGCCGTTGGCGCGATGCGACCCGTCTTTTGCCTGGTAGCCGTCGACCACGACCTCGGTGCCGGGCAGCAAGGACTCCTTGGTGAAGCCCCGCCGGAAAAGCACATTGGGGGTGCCCGCTTCGATGGCCCAGTTTTCCACCGTGCCGTCGGGCTTCTTCACATCGACGTGCAACCAGGTATGGGGGTTGATCCATTCCATTTTCGTGATCGTCCCCTTGAAGCTTACCGATTTATTCGCGTCGAATTCCGCCGCAAACGCGTGGTGCGCCGAGACGCGCGCCGCTCCTCCGCATATTGCAAGACCCGCGATGATCACTGCTCCAAGCTTCATTCGCATCGAATCCAGCCTCCTGCCGCGTTCAGTACCATGACGGACGCCGCAGCCCGCGGCGGCTCGACGATCCCGGTTTCGGATAAGTGGCGCCCGTCCCTATTACTTACCGCCATACCAATCATAAAAGCGGTCACCCGGCGGAACCTTGCGGGTGATATCGATCGACATGGTTTCGCCTTCCCAGTGCTTCACCAATTGTTGCTTGCGAAGGCCTCCGTACATGAACTCCTCGACGAATTCGTTGCAGCGAAACTCGAGCAGCTGCATATTCGGTTCCACGCGGCGATAGAGTGGCATGGCGATCCGCCACGCGCGCGTAAAAACCTTGGGATCCTCGATCGTCACTTCGTATTGAATGATGTCAGGCGACATCAACGTGAAGCGCTCGACCAGGTGCAGCGCGTCGCTATGGAAATTTCCGGCGCGATCGAACCAGCTCCGGTCGTTGAAATTCGTCACGTCCACGACGAGCGTGTCTCCGTCCCAGTGTCCGGCGGAGTGGCCCATCCAGGTATCGTCCGGCGGCCCCGCGACTTTGTCCAAATGAATCGTGCGCGCGGTGTTCGAGAATTCGTACGCCATGTGAATCTTGTCCGTGCTCTGCGTGATCTGAAAGGGATACGGCATGTACATGGCGCGAGGAACGCCCGGCAAATAACACTTCAGCTCGGGATCGCGATCAATCCAGTGTTCCGCGTTCGCTTTCTTTATCAGCAGCGCTTCGGGTTTATAGGGAATCTGACCGTCGCCCTGAACAACTCCGAGCGATCCCGGTACGGCGCCTACCGCACCGAGCGCGAGAACCGGCGCCGCCGGCACGCGTGCGTAGTCGTAAGGAAAAATGCCCGGCTGCGTGACGGCGCCGGGGAGAGCCGCGTGCGCCTGCAAATCCCAGTTGGCTTCGTTGTTGGCTTGCCAGATGCCGCTGAAGTTCGGCTTGCCGGCAACGCGTGCTGGCCGCGCGGCCAACGCGGCCGGCGTCTGACCCGACGTTCGCGCGATGAACACCGAAACGGCAACGCTGGCAGCTGCCGCAGCGAAGGCGACCGTGAACATCGAGCGTGAGAATCGGCCGCGCATGTTGGTCTCCCTCCACCTCATAAATCGACGTTACTGTAACGGATCGTCTTCCACGCCCACAAAATCTGTCGCGTTGTCGCTCTTGGCCGGATCAGGGCCTCGGCCCTCCGCGAAGGCGCGTTCTGCCATCCGCGCGGACAGCATCACCGACGGCAGCGCGTAATTGCCTTCCACGCAGCGAGGCTCGTAATAAATTTTGTTTTCCTGCTCGCTTTGTTTGGTGAACTCTTCCTTCACCGTCCAGGGCCGCGTCCAGACCGTGGGATCCTCGATCGTAACCGAGTACTCCAGCGTTTTCGGTCCGGTCCGCGTCCATTTTTCGACGAGGTGCAATTTTTCCCGCGAGCCCAGAAAATCCGTCTTTGGACTGAAATTCGCAACGTCGATCACCAGCGTATTGCCCTCCCAGTGGCCGCGAGAATCGCCAAACCATTGGCGGATATTGGCCGGCAGGTGCGGGCTTCCATTCATGACGATATTGCGTTGCCAGCCTTGCCCCTGGCCAACGTCGTAGTACATCGCGATGCCGCCAGGCGTCTGCACGATTCGGCGAAAACTTCCGCCGTAGGCCGTTCCAAACTCGGGCAGGCCGCCGGTCAAGCACCGGTCCATTAAGGAGCCATCCTCCGGACCATTGTGGCGATTCATGCGCGCGGTATTGTAGCGGGAAGGAAGTTCCGAAAATCGGGGCGAAGGGGTCGGATCGTACTTGCCGCCACTACACGCCACAGACTCGGTCTTGCATGTCTCCGTCGCTTGGAGCAAAGCCAAACGAAATTGTTTTTCCGCGGCCGCCCTCTGCTGAGCTTCTGCCGTCAGGGATGGAATCCGGCCGTCGGGCGGATCCACAATCAGGGAAGTGCGCGTGCCGGTGTGCTTTAACATCATGAATACGGAGTTGTAAGCGCCGGCTACATCGAGTTCGGTTCCGCGCTCCACACGCCTGTCGCGGCCGAGGAGTGCGGCGCGCTCTTTATCCAACTCGGCTCGCTGCGCCTCGGTGAAAAATTCCTGCTTCGCATACTTGGGGGAGCGCTGTAACGGAGTATCCGACTCGTCGGTCCAAATGCCTTGCAGATCAGGCTCGCCCCACGGTGTTTTCAGAGCCGCCTCCGAAGTCTGTTGCGCGACGGTCACCTGAATCGGCCTGATCAGAACCAGCGCCGACACGATGACGGCCGCCACACCGATGGATGTGAGGGGTCGATTGCGCATGAGTGACCTCCCGTTGCTGCCGAAATAACCGAGGAAACTTCCAGAGAGCCGATGCGGTTTCGCAACCGCAGGATGACGCCATTATCGTCAAACTACCATGCCAGTGTCCAGAGGATTGCATTTCGAGCCGCGACCGAGGCGGGTCCGCCACCCGTCGTCGAAAACTAGACGGAGGCAGCCTCTGTTGACGTGGCGCTGGAATCTCGCTACCTTACGCCGACAACGGCCCCACAGGGAGACTCCGAACATGCGAATCCGATTGAATCTTTCGACTGCCTTGATTGCGAGCGCCGCGGTGGGCGTCGTGTTTTGTTTGGCCGCGATCCGGATGACCGGCCAGGCAGATGGCACGAAGCAGGCGGCCCGGCCCGCGCCCGCTTCGGCCCAACATCCCAATTTGAATGGCATCTGGCAGGCGACGACGACCGCGAACTGGGACCTGCTGGCCCATTCGATGCGTCCGGCAGTAGCGCAGCCCGGCGTATATCCCGATGTTCCAGTGCTCGCGGCGCCCGTGCTCGCTTTGGGTTCGGTCGGCGGCGTGCCCCCCGGCCCCGGTGTCGTGGAAGGCGACGCGATTCCGTACAAGGCCGAAGCTGCCGCGAAAAAGAAAGAGAATGCCGAACACTGGCTCGATCGCGACCCGGAAGTCCGCTGCTATATGCCGGGAATTCCGCGGGCGATGTATATGCCGTATCCGTTCCAGATCACCCAGGGCACCAGCAAAATTGAGATGTCGTTCGAATTCGCGGGCGCAAGCCGCACCATTCACCTTGACCCCGTGGACCCGCCGCCGGCCGACACGTGGATGGGCCATTCGGTGGGCCACTGGGAAGGCAACACGCTGGTCGTGGACGTAAGCCATTTCAACGACCGGACCTGGTTCTCGCGTTCCGGCGATTTCCACAGCGATGCGCTGCATGTAGTCGAACGCTTTACGCCCGTCAATTCTTCGTTGCGGCCCGATGCGCTGCGATACGAGGTGACCATCGAGGATCCAAATGTCTTCACACGACCCTGGAAGATGAGCATGGTCCTGTATCGTCAGCTCGAACCCAACGCGCAGCTGATGGAGTACAAGTGCACCGAACTGGTGGAGGAAACCTTCCTGGGACATCTGCGGAAGAAACAACTGGTGAAGCACTGGGAGGGCGATACGATCGTGATCGACGTGACGCGCAAAGTGCCCGCCGGCGACAAACTCTATGAACGCTGACGAGAGCGGAAGAACAATCGGCACTCTGCAGATGGAACTGTCGCTGCGTTAAAGACGAACCACCGTCTGCGTGAGGAATCGCAAGAAAATTATTGATCGCCGGCGCCTCCGGTGGCATTGTCCTCAAGCGCGGGATCGGGACCCTTCCCCTCAGCGAATGCTTTTTCCGCGGCGCGCGTATTCACGAGCATGCCGAGCAACCCATAATTGCCTTCGTGACACCCGCCTTCGTAGACCATGTTCGGTTTGTCGGCGTTCTTGCGTAATTCCTGCACGAAGGTGAAGGGCTTGACCCAAGTGGTCGGGTCCTCGGCGGTAATCGTGATCTGCAGGGTTGCGGGATCGACACGCCTGTAGCGCTCGATGAGATGAAGATTCTCGCGCGAGCCTCGAAAATTGGTTTCTTCGCTGAAGTTGGTGACGTCCACCACCAGCGTATCGCCATCCCAGCGCGCGATGGAATCGCCCCAGTATTGATGAATACTTTTTGGCAGATGCGGCCGTTTGGTGATCGGAACTACGCGATTGAATCCGGTGCCCTGGCCGATGTCGTAGTAGAAATCGACGGAATCGGGGCTCTCGACAATGCGCATCACGCCGCCGAAATTGCCAAAGGGTCTTCCGTCCGGCGTCAACAGCCCCGCGGGGAGAATCACGGGAAGGCTATTCAGCAGACAACGTTCGACGCTGCTGCGGTCCTCTGGGCCGTCCGCGCGGTTCATGCGATCGATGTTGTAGTCGGGCGAGGGCTCATTCCTCAGCGGCGAGATCGGTCCGGGCCTGCCACCGGAAGTGCCCTGCAGGAGCGCCGCGAGATACTCGCGTGTCTTGTTGATTCTCGCCTCTGCTTCCGGGGTAAGGGCCTGCATCCTCCCGTCGGGCGGGTCAATGATCATGGACGTGCGGCGGCCTACTTCCGTGGGCTTGTCACCGAACCAATGCTCGTTGTATGCGCGAGCGACGTCTTTTTCCGTGCCGCGGATGTCCTTCCCGTTAATTTCTCGGCTGTCCCGGCCGGGCAGCTCATCGCGTCCAAGGAGATCGTGTTGAGCCTTTTTGTATTCGGCATCGGTCTTGAATTCCCGATTGCCAAATTCCTTGGGCCGCTCGAACGGGACCACAGTCGTGTTACTCCATGCGCCTTGGAGGTCCGGTGCGCCCCACGGAGTCTTGGGAGCCGGTTGCGTCGCGGGCGCGACCGGTTTCTCCGACGAGTTGCCCGCAGCGGATTGGCCGGTTACTCTGGTGCTTGTGAAGCCCGCGGCAAGGACGGTGACGGCACCCAATGCGATCCGAAATGCGAGGGAATGGGGCTTGATTCTCACCTGAAATCTCCTCCACGTAGATGCTGGCGATGGTAACACTCTCCTATTAGCCTGCAATAAGAAGCTTCTAACTATGCTGGCGAGCTCTAGCCTAAGCGTGTCAGAGGTCACATCGAAGCATGACGCGGATCACTGCATTTGCCTGTGAGGTGTCGCATATTTCGAGCCGAAGAAGGAGGGGCTCCACGGATACGGACCATGGGTCGAAAAACGGTCCGGAGGACTCCAGTCCTGAAAGCATCCGCATGACCATCCATTCTCGGGAGCAGCGGTCAGAAGCGCGAAGCCGTTAGGAAATTACCTCGACTTTCGACGCACCGACAAGAACCGTCGGACTGGCTCGGCAGAGGCCGCTGCTCCTTTATTTATTTTGACCGGCATTTCCAGAAACGCGGCGTCAATCGCCGGACTTGCCGATGGCCTTGAGGAACTCAGACCACTGCGCGACATTGCCGTGCAGCGGAGCGATCGTGACGACCTCAATCTTCTTTCGTTGCAGGTTGTCGTAGAGATTGTTGCTGAAGGCCAGCGCTACGGGCACCATCGGCGGCGCTCCGGGAGCCGCGGGCGTATAATCATCCCCTTCGATTAGGATCTTCTCCTTCGGCAGATACATGAAGCTCATGAATTGGTTGTGGTTGTCGTTTTCCACACGATAGATTTCGAGGGTACGGTTTTCGTCCGTCAGTGTGTACTTGTCTTTATACGTGATGAACGTGGCCTTCCTTGGATTCTGCGAAAGCTTGTCAGGCGCCAGTGTGCGCGGCGCACTCCAGGCCTTTTCGTAGAACGATTTGTTTGCTTCGTTGGTGATGATCGTGACTCCCTCCGCCACGTAGGTGCGGAGACCGCCGGAGTGATCGAAGTGGTGGTGCGAGTTAATCAAGTACTTGATCGGCTTGTTGGGCACCAGGTTCTTTACTTCCGCGATCACGGCATTGGAGCGGTTCTCGTCCAGCGGAGCCTCGACTACCACCACGTAGTCCTTGAACTCGATCAGGTCGCTGTTATGCGAGCCGCCGCCCAGGAACCACACGCCGTCAGCCAGTTTTTGTGAGACGACACGAACCGGAGGAGGAGTGAATGTGCGCACTGCATCAGGCACTTGCAACGCGGCCATCTCCACATTTCCCTTCGCATCCGTCACGTTGAGGTCCAGGGTCATCCAGCCGCCCTGCTTCTGGACGATGTGCGAAGGAAATTTGACTCCGCTGAAGTCCTTGTAATCGGAGTAGGTGGTTTCCACCAGCATGTCACCAAGCACCGTGCTGGGAATCCAGGTCTCGACCTTTGTCACCAGCCCCTGATCGTCGACGTCTCCCACGACCTTGTTCTTTCCGGCCATGAAAGTGAGCACGGTGACTTTCTTCCCGCCGTCTTTCCCTGCTTTCGCGGTTGCGTTGTTTTCCGCCGCGGCTTTCAGGAAGCCGTGAGGCGTGAGCCAAATTTGAAGCTGCCGTTCATCCGCAGCAGCAGCGGCAGGTTGCGGCGTAGGTCCCGGCTGGTTCCAGGCATACTGGCCGCTCACGATGTTCACCTGCTTCTGCTCGCCCCCGAACGGTGCTTCGCCGCCATGGTCGGGCGGGTCGAGCTGTGTGCGGGTGAGTTCCTCTTTTGCGGAACGGTTTGCGTAGTCAATTGTCTTGGTGTAGCTGATGACATTGGTAACGTGCCAGGGCACGTTCGGGTTCCAGTTCTGCCCGTATCCTCCGGCCTTGCCGCTGCCGGAATATTGGATCGAGTTCACATCGCCGATGGCCTTTTGCGCTTTCTGAATTACGGTTTTTGCATCTTGCGCGGATGCTGTTGCGGCTCCCAGCACGAGCAACAGCGCGAACATGGTCCATTTTCTTCCTGACATATTTCCTCCTGAAATTTCCCTAAGGGGATCGCAGCCCGGGTGTGAGACGTCGCCCCGGATTATACGTCAGTTGGGCGGGAAACGCGTCCTGGAGATTCAATACCGGCAGGCCTCGGCCACGGAAGAGCAGCGTCAGGAGGTGGGCTGGACCAAGGCGACAGAACCAGGGTAGGACGTGCGGAAGGAAGATCAGAGGTTCGATCGTGCAACCGGGTTGCACAGAACTCGCGAACTAGCAAAGGAGGAATTCAAATATCCAGAGGCTTCTTAATACGCATTCCCCTGGAAAAAGCTGCGAAAGATGGTTAGCAGCATGATCTGCAAGTCGAATGTAATACTCCAGTTCCGCAGGTAATAGAGATCATACTCGATGCGTTTGCTGATGGAGGTGTCGCCGCGCCATCCATTCACTTGCGCCCATCCCGTAATTCCGACCTTCAAAACGTGGCGCCTATTGTAGCCGTCAATATCTTGCAGAAATCTTTTGACAAAATGCAGACGCTCCGGCCTGGGACCGACAATGCTCATGTTTCCTTTAAGGACGTTAAAGAACTGGGGGAGCTCATCCAGATTCGATCGGCGCAAAAACGTACCCAATTTGGTCCGGCGTGGATCGTTTGCTGTGGTCCATCCCGTGTCGGACTGCTCGGAGCAATCGACCTTCATCGTACGAAACTTGTACATCCGGAATGCATTGCCGTTCAGGCCCACGCGCTCTTGCACGAACAAGACAGGGCCCGGGGATGTCAGCTTGATCGCGATTGCAATCACGGCCATCAAGGGCATGGCCAGCAGAAGAATAAGGCTTGAAAAAATCACATCGAAAACAAGCTTCTGCACCAGGTAACTGGGAGACTCCGCGGGTGTCGGGACAAGATCCAACATCATGGTTCCCCCGAAGTTGAAGAGTTTCTCTTGGATGACAATATTCTCACCAAGATCCAGAACCATCCGGACGGGAGCGCACAGGGGCTTCAATTTGGTTAGGATGTTCGCCACATCGTCCAAGTGCCCTGGAGAAATCGCGAGTACAACGTCGTCGATTCCATTTCCAAGTGCCAGCTTCGCCATATCATCCAGCTCGTGTATCGGGCAGCCGTTCACCAGGACCGGCTGTCCCGGCAATCGGACAAATCCCACGATCTTGCAAGGCACGACTTGCCCGCCTCGAAGCGACCTGGCGGTCCGCTGAGCAAACTGGTCGGTGCCTACAATCAGGATCTTCGCACACTGTCCATTTCCGTTTCGCCAAGATAGATAAACGCGGAAGAGAATCCGCGTTGCGTTGGCCAAGCAAAATAGTACTAATGCACTAATGAAGATGAACAAACGCGAAAAAGTCGTGTCTCGGTAGAAGAATGCGGCAGCCAATACGGCACAATAAGTAACCGCGCAGGCGACAAACGTGCGCTTGGTCTTCCCGGTCGGAGCAAACATCAGTTCCAGATCGCAAACGTGATAGTGGTCGACGACAAGAGCCCAAGTAATCGTCGCAACCAAGAGCAGTCCGATATACGCGTACGAATCGATCGAGTTCGTTGGTACGTACTTGGCTCCAAAGGAAAACCGGGCATACGCTGCAAGTCCAAACGAAACGACCGGCAGGGAAACGGTCACGAAACGCAAGAGCAGACGAGTCTTATTAAAGCGACCTCTTACCATGGGGTCTTCACCGTTTCACAGAAACAAAACAAGAGTCTTAGGAATTGAAAGCTAAGAAGCGAGGGCAAATTGCGCGAGTAAACGTGAAAAGCTTGGAATTCAGTCCAACGGGCCGTACGCGCTCCAACGTATTTTCAGTGCAAGCTGACCAATTTCATGGGTCGACCAAGAATGCAATCGACGGCCAGCGCCAGATTCTTCGCAGAAATGTCCGGCTTCAGGGTCCACAGGTGGAATCCTTCCGATTGAGTTATGAGAGCCGTCTTGCAACCAGCGCTCTTGCCCGCCGCAATGTCGGTTTCGGCGTCTCCGATCATCCAGCAGTCGGGGAGACACAATTGATGTTCCGCGGCCGCTTGCAAGAGCATTCCTGCTTTCGGCTTTCTGCACCGGCAGCATTCTGAAATATCATGTGGGCAAAAATAAATTCCCGCGATCCTGCCTCCGCAGCTTGCGATGACCTCTTTCATCCTGGAGTGAATATCATTCAGTTTGGAGAGTTCGATCTTTCCCGTGGCAACACCGCGCTGGTTCGTGACGATGATCACTTTGTAGCCGAATTGGCAAAAGGCAGCAATTGCGTCCAGTGAGCCGTCTAAGAATTCCACTTCAGACCAGTCCGTCACATATTCTTCGTCCGATGCCTTTCGGATAACCACCCCATCCCGGTCAAGAAATATTGCCTTCGTTCGAGAAATGTCCTTCATAGATTTCGCGGAGGATATACATAACTACGATGTGTGCCGTGCTTCTTTTGCTCGAGGAGAACCATCAAAACTACATAGCACATGCAGACAGAAACGCGGCTTCATAAGCAAGTTCCAATAACGCAACGCTCGAAAGATTGTCTTTTTGAGTTCAGCGCGTTCCCGCAGCCGCTTTATCACTCACTGCAAACTGCCTCACGGCAGTTTCATGAACTCTCCAAACTTGGAGCCCCTTGCCCTCGAAGGCAAATTCAGCAGGAGAAGCTCCCAGTTGTTTCAAGGACTCAGCCACCTTGTGCCGCTTCTCGAATTGGCAATAGAAGAGCATGTAGCCTCCGCCGCCCGCCCCCGTGATTTTGCCGCCGAATGCCCCCATCTTGCGGGCGGTCTCATACATCTCGTCGATCCGGCTATTGCTGATTCGTGGCGAAAGCTTCTTCTTGGATTCCCACGCCGAATGCAACAAATCTCCGAAATCATCCAGGTGCCGTCTCAACAATGCATTCTTCATGTCCATCGCGAGCTGTTTCTGTTCTCCCAATCCGCGAAGCGTGTCCTCTTGATTCTCCTCAAACCTTTTCATCTGGTCCTCGATAATCCGGTCCGATCTGCGCGTGGTGCCCGTATAGCACAGCAAAAGATTGTGCTCCAATTCATTGATAGTGTCCTGATGGATCCGCAGCGGGTTTACAATCACGCGATCTCCATAGAACTCGATGAAATTAAATCCTCCGAAACTTGACGCATACTGATCCTGATGTCCGCCCTGTATTCGCAAATCGTGCCTTTCAATCAAGTAAGCTAGATTTGCGACTTCATATTCCGTCAAGGGCAAGCTCTTGAATTCTTTCACCAGACCCACCAGCCCTACAATCAACGCCGATGAAGAACCAAGGCCCGATCCGGGCGGCGCGTCACTGTGCAAAAAGACATCAAATCCCTTCGATGCCTGGGCCTGCAAACGGACAATTGTCGCCTTCACCAAATCTAGTTGCCCGTCAAATTCCATTTTGCTTTCCACCAAACAATCGAACAAGATCCCCAAATCCACTGATTCGATCCGAATCCGCCCGTCATCCCTGGGCCGCAGGCTCCCCCACGCGTAATTGTCGATCGTCGCATTCAACACACAACCACCCACTCTTTCGGGATATGGTGGAACATCCGTTCCGCCACCCGCAAAACTGATTCGAAGAGGCGCTTTAGTGCGGATCGTTGACGCGGAACCGTTCGGGTAATTCACGTTGCGCCCTCCAAAGATCTTTTGGAACGCCAATGTCCACAAAATAGGCGTCCATCAAAAGGCCGTATACTTTCTTGTTCTTGCTCGCGACAATTTGGGGAAATACATTCTTTTCGAGCGACACCGGTCCAGGGCCGCGAATGTGGTTCAATAATTTCTTCTCGAAAACGTAGACTCCGCAGTTGATCGATTGCGTCGTTTCATTCGATTTATGGTCCAAATCTCCTTCACCCTTGTCGAGGAAAGCAGTGATTTTCCCTTTATCATCCAGCCTCAGCGATCCGTACCGCCCGTCATCTGCCACATTCACTACCGCCAATGTAGCCAGCGCCCCGCGACTTAGATGAAACTTGAACATTTCCCTCAAATTCACGCCCAGGAACGTATCGCCGTTTACCACGAATAGCCTCTTGCCAGAAATCAGACATTCCGCTTTCTTCACCGCCCCGGCCGTCCCTAACAACTCTTCTTCGATCGAGTACGTCACACGCAATCCCCATTTTCGGCCTTTGCCGACATATTTTTGGATGTGTGTCCTCTTGTATCCCACGCACAAGATCACTTCTTTCACGCCTTGCGATTTCAGCCAAGTCAACAAATAATTCAAAAATGGACGCCCCCCCACTGGAGCCATGCATTTCGGCCCCGTTGAGTAAGCCGCGCGCAGTCTCGTTCCCAACCCTCCCGCAAGAATCACCGCCGCCGGAAGATTACTGCTCTCTTTTCTGGCCGATGCTGAATTCGGATTCTGTTCCAGGAAGGAATCACTCATGCCGTCGCAATTGCTTGCTGATTTGTTTCGTCCGTCCCTATTCCAGCAGCCCTTTCCAATACCGTCTCCATTTTCTTTGATACAATTTCCCAGTCGTATTGCCGTTCCACCAACACCCTCGCGCGCAATGCCAACTGCCTCCGCAGTGCGGCGTCTCGCAACAATCTCACCACCTGCCTGGCGAATTCCGCCGCACCCTCGGCGATAAGCAGCTCCTGGCCGCTCGATACGGGTAGATCTCCGCACGCCAAGGGTGTCGACACGACTGCCGTTCCAACTGCGAATCCTTCCGCCAGTTTATTGCTTACTCCGGCACCCACCGTCAACGGCGCTACTACGACTTCCGCCTTCGCCAAGTACGGCCGCAGATCTGGCACAAAGTCCACAGCTTCAAATCCCGCTCGGCCCCGGTACTCCGCTAGCGCTTTCGCCGCTCCATTTCCCACGGCTACAAACTTTGCTTCCGGCACGTCCTTGCGTACACGAGGAAAGATCTCCTCCAGAAAATACTTCGCCGCGTGCCGGTTCGGCCCATACTTGAAACTCCCGGCAAATACCACCATTCCTGGCACTTCCTCGCTCTCCTCCTTGAAAAAGAGCTTCTCGCAATCCACTCCGTTCGGCACCAACTCGTACTGCACTTCCCGAGCCTGTTCCTTCACGCATTCCATGTCTACTCGTGAGCAAAACACGCAAACGCTCGCTCCCCGCGCCAGGTTTCCCTCATACCCCATGAACTTCCAATGCTCTTCCCACGCCAGTAGCCTCTCCCACGGCGCTCCACCTTTCATCAGTCGACGGTTGTACAGCGTCATCGAATCCGTCGGATCGCACACGACCGGCGCACTGCGCACCTCTGGAACAAACTGCAGCGCCCTCCACCTTTCCACGTAGATCACGTCAGGCCGAAATTCTTCATACACCCGCTGTACCGCCTCTTTCGCCTTCTTGGACTTGCAATAAGCGATCCGCAGCGGCGTCTTTTTCGGCAGCGCAGCCGCGCATTGCGCCATTCCTTCCAATCTGGTGTGTCGGATGTACACTGCTTTCTTGCAATACTTGCTCAGCCAAACCTTTTGCTCCGCGCTCGGTTCCGCGTCCGAAACGCACACTAGAGTAATCTCATGCCGCCTCGCCAGCCGCGGTATCAGGTTGAATGACCGTACCTTCACGGCCCACGGAATAAAGGGCACAATATACAAAATACGCATAAACTATTTATGTTAATAACCACACTTATAATAAAGTATAAGAGCCGAGAGATCCGAACAAATTGTACCGGACAATTCAGTCAGTCTGTATTCATAGCCAGCACGTATAGCTCCGGTTGATATAATTTTGCACCGAGCCAAGGGTCAATGAAAACGCGGAGTGGGTAGTAAATGACCTCACAGGCGGTTTCGACAAACCTACCTGGTAGAGTCTGCCGTACCTGCGATAGGGATTGTGGATTTGACCGAGAAAGCGCTTGTCTCGCGAGTCCCGAAGCTACTGCAAACAGATTGTTATGCGCGTCTCCTTGCGCGGATTGAAAAGCCAGAGGCTGATATCCCGATTTCTTCAGGAGCATTTCGAGCGTCTTGGGTGAATACAAATAGAGATGGGCTGGGGGAGAAACCCAGTGCCACGAACCTCCCGTTAGCCTTGCGATAAAACTCGAGACATTGGGAGTCTTTAAAACCAGTAGCCCTTTTGGCTTAATTAGTCTGCGGCACATTTCCAGGAGTTGTACCGGGTTCGGCACGTGCTCAATCACATGGAACAGTGCCACCGCTTGATATGGCTCACCTAGTTGGTTTAGATTGTCATGCAAGCTTCCCGAGAGAACCCGCAACCCCAGTTTCTCGCGAGCATAGCTCGCTGCCGTTTCGCTCAGCTCGATTCCAGTCACATCCCATCCATCGCGCCGGGCCTCGGCCATGAAGCCACCGTAAGAACAACCGACTTCAAGCAATCGTCCGCGGCCGGGAAATTGTTTTGCCAGTTCCTCCAAGATCGCTCTGGATCGACGGCGAACGCCTTTGAAGTAATTGTCGAAATCTACTTGGTAGTCTTTGTTGTAGTAAGAGCGAAGGACGGCCTCATCCGGTACCGGATGGAGGAGCACCAGGCCGCAGGAAGGACACTGGAGATAAGACCATGGACCTCTGCAGGCGTAACTCGCCCCTGCAGGGACCATTCGAGCGCAGAGATGGCAATACGCATCCATCGACATTGTTTCGTCCTTGGTCTCGTTCTTCGTATCCAACATAAAAGGCCGCGCAATTCGACAAGATCGTGGTTACCGTCTCATCAGGAGCCAATGGAACTGATTTACCTGATGAGTTACGAGAGTCCGCCTCTCCCGAACAAGGATTCCGCTGAATCACTCCCCTACCGGCATGATTGGCAGGGATGTATCCAGATTCATTCTCCGAAACGGATCTCCAGAAAATTGATCAATCGTTAAGAACGCGTGAGAGAAGCCCACATTTAAATAAGTAAAGTCGAACTCCTGGAATGGCGCTCGGACGATCGCCGCACCGCCTCGATCTCGGTCTCTTGTTGATCAACGACGAATTCGTAGTTCCTGTCCAAATCCGAGGCTGGTTCAAGTACGTATCCCCGCGGGTCATAACCCGCCTCGCGAAGGATGGGGGCGACAGCTTCAAGTTCAACGCCGCGAGACTTATGGATTTCAACAACGAGTCTGGGTTTGTGCTTGCGAAGGATTCCCATCATCCCGCGTAATACCTCGCATTCCATGCCCTCCACATCAATCTTGATTCCGGAGATCGTGTCGACCGGCCCGCACAGGCGATCCCAAACGCTGTCCAGGGCAATACAATAGATCGTCTCCACCCATGCTTGATTGGGAGCTCGGTCCGCAGATTGCGCCATCGCTTTCCGAATTTCGACCTTTACCGACGTTATTTCTTCAAAGTTGGCGAGTGCGAAGGGAACGACGGTCATCTGGGAGAGTCGGTTGGCCTCCCTAGTCGAATTGAGATGGCCGGCTGTAGACAAAACAGGCTCAAAGGCAAACACACGACCCGTCTGGCCGACGTAATGGCACAGGGCCATTGATGTATAGCCATAGTGTGCACCCAAGTCGAGCCATGTTTCTCCGGGGCGCACCATTTTCCGAAACCAAGCGAGAAGGCCCGGCTCCGCGTAACCGAGAAGGGCTGCCGGATAATCGTGCCAGGAGGTCACCAGATACCCTCCTCGAAGAGGCCCTGCCAAGATTCGCCTGGGCCGCACTGCGGATGGCAATAGCCGACGCAAATTTTCCTTGAGGCTCACTGACGATACGCTCCTGATTGGCGCGCCTGTTAAAGACTTTTCATGTCGCCATCCACTACCTTGCGCGCACTTTAAGCCGAGTCCAGCTTTTCAATCTTGGCCCAGGATTGATGCCCCGATTGTCACCCAGGTGATGTGGCCCGACGCAACAATTTCGTCGCGCTCAAACCATGAACGTGCGAATTCCCAGTTCTGTCCAGCTCAGGGAAGTTGGGATGCCATACTCTTGCTTTTGCTATCTTTCTTGGCAAGCAGAAGTCCAGCAATGACCCCCAAATACGGCGCCGTGGTAAAGTGAAAGAACGTGGGCCGACTAAAAAGTGAGACTACTGTGGTCGCAATGAGGCACGCTGCGAGCACAGCCGACTGTCGAGTTGCGCTTCGAAGCAATGATATTAGGAACCAAAGAAAGGCACTCGCTCCCAATAGCCCCATCTTCTGGAAGAGATAACCCCAGCCGCTATCCACAAAGGGTAAGTCCAGGAAGCCTAATGAAGGATTGTCGAACGCGAAAGAACTGCCGATACCCTGTCCAAACCAAGGGTGAGCCTGCAGAACATTAATCGATTCAGTGAGCTGAAGTCCTCGCCAATACAATGTGTCCGTATCCTGCATACTGGAAGGAATTATCTCCCCGACGAACGACACTTTAGCGATTTCTTGAATCACCGTTTCAGCAACGGGAGGAAATAGAGCAGGGAGTGCGATCAGCGCACTAGCCGACCAGCATAGCACTCTTAGTTTCTTGGACTTGAGTCTCAGTGCAAGCGCGGTGGGTAGAGCGAACAAAAAGGTAAGTACATCGCTCCGCATGAAGAATATGACTGGAACCAGGAGCAACGTGACCGCTTCCAATATCCACAGGGACTTTCTCCGCTCCATTCCAGCCATAAATAGTAGAATGGCCAGTAAAGAGGCCTGCGCCCCGTGAAATCCCGTCTCCTTGTGGAAACCGTACTTTCCGAAAACCGCAATGTAGTAAACCAATGTGGTCACCGCACAAAGGACGCCGAACGTCTTGATCCGCCGTAAAAGCAGCTCTTCATTTCCAGCGTTCAGGGCGATGCCGAGATAAATAATCAGCAATAGAACGCCATAAAACTGACGAAGGACGTAACTGGTCGCCGCCCCGTGGGCCTGGCCGTAAACTGCTGCAGCAAAAGCCGCCGCGAGGAATACCTTGGCGGGGAACGGAACCGCAAATACACGCCGGAGACCTAGCCGGGCGACTGCAGAAGCAGTAATAATCAACAAGCCGACAGCCCAATAGCGCATTTCTTCAGGGCTATCCGGGATGATTTCGAATCGCCCCGACGGAGGAAAGAGCACGCTGCACGCGAACAAGTACAACATCCCGGCAGCGGGTGCCTCCTGCGGCCGAACCCAAACCATCACGGCTAGGCCGAACGCCAGAGCAATTATCAAATAGCCCATGCCACCAAATATCAGCGCCACCAGCAACAGAGAAATAAACACGATCCACGAGAGGAGCGCAAACAGGCCCTCTGGGGCATAGTGATGTGCTTCCGGCAGAGTGATTGAACCAATGCTCATAGCATCAAATCCAGGTGCGAACAGTTGACTTCGCTCGATTTGCTCTTCGCTGCGGTGAAATCTTCTACTTCCTGACGGTAAATAGGGCTGGTTGCCGCCAGATTATAATAACCAGATATACGAGGATCAGAGTAAGGACCGATACCCAAAACCCTAGATGAAAAACCGTGCCAAATACGACCGGAATGGTTCCGATCAGTGCAGAGATGCCCAAGATCCTGAGGTGCTTCGCATGAACAATATCCCTTGTTTCCAGCATAAACAGCACCAAGCTTAAGCCTTGGCACAACAAGACCGCGACTGCCGCGCCTTGTGGGCCCCAACGGAATGTGAAGGTTGGACACAAAACAAGCATCATCACTACGGAGACAGCCAATGACTTCCGGTACGTAAGGTCCCTGCGATGAGTAACCAAAGCCCCCATGCCATACAGATTGCTCAGGATCGCCACCAGCAAAAACACTTGAAATGTCCTGAACACCGGCACGCCAACAAGATATTCAGGGTGCTTGAACAATACCAGCATGATCTGAGGAGCGTAGAACATCGCCCAGCAAATTCCTGGGATAAAAAGAAGAGCTAAATCCTCATAGACCTGCTGGAAATAGTTTGAGAATTCATGCGGCGACCCCAGCGCCAATTGACTCAGCCTGGGAAACGCTCCCTGAACGTAGTAGCTCGCCAGCATCGTTAGTGCAAGCGCAACTCGATTTCCCGCGGCATACACACCGGCCGCGTGTTGCCCTTGTACGAACCGCACGATGATCGTGTCCGTCCAAACCAGCACGGTAATGAGCAGGGTGCCCACTCCCAAATTCGCACTGGCACCAATCACACCTTGCACTGAATAGGCGGGAGTCGGAGCGGATTCTCTAGACAGATGCATGAACCGGCGCAGCCAAGGCCATCCGAGCATCCCCGCCAATAGAGCCGCAGCTGCATAACCGAAGGAAACCCAGGTAATGGAGCCGCGTGAATAAAACGCCATAATCGTGAAAACTAGCCACAGCGCTTGCCATGCGATGTTGACGGTCGCCCAAAGATTCAATCGCCCCATCCCCTGGAAGGCCCAGTCGAAGAACCCAGACAACGCCACATTGCTCAGTCCGAAGCCCGTCACTAGCCACAACTCGGTTCGAGTCACCCCGGGAACGAAGTACAAAACGACCAAGGCGACCAGCGTACCTGCGACGGCGAGAATTAGCCGGGCCTCGGTAGTTGCCTTGAGCAGTCCCCATTCCAAGCGATTCGATTGAGCAACTTCGCGAGCTCCGAACATCGGGAGACCAAATTGAGCGATCATAAAGAGAAACGCATTGACCGAGTTGGCGAACGAAAACGATCCGAAGGCGGCGGCCCCAAATACCCTTGCAACATAGATCATGACCACTGCTTTCAATGCCTGAGAGACCAAGCCTCCGGTGATGGCTGTTCCTGAACTGCGCGCCAGAGAAGCTACGCCGGCCTGCGGAGAACAATTCTCCAAGCACACAGGCTCTTCGAACGCCGGCCTGCTGAGAGGGGAATGTAGGGCTTGATCTGTTCTGCTCATAGGAAAGAGCACTCACGGTGCTCTTCTCTTCGATATTCCAGGCAAAGGGATTGACGCAGAATCTTGTTACATGAAACATTGGGATTCACGTTAGCGAGTTATCTGAACACTCATTGCACCGGCTCCAAATCGGTCTCATCTACCTCTACCGCCATAGCTCGCTGGATTAGGTCCACGGACACCACAAATCGCGCTTTGTTCTTTCTCTTTACTAGAATTCCTTTCACTCCCACCAGCGGGCCCTCCTTAACTCTAACCCTCCTGCCCAGCGTCAAGAATGGATGTGGCTCCGGCCGCAATCCATTCGCGAAACTTATCCGCAGCGCCTCGATCTCTTCGTCCGGCAGGGCCGCCGGCGTTCCATCGAACCCCACCAGCCACGCCACGCCGGGAATTTGCTGCACGCGCAATTTCTCCCGCAGCGCGATGTGCACAAACACATATCCGGGAAACAGCGGCCTCTGCAATGTCACGCGGCCATTTCTCCACCGCCGGATGGACGCGTAAAGCGGCAGGAAGTGCTCCACTCCTCTCACGCCCATTTGTTCCGCCACACGCTTTTCGTGGTTCGAACTCGTGTAAGCTGCATACCATCGCGCCTCGTAGTGCCTCGCCGTTAAACCTTGCCACTCGAGGGCGTTCAAGTTGTCGCTGGAGATGGTTGTCGCGGTCGTTGTCATAATTTCCATGTCCACGATATTTTTGGCGGCGGCTCCGCAGAAACTGTATAAAGCTTCGCCCCGTCACTTAGAGGGCTTGATGTGACCTAACCAATTTACAATCAATTATTTACAGATCATTCCGCAACTATTCCGTATCCTGTTTCCCGTTTTCATTCCTCGCGTCGCTTGCCCCTTCTGACTGCTTCCACCAAGCCCGCGTCCTGTGTCCATTGGTGTTGCCGTTCGTTCCATTGCGCGCAAAACTTGGCAGACTCGCCCGTGTCGTCGTAAGCACTTCCAGCGCGAACTGCTTTCGAGGGTCGCTCGCCTCCACTGACTCCCATTGCGTTCTTGCGACAATCCAGACCGCTGCCAGCGCGAATCCAAGAAATGTTCCCAGGGCAATGATCACGGCGCGTGGTGGATACGACTTCTTGGTCGGCACAATGGCTGCATCCAGCACCTTCACGCTTGGGATTTCTTTTGCTTCCTGCACCTTGGCCATTTCGTACTGCTCCGTCATCAGTTCGAACACTGTTTCCTCGATTTTCGTCTGCCGGTACAGGTCAGCATAGGTGACCCCAAGAATCGGCAACTTCCGAATCGACGGGTAAAGCGAGTTATCGCTCTTTTCTGCTCCAACAGTTCCTGCGGAGCCGATCTCGTTCAATTTTTTTTGAAGCTCGTCCATACGGGCTCTTGCGGACCGCACCCGCACGTTCTCGTCTGTATATATTTGCTTCAAGCCTTCAAGTTCCGATTGCGCGACAATCAATTCCCCTTGCAGCCTGGCCGCTGCATCCACCATCGCTTTTCCCTGTGCCGGAATATCAATCGCCGTGTTCTTGCTCGCGAAGTCGCTGAATTTGTTTGCCGAATTGTCGAGGTCTGTTTTTACAGTTTTCAGTCGCTGTTCCAGGAAAATACGCTCGCGCCGAGCCGAGGAAGTGCTGACCTGCGCCACCAAGCGGTCGAGTTCGTCGACATAGGACTGCGCCATTGCCGCCGCGCGCTTCGGGTCGTGGTCCGTGACGTTGATCGCGATAATTCCACTCTTGCGGTCCTCGGAAACATCCGTATGCTCCGCAAGATCCTTCCTCGCATCTTCGATTTTTCCGTCATGGTACACATGCATCAGATTGAATTCCCGGATCAAACGATCTTGCACCGTCTGGCTCTGGATAACGCCCACGAACAGCGCGCCCGAAGTTTTCATTCCCAGAACGTCACCCGCGATGCTCCCTAAGCCTTCCATGCCCATGCCCACGCGCCCAGTCATTGCAGACAGCAATCCCATTCCCAATCCGGACGGACTATCGGGGGGCATCAATCGAGTCACCGCCTGATACCGCACGGGAATCAAAATCGAGATGAGCGCGCTGGCAAGCAACGCGTAAACTCCGGCGCGCAACAAGAACCTGCGCTCTGCCCAGAAAAGCCGGAGACTGGCGATAGTCGGCTCCTGAAGAGACCGATCTTCTAGTGCTTTGGAAAGGGTGGCCCTATCCTGTCGATCCACGAGGATCTCCTCCCCGTTCGATCGCCGTTGCGTCACCGATGGCAATTCTCCACTCATGATATTTCGGCCGAGCAAGCCCCTTTCCAGCGAAAATCAGATAGCGTTCAAGCTACGAAAACGAAAAGCAGAACACCGCGCCGGATTTTCAGACGCTAGGTCACAATCCCGGTTGCCGGCTGGCGGTTCACTCAACTTAGCCATAACGCCCCAGCACCTGTGTTTTATGCACCTCAGGGAACGGGGATTTACGTCCGTTGCCATCATTTGGGCAACCTTTCTCCAGGAGAGAAACCTATTTCGGCAATTGCGGTAATGTTCCTTTGGGGTCCGTTGAAAAGCAGCGGGTAGCTAGAAATGTTCTCATACTGCACTTCAGCCCTCACGTAGAGACCCGACCGCAGATGCGTCTCATTGCGAACGCCATAATCTTGCCAAGATCCGCCTCCAGGGATGAAATCCGCGGCGACTTTATTGTGTTTGTAGAAGAATTGCAGGTTATTGCTTGGCGAAAGCCAATAGGTTAGCCAACCCTCGAAGGTCCGCCCATCTCTTCCAACAGCGTTGCCAATGAGATCGCCGCCATTTGTGTAGCCGTCTTGATATTGGAAATTCCAATAGTTGAAGTGGCCTGCGTTGGCTGGCCCCCCGGCATACCCTTTGTCAAAAGAGAGGCCTGGCTGCTCGGTCGAAACGGAATCCACGTGAAGATCGAGCTTGGGCAACTTGGGAAAGCGTGTGATGTAGATGCCCGGGCGCCACGGATTCTTCGGCGGATCTTTGATTGGCAACTGGTCATCCGTCGCATAGGCATCACCATAAAGAACGATATAGTTTCGAACATGCGGGACATAAAATGTCAAATCCATTTCGGTACTGGTCTTGCCTACTATTGAATTTTGAGCGCGATTATAAGTTCCCAAAAAACTTTGCAAGAACATTTTTGAAGTGAGCGGGTCCGCGCTTCCCTGGCCTCCGATTTCAACGGTGCGCGCGAATCCCAGTTCCAGGAGTGACCACGGTTTCATGCTTATCTTTTGCCCGTATATAAATGGTCGAGGGATGTAAGGATGCCCTTCCAGGCGGCCGAAAAATTGGTCAATGCGAACTGGCCCGAAATATCGAAGAAAGTACGGCAGTCGGATCGGCTCGGGATTAACCAAGCGAACTATGTTGACCGGATCAATGTTATCGCTCCAGATCATGGAACCGCCGGGTGCGGAGGTCCAGGAAAGACTCTGTTTCCCCAGGGTAACTTGCCAGTTCCCCAGATTCACGCCGACGTACGAATCCAGCAATTGCAGTCGATTGGTCGGCGCAATCGGGCCGGCCAGCACTTCTGAGGCAGGGACACCGTCACCAGCTGAGATTGCATTGACCTGCGCACTGGAAAGGGCAGGGCCGGAAGGTGCGTGCTGGTACTCCGCGCGAATGTATAGAGTGAGCGGCCCGGCGTCCGCGCTGAACGATCCGCCGACTTGGCCGTTTGTTCCGCGCTCGAACGGGCGGCCGAAATCGTAAGACACGGTTTGTCCGAAGTGATAGCTATCGGTCAGGGCCGGCCCGCTGATCGAGACCGCCCGGCCGTAAACGGATTCGAGATTTACCGTGAGATTGCGCCCGCCGTCGAGTAAACCGATTTCATAGGAAAATTCCCGTTCCAGTTGCGCCTGCAGCCGAGCCGCTTCCTCATCATTCATCACCTGGCCCTGTTGCAAAGTTTCGCCGGCTTCTTCGGTGAGGCGCGCGCATTCCATGCGAGTCCAGGGCTTCACACCCATGATCTGGGTATTGATGGCCCGCAATGCCGCAAGTCTCTCGACAGCTGCATACACCCAGCTATCCAGAGGGACCGACGGCGATCCCATGTGCTGGCGATCCCGGCTCTCTTCGCCGTTTTCGATCCCGGATAGGCTGCTCCATCCGCCACCGCCCACCTCGGGGTCGTGATGAGTGCGATAGACTTGCCAGCCTATGAGCCATCCGATCGCTCCGCCTACGACCACATCCGAGGGGTAATGCTGTTTTCCGAGGACACGAGACGCACTCACTGCGGTAGCTAAACCGTATACGGCAATCTTCGTGAAAGTACTGGGATATTCATGGGCGACCACACTGGCAATCGACCAGGCCACGGCGGAATGGTCGGAGGGGAACGAGACGCCACCCTGAAAAAAGTCGCCCTGCCCTTGTCCCTGGTTCGGCCTTTCCCTGCCGAACGCATACTTCATTGCAGAATCCACGGCGAAAGCATTGATCGCGGCTTCTCCCGCGAGAACGCCAGTCTCCCTTTGGTGGTCGTTGTGTGAGAGCTTGCCCCAAATGTAGAGTCCGCCGCCAGCGCCAACCAGTGAATACAGCCCATAATTGGAAAAACTTGTGTAACGGTTCAATTTATTCTGATCCGTGGAGAGGGCCGGGGGAACGGCTCGGTCGGTGGCAAAAAAACCCGCCGTCGCAGCGGCAAGCGGAAACAACCAAGTCCCGTCGGCCCACCGAAGGTGGGTCGGACTCGTCCAAATCGCCTTTTGGTCGGACAGCAGATTCTTCAAGAAGGATACTCCAAGAGCGTTCGTGTTTTCGTTGACCGATTCATACGCCTCGTCGGTTTGTTTCGTTGGCAAATCAATCTCCGAATTCTTGTCTCCCACCTCAGCGCTCGCTGGTTCAAGTGGCGTACTTGCGTCTTGCCTTTGTTGCTTTGCATAGCCGTTCACGCAAAGCATTTCACCAGCCACCAGCAACCAGCAAACAAGCGCGCATTTCGCATTCCGTCGAGTCATGCCTGGTCTTCAGCTCATCAATAATGCAGTGCGATAATCGCTGTGCTCGCGATAGCCGACGCCGTCTGCGCGACCAGCATAACGGTTTGCCACTGCAAGCCCTGACCGCCCAGCGCCTTCTCCGGAACAACAACGGTGTCCCCTGGCTGAAGAGGAGAATTCAGTGATGCCCCGCTCAACAGACTGTTCTTTGAACCAAGCACGGAGCCGTCGGCTCGGATCACAAAGATCGCCTTGGTATAAGCAACTTGTGTAGGGCCACCGGATTGGCTGAGATACCACTTCGCGCTTTTTCCTGGGCGGAAAGATACGGCTGTGGGGTTGTAGACTTGTCCCGTTACCATGACATAGCTCGGCCTCTTGGGAATAATTAGAACGTCGCCCGCCCTGACTTCAACGTCGGCGGCCGTGTTTTTCCAGCGATCGAACTTGGAAAAAATCCGAATCGTGACCCGCCCTGGCGGAGGATTGCTGCTCAGTTGATCAAGCGTTGTTTGCCATTGTTGAATGGCTTGGAGTTTTGCTTCCTTTAGTTTTGCATCTGTCTCGGGCAGGGACTCAAGACTGCTTTGTGCACCCTTTACACGTAAGATGATTTCGTTCTGAGACCGCAATTCCATCTCGCGTACCTGCACCCTCTGCAGGATCGCCCCGTACGGATACGCATCTGCCTGGAAACCGCCCGCCCTTGCCAATACGGAACTAAGGCGCTCTCCGGGTTGAATGCCGTACGTGCCCGGATGATTCACCTCGCCCTTCACGGTAATGGAGGCGCCGAGGTCGTTCCAACCCGGCAGTTGGCGAATCGTGAGAACGTCTCCGTTCTGAAGCACGTTGTTGGATTGGATATCGCCTTTCAGCGCCGCAGAGAGCGCGATGGATTCATGTTGGCCTGTCAATCTTGTTTGATCCGAATATCGGTATCTGGTTAGATCGGCCGTCTGCGAGTCTGCGCTGGGTTTGAGCCCGCCGCCAATTCGAATCAGGTCCGTGACCCCCATATTGGTCGTAAGCGGATAGCGCCCCGGTTTTGCCACTTCGCCCTGGATATAAACGCTGGCAGGCTCGACGGCGTCCGGATTACGGTGAATCAGCAGACGATCGCGTGGTTGCAAAAGTATGTTCTCGACCGGATCTCCTGCAAGAGCCTGGCTCAGGCTCACGCTAAATATCTTGAATTTTCCATCCGGCAAATAGCGGAACACCTGTGCGTCCCCTGTTTCCACGTCAGGGGTAAGTCCTCCGGCCAAATGAACCGCATCGGTTAAACGGATCTGGCCCGATGTCTGGTAAGTTCCCGGCGCGCGCACTTCTCCGAGCACGGAGACAGTCGGAGGATTCTCGAAGTCAAATCGGCTGAAGATTCGAATCGTATCCATCGGGTGCAAAATGGGAGCCTGAGCAGGATCGTTCAGGGCATCCGCCAAATCGAATCCTTCCACACTCGGGTGAAAGTCCGGCGCGTTCAGGCGAATGATTTCCGCATATCGCGTGGCGGGCTCCGGCAGCAAGTCTTTGTAAGAGGAAATTACATCGGTAACCCGCATATCCGCACGATATGAATATCGGCCCGGACGCACGACGTGCCCTTCGACATAAATCGTGTCCTGGTTATAAGGAACGATCGGATAGACTCGCACTCGATCGCCGTCGTGAATTTCAAATGACTCGAGTGTTTTTGTTACTTCCGCGGCATTTCCCACTTCGGGAATGTCGACACTCAACATGGTCTGCTTGTCATGAGCCACAATGCGTTGCACTTCGATGTGACGTAGCGTGGCGGTGGGCAGCAGGCCACCCGCCAAATCCAGCACGCTCGCCAGGGTCTTCTCTTCGAGCAACTCATAAATCGCCGGGCGGCGCACCATCCCCTCTACAGTGACTTGCGGTCCTATCGGCGGCACCTGCACCGTATCGCCGTTTTCCAGCCGCGCAAGGTCCGCCTTCACTCCATGCAGCAGAAGGTCATATACATCGACGGTCTGGACCAGTTGCGTACCGCGATAGTGTTTGAGGATGCGCATGGACCCGCGTTGAGTAGGCCCGCCAGCCACAAATAATGCGTTGAGGGGAGTCGAAAGCGAACTAACGTCGTAGGCCCCAGGATTAGCAACATCTCCCACTTCATAGACGCGGATAGTTCGAAGGCGAGCAAGCGAAACGTCCGCCGAGACATCGCGGAATTGACTTCTCAATATCTGCTGCAGGCTCTGCTGAAGCGAGGCCAGGCTCTTTCCACTGACTAGAATCGGCCCCACCTCAGGCAAACTCACGCGGCCTTCACGATCCACAACTCGGTAAAGACGTTGCGATACACTGCCCCACATATCGACCGACAATCCATCGCCTGGCCCGACAACGTAGTCGGGGCCGGCAGGAAGATCCATGGGAATCAATTGGGAGTCTCGCGTTCCATTCTCGAACACTTCTGCGCCAAATCGCCTCGGAGCGGCAGGCCGGGTGACCGCCCTGACATTCATGTCGTAAAGCGATGGGATGTCTTCATAGGGACTCTTCTCGCGAATCATTTCTGGTGGTTCAGGAAGTAAAGTCGATCGGGAACGGCGTGTGGAAGACTGCGTCGAAGGATTCGACGAAATCGGAGGCACCGCCGTAGGGCTCATTCCCTCGCTGTCTGCTATGCCATTCAAACCAGGAGTCGGCGCCCCGCTTGCCATACCCAATCCCGGTGCAATTCCACTTCCAAATGCAGCGAGCAATCCATCGCTCTGATTCCCGATTCCAGGGTTTGCGCTGCCTAAGGGAGAACCTGACGGTCCCTCTGCTCCTATTCGTGAATTGAGGGTCCCAGAGGCGTTCACGCTGACATTATTGAGAGACTGAGAAGAGCCGTAAGAGTTAATAAATGGGAGCCGGGAAGATGTGCTCGAGAAATCCTCATCGCTTGGCGTGAGCGCTGCGCGGGTTAAGTCATTCCCACCGGGATTGGGAAGGTTGGATGGCAGGGAATCCCCGGGGACAGTTCTGGAGGGTGGTTGCCCTTGTTGAAGCTCTTGCCCAGGCCCACTTACAGAAGAAGGACGCGCTTGCTGCTCGTTGCATTCATTTTCAAGCTGCATGTCGCAGGGGCCGTTATTTTGCTGATTTCTTGTCCTCACTTGCCGTGCCTGCGCGAGTTCTTCTTCTTGGTGCTGCGCGAGCCATTTCGTTTTTTCTTGGATAAGCAGTTCTCTCTCTTTCCCGGCCTCAGACTCAGGGTTCACTTTTGGAAGGAGATAGCCATACCTTTGAACAAGAAGGGTCGCCACAGCTCGGAATGGAATATCCGACTCCAATCTCTCGAACATTGCGTCATCGGTGAGGTCTGAATCGCTGACGATCTGGCCATGGTCCGTGGCATCTTTCGCTACCCAGCGCTTTAACTCAACCATCAAGCCAGAATCCTTCAGTAAAACTGATTTGACTTCCGCAGCAGAGGCCGCCACCCGGCTCAAGTTCTGCATCGCCAAATCCGACGTTTTGGTCGGGTCGTTATTCTGTTGTTGCGCGCGCAACGCAGGTGCGCAACACGCAACCAGGAGCAAGAATCCGGCGATCGCAATTGAGCTTCGCTTGTTCACCCTCGGCTGGCGATCGGACAACTGATGGGTATCCGGACGCATACTCAACCTCCGACGATATGCTCGCCCTTGCGGCGCAAAGCGCTCAGAATTCCTGCCTCGGAAGCTTCCACCGAGCTTTCGTGAATATCGAACGATCCCCAATAGAAAATGCTGCTATTCCGCTCCGGCGCCAGGGCTAAGATTTTCATTTCGGGATAACGGCGAAGCAGGATGTCGCAAAGAGGAGGGCGCTGGTCCGATTCATTCAATGCGATGATCAGAAAGTCCGGGTGTTTCTCCTCCACTGCATCGACAATTTTGTCCTCGTCCTGAATCTCCGCAAGAATTTCGATGTCGGGCTGCTCGCTGATTGTTTCCACGACCAACTCGCGCATCAACCTGGGTCGATTGGCAACGACAACGCGAATGTGCTGGGTCATACGTTTTGCTCCGTCTTCCGATCGGTTTAACCCACGCGCACACTAGGGGAATGCGGGCAAAAAAGGAAGGTTCAAAAAGGAGCTGGATTCAGTCCCATGGAAACTACCACGGATATTAACGAAATGGTTTGGCGGTCACCCCCTTTCGTACCATTTCTCGTACCAGTTGTGGTACTAGATCCGGTACCGGTTTCAATGCTGTTTTCCACCAATGCCGGCCTCCCCAGAACATCATCAACAATTCACATCTAACGAATCAATAATATTGTTACCCATCGCTATAGTTCTGCTTGTATGATCTGGTTTCCACGAGCGCTCTAACCACGAGGAGCGCCCGGAATGAAGAAGTCACGGGTTGGGAGCAAGTAGATCGCTCACTTATGCCCAGCAATAAGAATGCCAAGACTCCAAATCATGTGTTTTCCCGTTTTGGCATTAGAATCGAGTGAAGGAAGCGCAAGAAAGTTAAGATATTTTAATATTCTATTAAAAATGCATTCAACGACAATTTTATGGTGTCGTAAATCAAATTCTATGGTATGAAGAGACAGTGCTTTTTGACCCAGGCTTCCGAGTGGAGTGGCCCGGTGAAAAGCTGTCCCCTATCTGTTTTTTTGATGGCGAGTAACCGGTTATTGCGTGAGACTCTCGCCAGACTGCTCATCCGAAAAGGTGAGTTCAGAGTTGCAGGCGTCTCTGCCTGCGTTTCTGATGTTTTTTCCTCAATCGGTACATCCGGCACCGACGTTTTAATTCTGGATTCGGTTTCCGCGCGCATGTCGGAGTGCGCATTGATATCCCAAACCAACAAACAAATCCCAGGCATCAAAGTTGTCCTGATTGATATGGAGAATGATCCGGATATATTTTTGGATTGCGTACGCGCCGGGGCGGCAGGTTACCTGCTGAAGGATGCTTCCGCAGCGGAAGTCGTCTCCGGGGTGCGCGCGGTGACGCAAGGACAGGCCATCTGTCCTCCTCAACTTTGCGCGCATCTATTTGAAGTTTTTTCGCGGCAACAGGTGAATGGTCCAAGCGCGCGGATCAAGCGCGAATTTGGCCTGACTCGGCGGCAACAGCAGATTGTTCCGCTAATAAGTCAAGGGCTGACAAATAAGGAAATCGCGTCTCTTCTTAACCTTTCCGAGCAAACTGTCAAGAACCATATTCATAGGATCATGCGGTGCGTCGGGGTTAAAGATCGCTTGGAGGTGACTGACGCGATGCGACGACGCCATGCTCGTCAGCTGACTCCCTCCCCCGAAATAGAGTCCCAACGAGCCTCCGAAATGGTATCTGTGCGACACTTCCTAGAGACTCCATAGCAATAAATGAGAAGCCCGCGCCGGGTTTTCATGAAGAATTAAGTGGCGCTATACGTCCGGCTTGCAAATTTATTGGTGCAGTGATCCGATCGACACCCTGGCGCAGCAGGATTTTTTTGGTTGTTATCCGAACGGATGTATACTCTCGACTACTGGGAAGGCCAAGAACACAGTTCCTGGCTACTTCAACCGCGAAGGAGCGCCCATGAGTTCCAAGTTATCTGGTCGAAGGAGATTCCTGAGGGATAGCGCCGCATTGGTTGGTTTGGCCGCGGGAGCGGGAGTGGCGCCGTCCGCCGGCGCCCAGATGTCGCCTTCCGAGGCGGCCACTAAAGATTGCAAAGATAACAAGGATCTGATCGGCTATGGCGAGCGCTCCCATTACGTGAAATCGATCCGGATTCCTGTGATGGAGAGGATGTCCCCGGATGAATTCGGAATGACGTTTCACGTCTTGTCGCCACTCCAGGATTCGGTGGGAATCATCACGGCCTCGTCGCTCCATTATGTGGCGACCCATCGCGGCTCCTACGTCCCGGATATCGATCCCCAGGAACATCGGCTGATGATTCACGGCATGGTGGATCGGCCGCTGGTTTTTACGGTGGACGAACTAAAGCGTCTGCCTTATGTGACCCGCACCCATTTTCTCGAATGCAGTGGAAATCGCGCGAGAGCCACGCATAAAACCGTGCAGCAGACGCATGGGATGACCAGTTGCTCCGAGTGGACCGGCGTGCCTCTGTCTCTGTTGCTCAAGGAGGCGGGCGTGCAGAGCGGCGCGTCATACGTCGTGGCGGAAGGCGCGGAGACCGTGAAAGGCGCGACGAGCCTTCCTCTAGCAAAGGTCATGGACGATTGTCTGGTTTGCTACGGCCAAAATGGCGAGCCCGTGCGTCCCCAGCACGGCTTCCCGCTTCGGTTGATCGTACCCGGCTATGAAGGGATTCATAACGTCAAGTATCTGCGGCGAATCAAGGTTGTGGACCAGCACTACATGACCTACAACGATTACGGACATCTTGCCGCCGATGCGCGTGTCGCTGCTCTCAATCGCCAGGTTGGTCCGAAATCGATCATCACCTTTCCTTCCGGGGAGCAAAAGCTGCCCGGCCCCGGATTCTATGAAATCACTGGCCTGGCTTGGTCGGGGTCGGGTGCTGTTCGAAGCGTGGACCTCTCGTTCGACGGCGGGCAGACCTGGACGCCCGCTGAGCTTCGATCCCCGGCATATCCCATGGCGCATACCCGGTTTGGCTTCCACTGGACGTGGGACGGGAAGGAATGCGTGATCATGTCACGCTGCACGGACGAACTGGGCACCGTGCAACCCACGCGAGCGGAAATCGCGAAGTACTGGAATGTGCCAAACGACAAAGATCTCCAGATAAAAGGCCTGGACAATAGCGTTTTTGGGTGGAGGGTGGCCAGCGATGGGAGCGTTCACAATGGGCTCGCGTAAGCTACTCCTACTCGTGATGATTCTGGGGCTAAGCCAGATCAGCAAGGCACAGTCACCCAACTATGGTGTGGGGAGGACTCCCACTGCGGAAGAAATCCGCAAGTGGGATATCTCAATCGGCCCCGAGGGAAAGGAGCTCCCACCGGGGAGCGGAACCGCCGTGCAAGGCGCGGGACTCTTTGTTCGTAAGGCCTGCTTCGGATGCCATGGAGAAACAGGTTCAGGGGGCCCAGCTCCTACTTTGATCAAGAGCGACGGCAAGACCAAATCCCCCTATCCTTGCCTCAACCCTTGCGTGAACGATTCAAACCTCATGTCGTTCCACTCGCCGTACGCTACGACGATATGGGACTACATTAACCGCGCCATGCCACTCACCAAAGAGGGCACACTAAAACCCAATGAGGTGTACGCGCTGACTGCCTATCTCCTCTTCAAGAACGGCATCATCCGAGAGGACGAGGTCATGGATGCCCAGAGCCTGCCGAAGGTGAAAATGCCAAACCGGGATCACTTCGCCCTGGCTCCGGAATGGAAGCACGGAACACCGAGGCTTCAGGGTTACCCGTGATCCCCGTTCAAGCAGGAACCCGATGCGCTAGTGGTCCGGCGTTCCTGGTGAATTCCTCGACCGACTCCCAACATTGATAACCTCCTCTTTTACTTCAGTGTAACCGCAAGTGTGCTTTGTGCCCGAAAAGTCCTCTTCCCGATATGTGGGAGCACATTCCGATAGGACCGGCGGTCTCAAAGGGTCGACGCAACGCTTGCTCGAAGTCTACTTGTAGGACTCTACAAAGCTAAATTCGCTCGTGAGCGCTGATTCAAACAGAACACTGCCCTGTTTAGTTATGATTGAGTACAGCCGGACAGATCGGTTCTCCAGGCGAAGTATTGTCGGATCAACCGATTAGATGGTGTTGCGTCTACCCATTGAGCTCACCCCGTTGATCAGTACCGCCTTATTATATTACTATCGTGAGCATCCTAGCTATTCACAGCTGCTGTATCCTTGCTGGTTTCTTTATCTCATTGGTGCTATAAGAATCGGATACGCGGGGTTCATCTGACGTCCGGCAAAATTAGAGTCCTCGCGCCATTCATGTTGGTCCCATGCCAAGGCTTCCTGGGAAGGACGTTCTTCAAATCGCAACCGAAACCATTCGTGACGAACAATGAGGAAGGTCACATATATACGCGCACCGAAGAACTTGTCACCCGAGCTTAGAGGCCTTTACGAGCGGGTGGCTCTTCAGCTCGGTGTCGATGCCTCATACGTCAGCCAAGTCGCTCGCGGAGAAAGCCAATCGGCTCTGGTGGAAAACGCATTGAGGCACGAGCTTATTCAGATCCTAGACCGAGGAGCTAAAGCCCCTTGCCGCCATGAAGTTCAATTCTATTCGGATGACATGGTGCTTCTCGACCGCCTTGTTCCTTTTGTCGCTGCCGCTTTGAAAAGGGGTGATGCGGCCATCATTGTTGCGACCAAATCGCACCGGGATAGCCTTGTCCAGGGATTAAAGTCGGAGCGAATCGATGTGGATGCCGCGATTAAAGCGGGGTCGTATGTCGCGGTGGATGCCGCCGGCACACTCTCCATATTTATGGTTAATGACATGCCAGAATCGGATCGCTTTTTGAAGGTTGTGGGTGGCTTCATTGAGGAAGCCGCGAAAACAGGCAAGACAGCGCATCGCCGCGTCGCAGTTTTTGGAGAATGGGTGTCTCTCTTGTGGAAGGAAGGTAAGGCGGACGCCGCGATTCGGCTTGAACAGTTGGGGAACCAGTTAACCATAACTCACGACGTTGACATCCTCTGCGGGTATGAGATGAGCAGCGCTTACACAGAGGAAGACGAAGATTTTAAGAGCATATGTGCGGAACACTCGGCCATTTATTCCCATGGGAAATAGCTGACGGCCTTGGATGACAGCTGGAGTGCACGCCACCGCGACATTACAGACGAGCAGCTCACACAAACATTCATCGACGGTCCTGCATATCAATGGTAACTTATGCAATACGTGCCTCCTGAGGCGGAGGCTTTGCGATGCGGAAAATCGAAAAGGAATTACGCGAACTCAAAACCCCTATCGAGCGAATCTTCCACGAGATCGTCAAACGCAAAATGAGTGCCGAGGAGCGACGGATTCTAATGGGTCTGCCCAAGAAGACTCGTAAGCAGAAGTGACTCGCTCATCCTGTTTCTATTCGGAAGGGGGCCCGCCGCCTAATTGCATCGATTGAGCGGACCAGGGAACCTAACTTGGACTTGGTCAGAAGGAGAAACCGCAAGAAAATTCAGCCGCGCCTTGCCGAAATTACAATGCAAATTATTTTAATGCCCCTTGGCATCTTGGAGCTTCATGGCACTTACTTCCGCTCCGGCCATTGCTGTCCAAATCGATGATTCTGAAGCATGCCGGCTCAACTCTTCGATCTCCCGCACCTGCGAGAGGATCAACCCTCCAGAAGACGTCTAGGCCTAATTTCCCGACATTCTCTTCGCTGATACGGAAGGCACGATCTTGCCGGACTGCCAGACAGCAGACAGCCTCTCTGTATTATGGATATCGTCCAACGGGTTTGCATCCAGCACGAGGAAATCGGCCCGCCGGCCAGGTTGTAGAGTTCCGAATTGCTTTGCCCCTCCCAGAATTTCCGCATTCGTCCCGGTCGCAGCAACGATCGCTTTCATGGGAGTGAGCCCCGCCTCCACCATCAACTGCAATTCCCTATGTTCAAGGTAGCCGGGGAAACGAGTGGGGATTCCTGAATCCGTGCCAAACGCGATTTTCACGCCGGCGTCGGAGAGCGCCTTCAGATTTTTCTTTCCCATTTCGAGTCCCGCTCGGTACTTGGCGATGTCCGGATCTTTGCGGCCTTTTTCAACGTTCTCCGGACTTCGGACCATCGCGATCGCCGCCGGCTCGAAACCCGCAACGAAAAACGGATCGTCCAGCCATTTCAAGTTGTCGGCATAAGCAAACAGGACTTCGTCGCGGACAAGGGTGGGGATCAGGAAAACGCCGCGCGCTTTCATGGTTTGTATCACGTCCTGGTCCACGGGCTGATCGCGAATGCTGTGGGCGAAGCCGTCAATGCCGGCCGCGAGCAGCGCCTTGGCGTCGCTCAGGTAATATTCATGGGCAAATACACGGATGTGTTGCTTATGAGCCTCATCAATGATGGCTTGATAGATCTCCGGCTTTATTTTCACGCCGTGACCCAGCCCGTCGTCGACCCACATCTTCATGAAGTCGGGGTGATGCGCCGCAAGTTCGCGGACGTCGGCGCGGGCTTCCTCAGGAGTTTGAGGGCGGTAACGGTGGTCCGCGGGGTTTGCCCGCCCGGTATATTCAAGGAACCCGCGGCCCGCGGTGTAGAGGCGCGCGCCCCCCAAGGTTCCGGCGTGTTGAGCGTCTCGTATTTTGTAAATCTCATCTTCGTCCTGCCCGAGAGATGTGGTGGTTGCCACGCCGTAAGAAAGATATTTGTTGAGCTGCTTGAGAACGTTTTCCTGCGTGTAGTGTCCAGCCACGGAATCGGCGCCATTCGTTGACAGCCCAAGGTGCCCGTGGAGGTTGATGAGCGCGGGCATTATCGTTTTTCCGCTAACATCTTTCACATCGGCGCCGTCCGGAATGGAGACCGTCCCCGCCTTTCCAGCAGCGACGATATGATCGCCTTCGATGACGAGCACCGAGTTCTCGATTGCTGGCCGGCCTGTCCCGTCAATCAGGCGCGCCCCTTTCAGTACGATCTGCTGCGTCTTGGCCTGACCGCCCGCGCGGGGGCAAACAGCAAACACCGACAGAAAAATACCCACGATCATCCAGGCGTACGATCGATCGACGGCTTTCATTTTTTATCTCCTCGCTGTCCCGGAATACTAGTCCAGGAAGCCGCACCGGTCAAACACGCGCGGAAGGAATGACCGGCCAAAAGTCGAGACGATCCGAGGCACTCTTTGGCGCGGCAACGAGCCCTCTTGTCGGAATGTAGCTTCCTGTCCGGCGACACTCCTTCCACACGGGTGAGTCCGGCAAACGAACGAGGACAATCCCAACGGCCTCGAGATGTGGTATGCTCCTCTTACTTTGAAGGTCAGGGAGGCATTTGTTATGAAAAAATTGGTTCTAGGTTTTGCGGTTTCGTTGCTGATCAGCTTGCCCGTTTTGGCTGCGCTTAAAGTAGGCGATATGGCGCCCAATTTCTCGGCTCGCGGTTCGCTGGGAGGAAAAGAGTTTGATTTTTCATTGCAAGAGGCCCTGAAGAAAGGGCCGGTCGTGGTCTACTTCTTCCCTTCTGCCTATACCAAGGGCTGCGATCTTGAAGCGCATACATTTTCAATGGAGAAAGATAAATTCGATGCCGCCGGGGCCAGCATTATTGGCGTCTCGGCTGACAGCATCGCCCGGCTCAACCGGTTTGCTGCGGACCCGGACTTTTGCGCCGGAAAGTTTCCGGTAGCCTCCGATACGGATAAGAAAATCGCCGCCTCCTACAATCTGGCGACGACTGCCGTAAAAGCAGGCCAGTTGGACGTGAAGGGCGACGCGATTGACCATGACTTTATCGAGCGCGAAACTTTCGTCATCGGCAAAGACCACAAGATCATCGCGGCGTTTTCATCCAAGGACGACGGGATTTCACCCGATCAGCATGTGGCGAAGGCACTTGCCATCGTGCAGACGCTCGGCTCCAAATAGCATTTCTCCGCTTCCTCGATACCTCCGGGCAGATGACACGACCGCGCGCGGCGTCATCTGCCCATTTCCGTCTCTTCCCGTAGCCGAGGTTGCGATTCTTTTTAGCTCTTAGTCTCGATGAACAACAGATGCCCCGTGTGACTACAGGATCCGGTCACGGAGCAAGGAAGCAACATCGTTGGAACTGAGCAAGCCTTTTTTGTGCAAGAGGTCGATCAGCTTTACGGCGAGGGAGTCCCTTTGGTCGAGAGGCGGGACAGTTTTGGCATTTTCCGAAAGAGGGGACGGCGACAAAGCCGCAAGCCCGGGCGAACCCAGTCTTTCGATCCAACTATCGATGAGCGCTTTCTGTGCGTCGTTCAAATCCGTGAAGGCCACTCCCATGCCCATTCCCGGTTGCGAATCTCGCACCACTGCGGTGCAGTTCAAATCGGCTCCGTCCGAGGAGATCCGGATTCGCACTTTGGATCCGATAGGAAGAGGGCTCAGCATGTCCAGATAGCAACCCCCTTTATTCAAATCGGCCGCGCGCGTAGACAGGCGCGCGCCGGAAGTCAAATCCACTACTTCCGCCGTCGCCGAGAAAGCATGCCTCTCGTGCTGCCGCCGCTCTACCATGTTGACCCCTCCTTTAAAACTCTCGTTGGCGGGGTCCAAGGCGCCGACTCCTCGTATCCGCTGGCGACACCGTTCGCCGAAGGCAACTCGGTATTGGGAGGCTAGTATAGCGTATCGCCCTTTTTCTAATCACGCAGCTTTTCGAGAGGCGCATTGGTTTCGGCTCGATGTTTGACTAATCGGGCATCTCCCCCCGTCCTCAGGGTGAGGCATGCGCTGGCCTCGCGGTGTTGCCGGATTCGTATCAACGCGGACCGGAACACTTGGTAAAAAAGCAGATCATAGTACGCTCATCGCATGTCTTTCATAAAGAGACCAGCACTTCTTCTGCCATTTTTGTTGTTGGCCGCATCGGCGCATGGCCAAGTTGCATCGCCCGATCAGCGGCAAAGTCTCGGTTCCTTGAATTCGTCCGGGGAAGTTTTCGTAAATGGATCTCGAGCCCCCTCGGAGTTGACGATCTTTCCGGGTGACGCTGTTCGCACGGGAGAAACCGGCACGGCGATCCTAACGACAAGCGAGAATAACTCCTTCCAGATCCCCCGCCAAAGCCAGGTCGTGTTCGCCGGAGACCCGCATTATTTCGCTGAATTGGAATCGGGAGCGATCTCCGTAAAATCTCTGGAAGGGACGAGTGGGGCAGTTGTGCGAGCTGGAAATTTTGCGGTCGTGCCGACCAACCGAAATGAGCGTACGACTGCGACAATCGAGAAATTGGCGGACGGTTCGTTCGTGGTCACGTGTTCGGCGGGCAACATTGGAGTAATCCCGCTGCAGCAAGCACCCGGTCTTTTCCTCCAGGCCGGGCAGTCCGCGCGAATTTCCCCAAAAGGTGAATTGGCGGCGCTGGACAAGCCCTTGTCAGCCGGCACCCAGTCAGCTGGAAGGCGCCATTTATGGGTTTATCTCGGTCTGGCCGGCGGAGGAATCGCGGCAGGCACAGCCGCAGCAGTCGTGCTCTCAGAAAACCATGCGCCCATTAGCCCTGTCGCACCCTGAACGACAGGGCGCACAATTCCTGGGACAATCTGCCCTATTTTGTTTGTCTAATTTCCAGCAGGCGGGGCACTCGTGATCCGAAACACCACGGTGATGTCTTCTTCCACATCAATTGCCTGACTCCCCAGCATTGTCGGTTCATAACGCCATTGTTGAACGGCGCGAAGAGCCGCTTCCGCAAGCAACGTTGGTCCATTCAATGGCTCGGCTTTCTCAACGGTTCCGTTCGCTCCAATAACGACATGCACCTTCACCGTCCCTGCCATCCGCTGTCGAAGCGCTTCCGGCGGGTAGACCGGCTCGGCTTTGGAGATGAGCCGCCCAATCTGAAGGCTGGTCCCTGGCCGCGATAACCGCGCCTTGGATTCCGCCGGCACACGAATCGAGGGATAAGGGTCGGGAATGATTTCGATGGACCCTGTCGCACTCACGGAATTTTCAGGCAGCTTTGGCGAGGGCGTTGAGGCTCTCTCCTCAGCGGGTCCGGCAGCTGGAAGTTGCTTGCTGTCTTCCGGAACCGTGTTGGCTGGTAGCGCAACGGATTGGTCGGCCCGCGCAGGCACGATTGCCGGGGCCGCTGGATGGATAGCGGCTACGGAGGAGGCCGGGACCTTTGTTGTGGTCCGAGGATTAATTTTCGGCGCTAACGGTTTTGGGTTTTCCACCGGATGGCTCGGGCCGCTCGTCATTACGTTCAGTGGAGCTAGTACCGTCGGATTTTCTTGCGCGTTGGCAATGGGTGCCAGCGGCAGCGATTCAAATGTTGTTGGGTCGCTCGATGACTCATCAACAGCGGCCTTTTCCGGCGGTGCGGCTATTGGCGCAGAAGCGGGCTGAATCACCTTTTGGGTCGGGTTATCGCTAACGGAGTGGCCGAGCAGCACTCCGCGGAGGGGCCATAGGATCCCGCCGGAAACAACTATCATCGCGATAGAGGCAGCCAACCCCAACATAAACACGGACGACCTGATCCATGAATGCTTCTTTTTGCCCTTCGCAGTTTGAGCTGGGACCTGAGAAGGTCGCTCAAGACCCACTGAAGAGTCCGATGGCAATTTCGGCAGGTTCTGGTTGACAAGCAGTTCAGCCTTGTCAGGGGTTTCATTCGGCGCAATAACTGGCGCCGCCTTGCCAGTGGGCAGCGAAGAACTTGGCAGTTGTATCGTGATAATAGGAATGCTCTGAGTCGGGCTGTCGCCCTGATCGGCAACCAAAGGAACGGCGGGAGCGGGCCCCAAACCCTCCGGTTTGACATGCGAAATTGCCGCGGCAGGCCTCTCTATAGGCCTGCCACCATGCTCCTGAAACGCGATCCACTCGTTAATCTGGCGCCGGGAATCTTCCGCTAAATCAATGAACTGCAGGCCACCGCCTTTTCGCGTCTCCGTCAGCCACACAACTTTAGCCTTAGCGGTCACGAGTTCGGCGACGCCGTCCAGCTTGAACTTGACGCAAATTTCCTGGCCTTGCTCCAGCGGTCTAACCCCTTGAAAGGCCATTCCGTCTTCGCTGATGTTGATCGGAAACCCCCCATTTCCAGAGCCTAGATCAAGGTACATAAGGCCTGCGACTCGATGACGCGCGACGCGACGAGGAGTCTTGGTCCTCGCGGGCCTTTCAGCAATCGGTGGGGCGGCCATGGTCGTCATAGATACTCCATAAGGTTAGAGATGCGCAAGCAAGAAGAAAATGGTTCCCAGGTAATGGCAGCCTGGTACGAGAGTACCTTTGAATAAAGACACGTTTTTGGAGCCACTTTGGGTGGGAATGCCACTTTGAACCATTTCTTCGAAAAGCGCATCCATGTAAGAGGTGGTTTACCCGAAATTGGCGGCTGGCTCGAATGGCTTCCATTACAGGAGGGTTTGTGATGGTGTGTCGAATAGAGATTCTGCCGAGTTTCTCGCAAAACTTGGCCTGTCATTGAAGCGCGGCCCATTCGACAGGTAACGCGCTGGAAGGGTCGCAAGGATCACCCGTCAGTTAACGTTACGACCCCTAACGCCATGATTTCGTTTACGTCCGGGACGCTCCACGCTATCTTAATCTATCAAGCGAGATGCGTTTCCAGGCGGAGACCCTAATGGAAATTCCGGATTACTACGAATTCCTCCAAATCAGCCCCAATGCCGAGGTTGACACCATCCACCGTGTTTATCGATTTCTCGCCGTCCGCCTTCATCCGGATAATCCGGAGACCGGCGACGCTGAAAAGTTCTTCTTGTTGAAGCAAGCCTATGACGTCTTGTCCGATCCAGCGCGGCGCCTCGAATACGATGCCGCTCGCAATAAAGAAGGGCCCCCGTCGGTTCCTCTATCCACAACGATTGATTTTATGGATAGCATGGAGGGCGAGTTGAACCGCCGATTGGGAGTCCTGGCGCTGCTCTATATACAACGCCGGACAAACCCCTATACCCCGGAAGTTTCACTTCTGGATGTTGAGCACCGGATGGGATTTCCCCGCGATTATTTGGAATTCACAGCGTGGTATCTTCGGAACAAAGGATACATCACGCGATCGGACAACTCGGATTTCACACTCACAGCAGAGGGCGTCGACTTCGTGGAGTCGCAACGCGTGAATATCCCAATTCTGAATCGATTGCTGACCACGGGCACACCCTCCACCGCGGATGGAACGGCGGCGAACAGAACCTTGACCCCTCCGCACTCGCCTATCATTGTCCCCGCCCCCGCGTCTACCGATGCGCCTGCAGGCGATAGCCCATCCGAGGGGAGCGGCTCAAACGGGGACAAAAAGGGCTGATGGGTCGCGTTGACCCGCTCAACCCTAGCCCGCTATCCAACATAAAAGCAATTCCTTACCTTCTTACTTAACCGGTACGAACCGCTGCACTCTCTCGCCGTTGGAAACTTCTCCTGTGTAGATGTTCCCTTTCGAATCCACGGCGATCATGTGAAGCCCCATGAATTGGCCGCCGTTTTGGCTCATGGTGCCCATCTGTCCCACGACAGTGCCTTCCTCACGGTCGAGGAACCAGATGTGGTTGTTGGTGAGGTCGGAAATAAACAGAAAGTGCTGCCCCTTGTCGGGCGAAAAGGCCACGCCGCCGGTGGAACCGCCCTGGCCCGTGGATGGCGCCAGGATGAATTCCTTCACGAACTTGCCTTGCTTCGTGGTGACCTGGATGCGGTTCGCCATCCGATCGGCGGCATAGACGAACCCATCCTTGGAAATATTCAGCGTGAGGTGGCCACGGAACTCCTTGGGCATCGGGCCATTGGGCGTATATTTTCGGTCCGCGTCATCGGTGCTCATTTCCGACAACGGTTTCCCGTAGGCGCCCCAGCCCCGCTTGAATGCAAGAGTATCCAGGTCGAACACCATTACCCGCCCGCCCAAGTAACTGTCGGTGGCGTAAAGTTCGTGAGCGGGTTCGTCCAAGCGTATCTCTTCGATGTTCCCAACAATCATCGGCGTCGACGGCGGATACTTGGCGCGGAAGGCCGCGACAGCCGCTGGATCGAGCCGAGCGCCGCCGCCAACGCTGCCCGGGTATGTTCCGAGCGGGCCAGCGCTCCCTTTGCCTGGAATGTGTGGCTCCTTGCTGAGAGATGCCTCGCCGTTCACGGCCAACCGATCCGGCACGCGGGGCGTTTCACCGACGGGCTGGCCGGTCTTGGGATCGTACTTGCGGACCGTGTCCTGTCCGATGTAGACGAACCCCTTGCTGTCCACGGCCATGCCGTGTCCTTCCGGCGCGTCGAAGGAGCCGATGACGTCGCCGTTCTTGTCGATGTGAATCATCGAGGGAGGGAGAGTGCAGCAGTCGGTAGTAGGATTGGGGAGCTCCGCGCGCAATTCCATATCTCTCAAGTCATGCGGACGATCGAGCACCCACACGTTGTCATCCTTGTCCACGGCCAATCCCGTCACGCCTCCCAGCTTCCACTTGTTCGGCAACGGCTTGGGCCAGTCCGGATCGAACTTGTACTTTGGCGCGGTGAACGTCTGCGCTCCCAGCGCCGCGCACATCACCAACAAGCAGAGTCCGGCCAACACGACGGATGCCCGGCTCCATGCACTCCTGTTGCTGTTCATCAGCCCCTCCTCATAACGTGTGAAATGCCCATCGTTTGCATTGCCGACTGCGCGGAGTCTAGTCCTAGTGATACTGCGTGTCAACAAAACCACTTGCCTGTCTGCCGGATTTTCTCAAGCGCCCAGCGTGATCACTTCCAGTTTCCGCGTGCCCAGCCGTCGAGCGCCTTTTTCTGTGACCACGACGGAGTCGCCGAATTGAGCCAATGCCCCGTTGCCGTTTCGAACAGCGATCACTGGTTTCAAATCGAACACCTGGCCCGCTTCGAACGACAAGTTCACTCCTTCCGTCCTGCCACCCGGCCCCGATCGCGGGCCATCGCCAAATCCGCAAGTCCACAGAACTACGTTTTGCGGCTTCGTGTCCCGCGCCTCTTGCTTCTGGCCGTAGAAATCCACGAACTCCTTATAGGTTTTCCCAGGAGCTATCCAATCGACCAGAATTCGAAACAATTCAATCGAATACCCAGCCGCGGAATTCCAGTCCGCCGGCGCTGCGCCGAGCGCCACAGAGTGGTTCACTTGCGCCTGATATCCAAGAACGGAAGAGGTGATCTCCTCGGCCAGCACTGCGCCGGAAGAGAGCGCTTCATCCACCGGGCGCCCATGCGTGCTTGCCCCCTGCGCGTTTGCCGCAATGGACACGCGCGGATATTCTCCTGAAGCTTCCCACATGGTCCGCCAGACGTTCGTCCAAACATCCCGATGACTGACCCCGGGTCGCGCGGTAGCGAACAGCGCCCGCAGGCCTGCCTCACCCACCTGAGTGGCCTTCTCGAACACGCCAATTTCCTCCGCGCTGCGAACCAGCTTGGCGCGCATCATTAAGTCCGAAGCCGGGGTGAATTTGGCTTGCGGAAACGCCTTCAGGACATGGTCATACGTCGAGTAGTTGACGTTCCCTTCCAGATTTCTGTACACATCTTGCAAATTGCTCACGCCGATGTGCGCCTGCGCCATTCCCTTTTCGCGCAGCACGTCGATGAGGATTGGCGACACCATGCCCTCTTCTTCCGTGCGAGGCGAACGCAAATCCATTCCCAGGTCGACATCCTTCTTTTCCTTGTCGCGGGACTTTTCGCGCGATCCTGCTCCAAGAATTTCCACGGGCAAGGGTTCGCGCCCAGCAAAAATTGCAGCTGGCCTTCCATCAAAAGGGAACACGACCCAGTTCGCCGAGGACGCGCTCAGGTAACGCCCGTCAGGCTCCGCGCCAGGCAGGAGCAAACAATCCAGATGGGCTTCTTTCATACGTTGGCGAACGCTCTGCCAGCGGCGGTGAATCTCATCCAGAGTCCAGCCCTGAGGCATCGCTGCGGCGCTCAAGCGATTTGCAGGCGGAGTCTTTGAGGGATTGTCGGCGGATTGCGCCTGTTGGCTCCGTGTGAGGGCTGGCACCGCCAACGATAGCGCTGCTCCCGCCGAACCACCGCGGAGCAAATCCCTGCGTGATAGACCCGAACTCGAATCGGATTTGGAGGATAGGTTGGACACAGTTCATCCCTCCTGAGCACTGAAGTTGTCTGTTTGTTTCTGTGTTGAATGACGTTGCCAGCACGATATGCGTTGCGTGTTTTGTGCGATTCGAGCGAGATTCCCGGCTACCGATCTGCCTGTTTGCCAGGACCTGGAAGACCGGTGACAACCGCGCGCGAGAAGACGCCGCATGATGAGGATTCGAAGTTCAGTTTGATACGGTCACCGGACTCTTCGGACCAAGTCTTTGCACGATGCTAACAGCCCCGCGAAGACTCTCTCTCAGGTCCTCGTGGAGAGGAGCCTCGTCATCGAGCGGCTGGTTTTGCTTGATTCCAGTTGGGTTTCCAATTTCCGTTCTTCGCCGTGGCTTCCGGCTTTGGTGGGAAGAATCCGTAACGATTCGGCATTTGAACTTTCAGCAGAGTCTTGGCGTCGAGGACGTCACCCTCTTTGATGATGTCGTTCTTGTAGAGCAGAAAAGCAGTCACAGCATAGACCTGGTCAGGAGTGAGAGAACCCTCCGCGTCCCGGGGCATGGAGCGATTGATATAGTCCCACACCGTCGTTGCAAACGGCCAATAGCTCCCAAGAGTCAGTACTGGAGTGCGGGTGGAGACTGTGTCGACGCCGCCTACCAAACGCGGGGCCGGACCTTCGGTCCCGCTTGGCCCATGACAAAAGGAACATTTTCCTGCGTAGACCTTCGCGCCTTCCTTCGCGGTTCCGGCCCCTGGCGGGAGCTCTTTTCCATCCGGGCCGACGACGTTATCCCAGGCGCGCAATTCCGCTTCCGTCGGAGGCCTGCCCACTTTATAGGTGGGCGACTGCGCCATGGCCGCGCCGCTCGCAAGCAGGGCGATCGCCGGGACTAAAAGGCTAGCTCTTGTAAAGCGCATCTTGAACGCTCCCGTCGCGAGCAACTTTCCAAGGCTGAATCGGATTCGAGAAAAATTCCATGATGGGCGCATCCTGCCAAAACTTCTCGACTTCGCTCCCCGCTACCTGGGGTTCTCTCTTGTCGCCCCACAGCTTGCCTAGCTCTCGCATCGACGGTTGGATGTCCCCGTACTCGTTCGTGCAGCGGGACTGAATGAGAGTCTCTTCTCCGTCCCAATTCCAGGCCAGCCGAAAGCGAGTAAACGCCTTTCGAAAAACGGGCTGCTGGAGCCGTGCTTCCTTCCAGGTGCGCCCGCCGTTGGTGCTCACTTCTACCCTGCTGATCGCGCCTCGGCCCGACCAAGCCAAGCCCGTAATCTCGTACAACCCGCGTCCGGGCAACTGGTGCGCGTCGGATGGGTACGTGATTAAGGATTTCGGTCCGACTTGAAATTCGTACCAGCTCGCTTTTCCGTCCGGCGTTAAATTTGTGTAGTTGGCGGTTTCCACTTTGAGATAGTAGGGTTTGTCCACCACCTTGACGCTTCTCAGGTACTTCACATTGCTGACCCCTTCCCAGCCGGGAACGACCAGGCGCAAGGGGTAACCCTGTTCTGGACGCACCGCCTCGCCATTCTGGCTGTACGCCACCAGCACGTCGTCCAGGCCCTTCTCGAGCGGTATGCTCTTCGAGTGCCGGTTCGCGTCCGCCCCTTCCGCCACCAGCCAACTGGCATTCTTTTGCACTCCGGCTTCCTTGAGCAGCGTGGACAGCAACACTCCCGTCCATTCACTCGTGCTGACTCTGCCGTGCACTTGCTGAATCACGTACGTGCTCTTCGTCAGTGCCGGGGAATTCGCGACCTGTAGTCCTTTCACCATGGCCTTGTAATGCGACATGCCGCTATTTCCCGCGCACTCTATAAAATGAATCCGAGAAACTGAGGGCAGGCGCTTCAACTCATCCATGGTGAACACCAAAGGGCGGTCCACCATGCCGTGGATCATGAGACGGTGTTCGCGTGGATCAATGTCAGGAAGGCGCGAACCGCGGCCCGTCATAAAATGGAGAGAAGCTGGCGTGATAATTCCCACCGAATCCTGAAGCGGGGTCAATCGTTGGCCCATCTCGCCCGGCGGCAAACCTGGAATGATGTCGCGGACCCCTCCAAGAGTTACCGTGCGTACGGAGTTCTCGAAACGGGAACGCTCGCCGTAGGAAAGGTCCTTGGGCGGACGCGCTTCAGGTGTTTCGGTCGAAAGTGTCTGGGCGCGCGTGAAGGGCATCGCTCCCACCGCAAGACCGGCCAGCGCGGCACTGCCCTTCAGAAATCCTCTGCGATTCGTGCTCTTGGAATTCATATCGGGGTCCTCCCTACGGAACACTTCTTGCGAATCCTATAGCTTCAAAGACAATTCATGTCAAGAAACTCGTCACTCCATGTCCAAAGCGTCCTTTCGCCGCCGTTGTCTATACCGCCTTCGCGGTCAGACGACATGAGCGAACAGTCGGACCCACGCGATCTTGCCGCGCTCAGCACTGGCGGCAAATTAGTTGTGCAGGCGGCGGGAGCAGCGTACGATGCGCCAGTTAGAGATCCCTATCAGATATTCTGGCGGAATATTCTTTCGGAATCTCGACTAACATTTTTGCCTAGTCCTCTTTTCTTGCTAGTGAGGAAGGCCTTATGAAAAAAACCATGATGGTATGTCGGACGATTTCTGTGGCTGCTCTTATCCTTGCGCTCGGTGGGCTTGCATTCGCAGGGCAGCAGGAATCGGCTCCTGTTCCGATCACGGACCAGGACCTACTCGGAGGTTTGAAGAACCCTTCGCGCTGGCTGACGTTTTCAGGCGATTACACGGGGCAACGGCACAGCCCTTTGAAACAGTTGACGCCGCAAAATGTGGCAGGGCTTGTCCCGCAATGGATTTTCCAGACCGATATCCCCGGCCTCCCCGGGCGCGGCATTGAGAACACGCCGCTCGTCGTCGACGGCATTTTGTACGTCACCGGAAACAACAATCAGGCCTGGGCGATTGATGGCCGTACGGGCCGTCCGATCTGGAACTATCGCCGCAGGCTGCCTGCCAATTTTATCGCCTCCGTCTGTTGCGGACCGGTCAATCGTGGATTCGGAATTCTCGGCGATCGGCTCTACATGGGCACGCTGGATTCACACCTCGTGGCGCTGAATCGGAAGACGGGAGAAGTCATCTGGGACGTGGTGGTCGGTGATCTTAAAAAAGCCAACGCCATAACCGCTGCGCCGCTCGTTATCAAAGATAAAGTGATTATCGGCGTGGCCGGTGGAGACTTTTCAACCCGCGGCTACCTCGATGCGTACGATGCGAGAACCGGGGAACGCTTGTGGCGCTTCAACACGATCCCCATGCCGGGAGAGCCGGGGAGCGATTCATGGCCGAATGCCGATGTGGCGGCGCGCGGAGGTGGATCGGTCTGGGTGACGGGAAGTTACGATCCCGCGCTCAACCTCGTGTACTACGGCACGGGCAATCCCAATCCCGACTATTACGGCGACGATCGCGAGGGCGACAATCTCTACACCTGTTCGCTCGTGGCGCTCGACCCCGACACGGGAAAGCTGAAGTGGCATTACCAATTCACTCCGCACGACGTGCATGATTGGGATTCGGCGCATGTGCCGGTGCAGGCCGACCTGAAGATCGGCGGCCAGGCTCACAAAGTAATCATGGTCGCCAACCGCTACGGATTTTTCTACACGCTCGACCGCGAATCCGGGAAATTGCTGGTCGCGAAAACATTCATCGACGGATCGAATTGGGCCAAGGAAATAGGCAAGGACGGAAGGCCAATCGTTCTCGACAACATTGGCACCGCGGAAAAATGCCTGCCGGACAATCACGGCGGCACAAACTTCCAGCCCCCGACGTTCGATCCGGACCTGGGATTGTTTTTCGTAACGGCGCACGAAACCTGTGCAACTTGGGAGGGAGTAAAGCCGACGGAGCCAATTGGCATGGGAGTGCGCGTCCCGAGCGGCGGCCGAAGTCTCGTCGAGGGACGCGATCAATTTTCCGCGCTGCGGGCGATTGATCCGACAACGGGCCAGCGGCGCTGGGAACACAAATACCGCCCGTATCCCTCCAGCGTCTCTCTTGATTTGACCGGGGGCTTGATGTCAACCGCATCCGGATTGGTTTTTACCGGCGACAACGACGGTTACTTTTACGCATTCGAAGGGGCAACCGGAAAAGAGCTGTGGCGGTTTCAAGTAGGGGCGCAGGTCTGGGGCTCAGCCGCCGTTACTTACATGCTCGATGGCCGGCAATGGGTTGTCACCACGGCGGGACTGACCTTCACCGCGTTCGCGCTCCCTGCCGTGCCACGCTGAGGCGCAGTCATTAAGTTACCTGACCTGTGAAGAGCTTGACTCGGCCGGGACTGCATCCCTTCAAATTCACACAAACAACTCCCGTTCAGAAAATTCCGTGTGGAATTGGAATATCCATTACTCCTCGTGAGTCGGATTCTCGCTGAGGTTTTTTCTTAGCCACAAAGTTGAGGGGGGGATTCGTCAATACAGAGCGCAGGAGGAAAAAAGAGAGGCGCCTGGCAGAATCACAAGCGCCTCCCCTACAGCTCAATCAAATTGTTCCGTACCTCACTGGATCACCTCCTTCTCGACACAGAATGTCGATGCCCAGATTATAAAACCATTTTTCCAAACAGACTATAGAGAATTTCGTCCATGCCGATACCTAAGATGAATTAGGAAGGAAATTGAGAATGGCTGGGCGATTGCCTCGAATATCGCCAATTCCCGTGTTGCACAGCCAAGGGGGGTCACTTCCGGGCACGCGGTGATCCCCGGAACCACCCAGGAGACGGTAGCCAAGACGTAAGAAATGGGTAGGATCGGAACTATTTACCGTCTCCGGTTCCGAGGCAGCGCGGGATAAAGCCGGCATTCAGGACCCCAACGGGAGCCGAAGATTAAGTCCAGCGTTTTCGGGAGGCGTGCCTGTCACTTACAGAACACAGGCCGTCAAGAAAGGCTATCCTCATCACGGTCTTGGCCCAGTCATTGCTTTGAGAACAGACGCCACCTACTCGACGGTCAGGTGCAATTGGGAGAGCCCATGAAGAAACAATGGTTCTGCGTGAGCTGCATATCGCAAATTGAGTTGGACATCCACGGCCGGTGCAGCGTTTGCGGGTCGGACGCGGTGGAGAGGATGGCGCAAGGCGCCGCTCTATTGATCCAGCAGGAGCACACCCCCGTCCGCCCTGTGAGTCATCCTCGGCAAATATTGCCGACGCGATAGGTTTTCCTTGCCTGACTGGGTTGAGCCTGAGAGGATGCCAAGGCTTTCTGCCTCACGATGGCATTCCGTGTCACTTGGTGAGAAGACCGTTTCTCAGGACCTGGAGATCACCATAGTTGGATTTTTTGCGGCCAACGGGCGAGTAACGCAAACATCAAGTCTCACCCTCCACTCACTAAACTCTCCTGATGTAAGTCGCATTCTGAAATAGATAAGCAGAGCATACAAACAGGGGCAGGTCAGATTCCTTGATCGGTCTGAGGCGTCGCAATATCTCCTTCGTGAATCTCTCGCACAGCACTCAAGTTCAATGCGGGCCCGCGATCCGCATGTCAACTAGAAAAACAAATGGGGGAGAAAGGCGTTTGCCTTTCTCCCCCAAGTGAACTTCTTTCAGGAACTAGCCGCCGATCGGCGTGTCGGTGGCCGCTGCGGTGGTGCCATCGGTTCTCTGGCGAATCACACCACTCTGGTCCGTGAAGAACGTCCGCTGACCGGTCACGTTTTGAGTGGACGGGTTGGCGATAATCGTGTACGTCGAGACGCTGCCATTCGCAGCTGCCCCGCCTGGCGTATATGTGAAGGCGTACCCGCTCTTGATCGGAGCGGCGATGCCAAGCAGGTTGTCAACTAGATCCGCCGCGGTGGAAGAAGGCGTGGTCGAGGGACCTAGTTCGGAAAAGTTCGTGGTGGGAGCTGTAGCGTAGGTAGTCTCGTAAGCCACGATCGATGTGTTATACGTGCGCAGCGAGGCAACGGCAGAGGCCTCGTTGGCCGCCATCTTGGAACGCAGCAGGTTCGGGATGGCGATGGCCGCGATGATCAAAATGATCGCGACGACGATCAACAATTCAATTAAAGAAAAGCCCTTTTCTTTACTGTTGTACTTCAATGTGCTCCTTTTAGCTTGCGATGCAAACTACTTGTGACTGCGGATAAACTCGTAGTGCTCTTGTAAAGGAGCACGTTCAAGGCCAACTTCGCCCTGCATGCATTCCACTTTGGCACAATTCTCGCAGCTCACTTATCGTCAGTGCATTGCGGGCATTTTGGGGTTTGTATTCGAGCTTGATCGGGTGTGATGTATGTCACAAAATACGGAATTTGAGTCAAAATTAGTCATTCGCCTACGCCAGAAAATGGCATAACTCCTCATTCACCTTTGGATTCTCTAGGGAGACAATTCCTGCGAAGTCCACACCTCGAATGCGGCAAATCCAGTTCCGATATTGCCGTCGAAATCGGCGGCCTTGAATCTTCCGTTGGGCAAACCGGGTCAGTTGACATTCGGCCACCGATTGCAGTCCAATCCTGGGACGACAAGGCCGAATTTCTGCACGGATTACCAATGGAGGCAGGAAAACTATGGGGAACGTTCGAATGACCGTCCTGACGGGTTTGGCAGTCGTTGCGATCGGCGCGGCCTGGCATGCCAAGACAAGCGCACAGGAAAATTCATCTTCCGGAGTTGTGACCATCTTCGATCACGAGAAACTGGACGCATCGTTTTCCAAAGCACTCTCCAATGGAGGCGGCAACCTTCTCTGGAGCCGCACGTCCAGCATCGGGACCTACAACGTGAGCACGCACAGTCGGGAATCCGTGAATGCTGCGTGCAAACCGGAGGGGTGCGGCCATACGGGCTATACTGCCGTCGTATATGTGGTGAGTGGGGCTGCGACGCTGGTCGTTGGTGGCACGACTAAAGCTACCGCCCCCGACAAGTTCGGCGGACAATCCATCCAAGGTGGCGAGTCACATCGGATCAGCGAAGGGGATGTGTTCATCATGCCTCCCGACACGATCCATTGGTATAGGGATGTGAAAACACCGTTCCGTTATATAGAGGTGCCGGTCCCCTGATACCTCAGTCTCATGAAAGGCTAAAGGCCTCATCCCTCCTCCCATCAGCTTGATTGTAGGTCATTCCCTCAAAGCGGCACTGGTCCGCATGGAAGACGCTCGGGACCAGGTCTAGATAAATCTTTTTCTGAGAAACTGGGCTGATGAGTCTTGTATTTTCTGTGAGGCCGCTTCGCATGGTTTCTTCCGCTCCTGTGTGGGTAAAGCTTCTCGGAATGTGGCTTTCTGATCCGCACTGCTTTCGGGCCACTTCTCAAAAAGGCCGTTTCTCAGGGGAAAGGAGAATGCGAATCGTTTCAACAATTTTCGGGTCGGATTTAAATCCGGATATCTTGAATCAGATCCCAGCCTCCTGGCTGAAATACTGGTAGTCCTCTCGCCAACCGCCTTGGCCTTGCCCAATACTTTTGTAATCCTCGACAAACTCAATCGCGCGGATGTACTTGACCATAGTGAATCCAAGCTGCGTTTCCACACGAAGTCGAAGTGGGGCTCCGTGCAAAATCGGCAATGCTTGGCCATTCATGTCATAAGCAAGAATCGTCTGTGGATCTTCCGCCAGCTCCAAGCGGATCGTGCCGTAGAAATATCCTGGTCCTTGCGCGTGCGGCTCCGATGTGGATTTATTATCGAACGCGTAGATGGCAATGTATCGCGCGGACGGAAGCGGCCGGCAGAGTCCAACGATATGACGCAGAGATACACCACCCCATTCCGCGACGCCTGACCAGCCCTGGATACAGCAGTGTTTGGTGATTTGAGTTTGTTTCGGCATTGCGCGAAGGTCTTGCAGAGTCAGGCGAAGTTGCTTTTCAACCAGTCCGCCAATTTCCAGATTGTAATTTGCGAACTGTTCGCGTGCCATTGCCTGGTAACTTTCCTCTTTCGGTGGGCGGCCGTTCACCCAGAAGTATGGCGAGATGTCCGCATGTGAATAATGCTGCGCAGAGATTTCATGGCCGAAAAGCACTCTGCGCAACGGGTCAGTGATCGACTGGGTGGCTCGCTGGACAAATCGGGGCCGCTGACACGAACATATGGTTGTCACGATATGGATGGCTACGACACCAGTCAACCCTGACAGCCAGATCACCAGAGCGCGCGTTAAATGCGGACTTTGCGTTTCTCCCAGGACGATCAGCGCCAACTCTTTCCGGAAACCATGCAGAGCCACATTCGTGACGTGTCCAATGAAGAATATGAGGAACGTGCAAAGACCCAAAAAATGGAGGCTCCTGGCGCCTTGCCGTCCGTGGAAGAGTTTTATATACCACGGAAAACGGGCGGCGACCGCTGGGGACATCGCTATCCCGGTCACGATGCTGAACGGTGCGAGCAAGAATATGACGGCCGCGTAGCTCAACTGCTGTAATGCGTTATATGCCCCCGGCGCTTCCACGATATGAAGGCTGAGATAGGTAACCAGCGCGCGCCATGCGTCCGGCACAATCTGCCAGGAAGTCGGGATCAGACGCCGCCACTCCGGTGTGACAAACAGCATTACGACGTACGTTAAACCTGTGAGTAGCCAGGCGAAATCCGCGAGAAAGTGCCAGTGCCGTCCGAGACCGAGATTTTCATGGCCTGGCAGGGCGATCACGGAGGGGAATGAACTTTCCTCGTCACTCGCCGTCCAAAGCCGGTCCTTGGGTCTCTGTTTTTTTGTAAACTTTAGCCATTCTTTTCCCGGCGTACAGTGATCGTTCCAGTAGAGTCTCGGATGCGCGCTCAAGATCTCGAGACCGCTCCGAACGAGAAGCGACAGGAGAAGAAAGTTGAAGAAGTGCGTCGCCCGCAGCCACAATGGATAATCAAGAGGATTCATACCACCGAAAAAGCATACACCCGATGGCACTGCATGTCCCGAGAGGTCCTCACACCGGAAAGTGGCTAAGGCAGGGGTGCGGAAGTGGCAACCAGACAGAAACCCTTCCTTGCCTCCGTCGGATCAGCTCCCTAAGCTAGAGTTACAGTTTTCATAATGATTGTCTTAGGCTGAACATTGGGAAGGCATGATGCAGACAAATAAAGATACACAGTATGGCTCGTCCGCACCTTCAAGCGCTCCGAGTTCCATTGGACGCACGACCTCCTACCTGGGACCAGGTTTGCGCATCCGAGGAGAAATTTCAGGCAACGAGGACCTCAGGCTGGACTGCAAGGTTGAGGGCTTGGTTTCCGTTGGGGGTTTTCGGCTTACGGTGGGATCAAGCGCGCACATCAATGGGGACATCGTGGCCCGTGAAGCAATGGTCTCAGGCGAAGTTATTGGGGATATCAGGGCGTGCGACCGGATTGACATTGTGAAAAGCGCCTCCATCGAGGGTGACCTAAGCACCGCCAAGATCGTGATTGAAGAGGGCGCCTACTTCAAGGGAGGCGTCGAGATCGGCAGCAGCAATTCGCAAATCGGTACGGATTTGGATACCCTTCTCAACGGGGCTAAAAAGGCCGACCAAAAGTAGGGCAGGAAAAATAGATTTGAATTTCGCAGCCGAGAGCGAACTCTAAACCCACTCTCCGGCGCGCATCACGGGCTCCGACTCACCTGCCGCGCTGATGCCGTCCACGTCAATGCGATTCGATCCGATCATCCAGTCGACATGAATCAGGCTGGTGTTTGCCCCGCGCGACGCCAGTTGTTCCGGAGTGAGTGTGTCGCCATCCTTCAAGCATGTGCTGTAGGCCTGCCCCAGAGCAATGTGGCAGGCGGCGTTCTCGTCGAATAGTGTGTTCATGAAGAGCAATCCGCTCAACGCAATTGGTGAAGAGTGCGGCACGAGAGAAACTTCGCCGAGCCGCCGCGCTCCTTCGTCGGTCTCGATCATGCGCTGCAAGACTTGATTGCCTCGCGCGGCATGGACCTCCACAATCTTCCCTGCCTCGAACCGCACGGAAATCTCTTCAATCATCGTGCCCTGATACGACAGAGGCTTGGTGCTGGTTACCTTGCCTTCCACGCGATCTTTGTGCGGCGTGGTGAAAACCTCCTCGGTCGGCATATTGGGAATGCAGTACCGGCCATTTCCTGCTGTTGTCCCTCCGCCCAGCCACAGGTGATCGTCGGCAAGACCGACGCGGAGATCCGTGCCGGGTCCACGGAAGTGCAACGCCGAATAGCGCTTCTCATTCAGCCGTGCGGCGCTCGCATGCAGGTTCGCGTCATGTTTTTTCCATGCGGCGACTGGATCGAGCTGGTCTGCGCGTGACGCGGCGAAGATGGCGTCCCAAAGCCGGGCTAGCGCCTCGTCCTGCGGTAGTTCGGGAAACATTGCCGCCGCCCACGCGGGAGTGGCGCAGGCTACGATGGTCCAGTTGATCTCGTGGCGCGTAATCAGCTCCAGCGCCGGGCGGTACGCTTTCGACATGGCGCGATTCGCGCGACTCACTTTTTCCGGATCTTCCTTCGAGAGCAGAGAAGGATCGCCGCCGGTGATTGCCAGCCGCGCCGCGCCGCTGCGGTAGGCCTGCGCCATTCCTTCATAGAGCCACGACGCGGCGGCGTCGAAGCTGGCGTCGGCACCGTATCGGAAGCGAAGCAGCGCCGACTCCTCGTCGGTAAACAACGTGGTGACAAGGGAGGCGCCCGCCCTATAAGCATGCTCCGTGATGCGGCGCGCCAGCTGGACCGCATCCAGCGTAGCGGTCATCACCATCTCTTGACCGGGCGCGAGGCCCAGTCCGGCGCGCACCGCGACTTCGGCTAGGCGGTCGAGATTCTTTTCAAATTCAGGAGTCGCAACAAACTGGCCTTTGGAAAACGCTGTCGTCGATGTCATGGGGATGATTATCACGCAGGGTGCCGCGCGTTGACAATGCGCAGAAAGCCACGAAGACGCTTGAGAAGAACCGGCCCGAAATGGAGAGACACCTAAAGTTGGCTCGATCTCGGGGGGCCGATGGAAGGCATCAGCGTGGGAGCAAACAAGGTTCATCTGTTGCCCCTCCCTTCGGCTTGATCTGCCTGCAAATCGGAATAAACGTGATCGCGCTCACAACGAGACGTGACAGGGCTCACTGCGCTTTTGCTATTTATAGCAGATGGTTTACCTATGTTGGGCAGTAATCCGGAACCACCAGGAGGGTCCTATGAAAACAGCTGCGATCGCCATGGCAGGCGTGCTGCTATTGGCCGGCGGCCTCTCTGCGCAAAAGACTCCCAGCTTTTCCGTTCGAAACGGCGAAATCTTCACCGGTGAGATTACGGATAGCTTCTGTGCGCAAGGCCACTACCTCCAGATAACCAGAAGCGAGAAAAGCTGCATCCTCACGTGCGTCAAAATCGAGGGCGCGCAATTCGTGCTCTACAACTCTGAGACCAAGCACATTTACAACCTGGACGATCAACTGCAACCCGAAGCTTTTGCAGGTCAAGAAGTGACCGTAACCGGAAGGTACGATAAAGAAGCAAAAGCAATCCACGTGATCAGTATCAAGCCCAAGATCACTTATGCAAGTCTGTAAGGCGGAACGAGATCTTTGAGGTCGTCGCTGTTGCAGTGAGCCGCGTGAACCATCTGGCTCTAAGGGCTCGGCGGGCAGCCATTTCCGAATTTGCGAAAGGCACTGAAGATGTCGACCAAGCATGAGCGCATAGTATTCAGCTCGGCCCTTTGGACTAGCAGGGCTTTCGGCTGGACCTTGATCGCTCTCGCGATACTTGGCATGCCGCAAATGAAGTTCCTGATAGGGCGCGTGGCGGCCGGTTTCGGACTGCTTTCCTCTATAATGCTCGGACTGGCGGGCATCGCGTGGCTGGTGGGGGTCAAGTCGTTCCTCCGTTTTTTCGACCGCTATCTCTCCCGCAACTAGGGCTTACTTGTCGAAATAAAGCGATAGAAACCAACTTGTTTCTTGGGAGTTGCTAGCAATAGCTGGGCGAAAGGGTGTTCGAAGAGCGCAGAAACACTGTTCACTCAGGTTGATTTTGGGACATTTCCTTGACCGGCTTGAGTGCGAAAGCGCAGGTTTCCTTCGCTGATTGTTCTGAGATCGTCTTGTGCCACAAAGGTTCGCGACACCTACCTATTGATTGATCGCGACTTCTTTTTCCAATTTTGCAACGGTTTTCTTTAACCAGCCTAAAACCGTGGCCTGGAGTTTGTATGGATCGTCTTCAGCCTTGAGCGACTCGACGGTGTCACCCTTTTCGTTGAGCGGGATCTTATGGCAGATGTCGCCTTGCGAGTTGCGCAGTTCTGGAGGCGCAAACTCGCTCAAGAAGCAACTCGAGCAAGGATGCTCCTTTTCCTCAAGGCCAACGTTCAGGCAGGTGATCGAGTCGCGGAAGATTTCCGGATCTTGGCGGGGTTCCCGGACAGAGGGGTAATATCGCCCCTTTTCAATCATCTGAATTTCAAACTTCAACTGCTCGATCATTTCCTTTTTGTCGAATGCCATCGACGTCCTCCCTCACTGGGGGCGGCGGGTGTCCCACAACCCCGCCCTTCCGCAGTGACCTGGTACAGGCACGTACACTGCCAAGCATCGTCTTTGCAACCTACGATCTGTGAAGTCCTATCCAAACCCAGACGCCGGCGCTTGCCAGCAACAACACACCTGCTGTGACCGCCAGGACCATGATAACTCGCGAGAGACGATTCATTTTGCGAATCAGTTCGGGCTGCTCGCTGGCCATCATTTTTTCTTCGGTCTTGTTCAGATAAATCTCTTCATCCGCCCTGGTGTCCAGGACGTTTCCGTAGATTACCAGAACCACCAAAACCGCGCTGGCCGCGCCACCAGCAATCAACAGGTACGTCAGCATAGTTGCTAAGGTACTCATGGTTTTCACCTCACAACTTCCGATTTCTCACATGCCTTTCACCTGCTCACGATGCTCCAGCTGCAAACCTATCTCAGTGACTTACATCACCGGAGGCTGTGACTCATGGCACGGGGCTAGAACCCCTTGTCCCATTTTGGGCCAGGCCCTAAATACCTATATCCCGGCGGGCCTCGCAACTTCGAGTTAGGTCCGAATGAATAAAGCAGTTGTGAAGGGGATTCAGGCCAGGATTCCAAGCAGCAGGCATAATTTATCGCCCAGGGGCCAGAACAGGCAATCCCTGCAATTGAGACCCAAAGGCGGCTCTTGCATTAGCCACTCAGACGCATGGTACTCTTGCTCCACTTTCGAACCAGACTACTTTGGGAGGCCTCTATGCTTCGTGTGAAGTGGACGACATTCTGTCTGCTCGTCGTGGCTAGTCTGTTCTTGGCGGTGGGTTGGTCCCGGCGGGTTGACGGCCAGACCCGCAAGGCCGGCGTTACGGTGTTCGAAGGAGCGCGGCTCATTACGGGCGACGGCAGCGCGGCCATTGAAAACTCCGCGTTCCTTGTCGAGAACGACCTGTTCACTCGGGTCGGCCGGCGAGGTCAGCTGCAGGTCCCGGCCGGGGCTGTGCACGTCGATCTGACGGGCAAGACCGTCATGCCGGCGATGATCGATCTTCACGGCCACTTCGGGTTCCAGCACGTAGCGGAAGGAACCATGGCGAAGGAATTTTTCACGCGCGAGAATCTCATCGACCACCTGGAGCGACTCGCCTACAACGGTGTCGGCGGGGCCGTCGGCGTGGGCGATCTGGAAGACCGTTCCGATCTGCATGGCGGCAGGACGAATTGGGGAGACGTGCCATTGCAGGTGCGGGAACAGATCATCCCCAATGCGGCGCTGTTTCGCACGGCGGGCACAGGGATCGCGTGGCCCGGATCGGGGGCCCAGGGCCACCCATCAAGAGTAGACGTGTCCTATCCGGTCACCACGGTGGAGGAGGCTCGAGCGGCCGTTCAGGACTATGTTCGCATGCAACCAGAATTCATCAAGATCTGGGTGGACAACAGAGCCGGAACCAAGCCTACGCTGACGCCCGTTCTCTATCGAGCGATCATCGAGGAGGCGCACAAGAGCAATGTCCCCGTCGGAGTCCACAACGTCACCCTGGCGGATGCCAAGGAACTGATGCGCGCGGGCGTCGAGGGATGGCTTCACGTGCCGGTTCGCGGCGGTGAAGCAGCCGACGACGAATTGATTGCAATCGTCAAGCAGCGCATCGCCAAAAACGACCGGCCGAACATCTGGATGACGCCCGCGCTGATTACGGCTTGGATGAACACGCAGGGTGGCGGACGACCGGTATGGCTCGACGACCCTCTATTGCGGGATACCTATTCTCTGCAACGGATTGAAGAATACTGGGGCGAACCGCTGAAGAAGATGACGCCAGACGATGTCGAACTTGCCCGCAAGGATTTCGAGGTGCAGGCGGGCAGCGTTATGAGGCTTCGAGCGGCGGGAATGCGGGTCGTTACGGGCACTGACACCGGGCAGAGCCGTTTCCTGATCGGCTATTTCAACCACCTGGATTTGGAAAGCATGGTGGCGATGGGCATGACGCCGATGGAGACGATCGTCGCGGCGACGCGAGATGCGGCCAAAACCGCGCATTTCAATTCCGGGATGGTGGCGGCGGGCAAGAGCGCCGATTTCATCGTCCTCGACGCGAATCCCCTGGAGAAAATCGGCAACACGCGGCGGATCAACAAAGTCTACCTGCGGGGACAGGAAGTCGACCGCGCCGCGTTGAGGGCCAAGTGGCAGGCGGAATGGAGCCACCTGACGAAATAGATCGTTCCAGCTACCTGGTGCTGGCGCATGCGAAATTCGCTGCGTCATCCACGCTTCCCGTACCTTTGTACGCCGCGACCTGGGGATACGGACATACCGGACGCGTACGCGCCACGCCTTGTCTCGGATCATCGTCCTTGTATTTCGTGGCGATGAGCTTCGCAGGGGCAACGCCCTGTTCAACCCAGCGGTCGAGCGCGCCGATGATGTCGCTTTCGGGGTCGTTTCTCTTGTATCCCTTTTGGCCGAGTCCGCCGAAGGTGTTCGGCCCGGGCCCTCCGTTGCAGTGATACAGGCCCGGCATCATGAAGAGACGAACAAATTCGCCGGTGTCCTCGCCATTTTTCTGGCGTACATCGTTGTAGTACTGAACGGTTCGGAGCGGAGGCGTCGAATGATCCGCCCAGCCGTTGTACAGAATCAGTTTCCCGCCATGAGCTTTGAATCCGGATAAATCGGTGTTGTCGGCGTCCTGATCTTTCTCAAACGGCACGAGCGACTCCGGATTCTTGTCGTAATCGAAATTCCTGACGGAATCGAATTTCGGGCCAAAGACGATCCAGCGCATGAAACTGTCCATGTACATGAAATTGCTGGAGGGATATCCGTGCATCGTTCCGACACCGGTTATGTAGGACGGGTAATCACCTTCATGCCCCGGCGAGTATCCAACATACAATCGCTTTCCGGCGGAGTTTACCGGACCGCTGAGGATCTTTTGCCACGCCGTCGCTTGTTTTGTTGTCAGGCAATTAGGACCATCCGCGCCCTGGCAGGTCAAAACTTTCGGATCGAACTCACATTTGTCGGGACGGTCAATCAGGCCGTCAGCCAGGCCATCCTTGGCGTCGCACGCGGCCAGCGTTGCTTTTTCCATCGCGGGGATCTTGTACGGGGGAATCTCGGAACCGAGGAGAGCGCGCTGGGTCCAATCAAACATAATCATCGCCTTGGTTCGATCGACTACGGCGCCACCAGCGACAACGCCTTCGAAATCCTCCGGATACCGCTGCACTTCCATGAGCGCCATCTTGCCGCCGTTCGAACATCCGCAAAAATAGGAATGCCGGGCCGGCGTGCCGTAGTATGCCTTGACGACTTCCTTCGCCAGTAGCGCCACCAGGTGAGTGGCGCGATGCGCGTAGTTCACTTGCGATTGCGGATTGCCGTACATCGCCGACGCATCCCAGTGGAAGCCGCGATGTCCCGTATCCGACCCGGCTGCGGCGTAACCCCTCGCTAGCGCGTCGGTGAGTTCCGGAACCGATCCGTTATACCCGGCCCCTCCAACGTAGAAGAATTTGTTGTTCCATGCCTTGGTGGGGAGCGCCACCTCGAACAGGATCACGGTCTCGAGCCCGCCCTGCACACGGCAGTATTCCGGCACATCACCTCTTGCCGCAACGACGGTTGCCTCGGTGATGACGGTGTCCTTCAGCTTCAATCCGAGCAGGTTTGAACAATCCGCCGCACCCGCCGGAACCGCTCCAAAGCCAAGCAATACGAACAGCCCAGCGATGAGGCGCGTGAGCAACACTCCCCGCTTTTTGCCTGAACTGACACTTCCCGCTGAATGGGAAGACATATGCTGGCGAGACGCGCGATTCTTCATGATTTTTCTCCCCAAAGCAGTGCCATTTGCGTAACTCATTTCCTTGGTCAGCGCGATCCGGGAGAATTCTGAGTCCTGTGATCGCAAACACGCCGCAAATTCTCGCCGGATCGTCAGGATACAAACATTCTCATTTACATTTGCGGGCAACTTACTCCGACACCCCGTGTCGCGTCAACGTCAAGATGAGGGTGCAAAAGCTCGAAATCGCGATGTTTCTGACGCGGGCGAGGGACGGATTCCGGCTATTCTTTTGAAGGCTCGTGCGCAGTTTTCCGAGGGCTGTTTCAGGGAGGAAGGAATCTCGTACTCAATAAAATGGGGGAGAAAAGCGTTTGCTTTTCTCCCCAAGGTGAACTGCTTCTAGGAACTAGCCGATCGGAGTGCTGGTAGCGGATGGAGCTGAACCATCCGTGGTTTGGCGAATCACACCAGTTTCGTCCGTGAAGAACTGCCGCTGTCCCGTCCCTGCAGACAGGGGGGCGGCGATAATTGAGTATGAGGCGATTGTGCCGCTCGCGGATGCCGCGCCTGGCGTATACGTGAAAGCGTATCCGCTCTTGACCGGAGCGGCGACGCCAAGCAGGTTGTCAAGCAGATCCGCCGCGGTGGAAGACGGCGTGGTCGAGGGGCCGAGTGCGGAAAGGTCCGTCGTGGGAGCGGTAACGTAGGTCGTCTCGTAAGCCACGATCGAAGTGTTGTAGGCGCGCATGGAAGCGACGGCGGACGCCTCATTGGCCGCAATCTTGGAACGCAGCAGGTTCGGGATGGCAATGGCCGCGATGATCAAAATGACCGCAACGACGATCAACAATTCAATTAACGAAAAGCCCTTCTGTTTGCGGGTATGATTCACAGGGATCCTTCTTGCTCGTGATTTAGGGTTATTGTGACTGGCGCTACACTTTTGGCTCCCAAGTAAAGGAGCACGTATTTGGCCAGCGGTCGCCGGAATAGTTCCGAGTTGAGCACAATCTGCGTATCTTGCTTATGTTCAGTGAGTTACATGAATTCTTTGGCCGTATTTGATGTTGACCGGGTCAGACGTAAACAAGACAAGGCAGAACTTCAGTCAAAATTGGTCATTGGCCAATGCCAGAAAATGGCATAGCTCCGGAATCACCTTGGACCGACTAGTGGGCTAAGTCCTATGAAGTTCTGTTATCGGAAGTTGGTAGTCTAAGTCATTTCTTTGCTTCGCGAACGAGCCCTTCCTGAATTCAAATCAATGAGAGAACAACTTCAAGGGCTGAAGCCTGAAGAATCGGTTGATGGATTACTGCGAGTGCGGACGCGTGTTCATGTTGCAGTATCGAAAAATCATCAGGTGGAAGATGGCCGAAATCGAGCGGTAAAGTGGCGGAGGAAGGGCGCCTCGAACGTAATTTCCAGGCCATGGATTTCAGAACGGCGGCGCCAGACCTCCAGGATCACTTCGACGACGTAGTCGATGTGGCTTTGCGTGTAGACGCGACGCGGGATTGCCAGGCGCACCAAGTCCATCGTGGCGTGCTCGCCGAACATGAGCGTCCCGATCTCCACGGATCGGATTCCTCCCTCGACATAAAGCGCCGCGGCGAGCGCTACGCCGGGAAATCGGGACGGTGGAATCTGCGGAAGGAACGCCCGAGCGTCGATATACACCGCATGGCCACCCGGAGGCTGAATGATCGGAACCCCTTCGCGGGAAATGTGCTCGGCAAGGTAGGCCGTCGAAGCAATGCGGTAGCTCAGGTAATCCTCGTCGAGCGCCTCGTTCAGCCCAACGGCGATCGCTTCGAGGTCGCGGCCGGCAAGCCCGCCGTATGTGGGGAAACCTTCGGTGAGGATCAGCAGGTCCTTTTGCTGTTGCGCAATTAGGTCGTCGTTTGTGCCCAGAAATCCGCCGATGTTCGCGAGGCCGTCTTTCTTTGCCGACATGGTGCATCCGTCCGCATGGGTGAATATCTCCTGGGCGATCTCGCGCGGCGTCTTGTCCGCGTAGCCTGGCTCATGCAACTTGATGAAATAAGCGTTCTCCGCAAATCGGCAGGCGTCGATATAGAGAGGAATGGAATGTTTCGCGCAGATCGCTTTTACTGCCCGGATGTTGGCCATCGATACGGGTTGTCCGCCGCCGGAGTTGTTGGTAATCGTCAGCATCACCAGAGGAATGCGCTCGCGCCCTTCGCGTCCGATCAAAGCTTCGAGCCGACCAGTATCCATATTGCCCTTGAACGGATGAACGAGAGACGGCTCGCGCGCTTCCGGAATCGGCAGGTCAACAGCTTCGGCGCCGCGAAATTCGCAATTCGCGCGCGTCGTATCGAAGTGCGTATTGTTCGGGACGATGCTGCCCTTCCGGCACATTACGGTGAACAGAATGTGTTCCGCGGCGCGCCCTTGATGCGTAGGGATGACGTGACGGAACCCGAAAATACTTTGCACGGACGCGCGGAACCGCTCAAAGCTCGGCGAACCGGCGTAAGATTCATCGCCCCGCATCATGGCGGCCCACTGCTCCGTGGACATCGCGGCCGTGCCAGAATCCGTCAGCAAGTCAATCAGAATGGAATCCGACGAAATGGAGAATAGGTTGTAACCCGCCTGCTCGAGCAATCGGCGGCGCTCTTCGGGCGTAGTGCGACGAAGCGGTTCAACGCTTTTAATGCGAAACGGCTCGATGATGGTCTTGTGCATCGGGACCTCAAGAAGAAATCGAGAAGAAGCAAATCACACAGACGGCAGGGAGCGCAAGCATTCACGAGAAGTGGAAACGAACCAGCCATCATTGGCGAAAATGGATCTGGGCTAGGCGCGCGCTGGTTTCCGGCCGACGGCTACTAAGCGCTCGGCATTGGGACCGTACTCGTCACCGTCCAGATTCCCGTACAGGGTTACGCCAACGAATCCTGCGCGCTCCAATCGTTCCCGCAGCTCTAAACCAGAATAAATCGTATGATGAAATTTGAAGCTCCTCACCTTGCCATTCCGAATAAGAAGCCATTCGTTTCGCACGCGAGTCCAATCATCGAAAACGTCGCGTCGCTCGACCAACATGGACCCGCCCGGCAGAGGAGTAGATGTCGTCGAGACAAGTATTTTCGCAAGACGTTCCTTTCCGAGGACATCGATCAGGCAGGCTCCTCCCGGCTGAAGCGACGTAAACATGTTCTCCAATACGATCACATCTTCTCGCTTATCGTCGAAATACCCAAAGGATGTCCACATACTGAGCACTAAATCGAAAGAATTCGGACGCACAAAATCTCGCATGTCTTTCCGGACCCACTCGATCTTGACGTGTGCGGCGCTGGCTTTGGCCCGCGCCTTGTCCATGAGGTATTTCGTTCTGTCGACGCCAGTGACCGTGAAGCCCTTTTTTGCCAGTGCAATTGTGCATCTGCCCGGACCGCAGCATAGGTCGAGAACGGATTTGCCGGCGGGTTTGGTGAGCGCCAGTGCCTTCGTCATTTGTTCTTCCGCATCGGCGATCCGCTTTTCTGGGAACATGAATGGGTACAGTTGGCGCCAGAACGAGTCGTCGTCGAACCACTCTTTTTTACGTTTGATTTTCATCTCGCCTTCTACCGAAATCTTATTGCGGTTCGGCACCCAATAGCGACTTTTTTCCAGTCTCGACAGCATCGAACAGCCAAGGATTGCAAAGCCATTCATAACGCGCCCACGCGTAGGCTTGGCCGCTTATCGGTCAGGGCTCCTTGCGGCAGGAGTACGAGCCGCACCCGGCGCGGCGGCAGGATTGACCGAGTTCTTTGGGAGCCCACAGTTTGCGCACTGCTGAGGGAGAAGCAGCCATTTCCTTGTCTTGCCGGCGAAGCGCTTTCGGCACCTGGGGCATTTCCACTTCCAAAGGTATAGGCCCAGCAAAACGAGCGTCACACCCCAAAGACTTTCGATGATCAGGTAATGTTGGGCGAGGCTGGTTGGAACGAGGGGCGAGAACCCGACGATCAACAAGAGGAAGAAAGTGATGCGAAGAATCCGGAACCGGCTCCACGCCCATTGATAGCCGGCCATCTTCCAACCTCCATCGTTTCGATGGCACGCATCGTACACGCGTGCAGATTCCGCGGCAACTGAAGTCCTATATGTGGGGCTTGAAATCTCACAAATAAACAGCCATCTAAACTCGACAGCCCGTCAGGGGCTAAAGCCCATATTTCCTTGGTGTTTTAATGTCGCGGCTGAAGCCGCGACCCACAAAGCCCATTTTTGAGATGGCTTCTGGTTGGTAGCAGAAAAAGCGAGACGCATCCTGACTGTTCGTATGGTCAAGAAACAAAACTCTTGTATCCGATATCGCGTGCCGGTGTAACATCACATTTGCTCCTGCATACAATATGCATTCACATTACAAATTGGCGTGGGTTATGGCATGCCGAAAAGTAAATCACTCTACAGTATCTTCCCAATTTGGTGCGCTCTCGTGTTGAGCGCAGGCGGTGGTTCCGCACAATCGACGGGACCTCAGCCCCTGCCTATGCCGGCACAGATTGCCGCGCCGAGGGACACTCCGTACCTTGGCGCGATCCGTTTGAGTGTGGACGCCACCGATATCGAGCGGCGCATCTTCAACGTTCAAGAAACCATGCCGGTGCGTGCCGGCGAGTCCATGGTGCTCCTGTATCCCCAGTGGACGCCCGGCAATCATGCCCCGTCGGGACGAGTCGACAAACTTGCGGGGCTCATGATCCAAGCCAACGGCGCTCGCGTGCCATGGGTGCGCGATCCGGTGGATGTGTTCGCGTTCCATGTTGACGTGCCCGCGGGCGCGACGCAGCTCGATGTCAGCTTCCAATTCACTTCGCCAACCGATACCAACGAAGGCCGCGTGGTGATGACGCCGGACATGTTGAATTTGCAATGGACGGCCGTAGCCCTCTACCCTGCCGGCTATTTTGCCCGCCAAATCATGGTGGAGCCCAGCGTCCGATTCCCTGAAGGCTGGCAATTTGCAACCGCCCTGGAAACCGCTGCGAACAATGGCGGCGTCACTACGTTCAAGCCAGTGTCCTTCGACACTCTTGTGGATTCGCCGATCTTCGCGGGCCGCTATTTCAAGCGCCTGGACCTGGACCCAGGGGGCCGCGCACCCGTTCATTTGAACATCGTCGCCGACCGGGCGGATCTGTTGGAGGTGAAACCCGAGCAGTTGGAAGCGCACCGCGCGCTCGTGCAGCAAGCCTACAAACTTTACGGCTCGCACCATTACGATCATTATGATTTCCTCCTCGCTCTCACCGACCACATGGGAGGCATCGGCCTGGAGCATCATCAATCGAGCGAGAACGGCACTGTCCTGACCTACTTCACCGAATGGGATAAGAACGCCGACGCCCGCGATCTGCTGCCGCACGAATACACGCATTCGTGGAACGGCAAGTTCCGGCGCCCGGCGGACCTGTGGACGCCGAACTTCAATGTGCCGATGCGCGACAGCCTGCTGTGGGTTTACGAAGGCCAAACTCAGTACTGGGGTTTCGTTCTGTCAGCGCGCGCGGGACTTCTGACCAAGCAACAAACCCTTGATGCCATCGCAACGACTGCGGCCGTCTACGATCACCGCGTGGGCCGCGAATGGCGAGCGATGCAGGACACCACCAACGACCCCATCGCTGCCATGCGCCGGCCCCTTCCCTGGAGAAGCTGGGAGCGCAGCGAAGATTATTATTCCGAAGGCCAGTTAATGTGGCTCGACGCGGACACATTAATCCGCGAGAAGTCCGGCGGGCAACGGTCTCTGGACGATTTCGCCAAGGCTTTTTTTGGCGTAAACGACGGCAGCTTCGTTCCGTCCACGTATGTGTTCGAGGACGTGGTGAAAGCGCTGAACGTCGTGCAGCCGTACGACTGGGCCACATTCCTGCGCGCGCGGTTGGATGGTCATGGCCCGGGAGCGCCCTTGGATGGCATTGCGCGTGGCGGTTACAAGCTGGTGTACACGGACACACCGTCCAGTTATTTCAAGGATGCCGAGGTGCGCCGCAAGGTCACGGACTTGACCTATTCGCTTGGGATGACGATCGCCGCAGAAGGAAAGCTCAGCGACGTGCTGTGGGAGGGGCCTGCTTACAAGATCGGGCTGACGGTCGGCACGCAAATTATCGCGGTCAACGGGATTGCATTGGACGCCGACCAGCTTAAGAGCGCGATCAAAGATGCGAGCAAGACTAAGGCCGCGATCGAGCTTCTCGTTAAGAATGGCGATCGCTACCGCACCGTCAAGATCGAGTATTACGACGGACTTCGCTACCCCCACTTGGAACGCGAGGGTAGTGCGGCTGCGAGTCTGGATCAGATCCTCACACCGCGAAACTGAATCCCGGTCCCGTGCAACCGTGGAGTTTTGGCCGGGCGGTCACCAGACGGCGCTCAAATGGAGAAATTACAGCCATCGCTGCGCAAGCCGGATAACGCCCGAGAAGTTCTCTTCCTGGAATGAGGGTACTCCGAATCGCGGCTTCCTATTCTCGTTCCTTATTTCTTGGAGCGGCTGGCCCGGAGCTTCTCCGACCACCGTGCATACTCGGCATCGTCGAATCTGGATTTCGATTTTGGCGCTTGAACGGACGTATCTTTGGGCTGACGTTCAGAACTTGTTTTCACCTGAGTATCTTCCATGTTTTGGCACATCCTCCCACGCACGTTAGTTTCTCTTACCTCGTCCCTTGCGGCACCTTACGATCAATACTCGCAATGAACAGCGACTAGCTCAATGGGCAGCATGGCCCAATATGTGAGGTACTGGGGTCCCAGTACGGCAGTTACTAAGTTATTCTGAATGAACAAGTTGCAGGAGACATAGGGTCTTTGGGGGGCATAAGAACCCGATCTGACCATCGTTGGAATCAATAACTACTTTGGCTTAGGATTTAGCGGCGGGAGGGAAAGCGCCCTGTGGCGACCATCGCAATCTTTGCGGCATCTTGAGGAAGCTCATTGCCGCGCCAGACCACGTGCAAATCAGGCCTCACGAGAAGCAGATCGAATTGGTAGATTTCGCGCGGCCTCTCTCCGTGAACCTCAACTACATCGAGCGGCGCGCGGATTTCTCGAAAGGATCGTTCCAGGCTTGAAGTATCCGCATGCGTTCCGCCGAGGCGGAGCAACGTATGCCCCGCGCCAAGGCGATCGTGCAGTGCCGCGCCGTCGCTCAGCCACACATGCGGGAGGCGCGCGCCGGGCCACGTCGTCGGGATATAAAAGGGAATGTCCGGGTCGGGACCATCGCCATTCTCTCGGCAAATAATTGGTGAGTCCACGTAGCGGTAGCCCGCCTCGATTCCGGAAATCTCCGTCACTTTACGCTGTTCGATGTCGAAGAGCGCGGCCATCTCGGCTCGCGTAGCCCGGCCCTCGGGCGTGTTGTCTCTGATATTGGGGTGATAGGCCGCGCGCCAGCCCTGCCGCCCGGTCATCGCGGCGCGGGAAGCCTTCACATTGCGCAAGCCGATTGGCCTGCGCTCAGCTTCGTAAGATGCAAGCAGCTGTGGGCCGCCCCATCCCGCCAGCATCGCGGCCAATTTCCAGGAAAGATCGACGGCATCGCCCACGCCGGTGTTCATACCGAGACCGCCCGTCGGAATGACCAGATGCGCCGCGTCTCCCGCGACGAAAACGCGGCCTTCGCCGTAACGCTCCGCGCACAGCAGATGCTGCGTCCATTCATTGACGGAAAGCATTTCGAACTCGATCGGCATGGCCAGCGACTTCTTGAAAATTTCGGCCATTTCCGCGTCACTGGAGGCGGCTGCGTGCAGGGTCCAGTGGCGAGTGCTGTCTTGCAGGATGATGAACGGGAACAACGGTCCTTCAGCGATGTGGTAGTGGCGTCCCTTGCCCATGGGGATGCGTTCGTAGAGATCGTCACAATGGAATAGAGCTTGGCGCAGCTTCCGGATGTTGCCTTCGCCCTGCAATGGAATGCCAAGCTGTTTCCGGACTGTGCTGGAGCCGCCGTCGCAGCCGACCAGATACGAGGCACGCATCGTTTCCTGCGCGGCGTCATTCGGTTGCACGATCGCGGTCACTGAGTTGGCGTCTTGCGTGAATGAAATTAGTTCGCAGCCGAAGCGAACGGTTACATTGGGGAGCTTCTCGACGATCGATCGCAGCAGCGGCTCCAGAGTGTATTGCGAGATCAGCTGATACGGTTCGAGGAGGCCGCCGTCATTGTGCGCCGCGATTTCGGCGGTGGCCTCTGCCACCGAGGGACACGGCAAATGCACGAGCGGAGGACTCGCCATGGAGAGCGCCAGAAAAACATCCATGGGCGCGCTGCGGGGCAGGCCGGCATCTCGCACCTGTTCGGCGATGCCCAGCCGGCGGTAGATCTCCATGGTTCGCGCGTTGCAGCGCTCCATCTTCGGAAGCTGGATCGAGGTTTTGCTGCGCTCGATCAGCGTGCAACGCACGCCCCGGCGGCCCAGATCAAGAGCGAGAGTGAGGCCCACGGGTCCCGCGCCGACGATGAGGACTTGGGTCTCGATCACGCGATTCGCACTTCCCTTCGTTCTACGAATTGACGAGGGACGCGTAGCGCTGGCGTCCCGCCGGCAGATTTACCACGCGTTGAAAATTGAAAGACTGCCGGCGGGACGCCGGCGCTACGAAAAACCTGGCTACTATCCGATATTGCCGGAAGTGTTCATCCATTTGCGAGGAGTGTTTGTTGGCGGCGCCATTCACGCGCTATGCCGTGCGGTCTATTCCTATCCATGCCTGCTTCATTTCTCTTTCCAGCTTTTTGATCTGAATCAGATGTTTCGGGTTGTACGGCAGCGACGGGTAGTAGCAATTTGATTCGTGCGTGCAGAAGCAGCCATCCGCCGCCTTTTTACGGCGCGCCTGCATGGCGGGAGAGAACCAGAGTTTCTGGAAATTCCAATCGTAATCCCGCAAATTGCCGACCGGTTCCAGATTTTCGCAGGACGAGACTGTGCCCTCGTCGTAGATCACGCCGCCGGCCGTTCCGGCGTAACACGTCAGCTGCGCCTTCTGCGTCTCCTGGGTCCTAGCGATCAGGCCGTGCATATATATGTCCAGAGCGGCTTTGAAGAAGCCAGTGTCGCCGGAGTAGTGATTTTTGATTGCGCCGCGTCGCGAGTCTTCATCAATCAGGGCGGCGAGCCTGGCATATCGCGCGCCGTCAATTTCCAATTCCTTGGAATCGGCCGCGGGAGGACGGATGTAGTTGAAATTTACTTTGTCCGGCTTCAACTGATATTTCACAAAATCGTACCATTCAAAAATCGTGTCCTGATTCGAGTTCATGAAACAGGTGCAGGTTTGCACGTCGAGGCGGGGGTATTCCTTCTTCATGGCCTGCAGCCGGCGCGCGGTGTCAATGACGATGTCCCACGAGCCGGGTTTCTGGCGAATCTTGTCGTGCTGCTCTTTCAGCCCGTCGATGCCAAGGGCCACGGTGACATTTAATCGCGGGCATTCTTGCAGAATTCGGGTGACATCGGGAAGGATTCGCTTCTGAATTTGGCCGTTGGAGGTGATGTAAACCGATTCGAGCTTGTTGTTTTTGTAAAAGGCGCGCGCGATTTCCGGCAGGTCCTTCCGCGTGAACGGTTCGCCGCCGGCGAGAACCAAGACGCCAAGATTTCCGCCGAGCGTTTCGGAGATCGTTTCAATCTCGCGCGTGGTCATTTGCAGCTTTTTGCGCGGGACGTCATCGAGCTGTTCGGTGAAAAAACAGTGCGTGCAGCGCATGTCGCACACCGAAGTCACCAGAATGTTCAGCAAGCCCGGCGAGAACGGTTTTCCGACAGCTAATTTAGCGTAACGTTTTAGAAGATCTCTCATCGTCCAAATTGCGGCCTTCGCATTCCATTTCATCTCACCACACGACCATACGCCCGGCACACTCGCGGGTCAATCGCAGCTCGTCCCGGAGCGAACTGGACTGCAATGGCGCTTCCTCCCGAAAAATCGGGTTGAAGTTGGCTCGAATGGAAATATGAAGCTAGCGTTGTTGGTGATGATCGGAGTTCAAAAGCCGGTGGCCATCGTCCTCGACGCACGGAGGCGATTCCTCCAGAGGATCTTCGGACGGCGTAATCACGCGAGGGGGCATGGTCCAGGGCGACGCAAGCACCTTCGGATCGTCCACCGAGGCTTGCCAGATCAGATTTTCGCCGTCGCGCCACAACCGCTCGGTGACGTGCATCGCGTCTGTATGAAAATACCCGCCTTCGCCGAACCAGCCATTCTCCACGAAATTGGTAACGTCCACCACCAGCGTATCTCCCTCCCAATGCGCAACGGAATCTCCGTAGTAGGAGGGGTTCGCACCCTTGCGGTGCGCGCGGCCATCGGTGGGAATGATGCGGTAGGGATCTCCCGATACGTCTTCGTAGAGGAAAACCATCTCGGTCGGCAATTGAATGATCCTGCGCGGCGGACCGATGCGCGGAACGCCGGGCTTGCCGCAGTAGAACACTTCGTCCGTCTTGCTCTCGTTGTCAAAGAGATCTTTCACTTTTTCCCGGAGCTCAGGTTTGTAGTTTGGCTCTGGAGTCGAAGGCAACGCACCCGGCACGGGCCTTTTTGCTGGTTTGGCCGCGCTCTGGTCGATTTCCGTGTTTGAAACTTTTCCGTCGATCACCTTCTTCAGAGTTACAGGAGGCAGATCGATCGCATAGGCCCAGATCCCGTTCAGGTCAGGATGCCCGTCGGCGGCGCGTGGCGCCTTGCTGGTCGTCGCGGCGTCCCTATTGTCGGCAGTCGCAAGGCCGGCAAGAAGCAATGCGGCCGAGAATACGAAAACAAGTCGGTGTGTCATGGCGTGGATACTCCTTGTCACTGACTAGGGCGTGGGTTTAAAAACAAGTTCCAGAGAGTTCCCATCCGGAAATGTGATCTTCAAAAGATAGCCGTAGAGTCCACCAGCCTTGGCGCGCACTCCCTGCACGGTGACGGTTTGCCCGATGGCCTTCGCAAAATCGTCCCTGCCAAGCGAGACGCGTCTGAACCAGGATGGAGGGTTGCTCTCAAACTTCCAATTTTCCACGCTTCCATCGTCTTTCTTCGCGTCCAGATAAACAACGATGTGAGGATTAATCCAGTCGACCTTTGTCAGCGTGCCGGTCAGCGTGAATTCCTTCGACATGTCGAAGACGGCCGAGGGCGAGTGGTGCGCCCACACTGGCGCCGCCACCAAGGACAGAATAATGACGGTCAAGATTGCGGAAAACTTGTGTCGCAAGGAGGACCTCCCTTTAACACTATGTGCGGAGTATATCACGCGTAAAGCTGGACTGGGGCCGTGATATAAATAGGCGCGTCTCACCGCGATCCGCATTCTTTTCCTCCGTTCGGGACGCGTACCTGGGTGGCAAAATTCAATGCTGGAGAAACTCCATGAATCTATCGGTTGCTTGCGTAGGTCTCGGTCGGATGGGCTCTGGAATTGCGCGGAATATCCAAAACGCCGGTTTTGGGCTCACGGTCTATAACCGGACTACGGAGAAAATGAAGCCGCTCGTCGAAGCAGGCGCTACAGCGGCGAGCACGCCGCGCGAAGCCGCTGCCGCCGCTGACATCGTGGTCACAAATTTGATGGACGACGCTTCAGTTCTGGGCGCCGTATCAGGCGACAACGGCATCCTTGCCGGCATGCGTCCGGACGCTATCCACATTGGCACGACGACGATTTCTCCTTCGCTCAGCACGCGGCTCGGGGAGTTGCACGCGGCGCAAGGAAGCCACTACGTCGGCGGTCCTGTAGCCGGACGGCCCGACGCCGCTGCGGCGGGAAAGCTTTTCACGTTCGTGGCCGGAAAGGCGGAATGGCTCGAACGCTGCCGCCCGGTGATGAACGCTTACGCCAACCGAATCATCCCCATGGGCGAAGATCCAGCGATTGCGATGAGCATGAAGCTCGTCGGCAACTTTATGGTCGCCAGCTTGATCGAGCTGATCGGAGAGGCTTACGTATTTGCAGAATGCCGCGGCGTTGATCCTTCCATTATCACGAATATGTTCAAGCAATTTATGCCCGCCGCGGGGGAGTATATCGATCGAATCTGCACGCGCGATTTTGAGCGCGCCGGCTTCACCTTGGACGGCGGCACGAAGGACATCACTCTGATTCTTCAGGCGGCCGCCGAGGTCCACGCCCCGCTTTCTTACGCGAGCGTGGTCCGCGACAAATGCCTTGCCGCGCAGGCGCGCGGCATGGGCCAGCTGGACTGGTCCGTCATGACCGAGACGTCTCGCTTCGATGCCGGTCAAAAATGAGGGCGCCAAATCCGCATTCCTCACGATGAATCCGATCTGCGAAATTTAAATCAATTACTTCATGATGGGATGCATGTCTTCGTGGCGCAGGCTTCAGCCTGTGGGGGTTTGTCCTTGCAAGGACCAAAACCCACAGGCTGAAGCCTGTGCCACTAGAAATCACGGAGCGATTTCCTCGAGGCGGCGGTCGCTTGTTTCCACCATACAGGTTGCGGCCAGCGCGCCGACGACGCTGATTCCGGCGAACATCAGGAAAACGGAATGGATGCCTTTTGCATCGACCATGAAACCGACGAGCGCGGGTCCCACCGCGGAGGCGATTCTCAACCAGGATGTAGCCAGGCCGGTTCCAATCGCGCGCATCCGGGTGGGATAAATTTCCGGCGTGTAAAGATACAGAACGGCATTTACGGATCCGATGAGCCCGTAACCTAACGTGGCCAAAATCATCACGCCCAAAACTTTTTGCGCCCCGATGATTCCCAGCAACGCCAGCATTCCTCCGCCTAGAATGAACGCTGCGACCGTCCAGTTCCTGCGGCCAATGCGATCGATGCTGAACGCGCAGACGAGCAGGACCGCGACTTGCGCAACATTGGTCATCGAAGCGGCGCGCAGCGATTGCCGCAGACTCAGGTGATAAACGGTGTTGTAGAGACTTGGCATCCAGTTATTCAGCCCGTTGGCGACAAAGAAGGCGCACGCCCAAAGCGCCCAAACGATCAGCGTGCGTCCCCGATAAAGTTTCGAGAGAAGTTCGCTCCAACTGCCGCGTTGCATCAGGCTTGCCGTTGAAGTGGTAGGCGAAATTGCCGTGATCGGAACTCTGCGATCGGTGCTCGCTTCGATTTTCTCGACAATCGCTTCCGCTTCCCGGATGCGCCCCTTGGAGATCAACCACCTCGGCGACTCCGGAAGTCGCGCCACCAAGAAGGTAATCAGCAAGCCTGGAATGCCGCCCAGGAGAAAAATGGAATTCCAACCATAGGCCGGGACGAGCCATGCGCCTATCTGTCCCGTGGCCATGAGCCCCACGGGAAAAATCATTTCGTACAACAGGAAAAATCTTCCTCGTCCGTGCGCGCGTGACAATTCGTTGATATAGGTCGCGGCCACCGGCATTTCGCCGCCGACCCCGATGCCTTGCACGAACCGGCATGCAAACAGTGCGGAAAAATTTCCGGCCACCGCGCATCCGAAGCTCATGACGGACATGATGGCGATCGCGGCGGTCGTGCCGCGAATGCGCCCCACTTTTTCCGCGAGCGCGCTGAACACCAATGCGCCGGCCAGCTGCCCGACGTAGCTTGCCGAGATCAGGAAGCCGATTTGTTTGGGAGAGATGTGCCACAACCGAACGAGAGTGGGCAGAGCAAACGCAAGCGATAGTGCATTAAACGCATCGAAGAACGTCGCACTGCCCATGACGACGCGAGCATTCGCGTGCCATCTCGAGAACGGCACCTGCTCCATTCGAGTGAGCAGGCTTGCCGCAGCGGCGGCACTCTGACCGGTTCGCTCATTTTCGCGCGCTTCGGCGCCTACCGGCCCGTCAATGGGATTCACTGGATCTCGCAGTCAAACCGAGGATGAGCTTCGAAAGGCCGGGCAACAGACGGATGTGCGTTGCTTTGCCGCAACAGTGGCTATGCCTTAACCGCGGTCTGTTGAGAATTTACCCGCCCCAACAGCGCCAACAACTGCGCGGCGATTTGGTCCGGGCACTCGACAGGAGTCAGATGGCGGCCACCGGGTAGTATGGTCAGCGTGGACCCGGAGATCGCTTCGTGCAATTGCCGCGCCATGGCAATGGGAGTCGCGTAGTCTTCTTCACCCACTACCACCGCAACTGGCATGCGAAGCGATGGCAAAACAGGCCGCAAATCGGCGGCGCCGAGCATCACGCAAGTGGCAGCGTAACACTCCACATCGTTGGCCAGAAAAACTTCGGTCAATTGCTTGACGATCTCGGGATGCGCGGTTCGAAATCGGTCGCTGAACCATCGCGTGACCTGAAACTCGACCAAACCTGCGAGACCTTTCGAACGCCCCGCTGTGGCGCGATCTCTCCAATTCTTGGGAGCTTCTTCACCGTACCACGCCGTCGTGTCGATGAGTCCAAGCGCGCTCACGCGGGAGAGATTCATGCCGGCAAACGCCTGCGCGACGCATCCTCCCATGGAGCATCCCGCGACAGCGGCGATCGGCCAGCCCAAATGATCGAGCAATTCCGCCAGGTCGCTGGCGAAAAGTTCCGTCGTGAAAGACTCGGAATTCCGGTCCGATTGACCGTGTCCACGGCAGTCGTAAGTGAGGATCTCGGCCTGGCCTGCCAATTGCGCCGCGACGCCGTTCCAGATGCTGCCGTCCAGCGCCAAGGAATGGATGAGCGCCAATCGCTGCGCGCCAGGCTTTTCTGCCGGCCGCAGCGTGTAAGCGATAGCGCAGTTATCGGAAGTTGTGAAAGTTTTCTTTTGGATGTCCTTTTGCATCGATGTTTTTCTCAGAGAGCCTTGACGTATGGTTCCATGGGAGTCAAAGGCACATTCCAGGCATCGTAGCCGTACAACCAGGTCGTGTCCTCGTCGCCGCCTTTCATCCAGGTGTTGGCGCTGGAGATTGCCTGTATGCGCGAAGTGCGCGGCTTGCGATGCGCCTCATAGCGGCGAAACGGGCCCGCAAAGTCTTCTCCGCCCGTTTCCTCCAGGCAGCGCGCGAGGATGGCAGCATCCTCGATCGCCGTCGCTCCTCCCTGCGCCATGTAGGGCGTCATGGAATGGCAAGCATCGCCCAGGAGCACGACGCGGTCTTCGCTCCAGCGCGGCAAAGGCTCGCGTTCGAGGATCGCCCATTTGTGGCAGTCCGGGCATGCTTCCAGCACAGCGCGAACATCGGCGTGAAAACCTTCGTACGCTTTGCGAAGCTCTTTCACATCGCCCTTTGCCGACCACGATTCGCGCGTGACCCACTCCGCGGGTTCGGGCACGCTGGTCACAAAATAAAGTTCACTGCGAGAGGCGTTCGTGTAGTAGATGACGATATGGCGGTCGGGGCCCCACCACTTGGTCCGCGAGGAACCAATATCGAATCCATTGAGCAAGGCAGAAGGAAAAATGGCGCGGTACGCGATGCGTCCCTTGTGGATTGGCTGATCTGGACCAAGGATGATTTCGCGCACAACGGAGTGAACGCCGTCCGCTCCGATCACGGCGTCCGCCTGCGCGCGCGTACCATCGGCAAACGCGAGGGTGACTTGGCCTGCGCGTTGTTCCAGGCCCACCAGTTTCTTGTCGAGGTGGACGATTTCCTCGGGCACCACCGCGGCGAGAGCGTTGTGCAAATCGGCGCGGTGCATGCACAGATAGGGGGCGCCGAAAAGGCTTTCCGGCATGGGCAACTCTCGCACCACCTCGCCGGTGTCCCACTTGCGATTCAGGTGAGAATACGGCTGGAAAGATGTAGCGCGAACTTTTTCCTCGACGCCGATGCGGCGCAGGACCTTCATCGAGTTTGGCATCATCTGAATGCCCGCGCCGATGCGCGCGAAGCGCGGCGCCTGCTCATAGACACGCACGTCGATTCCTATTTGGCGCAGCGTGGCCGCGGCAGCCATTCCGCCGATTCCGGCTCCAACAATAGCGATCGAAAGTTTTTTCAAAACTATTTACCCTGCTCGCTGAAATCCAAGACACGAGGCATCCAAAAACGAAGATGTCTCTTGTGGCGCCGGCGTCTCGCCGGCGTTCTTGCCACGTGTGGAGATCGGAAGAACCGCCGGCGGGACGCCGGCGCCACAACGCATCGTGCTCCAGCCGCTCCGATCACGCGCGCGGACGTGTTTCGCCCTTAATCTGGGTGCGGTGCATCACTCGACGCGCGCTTGCGTCAAAAGGATCGCGCCGGTGCATAGTGCAACGGTTGTCCCAGAGGACGAGATCGCCTACGCGCCATTCGTTGTGCCATTCGAGCTCTTCACGGTTCGCGTACACCCACAGCTCATCCAGCAAAGATTCGGACTCCTGAAGGGATAATCCCTCGATGTAGGCGTTGCGCCGGCGCCCTAGGTACAGGACGCGCCGCTTGGTTTCGGGATGCGTGCAAACCAGGGGATGATAGGTGCCGGGAGATGTGACGGGGTCGTCGACGGCGGCGATTCCCTGCCGCACATAGCCGCCGCTGTTGTAAGTCGCGTCATGCTTGAGTGTTTTGCCTTCGATTCGCTTCTTCACCGCATCGGGCAGGAATTCGTAGGCGCGATACATGCTGTTGAAGTAGGTGTTGCCTCCCGACGGCGGGACTTCCAGCGCATAAAGAATGCTCGCCTTCGGAGGATCCTCCAGGTACGACATGTCCGTATGCCAGGTTGCCTCGCCTGCGCCCAAGCTCCCGATGGGCGCGCCGTTTTGCATCACATTGGACACGACATAAATTTCGGGATGTCCTTCCACAAAACGGCGCCCGGATTCTTGAACCGGAGCCCAATCCAGATCTCCGAACTTCTCGCTGAATGCGATCAGATCGTCATCGGTCAAATTCTGTCCGCGAAATAGAAGAACCGAGTGGTCCAGCCAGGCACGATAGATGCTCGCAAAATCATTCGAGTCGACCGTTCGCAGATCTACTCCCTGAATTTCCGCCCCGAGCGCTTTTCCTGTTGGAATGACGGTGACGCGCGACTTTCTGCCTGTTCTTGATGATTCACTCCCCATGGAAAATCTGGCCTCCCCCCGTTTATTTCGCCTCGCCGATGGAACGACGACACCCTACTCCGTACCGTCTCCATTCGGATCGATGGTGTGAATCGGCAGATCGTAGTGCGCTTCCGTGAGTTCCCAGCGGCGATTTTCTTCGCGTTTCATCGTGGCCTGGTCCGGGAAAAGTTGCTTTTCCACTTCACTGCCGTGTCCGGACAAAGAGATGTTCTTGTAGGCTATAACGATGCGAAATTCCCATCGCGAGTCTTCTCCCGTGTGATAGCCCGGCCGGTAGACGGAATAGGATGTGACGTAGCCGAGTTCCTTCTCGCGGTTCAGAGTCGCGATTTGATATTTTTTGAAGAGCTGCCAGAATTCGTCCGCGTATCCCCACTTCACTTTGTAAACCCATTCGACAAGGTAAGGTTTTTCCGTCGCGGAAACGGCAGGACTGGCGCCTCCTTGTTTGGCGCGCGCCTGCGGAGCGGTGGAATGCACGATCGCCGCTGCCATTGCTGCAAAAAACAACGATCGAGAACGTGGACCCATTCGAGAGTTCATGTTCAATTCCTCCTTGAACGCCTGACCGCTGTAGATCCCTGATGCCCCGCGTTGTGCAACAGCCCTATTTTTTCGGGGCGGGTGGATTCAGCGGGTACGTTTTCAGATTTAGCGGACCATATCCCAAATGGCCGCCATCCCGGTCCACATTGTTCTCGTCGCACGCGAATTCGTAGAGTTCATCGCCGGGAGGCATGGCCGTGAACACCCTGGAAAACGTCCACGGCTTGGTGTAGAACTTGGGATCTTCCACCGTCACCTCGTGCGCCAAATGGTCCGCGTCCGGCCGCGACCACCGTTCGACAACGTGCATGGCATCGCTGTGCGGATGCGCGTCGTCGTCAATCCAGCTCAGCTTATCCTTGAATCCGATCGAATCTATGACAAGAGTGTCGCCGTCCCACTTGCCAACTCCGTCACCGAAAAAGGAGGGCTCGAAATCCTTCTGGTGACCGCGGCCGTCGATGGGGATGGTCCGAAACGTCCACATCAATTCGTACAGGAACGCGATGCGGTTCGAATTCTGAACAATTTCAAAAGGTACACCGCTGATGCTGGCACGCGGTATTCCGGCGAACAGGCACAGGGCTTCCGGGTTTATCGATTTCGCCAGATTGTTTTTGTAGGCTTCTTCTCCGGCAGGAGTGAATGGCGGTCCGCCCACACTCTTGAACATGCCGCCGAAGATCAGCGGCCCTTTCCAGAAACCAGACAGGTCCGGCTTGCCGTCCGCAGTACGCGGAGTTGGTTTGGAGGGCCCTGCAGGCGCCTTGATTCCCGCGGATTCGCTGCCCAACTCCTTGTAGGGGTTTTCAGAGGGAGGTGTCGCTTGTGCAGAGACGGATGGGTGCACCCAGAGAGATGCAGCGATAACGCTGCACGCCATAAGAAGTCGCATGTGCGTAAACTAGCGGACTGCTACTGCGGTGTCAAGGAATGCACTCCCGCAGCTTGACCGCTCTCTCCCCCTGTTATAGATTGCGTTTCGTGAGAAGACTATTGGCTGTGTTGGCTGCGATCGTCGCCCTGGCGCTGGCAATCCCCGCGCTTGCCCACCATTCTTTTTCGGCGGAGTTCGACGGAAGCAAGCTGATCGAACTCAAGGGCGTCGTCACGAGAATTGAATGGACGAATCCTCACATCTATTTCTACCTCGATGTGAAGGATGACAAGGGCAATACGACAAACTGGGGCTGCGAGGCCGCGAGTCCCGGCTCGCTGCACCGGCAGGGCTGGAACCGGGATTCCTTAAAGGTGGGAGATCAGGTAATCGTCGGCGGCTACCCGGCAAGAGACGGTTCTAAACTTGCCGACGCGCGAAGAGTGACCTTGCCCGATGGCCGCAGAATTTTTGGCGGAACGGCAGGGGATGGTGGGCCGGGAGACACAAAACCATAGGCGAGCACGCCGGTGTGATTCATTCCCGGCCATAAATCGCTCGAATACGATTCACGTCATCCTCGGAAAATCCGGAGACCCTCGCGATATCATTCCTCATGCGAATCTGGGCGCGATACCTGCCGAAGTACTCGACGACATCTCCCCCGAATCCGAAGTAATACATGATGTCGCGAAAATCGCGCGTATATGAGAGGCCCAGCGCGTGGCCGAGTTCGTGCACGCATGTTAATTAGACGATGCTGTCGCGCAGGAGCGCGTCGGCTCTGGCTCGCCGCGCTATGTCCTCGCCGAGCGAATCGATGTCCGGACGAATGAACACAGCCGCTCCCTGCTGTCCGCCAACAACGATCGGCCGCATTTCTCCGTACTCACCGCTTTCCGGACCGGCCCAATAGAGTCGAATCAGAGCGCTCGATTCGGTTGCAGCGGCAAATCGAAAACCATTTGCGGCGCTTCGTTGCCAAGCCTGCAAAGCCCACAATGCAAGTTCTCGATCCGAGGAATGATAGCCGGGCTTGCCGCTTCCGTCGGCAATGAAGTAGGTAATGGGGCTCTTCTTATCAAGAGCTTGTGGCCTGGCGGATTGTTGCGCACCTGGACGAAGCGTACCGAACAGAAGGACGGATAAAACGAAGATGGCCGCAGCCGCTGCAATTCTGAAAAAATGCTTGGTTGTGCATGCGCGTAAGGAGGCAAAACTCTGAATGGACCTGAAGGCTTGGAAAAAATCCTTCAAGTTATTTGCCGACTCCGAGGAGTTCCACATCAAAAATCAGTGTCGCGTTAGGCGGAATTACGCCGCCCGCTCCCTCAGCTCCATAACCCAGCTGCGGCGGAATTCGCAATTGCCTTTGGCCTCCGATCTTCATTCCCGCGACTCCTTCGTCCCAGCCCTTTATGACTTGCCCCTGCCCCAGTGGAAATGAAAAAGGCTCGCCACGGTCACGAGAACTGTCAAATTTCTGGCCGGTCGTCAGAAAACCGGAATAGTGGACCTTGACCGTGCTTCCAGAAGTCGCGGCTGCGCCAGTGCCTACAACAATGTCCCAGTATTGAAGGCCGGACGGAGTTGTTGTCGGCTGGCCACTCACTTTCATTGGGCTCGATGCGCTCGGAGTGCTGGATGCGGTCGACTTGTCAGGGCTGCCGCACCCGAACGCGAGCCCGAGAACCGTGACCAGAGCAAGTACAAGAAAAAATTGTTGCTTCATCAAGCTCCTCTTAGTAGGACAGGCTCCAGCCTGTCTGGTTTTTATCTTTGTCCGCTCGAAACGGCAGACAGGCTGAAGCCTGTCCTACTCGCAACTCGACACCCTCATTGCGACTGATCTGGCGGGCGACGCATCGAGCCGGTTGCGCGCCAGCGCTGTTCGAGGGAGGGAATAATCGCGCCGCCGATATTGGCCACGTTCAAGTCCGGCAGCGGGGGGCGTTCGGCCCAGGGATTGATCGCACGAATGAGCGACCCCGCAAACCGGATATTCGCCCAGAGAATGTCTCGGAACGAATGACGCGGTTTATGCCCGTTGGCTCGGACCAGAAGCACAGTCACGTCGTCTTCGGTCAGATTGTCCGGAAAACGATCCTTAATTTCACGCAGCAGCATCTTGGTCAATAGTTGCGGCTCCACGTCCCCAAGGAGACGCAGGATTCGCAGCAGTCCAGCCTCGCCAAGCATCTCTCCATCCGCGTCGCGGGATTCAATCAGCGCATCGGTGTAGCTGAGCACGCAGTCGCCGGATTCCAGTTCCACGTCAAACTGCTCGTACTCGGTCACGTCGATGATTCCAAGCGGCATGTTGTGAGGCGATACTTCTTCCTCCGGCGCCTCGGCGCCCAAAAATGTCCATTCTTGCTTTGCCGCCTGGTACAGAAGAGGCCGCGGATGGCCCGCGTTGCAGACAATCAAACGCTGCGTGGGAGCGAAAAATGTGGCCACGACGGCCGTTGCGAAGGTGCCCACCTCAGAAAGCGCGGTGAACTGCTGATTGAGCAGCCGCACAAATTCCGTTTGGTCCAGACGGTTGACGAATCTGCGCATGAGCGTGCGGAGATTTGCGGCAGTAGAAGCGACCGTGTTTCCATGTCCCGCCACATCAGCCAGCAGTAAGCGCGTGATTCGGCCTGTGGCACAGCTCGAAGCGTAATACACGTCCCCGCCGCGCTGCGCCTCGCCAAAAGGTTTGCTGTACACCCAAGCGTCCAGCCCGCCCATTTCCACTCGGCGCGTGGTGAGCTGGCTTCCGCCCCACACTTCCATGCAACTCATTTGTTGCGCTGTCTTGTTGCTTGCGACCGAATCGTTGTTGGGCGCCGTCATAGTTCGAGTCCTAATTCAAAGAACGAGTCGAAAAATATTGATCCAGGCTTGATTTTACCTCACCCATGCCGCGCTGGGCATTGCGGTCCAGGGCGGCAACCACCGCGGAAATGTCCTTCCCGCTCACGGGCTCGTCATGCGAGTAATAATGGGTCCAGACCGTCGACCCTGACTTCGTTTCGCGCAATTCCAAATCAATCGTGAGGCGAGCCATCAGCGGCGAGGCGGAAATCTCCTTAAAATCGTACAAGCGGCCGTAGAGAATGTAGTCGCCATGAGAATTGCTTCGCAGGACATCCACCGCACGGTATCTTCCCGAGGCTCGCAGTTCGCGCAACAGAACATCCACCAGCATTTCGGTTGGTGGTTCAGCCCACTGTTGATACTCGTACGTGCCCATATTCTCGCCACTCGAGCTATACACGATGTGATCTTCTCTGTACAAGTGCGACGCCCGCAGAGGGCCGAGCAGCAACGTCACGGGATAAGGACTGCGTTCCGCCGCAGGCGCAGTATCGCCGGGCACAGTAAGCTGATAATACTTACTCGGCCGCGCAGCCCCGCACCCGGTGAGAAGTCCGGCTGCCAGCGCCGCTATCGTGATGAATACGCGGTTCATCGAATTCCCCTCTGTGGTGACTAGTGACTGGTGACCGGTGACTGGTGATTCGTAAAAACCCAACTCTCAAAACCCTGCGATCCACGAATTACGATTTACGATTCACCAGTCACCAGTCACTAATCACCAGTCACTACTGCTCGCCCGTCTTGTGCTCGGGCGGATTCGTCGCCCGAATCAGCGAATAGGGTCTCGTCTTAATCGTCTCGGTGAATTCTTTCAGGTTCTCGGTCACGTGGAGCAAATTATCGAGAAGTTGATCGATGTTTTCTGAATTCACGTCGAGCGTCTGATTGAGCTGCCCGGTCAATTCAGTCAGGGATTTTAATGTGCCCCGAAGTTCGGTCACAGCTTTGCGAACTTCCGGCTGCGTCTCACCGATCGTGGAATCGATGTGCGCCAAGACTTCATTCGCCTGGCCGGAAGTTTTTCGGAAGTCACCGATCAGGGGCCCTAATTTTTCGCTCAAATCATTGACGTGCTGAAGCGCCGAGTGCACCTGCGGCCGGGAATCGGCAATCAGCCCGCGCGTCTGCGCGAGCGTGGCCGAAAGATTGGAACGATTCTGGGCATTCAACAGGTCGTTTACGCGGTCGAGGGTTACTTTGAGTTCCGTGGCCCGCGCGTCCAACGTTTGAACGAGCTGTTGCGCGTGCGGCGCGAGGTTGTTGATTTGTTCAGTCAGGGCGTTGAAGTCCACGTAATTCTCGGAAGGAAGCAAGGATCCTGCAGGCGCGGCGCTGGCCTGCGCCGATCCCGGATAAAGCTCCAGGTGATTGTCGCCGAGCGGGCTCAGGCTCATAATCTTTACTTTACTATCCGTTTTCACGAGCACGTCGGGCTGGACGCTGAACGTGAGATCGATGTGCGTCGCGTCTTTCGGATCAATGCGCAAACTCTCCACGCGTCCTACTTTGGGGCCTCCCGAATAACGAACTGTCGCGCCCGGTTCCAGCCCGCCCGCAAATTGAAAGTAAGCGTGGTAGGTCCTGGCCGTGCCGCCAAACGCTCCATTGATCGCGAAAACCGCGACAAGAAGGATGCCTCCGGCAACCAGGACAAACAGTCCCACCAGCGTCTGTTCGGTTTTTGGGCTCATCATCCTCCGCTACTTTCGGGCTCCCTGATTCTCGGGGTTCCCCATTTTCAGGGGGCACTCATCGGTGACGCCGGTATTGTTCGGTCAGCGTCTGCAAATAATCCAATTCCCCTTCGACGTCCGGCTCGGGAACTCGATCCAGGAATTGGCGTACCCGCGGTTGCACGCTCGTCCGCATTTCTTCGGTCGTCCCGATGGCTACAATATTTCCTTTGTCGATCAGCACCATGCGGTCCGCGATGAGAAAGGCGCTGGCGAGTTCATGAGTAACCACGATGATGGTCATGCCAAACGCTTTCTTCAATTCCAGGATCAACTGATCGATGCCCGCCGCGATGATGGGATCCAGTCCGGCCGAGGGCTCGTCAAAAAATAGAATTTCCGGATCCATCGCGAGCGCCCTCGCAACTGCGGCCCGCTTTTTCATGCCGCCGCTGAGCTGGGACGGCATATGGTACTCGAAACCCGCAAGCCCGACCTGCTCCAGCTTGAGCCGCAGCATGATTTCGATCGTGGAATCCTCCAGCTTCGTGTGTTCGCGCAGCGGCAGGGCCACGTTTTCACCGACCGTCATGGAGCCAAAGAGAGCGCTCCCTTGAAAGGACATGCCGGTTTTCTTCCGGATCTCATACAATTCTTCGTCGGATATGGCGGCAATATCCTGTCCGTTTATCCAGATCTGGCCCGAGCTTGGTTTTTCCAGGCCCACCAGAGTCCGAAGAAGCGTGCTCTTGCCGGAGCCGGAACCTCCCAGGATGACCAGCGTCTCTCCCGCCCTCACATCAAACTGAATGCCGTGCAGAATCTCTCTCTGCCCATAACTTACGCGAAGATCCCGCAAGGAGATGACCGTCTTCGGCTCACTCGAATTTGGATGATTTCGATCCATAAAAGACTCAGAGGAATTATCCATTCCCCAGGAAGAAAAATATTCCTGTAAAGACGAGATCGACAACCACAACTAGCAAGATCGAAATCACCACGGCTCTTGTCGTGGAGCGCCCCACTTGCTCCGCGCCCCCTCCCGTAGACAAACCTTCGAGACACCCCACCGCCGTGATCGTGACGCCAAACATCACGCTCTTGATCAGACCCGAAAGGATATCGCGAATGTAGAGCGACTCGATGGACGCCTGAATGTATCGGCCGAAGGTGAAATCCGCCTGCGTGACTCCGAACAGCGCCCCGCCGAGAATGCCCATCGTATTTGCCCAAATCGTCAGGCAAGGCAGCATCACAATCATGGCCAGAAATTTTGGAGCGACGAGGAAATGAACGGGATTAATCGCCATCACCTCCAGCGCGTCGATTTCTTCCGTGACCTTCATCGTTCCTATCTCGGCGGCAAATGCGGAGCCCGAACGGCCAATCACCACGATGGCTGTAATCAGCGGGCCGAGCTCTCTCGACATGGACAAGGCCACGGCCTTCGCCACGAGATTCATGGCGCCGAGCTTGCTCAACTCATAGGCGCTCTGTAACGCCAAAATCAACCCGATGAAAAATGTGATCAGGGAAAGGATAGGCAAAGCCCGAACGCCCACTTCCATCGCCTGCGAGGCGGCGCTCTGCACGCGCAGCGATTTCCCTTGGAACGGTCCGATAAAGGTGTAGTAGGCAGCGCGGCTTCCGAGCGTGGCGAGAGCGCCAAGGTAGGCAAGGCTGTCGGTGACGCCGGCGCCGAGTTGAGAGACGACTTCCATCACGTTTTCTGCCGCCATGGCGATCTCAATTGTCCCGTCAAACGGAAGGCGTCTAGGGGGCTATGGCCTGCGTTTCGTCGTCGTACACTTCAAAAAGTTTCAGCAAACGCGAAATCTTCAATACTTCGCGCGCGGAATCGCTCAGCCCGAACAGGACAAAGCGCGAACCCGACTCCCGTGAAGCCTTGAGCCCTTCCACCAGGGAAGCCACGCCCGAGCTGTCGATATACGCCACGCTGGTCAAGTTCAGTGCGACTCGAGTCACTCCCTTTTCGCGGATTTCGCGCAGCAAAGCTTTCCTCACTTCCGGAGAATTCGACATGTCGATGTTTCCAGACACATCCAGAATCGTGGCCGTGTCGACCCGGCGGGCGGATATCTTCACGATGGCTTCTCCTCTGAGGATCCGCAGCCGCCCTTCGAGATTCTGGCAAATTTTACGAGTCGCAGCCGGTTCAGCCGGCCGGCGCGTTTGTACTCGACCGTGTCCATACTCCCCCGAATGATATGCAACCCTAAACCACCGGGCCTAACCTCGTCCAGTGGCCGGGCTTCTATTTTGGTTGTGTCCACGGCGGGCCCGCAATCAAAGAGCAGGACTTCGACGCCCTGCTCAGTTTCTCCGTTCGTGCGCCTTTGCAAGCGATTGCAATAAACTTCGATGGGCATATCCAGACGGCCCTGGTAGGAATGGCGCATGATATTGGCCACGGCTTCGTCCACCGCTCGAATAATTTCCCTGTTATGTTCCGCGGAAAATCCCAACATTTCCACCAAGGGTTGCAGCGCGCCGCGAATCACGCAGAGCAAAGTGGGATGACTGCGCAGCTCAAGTTTCAGCAGGAAAGAGCGGCTCACTTTCGAGGATTTCTTCATGTCCCGTGGCTGCTTCGCCGCGATAGGATTCATGTTCGGCCTTGGCTTTCCGTCCGGCATCATCCTCTGCTACAGGCTGCACCGGGGTTATGGCAAAGAAACATAATTTCGTCCCGCGCGCAACGGAATTCCTTGCCGCAGCCGGAAAGTCTGGCTTAACTCACCTTGATCGCTTTCCGATGCGCGGATGCACCCCTCCATGGAGGTGTCACCGTTCAACGCCAACTATTGTATTATGGCTGCACAAATGGATGGTACACGCCGAGTTCTTGAAGCCCATCGAGGAGGCGACTCGCCCCTCATTGCAATTCAGCAGTTTGTAAGAGCTCACGGGCTTCCAGATCCCATTCAAGTCAAGCGGTTGTCGCAAGAGTTGGCGCTTCCCGAAGCGGCAGTTCGGGGCGCTCTGTCCTACTACTCCGACCTACATGAAAGCTCCGAAGCAGCCCGCATCTGTATCGGCACATCCTGCGTGCTGGCCGGTTCCAAAGATTTGTTAACCGCGGCAAGCAAGCAGACACCCTGTCGCGGTGTGTATTGTGTCGGATTCTGCGATCGTTCTCCAGCTGCGTTGCGGTCCGACGATCGTGTCGTGGCAATGAACGGCCATGCTTCCGTTGAACCACTCCTTGAAGCTTCCGTTCCCGATCCGGCCCGCCCGGCCATCAGGAGTGTTTCAAATCAGACTATTGTGACTCGCCGTATCGGCCGTGGCGACTTTTCCGATCTAAGAGCTGCCCGCGCTGACGGCGCCTATGAAATTCTTGCCAAGGTCCGCCGCATGCGGCCCGAAAACGTTCTCTCGGCCATGGAGCAGTCCGGCGAACGTGGCCGCGGCGGCGCTGCCTTTCCGACAGGCACGAAGTGGCGCCGGTGCGCAGAAGTAGAATCGGACGCAAAATATGTCATCGCCAACGGCGATGAAGGCGATCCTGGTTCCTTTATCGACCGCGTCCTCATGGAGGATGACCCGCACTGCATTCTCGAAGGCATGGCTATCTGTGGACATGCTGTTGGAGCGCGAGAAGGCATCGTGTACATCCGTTCCGAATACCCCCGTCCGATAGAGCGGATGAAACGCGCTGTTGAAGCCGCGAGTGCTTCCGGCCTGCTTGAGGACTTCAAGCCGTCCATCGTACAGGGAATGGGCAGTTACGTATGCGGCGAAGAAACGGCCATGTTGAACGCCATCGAGGGCCTTCGAGGTGAAGTTCGTCTGCGTCCACCCTATCCGGTCGTTGAAGGTCTATTCGGAAAGCCCACTGTAGTGGACAACGTGGAGACGCTCGTCAACGTGCCCTGGATCCTTGAACGCGGCTCGGCGGAATACGCTGCCCTTGGCACGAAAGCCTCGCCGGGCACAAAAGCGCTATGCCTGAATCACGGCTTTGCCAATCCCGGTATTTTGGAAATCGAATTTGGCCGTTCCTTGAGAGATGTCATCGAAGGGGATGCTGGCGGTGCGGCACATGGCAAGAGATTGGAAGCCGTCCTCATCGGTGGACCCATGGGCAGCGTGGCTCTGCCCAACCAATGGGACGTGCCCATATGCTACGAGGCGATGGCGCAACGCAGGCTCAATCTCGGCCACGGTGGGCTACTTGCCGTCCCGGAGGGCACGAACATCAGGGCGCTCTTCCTGCACTGGATTGAGTTCATGGCCGAGGAGTCCTGCGGCAAGTGCGTTCCGTGCCGTCTTGGTTCCAGACGGGCGTTGGAGTTGGCTCAAACTGCGGGGGCCTCGAACTCCCTGCCGCAGCTCGAACGTCTTTTCGATGTCATGGCGCAAGGCAGTCTTTGCGCGTTCGGCCAACAAATGCCGGGTCCCATGTCTCAAATGTTGCAATATTTCGGCGATCGTGTTCTCGAATGACACCGCAAACCGCCACAATCGATGACAAGACGGTTTCCATCCATCAAGGGGAAACTATCCTCCAATGCGCCCGCCGGGCAAGCATCGATATCCCCACGCTTTGCTACCAAGCGGGGCTTTCTCCCGAAGGCGGTTGCCGCATTTGTCTTGTGGAGACCGATCGGCGTGGACGAATTCAAGCCGCCTGCCATACACCTCTGCAGCCGGGAATGGAAATCCGCACGAGCTCTGCCCGTATCGATTCGCTGCGTCGTGACATTTTGTCGCTGTACCTTTCCGCTCACCCCGCCGGCACCTTCCGTCTCACCAAAGATGGAACCGAAATTGAGCAGTTGATGCACCGCCTCGGCGTCGAGTCTTCCGCGTTCGGCCACACTAGCGAAATCGTGCCTGCCGATGAGAGCCATCCTTACCTTCGGTTCTACCGGTCACTCTGCATCAACTGTCGCCGATGCCTGCATGCTTGCGATGAAATTCAAGGGCAATTCGTTTATGGACTCGCGGGCCGCGGCTCTGCAACGCACCTCATCTTTGGCCCCTCCGAGCATTTTGCGGATAGCCCCTGCGTGTCCTGCGGCGCTTGCGTGGACCACTGTCCAACCGGCGCGATCACGGACATCGACCGCATCGGCGCGCGTCCACCCGAAACCGTCGTTCGATCCACCTGCGGGTATTGCGGCGTCGGCTGTCAGGTTGATATCGAGGTCTCCCACAGCCGCGTCGCCCGCATTCGCGGTACACCGCTCGCCCAGGTCAATCACGGACACCTCTGTGTCAAGGGACGGTACGCTCACAGCTATCACCATTCTCGGGACCGCCTCACCACACCACTATTGCGCACCGAAAGCGGCTGGCAGGAGATCGCCTGGCCGGAGGCTATTTCATGGTTGTCTCGGCGCCTGTTGGAGATCCGCGACCGCTTCGGCCCTCAGGCGCTCGGAGCGTTTTCTTCTTCCCGCTCCACGAACGAAGCTGCATATCTGCTTCAGAGACTCTTCCGCACTCGTATTGGAACGAACAATGTGGATTGCTGCGCGCGAGTCTGCCATTCCTCCACTGCGCTTGCTCTTCAAACCCTTACCGGAACCGGCGCGGCCACCGCTTCTTACGCTGATATCCCGCTGGCCCGAATGATTGTGCTCGCCGGCGCCAATGCGACCGAAGCACATCCGGTGGTCGGCGCCCGCATAAAACAAGCTGTGCTCTCCGGCAGTTCGTTAATCGTCGTCGATCCTCGCCGAATCGAACTCGCCGAGTATGCCGGCGTCCATCTCCGTCCAAAACCCGGCACCAACGTGCCGCTCTTCAATGCCATCGCCAAAATCCTGGTTGAAAGAAATTTGATGGATGAATCCTACATTCAGGCCCGCACGGAAGGCTTTGCCGAACTCAGACAATTCTTGAATACACTTTCGCTCGAGCAGACCGCGGAAATCACGGGAATTGATCCAGAAGAAATCTTCAAGGCGGCTTCACTCCTCGCGAAAAATGGGCCTGCGCTGTTTATTTCCGGGCTCGGGCTTTCCGAGCTCACGCAAGGCACTGCTTCAGTCATGACGCTGTGCAATCTGGGAATGTTGACCGGCAGCATAGGCAAGCCGGGGGCGGGCATGCTCCCCCTGCGCGGGCAGAATAACGTTCAGGGGAACGCCGACATGGGTGGCATGCCGAACCAGGTCACGGGATACCAATCCCTAACAGACCCGGAGGTGCGCAGGCGCCTCGAAGGGCTCTGGGGAACCGCTCCTCCGCGAGAAGCAGGCCTCACCATCTCCGAGATGCTCGATGCCGCGGCGAATGGGAAAATCAAAGCCCTGTGGATGCAGGGAGAAGATGTTGCCCAGAGTGATCCCAACCAGACTCATGTTCTTGAAGCGCTCAAAGCGCTGGAGCTACTTGTCGTGCAAGAAATGTTCTTTTCGGAGACGGCCCGCTTTGCTCACCTCGTGCTTCCTGCCGCGGGCGTTTTCGAACAGCAAGGCACTTTCACCAACGGCGAGCGGCGTATTCAGCTGGTGCGGCCGGCCGTCCCTCCTCCCGGAGACGCGCGTGCCGACTGGGAAGTGATTCGCGACGTAGCAAACGCGATGGGCGCAAACTGGACGCACGAAACTCCCTCGGATGTAATGGACGAAATCGCGAAAGTCGCTCCGAACCTTTTCGGCGGTATCAGTTACGCCAGGTTAGTGCCGGACGGATTGCAGTGGCCATGCCCCACAGCCAACCACCCCGGCACCGCGACCGTGCATTCGGATGGATTCCTGCGCGGCAAGGGCAGGCTCGTTGCTCTCGACTTCGTTCCGAGTCCTGAGCATAGTCAAGGCAGCTATCCCTTCTTGCTGATTACGGGCCGCGCTCTGGAGCATTATAACGTCGGAACGATGACTCGCCGGACGCCCAACCGCACTCTTTTGCCCGCGGATTTCCTGGAGATTCACTCGACGGATGCTGCGGGTCATAACATTCAGGACGGGCAAATGGTGGTAGTGCGAAGCCGGTGGGGTTCGACACAAGCTCCGGCGCGTGTTACTGATCGCGTTTCGCCTGGCACATTGTTTCTCGCTTTCCATTTTCCGGAAACGCACACGAATGTCTTGACCAGTCCATACGTGGATCCGCAATCCAAGTGTCCAGAGTACAAGCTGACGGCGGTCGCCATTGCGCCACTCGTAAACGCAGCAACTTAGGTCTTCATAATGTCGCGCCGGCGGAAAGAACTTTCCGGCGAAGGGTAAGACAAGAGCTACAGATGCCTCATCGCCCCGCGGCTGCCATTGCGATTGCAGGTTGCAGCCCCTTCATCATCGCGGCGAATCCCGCCAAATCGAGCGATTGCGGGCCGTCGGACAATGCTCGCTCCGGACAAGGATGCACTTCGACGATGATGCCGTCGGCGCCGATGGCGACGGCCGCGCGCGCGGCGGCGGGCACCAGGCTTCGGCGTCCCGTGGCGTGCGAAGGATCGACCACCACAGGCAAGTGGCAAAGTTCCTTGCAAAGCGCGACACCCGCGAGATCCAGAGTGTTCCTCAACTCGGCGTCAAACGTCTTGATTCCGCGCTCGCACAACACGACGTTGGGATTTCCACCCGACAGCAAGTACTCGGCCGCGAGGAGCCACTCTTTGATCGTGGCCGAAGGGCCGCGCTTGAGCAGTACGGGCCGTGGCACGGTGGCGAGCCGCCGCAGCAGCGGATAATTCTGCATGTTGCGCGCGCCCACCTGCATCATGTCCGCGTACTCGACGACCGCATCGAGATCTTCGATTCCCATCACCTCGGTGACGATGGGCAGGCCGGTTTCTTTTCTCGCTTCAGCCAGGATTTTTAGTCCTTCTACGCCGAGGCCCTGAAAGTCGTACGGCGAAGTGCGCGGCTTGTATGCGCCGCCGCGCAGAAGGTGTGCGCCCGCCGCTTTCACGCCGCGCGCGGTCTCCATCAACTGTTCGCGCGATTCGACCGAGCAGGGCCCCGCGATCACCACGAGGTCCGGCCCGCCGATCTTCACTCCCTTCACGTCCACCACCGTGCGCTGGGGCTGCAGCTCGAGGCTGACCAGTGTGTAGGGTTGCGAGATGATCAGAATTTCGTCCACGCCCGGCGCGACTCGAAGCGCTTCGACTTCGGCGCGACGCCCGCGATTTTTTCCGACCACGCCGATAACGGTGCGCTCGGCGCCCTGAATCAGATGGGGGAGAAACCCGCATTCCTTGATTCTGTCCACGACGTGTTGAATCTGCTCCTCGGTGGCGTTGGCTGACATGTTGACGATCATTGGTAATCTCCTCGGCTGTTTGTTGTCTCTAAAAAACAAAAAAGCCGCGGACCCTTTGGGTTCTCGCGGCCAGTTTCGGAATCTTTTCGCGCTATCTAACTTTTCGCTTTACCTCGTCTTGCGCGCGATCCGCCCCTGTCCGCTTCCCGACCAAGGGAAGCGGTACGTAAAGGCGAACCAAGAATAATAGCGTGAATGCATGCGAATGCGAGAATACGCAGTTACAGCCCAGTTGTCAAGGTTTTAGGTAGGACAGGCTTCAGCCTGTCGGGTTTAGGATCTAGTCAGAAACCCAATGTGGTTGAGTATCGCAAACATGGAATGAACAATGCAAACCCGACAGGCTGAAGCCTATCCTACTGTTCGCTCAACCCGCGTCTCACGTCTTCGCTCAACACGATGGCCTCGGAGACTTCTTTCATCGATTTGCGCCGCTGCCTGCTCTGCCGTTGAATCGTGAGGTAGGCTTCCTCTTCGGTAATCTTGAGTTCGCGCTGGAGAATGCCCTTCGCGCGCTCGACCAGCTTGCGGGTTTCAAGCTTTTCCGAGAGGTGCACATTCTCGCTTTCCAGGCGCGCCATTTCGATTTCCGCGCCCACCAGAAATCCAATGGTCGAAATCAGCATGATTTCGCGCTCCGAGTATTCATGAGGTTCGCGATTCTGCAGATTGATGACGCCCACGATCCGCCCGCGGCACAACACGGGAACCGACAAGAATGCTTCAAACCGGTCCTCGGGCAAATCCTTGAACAACTGGAAGCGAGGATCCTGCGACGCGTTGACCGCCACCGCAACCGGCTTCCCATGCTCCGCCACCCATCCCGTAATGCCCTGCCCCAGCCGCAACTTGAGGCGGTCCACCACGTCCGGATGCGCATTTTTTGAGGAGCGCAGAATCAATTCTCCCTCTTCGAGCGCATACAGGAAGCAGGAATCGCAGCTCACCACCGAAGCGGCGAATTCCACGATCTGCGACAGCACTTCATGCAGAGGATCCGCCGCAGCCATCCGGCTGGCCATCTTGTGAATGAAATCAACTTCGGGATTTTCGCTCATGGCTAGTTTGGAGATCTCTGTATTCACACTTCAAGGCTAAGCGCGAGCGCCATGACTGTCCAATTCTTCCTATGGATGCGAACCATCAGTCTTTGCTTGCTGTCACATAGCATTCACATTTGGAGAGGACGCGGGGAAGAACGTGGTCGGTTTGTGGGTCATGCCTTCAGGCGTGACATATGGGCTTCGTCCACCTCAGGGGTTTTAACCCCTGACGCGAGTTCGCTGAGCAGCGTTTAATTCCAATAGTCCGGTGACACGCTATCGCGCGGCGATTCGCTTTTGCCGCAAGATTTCCGCGCTGCGCTGCGCCGCCTCGCTGACGAGGTATCCCATTTTCGGGTGCGCCGGTTCCATGTCCGGAGCGATCCCATGTTCGCGAAGCCTTTCGCTGGTCGTGGGGCCGATCGACGCGACGACCATCCGCGAAAGCGCGCGGCGCACGGCGTCTACCTCTTTCATTTCCGCGGCAATTTGCAGCAGATGATCCGCCTGCGTCCCCGTCGTAAACAGGATCACGTCGATTTCGTTGCGGGCAATCGCGGAAATCGCGGAGCGCAGCGGGCCGGTGTCCGCAGGCAAAGCCCATTCGTAAACAGGAACCGAAGTAACTTGCGCGCCGCGCTCAACGAGTGCCGTGATCAGCTCCGGGTTCGACACACCGTATTCCTGTACCGCGATTCGTCGTCCCTTTAAAGGCAAGGCCGCGGCATTTTCATCCAACGCGCGCAAAAGTTCACGCCAGGTATTCGGTTCCGGCGCCGTAAGGGCAATCGGAACATTCCACTCCTTTAACACAGTCACGGGTTTCGGCCCGCGCGCAACGACGGCGATCTTGCGAAGCTGGGCCAAATATTGATCGAGCGGAGAGATCGTCTCCACAACCCGCGCGAGCGCGCGCGTCCCGACTCCCGTCAGGAAAATGACCATGTCGAATTCGCCCGCGAAAAGCTTTTTGCCAAACGCGAGGGCTTCGGTATTCGTTTCGAGAGGAATTTCGCGCATCGACGGCGCAACGATCGCCTCGCCGCGATGATTGGCGATCAGTTTGGCCATTTCGGGCCCGCGCCGGCTTTCGAGCGAAAGAACGCGCATCCCCGCAAAGTTTTCTTTCAGTTCGCCGCTTTCCATGCCCACATCATGCCGTATGTGGTCCTTCGGCTGCAAACACCGTCCCCGGGCCCGCCGAACACATTTCTCTTAACAAACCTGCTGCCATGAGTGTAGAAGTGATCGACACTGTTTTTGCGATCCAGCCCCTGCGAGGTGAATGTGGCCGATCAACACTCCAAGAAATCCGAACCGCTCGTCCAGCTTCCTGACGTCGAAAAAATAGAAGAAGAGATCAAGTCGGCTTTTTACGAGCTGCGCAACGGCAAGGTCTGGTTCTCCAACGAAATGAAGCGGGAGCATCGCCGCCTGAAGACTTCGCTCGTCCGTTACGTCCTGCATTCCCGAATCCTCGCGATTCTGACAGCGCCGTTCATCTATGCCGTCATCATTCCATTTGTGCTGCTTGATCTATTCGTCTCCGTGTATCAAGCCGTTTGCTTTCCTGTCTACGGCATACCCAAAGCGCGCCGCGGGGATTACATCGCGATTGACCGCAACAAGCTGCGATACCTAAACGCCGTCGAAGGCTTCAACTGCATGTACTGCTCCTATGGGAACGGGGTGCTCGCCTACGCGGTGGAAATTGCAGGTCGAACCGAGCAGCATTGGTGTCCGATCAAGCACGCACGGCGAGTTCAAAATACGCATGACCGGTATTCGCATTTCCTCCCGTACGGCGACGCTCACGCCTATCGCGAAGAAATCGACAAGGTGCGCTGCGATTTTAAGGATCTTAAGGGCCGGAAATAAAACAACCCTTCCTGCCCGCGCATTCCTTCCGGACGGACATTCGACGGGTGAGTTGTCATGGAGAATTTGACTTCGGTGATACCATCGCTCGAAAGGAAACCGTCATGACTCCGACCTTTCGCGTTTCTCCATCATCGCGTCGGGACTTCCTAAGGACCATTTCAGCTCTCGCCGTTTCAGGCCGAATCCTCCTGCAGGATTCATATGCGCAGGATGAGGCGTTCGTTATCGCCGAAACTGCCTTAGGCAAACTGCGCGGCATCGACCGCAACGGCATCAAAATCTTCAAAGGCATCCCATACGGAGCGAGTACCTCGGGTGCGAACCGCTTCATGGCGCCCGCGGAACCAGCGGACTGGTCCGGCGTGCGCGATGCCCTTGCCTACGGGCCCAGCGCTCCCCAGCGTGATCCAGCCGCTCTGCCGCCTCTCGCAGGCGCCCTAACGATTTCGGGGGAAGATCTGCCGCCCGAGGGCGAAGATTGCCTCGTGCTCAACGTTTGGACGCCTGCCGCGGGCCCCGCCGCGAGTAACGGCCGCAAGCGCCCCGTGATGTTCTGGTGCCACGGGGGAGGCTTCGCCACTGGTTCTGGCTCCTCCCCCGACAACGACGGAACGAATCTCGCGCGGCGCGGCGACGTGGTCGTCGTGACCATCAATCATCGCCTCAACGTTCTGGGTTTTGCGAACTTGAGTGAATTCAGCCGCGACTTCGCGGCCTCCGGCGACGTCGGCATGTTGGACATCGTTCAGGCGCTGAAATGGGTGCGTGCGAACATCGCTCAATTTGGGGGCGATCAGAACACGGTGACCATCTTCGGCCAGTCCGGTGGCGGACGGAAAGTGGAGACGCTGCTGGCGATGCCCTCGGCCAAGGGGCTCTTCCACCGCGCCATCGTCGAAAGCGGAGCGGCAGTGAAAGTGGTCGATCGCGACGTCGCGGTGCGCAACGCGGAACAACTCCTCGCCAAGCTGGGCGTCGACAGGAAAAATGTGCGGGCGTTGCAAAAGCTTCCCGTTGAAAAAATAATGGCGGCGTACTTCGCGGTGTTGAAGGAAAACCCGGATGTCGATCCGTCGCTTGGCGGATTCTCACCCACGGTGGACGGCAAGATCCTCCCGCAGCATCCGTTCTATCCCAAGGCGTCGCAGGTCTCAGCCGATGTGCCGGTGATGATCGGTTGCACGCGGACGGAGATGACACTGTTCTCTCTGAACGATCCTTCCGCGTTTTCGCTGAACGGCGCGGACATGCACAAACGCATAAGCGATGTGCTCGGAGACCGCGCTCCCGCCATGGTTGACCTCTACCAGAAGCTGAATCCCGAGGCGTCGCCCTCCGACATTTATTTCCTGATCGCGAGCGACGCCCGATACGGCGCGCCCACCATGATCGCCGCGCAACGGCGGGCAGCGCTGGGCAAAGCACCCGTGTTTCTGTACTACTTTACTTGGGAGACGCCTGTGCAGGGCGGACGTTTGAAATCTCCTCACACCATGGAAATTCCGTTTGCCTTTGACAATGTGAAAATTTCGGCGCGGATGACGGGCGGAGGAGCCGAAGCCATGGCGCTTGCCGATAAAGTCAGCGATGCATGGATCGCCTTTGCGAGAACCGGTGACCCCAACACTCCGAAGTTGCCGCACTGGCCCGCATACGACGCCAAGGACCGGGCGACAATGGTCATCAACAACGTCAGCAAGGTGGTCAACGATCCGTTGCGCGAGCAGCGCATCGCAATGTTCCAGGCCTTGAATATGAGTTGAGGGAAACTGGACTTCAAGTCGAAACGGGGATTTCGGCGGCCCGGTGGAAACTGCGCCCTTTGCGTTCCTTCCCCAGCGCGATCGTCACGATGAGTACGGCGATCGTGACAATTTCAAATCCCGCAATCGCCCACTGGTAGCCCACACGCCCCCGCAACATGAACTCCAACGAATTTGTTGGCGCGGCAATGAGAATGCCAAGCTGGTAGGCGAGGCCGGGAACGAGCCCACGCGTTTCATCCGCCGATAGCTCATTTAGATGGACCGGAATTACTCCCCACGCGCCTTGCACCCCTGCCTGCATCAGAAAAGACCCAATGGCCAGCACTGCGACCGACGTGCCGAACGCCCAAAGCGGAATCACCAGCAACGCCAACGACATCGCGGCGATCATCGTGACCCTTCTGCCCAGCTTTTCCGAGAATTGCCCGAAGATTATTGCGCCGACGATCGCGCCGATGTTGTAGAGAATGGCCATGTACGACTGCATGGCGGGAGTAAATTTGTGGACGCTGCCGAGGAAGTCCGGATACAGATCCTGCGTGCCGTGCGAAAGGAACATCATGAACGTCATCAGCAAAACGAGATAGAGAAAACTTTTCCACTGCGTGGCCACGATCCTGAGGACTGCGCCCGTCGATGGCGCGCGATGTTGTTTCCACGCTTCCGATTCCGGCACGCGAGCGCTGATGTAAAACGCCAAGAGCGCCGGCAGGCCGCCCAGCCAGAACATCGGCCGCCAGCCCCAAGTCGGCAGGACAAAACGCGCCACCACCGCGGCAAGGATGTACCCGAGCGAATAGCCGCTCTGCAATATTCCGGAAAGAATCCCGCGCAACCGCGGCGGTACGGATTCCATCGCCAGCGAAGCCCCAATGCCCCACTCCCCGCCCATCCCGATGCCATAGAGCGCGCGCATCACCAGAAAAAATGTAAGATTGGGCGAGAATCCGCACGCCAGCTCCACCACGGAAAAGAAAACCACGTTGACCATCAGCGGAATGCGCCGGCCATACCGGTCGGTCATCAGCCCGAAGATGAGAGCACCAACTGGGCGCATCACCAGCGTCACAAACAACGAGGCGATGATCGCTTCTTTTCCAACATGAAATTCAGCGGCGAGCTTGTTGATCAGGAAGACGACAACAAAGAAGTCGAACGCGTCGAGTGTCCATCCCAAAAAGGAGGCTGCCACAGCATGCGCCTGGCCGGAACTCGAAAGCCCGGCCACTCCGCTGTCGCGATCTTTATTAAACAACGGTACCCCCCATTGGCTCGGCCGTCACACGCTGCGAAATATCGCGATAGAGAAACGCGGCGCAAACAGCCGACATCGCCAGCAGCGCAAATGCGTTGGCCGTCTCGCCCAGGCAAAATTTGCCGATGCCGAACAGCGCAGCGTACACCATAGCGCAGCCCAGCATCCACGCCAGCAAATTTTTGCCGAGATCGCGCGTTTCGGGAAGCTCCGGAGCAAGCGCCGCGATATGCCGCCATCCCGCCGCATGCGGTCGAACCTTCCTGTAAAAGCGCAGCAGAACTTCCGCGGGCTCGGCCGGCGTCAGCAGCGTGACGGCAACCCACACGGCCGTCGTTACAGCCGTCGTCGCGAGCGTCGTCTTCGCAAAAATGACGGGCGCGCTGCCGCCGAAGAATTGCCAGTGGTGCAGGCCGAGCGTCATCGCCAGCGCCGTGGCCATCGCCGAAATTTCGCTCCAAGCATTGATGCGCCACCAATACCAGCGCAGCAAGTAGACTCCGCCGGTCCCCGCGCCAACCTCGAGCACCACTTCCCAGCCCTGACTGATCGTCGCCAGTTGCGCCGAAACATACGCCGACGCCGCCACCAGCAGCAACGTCGCGATCCGCGAAATGTTCACGTAATGTTTTTCGGTCGCATCTCGACGGATGAACCGGCGGTAGAAATCCTCCACGAGATATGAACTTCCCCAGTTGAGCTGCGTCGCGATCGTGGACATGAACGCCGCCATGAATCCCGCGATCAAAATTCCGCGCAGGGCATGCGGCATATACGTGGTCGCGACGAGCATGTAGCCCGATTCCGGATGCTGCAGCCCGGGATACAGCGCCGCGGCGGCGAGCGCCGTCAGAATCCATGGCCACGGCCGCAGCGCGTAATGCGCGACGTTGAACCACAACACCGAAAGCAATCCGTGCCTTTCATCGCGCGCGCTAAAAATTCGCTGCGCGATGTAGCCGCCGCCACCCGGCTCCGATCCCGGATACCAGAACGCCCACCACTGCACTCCCAGATGCACGAGAAACGTAAGCACCGGCAAAGTCCACAAGGCTTCGCCCGTGAGTCCGCGCGAAAAATCCGGGAACATCGCAGTGATGCGCGACGCTCCGGGCCCCGCGGCATCGCGCATCGCCGAAAGTTTCCCCAGCATCGCGTGCATGCCGCCCGCGCCCCGCACGCCATAATACGCGACCGCGATCACGATCCCCATCTTCAAAACAAATTGAAACAGATCGGTCCAAAGCACGCCCCAAAGTCCGCCGAGCGAAACGTAAAATCCCGTGAACGGAATCAAAAAGAAAATGCAGATCGCGAGACTCGCCCCCTCGCTCTTGCCAAGCACCGATCCCACGATGCTTGTCATTGCCTTGGTCACCCAGCCCAGGATCAGGCAATTCATCAGCAATCCGAGATAGACAGCGCGAAACCCGCGCAAAAACGCCGCGGGTTTTCCTGCGTAGCGCATCTCCGCGAATTGCACGTCGGTGAGCAACCCCGACCGCCTCCACAGCCGCGCGAACAAGAACACGGTCATCATTCCCGACGGCAGAAAACTCCACCACAGCCAGTTGCCCGCGATTCCCTGCGTGTAGACGAGCCCCGTAACAACCAGCGGCGTATCCGCCGCAAACGTCGTCGCCACCATCGAAGTTCCCGCCAGCCACCACGCCACCTGCCTCCCCGATACAAAATATTCTTCCGTGTTCCGGCTCGATCGCCGCCGGAAATAAATCCCCAGCACAAGCATCAGCAGCAGATATCCGGCGATCACGGCCCAGTCGAGTAGCGTCAGTGTCATGAACTTTCCGGCTGCGGCTAATCCAAATGTTTTCAGGAATCGGTTGTCAAGTGTCGTTGCAAGCAGCGGAAGTGTCAAACAAAAATCTACCAGGAACCTGTGGGGGTCCACGCCACTTTCCATGAACGCCATTCATCAGACATCAAGAATCAGTTCCAAGAATTAAATTCAAGATGGATGGCCATTGCGAGCAGGATTAGTTCCACAAGGAAGTAGCAGGATACAGTGAATCTTTAACTCAAAACCTGGAGGTCCTTTATGGTCAAATTTGAGGGATTCCGATTGAGGATGGCCTTGCCCAATTTCGATATTCTATAAACTTTATCCCCGACCTTTTCGATGGCTTTGGTATGCACATTCATGGCACCTTGCAGATACGCCAGCGCCAAATCGATATTGTTGTGAAATTCCGTCTTCCCATTAGCAAGTTTCTGCGTATGCTCGCTTGGTACAATTTTGAAATGAAACGTTAGTCGTTCCCGGATTTCTTGAGACGAATGTTTCAATCCATCTGCTAACAGTTTGAGGAGTGGAAGTAATAGCGCTTCTCCTCCGGGTATTAGCTGAGGAAGGGAAGCCCTCATCGGTTTTGTTATTTTCTTCTCGATTGGAAAGCTCTGCGCTTCGCCAACTTGGTTAACTGCGCGACGGTAGCTTTGCTGGTGCGTGTTTTGCCGCCTTGGCGTTTCTGGCGTTCACGCAGGTCAAATATTTGATGGCAAGGTTGACACATCGATTTTAGATGGTCGAGGCGAGCACAATGGGGGGTATGGCATAGGTGAGCAGTCGTTAAGATTACCTTGTACTTCGACTTTGTTGTTAGTCGCCCGTATTGAAGATGCATGCAGCGGGTTCCTTTGTGTTCCCTTCCACACTCTCCAATGCATTCACATTGGGAAATGCCAGCAACGTTTTTGGCTCTCTCCAACACTTTTGCGCGAATTTCTTCCCAATTTTTCGGATAATCGGAATAGTTCATCGCCATGGGTCCGCTCCTGTTTAGCCAGGATTTCCATTTTGATTTCCCGGTCAGCGATAACTTACACCCATCTCCCTGAGCATTCAAAACTCCAGCCAAATTGCGCATAATTGTTTGGCGGACTGGTGGAGTACAATGCCTCCCGCCATGACCATTCCAAGAATGCAGAGGCCGGCCGAACTCCGTCCTGCGGCGAATTCGGTGGCGAATGAATAAGTGGCCGCGCTCCATCGCGTCTCCGCGCGTCGTCAACATTGAAGATTTGCGCCAGCGGGCCCAACGCCGCCTGCCGCGAGCCGTCTTCGACTATCTCGACGGCGGCGCCGAGAGCGAAAGATCGCTGCGCGAAAATAATCGCGCCTTTGAATCCGTCACATTCCGCCCGCGCAATGCGATGGCCGTCCCGCAATGTGACCTGCGCACAAAAGTTTTGGGCGCCGAGCTTTCTTTTCCCGCGATCCTGGCGCCCATTGGTTACAGCCGCCTCATTCACCCGGCCGGCGAATGCGCCGCCTCTCGCGGCGCAGGAGTCGCAGGCACCGCCTACATCCTCTCCACGATTGCGGGACACAAACTCGAAGACGTTCGCGCCGCGTCGACCGGCCCGGTCTGGTATCAACTCTATTTAGTGGGAGGCCGCCCCGCCGCGGAAGCGGCGCTGGACCGCGCCTGGAGAGCAGGCTTCTCAGCATTATTTGTCACGATCGACACAGGCACGGCGGGAATGCGCGAGCGCGACATCCGAAACGGCACGGGCCAGCTCATGGGCGGAAACTGGTTCGGAATGATTCCACATCTCTCTCAATTTTTCTCGCGCCCGGCCTGGGTGGCTGCCTATTTGATGGATGGCGGCCTGCACAAATTGCCGAACGTCGTCATTCCCGGACATGGACCGATGGCTTTGATCGACGTAGCCGCCGCCCTCTCGGAGTCGGTCGTAACCTGGCAGGATTTTCTTTGGCTGCGGAAAGTGTGGCCCGGTCCAATCGTCGCCAAGGGCGTCCTAACCGGCGACGACGGCCGCCGCGCGATCGACGTGGGAGCCGCCGGCGTTGTCGTCTCCAATCACGGAGGCCGCCAACTCGACGGCGTTTCCGCAACCCTGCGCGTCCTGCCGGAAATTGTGAAGGCCGTGAATGGTCAAATCGAAGTCCTGATGGACGGAGGCGTGCGCCGCGGCGGCGACATCATCAAGGCAATCTGCCTGGGCGCGCGCGCCGTCCTCGTAGGCCGCGCCTACGCCTACGGCCTGGCCGCCGCAGGAGCACCGGGCGTCACCAGAGCCATCGCAATCCTCCGCGCAGACCTGGAGCGCACCATGAAGCTGCTAGGATGCGCGTCGCTCAGCGACCTGGATCAAACGTACGTAGAAGTTCCGCGCGATTGGCCAAGCGCAAGTTGAGAATAAAGTGTTGGAAGTTCAGAGTTAAGAGGCAAGACTCGCGAATCACCAGTCACCAATCACTGGTCACCAGTCACTAACAGGGGGGAGAAGGCCCCGGGTTCGTCAGGGGGATGCAAACCCGGGGCCGGGGGGTAGAACAGAAGCGGGGGCCGGAGTAAATTCAATCTCGAATCAAGCTATGACGACGGGCTACGACGTCGGCCCTACGATCAATCGGCACAGCCTGTACAATTCTTCGTACGTGAAGACCAAGTGCAGGGCTGTCGTTCCTTCTTCCATGTGTCCCAGCCCGGACAGTTCACAAATCTCGCGCAATTGCTCTTTCGGCAGGCCCAACAGATAAGCAGCCCTGCCCTCATCGATAATTTCCCTGCGAGTCGTCTCGTTTGTCATCCGATTAGTCCCCTTTATGAGTTCCGTTCTTAAGGACTGGGATGAACGGCCTAGTTCATGACGATGCTGGCCCAGTTGTCCTGCTCCACGGCCAGGATCATCGGCTTGTAAATGTCGATGTCCCAGGTATCGCCAATTCGAAACCGCACCGCCCCATCCGATTCACCAACAATGATTCCGCGCAGCGGCACGCGCAAATCCCCAGCTGCAACTTGCAGGATCACCGCTTGACCCACCCAGGATGCATAAGCGCTTGGCATCGGACTGCCCCCCTCAACTCAATTAACTTCCGTTCGAACAATTGCCATTTTCCATTCCACTCTCGCGCTCAACAATGGTACGGAGGCCACAATCCAATAGGAGAGAAGTACTGTTAGCCGTTGCGTCACAAATTCTGCGGCCTTGCCGGTACTAAGTACCCGAGTACCGAAATTCTGGCACCTCAGCTTCATTGCCGCCCCCGTACCACCGCGCCAAACTGGCCACATGACCGCCCTCCGTGGTCCCGAGCAAGACTTCAATCGGCAATCGGCAGCGGAACTACAATCGGGCAGCATACCGGCTGCCTATGAAGGATCAGGGGTCGCCCTGGCCCTGGGCGGCGGTTTCTCCAGAGGTTTTGCGCACCTGGGTGTCCTGGAAGTCCTCGAGCAAGAACGCATCCCGGTCTCCGCCATCGTCGGCACCAGTATCGGGGCGTTGCTTGGCGCAGCCTACGCGGACGGCATTTCCCTGCGCGACCTTTGCGACCTTGGGAGGCAAGTCCGCATTCGAGATTTTCTCCGCTTTCATCATTCGGAGCAGGGCGAGCGGAGGAAGGATCGCATCGGCCAGTTCGTACAAGAATGGTTTCGCGCCACCGCAGTGGAACAACTGCGCATTCCAACCGCGATAGTAACGACGGATCTCGACACGGGCGCCCCCTACGTATTCTCCAGTGGCCCGCTCGAAGTGGCCATCCGCGCGAGCTGCGCCTTCCCGGGGCTGGTCAAACCCGTGGAGCACGAAGGCCGTCTGCTCGCCGACGGCTGCATCGCGGCGCCAGTACCCACAGCGATAGCCGCGGGAATCAATGGCGGATGCGTGCTGGGAGTCAGTGTGGGTTCCAACGCGGCGAGTTCTTCTGCATCGCAAAATGTGGTGAAGGTATTCGACCCCAGCTTCCGGGCATCGCACTGGAGCGCGCAGGAGCCTTCCTGGTCCCGGCATGCGGACATTCTGCTTGAACCGCTCGTTCACCACATCGATTGGAATGATTTCTCTCGCGTGGACGAAGCGTTCGCCGCGGGCGCAGAAGCTGCGCGCCTCGCCCTGCCCGCCCTGCGCGAGTTGCTCTCCCGGCGTTCCCGATTGGCGCCGACCCCGGGAATGTCCTTCCGAGCGGAAACAGGGTTGGCGCTATGAGAACCAGCCTACTGATGCGGACGTTCATTGTCATGTTGGCGTTGGAGTGGGAACTCGGCAACCAGGATCCGTTCATTTTCTGTTACCGTATAGGAGTGGAGCCTGCGCGCGTCTTCCTCGGGAGATTCGGCAAGCGTCGGTGACAGCGATTCGGCTGCGGGCTTTACTTGTTTACCTTGCGTTTTGAAAGGAAGCCCGCAAGACCCAATGATCGGATCGCTCCAGCATTTACTTCATTTCCTGTTCAACGTGAAGGGCCTGATTCAGTGGGGCGGCACGCTGCTGGTGTGCATCATCGTCTTCATTGAAACGGGCTTCTTCGTCGGTTTCTTTCTTCCTGGTGATTCCCTGCTCGTCACCGCCGGCGTCTTCGCTGCTTCCGGACAACTTCATATCTCGGAACTCCTGCTCCTGGTTCCCCTCTGCGCCATTGTGGGCGACCAGATCGGCTACTGGATAGGCAGGAAAGCGGGCCAAGCTCTGTATCGGCGGGAGGATTCGCTGATATTCCGCAAGCGGCACCTGGAGCGCGCTCATCTGTTCTACGAAAAATATGGCGGCAAAACAGTGATCCTCGCGCGCTTCGTTCCCATCATCCGGACGTTCTGCCCGCCAGTGGCAGGCGCGGCGCAGATGCCGTACGGCCGCTATTTTGCATACGACGTGGTCGGAGGACTTCTCTGGGGCGGGGGAATGGTTCTCGGCGGGTATCTTCTGGGCCGGCAAATCCCGAACATCAGCGATAACATTCACTACGTCATCGCCGTGGTCATTTTCTTGTCCTTGCTTCCTCCGATCATTGGCTTCCTGCGCTCTAGATCTTCGGGGTCACCGAAACCTTCTTCCCTGCCACAGCCTGCGCCACCTGAGCGTGACTAGCCGTGCCGTTTCTAGGTCCTCTCCTCGACAAAGCGCCGCGCGCCGTGATCTTTGACATCGGCCGGGTCATCATCCGCGTCGATCTGTCGCGTTCCATGGGAGCGCTTGGCAAACGCGATGGCCTGAACCATACGCAGGTTTTGCGGGAATTGGAAGCGGATCCGCGCTGGCCGGATTGGCAGGAAGGCCGCATGACGCCGCGCGACTGGCACGCACACCTCTCTAAAAAACTCCGTTTTTCCTACAGCTTTGAAGAATTCTGCGCGATTTGGAATGGCGTTCTCGATCCCGCACCGATCTTGCCGGATCTTCTGTTCGAGCATCTTGCAACAAAATGCCGCCTCGCCCTGCTCTCGAATACCGATCCCATCCACGTGGCACATATCGAGGCCTCTTACCCATTTGTTCGCCACTTCCCCGCGCGCGTCTACTCCTGCCGCGTAGGATCGAGCAAGCCCTCGCCGGCGATTTATCACCATGCACTGCGCGAAGTCGGCGCCACTCCCGATGAAGCCATCTTCATCGACGACATACGTGAGAACGCCCTCGGCGCTGCCAGCTTAGGCATCAACGCCTTCCACTTCACTTCCGCGGATGAACTTCTCGCCGAATTTTCACGCTTGGGGCTTTGGACAATCTAGTTTGCAGGGCATTGAATGGCGCGAACACCAAAACCCAGACCCTTCGAAAAGCACGAAGGATCTGCCACCCGGAAAAGCGAAGCACGTCCCTCCGCGTTGACGTGATGGAGTGGTATCATCCAACGGTGCTCAGCCGTCAAGAGAAAACTTCGAGAAAAGGTTGGCCACCCGCGGGCATTACGAGTTGAACGATTCCAACTGTGGAGACAATTCCAAGTGCCAGAAGAAATGGGACAAGGCGGCAGACAAGTTCGAATCCCTACGTGAGAAGGATCTGAAATCGAAGAAGGCGAATGTCAGGGCAGCGGCAGCAAACTTTGGAGCACGGGGAGAAGCCAACGGCGTGCATGTGGGCTTTGCAAATCTTAATACTGGGGCGAACCCAACTTATGGTTCCGTCGATGCTTCCGGAAGCGGAGGAGGCATGCAGCTTATTCAGGTGACGATCGACTTTGGGAGAGCGGGAAACGCTGAGACCCAGACTCATGAAGGGACACACGTAGGAGATGACCAGAATTTCCTAAACTCTTACAACCCAGTGACGGGGAGCTACGGATCTCCGAATCCGACGCACGGGCAGACAGAGTTCAATGCGTTCAGGGCAGGCGCGGAGGTGAACCAGGAGCACGGTTTTGGACCCAACGACACTCAGAAAATCTTGAATTTCCTTCACAGCAGTCCGTACTATGGGCCGATCTTCAATGTGCCGGTTTTTGATCCAAACAGGTTCCGCGCTGGAGTTCCCGATGATGAGCAGCAGTAGAAGCTTGATGATCAAGGCCGTTCTGCTGGCAATCATTTCGCAAGCTGCCTCAGCACAAACGCCACCACAACCGGTAGCAGCTAACCTCTGCGAAGTGGTTGCGTCTCCTGAGAGGTACAACGGGAAGGCGTTGTCGGTGGAAGGAATTCTACTTCCCGGCGAGCACTTCGTGCTGCTGTATAGTTCATCGTGCAGACCCAAAGAGGGCTTCGACGTTCGCATCCAAGCCGTGTTCCCGCCAGACTGGGTGTCCGCACCCAACGGGAAGCAACTCCATAAGCTCTTTAATCAAGGTAAGAATGCAAGCGTGAAACTGATCGGCACGTTCGAGATCGGAAATAGCACCTACTATGGGACCGATGCAGCACCGTTCCGTTTCACCATCAGAGAAATCTCTTCGGTCAAAAAAGCGCCTGGCGTTCCTATCGCGGGCACCAGGCAGAACGCCACCCAATCCGTCTCCGAAGCTGCTGCTCTTGCTCACACTACGATGCGCTGACCTAAATGTTCGACGACTCCCGCCACTGACTTGCCCAAGTTATCCGCGCAATTGGTCATGCGACTCTGGCTTGGCGTGACCACATCGCTTCTGAGCTTGGCAGTAGGCTGAGCGCCGGTCGAGTTGCCGCCGCATCCAGAAAACTCCCACAGCGCGTAAAGTTTGCACGGACCTTGCGCTCATTAAGAAAGAAGGCATCGGAATAACCCCTTCATTTTCATTTTGATACGCGTTACCTGTCCGAATGGCCACTTGGCGTCTGGCGTGCATATTCCTAAATCAGAGTTGGTAATTCAAAGGGGGGAATATGGCAGAAGAGTTTGATCGTTCCGCTAGCAGCAACCGTGGCGTACCCGGATGGGTGATCGCGGCGGTCGCTGTCCTTGGGGTTGTGGCTTTGGTAGGGCTGGTCATGGCGCACAATGCCTCGACGCAGACCATGGAAGCGCAGCAATCGTTCGACACTAAAGTAAAGGCCATGCAAACGGATTTCACCGGCCAGATCGCTCAGTTGCAGCAGCACGAGGCGCAGGTTGACACGACCAACGCCGGCTTGCAGAGCGACCTGACTGTGGTGACCAAGCGTCTGCGCCTCACACAGAGCGACCTGAAGAAGGCGCGCGACGAAGCCGAAGCGATTCGCACCGAAGACCAACAGAAGATTGCCGAAGTGGATGCCGCAGCCAAGACCGAGTTGGCCACCAAGGCCAGCACGGACGAAGTCAAGGGCGTGGACGGCAAAGTAGACGGCGTCCGCACGGATCTCACCGGCACACAGAATGACCTGAAAATGGCGCGCAGCGAACTGGGCACTCTGATCGCGCGCAACCACGAAGATGTGGAACAACTCCGCCGTCTCGGCGAGCGCGACTACATCGAGTTCACCATCGACGCCAAGAACAAGCCGCAAAAGGTCGGAAGCTTTGTCGTCGAACTGCGCGGCACCAACCCCACCAAGAAGCGCTACAACGTTGCCTTGGTCGTGGATGATTCCCGCATCGAAAAGAAGAACCTGCCGGTCAATGAGCCGATCTTCTTCCACCAGGGCAGCGATCGCCGCCCGTTGGAACTGGTCGTCAACACCGTAGCCAAGGATAAGGTGACCGGCTACATCAGCGTCCCCAAAGCCGCGGGCGCTCAATCCGCATCGAGCGACTAGCGGGGCTGGATAGGCCCGGGTGCTGTTTCAGTGCCCGGACACGCAATTCGGCGGGCAGGGCGCGGGGGTGCCCTGTCCGCCGTTGTCGTTTTAGGATGTGATACGTGATTTGTGACTCGTAATTCGCTTGCCCTGAACGCGAGTGAAGGGTGAAAAGCTCCGACGGACCGGCAAACTTCCGCAGAAAAATCCGCGATTGCTATTTCGAGAGACAATACACCCCGCTTCCAAGCTTCGGCGTCTCACGTTACACTGCTTAGCGCCTTGCTTGCCCCTCGTCATCTGATCTTTACCGCGCTGGAAGGCGCACTGGTCGATCCGCGCACGGATTCCTTCGCAGGCGCGGAAGAAGCCTTGTCGGAACTCGAACGGCGAAAAATCGCTTTCGTTTTGCTCACTTCGCGCACCCGGGAGGAAATCGAGCCCATCCGCCGAAAGATCGGGCACAACCATCCATTCGTCACCGAAAATGGCGGAGGGATCTTCTTTCCCGATGGCTACTTTAGCCTGCGAATTCCGGGCGCCGTGCGCACGGCGCGCTATCTAAGCATCGCGCAGGGAAGGCCGTACGCCGAAGTCTGCGAGGCGCTCGACGACATCGCCGAGGAATGCGCCGTGGGGGTCGCCGGCTTCCATCACATGAGCCTTCGCGAGATTGCCGACAATACCGGCCTGCGCCCGCGCGGCGCCGAACTGGCCCGCGCCCGTGAATTCGATGAGCCGTTCTATTTCACTTCCGCAAACGATAAGGCTATCGCGCGATTTGTGGAAACCGCGCGCGTGCGTGGTTTCGACACGCGGCGCGGCTCGACCTTCTGGCACCTTTCCTCCAAATGCGATGCGGCGCGCGCGGTGCGCACCCTCGCGCAGTTGTTCCGGGAAGCGACGCATATCAAGCTGCGGCTCGTCGGAATCGGAGGCGGGGAGCAGGATCTGACATGGCTCCGGGCCGTGGATCAGGCCATCCTTCTCCCGGACACCCGCGAAGCTGCTAACGCTTCGGAGCATCCCCAAGAAAACCCGGGGCGGACAAGGACAATTGTCATGGGAGACGCACCCGGCGCAGCCGGATGGAACAACGCAATTCTAAATATTATCGGTTAGTTTCAGTACTGTCAGTATTGATTGGCCGAAGAATCTTTTTTCCTACAGTGGTAATCCACAGACAGTTTTGGGCTGCCCTTTGTAACCATCCGCGCTCAAGAGATTTGGAGGGGCTAAGCTAATCCGCACACCTGAATGGATTTACGAATTTCTATCGTCATACTGCACCGTGGCCCATGTCTTGCCATAGCCTACGTATCGCATGGCGACCTGAGAGTCACTCCGGCGCTCGCGACGAGACACTTGCGAGCTTACAAGCGCCCGGTTTGGCGGCATGGGAGAATGATCTGCCAGCCACCGGCTTGAGTCGATTTTTTACTTTTTCCCTACCGGGGGAATGAGCATGGGCGGTGTCAAAAGTACGGCGCCGCCCATTTTTTACTATTGGCGGAGCGTTCGCAACCATGACAGGTGACCTATAGGCAGGCCCTAAGTTCCATATGCTATAAGTCACCAGGAATGGTGGAGGATTTTCGTGAGAAGACTTTACCGTACCGCGCTATTGTCCGCCATGGCTTGGCTCTCCATCCAGCCTGCGATTCTCTTCGTTCCAAGATTGGCTGCAGCGGCGGTTCCCGCGGCTGCTTCAAAGTCCAAAAAGAAAACCAAACACAAAAACACAAAGCAAAAGATTCTGAAGGGTCGCCACGGCAAGCATAGTCGAAGGCCCGCCTAACACAAATTTCCTTCCCGGGAACGCCATTCTCCTGAATGGCGTATTTGGTTTCGCCAATCGGGAGATTGGCGTTCCCGGGGGGCAAAAACCAAAACGGGGAACCTGGCGGCTCCCCGTTTCAGCGCTTTTGTTTTCGCCGTCGCGGCGCTGATCAGCGCCTCTGGCGGTACGCACCGCGTGCGCGGTGTGATGGTAGCTGTCGCTGTTCTAAGCCCGGTGGAGTCATCCTCGCCTCCGTAGCTTTTCGAACAACAATTCCCTTCTACGCCTATGACGGAGCTTTGGCAAGAGCGCCTTTGTAATTTCCACAGGGACTGAATTCGGCGAGACTAATTCTATGTAAATCTCTTATTTCCCAATGGATGCGTCGGAAACGTAATGGTGGGGCCTACTTGACGAACAGGCCTTCGCGAAGTTGATCGCGTCCGACGAACATCTTGGATGAGCGGTACCGGGAAAACAGGTTCGAAATTTCCCGGTTCTGAAAAACACGTTGCGGCTGGAAGGGACAGGATGCGGGAATCAATTCCAGGTTCTGACCGTCCAGGACGCGGTAACGATGGAAGATAATCGGTTTCCGCGTGTGGAACATGGCGAAGACCACTCCGCCGTCGCGCACGAGCGACGTAATGCGCGCGGCGAGTTTGGTCATGAGATCGGTATCGAGGTAATCCAGAATATCCCACATCAGCACCGCATCGAAGGTGTCGTCGGGATACAGCATCGTGGTCTCGAGAAACCTCTTCGCGCGTGCTTCCGGCAACAGGTCGGACTTGTCCGCACCGGCCGGAAGCTTCTTCGCCCGCTGCGCTTCCTCTTCAAGGAAGTACTGCCAAGTGGCCAGCAAATCCTCGGTGTAGACCTTGAAGCCGCGCTCGATGAAAAAGGTAATTGTGGTTTGCCGGGCCGGCCCAAGATCCAGCAAATGGCCGTGGCCGATTCCATCCAGTTGCCACAGAAATTCCTTGAGGCCATTGGATTGGCGCCCGGATTTCTGCTCAGCGAGCGGCGTAGTAGCCGGCAGGCCACCGTTCGCAACGGCTACTTTCGCAGCGGGGTGGACATTCCCCGGCGGCGATTGTCTTTGCGGCAACGGCTGAAACTGGCCCGGCCGCGTTTTGCTGAAAAAATTCATTTCAGTTCCCGTTCTCCCCGCCGGCCTTCATGCCCACGGCCTGCGACATTGCCGCTGTGTTCCCGGAAGTCTTCGCCGCGGTGCGGTTGCCTTGGGAGCCATCCCCGCGGGCGATCTCCACTTTACTGTGGATTTGAGCGCCTTCTCCAATAGCGATCCGCAAGGTCGCGATATCTCCCCGGACTTCGCCGGTGGACCCGATTTCCACGCGCTCGCGGCCCCGCAATGCGCCCGTCACTTTTCCGCGGACGATGATCTCGCGCGCATCGACGTCCGCCGAAATCTTGCCGTGCGGGCCGACGGTGACGCGGCCATTGGTGAGATGAATTGTACCCTGAACCTCGCCGTCGATGTACAGGTCATCGGTGCCGCGGACTTCGCCCTTAATCAATAATGTCGATGTAATTATCCCGCCAGAGGGTTGCACCACCTCCGCAGTCAGCCCTGCAACGCTTCGGACGACCGGCTGCTCCGCTCGCGGCGCCGGTGCCGGCGCAGATGTAGTTGTCGGAGCTTCGGCGGCAGGCGCCGCAGGCTTTGCATCTTCTGGTTTACGCCACATGATTTTTCCCCCGACCGAAAACTCCGTAGCCACAGGCTGGGTGAGTTGCAAAGGCAGCCCGGAGAGGACGGTAACTTGCGAACTATAGTATGCCACAGGTTGCAGGGCGAACCCCGCGAACCGGGCGTGTTTCCAATCAGATACGGGAGGGGGAGGCGGGAGTGGAATTGACCGAATGAGTTTGTTGGCCATGGAGGAGAGGAAACACCAAAACCCAGACCCTTTCCGCCGCGGCGGACGAAGGATCTGCCACCCGGAAAAGCGAAGCCCGTCCCTCGGCGTTGACGTAATGGAGTGGTACCATCCAACAGCGCTCAGCCGTGAATAGAAAACTTCGAGAAAGGGTTGGCCACCCTCCTGCCAGACCCGGATGGAGAAAGTAATGGTGGACAAACTAGTTATGCTCTTAAGCACGGCTTGGTTTGCACCTTATTGGTATGAGATAGGCATTGAGATAGATGAAGGGACGAAGAGCCATGTCCAGCAGGAATGCCAGATCATCGTGAAGGAGATGCTTTCAGGCGCGAGCGAGTATTACTCGATACCTTTTTCCGAAGAACGCAAAGAACAAACGAAACTCATGCTGGTGTCTTCAATAAAAAGAACCCACGCAGAGGGCGCATTCGCAGGCGTCATCGAAGAATGGGCGTCAGTGTCTAGAGATGATCTCACCGCGGCATGGATATACTCGGGCTTTGTGGAGGATCTGATTTCAGGCCGTATTACAGATGGAGATGCCAAACTAGAATCACGTGTCGCGCTTGCTGTGGCCGATCTTAGAAAGCCATATAAACTCGCACCCTTTGAGTTCTCGGAAAAATGCGAAGCTTCGCAGAACCCGTGGGACAGCTACATAAAGGGACTGACACCCGAGCAGCCGACGGCGTTGGCCGATGAACTCGCAGCCAGGTTGACGGCACGGCGGTTTCGAGCACTGTGGGACTCGGTTCGAACGGGATTAACACCGGCACAACAACAACAGCTAATTACGTGGTTTCACGAAATGGCAAAATCTCGGGGCCGTGTGGCCCGGACTTTGTCGGGAGAATTTTGAAGTTTGGGTGCCCTAGTCTTCCGGGTTTTGGAAGGCTGGGGCTTTTGACTTAATTGTTATGGGGTAGGCCAACGCATGGGCCGTAAAATCACGAAGGCAGTTCCATTCTCAGCCGCCGGCTTCGTCCGCAATTCCCACCAGGCGACCAGGTAGCCCGCCAATTCGGTCATGAAGAGCTTTTGTCCCTGGCGCGTTTCCCACCAGCGCGTCGGATCGAATTGCGAATCGCGCGCGCCGCTCACGCGAAGGATGACGCTCGATGGGAGAACTCTTCCATAAATGAACCGGGCGCGGCGCGCATGATAGTTGGAGGTGACCACCAGGACGCGCTTCCATCCACGGGTCTTGATGAGCCGCGCGGCTTCGAACGCCTCATCCCGTGTATTGTCCGCTCGGTGCGGCAGCTTCACAATCGATGTGGCGGGCACGCCAAACGATTCCAGGTCGTGCGCCATCACGTCCGCTATGCTGACGTTCTGGCGCAACATTCGGCCGCTTGCGACCACCACGGGCGCGACGCCTTCGCGGTACAGCCCGGCCGCATGAAAGGCGCGATCGGCTGCATAGTTGTCGTCGCCGAGGACAATCAGCGCGTCGGATGGGGCGGCCGGCTCGTCCACCACCCAAAACTGCGCTGCCAGGCGCATCAGCGGGTGCCGGGCAACGTAGACCACTGCGAGAAATCCGAAGAAAAACATCAGGAATAATAGACGGAAGAAGATGCCGCCGTGTTCCTTGCGTTTCACGCGATTGGGTCCAGTTTGCGCAGCCGCTCGGCTGCGTATTCCGGCAGGATGGCGTTGTAATAGACTTCCTTGATGCTGTAGGACTTGCTTCGCGTTTCCACGATGGGCAGGATTTCGATGTGCCAGTGATAATCGTCGGCGATGGTCTTCCAATACTGGGTGGAGATTTCACCCTTGGGGTGGATGGTGTTGGGCGCGGTATGCACGACCAGATGGTACGCCGGAGCGATCAGGCGAATCCGCCTGAGGATGCGGCGCAGCAGGGCCGCCAGATGCCTCCGGTTCGTGCCTGGGCGCGGCCGCTCGAACATGTGATTGTGCCTGCGATTGAGGATCCAGACTTCATAGGGGACGCGGGAGGCGTAGGGGCAGAGCGCGACGTATTCGCCCTGCGTGTCCACGATCCGTTTCGCCTGGCGCTCTTCCTGTTTCACGATGTCGCAAAATACGCAGCGTTCTTTTTCTTTAAACCATTCCCGCGCGGCGCGCAGTTCGTAGAGAACTCTCCTGGGCATGAAGGTCGTCGCCGTAATTTGCGAATGGGCGTGCGAACCTTCCTGACCGGCCAGGGGGCCGTAATTCTTATAAATGGAGACATACTTGAACCGGCGATCTCGCTTCAAATCCTCGACGCGCTGCATCCAAGCCTGCATGACCAGGGCAATCTGATCGTCGGTCAGATCCTCGAGCCTGCGGTTGTGTTCGGGCGTCTCGATAACGATCTCGTCCGCGCCCACCGGCTGCATCTGGTCGTAGATGCCGTCCGCCCGGCGCTCAGGGTCGCCTTCCACGCGATAGAGCGGATCCGGATGCGGGAATACGCTTACTTGCGGCGGTCCTTGAGCGGGCAGACGAAGAAGAGCGGTCTTGGAGTTCGTTTTCTCGGGACAAAACGGACAGCCGCCCGTGGTTTCACAGGTGTCTTCCCGGTGTCCCACGATAACCCAACTGCGCGTGATGGGATCTTTACGAAGTTCCATGAAACGATTCTAAGTCAAGGCGATGGATTGCAGAAGGATTCATTCGGCCGGAAAAGAGAATCTCACGGGAAGAATCTCGGGAGCAAATTTGGTCTGGCGACGCGTCATTCTGATATGTGTACCGCAGAGGTCTACCGCGTGTATCGCGCGGGGGTGGGACCTTCTTCCAGGCGGTGCCGGTCCCAGATCGCGCCCTCGCGGGAATAGGATGCCATCTCGAAATCCTGCGTGAGCTCCAGGCAGTCGGTCGGGCAAGCGTCCTCGCAAAGGCCGCAGAACATGCAGCGCGAAGTGTCGTAAGTGAAGTTGGTCAGCACTTTGCGGCGCGTCGCGTCATCACGATGCCAGCCGACCACGATCAAATTTTCAGGGCAGGCCAGCGCGCACAGGTTGCACGCGATGCAAAGCGTTTCGCCCGTCTCCGGGTTCATGTTCAGGCGCGGCGCGCCGCGGTACCGCTCCGCGACCATCGGGCGTTCCAGCGGATACTGCTCCGTATAGACGTTCTTGGGATTCTGCGTGCGAAACGTCAGGATCATGCCCTTCCAGAAATCCGCCAGGAACAGCCGCTTCAGGAATGAGTTCATGACGTTAGTCTGTCGGCGCAAGGCGCGATTGTCAAGAGGGACTCAGGAGTGACTTTGAATCGTGGACCGAAATGACGGATCGCGACCGTTTCGCCTGACCAAATTTTCTTGCGTTCATGTTTTGCTGTGCCGTGTATAATCGCGTTCAAAGCTAAACTTAAACCGGCACGTCCTGAAGCAAGGGAGGGGTTTCGAAATGCGAAATCGTTCGCTGGGAATTGTCCTTGGGCTTTTCATTGTATTGAGTGCTTCCGCAAGCGCCTCCGCTCAGACGAAGGAGCCGGCCGCACCCGCGAAGGCCGCTGGTTCAAGCAAAACACCGGATTTGTCGGGAGTCTGGATGCGGGATGCCCCGCCGGCCACCGCGGCACAGTACTGGATTTATGAGTTCAATCAGGAAGAACCGCCCATGACGGAATGGGGCAAGGCGCAATTCAAAGCAGCCAAGTCTTCCTTCGGATCTCACGAGTATCCGCTGGAGGAAACGAATGATCCCGTTTTGCGGAACTGTTACCCGCCCGGCGTGCCTCGCGTCTATATGCACCCCTTCCCTTTTCAATTTATTCAGACGCCCGGACGAAGTCGTGATGCTCTTCGAGGTCGATTCTCTGCGGCGGGAGATTTATACCGACGGAAAGCCGCGCGATCCCGATCTGGTTCCTTTGTGGATGGGAAACTCGATCGGGCATTGGGAGGGAGACACGCTGGTCGTGGACACCGCCAACTTCAACGACCGGACCTGGATTGACCGGATCGGCCACCCGCACAGCGACCAATTGCACGTGATCGAGCGCTTCCGCCGGACGTCCCACGATCACCTGGTGGACGACATCACCATCGACGATCCGAAGGCGTACACAAAGCCCTGGACGGCGCGGCTGGAATTCAAGCTGAGGCCGTGGAAGCTGACAGAACAGTTTTGCGAGGATGGCGAGAGTTTCCTGGGGCTTGAAAAAAAGGAAGCGTCACAAGGAAAGTAGGCGCCACATTTTGCGTCGGCGAACTTGCCGCTCTCTCGTGGGCCGCCGCCGAGCGTTGATTTAGGCATTGACATCTCTGGGATCGCGGTAGATATTTTTGATAATTCGTTTTTTCTAGCGCAGGACAGCTATTTTGACAGTCGAGCTTCTAAATCCAGCAGGTGCATTCAGGAGGATCCGAATGAAGAAGTTGGCACTCTTTCTGGCCACAATATTCTGTGTCGTTTCAATTTCCGCCCCGCTTCTGGCCCATCATGGAGAGGCCAACTACGATACGGAGAAGACCGTCTCCGTCAAGGGCACCGTGACGGACTTTCAATTCGTCAATCCCCACGTGCAAATCACCATCGAAGTGAAAAACGATAAGGGCGAGATGGAAAAGTGGGTTGGAGAAGCGCGCAGCCCGGCGATGCTCTCCCGCTATGGCGGATGGGACAAGAACACAATCAAAATCGGCGACGTGATTACGTTCTACGGTCACCGAACCAAGAATGGCACGCCCTTCATGCGCCTCGAAAAAATCGTGATGGCGGACGGCAAGGAACATGCCGAGCTGTAGGGGCGTCGTACTGCCAACGAGATTCTCAGATGCTCGCTTGAATCTAGTTGGTGCCCAGGAGTGTGTCGGTCAACGGCTGGATGTAGCGGCCCATGGTGATCACCGCGAACCACAAGAACAACGAACTCGCGGCGATGAGCTTGGCGGAAATCGGAGCGTCTTCCCCGGCGCCAAGATTCTCGACTTCGCCGAAAACGTTCGTCAAATAGAACGCCGCGGCATTCAATCCAAGCAGCAATAGCGCCAGTATCTTCAGCCACAAAGCAATGCTGAAAATGTAATTTTCGGGCCGGCCGGCAAAAGCCAGCATGCCCGTTACGATGTTGACGGCCAATCCGGCCAGGCCCCAGGGAAGGAGCCGGTGTAGAGGCGCGATCGGAAACTGCTTCAAAAAGCCCATGATCCGTATGTCGAAAAGTCCAACCGTCCCAACGATCAGGATGAGGCCGAGAAAATGCGCCGCCATCATGAACGTCCACCACCACTTGCTGAAGGTCATGGCGTCGCTAAATTTGTCCGGGTCCGGCTCAAACTTTGCAATGAACGCCCCAATCGTTCCTTCGGTTATTGTTGCTGGTTCCGCGGCAGTCGCTTCCGCCCCCGGGCGAAGTTCCGGATGGCGGATGTCGCCGCCCGTGTTCCCGGTTCTTGCCATTAGCACTACCGTCAGAACCGAAAAAAGCAACACGGCGGAGACGTTCCACCGCGGGGGAGACACAGTCGCATGAGATTGCCAGAGTCCGACCAAGGCTATGGCGCCGGTCAGCTCCATAAACCACAAGGACAGCAAGGCCGAGCCCTCGTGCCTGCTGATTAAAGCGTCCGACACGCCGGGTCCCTTGATCATTTGTTGCGCGCCAAAGCCGCTCAAAAAAGTCGGAATCGTTACCAGAGCAACGGCGGCAAAAATGATATAACTGCTTCGCCTCAGGTCCTCGTTCTTTCCGAAAAAGGAGATCAGGAACAGTCCAAGCCCCACGATCGACCCGATGACCGGAACATGATTCAGCAAAAGATGTAAGTGCGCGTAATTCACAGAAAACTCCTTAAGTGCCACAAAGCTCTATGATTTAATTTTCCCGCCGGGCGCGACCTAACGTCAATCATTTGTTCATCGATTTCCGGACTCATCCCCCTGCAGGATGGCCGTAAAAGAAATACCTGGCGGTTTCCGAGAGCAGGCGTCCCGACCCAACGGCTCCAATCCAAAAGACGAGCGACCACGTCGCCATGATCTTCCCTTTGGCGATCATGGCCGCTTCGCTCATGCTGGAATCGCCAAACACTTGTACGTTCAACTTATACATAGTGAACACGGCCAGGCCGATAAACGTCAACTTGATATAAAAATCAGGATTGGTGAGGGCCTTGGTGGGGTACGCAGTCAAAAGGAGCAGGCCTGTCGTGACATTAATTCCGAGACCTGTCCACATGATGGCAAAAAGCCGCTTCAGCGGATGGATCGGAATATCGCGTGCAACCCCAAGAATGCGCAAGTCCACCACGGCATTTGCGCCAACCACCAAGGACATGCCGATGGTGTGAAATAAAAGGATGAAATAAAACCCGAATATCGATTGTGATTCGCGAAGCCACCTGCTGATCCCAGATTGCTCAATGGTATTAAAAATTAAAGGTACGGCCAAAGTTTGCTCCTTAATCGGCCCACGGATCCTGAGTCTCTTGCCCCGAACTGAAGAAAAGAGAATTGCAACAGGCACGGACGAAACTGCAGAACGAAACCGAAATACGATGAATTATCACGGCCTTGACTCACGCGTCAAGCAGTGTGCCTCAAGGGTCCGCACTAAATAAGACGTTCGGCGCGGTGAAATGGATACAACAAATGGACTACAGAACATTGAGTTGCAGTGCGCAGGATGCTCCCGTGATGATAAAATGCACGACTATGAGCACGGCGAGCGCGCGGCCACAACTTCAAATCCGGCAGGCCAAGGAAGATGACGCCACTCCCCTGTGCGAAATATTCAACGAAGCTGTGCAGGATCATCTCGAAACTTTTGATTCCGAACCGCGCGGCGTGGAAGACCAACGCTTGCGGATCGCCGCGGCCGACCAGGATCCGAAGCATCCAATTCTGGTCGCAGAATTGCGCAACTGGGTCGCGGGCTGGGCTGCGCTCGAGCCCTACGACCGCCGCATCGCGCTGGATGATATCGGCGAAGTCTATATTTACGTGCGGCGCGCGTTCCGCAGTTACGGCGTGGGCCGCCAGTTGATGCGCGCCCTTCAGGAAGCCGCCGGCAAGCTTGGATACAGAAAGCTCATCGGGCGCGTCCTGGCGCAGAATCAGGATGGATTGAATCTGTGCCGCGCGACGGGCTGGCGCGAAGTGGGCCGCCACTCCGCCCATACACGGCTGAACGACGGGCTGCACGATGTAGCGCTCGTCGAGTACCTCATTCCCCCATCTTTCCCGCCGCAGCCGTGAACGATTTTGAATACATGCATCTGGCCATCGCTCAGGCGCAAGCAGCCGCGCTGCGCGGAGAAGTCCCTGTCGGAGCACTGGTTGTTCTGGAAGACCGCATTCTCTCCGCCGCGGGCAACCGCACCATCACGGATTGCGATCCGACCGCGCATGCGGAAATCGTGGCCCTGCGCGAAGCCGCGCAAAAGACCGGCAACCATCGCCTCCTCGGGGCCTCGATCTATGTGACCGTTGAGCCGTGCGCCATGTGCGCGGGCGCGCTGGTGCAGGCGCGCATTGCCCGCCTGGTTTATGGCGCTGACGAACCCAAAGGCGGCGCCGTTCGCACCTGCATGCAGGTCCTCGACGCGCCCTCGCTCAATCATCGCGTCGAGGTGGTTTCCGGGGTCCTTGCCGGTGAATCCGTGCAATTGCTTCAGTCTTTTTTCTCCGCGCGCCGCTGATGCCGGTGAAGGGTGCGCCAGAGTTGAGAGTTTAAGTTTCAGGCGTTTTTCCTTGGTTCATCTTCCACAGAATCTGCCGCAACATTCCGAGCCAAATCACGGCGTCGCGTTCGGGCAAACGCAAGCGGCGCACGAGGCGGCGGATTCTTTCATCGGAGTCCGACACGCGGCGCCGGTCCAGGAATCCGCTGGTCTGAAGCGCCTCCAGCAGGAGTGCGGTGATGCGCTCGAGTTCTTCCGCCGTGGCCAGTTTCAATTGGTTCGCGGCGCGTTCGTGCTTGGAATCTCGAATGAGTTCGTAGAGGCAAACGGCAACCGCCTGGCCGAGGTTCATCGAAATATTCTCGTCTCGCGTCGGGATTCGGATGAGCCAGTGGCAATGGCTGAGGGCATCGTTGGAAAGCCCGAATTTTTCCGAGCCGAAAAGCAGAGCCACATTGCCGGCTCCCAGCCGCCGGCGGATCAGGCGAGCTCCATATTCGGGACGCCTGACCGGGTGCTGCAGGTCGCGATTGCGGACCGCCGTGGTCCCCACCACAAGCGTGCAATCCTGCACGGCCTCGGCCAGGGATTTGTACCGCTCTGCATTCACAAGAATCTCGGAGGCGCCGACGGCGGAGCGCGCTTCGCGGAAGGATGGCGCGTACGGATTCACGACGCGAAGCGACTGAAATCCGAAATTGCTCATGGCCCGAGCGGCCGCTCCAATGTTAAGCGGATTGCGCGGAGCGACCAGGACCACGCGCAGGAGGCTGAGGTCAACGGAAGGCGGCACGGGTTTCCTATTGTAAGACATGTGCGCGATTACGCCAGCCAGACGGATGAAGAGAGCAGTGGGCAAACTAGCGGCTCACGGAATGGCCTGGACCTGATTGCTACCATAGAACAGTTGAATTGGACAGAAAGATCAAAGAGGATTAGGATGTTAGCAAATCTAGTGAGTCGCGAGAAAAGGACTCCTATGAACCATAGATACGACCTGTTCGAGAAGTTCCCTGATGGCTCTTCCCTTTGGCGGGCTTGCGTTATTGGACTCGAAGGCACGCGCCTCCACATGTTTGATCTGGCCCGGCGCTCCCCAAACCAGTTTTACGCCATGAATGTGGTGAACGGGAAAATCGTCGCCCTCGACCTTCAAAAAGGCGCTTTCCAATTGGCCCCCAAGATGGGGAGACGCGGCAGGGCTGCGTCCGCGGTAGCCTAGAGTCGGAATCGGAGGGCTGGCTTGGCGTGGAAACCCGATGGATGCGTGTGCGTGTGCCATTTTTTCGCTTTTTCTTCTGCGGCGTCTACCCTACAAAAAAAGTGGAACGATTTCCTGCGCGGATGGCAATACAGGACACCGATGAGCCTTCCTCCGACAGGCTCATTCAGGAGGGGCGGCCGCACATGCGACGCCTCTCCTATTTTTTTCGATTTCGGGATTCCACACCGCCGGCTAAATTTGGCGGCATCTTCGCCCGAAGTTCCACTTCCCGCTGGTTTTGTACGTGAAAGCAGGTATTGGCTGAGAAAGCACAGAATCGACATCCCTATGGACTCTCCGGGATGGTTCGCTTATTTTGGATTTGTGATTGGATTAGAGAATCCTTAGACTTCCCGACCGGTCTAAAGGATCAGGAGTGATCGCAATGCTAACCGCAGTGAAGGAATGTCGCTTAACCCCTCGAGAGACATTGTCCGAACCCGTGCTCGTTCGCCCCTGCGATACGGTGTATCCCGAGGAAATTTGCACGACCGCGAATGTGTCGCGCAGCGGCCTGTATTTCGTAACGTCCACCAAACACTACGTCGTCGGGATGAACGTCCTCGTGACGCTGAACTTTGGCCCGGACGACCCGAAACATCGCGAGCAAATTGGAGACGTGGTGCGCGTCGATGAGCTGGACGAGGACAAGCGGGGAGTTGCCATTCGGATCCTGATGCACAACAATCCTGGAATTTACTCCGGCACATAGCCTTCCACCCGATAAGCTCTGCCCGGCAAGACTAAAGATCCTTTTGTATTCAAAATAAAGATTCGGGATCAGGCAGCCGCGAGCGTGCCGCTGCGGTGTTCCGCAGCCGCCACTCGGAGCGCCGTCTTGATTGCCGTATCGGGATTCAGCGAGATCGAGTCTATTCCCTGGGTCACGAGCCACTCGGCAAATTCGGGAAAATCCGACGGCGCCTGCCCGCAGATTCCGATAGGCTTTTTTGCTTCCCGCGCTGAGCGGATCGCGCTGGCGATCATCCGGCGCACTGCCGCGTTGTTTTCGTCAAACAGGTGAGCCACCGTGCCGGAATCGCGGTCCAGGCCCAGCGTGAGCTGGGTCAGATCGTTCGAGCCGATGGAGTAACCGTCAAAGATTTTCAAGAATTCATCGGCCAGGATGACGTTGGCCGGGATTTCGCACATGGCATACACTTCCAGCCCGTTATCGCCCTGACGCAGCCCGTTTAGGGCCATTTGCGCAAGCACCTTCTTCCCCTCATCCACTGTGCGGCAGAAGGGGATCATCACTTTCAGATTGGTGAGTCCCATCTTGTTCCGCACGCAGGCCAGCGCAGCGCATTCCAGCGCGAATCCCGGCGAATAACGAGGATCGTAATAGCGGGATGCACCGCGAAAGCCGATCATGGGATTTTCTTCTTTAGGTTCAAATTCTTCGCCGCCGAGCAAACGCGCGTATTCGTTGGTTTTGAAGTCGCTAGTCCGGACGATCACCGGCTTGGGATAGAAGGCCGCGGCGATTTTCGCCACGCCCTCGCTTAGACGGCGGATGAAAAATTCGTGTGGATCTTCTCCTGCAATCCTCGTCCGAATCTCGTTCACCGCTTTCACGTCTTTCAGATTCGGGAATTGCGCGAGCGCCATGGGGTGAATGCCGATGTGATTGGTAACGATAAACTCGATGCGTGCCAGCCCCACGCCCGCGTTGGGGATCGCGGCCAAATGAAAGGCCTGGCCGGGATCGCCTAAGATCAACATTACTTTGGTGTGAGTGTCCGGGATCCTGCTGGCTTCGACCTGCTCAACTTCAAACGGAACGCGCCCATCATAGACGTGGCCTTCGCTGCCTTCCGAGCAGCAGACTGTCACTTCCCTCCCGGTGGCCAGTACACGCGTCGCGTTGCCCGTTCCCACGATACAGGGGATGCCGAACTCACGCGAAACGATGGCAGCATGCGCCGTCCTTCCTCCCTGATCCGTGACGATAGCCGCTACACGGCGCATCACGGGCTCCCAGTCCGGGTCCGTGTTTTGCGCGATGAGCACTTCTCCCGGCTGAACCTCTTGCAATTTGCTCACATCTGTCACGACTCGAGCGCTCCCCGTTCCGATCTTTTCTCCCACTGCCTGTCCGACCACAAGAGGCGTTCCGGGCTTGGCCTTTAGGTGATAGACCTGGGCAGTGGCCTGAATCTTTTTCGCTGAGTGCACGGTTTCCGGGCGAGCCTGCACGATGAACAGTTCACCCGTTACGCCGTCCTTGGCCCACTCGATGTCCATGGGCTGAGAGTGCCTGGCAATCTCGGAGTAGTGCTCTTCGATGAGGCAAGCCCAGCGCGCCAGTTGGAGAACCTCGGAATCAGTCAAGCAGTACCGCGCCCGGTCCTGCGCGGCCGTCGCCTCGCTGCGCGTGGAACGCGTGCCTGCGGCGTAAACGAGCCGGACTTCCTTGGAACCCAATTGCCGGCTAACAATGGAATCGAATCCTTTCCGCAATGTGGGCTTAAATACGATCCATTCGTCGGGCGTAACGACACCCTGGACGATCAGTTCTCCTAAGCCGTAGGAGCCGGTTATCGTGACCACGTCGCGGAAGCCGGACTCCGTATCCAGCGTGAAAATCACACCGGAAGAAGCCAAATCCGACCTCACCATCGGCATGACGCCCACCGAGAGGGCGACTTTCAGTTGAGGAAAGCCCTGGCGCGCCCGGTAGCTGATGGCCCGGTCCGTGAAGAGCGAAGCGAAGCACTGGTGCACGGCGCGGAGGAGAGCGTCCTCGCCGCGCACGTTCAGAAAGGTCTCGGCAGCGCCGGCGAACGACGCTTCGGGCAGATCCTCGGCGCTGGCTGAGGATCTTACCGCCATCTCCGCTTCGCGCCCGATCCGCTTGAGGAGCGCGCCGTAGGATTCGCGGAGCGCGGACCGGAGCACCTCGGGCAAAGAGGTTTGCAGAATTTGAGTGCGGGCCTCGTGGCCTTTGGCCGCAAGTTGTTCGAGATTCTCAGGGTCGAGGTTCGAGAAGATTTTCTCGAGTTTTGCGCGCAGTCCATGTTCTTCGAGCAACCGCCAGTACGCGTCCGTCGTGAGAGCAAAACCGTCCAGGACGCCGACGCCCTTCGGCTTCAACGCGCTGAACAGCTCGCCAAGGGATGCGTTCTTGCCGCCTACCAACGCTACGTCTCCATTGCGAATCTGGGAAAACTCCAAAGTATATTTTGATTTCATGACGTCACCTTGCCGATTGGCTTGATTTCTGAAGATCTCCCGCGCGGCTGTCGCATCGCGTCTCACCTTCACAGCCAAGGAACATTATTCCCCTCCACAAGATTTTCCTTTCTTCACGCCTCAAGAGTATGTGCACTATGTCGCTCCTGAATGTGACACAAGTCACATACCCTCTCCTCTGCATGGGTTGAGAATAAAGATGTGGGGGGTGCCTTATATCATTTTCACAGGGCCGCAGTTGACGCCAGGGCGCTCCCGGGGTTTCCATTGTGAGGTGTCAGATTTCTTTGAACTGCAGATGAAGATCGGGCAAAACCAACATGGAGCGATGACAGACAAATGAAAATCCTACTTGCAATCGACGGGTCCGATTTCTCTCAGGCAGCTTTAAAGAGCGTATTGGCGAGGCCATGGCCAACGAATGCGGAAGTAAAAGTCCTGCACGTTGTCGAGCCGCCTTCCCTTTTGATGGGGCGGGAAATGGGCGGATACGATCCGGAGTTCGAGATGGTTTGGAAGGCTTTGCGGGAGCAGGCCAAAGATTTAGTCGAGAAGGCCGCGGAAAAACTGCGGGCGGCAAAGTTTAATGTTTCGACGGAATTAGTGGAAGGCGATCCAAAGTCGCAAATCATCGACATTGCCAAGGAATGGCACGCGGACATGATTGTCCTAGGATCACACGGGCGAACGGGCCTCAACCGTTTCTTGATGGGCAGCGTTTCCCAGGCCGTGGTTCGCCACGCTCACTGTTCGGTGGAGATCGTTCGGACTCCGTCTTAACCGGAAGCCGAAGGGGAGGTTGAAATGTTGTCGAAAGAAATCTGCAATCGTACCGATCGATCAGAGCTTCGAAATCACGACGGATTTTCTCCGGAAGGTCCGAGTGCAAGAGCATCGACGGCGGGACGGATCTTTTCCGGCAAAGCCGTGGAAGCAGCAGCGGGCATTGGTGTCTTAGCTCTTTGTGCCTCGGTTTTCTACCGGGTTCGTGAGCTTCTGGCGGCATTGATCCTGTTCAGTGCGGTGTTCGGGGTCGTGATTATTGCCGTTTTGATTTTGTGGTTGGTTGAGCAGGCAGCTCATGAGGGAGCGGTCCGTCTCGGAACGCATATGGCTCACTTTCCTGCACGGCACATATTCGCTCCGGCGCGGGCGCGCGCCGACCACATCCATAGGAATCCGCCATGGAATTGATGGATGTCATCCGCAACAGGCGCGCGGTGCGCGATTTTACGAATGCTTTGATTGACCGCGCCACGATCGAACGCCTTATTGAGGCGGCCATCCTGGCCCCGAGCGCAATGAACCTGCAACCCTGGGCATTCGCCGTTCTCCTGGGCCGCGAGCGGATTGAGGGCCACGCCAAGCGGGCGAAGGATTGGTTGCTGGCGAGTCTCGCGCAAACTTCCTATGACCCCTCGATCCGCCACATGCTTGAAGATCCTCAGTATGCCCTGTTCTACCACGCCCCTGCGTTGGTGATTATTCTGGCCAAGTCTTCAGGCACTCAGTCTGCCGAAGATTGCTGTCTCGCGGGCGAAAACCTGATGCTGGCTGCTCGCAATGAAGGGTTGGGAAGCTGCTGGATTGGTTTCGCGCGTCCCTGGCTTGACCTGCCCGGAACGAAAGCGGAACTCAAAGTGCCGGATCATTATCACGTCGTCGCGCCCATTGTGTTGGGGCATCCGAAAGCCTGGCCGGAGTCACACGGGCGAAAGCCCGCGGAGACCTATTGGCTGTGATAGCGCAATGGAATGGCAAGCACTTTTTTGGGCCGGCTGGAAGAGCATCCGACAAGTGCATTGCAAAACGAAACCGAAAGCAACGCCCTCGGAGAGGAACATTATGTTCTCGAGTAAACAGCCGCGTTCAACCGCAATCTTGAGGGGCACATTTCTAGCTTCGATTCTCTTCGCGGGCCTGTTTTCTTGTTTATTTGGAATCACCTATGGGCGACTGGCGATTGCCAGGCCATTGCAGGAACAGGCAGGCGGACGGGTGAAGATTGCTGAAGGCGAATATGCAATCTACGAGCGTGACATTAGCGGCGCCTTGGGTCCTCTTCAGGAAGAAGTTTACAACTTCCATGAATCCTGGACTCTCTGGCGCGTCGAGAAAGGCCAATATCAGGTTGAAGGGGTTCGGAATTTCGAATCTCCAAAGGACGAACCTCATTCCAATCGCTTCGTCGCCGAACTTACTCGTGACCTGACGGTGATTCGCGTGAAGGAGTTCGCCAGACTGAGGTGGGTGGCGGATTCGGGCCCCTTGTCATGCGAGTTCTTGCCCAAGCAGCTTGACTGCTCCTCGGGCGGCTCGGATCCGAAGCGAGAGATAAAGTTGCGAACTCCGCTGGAAAAGCCGTACGGACTTCTGTGGCCGATTTCGCCCTTTTCGTTTGGCGGCATCACGCGAGAGGTGGAACGGGATCCGGCGCGTGCCACTCAGATTGATCTCGTAAGGATCGAACAACCGGGTATGGCGAATCCCGTTCGAGCGACGATTCTGGAAGGGCCGCTCCAATACCTGGGTGAGGAAAATATCGAAGCAGCCGGGCGGAAGTGGAAGGCCCATAAATTTTCTCTCAAGGTTCCGCTCCACCCTCAATATCTGATCTGGACTTCGCCGAAGGGACTCCTGCTGGCCCTCGCCATTGAACATGAGCATAAGGATTGGCCGGAAGAAGGGTTGAAACTGGCGCGCTTTGAAAGCTCGACAGAATTCTAGCTTGCGGCGGCAGCTTTGTTCTTGGCGCAAGCTTTGGGAAGATCAATCTCGATCGTTCGACCTCTGAATCCCGTGGTCACAGACGAAGGGTCAATCTCAATGGGAAGTTCGAGAGTGCGAATAACCGGTTGATTGGCAGACTTGGAGGCTATATCCGGGCTGTTGGCGTGGTCCTTTCCGCAAATCATTAAATTTCGCGGCTCGACGCAAATCTGGATTTCTCCCTCCCCAAAACTTGCTGCATCCGTGTTGACCTCGACCCTGTTGTCCAAGACTAAGAACCCACAATTGAGAGGATGCACTATTTCCGATTCCGCCTCCCGCCAGTCTTTCAACTCATGACCCGGTTCAAACCCGAGGGTTTTAACGTTCTGCGAAACTTTTTTTGCGATCGCATCTTGAACGATTCCGGCTCGTTCCTCTGGCGTTACCCGCCTGATTTTCAGATTTCTTCCGTTCCAGGATTTTGCGGCAAACCGGGGCAGACTCATTGGCCACCTCCAACTTCATCTAGAATTGCACTTTAGCGATCCGATCCATTGGCCGATATGACTGACATCACACCGTTTCGTGACACAGAGCACAGATGCCAACGACGTAATAGCAATAATGCCCTGGGTCATGAGACAGAGATAGGGTTCAGCCAAAGATACTTTCTGAGAAAAAACAAGGAGAAATGTTTATGTCACACAATGTCGGAGGAGTTGAGCGTGGTATTCGGATCGCAACCGGTCTGGTGCACACGGAATGATTGTGGCGCAGTGGCTGTTCCGCCCAAGGCTGGAGTTGGTGTATTCTTGCCCCATCGCATTGTGCGCATCGAATCGTAAGCCGCGAATCCAGAATCCTGCGGCAAATAGGGAGGAGACACATGGCAGCTAAGCGACTTCGCTTCGCAGCGGTATTCGCCCTCGTCTTTGCGTTCTGTGCACCCGCGCATTCGCAGGGTAAACAACTTGGCGTGATCACCTTTCCGACCTCCGGCTCTGCAGCCGCTCAACCGAGTTTCATTGAGGGCGTAAAGGAGCTTCACAGTTTTCAGTTTGACGAGGCTGCGCTCGCCTTTCAAAAGGCCGAGCAGCTCGACCCCAATTTCGCGATGGCGTATTGGGGCGAAGCCATGAGCCACAACCATCCACTCTGGGCGGAGGTGGATGTAGACAAGGCCAAGGGAGCGCTCGTGAAGCTGGCGCCCACGCTGGAGGCCCGGCTGGCAAAAGCGCGTACACCGAAGGAAAAGAGTTACCTCCAGGCTGTCGATCAGCTCTTCTACTTGCCCGGTGACAAGCTGTCCAGGGACATCGCGTACTCCAAGGCAATGTCCAAAATGTACGCAGAGTGGCCCGATGACCAAGAAGTCGACGTCTTTTATGCGCTCTCCATCCTCGGCACCATCCGGCCCGGAGACACAGGGTTTCGCCGTCAGGCGCTGGCTGCTTCCATCGCTCTAAAAGTTTTTGCGGAAAATCCGCAGCATCCCGGCGCGCCTCACTTCATCATCCATGCATTCGATGACCCGGATCACGCCATCCTGGCCCTGCCGGCGGCTCGCGCCTACGCGGATATTGCGCCCGCGGCTGCCCACGCCCTGCACATGCCATCGCACATTTTCGTCCGTCTGGGGATGTGGCCTGAACTGGAACGATCCAATGTCGCCGCCTACAAAGCCGCCGAAGACGTGATCGCCAGGCTGCACACTCCGGAAGGCCGTGAAGATTTCCATACGCTTTCTTGGCTGGAATACGCGCACCTCATGCTTGGCAAGTTTGACGATGCGAAAAAAGATGTCGAGCTGGCGAAGCAGGCAGTGGATCGCAACCCCGGCAATGGAGGCATCGAGCAAAGTTACCTCGGGATGCGCGCTCGCTACATCCTCGAGACGCGGCAGTGGGAAAAGATTCCTCTCGCTCCCGCAGCTCCCGCGGGAATGCAATCGGGCGCGGGCGCACAAGCAGCTATGCCGGGCATGCCCGGAATGTCTGCCGGCACCGACAATGCAGCGCGGTATAGCTCGAATGGCGCGTGGATATTTATCGCAGGATTCAGCGCCGCAAAGATGGGCGACCCCGCAACGGCCGATCAGGCTGCGACGCAGCTCCATGCCATGGCGGAGCGAACCGCATCGACCGCTAATGCCTACGCGGCAAAACCATTCACGATCATGGAAAAGGAAGTCCAAGCCGCCGCCCAACTCGCTCGGGGGCAAAAAGACGTCGCCGTCCGACTGGCAAAGGAAGCGGCTGACGTCGAGGAGACGATGGCTGCTCCCTCAGGCCCGCCGGATCCGATCAAACCTGCCATGGAGTTGTACGGTGAAATGCTTCTGGAAGCGGGCCAGCCTGCCCAAGCAGCAGCCGCATTTGAGAAATCGCTGGAGCGAACGCCGAATCGCACTCCCCTGGTGAAGGACATGGCGCAGGCAGGAGGGAGCGCCAGGAACTGACCGGAAGAGTGCTATTCAAGTTGGAATGGTTTCTGACCGTTTCTCAATCTCCCGAGAATCGCCATTGGGCGTTCGCGCCACACGCCGCCCTCCTGGAACTTCAACGTGTAAATAAGGAGCATGCGCCAGCCTGACCCGAGTAGCCGGTTCACTTCGTCCCGGCCCCGGGCTTCCAGGTTGTGCCCGGTCACTTCGGCGATATCCAGTTGCCATAGGGGGATCGTTTCCACCAGAGCTGTCGGAACTTTTTCCACCGGCATTTCTGCATTCGTGTTCTGCTTAACCATGGCTTCCTCTTATCCAATGGAGCTTTTCCAAACTAAAGATACTCACAATTCAATTTCCGTATAGATTTTTTCCTCGAGAGTCTGTGATCATAGTCACAAACCATGAAAATAATCCACGACAAATACGGCGCAATCCATGAGAAAATTGTGGCCCGCGTGATTTCTTGCGCTTGTCAAGGGACCGAGGAAGGCCGAACTTGAGCTGGCGAAAATTTGCTGCACACGCATTTGGCTTGTTGATCTTGCTCTTCGGAATCTGTGCGTCGTCTCTCGCTGCGGAAGATCCTGCGCAGCCCGAACCGATCTACCGGTTACGGCTTTACCACACCCACACCGACGAACGGATCGATGTGGTCTACCGGATGGGCGACGTTTACATATCCTCAGCCATTGACCGCCTGGACCGGTTCCTGCGCGATCATCGCACCGGCGATGTGATCCAGCTGGACCGACGCGTGTTTGACCTGCTGCACGATTTGACGGCCGCCGTCGGGCGGCCCGAATCCGAGATCGACATTATCTGCGGTTACCGCACGCCTTGGAGCAACGAGTTTCTCCGCAGCACCACGCAGGGCGTCGCTTCTCATAGTTTGCATATGCAGGGAGAGGCCATCGATATCCGCATACCGGGTGTCTCGACTTCAAAATTGCGGGATGTCGCCCTCACCCTTCACCGTGGCGGAGTCGGCTACTACCCGGAGTCGCGCTTCGTTCACGTGGATGTAGGCCGGATTCGCCGCTGGTAAGTTCTTATCTCTTCTTCGGAAGTCCTGACCCAATGGCTATGGAACGTGTTGCGCCAAGGCTCGTTCCAGCTCCGCATCCAGGCCATAGATGTCGTCAAAGAAATGCGGCTCCTCGCCTTCCAACACCACCGAGGTGGTATAAAAGATCAGCACGGGAATAGGTTCCGCTAGTTTGACTTCCATTGTTTCTTCGCCGTTCATAGCGGATCGGATGCTGTCTTCAGTCCACTCCGGCATGACTTGAAGCACCCAATTCGCCAGCTTGACGGGATCTTCGACGCGGATACAGCCGTGGCTAAAATCGCGACGAGACCTGGAGAATAATGCCTGAGCGGGTGTGCCGTGCATGTAGACGTCATACCGGTTGGGAAATTCGAATTTTACCAACCCGAGAGCATTTTGGGGGCCGGGGGTTTGCCGGACACTCAACTTTCCAGCGATGAGCTGCGCTTCGACCTCCTCGCTCACTGGTCCTTCGCTAACGACTCTATCGTCCTTATCCACGATTTCATACGAGTTTTCGGAAAAGAAGGAAGGGTTCTTCTCGAGTTGAGGTATCAGCTCAGCCTCCAGAATGCTTTGAGGAACATTCCAGTAGGGCCGGAAGATCACGGACCTGATCGCGTTCGCGAAAACGGGCGTCTGGTGGCCATAGGCTTTCCCTACGACTACGTTCATGGTGAAGACGGTGCGATATTCCTCATTGACGGCATAGAGCCGGAATTCGGGAATATTCACTACAATGGGCGGCCGCTTAAACTGGTGCGGCAACCAACGCATGCGCTCCATCGCGAGTTGAAGCTGCGTGACGCGGCGGCTCAGCGGGGTATTCAGTTTTTTTAGCGTTGGTGCGTTGAGGATGCCGTCCGGTTCGAGCCCGTGGCGCCGTTGAAAATGCTTCACTGCTTCGACGAGAGCGCCTTGGTAATTCCCTTCCGTGTAGGCCTCCCCGTGTTCCTCGGGAAAATCTCCCAGGAGTGCCAGCAACCTCGCGAGCCGAGGCGCACCGGCGTAAGTGTCACCTGGTCTCGTCGCGCGCGGGGAAACGGGAAGAAGCTCGCCATCATCGAGACGGGCGAACTCCATGTATTTTTTCAACGCATCCTGTGTCCGGCGGTAAATGGGGAACGGCGGTTCAACAGTTTGGAGAACAGCATCAATATCCATCGCGCCGACGAGTTTCTGCCTGAGAAATTCGGATAGATCGATCTGATGATGATCGATGTCGAGCCCGAAGTGAAACAAACGAGGATTGACTCGTCCGATGTGCAGGTCGGAGACATACCTCATGGTGGAAACCGTGAGCGCGAGATCGAAACTCACAAGGTCTGATTCCGATACGGCTGTCGATTGCTCAAATCTAGCGAGACGTTCGTCCCATTGCGGTCCGTCATAATCCTCCGGCCTGAGCCCTTTGTCTGCAGCATTCTTCAATGACTGGATGATAGCGCGCGCCTGGGCCGTAGGCTTGCCCTGATCAATCCAGGGAAGGGTCCCGTTAAAGGCGTCATAAAACTCTGTGACCTCTTTCTGGTAGTTCGTAAAATTCGGCCAATGGAGATCGGGCATCTCCGCCGCATTGAGGAAATTGCGAAGGGATGCCTCGCCGTCAGCGGAAAGCCCCTGAGACCCCGAATTCGATCCAGTAGAAGTGGATTCACTTTTCGCATCGGCTCGAATTACTGGGTCTGTTTGGCAGCCAGCGGGTACGAGCAGCAAAAATCCGAGGATGATCGGCATTTTAAGGTGACGGAGGGTCATCAGGGATCCCTTGCAGGTGGGCCACCTCCAGCATAGTGCAGGAAACCCCTCAAAAGTGAACTATCCGGGAATCGAAGCAAGCTGCTGTTTCAAATAGCACAGAATTCACCATAAATGAGGCCAAATTCAAATTGGCTTGGGCTGAATCATGCCTGTCTTTTGCGCTTACCGACCTTGCGACGGCGCCGAAAGCTTTCGCTGCCGCCCAGACTCTTGTTTCCCATGTAGTGAAGCATGGCGTACCGCAGAAGCCCATTGGCTTTGGTCTGATAGCCGCGGCCATACTTTTTGAGCCATTTGATGACGTCGGAATCCAGGCGCATGGTGACCGGTTTCTTCTTTGGCCGGTAGAACTTGCCGATCTCGGCTCCGCTCCAGTCAAGAACCACAGGAGCATCCGAAAAATCAATGTCTTCGTCTTTTTTTGAGGCGATGGCTCGGATGTCTCTCTTTTGCTCCTTTGTGAGCTTCTTCAAAGGCTTTCCTTTCGTGGAACTCGGCGGCGCGAGCCGAAATAAGTCGGATAACTTCTTCGTTTTGTTTCTCGTCAAACGTATGAACAACGAATAGAATCGAACCGGGCCCTATGGCTCCAACCGTTATCCATCTTTCCTCGTCCTCAAAGGCTTGGTCACGTCGCGTGATTGCGTATGGATCGTCGAATACGAGTGCGGCAGTTTCAAAACGAATATCATGCTTGCGAAGATTCTGCCGGTTCCTGTCCTCGTCCCATTCCAATCGCATAACGAGCCGTACCTGAATAGGATATCTGCCGCAACAAAATATGTCAATATATATGTACGTACATCATCGTTGTCCTTTCTCTATTTTTGGTTTTGTGGCTTCAGACGGCAAACAAATCTGGGATCCAGTGATGGGCGCATAGGCCATTCTTCAGGCGGTCGATTCCGCCGCTCCCCCGCTCCACTAATTGCTCGGCTTGGACGCCCTCCGCAGGGCGCGCACCAGGATCGAGCAAATGACCCAGCAAATCAACGATTGGGAGGGCGTCACTCGCAGCACCGATTTTGACGCGACGCCCAAGCACTAAATTCTTCTTGAGAAGATCAGAAAAGTTGCGATTCGGCGTGTCCGTCGCAAATTCTGGCAAGAAAATGCCCGAAATCCCCTGCTGCATTCCTGGATCACCTGTACTCATTCTGGACTAACGGGTAGGTAACCAAACACCGTGTTCTAGTCCACTATTGTCCCCATTCGGGAAGAAGAGCCGTCTACCTGGGGGATTCGTCCTTATACTGGTACTACGCGGCCGCGCAAGCGCTTTAAGGCTTAAATCATGGCTATAACCGCAGAACACGAAAAACTGGTGGCTTCCAAGATCGGGAGCGGGGACAGACTCACCCGTAAGGATTTACAGGAAGCCGTTGAGAATCACGGCGTCTGGCTCGATTCCTATGGCGAGGCAGGGATTCGAGCGGATTTTTCAGCAAAAAATCTGGAATACGCCGACCTGGTCGATACCCGGCTCCCGGAGGCTTTCCTTCACAAGACAAATTTGAAGGGAGCCGATCTGACTCTTACGGATTTGCGCGGTGCGACTCTGGTCCAGGCAAATCTGTCGGAAGCAACCCTGCTCGGGACGCAGCTCCAGCAAGCCAATCTTCAGGCCGCCGACCTGCACGGCGCGACGGGACTTCTCAGCGCGCAACTTGCCGGAACAAACCTTTTCGGCGCGATCCTTCCTGAAACCCTTTCTCCTTTCGAGGGATTGAAACTCGTCCGCGAGGTGGCCAAGAGAGCCGGATGGCTCATGTGTTTGACGCTGCTGCTGAACGGGCTGGTGTGGTTGAGAATATTCACGACGCCAGATTCTCAGCTGGTGAAGAATTCGTCGGCCCTGCCGCTTTCCGGCCTGCAAACCACTTTGCCGTTCATTCCCTTTTATCTCTTCGGCCCGGTGGTGATTCTCAGTCTGTATCTATGCATTCAACTCTACATGCAGCGCCTTTGGGATGGAATCGCGCAATTGCCCGCAATTTTTCCAGACGGGAGAAAACTTGACGCGAGCCTCCCCTGGTATGCCCGTTGGTCGGCTCGCATGCACTTCAATTGGCTAAGAAAATCTCAATCCCCTCTGGCGTTCCTGGAAGCGGCCATCGCGATCTTGGTGCTCTATTGGGTTCCGCCCGCCACGGTGCTTCTGTTCTGGGGGCGATATTTGACGCTTGAGGATTTGCGTGGCACGACGCTGCACATCCTGCTTGTCGCCGGCGCCATCGCCGCCGCCATGAACTTTCCAAGAATGGCCGGGAGAGCTTTTGGGCATGAGACGCCCCGGCTTAGTCCCAAACAACATGCTTCCAGGCGAAAAATGGTACATGTTTTTAGATCTGCGCCGCCGGCTATTGGATTCGTCCTTTTCCTCCTCTCGATCGGCACGTTTACGGGAGTCCCACACGGCTATCGCGCCACTGCACAGTCGCCCGCTCCCGGAATTAGGTCGTGGGCGCCCGATGTCCTCTGGACGTTTGGCTACAATCCCTTTGCACAGCTGACGGAAGCTGACGTTTCCACGAAGCCTCCCGGCTGGACGGGCCGAGAAGACGAAATCGCCGATATCAAAGGGGCCAACCTCAATGGGCTCAAGCTGCGCTACATCCAGGCGTATGGCGCATTTCTCGTGAAAGCCCACCTCTGGCGAACCGATCTGAGAAATGCCTATCTCTCTGAAGCGGACCTGCGGGAGGCGAACCTCCGCCAGGTGGATCTACGGTTTGCAGTTCTTGACCGCGCCAAGCTGGCGCGTGCGGCGCTACCGGAAGCGGACCTCGGAAATGCGAATCTGGACCGCGCCGATTTGCGGGATGCGAATTTGTCGTTCGCGGTGCTTTCCGAGTCGACGCTTCTCGATGCCACGCTCGATGGTGCCAATCTCTATAAATCGGATTTGCAATCCGCCTCCATGCAGAGAGCGAGCCTGAAGAAAGCGGATCTGCGTGAGGCCAATCTGGAAAACTCCAATCTCACGATGGCAAATCTTTCGGAGTCCTACCTGGTCTCCACGAACCTGAGCAACGCCCGCTTGAAAAATGCGGATCTCTCAAAATCCATCCTCACGGATGCCAGTCTGCGGAATTCGGACTTGAGCGGCGCTCTTCTCGATGGCGCAGTCCTTCGCGGCACCGACCTCGGCGGAGCAAACCTGCAGGGCGCCGATCTCCGCGGCGCGGAGGGACTGACAGCCACGCAGATGTGTTCCTCGGCCAATCTACGAGGAGCACAAATGGACGAAAACCTGCAGATGGACGTTGCGACCCTTTGCGGAAATAGGCGCTGACCAGTCCCTTCCCCGGAACACTGGTCTGAAATGATGCCCCTCAGGAACCACTCGAAGCGCCCATCGATTGGCTCGCCATTTGCTCCTTCATCCTCTTCTGCATTTCCCGAGGGGTGGGTGCGGCTACGTGGGTGGCGACCATCCAAACGTAACCCTCAGGATCGACAACTGTTCCGCAGCGGTCGCCCCAAAACATATCCATCACAGGCCCTTTTGACGCGGCCCCGAGCTTCAAGGCCTTTGCAACTACCTTGTCTACGTTCTCTGTCAGCAGGTACAAACTCGTCGGCGATGCGCCGATTGATTTCGCGCTACGGGAACCCATCTGCGGCATTTCCGGCCCCAGCATTAATGTCGTGCCCCGGAGCGTCAGCTCTGCATGGATTGCCTTGCCGTCCGGGCCATTCATGATTCCCCGCTTGGCAAAACCGAAGGCCTTTTGATAAAAGGCTGCCGCCGCCTTCACGTCGGTCACCGTGAGCATTGCCGTTATTGAGCCATAGAGCTTCTTATTAAGCGAATCGATTTTCCTGGGCATGACGCTCCTTTGATGAGGCTAGTATTCGACCTGAACTTCGATGAATGTTGTGAATGGCGTATAGTTCCATGAGACCCTCGAACCGTAGTTGAAAGGTACTTCAATGGGAAACTCCTGGTCAACGTCACGAGGCAAGAGAATTCTGGCGGAGAGGGTGGGATTCGACCCATTGAATGCGGAGCCTTGTACCGCCTTGCACGGCCTTGTTCGACCACACGGAACAAAGCTCTTATCAGGATTTCGGCTTCAGCCTGATTTTATCGATGTGTTCTGAAAGCTAATTCATATGGAGAATGTAGCACGGCATTTGAATATGTAGCACGCGACCGTAGTACCGTTACATCCCAATTTTCTTGCTGAGTTCGGCAGTCATGCCGCCCAATTTTTCGAACCGCTCAGTGATCCGCTTCATGATCTTCTGGTCCGATGCGGTCTCGCCGAAAGGCAGGAAGCGATGCCATCGAGCTAACTGTTCTTTGTCGGCCTTCTCGACTTCTTGGATCGTCGGAAATCCCTTCACTGGGCACCATTGTTTGCCACTCCACTATACCGTAGATATGCAAACGCATGCGATGCTCGGACGCGTTTACCTGTTTTGAAAAATGACGAATGCTGAAATGAGCTCAGGAGAAAGGCCTGGCCGAATCGGCGTCTGCCATTAGCCGTATCAAAGGGTTCGCGCGGCAGCCCTGGCAAGACCCAGAAAAGATTAGGTCGATCTGCAACGATTTCGCGTGTATCAAACCATTTCTCTTGGTACCGGATTCTTCGGATTCCCACATTCCGATAAGCGAGGTGGTCTCAATGGGTCGATGCAACACGTGCTCAAAGTCTTCTTGTAGGAGTCTAGGAAGCTGATTTTGTTCGCAGGCGTCAACTCAAACAAAACAAAAGCCCTGTTTAGGTTCTGATTGAGTACTGCCATGCCGATTGATTCTCGATGGGAAGTATTGTCAGATCAACTGGTTATAGGGTGTTGCATCGAACGCTTGAGCCGGAAGGGATTATCGGAATCTGGGAATTATCCAAACTTAATGGCGGAATATCTATTTGGGTGTCGGACCGCTGACTGCGGAGGGGAGTCCCCCTATTCAAACGCGGAATGATCGTCCGAGAACTGTCGAGTGAGTTTTTTGCGAAAAACCGAATCCCAAGTGAGTCTCTTGAATTTTGCGGTTGTAGGTCGCCAGCGCTTTTTGTGAGTCTTTCCCAGCCTCGATGGTCTGGGCGCTCTCGCACTCCATTTCAAAGAGTAGTGCACCAAGAACGTGTTCAGCGTGATGAGCTGAGATGCCGGTGGCCACCATCTTTACATAAAGATGGTTCCGTCCACCGAATTCCATACTATCGCTGCACAAAGACAATGCACTTCGATAATTCTGTGTGCTCGGTCATGGGACCCACTTCCTCTCGCTCCGACTAAGCTACGCCTGGGACTTATGATCGTCAACTGGAGCATCCGCGTGAGCGGGGCCCGCTCGGATGATCGGACAAGATAGCCCGCGGGTAGGCAGTTTCCGTTCTCCTTAGTTATCTTGACTGGCTGGCCAGGGATTCTGTACCTTCCGTGTCTAGCCACTGGGCTGCGCAAAGCGGGGATTGCGGAATTAGATAGGAGACGCCGATTGACAGCAGACTTTAACCAGCGTTCATCTGACCGTCCCAACCTTCCACTCGCGCCTAATGACGAGGAACCTCCCCGGCATAAGGGACGGCGGATTGTCATCTGGAGCTTGCTGTTACTGGTCGTTGTAGTGACGTTCTTACTCTACTTACGCCGCGGCGAAGATGCCAAGAAAGCGGCGGCCACGGCACGGCCAGCGCCGGGAATCACAGTTACGAGTGCGACAGCTCAAAAAGGCAGTATCGGCGTCTACCTCGATTCCATTGGCACAGTCACACCTGTCTATACCGATTCGATAACCAGCCAGGTAAACGGCCCGGTCGTCGCCGTTCATTTTATCGAAGGTCAGCGGGTCAATAAGGGCGACCCGCTGGTAGACATCGATCCTCGTCCGTACCGCGCGATGCTCTTGCAAGCCCAAGGGACGCTGGAGCGTGACGAGAACCTGCTCGCCCAGGCGAAAATGGACCTGGCACGTTACCAGGCTGCGTGGGCCCGCAACGCCATTGCCAAGCAAGTCTTGGATGACCAGGAAAAGCTCGTACTGCAGGATGAGGGCATAGTTAAGAACGACCAGGGAACAGTGCAATTTGACGAGATTCAGGTTGATTATTGCCAGATTACTTCTCCGATCGCAGGGCGCTTGGGTTTACGGCTTGTCGATCCGGGCAACGTGGTGCAATCCAACGGGACTGTAACCCTGGCAGTCATTACGCAGATTGAACCCATCACCGTGGTTTTCACGATACCTGAAGACAGTCTTGGCCCGGTTGAAGCTCGCTTGCGCCAGAATGCTAAGCTCACCGTCAATGCGTTTGATCGGGCCGCGCTGACAAAAATTGCAAGCGGGCAGCTGTTGACGCTCGACAACCAGATTGACACCACGACCGGCACAGTCAAAGGGCGAGCCCTCTTCGACAACAAGAATGACGCACTTTTCCCGAACCAGTTTGTAAACACGCGCTTGCTGGTGAACACGTTGCAGGGAGTAACGCTCATTCCGGCGTCCGCCGTTCAACAAAATGGCCAGGCATCGTTCGTGTACGTCATTCAGAACGACACCGCGCACATTCGCAGCATAAAGCCGGGGGTTACGGATGGCGGTATGACCCAGGTTGATGGAGTCAACCCTGGAGACTTGGTCGCCAACAGCAGCTTCGACAGGTTGCAGGACAACGCGAAAGTCGTTATTTCGAACACGCCCGCCCCTGCCGGCACAAGCGGGAGCAACGCGACTGGGAGCAATTCGAACGGGAGCAAAGCGCCGTGAATCCCTCTCGCCCCTTTATCTTGCGGCCAGTAGCCACCGCCTTGCTGATGGCTGCCATTCTCCTTGTCGGTATTGTCAGCTACACGCAACTTCCTGTTTCCGCTCTGCCGGAAGTCGATTATCCGACGATTCAGGTGCTCACGTTTTATCCGGGCGCGAGCCCGAGCGTCATGGCGACGACCGTGACGGCGCCGCTGGAGCGCCAGTTCGGCGAGTTGCAGGGCCTGAGCCAGATGACTTCCACCAGTTCGGGAGGCACTTCCGTCATCGTGCTGCAATTCAATCTCTCCCTGTCCATCGATGTGGCCGAGCAAGAGGTGCAGTCAGCCATAAACGCGGCGCAGAGTCTTTTGCCATCTATTCTGCCAGCCCCGCCGACCTACAGTAAGACAAATCCCGCCGATGCTCCGGTCCTCACTCTGGCCATCACCTCAACCTCTATTCCTCTTTCCCAGGTCGAGGATCTTGTAGATACGCGCCTTGCGCCCAAGATTTCGCAGCTGAATGGGGTCGGTCTGGTAACGATCAGTGGCGGCCAAAAGCCCGCGGTTCGCATTCAGGCCAACCCGACTGCCCTATCGTCCTACGGCATCAACCTGGAGGACCTGCGCACGGCGCTGACGCAGGCCAGCGTAAATGCCGCCAAAGGAAACTTCGACGGGACGCGCCAGGATTATCAGATCGATGCCAACGATCAGCTGGTGACCAGCGACGATTACCGGAAAGTTGTCGTCGCGTACCGCAACGGCGCACCGGTCATGCTGACCGACGTAGCCAATATCGTGAATGGCGTGGAGAACAACAATCAAGCTGCGTGGATGAATCAGACCCCTGCGGTCATCTTGAACGTGCAACGCCAGCCCGGAGCCAACACCATCAGCGTGGTCAAGAGCATCAAGGGCCTGCTGCCGCAGTTGGAGGCCAATCTGCCCATGGGCATTCAGGTGACCACGCTCACCGATCTTACAACCGCCATCCAGGCATCGGTTTCTGACGTTGAGTTTGAATTGATGCTGACGATTGGACTCGTTGTGCTGGTCATCTTCCTCTTCTTGAGAAGTCTCTATGCCACGATTATTCCGAGCGTGGCAGTGCCGTTGTCTCTCGTGGGCACCTTCGGGGCGATGTACATCCTTGGGTACAGCCTGGACAACTTATCGCTGATGGCGCTCACGATCTCCACGGGTTTCGTTGTGGACGATGCCATCGTAATGATTGAAAATATTTCGCGCTACATCGAGGCCGGCGATCCACCCATGGAAGCAGCCCTCAAGGGAGCGGAGCAAATCGGTTTCACCATTCTCTCGCTCACGGTGTCTCTCATCGCCGTGCTGATTCCGCTGCTCTTCATGGGCGATGTGGTGGGGCGCCTGTTCCGCGAGTTTGCCGTGACGCTTGCGGTCACGATCGTCTTCTCCGCGGTGGTGTCCCTGACGCTCACCCCCATGATGAGTGCACGAATCTTGCGGCACGAGCCGGAAGAAACCAAGGCGCGCATCTACCAAGCGACGCAGAACGCATTCGATGGAATGATCGCATTTTACGGGCGCACGCTGAAGTTCGTCCTTCGCTACCAGACGATTACGCTGCTCGTCGCACTGGCCACGCTCATGCTCACGATTTTTCTTTACATCATTATTCCAAAAGGATTTTTCCCCGTGCAGGATACCGGCGTCATCCAGGGCATATCCCAGGCGCCGCAGGAGATTGGGTCAAGGGCCATGGCTGCGAAGCAGCTCGAGCTTACTAAGGCGGTTTTGGATGACCCAGCTGTGGAAAGCGTCTCTTCCTTTATCGGGGCGGATGGAACAAATACCACGACGAACAGCGGCCGCATGTCGATCAATTTGAAGCCGATCGACCAGCGCAAGATCAGCGCCGCGGACCTGATCCGCAGACTGAATTCCAGAGTAAGCCAGGTTCAGGGAATCCAGCTCTTCATGGAGCCTGTACAGAATATCACCGTGGACGATCGTGTGAGCCGCACGCAATACCAGTACACGCTCGAGGATTCCGATGCCAATGAACTCAATGACTGGACCAATCGTTTTGTTACCGAGCTGAAGAAAGTACCGGAACTGGAAGATGTGGCCACTGACCAACAATTGGGAGGGCTAGCGGTGTCTCTGGTAATCGACCGAGGCACCGCCTCGCGGCTCGGCATCACGCCGTCCACCATCGATAACACGATGTATGACGCTTTCGGTCAGCGCCAGATCAGCACGATGTATACGCAGGTAAATCAGTACCACGTGGTTCTCGAGGCTCAGCCGCAGTTTCAGTTGGACCCCAACAAATTGAACCATCTCTTCATCCAGTCCAACGCGTCTTCAGGCGCGACCGGTACAGGAGCCTCTTCCTCATTCGCTTCCTCCGGATCATCCTCCGCGGGGTCGAATGCGCTGACAACCTCCGCGCTATATACGCCATCGGCGAATACGCTTGCTCCTCCCGCGAACGCGCTTTCGGCAAGCGCTTCCACACCGCCGAGCACGGGAGCGAACTCCGCGGGAGCTACCAGTTCCGCGACGAACAACGCCGTGCCGCTGAGCGCTTTCACGCACTTTGAGAATACGACGGAGCCGCTTTCCATCAATCACCAGGGTCAATTTCCAGCGATCACCGTGTCGTTCAATCTCGCGTCGAATGCCGCATTAGGCAACGCCATTACGGCGGTGGACAAAGTGCAGAAAGACTTGCACATGCCTCCCAGCCTGCAGGCAAGTTTTCAAGGTACCGCCGCGTCGTTTACGAATTCGCTCGCCAATGAGCCGTTGCTCATCCTGGCCGCGCTGGTCACCGTGTACATCGTGCTGGGAGTTTTGTATGAGAGCTTTGTTCACCCCATTACAATTCTTTCCACGCTGCCCTCCGCGGGCGTTGGCGCATTCCTGGCGCTGATTCTCTTTCACCAGGATTTGAGCGTGGTCGCGATTATCGGCATCGTTCTGCTGATCGGAATCGTGAAAAAGAACGGCATCATGATGGTTGACTTCGCGCTGGAAGGCGAGCGGCAGCACGCGAAAAACGCTACGGACGCAATTTATGACGCCTGCCTGCTGCGCTTCCGCCCCATTATGATGACCACGATGGCCGCGCTGCTCGGCGGGCTGCCGCTGGCGCTCGGAACTGGCTTCGGATCTGAGTTGCGCAGGCCGCTGGGCATCGCCATGGTGGGGGGACTGCTGCTGAGCCAGGCGCTCACGCTATACACCACGCCCGTCATCTACATTTTTTTTGACAATCTTGGACATCGCTTCTCGCGCGAAACAAAAAAACCGGAAACCGGGGATGCCGACCGGCCGGAGCCGGCATGAACATCTCCGAACCCTTCATTCGCCGGCCCGTGGCTACGACGCTGCTCACCGTGGCGATTGCGCTTGTCGGGGCGGTTGCTTACGAGGTCCTGCCCGTTGCGCCCCTTCCAGAGGTGGATTTCCCGACGATTTCAGTCGGTGCAGGTCTGCCGGGGGGCAGCGCCGAAATTATGGCTTCGTCCGTCGCCACTCCTCTGGAACGGCAGTTCAGCCATATTGCGGGCGTCACGGAGATGACGTCAGCGAGCACGCTCGGCAGCACATCGATCACTATCCAATTTGACCTCAGCCGCGACATTGACGGCGCAGCGCGTGATGTGGAGGCTGCCATCAACGCGGCGCGAACCTATCTACCCGCCAATCTGCCAAGCAATCCGACCTATCGCAAGGTGAATCCGGCTGATGCGCCGATCATGATCCTCGGCCTCACCTCGGACAAGTTCGGTCCTGACAAATTGTATGACGAAGCTTCTACCGTCATTGAACAGAAGCTGTCGCAGATACAGGGCGTGGGGCAGGTCACTGTGGGAGGAGGTGCGCTGCCATCCGTGCGCGTGGACGCCAATCCCACGCAATTGGCTCACTATGGACTTACCCTTGCGAATTTGCAGTCCGTGCTAAGCCTTCAGAACTCTGACCTCGCGAAAGGCCAAATTACAGATGGCATTGTGACCGCGGACATCGTTGCCAATGACCAGATCTCCCGCGCGGACGACTACAAGCCGGTCATCGTAGGATATAGCCACGGCGCGGCGATTCACCTTTCCGATGTGGCCCAAGTGACAGACTCGGTGCAGAACGTCCGAGCCGCCGGGTATTTGAACGGCAAGCGTTCGATTACCGTCATCATCTTCCGCCAGCCTGGCGCCAACATCATTCAAACCGTCGATCGAGTCCGTGAGCAACTTCCCAACATCCAGGCAACTGTTCCGCTCGGCATCGATACGACCATCGTTCTGGATCGCACCACGACCATTCGCGCTTCCGTGAGTGACGTCGAGAGGACGCTGGTCATTTCCATTGTCCTTGTCGTCCTCGTAGTCTTCGTCTTTCTGCGCAACGGGCGAGCCACGCTTATTCCGGGCATCGCCGTGCCAGTCTCGCTGGTTGGGACGTTCGCGGTGATGTACCTGTTCGGATATAGCATTGACAACCTGTCGCTGATGGCCATGACCATTTCCACTGGGTTTGTCGTCGATGACGCCATCGTAGTGATGGAAAATGTCGCCCGCCATCTAGAAAACGGCATGAATCCCCTTGCCGCGGCGCTGAAGGGCGCGGAGGAAATCGGTTTCACCGTCTTCACGATCAGCATTTCGCTCATTGCCGTATTCATTCCGCTACTCTTGATGGGCGGGATCGTTGGCCGCCTCTTCCGTGAGTTTGCCGTTACCCTCTCGACGTCCATTGTCGTGTCCATGGCCGTCTCACTGACCACCACGCCGATGATGTGCGCATACCTGTTGAAGAGCGAGCGCACCGCAAAGCATGGCCGCATCTACATGGCCGGCGAGAAGTTCTTTGATTGGGTGCTGTCCTTTTATCGCAGCAGTCTGGAATGGGTGTTGGACCATCCGATCCCGACCCTCATCGTTCTTTTCATCACCATTGCCCTCAATGTGGTTTTGATCATCAAGATCCCCAAGGGCTTTTTCCCCCCGGAGGATACGGGATCGATCACTGGCGCAGTGCGAGGGCCTCAGGATTCGTCCTTCCCGGCTATGGATGACTCCATTCGGCAGATCGGCGCCGTGATCAAGAACGACCCTGCTGTCGCAAATGTCATTGCGTTTTCTGGCGGCGGTGGGGCTACGAATACCGGAAACCTCTATATTGCACTCAAGCCGCTAGGGGAGCGCAACGCCAGCGCCGATCAGATCATCAGCCGCCTGCGCCCGCAATTGAGTCGATTGCCGGTGGCTTCCGCGTTTCTGCAAGCCGTGCAAGATTTGCGCATCGGTGGAAGATCCAGTAATGCAATGTACCAATACACGATTCAGACCGACAACGTGCAGGATCTGACGGCGTGGGGACCGAAAATACTGGATCAAATGAAACGCCTGCCCGGTTTGCAGGACGTCAGCGCGGACCAGCAGGATGGCGGCCTGGATGAACTGCTGAATTACGATCGCGTCACCGCGGCAAGGCTGGGTATCACCACGCAGACTCTGGATTCGACGCTGTACGGCGCATTCGGCCAATCGCAAGTGTCCATCATCTACACACAGTTGAATCAGTATTACGTGGTGCTGGAAGCTGCTCCCCAGTATTGGCAGAGTCCCGAAGGCTTAAAAGATATCTACCTCCATACCCCAAGGATCAACAGCGGCATCCCGCTGCTGTCGGTGGCCAAGGCCCGGGCGAACACAACGCCGCTGGCGATTAACCATACGGGCTTATTTCCCTCGGTCACTCTCTCATTCAATCTCTCGCCGAATGTGTCCTTGAGCCAGGCCACGGCAAGCATCGCCCAGATGCAAAGGCGGCTCGGCACGCCCTCCACGATGCAGGGTTTTTTTGCGGGAACGCTGCTCGCCTACCAGCAATCTCTCGGCACCGAGCCTTTGCTCATTCTAACGGCGCTGTTGGCCGTATATATCGTTCTCGGGATCTTGTACGAAAGCTTGATTCACCCGTTGACGATCATCTCCACTCTGCCGTCGGCGAGCGTGGGCGCGATGCTCGCGTTGATGCTGTTCAAGGTGGATCTGAATATCATCTCCATCATCGGCATTGTGCTGCTGATCGGAATCGTAAAAAAGAACGCCATCATGATGATTGATTTCGCTCTTCAGGAAGAGCGCGTGTCCGGAAAGAGTCCGCACGACTCGATTTTTGAAGCCTGTATGCTGCGCTTTCGCCCGATCCTGATGACGACGATGGCCGCGCTATTGGGCGCTCTGCCGCTGGCGCTCGGGACGGGCACGGGCTACGAGCTGCGCCGGCCCTTGGGCATTACGATTGTCGGAGGACTTATCTTGAGCCAGATGCTCACGCTCTATACGACCCCGGTCGTCTATTTGACGTTCGACCGGTTGCGGCTGCGGACGCTGGGGAAACAGCAGAGCGTGATCCGCCCCGGGGCCGGACCAACCCCCAGCGCTGCGGATTGAGTGGAGCGATCGTGAGGTGCGCAAAAATATGAGTCCCTTTTATCACGGAGCCGTATGGTGTCTCGCCGCCGCATCTTGCCTACTAACGGGATGTTCGGTTGGCCCAAATTACCACACGCCGTCCGCGGATACCCCCGGGGCATACAAGGAACTCACTCCCATCGACTATCAAAACACGGACGGTTGGAAATTGGCGCAGCCAAAAGACGACGCGCTTCGCGGGAAATGGTGGGAGATTTTCAATGATCCGCAATTAAATGCGTTGGAAGAGAAGGTCAACGTTTCAAACCAAAATATCGCAGCTGCCATGGCAAGCTTTTTTGCGGCGCGGGCCCTCGTTAAGGAAGCTCGAGCGCAGCTTTTCCCCACAGTAACCACCAGTCCGTCGATCACCGTGCAACGGCAGGCGACCAATGGGACAACGGCGGCCTCATTAGCGTCCAAAGGCACGTATGCCGACTATTCTCTTCCCTTTGACGCGACCTGGCAGCCGGACTTGTTTGGCCGCATTCGGAACATCATCAGCGCCGCTGCCTCCGGGGCGCAGGCCAGCGCGGCCGACCTCGAGAATACGCGACTGACCATGCAAGCCGATATTGCCATCGATTATTTTCAACTTCGCGGACAGGATGCGTTAAAGCAGCTTTTGGATTCCACCCTAGTTGCTTATCAGCAATCTCTTGAGCTGACCAAGGCTTTGTATGAAACCGGCATCGGCACGCAAGAAGCCGTGAAGCAGGCCGAGACTCAACTTGAATCCACGCAAGCGCAGGATGTCGCCCTCGGCATCCAGCGGGCGCAGTTTGAACATGCCATCGCCACGCTGACCGGCCAACCGGCATCGTCGTTTTCACTTCCGGTCCAACCGCTCACTTCGAGTCCTCCCGCGATTCCTATTGGCGTTCCGTCCCAGCTTCTGGAACGGCGTCCCGACATCGCCGCCGCGGAGCGCCTGGTCGCTCAAGCAAACGCGCAGATCGGCATTGCACGAGCAGCCTACTTTCCGACGGTTACGCTCAGCGCGGTGACAGGGCTCGAAAGCACTGCAATCGCGACGTGGTTCACCTGGCCGAGCCGCTTTTTTTCGGCGGGCCCGGCAGTCGCGGAAACCATTTTTGATGCGGGATTGCGCAGGGCCACCGTCGAGCAATTCAGAGCCCAGTACGATGAAACAGTGGCTAACTACCGGCAGACGGTGCTGACGGCTTTTCAACAAGTTGAAGATAATCTCGCCTCGCTGCGAATTCTGTCCGCGGAGATTCAATATCAGGATACGGCCGTCCAATCCGCGCAAGAAACCTTGGCGCTTGCCACGGACCGCTATCAATTGGGAATCGATCCTTACCTGAACGTGATTTCGGCGCAAACCGCCTTGCTATCCAATCAGGAAACCGCGGTCAATCTTCGCATTCAGCAGATGACGGCCAGCGGAGGGTTGATCCAGAGCCTCGGAGGCGGCTGGGACGCCTCGCAGCTCCCGTCTCCATCGCAACTGATTAGTAAGGCTCCATAGGGCTGAAATATGAGTCCGAATGACCATCTCGTGGCTTCAAAGGGCAGCGGGCAAGAATCTCGACAGATCGCCAAAGGCAATTAATTTTGTTGTGTGGTACCAGATCTTGAATCTTAAGAAAATTCTTCTTCCGGTTGATTTCCCGAATCCCTCACTCGGCGTGATTCATCAAGCCGCGACCTTGGCGCGCCACTTCCAATCCGAGATCGTGATGATGCACGTCCTGACCGCGCTCAGCCATACCGCCGGCGTGCCAGGGGGCGGCGCCGAACTCGCCGACTGGGACCTGCTCGCGGCAATTATCAAGGAAGCCCGGAAGGAGCAGGACCAGACTCTCGGGCCGGAGCTGGATGGCCTCGCCATTCAGCGCATGTTGGTCAGAGGCGGCGCTGCCCAGGCCATTGTGCGGACCGCTCAACAAGAAAAAATAGACCTGATCATGATGCCGTGCCATGGCCACACGTTTAACCAATTCCTTCTGGGCAGTGCGACACCAAGGGTGGTCCCCGGAACCGAGTGTCCGGTTTGGACCGGGCCCCGCGTCGGAGAGGCGCCGGTGCCAAAGTTTGCGATCCGCAACGTCCTGTGCGCCGTCGATTTCAGCTCTCAGGATCGCAAGGCTGTGTCCTGGGCTGTGTACTTGGCCGCCGAATTCGGCGCCCGCCTCACGCTCGCCCACGTCACTCCCGGCGTGGAGTTTTGGGGGCCCGGCGGAGACTACGTGAATTCAAAGTGGAGAGACGCGCTCGTCAGCGACGCCGCTCAGCATGTTCGCGAACTCAAGCAGGAGATGGCCATCCAGGCGGAGGTATTTATCGGTAGCGGCGACATACCCAAGGTGCTGTCCGACGGTGCGAAGCAAACTAAAGCAGACTTGCTTGTTACGGGGTGCCGTCCCTATGGCGGCCACCTGCGGACCCACGGCTACGCCATCATCTGCGCGGCCCCAATTCCGGTTCTAAACGTGTGAGGGCCCGGACCCGATTCGCTTATCGCGTCCGTTCCGAAAATTGTATTTCTTCAAGTATTATTTTCACATTCGCATTATGGGAGCGGCATCGCACAGCCGCGCCACGGACCACTCCTGTCTTTGGACGGTTCTAAAAATAATGGCGGAGAGGGTGGGATTCGAACCCACGGTTGAGTTTCCCCAACACACGCTTTCCAAGCGTGCTCCTTAAACCGCTCGGACACCTCTCCACTGGACAAAGCCGAATCAGATTAGCACAGTCTTCCGGGTAGACGTAAATGGGGCGTATTCCGAGTATCTAGAAATGAATTCCTCAGAGCGAAGCTCGAAGGCCGTAAGAGTTTGGCTTTGGAAGTTCTGTGCCAAGCCAATTCCAAGTTTCCATTTTCGAAGCGCTACGAGTCCAGGATCGTCCTGATTTTCCGGGCCAGCGCATTCAGCGAAAACGGCTTGGAGAGGAACGCGAAGTCGGTCCTGTGCAGGTCTCCGTGGACGAGAGCATCCGCCGTGTAGCCGGAAACGAATAGAACTTTCATATCCGGGCGGCTGGTGGCCAGCCGGTCGGCCAGCTTGGGTCCGCTGGCACCTGGCAAAACTACGTCGGTCATGAGCAGGTCGATGTGCCGCGAGTTGTTTTCAGATGCCTCCACGGCTTTCTGGAAATCTTCGGCGACGATGACCTGATAGCCCTTATTCGAAAGAAATTCCTGCGTGACGCTTCGAAGCGATTCCTCGTCCTCGACGACTAGAATCGTCTCCTCTCCGCGCGGGGCGACTCTTTCTTCGGAGGGAGCTTGTGGCTTGTCGATTTCTTCCTGGGTAACCGGCAAATAGACTTTGAAGGTGGTGCCTCGACCCACCTCGCTGTACGCCGAAATGTGCCCCCCGCTTTGCTTCACGATGCCGTAGATCGTCGCGAGGCCCAGGCCCGTGCCTTTTCCTTGCTCCTTGGTTGTGAAGAACGGCTCGAAAATGCGGGACAGGACCTCCGGGCTCATTCCGCAGCCGGAATCGGTCACGGCCATCATCACGTGGCGGCCGGGGCGCGCTTCCGGGTTCCGGCTGCAATAGTCATCGTCGATATCGATCTCGCTGGTTTCAATGGTAAGTCTTCCGCCGTCCGGCATGGCGTCGCGCGCATTCACCACAAGGTTCATGATGACCTGCTCGAGCTGCGTGGGATCGACTTTCACGCGCACCTTCGGGTTGCCGGGAAGAATCTTAAGCTGAATGTCTTCTCCAATGACACGCGCCAGCATGTCTTTTACGCCCACCAGATGCTCGGAGATGGAGATGACTTGCGGTTCGAGGACCTGCTGGCGGCTGAACGCCAGGAGTTGGCGCGTGAGCGTACCTCCGCGTTCGACGGCCTTGGTGATGGACGTGACGAGCGGAGAAAGTTCTGAGTTGCCCCGCAGCTTCTCGACGAGCATTTCCGAATAGGCGACGATGACCCCCAACACATTGTTGAAATCGTGCGCGATGCCACCGGCAAGGCGTCCGATCGCTTCCATTTTTTGCACGTGACGAAGTCTCTGCTCGACTCCCCGGACGTGGGAGACATTTTCGGCGATCACTTCAAAATAAAGCACCTTCCCCTTGTCATCCCGCACGGCGCGCCCGCTGATCTCTACGGGAATAATCTTGCCGTCTTTTTGTTTCCAATGCGTTTCCAACTTGGCGAACTGCTTTCGCGTGCCGGGCTGGTCGAACATGAGAGGGGTGTACTCACCCTTTTCAAAAACATCGGTTGCCAGGTTCAAAGCCAGCAACTCCTCGGCGGTTTGGTATCCGAGCATTTTCACCATCGCGTTGTTGACCACCAACGATTTGCCTTCCGGCGTCGCCCGATAGACGCCGTAGGTGCCTTCGATCATGGCACGGAAATTGGCTTCGGACAGGCGCAAGGCATCATCCACGCGCTTGCGTTCGGTGATGTCGCGGATGGTGCTGGAAACCAGAATGCCTTCGTCCGTCTGCTGGGGACTCAGGCTGATTTCGACGGGAAATTCCGTGCCGTCTTTCTTCAAACCGTAGAGTTCGCTGCCGGCCCCCATGGCACGGGCTTGCGGATTGACCATGTAGTTGCCGCGATACGCCTGGTGGTGGTTCCAGAATCGTTCCGGAACGAGCACCTCCACGGGCTGTCCGAGGAGTTCTTCGCGCTTGTATCCGAACAGTTTTTCCGTTTGCGTGTTGACCAGGACGATTCGCCCATCGTTTCCGGCGATTACCATGGCGTCCGGCGCGGAATCGAGCAGTCGTCGCAAGCGTTCTTCGATGCGCTTGCGATCCGTAATGTCGCGGATCGCGGCGCAAACGAGAGAACCGTCTGCCGTCGGAATGGGACTCAGACTTATCTCAATCGGGAACTCTGTCTTGTCCTTGCGTAGGCCATAGAGTTCGAGACCCGCTCCCATGGGCCGCACTTGCGGGTGGCCAATGAAGCCGGCGCGATGGCCGCGGTGCCTCCCCCGCAATCGCTCCGGCACTAGAGTCTCGATCGCTTGGCCCAGCAATTCTTCGCGGCCATAACCGAAGAGTTTCTCCGTCTGCGCATTGACGAGGATGATGCGTCCCTCTTGATTTACGAGCACGATCCCGTCCGGAGATGATTCGGTGAGCGCCCGGAAAACAGCGTCACTGACTGTTTGAACGGCTAACGTCATGAACGACCTCAATACTTGCGGCCGAGACGAATCCCTAGCTCACACAGATACAAAGGGAAAATTAACTACAGGAAGGGGGAATTACAGGGTGATTATGAGGCGATAATTTGACAGTGTCAATCAAGTTGCCGGACTCCCGAATCCAACCCGTAAATGGATTCCGGTTTCGAGGATGCACGCTTTCGGCACAGTACGCCCGGGATCGTGTTCTCCTAAAATCCGCGTACGTCCTGTAGAATCCCATTGGAGGGCGGCATGAATCACTGGCAAGGCAAGTGGGCGCTGATCACGGGCGCAAGCGCGGGGATCGGCACGGCACTGGCGCGAGAACTGGCGGCGGGCGGCACGAATTTGGTGCTGACGGCGCGGCGCCGCGACCGGCTTGTGGGCCTCGCGGCGGAACTGAGTGCCAAGAACAACATCCGTACGCTCGTCTGTGTCGCGGATTTGGCGCAGCCGCTCGGCCCGCAGCAGATTTTTTCCTTTACCGAAGAAAAGAACATCGCGATTGATTTGCTTGTGAACAACGCTGGCTTTGGCGCTTATGGCGAATTTCACAAAGCGCGGCTTGACCGGCTCATCGAAATGACTCAAGTCAATGTGACGGCGGTGGTGCACTTGACGCATCTCTACTTGCCCGGAATGATTGCGCGCGGCGGCGGGGATATCCTGATCGTGGCCTCCACGGCGGCGTTTCAGGCGGTGCCTTACATCTCGACCTATGCTGCGACGAAGACGTTTGATTTGCATTTTGCCGAGGGTCTCGCGGAAGAGGTGCGGCAATACGGTGTCCGCGTTTGCGCGCTTTGTCCCGGTTCCACGGCGACGGAATTTTTTCAGGTTGCGGGGCAGCGCAACCACACGCGGCGCGCTCCCGAAACAGCCGAGAAGGTCGCTCACGTCGGCCTTGCGGCGCTGGCGGCAGGGAAAACTTCGGTGATTTCCGGATTCAAGAATTGGCTGGGTGCGGAAACGGTGCGAATGGTCCCGCGCCGGACGGTCGCGCGAATTACCGCTGGGATGTTCCGCCCGAAGGAGAAGCAAGCGTAGGGCTTTGTTGCGCGGATGAGGAAATGGTAGCAGATCAAAAATCGTTGGAACGCCAGCTGCACGAGGAAGGATTTCTTCACACGTACGTCTGGCAGGACGGACCGAACGCCTTCTATCCCGATCACACGCACGCCGTGGAGACGGCGCACATCATCCTCGACGGCGAGATGACGCTGACACAGGGCGGCGAGACGCGCACGTACGGTGTCGGAGAACGCTGCGATGTTCCCGCCGGCGCCGTTCACTCCGCGAAGATGGGACCGCGCGGGTGCAAGTATTTGATTGGGGAGAAGTAGCACAGCCACTCTTGGCTGTGCGGTTTTTCCATCACTTAAAAAAAGCGCACAGCCAAGAGTGGCTGTGCTACCGAGAAACGCGCCCTAAGTTTTCTTCACCAGCGCGCGGTCCAGCAATTCCATGACGTGCACGACTTCTTGCCCCGTCGAGTGAATCTCCGCCCCGGCGCGCATCTGAAGCAGGCAGCCTGGATTCGCGGTGACGATGACCGGCGCGTTTGTGGCGCGGGCGTGTTTCATTTTTTCCGCCAACAGTGCGAGCGAAGTTTGCGTCTCGGTGACGTTATAGGAGCCGGCGGAGCCGCAGCAGTAATCCGCCATGGCCATTTCAACGAGTTCCAATCCCGGGATGGCGCGCAGCAGCTTGCGCGGGGCTTCGCGAACTTTTTGTCCGTGGAGAAGATGGCAGGAATCCTGATAGGTGACGCGCATGGGCATTCCCGCAAGTTGCGCGGTGAGTCCGAGATCGGCGAGGAATTCGGTGACGTCCCGCATTTTCTTGCGGAATGCTTGTGCCTTGTCATAATCGGCTGTCGCCGCTGCAAAAAGATCCTCGTACTCCTTGAGTGTTGACCCGCATCCCGCGGCGTTAGTGATGACGGCGTCGAATTCGTCGCCGAGAAAAACATCCAGATTGACGCGCGCGAGGGACCTCGCCACATCGCGAACACCGGCATGCGCGGCGAGCGCGCCGCAGCAAGTCTGTCCGGCGGGGACAACGACTTCGCAGCCGTTTGCAGTCAGGACGCGAATGGTCGCTTCATGCAGCGCCGAAAAACTTACTTGCGCCACGCATCCGGCAAACAACGCCACGCGTGCGCGGCGCTGGCCCACGGCTGCATAGGTCCGTCCGAGCTTCGAGAAGAAAAATTTCTTGTCGATTGGGGGCAGAAGTTTTTCTCTGTCTGCCAGGCCGAGCAGGCGCAGAATTCCCGTTGCGCGCGCAAGCGATTGAAGGCCGGATCGCTGATAAAAGTAGAGAAGGCGCGCCAGGAGGACGATGCGTTTCGGGTAAGGCAGGAGGCCGCGGAACACGAAATCGCGCGCCAAGCGCGAGAAAAATGGGCGGCGGTAATTCTGCTCGATCTGCGCGCGCGCTGCTTCGACCAGCTTGCCGTATTCGACGCCCGAGGGGCACGCCGTCTCGCACGCGCGGCAATCCAGGCATTGATCGATGTGTTTCACGAAGGAGTCGCCGAGGGGCAGGCGGCCCTGATCCACGAGCACAATCTGGCGAATTCGCCCGCGCGGGGAGTCGGCTTCGAGGCCCCAGAGCTTGTAAGTCGGGCAATGATTGAGACACAGGCCGCAATGAACGCAGTGCGCGTAGTCGTCATAGGCGGGAATGTCCGCGCCGGAAAATCCGCTGTGCGGTTTTGGGCCGGGAGTTTGTTCCACGGTTGCGGCTTGATCGGTCATGGCCTCATATCCCGCCCGCGAAACGCCCCGAAGCCAGGACATTTTGCGGGTCGAAAGAATGTTTCACGCGGCGCATCAATTCAAAATCCGGACGCGCAGGGCCCCACACAACGTCCGCAGACGTTTTTACTTCTGCAGGGCACCATTCCAGCATGGCTGAAGCGCGCATTTCAGACTGGCCGCAGATGCGAAAAACCTCGGCGATTACTTGGGGCAGAGATTGCGGCGGCGCCAAATTGTCCTTCTGAGGCAGGAATGCGACGTGGAAAATCCCAGACGCTCGCCCGAGAGAGACAAAGTCCAGTTCGTGCTGCGCGGACAGGACTCGCAGCTTTCCGAGCAGCGGCGCCATCACGCCGGGCACGGCGCTCACTCGAAAAATCGCGGCGGCGGGGGCTCTTTCCAACATCAGCTTTGGAAATTCGCGAATTTGTGCATGGACGGAATCGGCTTCGGCATCGGTCAGAGGAAGAAACTCCTCTGCATCCGCGGCGCCTGCCAGCTGGCCGAGTTCGCCTTCGTGGCGGTCCACGACGGAGGGTTGGCCTGCCGCCGACAGAACGACGGTCCAGGTTCGCGGTTCGATGCGCGCGGAAATTTCTCCGGAAAAGATCAGCGCCGCCGCGCCGGGATTGGCGACTTCCACCATCTGCAGCGTCAGGACGGAGTGGGAGACCGCGCGGCAGAAATCAAACGCAGCTTCGGCCGACGAAAATGACGCGACGAAAGTTCCCTGCGCCTGCGGCATCGGGAATGTGCGGAAATTCACGCGCGTGATGACGGCGAGCGTGCCCAGCGATCCGATCAGCAATTTGTGCAGGTCGTAGCCTGTCACGTTCTTCACGACGCGTCCGCCGCTTTTCGCCTGAGAACCTTCTCCCGTCACGAATTCCATGCCGAGGCAGAAGTCGCGGACCGCGCCATAGGCGTGGCGCAGCGGGGAACTCGAATTCGCCGCGACGATCCCGCCAATCGTCGCGCGGTCCGAGAACGGAACCGCGAGCGGCAGGAATTGCTTTTTCTCCGCCAGAGTGCGCAGCAAATCCTCGATTCGCACTCCCGGTTCGACGCCAAGGGTGAGGTCGTGCGGATCGTAAGCGAGGACGCGATTCATCCGGGAGAGATCGAGCGCAATGTCGTACCGTGTGGGCGGCGAGCCGATGCCGAGCTTCGTGCAGCCGCCTGTGGGAATGACTGCCAATTTTTCCGCAGCGGCGAAACGAAGAATTTCCCCAATTTGTGCGGCGTCCGCGGGCCTGACGACAACGGCGGGGCGCACGCCACAAACTTCGCGCGCGGCAATTTCCGCGGCATCCGTGACGACAAATGCGCCGCCGGCAATTTCCTCAAGGCGTGTGAAAGAAACCTGCGCGGGCCGGCTCATGTGGGAATCGCCGCGGAGGCCGGCGTCGGTGGCACGCGGATTTCTCCGCAGGCCTTGCCCATGGGAAGCACCTTGCCGGGATTCAATCGACCGGCGGGATTGAACGCGGCGCGGATGCGCTCCATCAGGGCGAGATCCTCCGGCGTGAAAATAAGCGGCATGAGCTCGTTCTTTTCCATGCCGATGCCGTGCTCGCCCGTGAGCGCGCCGCCAACTTCCACGCAATGCCGCATGATTTCTCCACCCGCCGCGACCACGCGCGCAAATTGCGCGCGATCGCGCTCGTCGAACAGGATGAGCGGGTGCAGGTTGCCGTCGCCCGCATGAAAAATATTTCCAATCTGCAAATCGTATTTGCGGCTGATTTCCTCGATGCGCCGGAGCGTTTCCGGAAGGCGCGTGCGCGGGATGACGCCGTCCTGCACGTAATACATGGGCGAAATGCGCCCCATCGCGCCGAACGCTTCTTTCCGGCCCCTCCACAAGAGATTGCGTTCCTGATCGTTGCGCGCCGCTCGCACTTCGCGCGCGCGGTGCTGGCGGCAAACATCGGTGATTTCGGCGGCCTGCGCCTCGACGGCTTCCTTCAGACCCTCGACTTCGATCAGCAGCACCGCCGCGCAGTCCTTGGGAAATCCTGCGTGGACGTAGTCCTCGACGGCGCGAAGAGTGAATCCGTCCAGCATCTCGCACGCGGCCGGAGTGATCGCCCGTACGGTGATTTCGACTACGGATTCGGTCGTGTCGTCGAGCGTGTCGTACACAGCAAGCAGCGTCTTCACCGCCTCCGGCTTGCGCATCAATCTCACGGTGATTTCCGTGACGAGCGCGAGAGTTCCCTCGGAGCCGACGAGCAGGCCGCACAGGTCGTATCCCGAAGTCTCGATGCTTCTGCCGCCAATGCGGACAATTTCGCCGTCGGGCAGAACCAGTTCGAGGCCCGTGACGTGATTGGCCGTCACCCCATAGGCCAGCGTGTGCGGGCCGCCGGAATTTTCGGAAACGTTTCCGCCGATGGTGCACGATTTTTGGCTGGATGGATCGGGCGCGAAATAAAGTCCCAGATGCTCGACCGCGCGGGACAAGTCGAGATTCACGACTCCGGGCTGAACAACCGCGCGAAGATTTGCCGCATCAATTTCGAGAACGCGGTTCATGCGCGAGAACGCGACCACGATGCCGCCGTTCCGGGCAATCGCTCCGCCGGAAAGTCCCGTTCCCGCGCCGCGCCCCACGATCGGAGTTTCATGGCGATTGGCGAGGCGCACGATCCCCGCGACGTCGCGCGCGGAGGTGGGAAAAACGATGCACCGGGGAGATCCCAGTTCCACCGACCCGTCGTATTCGTACAGCATCAGATCTTCGGGGGCGGAGAGGACCGCCTTGGGCCCGAGCAGCGCTTCGAGTTCGCGGATGAGTTGCGGTCGCATTGATGTGTTTTTCAGATCCCCGGGCCACTATAGTCTGTGCCTTTGGGAAGAGTCAACGCGCGGGCCGGCCTGGCGTGTGAGTGCCATCACTGACAGTGCATCCGGCGGGGCTAGAAATGTCCCGAAATTGGGTTTGATCGGGTTAAGATTGTCTGCACGGATGCGGCGAGAATCGGCAGCCCAGCCACCCGGCGATCGTCAGCGGAGATTCCTCTCTTTCAGGTGAACTGTATCGCAATACGATATAAATGGAGATGAGGGTCCATGGGCCTGTTTTCAAAACTATTCGGCTCCAGAAATGCCGGGAAGAATGGTTCTTCCGCGCAGGAAGTCGAAGTGGATTTCGAGTATGGTTCCACCAACTTCCAATACGTGTATGCCCTCGGGGACCAGATTCAGATCGCCATTGCGGAGGCCAAGGTTGGGGAGTACGACGGGCACGCCATCCCCGCCGACGGCAGCGAAGGCCGGTACTTCATTTATGGGCCGGATGCCGAGGCGATCTATAAAGTGATCGCTCCTGTGCTGGCGGCGTCCCCGCTCATGCGCGGAGCCACCGTCACGTTGCATTTCGGGCGCCGCGGCTGGAGAACCCCCAAACGAGTCATCAAGCTCCCTCAGTAGCACAGGCTTCAGCCTGTGGGTGTCGGTCCTTGCAAGCACCAAAACCCACAGGCTGAAGCCTGCGCCACTGGCCATCGAGAAATCCCGCTTCCAGCTGTGTTACTCTCCCCAGTTGTTTTTCAATCGGCGAGGCCACGGGTGAGCAAGCCGAAGTTGTTTTCCACGCATGTCTTGTTTGAGGAGCCGCGCAAGAAACTCGCGGAGCATTTTGAAGTCGAATACTGGACGGGGGAGGAGCGCCCGCCTCGATCGGAAGTTTTGCAACACGTTTCAGGCAAGGACGCGCTGATCTGCCTGCTCACGGAAAAAGTCGATCGCGAACTGCTCGACGCGGCCGGGCCGAAACTGCGAATCGTCGCCAACGTGGCGGTCGGATTCGACAATATCGACGTGCCCGCGTGCACCGAACGAAAAGTCGCTGTCACGAACACGCCCGGCGTGCTGGACGAGACGACCGCCGATTTCGCCTGGACGCTGCTGATGGCTGTCGCGCGGCGCCTGGTCGAGGGAGACCGCATGGCGCGGTCGGGCGCCTGGACGAAATGGAACTTGGACCAGCTGTGCGGGACCGACGTCTGGGGAAAAACGCTGGGCATCATCGGACTCGGCCGCATCGGACGCGCTGTGGCGCGGCGCGCTTCGGGTTTCCGCATGCGAATCATTTACAACAGCACGACGCGCGCCCCCGCGGAAATCGAAAACGAACTGAACGCCGAATACATGTCTCGTGATGCGGTATTCCAGCAAGCCGATTTTCTGTCTCTTCATGTTCCGCTCAATGCCGCCACGCGAGGCCTGGTGGGGCCCGCGGAACTTGCGAGGATGAAACGCACGGCGTTCCTGATCAACACCACGCGCGGCCCGGTCGTGCAGGAAGCGGCTTTGATCGACGCGCTGGAACGCGGCCTCATTGCCGGCGCTGCTCTCGATGTGTTCGAGCGCGAGCCGCTCATCCCCGACGGCTTGCGTCGCAATAACGTGGTCCTCGCGCCGCACCTGGGATCGGCGTCGGTCGAAACGCGCACTCGAATGGCGCTGATCGCCGCCGAAAACGCGATCGCCTTCTTTGCTGGCAAGCGTCCGCCCACGATACTGAACCCGGAATCGCTTCGGCAAAATTGAAATCGCCTTGCTGAATGAGGCATAACTTACGTTGTGGAAAATCTTGCAATGGATCACATAGGGGGACAGGAAATGCCTCACGTATCGCTCAATCATCCGAAACTCACGCTCGAAGGAGCGGAGGCCATACTGGCAGCGGCCAAAGCCCAGGCTGCTCGCATCGGCGTGCCCATGAATATCGCCGTCGTGGACGATGGCGGCCACTTGATGGCGTTCGCGCGCATGGACGGCGCGAAGCCCGCGTCGATCGACATCGCGCTCAATAAGGCGCATGCCGCGGCGATCCGCCGCCAGAACACGGGCCCGGCTCGCAGTGGCGACGAAGTGAGCGTGCTCCTGTCGCTGGGCCTCGCGATCGGAAGCCGCGCGCACCAGACGCCGATCCGCGGCGGACTCATGCTTGAAGTGAGCGGCCAATGTGTTGGCGGAATTGGCGTGAGCGCGGGCACCGAAGACGAGGACACGGAAGTTGCGCGCGCAGGCGTGGCTGCGTTTTTGAAGGCGTAGCTCTAAGTAGGGCAGGCTTCAGCCTGTCGGTTTTTGATGCTGTCGAACAAACCGCAGACAGGCTGAAGCCTGTCCTACCAGACCGAATGGCCGACCTCAAACAAGCCGCGCTACGGATTTTTCGCGAGACTCTTGCGGCAATCGATATTCCCCTGGCGATGCGCCGCAAGCTTGGCCGTGCAAGCTCGCACATTCTCGTCAATGGCGCGTCTCTCGACCTTGCCGCGTTTGATCGCATTTGCGCGATCTCCATCGGCAAGGCTTCCGTGGCTATGGCCCGTGGCCTGGCCGAATCGCTCTCGCCGGATTTCCGCGCCGAAGGCATTGTGGTTGCGCCAACAGCCGGCTCCAGCTTGCCTGAAGGCTTCCGCGGGATCGCTGCGGGGCATCCCGTCCCTGACCAGGGCAGCTTTGCGGCGGGACGCGCTATTCTCGATTTACTCGCGGCCACGAATCAGCGTACTCTTGTTTTCTTTCTCTTATCCGGCGGAGGCTCGGCGCTCGTCGAGCTTCCGCTCGATCCGGGCGTCACGCTCGAAGACATGCAGGCGCTGAATCGTGTCCTGGTCACCTGCGGCGCCTCGATCGATGAAATAAACGCCGTGCGGAAGCATCTCTCCGCAGTGAAGGGCGGACGGCTGGCCGTCGCTGCGGGCTCTGCGATGAAGATCACGCTCGGCGTAACCGACGTACCCGAAGGGCAAGAATCGGCGCTGGCGTCCGGCCCGACACTTCCCGATCCGACCACGGTTTCAGACGCCTGTGCTGTCGTTCGCCGGTACAGTTTGCTTTCGAGGCTGCCACCGAGGTTTCGAACGCAGTTCGAACACCCGGAGTCCATCCCCGAAACTCCAAAGGCGGGAGATCCTGTCTTTGCGGCTCGCAGCGCCGCGTTTCAGATTCTGCTCGGTCGCCACGATTTGTTTCATGCCGCGCACCACGCTTCGGAATCCGCGGAATTCGTCACCGTGTGCGACAACACGACCGACAACTGGCCGGTCGAAAAGGCCGTGGATTTTTTGCTGGCACAGCTTGGCTCGCTCAAGCTGGCTAATCCCAAGAAGTCCGTGGCCGTGATCGCGGACGGCGAAGTCAGCTCGCCGGTGACAGGCAACGGAATCGGCGGAAGAAATTTGGCATTCGTGCTCGACTGTGTGAAAAAGATTGCGGGTCAGAAAATTGCGGTGCTAAGCGCGGGCACCGATGGCGTGGATGGTTCCAGTCCCGCAGCGGGAGCCGTTGCGGATGGCGAAAGTTTGGCGCGCGCGCAATCCCTGGGTCTCGACCCCGCCGATTATTTCCGGCGCAGCGATTCCTACACTTTCTTCCAAAAGCTCGGCGACGCAATTGAAACCGGCCCTACGGGAAATAATCTGCGCGACTTGCGAATCCTGGTTGCGGAATGAGTGGCGCAGCCTTCAGGCCTGTGGGTTTTAGTCCTTGCACACATCAAACCCCGCAGGCTGAAGTGTTCAGTCTCAGGACATCCTTTACACAACGGTCTCAGGACATCCTTTACATTCAGCGGGGCCGGTGACGAAGGAAAACAGACCGTGTCGGCCCTCCAGGAGGGCCGAGGATGGCATGGGGAACAGTGGACGTAGACGAACAACGGATGCGGTTTGTGATCTTGGCGAGTCGGCGGGAAAAGACGATGCGGGAGTTGTGCGAGGAGTTTGAGATCTCGCGGCCGACCGGGTATGAGTGGCTGCGACGGTATGAGAGGGGCGGGATCACCGGGGTGGTGGAGAGGAGCCGGCGACCAGAGCACAGTCCGCGACGGACGGAGGGGGAGATCGAGCAGCGGATCGTGAAGTTGCGGCAACAGCGGCCGGACTGGGGAGCGAAGAAGGTGCAGGTGCTGCTGGAGCGAGAAGGGGTGAAGGTGCCGCGGATCACGATTCACCGGATTTTGGTGCGGCACAATTTGGTGCGAGTGCAGGATCGGCATCGGCGGGCGGTGCAACGCTTCCAGCGAGGAGCGCCGAACGAGCTTTGGCAGATGGATTTCAAAGGGTCGGCGGGATGGAACGCGGGGACGGGGCCGCTGTCGGTGTTAGATGATCACAGCCGGTATGCCATTGTGTTGGCGGAAACGGGATCGACGCGAGCCGAGGCCGTACGAGAGCGGCTGGAGGAGGCGTTTCAGCGTTGCGGAGTACCAGACGGGATGCTGATGGATCACGGGACGCCGTGGTGGAACATGCAGGCCGCGGCGGGGTGGACGTGGCTGACAGTATGGTTGATGAAGCAAGGGATGAAACTGCATTTCAGCGGGTATCGACATCCGCAGACGCAAGGGAAAGTGGAGAGATTTCATGGATCGTTGGAAGCGGCGAGAAGGAAGCGAGACCGGTCGGAGAGTGAGCCGGAGCAGGGGTGGTACGACGCGTTTCGCCAGGAGTACAACGAAGAGCGACCGCACGAAGCGTTGGGGATGAAGACGCCAGGGTCGGTGTGGCGCCGCAGCGAGCGGGGCTATCAGGCCAACCCACCTGCTTGGGAGTATGAGACGGGAGCGGAGGTGCGGCGCCTAGGAGGGGCAGGACAGATGACGGTCGAAGGGCAACGGTGGGAGATCAGCAAAGCGCTGGCCGGAGAATGGGTGCAGCTGATTCGGATCGGGGAGAGGATCTTGGTGTACTACTGCCGGAGCCTGGTGCGCGAACTCGATCCGAGCCGCCAGCGGTCCACCGCGGTGGACCGCTGGCGGCTCGGTCCTGGCCCAGAAAAGTGTAAAGGATGTCCTGAGACAGCTGTGTAAGGAATGTCCTGAGACTCGACACTGAAGCCTGCGCCACTTCAATCGCTCTTGCTTCCGGGCAGCGATGCCTCGATCCGGCGCAGCCGGTCATTCATGTCTGTGAGCTGCTGCTCGAGATGTTCGAGCCGGTCGAGAACCGCTTGATTGTTGCCGGAGGCGGCGCCCGCGGCATCGCCATTTTTCTGATCTGTCGCGGACGGTTCCTTTTCCGGCGCGCGCTTACCTTTTAGCTGTTCGATCAAATCCTCCACGGCATGCGGAACGCCGATCGAAAGCTGGCCGGTCTTCAGTTGCGCCTCGAGAGGCTCGATGGCCGTGGGATCGCCGCGGCGTCCCAGCGCAAAGATGGATGCAAACCGGATGTCGAAGGAGGATTCATTCAAATACGAAATCAAGCGCGCGGTAATGTCGTGATTTTTCAGATCCGCGCGGCCCAGCGACCCGATGGCGATACTGCGCAGCCTGGACGGTTTTCCCGGCGACGACCATTCGAGCAGCGCCGGAACTACCGAATTATCCCCGAGCGAGCCCATGGCGCGAAGTGCAGCGCTCCGCAGCACATCGTCCGGCGAGGAAATCGTGAGCGCCTTTTCAAGGATGGGCTCCGCGTTGGGAGCCTTGTCAAGGGCCAGGGATTGCAATGCCGCGCCGCGCACGGAGTACGCTTTGTCGTCCTTGTAGATGTTTTGCAGGCGCTTGGCGATTTCCTCGTCACCGCGGTATTTGCCCAGCTGTTCGACCGCGACGGCGCGCACCCACGGCTGGTCGTTGGAAAGCCCGGCGAGCACTTGCTTCCGCGCCGGCGACGAATTGATGCGCCCGAGCGAACGCAACGCTTCTTCGCGCACGCCCCAGAATTTGTCGCGCTGCGCCGCCTCTCCCAGGGCATTCGCGGCGGCTTCGTTATCGCGAAGATTGCCGAGCGCAAACGCCGCGTCGGCGCGGTCCGGCACGTCCGTCGCGGTTCGCAATTGGCGGATCCATTCTTCCGGCGTCTTCTGGAAATCCACGGACTTCAGAATTTTGTCGCCCTTGTCAAAGAGCACCATCAGCGGCGGGCCACTAACGGAGAAAGTAAACGTTTCATCGGCCTTGGAGACTTCGATGGGGAAAAGTGTCTCCCCGGTCGCAGTGGTAATCGAAACGACGACCGGCACGCGAAACAATCCGACGTGTCCTTCCACTTTTTGCGTTTGCTTGACGCTGAGGCTGAGCTTCCTTGCCGTATCGTCGTAAGTGGAACGCACGGTGAAGCGCGGTGCCCCGGCGCCGTAAATCCATTGGTCGAAGAACTGGTCGACATTCGTGCCGGACGATTCCTCGACGGCCTTGGCCAGGTCCGCGGTGACGACATTCTGCAGACGATTGGCTTCGAGGTAATGCTTGAGGGCGCGGAAGAATGCGTCATCGCCCATCTGTTCGCGGAGCATATGAATTACCCAGCCGGCTTTGTCGTAGACGTTTCCGACGTATTCCACCGAATCGTTGATGTCCCGCGTGACAATCGGGATCGGGTAGAGTTCCTTCGACTGCATCCATGTATTCTGTTGGCGCCAGTAGCGGTAGTCCGATGCGTCGACGCCGTAGTAATGCTCTTCCCACAGGATGCCGCCAAACGTCGCAAAGCCTTCGTTGAGCCAAGTATTGGTCCAATCCTTACACGTGACGAGATCGCCGAACCACTGGTGCGTCATCTCGTGGGAAATCAGCCCGTCCGCCTCTTCGGGCCTCTCTGAGGCGAGTTCGGCGTGCACGATGTCGCGCGCCGCGAGCGTCGTCGCGCTCACATTCTCCATGCCGGAAGCGACGAATTCGTCGACAGCCGTTTGTGCATATTTCTCCCACGGATACGCCACGCCGAAGCGGTCCGAAAAGAAATCGAGCATTTCCTTGGTGTGGTGGAATGTGGGATCGATAGTGTCTTCCATCCCGCGCGGGACGTTGTACGCAAGCGGGATGTTGCGCCAGGTGTCCTTCTTTTCCTTGAATTCACCCGCCACGAAGGAAATCAGGTACGTCGAAACCGGCAACGATTGCCGCCACGTCCAGATCTTCTGGCCGTTGGGCGCGTCCTGCACGCTCAGCAGCTTTCCGTTGGAAACGGTGAGCCAGTCCCCCGGCACGGTGAGAATCATTTCGGAGGTGGTACGGTCGTTGGGGTAGTCGTAGATGGGAATGTAGTGATGCGTATCTTCCGCTTCCCCTTGCGTCCAGATTTCCTTGGCGCGGCCAGGATCGTCTTTGTCGGGGAGAATGAAATAAAGGCCGGAGGTCGGCTTGCCTTCGTACTTCAAATCGACTTCGAATTTTTCGCCGGATTTCGCGGGCTGCGCCAGTTGCACATGCAATTTGTCGTCGCGAAGATCGAATGCGGCATCCTTGCCGTTGACGCGCGCGCTCGAAACCGTGAGTTCCGCGCAATCGAAATCCAGATGCGTCACGCCGTCGCGCAACGTGGACAACGTGTGCGTGACTTCGCCGATCACTTTGCGCTGGTCGAGATCAAAGTGGAGCGAGACGCGCACGTTCTGCAAGTGGTAATCGCGGCTCGGCGCATACGGCCGGTCCGCGCGCGCCACCGCGCCCAGCAGCACGGCCGCACCAAGTACCGCGGCCGCCAGTGACACGCGTGGGCGCAGCTTTCTCCAGGACATTTTCATTCCAGCCTCGCAAGGGAGTATGCGGCGCTTAAATCCATCCAGTTATTATACCCGCACGTGGTGCGCGGCATCAGGGCAAGCTTTCTTTCCATTGTCGTTAGACGCGCCCCTGGGCAAAGAGTTGCCAGCCGAACTCCCGCACCGGCAAGCCTACTTGCGAAGGTAGGAATCGTCTTTACGGATCCAGTCTTCGCGGCGCGGGGCGAATATATCGACGTCCACCGTGTCCTCGAGCGCCACAGCCGAGTGTGCCACATTTGCCGGGATTAGGAGGATTTCACCCTCGCCGACCAGGATTTCCCGGTCATCAAACACGAATTTCAACGCGCCGGAAAGTATCCACGAATACTGCTCGTTCATATGGGAATGGCGCGGAACCGCGGCGCCTTTCTTCAGCAGGAGTTGGGAAATGGTGGCGTTCTCCCCGGATATCATCTGGCGCGAAAGCTTGTCGTTCAGTTGCTCGATTTCCATGGTTTTCCAGGATGACTTTTCAAGAGTGCTCAAAGGTGCCTCCTCGAGTTGGCCAAGCTGCGCCAGCATCGTCCCCCGGAAATCCGCGCCGCGTCAACCCCGTCATACGAGGAGCCTCTCGGCGCAAAAGCAAGCCCGGCGCATAACATCTGATAAGATGCGTACCGCTGGAAATCGTCAAAAAGCGAGGTTCACGGATGGCAGCGGAGCCGAACATTGCGGGGATGGCGCGTCTTCTTTATCTCGTGGCGGGCGCCGGCGTGGCAAGCTGGGGATTGTGGGGCGCGGACCAAGGATGGACGCAGTGGACGTGGCTCGCTCTAGGCGGTGCACTGCTGGTTCTCGGCATGATCGGCTACTCACCTCTCCACGCATTGCTCGCAAAAAAACCGCAGAAAGCAAATTGAATGCGTTTCCTCCATGCCGCCGCCGGGTTTGTTCTTTTCTTTGAACTGCCAATTCCAATTTACTGGCTGATTCTTCACCCGTTTAATTCCTTCTGGCGAAGCCGCGTTCGCGCTGCTTTCTGGTTTGCGGGGCTCACCGCGTGGACTTGCGGCGGAGTGGTGCTCTGGTATTTCCGGCACGTGCTGCTAGCCAACACGCGTCCACCCTGGTTCGCGATCGCCGCCGGCTTTATTCTGATCGCTATCGAAGGATACCTTTTCGTGCGCGTTGAACGCGAGCTCGGCAGCCGAAGGCTTGTCGGCCACGCCGAGCTTACCGGCACGGGCGAAATGTTTTCAGGCGGGCTATATGCGCGCGTGCGCCACCCGCGCTATGCGGGAATGTTCAGCGCGGTCTTGGGCGCTGGGCTGCTTGCTGGAACACGGTTGCTTTGGGTCGTCCTTGCGATTTGGTGCCCTTTTGCCTTGATCGTGATCCGCCTGGAAGAAAAGGAACTAGCAGCTCGCTTCGGGCCAGCCTATGAGGCATACCGCAAGCGAGTCCCGGCCTTCCTGCCGTTTCGCATGCGTGCGGCAAGCAAACAGTAATTTTGGCGGAAGCAACCCCCGCAACTGCCAGTTTGCCCGGCGTTGCCGTACCGCCGCGGCTCCGTTAGAATGAGCGAACAACTGCGGAGAGGTGTCCGAGCGGTTGAAGGAGCTCGCCTCGAAAGCGAGTGTCGGGGAAACTCGACCGTGGGTTCGAATCCCACCCTCTCCGCCATCCTACGCCGAGGCTTCGGGTGGCTCGCCCTCCTGATGTGTTCCAGTAAAACGGCCTTCAGAACTTGGTTCAACTGATCCGTATGGGTTGCAGCCTCTCGAATTGACGATCGCGACCCTCAGGCGTAGCTTGATGATAGCTGGTGGAGGTTTGTCCCATGCCTTTCAGCACGATCCTGCTAGTTCTTCTTGGTTTCCAGACGACGAGCACGACGCAGCTGAATCACTTCCAATTGACGATGGTTGGCCCGAACGCCGTCGCGGCCCGCATGGCTGCACCGAACGAATTTTTCACAGACCAGCAAAATAGCGAGGGTTCGCCATCGCGCGCCTTCCGGAAGCACGCTAAGCAAGACGCCAAAACCCAAACCCTGACCGGAATTGTGGAATGGGAATATAAACCGCTGGCGTGGGACTGCGATGTCCCGAATTGCGATCATTTCGCCCTATATGACGATGCAACTCACGCGAATTATGAGCTCGATGATGCGCGCGCGGCGCTCCCCTTTGAAGGCAAGAGAGCCAAGGTGACGGGAGTCGTGAACACCAAGGACAGCATCATCCATGTCATCTCCATCGAAGCTGTGAAGTAGCAAGTGAAAGCTGATGCTTCCTGATGCGCTGCCCCGAAACCCCAAGATTATTGAACGCTTGCCTCGCCTTTCATTTAGTGAAACAAAGAAACATTCGCAAACGTAGTCGTAGGCAGGCCGACCGCATGCTGGTCACGATTGAGTTGTGTGCACGCGTTGAATCGCCGCTGGCCTGGAGGCTCGTGTGAAAAAACTGGTCATGTTTCTTCTGAAGGCGTTTGCCGGATTGATTGTGCTGATTCTCCTGGCCATCGTCGCGCTCAATGTCTATCTGTCCACGCGCCCCGCGGGCAAAACGATGAAGGCGGAGGGCATCGTCTCCATTCCCACTCCATTCCGATTTGGACGGCCCTTCATCGACTACATGACGATCAGCGGCTCGCGTCTTTATGCGGGATACGCAAGCAATGGCCTCGTCGGCGTCGTGGATACAGCCACGAATCAGGCGGTAGCAACGATCGATGGACTCACCCGAGTCCACGGAATTGCCGTCGTGGCGGACCGCAACCTCGGCTTCGCCTCATCGAGCGGCGACAATGTGGTCGGCGTATTCGATCTGACTACCAACAAACTGCTGCAAAAAATCCCTGCGGGCGATGGCCCGGATGCGATCATTTACGACGACCAGGCGCATTTGGTCTACGTCGCCAACCATAACGGGAAAACGGGCATGCTCGTCGATCCCGCAACGCTGAAAGTGGTTGCCACAATTCCGCTAGGAGGAGAGCCCGAATACCCCCAGGCCGATCCCGACACGGGCCTGATCTACCAAAACCTCGAAGACACAAGTGAACTCGTGGTGATCGATCCTCAGAAACAAGGAGTGGTCAAGCGCTACAAACTCGATCCTGGCGAGGGCCCCACAGGCCTAGCCCTCGACGCCGCGCACCATCGCCTCTTCAGCACTACCAGGAATAGGAAGTTGATCGTGATGGACACGGAAATGGGAGCGATTGTCGCAGTTCTACCCATTGGCGCGGGAGTCGATGGCGCGGGATACGATCCCGCCCTGCGCCGCGTCTACTCAGCGAACGGCGTTGGCTCCATGACCGTCATTCAGCAGGATTCCCCCGACCAATATCGAGTCCTCGAAAACGCCCCAACCCATTTCGGCGGTCACTCTCTCGTCGTGGATCCCGCCACCCACCGCGTCTACGTGGCCTACTTCGGATCGATCGCCGCGTACGATCCCGCGCCCTGAACCTAAGCACCCCGAATGTCCCGGCGCTGCTTAGCAAATGTGGCGGCTTCAAACCTGCGATAGAATCAAGATACAAAAAGGCTGGTGACTATGGACAGAATTAGACAGCATTTTGAGGAGGAAGCGCGAGATTTTGATCGAATCATCCTGACCCTGATCCCCGATTACCCCCAAATGGTAGAGGCACTGGTCGCGGCTTTGCCATTCGAAAGCGCCGCGCCCATTAGGGTAATTGACCTCGGCTGCGGCACCGGAACCGTCGCGCAAAGTGTCCTAGATGCCTTTCCAAACGCGCATGTCACATGCCTCGATCTGGCCGAAAACATGATTGCACTGGCTCAGGCCAAACTTGCACGTTACCCAGCCGTCCGCTTCGTCGTGGGCGATTTCACGGCCTCCGGCGGAGAATACGATGCAGTCGTCTCGTCGCTCGCCCTGCACCATCTCGCAACGGATGAGCACAAGCGGCGCTTCTACCGCCATATATACGACCGGCTGAGCCCCGGAGGCGCGTTTTACAATGGTGACGTGGTTTTGGCCTCCAGTGACTTTCTACAAGCCACTTATATGCATCGGTGGCGTGCATTCATGCGCCGCAGCATCTCCGACGAAGAAATTGAGGAAAAGTGGATCGCCAAGTACCAAGCCGAAGATCATCCCGCAAGATTAGTGGAACAGATGGCGTGGTTGGCGGGAATTGGTTTTGCTGATGTGGATGTGCTCTGGAAGCAATTCAATTTCGCGGTTTATGGGGGTGTGAAGCGTTGAGCCACGCGCCTCACCCCTCGCTTCTCGCCAGGGTGGGTTTCTTTTGTCGCAGAGTAAGGAAGAGACCTAGCGCTTGGGAGGTTCGATTTTTTTCTTGCCTGGCGCGAGGCTGCCGAGGACTTCCGCGATCTGTTGGGCCACCTTGCCCGTTTGGGCGAGCGCTTCAAATTGCCTGTAAATGTCCGCTGCGTCTCCGTGTTTACGAGGGCCGACAGCGCAGATAACGATAATGGCCTTCTCTTCGTAGATTCGGTAGATCACGCGGTGCGCCGCAAATTCATGCTTCCACAAGAGATTCAGCGGAGAGCGCAGGGGCAGTCCGTAACATTGAGGAACCATCGCCAGCTTTTTCGTCAAAACTTTCTTGAGCTTACTTTTTATGCTCCCATCCAGCGCCTTTACGTCTCCGAATGCATCACCGGTGAACGCGATGGAATATTTGGGCTCAGCTCCGCTCAAGGTTCGCCAAAGACCTCCTCCATCGTGTGAAGGCGGCCGGCGCTGACGTCCTCATCGATGGTCTCAGCGAGTTTCAGCAGGCGATTGGTTAGCTCGCGGTCGGCGAGGACTTCCAACGTGGCCAGAATGGACTCGCGTTCCCGCATCACGGTATCCAGCCACTCCTTGTCCACCAGGTATTTCGATTCCTGCCTGCGATTTTCGATCAGGACTACCTTGCCGCCCTTTGCCGCTTTCATGTAAGTCTTCAGACGGCCACGCAGGCTTGTCGCGGACACTTTTCTTACCGTCACGGCGCCACTCTCATCCATGGAATTTCTCCAAACGTACGTTTAAACATACACAATGTACATTCACAGTATGCAGCCAGGACGGCCCCGAGTCAAGTGCAACGGCTCTCTTTCTCGCCATTTCAGCAACACTTCCCCGTTGCAATGGCGCGCCACCGCATCCGCATGCGAGTGGAATCGCTGTGCCGATTTTGCCTTCTCTGCTACACTTTTTGCCTCTGGTCCGGGGTAGTGCAATTGGTAGCACGCCAGCCTTTGGAGCTGGTTATCCTGGTTCGAGTCCAGGCCCCGGAGCCAAACTTTTTGCGATTGCCGCGACGATGAATACACCCGACTTGGCCCTGGGCGCGATTTGGTACCTCGTCTTTCTCTTCTCGACGACGTGCCACGAAGCCGCGCACGCCCTCGTCGCCAAGATCGGCGGCGACACGACCGCCGCCGAGGGCGGGCAGGTGACGCTCAACCCGATTCCGCACATTCGCCGCTCGCCGTTTGGGATGGTCGTTGTGCCGATCCTGTCCTTCCTCGTGGGCGGATGGATGATCGGCTGGGCGAGCGCGCCGTTCAACCCGGCCTGGCAGCGGCAGTATCCGCGCCGGTCGGCATGGATGGCGCTGGCGGGGCCGGCGGCCAATTTCTCGCTGATGCTTCTGGCGGGGGTTGCGATACGGATCGGCCTGGCAGCCGGCTACTTTCGACAGCCCGAATTCATCCGGAGTTATTCCAACCTGGTATCGCCGGCGAACGCGGCGGATCCGACGTTTCTCACTTCGGCTCTGAGTATCCTCTTCATTCTGAATCTGCTTCTGGGCACGTTCAATCTACTGCCAGTCCCACCGCTCGATGGCCATGCAGGGATCATGGTGGTGATGCCGGAAGGCGCCGCCCACCGTTATATCGACTGGGTGCAGCATTCCGGGAATTTCGCCCTGCTCGGTTTGATCATCGCCTGGTCTTTGTTCGATCGAATTTTCCAGCCCGTATTCTCCTATGCCTTGCACACTCTTTACGCCGGGGTTCACGTCGGCTAGTCTGCGCCACACGAAACCAATCCATTGCGATGACCTGGAATCGTTACCCTTCTGTTTCAAAATTGCACATGTGTCTCAATTTGTTCCTTCATCGCCGCCGCTTTTCTTTGACTGCAAGTGCTTAAATCCTTCCCTTTCAATGAAAGCGAATATTTGAACTCTGGCCCGTCGTCTGCAATAGACAAAGGCAGGAGCGTGATTTCGATGGGTAACTCATTCAACTCACCCGGCGATTACCGGGTTGAAATTTCCGGCTGGGGGCTGGATAACAGCTTCTTCGCGGAAAGAACCGATTTGCTATGGACCGGTGAGGGTGAAAAACAAGTGCAATTGCATCGTGCGCTGCCGGAGGGAGCCATTGTCTTCGTTCGCTCGCTGGCCTCCGAGCCTTCGAGCGGGTCGGTCCCTGTGGCCTACCAGATTCAAAGCGTGGTGCCGATGGATCGCAACGGCCGTTGCCAGATGAGACTGGCGCAACTACACCCGCGCTCGAAGGAATCTCTGACAAAGAAAAGTGCATCTAATGGGTCAGAGGATCGAAAAAGGGTATGCGACGTGCAGGAATTCGAACTGGAGCTGCAACACGAGGAGATCCTCCAATGAAACCCGAGACGATGAACACGACGAATCATGACCGGCTCGCCACGTGCGAGGAAATCCGCCGCGCGACCTCTTCCACGGAGGACCGTGTACTAGAGCTTTGCAATATCCAGGGCAATTACTGCCAGATGGATTCGGACCTTGGAGGAATCATCCGGTATCCAGCGGAGGAGTTTGAGTTCTTCGCGTATTTGAGCGAGATGGACGAAAGCGTCGCAAACTAAGCGCACTACTAGCCAAGGGCAATTCGCCTTTGGCACAAGGAAGAGGCGATTCTCTCCAATTTGGAACGCGGTTTTTGGCTCGAGCCGTGAATTAAAGCCCAATTTAAACAGGTCCGTGCCCCCTGCTAAAAAATAGTTTTGCTGCCTCATTCATAATTGCTTGTCAGCAGAGTACTTACAAGAAATTCCTGCCGGAGTAAAAACCTAGAAGATGAATTGCCAGGCCGGCCCATTTCCAGTGTGTTTTTGGCATTGGCCTTGCCAGTGATTCATCATGAACACACTGACTGCACCTCCCAAGGCAGGCCACTTTATTCGCGGCAGCTCCGACGATTCCATGACGGTATGCGTTTTGGACGATGAGCCCGGCATGGTTGAAATGCTGCAAGAATCGCTCCGCTGCCTCGGGTTCAGTTCCATAGGCACGAGCGACCCGCACTACGCGCTTGAATTGATCGATCAGGGCCGCGTGCGCGTGGTGATGTCCGACATCAAGATGCCGGGGATGGATGGCCTGCAGTTCCTTGAGCAGGCGATACAGCGCGACCCGGGCGTTTACGTCCTCCTCATGACCGGGTACTACTCGCTGGACAACGCCATCGCGGCCGTCAAGCGCGGCGCGTACGACTACGTCCCTAAACCCGTTGACCGGTCGCGGCTTAAGAAATCCCTGGACGAACTTGCCGAGTCATTCAACAAACGAAAGCGGATCCGCGGTCTGGAGCAGCAGCTCCTGACCGACCTGGAGTTTCACGGAATCGTGGGCCGAAGCCCGGCCATGGTGGAAGTGTTCGAAATGGTCCGCAAAGTCGCGCGGCACTACACCAACATCCTGCTGATTGGAGCGACGGGCGCCGGCAAGGAATTAATCGCCAAGTCGATTCATCAGATGAGCCCGGTCGCGCAGCAGCGGTTCGCGGTGTGCAACTGCTCCGCGATGGTCGATACCCTCCTCGAAAGCCAGCTTTTCGGGCATATGCGCGGCGCCTTTACGGGAGCGACCGATACGCGGCCCGGCCTGTTCGAATACGCAAATGGCGGCACTGTCTTTCTGGACGAAGTGGGAGAAACTTCGCTCCCCATGCAGGCCAAACTGCTGCGTGTGATCCAGAACCGCGAAATCCAGCGTGTCGGCTCCCCGGAAGTGCGCCATGTGGATGTGCGGCTTATTGCCGCCACCAATCGCGACTTGCGCGCCGAAGTTCTGGCCGGGCGGTTTCGCGAAGACTTGTTTTATCGCCTCAGCACCATCCAGATTCGCGTGCCCAACCTGGCTGAGCGCTTGGACGATATTCCCTTGCTCATTCAATTTTTCCTGAAAAAATATAACGAAGCTTACAGCAAACAGATCAAAGGCCTTACCAGGCGGGCGCAAACCGTCTTGTACCAACATGGCTGGCCCGGCAACGTTCGCGAACTCGAAAATGTGATTTCCTGTGCGTGCCTTACCTCAGTAAACGAGTTCATCGATGTGGACGATTTGCCCGAGAATCTGCAGAAGCCTGCCGCCCAAAATGGCCGTGCCGGAGAGACCTGGCGGCCGCTCCCGCTGGAGGAGGTCCGCCGGCAGCATATCCGCCGCGTCCTCGAGGCCTGCGAAGGCAATCGCGTCCGGGCGGCTCAAATGCTCGGGATTGGACGCACCAGTTTGTACCGATTCCTAAAACGGGCTGAAAAGAAGCCAGCAAACTCGGCAGCGTTGCAGTAAGCCCAAAGGTTTCATATTTCCCGAACGTAATTCCATGGTTCAGACTCGAGCAGATTTCATGTTCCGGCACACCTTGCGATTCGCCTTCATCGATAAGCTGCTTATTTTGTGCGGCGGAAATCGATCTTCATTGGCACGGCAGTTGCACTTCTCTAGACGTCTTCGCTAAAGACAACAATTTGAACCCGATCAACACACCTACACGTCGCCCCCCAAATATCCTGCCTAGAATCCGCAATTGGCGCGCTGGTTCCGATCTCTAAACTGGCGCGCCGCACCTACCTCTGAACAGCTAGAGCAAGTCCACCGAGCATCGGCCGGTCAATGCGAAACGAATTTTTCCCGTCCCTCTTCGGCACAGGTTTCTCTTTATGGAACGCCAGAGAAGTAAGGTCCGTGAGTAAACCGCCTGTTTCCCGATCCAAACAGACATTTTTTTGGCACGGTGCGTGCCCCAACAAATTGGAATGACCGAGGAACCATAGTGCCCGAAGAAAAAAGCAATCAAGGTGTATTCTTGATCGAACGTAGAAGGGCGGAAAGACGCATTCTGGTACATGTTCCGGTGGAGGTTACTGAAGTAGACGGTGAGGGGCGCGCCTTCACGGAGCGAACTTTCATTGAAGATGTGAGCGATTTCGGTTGCCGCTTCTCTACCCGCGGACTAGTCCAACAAGGGGACACCGTTACGTTGAAACTACTCGGCCCGGATGGCAATAGCTTGCCGGGTGAGGAGCCACGACTCTTTGAAATCATGTGGACCGCCCGGAAGGAGCGCGGCACTACTGTTGGCGCCCGGTTGCTCCAGGGCGAAAAGCTCGACAAGATTAAGTCCCTGCCAGAAAACGGCGGTCCTAAGCGCGATGCCAAATGATCAACGACCGCCGTGCCTACAAACGCTTATTTCTGCATTCTCATGTTGAGATTACCGGTGTGGATGAATCGGGGCTCCAGTTCGAGGAACGAGCGCGCGTGGAAGACGTCAGTGATTTGGGCTGCCGATTCACAATCCGGGGCGCGGTGCATGAAGGCAGCATCCTTGGCGTTGAACCCCTGGGCCCTGGGGGCGAGAATCTTTCAGATGAATTTCCCCGGCTGTTCGTAGTCATCTGGGTAAAACGCAAAGGGGATCGATTGGCGGTAGGCGCAAGAAGCCTCCGGGAAGAGGAACTTTCCGATGCCGGCGTTCACTCGAATTGTTCCGCTTCAAAGCTTTCCGCAAAGTGAACAGTAAGCAGGCCGATCGCGCCGCGCTGTTCCTGGTCAGTGCCAGCGCGATGCTCTTTTCTTCCAACCTTGGCCAGTCGACTCACTTCATCCAGTCGCAATTTGAATCCCCAGCCGGTTAGCCCCGGGAACTGGGGCGATTCGGGCGATCCTCGATCTTATTCGGAGTCCGCCTTGCCCAATTCCCGTTCACCGTTGTCGGCCGTGAATCTGGGCAGAGTGACCGTGTTGTCCATTCGGACTCTGATGTTTGTCTGTGCGGGCAAATCCACTTCCTTGCCCTTGCGTTCCACGATGTACACGCCGGCCCCGATCAACCCAAACCCAAAACCACGCGACACGTTGCTGAACACGGCGCCGACAAGGCTCCCGCCGCCTATTCCTATGGCTCCGCCGAGGACATCGCCCTTGACGTCATGCTTGGCTTCGACCACCTGGCCCTCATCCACTTTGATGTCCCTCCTTCTCTTTCCTTCCCGGTCACCTGATGACGGGCGTTCCAGGCGCAGAATGCTCATCTTTGCCGGGAAGATGCGGCTGTCGACTTCGAGATCGCGAAAGGAAAGATTCATCGCAGCCTGGCCGCGAAAAATCGAGAAATGACGGGAGTGAATGACTCCGCCGACGGTGCCGTGAACGCGGGCTCCGGCAGGCAGAATCACCTGGTTGCCCATGGTAACCGGCTGAGTCACTTCGGCGACAAAGGGATCGCCGCTCTTGGCGACGGCGGTGCTTAAACCGGTAAGCAATCGCAGGTGCACCTCGGTGCCCTGCAGAAGTTCATGGGATTGCGCGCGAGCTGGAATCGCGGCAGCGGCGAACACCAACACAAAAGCGCCAAACGATACACCTAGAGACATTACGATACGTTTCATGGGATCCTCCATCCAATCGCGCCGGCCGCTCGTGCGGCCGTGTGCGAGCTATGCCTCGTGACGTGAGGCCATGCGCTGGCGCTGTGCGCCCGGCAGCGCCCTGCGGGAGCGCGCCGGACCGGATGCGGAGGTAACGTCGAGACGAATCATATCTCTCGGCAATATCAGCGGCACGGCAAAGTAGGGCGCGATGTTCTGAAAACACAATCCCAGGCTAAGAGCAGTATCACCTCCTTTGCGATCGATTGTTGGTTGAAGGCGAATGGCGAAGAGGGGGGACATTCTTGTATTGCATTCCCATAGGACTTATGGCACCCTTTCTATTGTTTTCCAATAGGAGAGTCATGGGCGAGAAACCGGATGTCTGGCAAGGAACGCTTTCCGTCATGGTGCTGAAGACCCTGGAAGCGATGGGGCCGCTGCACGGATACGGGATCGCCCGCCGAATCGAGCAGACCAGCGGCGATTTGTTGTCTGTCAATTACGGAACTTTATATCCAGCCCTTCTCAAGCTGGAGCAGGAGGGCTACATCGCCTCCGAATGGGGCGTCTCGGACAACAATCGCAAAGCCAAATTTTACAGGCTCACGCGAGCGGGACGGAAACAACTTGAAAGAGAAACTCGGGAGTGGGAGCAGACAACCACAATCCTCGCGCGTTTCTTGTCACCGGGAGAAAAATCCTCATGAGACGGATTCGCGCCTGGTGTTTGCGGCTCGCCGCGCTGTTCCGCAAGGAACAGCGGGACCGCGAGTTGGCGGAAGAGTTGGAGAGCCACCTCCAGATGCACATCGAGGACAATCTTCGCTCGGGCATGAACCCAGGAGAAGCCCGGAGGCAGGCGCTCATCAAGCTCGGCGGCGTCGAGCAAGCCATAGAAAATTATCGCGATCGCCGCGGAATTCGGTGGTTCGAAACGTTGATTCAAGATCTCCGCTTCGGCCTGCGTATACTACAGAAGAATCCCGGCTTTACCACTGTCGCTGTGCTGACACTTTCTCTCGGCATTGGTGCCAACACCGCGATTTTTAGCGTGGTCGACGCTGTTCTACTGCGCCCTCTCCCATTTCCTGATCCTGGGCGACTCATGGTCGTTTGGCATACGCCGCCACAAAAGATTTTTTCGGGCGCTTCGAGTTTCGTGGTTTCTCCGGCGAATTATCTCGACTGGCGCAGCCAGAATCACGTATTCGACCAGATGGCAGCCATAGGATTCCGCAACCTCAACCTGGCAGGCATAGGACGGCCAGAATCGGTTGCAGGAGCGGCTGTGTCGGCCGATTTTTTCTCAGTGCTCGGCGTTCGGCCGAGCACAGGCCGCGGATTTGTCGCCGCCGACGATCAACCGGGAGGCGGTAACGTCGTAGTGTTGAGCTACGCATTCCGCCAGAGCCACTTCGGCCCCGACAAAAATATCCTCGGAAGAACGATGAAATTGAATGACCAAAGCTACGTAATCATCGGCGTAATGCCTCCGAAGTTTGAGTTTCCATCTCGAGTGCAATTCTGGATGCCGCTCGCTTGGACTGACAAGCAACGTGCCCTGCGCAGGTTTCACGATTACATTGTGATTGGACGTCTGAAATCGGGGGTGGATAAGGTAAGAGCACAGGCCGAGATGGACACGATCTCGGACAATTTGGCACACCAATATCCAACCGACGACGCTGGATGGGGTGCTGTCGTCATGCCGCTCCACGATTCATTGGTCCGGCCAGTCCGGTCCGCACTTCTAGTACTGCTGGGTGCAGTTGCGTTTGTATTGCTGATTGCCTGCACGAACGTTGCGAATTTGACGTTGGCGAGGGCGCTCGGACGGAGAAAGGAAATCGCAATCCGGTCCGCGCTTGGCGCGAGCCGTGGACGCGTGATGCGACAGGTGCTCACAGAAACGGTATTGCTTTCGGTGACGGGCGGTGCGCTCGCGCTTCTGCTCGCGCACTTTGTAGTCGATGCGATTGCGGCATTCATTGGCCCCAGGTTACGGCTCCCACTGGAGATTGGCTTGGACGGGTCGGTACTCGGATTCACGCTGGCGATTTCGATCCTGACAGGGATCATTGCAGGGTTGGCGCCGTCATGGCACTTGGCCAAAGCAAATTTGAATGCATCGTTGAAGCAAGGTTTGGGCAAAACGGATTCAGATTCCGGCGGCGACAGGGCGCGAAGTGTTTTTGTGGTCGCCGAAGTCGCGCTGTCCCTGTTGCTGCTGGTCGGAGCGGGGTTGACGATTCGAACGCTCTACTTGTTGCAAAGCGTCAACCCGGGTATCGATCCGCATAACGTTCTGACTGTGCCGCTGGCAATCTCAGATGCGAAGTATCCTGGCGCAGATCAGCAAGCGAATTTCTTCAATAATGTGCTGGAACGCATCCGCGCGCTGCCCGGCGTCGAGTCCGCGGGAGCAATCAACTCTTTGCCCTTCCAAGGCGGCTCGATACAGCCAGTTGTCCCGGAAGGCCAGCCGGTTGTCCCAATGGCAGACCAGCCTGAAGTAGCAGTTCGATTGGTCAGCCCTGGATACATTAGCGCGATGCGAATTCCCCTCGAGCAAGGGCGTGATCTTACGGATGCAGATAAAAACAACTCACGGCCGATCATTCTAGTTAGCGACGCGTTTGCCAAGCGCTTTTGGCCACGCGAAAACCCGATCGGCAAACACGTGACGCTTACTTTCTGGCCTGGACCCAGCCGCGAGGTTGTTGGCGTCGTTGGCGATGTAAAGTTGGACGGTTTGGACAACACCCAGCCTGTGCAGGCAATCTACGACGCGATGAGTCAGAACCCCCAGACGCAGATGACTCTGACTGTTCGCACCAACTCACTGCCCACTAGCCTGATTTCCGCTGTGACCGATGCGGTTCACGATGTCGATTCCGATGAGCCTCTCGCTGGCTTTATTACCATGGAAAGCATTGTGGACCAATCGCTCGGACAGCAACGGTTGAACGTGATATTGCTCGCGGCATTCGCAGGCTTGGCGCTGCTGCTCGGCGCGATTGGAATTTACGGTGTTCAATCGTACACAGTCAGGCAGCGCGTGCGCGAAATCGGCATACGCATCGCTCTAGGCGCACAGCGCAGCGACGTTTTTCGCCTTGTCCTCGGACAAGGCGTGAAGCTTGCGCTGGTTGGAATTTGCACTGGCCTGGCTGCATCTTTTGTGCTGACACGCTTAATGGCAAGCCAGCTCTTTGGCATAAGCGCGACCGACCCGTTGACGTTTGCAGGAGTAGCGATCGTGCTGGCGTTCGTGGCGCTGCTGGCCTGCTACATCCCCGCGCGGCGCGCGGCGCGCATGAATCCCATGGTTGCTCTGCGTGAGGAATGACTCCTCCAAAATTGCGTCGCGCTTTCCAAAGGAGAAATAGTCCGTGGATATTGTCAGGCCAGAAATTAAACGCAAACGGCGTCTGCTCCGGATAACCTATATTGTGGCTGGTCTTGTCGTCGTTGCGTTCGTTACGGTAGGGCTTTCGAGGCTCAAGGCAGCCGCGCCTACGGTCGACAAGTCAACGGTCTGGACGGATTCGGTAAAGCGCGGAACGATGCTTCGCGAAGTGCGCGGGCTGGGGACGCTCGTGCCGGAAACCATACGCGTCATTCCATCGGCCACGGACGGGCGGGTCGAGCAGCGGCTGCTGCTACCGGGCACTCCGGTGAACGCGAAAACGGTGATCCTGGAACTCAGCAATTCAGAGCTCCGGCAATCCGTACTGGATACGGGGTTCCAGCTCAAAGGCGCGGAAGCGGAATACAACAATCTGAAAGCGCAGCTCGACAATCAGCTCATGGAGCAACGATCGAAGGCCGCCGGGGTACGCTCCGAATTTCACCAGGCGCAATTGCAGCATGAAGCGGACGACCAGCTCTACAAATATGGCATCACTGCCGAGATTGTCTGGAAGACATCGCAGGTGAAAGCGGAAGAACTCGGGAGACAAAACGAGATCGCCGAAAAGCAAGTGGAGACGTTTGCGCAGTCGATCGAAGCGCAGCTCGCCGTGCAGCAGGCCAAAGTAGATGGGCAGCGCGCGTTGTGTGAGCTCAAGCAGCACCAGCTCGATCAACTGCACGTGCGCCCCGGGATTGACGGCGTACTGCAAGAGCTGGACGTGGAAGTTGGACAGCAGGTAGCGCCGGGAACAATTCTTGCGCGCGTCGCGCAGCCGTCCCACCTGAAGGCCGAGCTAAAAATCGCGGAGACGCAGGCGAAGGATGTCGCCATCGGCCAGAAGGCCTTGATCGACACGCATAACGGCGCGGTTCTTGGACATGTAACGCGCATCGATCCATCCGTGCAAAACGGCACCGTGACTGTGGATGCGTCCATCGACGGGACGCTGCCACCCGGCTCGCGGCCGGATTTGAGCGTGGAAGGCACAATCGAAATCGAGCGGCTGGCCGATGTCCTTTCCACCGGCCGGCCTGTTCATGGAGATGCCGATAGCACGGTGGGGCTGTTCAAGTTGATGGACGACGGCAACGAAGCCGTGCGTGTGCAAGTGAAACTGGGCCGCACCTCCGTGAACAGCGTGGAAATTCTGGAAGGACTATCGGCAGGCGATCAGGTCATTCTCTCGGATATGTCGGCATGGGACAACTTCGATCGAGTTCGCTTGCGGTAATGCGATTCTGAGAAGGGACGGAAAAAATGAGTGGACATCCCGAATTGCTGGTGCGGCTGGAGGGCGTGTCGAAGATTTTTCAAGCTGACGAAGTGGAAACGCATGCGCTTTCGGGCGTTCACCTGGAAATCCGCCGCGGCGAATTTGTCTCGATTGCCGGACCCTCGGGCTGCGGCAAGTCGACGCTGCTTTCCATCATCGGCCTTCTGGATTCACCGACCGAAGGCGGCTATGCCATCCACGGCACGCCGGTTGCCAGCCTTTCTATTTCCGAGCGCAGCCGGATCCGCAACCGGGAAATCGGATTTGTCTTCCAGGCGTTCAATTTGATTGGCGACCTTACCGTGTTTGAGAACGTCGAACTGCCGCTCACGTACCGCAATATGGCCATGAGCGAACGCAGAAGGCGCGTACAAGAAGTGCTTGACCGCGTGGGTATGGCGCACCGGATGAAGCATTATCCCGCGCAACTTTCCGGCGGCCAGCAGCAGCGCGTAGCGGTGGCGCGCGCGCTGGGAGGCCAGCCGTCGATCCTGCTTGCGGATGAGCCCACAGGAAATCTCGATTCGAAGAATAGCGAAGCCGTGATGAATCTCTTGAAGGAGTTGCACGGGGAGGGCGCGACCATCTGCATGGTGACGCACGATCCGCGCTACGCGGGAATGGCGGATCGCTCCATCCATCTTGTCGACGGCCGTATTACCGAAGAGACCGTGACCAACCGCGCCGAGGTCATGTAATTCCATTCCGAGGATGGGCGCACTGGCCACATTTCTTTTTTCGTACGCTTCGATGTGTTAGACTGCGTCGCGCATCCCGCCGGTCACGAGACCAAAAACGGAATCCCTTGCGAGGAGGAATTGACATGGAATCCAACCCCACGATGAAGTTCTTCACGCGACGCGAAATGTTGCGAGCCACGGCTGGCTTGACTGGCGGTGCGCTGGCGGCTGGCTTCTTCCCTGCGACACTCGTTCGTGCCGCAACTGCGGCCTTCCCGCAGCAAAAGTCAGCGGCCGAGCAGGTCGCGGCCATGCGCGCGCAATTTGGCGGCATGCCGATTCAGACGAAACCGCTCACGGATAGCATCACGCTGCTGTCGGGTCCCGGCGGAAATGTGGTGGTGTTGAATGGCGCGGACGGAAAGTTGATTGGCGATACATTTGTCCAGCCGGCGTGGCCGGGGCTCAAAAGCGCGCTGGATGCCATCGGGAAAGCGCCGCTGAAAACCGCCGTCGACACACATTGGCACTTCGATCATTCCGACAACAACGCGAACGTCCGCGCCGCCGGCGCCACCATCCTCGCGCATGAGAACACGAAGAAACGCATGTCCGAAACGCACACGCTCGCCGTGTTGAACCTGACCTTCCCGCCCTCCCCGGCGAATGCCCTGCCGCAGCAAACTTTCCAGCAGAGCCATAAGATAACGATGAACGGCGAAACCGTGTCGCTCGTGCATGTCCCGCCGGCGCACACGGATTCGGACATCTATCTTCATTTCGAGAAGGCGAACGTGATCCAGACGGGCGACATCTTCTTCAACGGCATGTTTCCCTACATCGATGACGGAACCGGCGGCAGCGTCAGCGGCATGATCGCGGGCGCGACGAAACTTCTGGCAGTGGCCGACAACAATACTAAAATCGTTCCGGGGCACGGACCGCTCGGAAACAAGGCGGACCTCATGAAATTTCGCGATATGCTGACGACAGTGCGCGACCGGCTCCAGAAAATGAAATCCGCCGGCAAGACCATGGACGAAGCGGTCGCCGCAAAGCCTCTCGACGATCTCGATCCGGTCTGGGGCAATGGCTTATTCAAGGGCGCGGCGTTCGTTCAAATCGCCTACCCGGCGCTGTGAAAAATCGCGTAGCACAGCCACTCCTGGCTGTGCGGGTTTCGCAATCGTCATTGGACCGGGCCGCATGTGCGACTTACAAAACCGCACAGCCAAGAGTGGCTGTGCTACCAAGACGCCTCGGAACCGACATTTTCCGCAAGCTGTGAGGCTGTGACATACAAAGAATTTTATTTGCAACGCAGCCTCTGAACGCCGCGCGCGTAGAACTGGGGCTTGCTGGCCGCATTCCTTACAAATAATCACTTTCAGAATTCACTTGGTTTTCTTTTTTCGCGCGCGTCGCTGTGCTAGACTGCCTTGGCAGCCGCTTCCGAGTGGAGCGACTGCCGATGCGTGGAACTTCGGGCTCCGTGCGACGAAGTCCCGCGAACCCCGCCAGGCCCGGAAGGGAGCAACGGTACCGGGATCGCTTCGTGTGCCGCGGAGTACCCGAAGTTCCTCTCATCAGAAACGCGCCAGGTTTTTATTGCGCGCTGTGCGATTCGGAGTGCAGCAGCGGTTTTCACTGTGACCCTCTGTGCTCCTCCGTGTTCTCTGGGTTAGGTTTTTGCTTTTCGGGTTTCAACGAGCATGAGCTACCAGGTTATCGCGCGAAAATGGCGTCCGCAAACGTTTGCCGACGTGGTCGGGCAGCAGCACGTCACGCGCACGCTCTCCAACGCCATCCAATCCGGGCGCGTGGCGCATGCCTACATTTTTTCCGGCGCGCGCGGGGTGGGCAAAACAACGACCGCGCGCATCCTCGCCAAGGCGCTCAACTGCGCGAAGGGTCCCGCCGCGGAACCCTGCAACGAGTGCGATTCGTGCCGCGAGATCGGCCTCGGAAATTCCCTGGACGTGATCGAAATCGACGCTGCATCCAACCGCGGCATCGACCAGATTCGCGAATTGCGCGAGATGGTGCGCTACGCGCCCGCCGGCGGACGGTACAAGGTCGTGATCCTCGACGAAGCGCACATGCTGACCGATGAAGCCTCGAACGCGCTGCTGAAGACGCTCGAGGAGCCGCCCGACAAAGTTATTTTCGTCATGGCGACAACCCAGCCCGAAGATCTGGCCGATACGATCCGTTCGCGTTCGCAGCATTTTCATTTTCGCGCGCTTTCGTTCGCCGAAATTTCCGATGCGCTGGTGGAAATTTGCGCGAAAGAAAACCTGACCGCGGAGGCGGGCGCCATCGCCGTGATGGCTCGCGCCGCTGAAGGCAGCTTGCGCGACGGGCTCTCGCTGCTCGAACAGGCGCGCGCCTATTGCGGCACGAATATTACGGACGCGCAGGTTCGCGAACTGCTCGGGGTCGTCCCCGGAGAAATTCTGGACGAGTTGACCGGCGCGATCGAGGAACGGTCTGCCGAGCGCGTGCTCTCGCTCGTGCACCGTCTGCTCGCCGAAGGGCAAAACCTCCAGCATTTCTGCCGCGAGGCCATCGGCCATTTTCGGAATTTGCTCGTCGCTCGCGTTTGCGGAGCGGATTCCGAATTGATTGCCGCGCCCGCCGACGAGCGGCCAGGGTTGAAGAAAGCGTCGGAATTTTTCAGCGAAGAAGATCTCACTCGCTTTTTCCAGATCCTTTTGCACACGGACGAAGATCTTCGCCGCAAGCCGGATGCGCGCTTGCACCTGGAGATGGGCCTGCTGCGCATGGTGAACGCCGCGCGCCTGGCGCCGCTTGAAGAACTTCTCGCCGATCTTGAGGGTGGATCGCCCGCAACTGCTACGCCGGCGCGATCCTCAAGCGCATCGGTGCAAGCCCCGCCTATCGCGCGCGCCAGCGCTCCGGCGGCGTTTGCCTCGGCAACATCGCAAGGCGCGGGGACTGCCGCTGCGCCCGCAAGAATTCAGAGCGCACCCCCGCCGCGTATTGAAAATGCAGCTCCTGCCGCTACCGTGCGTGAAGAGCCAAGTCCTGTTCCGGCGCGAATGGACGCGACGCCCGCTCCTGCCGCGGTGATCGCGCCGTCCGCGGCCGTGGGCGACGGGCTCGTGGAGGCTCAAGTCGATTCCATCAGAAATGCAATTCTCGCGCAGGAAAAATTTTTGGGCGAACTCGTGGGACACGCGTCGCGCTGGGAAATGAGCGGCGGCGAAGTGCGATTATTTTTTCCGACCGAGAGCCGCGCGCTCGCGGAGATGTTGCAGGCGCGCGATCCCATGGAACGTTTACGCAACGTTGCGAGCCGCATTCTCGGCCAGACGGTGCGCGTCTGTGTTAAACTGGAAGCGGTGACGGTGGGAGGAACGACCTCCAACGGCACGCGGGAATTGCGCGCCAAGTTCGAGCAAGATCCGATCGTGCGCGCGATGCTGGAACGATTCGGCGGCCAGATTTCCGACGTGAAACGCCGGGGCGAGGAGTAGACCATGGAAGTGAAAGCGCTGCAGCAGATTCTCACGCAGTTTCGACAGATGCAGGAGGGCTTGCAGAAGCAGGTCGAAACCGTGCAGGTGGAAGCCTCGGCCGGCGGCGGCATGGTCACCGTCAAAATGAACGGCCAGAAGCAACTCACCGAAATTCACATCGATCCCGAAGTTTTTTCCGGGAAAGATCAGGAATTGCTGCAGGACCTGGTGCGCGCCGCCGTGAACGAAGCCAGCCGCCGCGTGGATGAAGAACTCACCAACCAGATGAAGAGCCTGACGGGCGGAATTCCCGGAATGGCCGGCCTGAAAATTCCCGGCCTGTTCTAAGCCGCGCCTTTTGAGAACTTTTTTGAAGCGAGCATTGCGAGTGAATCTGGATTTATTGGCCCGCCTCACTCCATCACGGAACAATTCAAATGCCTGATTTCGCCGAGCCCGTCGAGCGGCTGATCGATCAACTGAAACATCTGCCCGGCATTGGCGCAAAGACCGCGCAGCGCCTGGCGTTTCACATTCTCCGGACCGATCCCGAAAGCGCGCTGGCTTTGGCCGACGCCATCCGAGACGCCAAACTCAACATGCGAATCTGTTCGGTGTGCAACAACATCACCGACGTCGACCCGTGCCTGTACTGCACGAGCTCGACGCGCAGCCGCAAAACCATTTGCGTGGTCGAAGAGCCGCACAACATCATGGCCATCGAAAAAACGCGCCAGTACAGCGGCCTATATCACGTGCTGGGCGGAGCGCTCGCGCCTCTGCGAGGCATCGGGCCCGATCAATTGCACTTGAAAAGCTTGATCGAACGGCTCAAGGGAGGCGCGGTCGAGGAAATTATTATCGCGACCAACCCGAACGCCGAAGGCGAGGCCACGGCCATGTACCTCTCCAAACTCCTCAAGCCGCTCGGCGTGCGCGTGACGCGCATCGGCGTCGGGATTCCCGTCGGCGCGGACCTCGAATACGCCGACGAAGTCACGATGATGAAAGCCATGGAAGGCCGCCGCGACCTCTGATGGATTGGTAGGACGGGCTTCAGCCTGTCGGGTTTTGTGATCCCACGCAAATCAAAAGCGACAGGCTGAAGCCTGTCCTACCGGTTCGTCCTTCCCGCCGCATTCAAGAAGTAAAATCCGCAATCAAAGCCGATGGAGGGATCACAACTGCGGGACGAAGTGATAAAGTATTCGCTACAAAGGGTCATCCATTGGAAAGCGAACAACAGAAACGGTTACGCGCAGCGCGCCGCGCGGTGATCAAGCTCGGCACAGGCATCGTGACCGGAAGCGACGGTCAGTTCAACGCCGAGCATCTTGCGCCGGTCGCGCGCACCATCGCGCGCCTGAAGAAGGAGGGCCGGCAAATCGTGCTTGTGTCTTCGGGCGCCGTCGGCCTCGGACGCGGGCGCCTGGGTCTGCATCGCGACCGGTTGAATGATATGGTGATGCGCCAGGCGTGCGCGGCTGTCGGACAAAGCCTGTTGATGCACGAATACGAAAAATTATTTCAGTCACACGGAGTGCAGCTCGCGCAAGTGCTCCTGACCGAGGGAGACTTCGTGGACCGCATGCGGTATTCCAACCTGCGGGAGACGATGGAAGCGCTGCTGAAGCTTGGCGTGCTACCCATCGTCAATGAGAACGATACGGTCTCAACGGCCGAGCTGGACTACCTGAACATTCGCGCGGGCGAACGCATCTTCAGCGACAACGATCGTCTGGCCGCGCTGGTGATGAGCCACATCGAAGCCGACTTGCTTGTCCTGCTCACCGACGTGGATGGATTGATGCAACTCGGGCCGTCCGGCTCGAAAGAAACGGGCGCAAAAGTGATTCCGCTGGTGGAAGAGATCACGCCGGAATTGAAATCGCTCGCGCTCGGCCCTTCCGAGGGAGGGCGCGGCGGCATGCTGACGAAACTCGAAGCGGCGGAAATTGCCATGCAGGCAGGCGGCGTCGCGGTGATTGCGAACGGCACGAAGCCGGATGCGCTGGGGCAAGTTTTTGAAGGCGAGCCGGCGGGCACGGTGTTTCTATCGAAGACGCGGATGGCGGGAAAACGGCGGTGGATCGCGTATGCCGCGGGGGTTCGCGGGCGCGTGATCGTCAACGCGGGGGCGCGCGAGGCGCTTACGGGCGGCAAGGCGAGCTTGCTGGCATCCGGCGTCACGGGCGTCGAAGGGGAATTTGATGCGGCGGAAGTGGTGAGCATCGTGGACGCGGAGGGGCTGGAATTTGCGCGCGGGATTTCGGATTATTCGCGCGGCGATGCGCAGGGCCTGATCGCTGAGGGGAAAACTGGCAACGGTTCGCACGCGCCCGAGGGCGGCGGACGAACGAGCAAGCGTGCAACTGTGCTCGTAAAGCGCGATAATATCGTTTTGCTGGATCGCAAATGAGCGTCGTGCAAAAACAACTCGAAGCTTCCGACATTCATCAGCTCATCCGGCGCGCGCGCAAAGCCGCGCACGTCCTGGCGACGCTTTCGGGCGAGCGCCGGAACGAGGCGCTGCTCGCCGCGGCGAACGCGATCGAAGCTCGCGCGGAAGAGATTCTGGCCGCGAACGAAAAAGATTGCGAGGCGGCGCAACAAGCCGTCGAGCGCGGCGAATTGTCCCGCGCGATGTTTGCGCGTTTGCGGACTACGGAGCGAGGAATCGCGGAAATGGCCGCGCGCGTGCGCGATGTCGCACGCCTGCCCGATCCTCTGCACCGGCGCCTATCGACGATGGAGCTGGATGACGATCTCGTTCTGCACAAGGAAACGTGCCCGCTGGGCGTTGTGGGCGTGGTGTTCGAGTCTCGCCCGGACGTCGTTCCCCAAATTTCTTCCCTGGCCCTGAAGTCGGGCAACGCGGTGTGCCTCAAGGGCGGCGCAGAGGCAGCGGAAACCAATGCCGTGCTTGTTTCGATCTGGCGCGACGCGCTGACGGCGTTTCCTGACATTCCAGCCGATTCCGTCGTCCTGATCCATACGCGCGAGGACGTGGCGCAGATTTTGACATTGCACGACGAAATCGATTTGATCGTGCCGCGCGGATCGAACGAATTTGTCCGCTACGTCACCGAGCACAGCCGCATTCCCGTGCTCGGGCACGGCGAAGGCATCTGCCACGTGTACGTGCACAGCGACGCGGATCTTCAGAAGGCGATCGATGTCGCCTACGATTCCAAGGTTCAGTACCCTGCCGTCTGCAACGCCATGGAAACTTTGCTGGTCCATGAAGAGATCGCGCCGGTCTTCCTGCCGCGCATGATCGCGGAATTTCGCAAAGCCGGTGTCGAGGTGCGCGGCTGTCCGCGGACTCTGGAGTTGGCGAATGGACAGGAAGTGATTCCGGCGACGGAAGAGGATTGGAAGAAGGAATATTCCGACCTCATCATTTCCATCAAGGTTGTGGACGGAGTCAACGAAGCGATCGAGCACATCAACCGGTACGGCTCGCGGCACACGGAATCCATCGTGACGGAAAGCCATGACGTCGCTGCCCGGTTCATGGAGTTCGTTGACGCAGCCAATGTTTTTCAAAATGCGTCCACGCGATTCTCCGACGGTTTCCGCTACGGACTGGGCGCGGAAGTCGGGATCAGCACCGGAAAATTGCACGCGCGCGGCCCCGTGGGCCTCGAAGGTCTTACCATTTACAAGTACAAGCTCTTTGGCAAGGGGCAAACCGTGGCGAGTTACAGCAAAGGCCAGCGCACATTCAAGCATCGCGCGATTGAAAGCTAAGCCGCCGTGTCTCCTCGCACCGGTTACGAATCTGTCCTGCATAAAACTTAAACGACGGTTGATTTGCGGCAATCTTCCTTTGTTTCGCTCGAAGTCCCGGAGGGACGTTACATCGTAGCCCACCGTTTAAACGGTGGGTGTTGCGTGGTGCGATCCTTCACAGCCCCGGAGGGGCGGCACAAGGTTCAACCCTTGTGCCGCCCCTCCGGGGCTTGGCCCTCTGCCATCGCTCAGACCCACCGCTCACGCGGTGGGCTACGATCTTTCGTCCCTGACGGGACTGGTCAAGATGATAAGAACGGATCTTCATTCTGTGGGACAAACTCTTAGCGCCAGCGGAAAAGTTTTAGCGCCAGCGCGAAACAGATCGCCAGCCAGAAGGCGATGATGCCGACTTGCGGAGCCATCTGCGCCAGATTCGAGCCCTGCAGCATGTTCGCGCGCAGTGCGTCGATGACGGCGGTCAAGGGAAGCACCTTGATGACCGGCTGCATCACGTCGGGAAATTTTTGCGAGGAGAAGAACACGCCGGACGCGATCCACATCGGCATCATCACAACGTTCATCAGGCCGGAAGCGGCTTCAATCGTTCTGGCTCGCGATGCCAGCAAGAGTCCCAACGCGCTGAAGGAAAGCGAAGCCAGGAGACACACGACCCCGAGATCCAAGAGCGAACCTCGAACGGGCACGTGGAAAAGCAAAGCCCCGAAACCAACGAGCACTCCCACTTCCACCACCAGCATCAGAATCCTCGAAAGCAGAAACGACAGCAAGTAGTAGGGCCGGGGCATGGGACTCGCCACCAGGCGCTTCAAAAGTTTTTTGCGCCGCGCATCGACGATTGCGAATCCCATCGACCAGATCGCACTGCCCATCAGATTCATGCCGAGCAATCCGGGAATGAGAAAATCGATGTAGCGCGAACCCGTCTCACGCATGAGCTGGTCGCTCGTAGCCACCGGATCGACGCGTCCCGCGGCTTTCTGGATCGCCCGATCCGCAAGCAGGCGCGCGGCGCGGCCTTCGGGATTCGTATCGTCATACCGGTACTCGACCGTGCCGCTCGATCCCGGCGCGGCGAGGAGCGCCACTTTCCCGGTACGCAACGCTTCTTGCGCGGCTTCCGAGTCGAGCTGCTGAACTTCGAGGAGTTTCTCTTGACGCAGGGATTGCGCAAGCTCAGGAGAGACCACCGCGATTCTGAGCACTTCCGGCGGGCGATTGCGGAAAGCGATGCCCAAGCCTGCCGCGAGAAGAACGGGAAACGCGAACACCCAGAACAACGCTTCCGGTTCGCGTATGAATTCGCGAAATCGCACCAGGGTCAGTTGCACGAGCGCGTGGTCCGCAAGCGAAGCTGCTCGAGGAGACTTCTTCCCGGCCACGCCGGCGCGAACGTCGGAAATGGTGTTGTCACTCATCTCGTAAATGGCGCCCCGTCAAGGTTACAAACACGTCCTCCAATGTCGCTGAGTGAGTTCGAAGTTCGGTGAGCGGAACATTCTGCCGCGTCAGTTCAGCCAGCAAAGCCGGGACGGAAGTGTGGAGTTCAGTCACTTGCAGCAGCACAGCGCCATTTTCCGTGCGAACTTCACGAACGCCTTCGATGCGGCGCAGGGCAGGCACATCGAGCGCATGGGAAAGGCTGCCCGCGGTAAACTCCACCATTTGTTCGGCGCAGGTTGCGGCGATCAATTCGCGCGGCGTGCCGAGCGCAATCTCCTTGCCATGATCCATGATGGCCACGCGGTCGCAGAGACGCTCGGCTTCGTCCATGTAGTGGGTGGTGAGCAGAATGGTGCGGCCGGACTCTTTGAATTCCTCGATCAATTCCCATAGCTGGCGGCGGGCTTGCGGATCTAGACCCGTGGTGGGCTCATCGAGGAAAAGAAAGTCGGGATCGCCGACCAGAGCGCAAGCCAGCGCCAACCGCTGTTTCTGGCCGCCGGAAAGATCGCCCACGCGCGAATTTTGCTTCTCTTCGAGTTGCACACGCGCGATGATCTCGGAGGCTCCCGCTCCTTGGCGAAAAAAGCTGCGAAACAGGCGGACCGTTTCATGCACGGTGAGTTTTTCGGAGAGTTGCGTATCCTGCAATTGAATGCCGAGGCGCTGGCGCAGCTCTGCCGCATCCGAGTTCCACCGCCGGCCTAGGACTTCGACTTCTCCCGAATCCGGCTGCGTCAAACCCTCGCAGATTTCGACGGTCGTCGTTTTCCCCGCGCCATTCGGCCCGAGCAGGCCGAAGCATTCACCGGCTTGCACTTCGAGGTCGAGGCCATCGACTGCAACCACATCCTTGTACGCTTTTCGCAACTGGCGGACGCGCAAGGCTGATTTGGATGCGATTTCCGGCATGGCGCCAGTATCGCGTCACATGGCCGGACATTCAAGGCTCGATTCGATTATGGCTTGAGTGGCGCAGGCTTCAGCCTGTGGGTTTTGGTCCTTGCAAGGACTAACCCCCACAGGCTTGAAGCCTGTGCCACCCAAACCTCACACATCACTCGATCGAAAGCTGAGCCAATCCGAAACAATCGCGGCGGAAAAACCGCCGGCCAATTGCGCGGCGAGAAATGCGGGAACGTCCACCGGACGAATTCCCGCAAACGTGTCACTCAACGAGCGGGCGATGGCCACGGCGGGATTTGCAAAGGACGTGGAGGCGGTAAACCAGTACGCGGCAACGATGTAGGCTCCCACGGCAAACGGAAGCCAGTCGGGGGTAAATCGCGCGACCGTCCGGATCACCAGCAACAATCCGAAAGTCGCGACAAATTCGCTGAACCAAATCGGCGCGCCCGTTCGCGCATGATGCGAAAATGAAAATGCGGGCAGTGCGAACATGGTGTTTGCACAGGCCGTTCCCGCAATTCCTCCGCAGACTTGTGCTGCGACGTAGAGCCCTGCTTCATTCCACGCAAATTCGCCCCGAAGCGCCGCGGCCATCGACACCACGGGATTAAAATGCGCGCCGGATATCGGCAGGAACGTCAGAATCAGCACGGCGAGTGCGGCGCCCGTTGCAATCGTGTTGGCCAGCAAAGCGATGGCGACGTTTCCACCGGAAAGCTTTTCGCCCATGATGCCGGAGCCGACGACAGCGGCCACGAGAAATCCTGTTCCCAGAAATTCCGCCGCGATCCGCTGAGAGAGGGGAAATTTCATTGCAGGCCGATGAGGTCAATTTCCTTCTTGATTGCCAGTTGGCTGAGAGTGGAAAGAGGCAGAGACAGGAAAAGCGAAATCCTGCGGTCCAAGATCATGAAAGCGTCACGAAACGCGCGTCCGATCTGTTCGGGCGTCCCTTGTACCGCGGCCGGGTCAGCCACGCCCCAATGCGCGGTCATCGGCTGGCCGGGCCACACCGGGCAAACCTCGCTGGCCGCGTTGTCGCACACGGTAAACACAAAATCCATTTGCGGCGCGCCGGGCTTTGCAAATTCATCCCAACTCTTGCTGCGAAAATTATCCACGGGCATGCGTGCCATTTCGATCTGCGCGAGCGCCTCGGGCCGGACTCGCCGGGAGGGATGACTCCCCGCGCTATACGCATGGAAGAAAGGACGCCCCTTCCAGTTGAGAATCGCCTCGGCCATGATGGAACGCGCGGAATTTCCCGTGCACAAAAAGAGGACGTTGTAGCGTTTCCCCATCGAGATTCCTTTCGTGCAAATGCGCACGCGCTCAGGGAGCAACAGGCGCGCAGCAATCGGGAGCGCAACACGATTTTTCCGCGACCGGCTTTTCAGGAAGATTGTCCTCGAGGACGGCGAAGACTTCCCACTCGTTCCCGTCGGGATCGCGGACCCACGCCTTATCCTGCAGCGCGTAGCAGCATTCCGTTTTCATTTCATCGCGAGGCAGCAGGCCTCGTTCCCGCCAGCTCTGGCGAACGGCCAGGACATCGTCCGTCGATTCCACCTGAATACCCAGGTGGGACAATGCGCCCTGCCCTGCTTCAGTCGCTTCGTTCAAAGTGAAATTGAGCGGCGGATTCACGACGTCAAATTTGGCGTATCCTGTTCGCACCTTGCAGGGCTCAATCCCGAAAAGTTTTCCATAGAACTTAATGCTCGCGCCGACGTCTTTCACGTGGATCGCGACATGAGCCTTCCGCGCTCTCACTGATTCCGTTGCCATAGGTCCTCCCCTTCGACAAAGATATATGCGTTTGTGCGAATGTGTTTACGATACGCCTCCTTGCTCATATCTGTCAAGCCATATATAATGTGGAGCATGGCCCGGAAGGAAAAACCGTTCCCGCTCGATCTTCTCTTTCGCGCTCTGGCCGATCGCACGCGGCTTCGTCTTCTCAACCTCATCGCCGACAAGGAAATTTGCGTTTGCTATTTCGTGGAGATCCTCGGGATCAGCCAGCCAAAAATTTCCCGTCATCTCGCGTATCTTCGCCGCGCGGGCATCGTCGCCGCGCGGCGCCAGGGGAGGTGGATGCACTACCGTCTCGTTGCGCCTCGCGATGCAGTCGCTTCCGCGATCTTGAAAGAAACCTTGGCCCATTTGCGGCAAACGCCGGACATGCAGGGCGATTTGTCAATGCTCGAGACGAGCTGTTGCAACCCCGATTCCTCTGATCTGCCGCGACAGGCGCCGCAACCGCTGATTCTCCCAGCCGTAACCCAGTAAGTTTTCCAATGCCCGCCAAAATATGGAACCGATCCTTCTGGCCATCTGCCTGCCTTTGTAGTACATTGCCCCTTCGGAAGGCGCCCAGCCTCTCCACTCCCCGCAGATCAGTGTGAAGATGCGTCGTCCCGGCATAGTTCTTGCATGTGCCTGAGGGGGCGGCGTGGATTTGGCGGCTCCGTTTCCGGGCATGGGCGTCACGAACCAGCCGGAAGGGGCGTAACCTTTACGAAATCGGCCTTCCCAGCGCCTCGACGCCTGGGTGCCGCAATGTTAGGCTTGAAAATTGATTGTGGGGAGCTATCGTGGCGGAATCGAATCTTCATCCCGATCAGGAAGCCCAGAAGAGGCGCACTTCGCGAATTGTGCAAGCTGTGCCGCTGACAGTTACGGGTGTGGACGCGCTCGGCCGTCCGTTTCAGGAGCGCACTTCAACCCTGATCATTAATTGCCACGGCGCCCGCTACCAATCGAAACACTACGTCCTGAAAAACATGTGGGTCACCCTTGAGGTTCCCCATAGCGAGCCGGGCCACCCGGCGCGGACCGTACGGGGCCGCGTCACCTGGATCCAGCGCCCCCGCACCGTCCGCGAGCTGTTTCAGGTCGGCGTGGAGCTCGAAGTTTCAGGAAACGTTTGGGGAATTGCCTTCCCTCCCGGCGATTGGTTTCCCTTCCCCGAATCCGGGTCTGCGCCCGACTTGGGAACTCCCCCTTCAACGGAAACTTTGGCGCATGCTGATTCCGAGGATGAAGATTGGTCCACACCAGAAGAACTGGCTGCGGCTCATACGCCCCGGCCTGAACCCGTGGAGGACAACGTTCGCGTGCTTCCGCTGCCGGCCGGCGGCGGCGATACATCGCAGCAACTGTCGCTGCAGGTGGCGCGTCTGGTCACCGAGGCCAGGCAACAGATTCTGAGCACAGCGCGTGAGAGTGCGAATGAGGCCGTGGCTGCGGAGACCCGCATGCTGATGGCCGACCTGCACGCGCAACTGACGGATGCGGCGAAAAAGTCGGCGGCTGCCGCCATCGCAGCGCAAGCCGAGGAAATCAAGCAGGAAGCCCTACGGCAGAGGCAAAGCGAGCGGGAGTCCGTCCTAGCGGCCTTGCGCGAGGAAATGGCGCGCGAATTGAGCCAGCAGATCGGCGAAGCCCGGCAACAGATGGACGCTCAACTTGCCGAAGTAGAGCGCGCGCGGCAGACGGAGTTTGAGCTTCGAATTCAGGAACAACTTCACGCCGCCATGCAGAAAGTGGAAAGCGCGACGCGAGCCCTCGGAGCAAGCGAAAACGAAGCTCGAGTGGCTGTGGAGCAAATGCGCTTAAGCTCCGAGCAGGCCGCGACGAATGAACTGCGCCTCTGGCAGGAACAGATGGACCAGCGCTCCGCCGAAGCCCAAGCACGCCTGGCGCAGATGGATCATGCAGCCAAGACCTTGAAAGATCAGATTGCCGCCGCGGCGGCGATCGGAGAAGCGGGTTGGCGCGGGGTTCTCGACGCCGACTTGGAAGAGGCCTCCGAGCGATGGCGCCAAAAAACGGAAACGATGATCGAGGAGGCGTCCCGGCTTGCGGCCGAGAAGTTCGGGAAAAACTCCGAGGCTACCGGGCGGCAAATGGAGAAGATGCTCCAGGAGCGGGTCGCCCTCATCGGCGAATCGCAATCCCAGGTTGCGGCCGAGGCGGAGGGGACCCTGAGCATGCTTCGAGCGGCGATCAATCAGGAGATCGCCAGGGGCGAAGCCATCTTTACGCAGTTGCAACAATCGGCTGCGCAGCTGGAGGGAAAACGCCGTGAGTTTTCGACGCAGCTCGAGGCGGCCTCCGAAGATTTGGCGCAACACGGCCAGGCAATCCTCGAAGCGCAAAGCGGCGAACTAACACGCCAGGCGGAATCGGTCGTGACTGGAATGGCCGAACAGTTCCACTCGGTTCTGGAAGCCACTGGCCGCCAAACCGTGGATGAACTTGTGAGCAACCTGGAGCAGCGGCTTTCGCCGCAATTGGCTCGCGTGGAAGAAGCGTCCACGAAGCTCGTCTTCGATCGCGAGGAGGCGGAGAAAACTCTTGCCGAGCATCAGGCGCGCGTCTGGCAGGCTTCCGACCGAAACCTGCAGGACACGGTAACCCGGGGCAAGGAGCTGTTCGCGCGGATCGAAACCGAGTTCGGCGAATCGGCGCGTGAAACCATCACCAGGTGGATCAACGAGCTCGAGACCAAGGCCACCGAAACCACGCAGGGCACGTTTGAGGCCCTTTACAAGTCCGCCGATTGGTACGAGAAAAAAGTTCAGAACCAGATGCAAACGACCCTTCAGAAGGGCGCGGATCAGGCTGCGGCGCACTTGCGGGAAAAGGCCGCGGAATTGTCGGGCTTGTTCGCGCGGGAACTCGACAACTGCAGCCGGAGTTACGTCGAACACGCCCAAGGGCAGATCCAGGAAAGCGCTACGGAAGCCGCCGAACGCGGCAGCCAGCAAATTGGCGAGGCGGGTAACGCCGCCGCTTCGCAATTCACCGAGCGTGCCGCGGAACTTGGACGCGAACAGTTCGAGGTTTACGCCTCGAAAACGAAAACGGCATTCGAGCAGAATGTCGCGAGCATGGAAGCGAACGGCGCGCAGATCCGTTCCAAACTGGAAAGCGACGCCCGCGGCTTCGCCGTGGAGTTTCAGCGCGCCCTGTCCCAGCACGTGAAACAAACCCTGGCTCAAGGCGTCCAGGATCTAACCGCTCGAATCGACGAGGCCAAGGAAACCCTCCAGAGCGAATCTCAAGCGCTCCAACGACAGTTCCGAATGTCGCTCGACCCCCTCGGAAACGCTGCCATCGACGAACATAAGAAACGGCTGGAAAACGCGTCGAACGCCTGGCTGCTGACCACGGTCACCAAGCTCACCCAACAATCCGAGGCCCGCATCGAAGAGCTGGCCGAATCCACGGAGAGGAAACTGAAGGCCGTCTGCAGCGCCGTTATTGCTGAGATGGGCGCGACTTTGCGCCAGCGCCTTGGTGGACTCGTTTCGCCGCCTTCGCCTGCGCCCGGATCCGAAGATAAGAAGTAGCGAGTACTTCCGCGCCAGGTATTCGAACCCAATTAAAATTGAAGAAAGGCAGGCCAGTGGCGCAGGCTTCATAGCCTGTGTGAGAACTCGGTTTTGTTTCATGTAGCGCCCGCCTTCAGGCGGGCGCTACAAAAACGTGCCAATCTTGAGTTCTCACACAGCCTCTTCAGCCTGTGGGGGTTGGTACTCGCAAGGTCTAACCCCCACAGGCTGAAGCCCGCGCCGCTAAACTCTCAAGTACAAATATCCCGTTCGAAGATAGCCAAAAAACGGAAGGCACCTGCGAAGTATTGGTGAGAAATGTAGGTTAGCCGGCAACCGAGGCGGATTTTTGCAAGGCGGCGACGGTGGCGTCGATCTCTTTAGCCAAGCGAGCAATCAATTCGGCGGCGGATTGGCGGCGCGCCAGACGCACGCCTTGCCCGGCCCAGAGAGACAAGAACTCCGCCCGGCCCTGCTTGGCCGCCGCCGTCCGCAGCGGACGGGTGAGCGCGTTCTGAAGCGGAAATGGCAGAATCGCATCGTCGTCGTGATTGAATTCGACTTCGGTCATGAAGCGGTTCTCGATTCCTCGAGCAGGGCGGCCGGAAAACGCGCGCGTGATTCGAGTTTGATCTTCGTGCGCGCTCAGGATTGCATCCTTGTAGGCATCGGAAACGCCGCTTTCGTGGCAGACCAAAAAGGCAGTGCCCATCTGCACGACGGAGGCGCCAAGTGCCAGCGCGGCCACAACGCCGCGGCCATCCATGATGCCCCCCGACGCGATCACCGGGACGCGGACGGCGTCGACCACTTGCGGCACAAGAGAAATGACTCCCACCATGCCGGCACTAAAATCGCCGCCGAAGGTGCCTCGGTGACCTCCTGCTTCGCTGCCCTGGGCCACGATTGCGTCCGCGCCTGACTTCTCCAGCGCGATCGCTTCTTCGACAGTCGTTGCGGTGCCGATCAAAAACATCTTGCGGGCCTTGATCGCGCTGACGGCGTCTTCCGGCAGCTTGCCGAAGGTAAAACTGAAACATGCCGCGCCGCTTTCGAGCGCCGCGGCTAGTTGCTCGTTAAACGGAATAGCTGGCGATTTCGGAAGAGTGGGAACGGGAAGATTTAATTCCGCGAAATAAGGCGCAACCCGCGCCAGCATTGTTTCGGGGTTTTCTTGAGGTTTTCCGGGCGTGATTGGAGCGAAAAAATTGATCCCAAACGGCCGAGAAGTTCGCGCGCGCACTTCGGCCGCCGTGCTCCGGATTTGCTCGGGTGTTAAGTAGGTCGCGCCAATGGAACCGAACGCCCCCGCGTTCGAAACTGCCGCAACGAGATCTGGAGTATCCCCGCCGCCGGCCATCGGCGCCTGAATGATCGGATGTACGAGCCCCAGGCGTTGCATCAAGATCGTGTTCATACTCATCGCGGCCCCCAGCGTGTGCTTCCCATATCTTAGTCCAATTGTGTGAAGGCAAGCGACCGTCGCTGCGAAAGCGCACGCAAAGTTTTCGAATATTAGATCTCAAATTTGAAATTTGAAATTTGAAATATTTTCAGGCCACCTGATGCAAGCACTCGCCCGCGCGAAACCCCGCCTACGGAAGGGCTGGTGTTTTCGGACCATCAAATTGGCGCGGATCGGCAAGTACTTGAATTTTTCCGTCCGCTCACGTATGGACCAGAAATCACACTAGGGTTATCGTGAGCCGATGGAACTTCGGTCGCTCCCCAAGATTGAACTGCATCTTCACCTGGACTGCTCGCTGAGCTACCAGGCGGTTTCCGCTCTGGCGCCTTCCGTCACGCGCGAGGAGTATCAGCGCGATTACATCGCGCCGGCACGCTGCGCGAACCTGGCGGACTTCCTTTCCCGCGCGCCCAAGGGTTTTCAGCTCATGCAAACCGAGGATTCCCTCCGTTTGGTTACCGAAGATGTCTTCCGGCAACTCCTCGAAGACGGCGTGATTTATGCTGAGATCCGGTTTGCGCCGCTGCTGCATACCGAGCGCGGCTTGAGCCTTGAGCGCGTCGTTACGGTGGTGGAACGAGAGGTCGAACACCTGATCCGGGAAACCGGGATGCAGGCAGGCCTGATCCTTTGCTCGCTGAGGCACTTCACGGAAGCGCAGAGCCTGCTGACCGCGGGGTTAGTGGAAAAGTTTCGCGGCAGCCGAGTCGTGGCGCTCGATCTTGCGGGAGACGAAGCTGGATTTCCTTTGGACGCTCACGTGGGAGCGTATCGCTACGCGCGGGAGCATGGCCTGTTTCGCACCGCTCACGCCGGCGAAGCGCTTGGACCGGAGAGCGTGTGGGAGACGCTTCGCCTGCTCGACCCGCAACGCATCGGCCACGGAACGCGCAGCATCGAGGATCCGAAACTGGTGGATCATCTCCGCAGCAAACGCATTCACCTGGAGCTTTGCCCAACGGCCAACGTCCAGATTATTCCCTCAATTGGAAGCATGGAGAAACATCCCATTGATCGCCTCTACCGCGCGGGCGTTTCTCTCAACGTCAACTCCGACAGCCGCATGCTTACCCCGACGACTCTGACCAGAGAATATGAAAGCCTCCAGCGCGTATTTAACTGGAGAGAACAGGATTTGTTGCGCGCGAATCTCATGGGCTTGGACGCTGCGTTCGTAGATGATGAAGTGAAACAGCACGTAAGGAATTGTCTTCTGGAGGGGTACGGCGGGACAAATCACTCCCCTTGACCGGTTTCCGCCCGGTCGGAGGACAGATTCCGGCAACCGGGTTTATGAAGCACGTGCACTACTTCTGACTGCGCCGTCACTCGACAAATATTCGGATACACCTATCTCAGTTGTGAGCTCAATCGCCTGGTTCCAGTCGCCACCCGTGCCTCACCATAAGCGTGGTGCGGCGCGCAGTAAAGTGCTTTGCGAATATTCGCTTTCGAGTGTACAAATCTGACCATGAGTTCCTTCCCAGAAGGCTTTCCCGATCAACCCGGCGAGGTATGCCCTTATTCGGATCCCCCATTCGGAGAATTTACAAACGATCACATCTTTCCTGACTTTCTTGGGGGCCGCAGATCGATCCGGGTTTGTCGGGAGTGCAACAGTCACTTTGGACACTCGTTTGAAGCTAGAGCAGCAAGCCAGCTAAAACGGATGCAGGTGTTCGTTTCACATTTCGGCCTTGATTTGACCTGCACTCCCGCAACTTGGCCTTCCGCGATCGAGATAGAGGGAACGACGTACAACCTGTGTAGCGGTCCAAATGGTGTCCAATATGAACTCGCACGGCCCGTGATTCTTCGGAATGAAGCAGGGGATATCATTGGCGGTCGTGCCCGTTCACGATCTGAGGCAGAGCAAGCTGCAGCTAGTCTCATAAAGAAAGGAAAGGCAAAGGAAATCAAGATTGAGGAAGGCCCGAGTGAGAATCTAAACGACGTCAAGCTCTCCGTGGATCTGAGCTACAACGACGATCTATATAGGTTTTCAGCCAAGCTCGCCGGGAACATGGCGGTCGCCATGGGGCATGAGGCCCTAATAAGGGAGAGCGGTATTGCGCGTTACCTGCATGGTAGTCCCGGTTGGGGCACGAGAATTGCCCATTGTGATACGTCCGGGATACGCAGTCTCAGACCTCAACTAAGTCACACCGTGTACATTGAATTTGGCCCTCAGAGTCATGCGATTGTGATCCTGTTCGGAGGAATGCAAATCTATGTGCCGCTTCCTTCAGCCGGACAGGGAGCTATTCTCGGCTTCCTTGATCCTATTACAGGCGAAGAGTCTTTCGGCGAGGTCACACCCGTCAATGTAATCCCGCCGCCGGACTTTTGGACGGACGCTCAAGCGCAAGCACATTTTGCAGACATGACACAGCATCTCACAAATGAAGCCAACGAGCGTGGAGCCACGTGCCCGCCAAACTTATCAATACCCGCATACAATCTTGGGACTCCAAACACGAAATAATGTGCGTGGAGTCGCGTAATCGAAAACTGATCCTCATCGTGTCGGCCCGGTCCTTTTCGGTCCTGCGGTCGGTTGCCTGTATAATACCTGGATGCCGAACCGTGCTTATGCGAGTGTCTGGGTGCGCGACTTCAGCGAGGAGAATATGCTGTCGCACTTCGAGCATTTTCTCGCCACGGTGCCGCTCGCTTCTTCCCCGCCGGGGTTTACGGGGATGACGGTTCGAGCCGTGGATTTTACGGAGACGCCGCTTGAAGAATACGATTTGCGCGGCTACTTGACGACGCCTGAGGAGATCGCCAATCTGGCGAAGGAACATCACTCGGGCGATGTGTGCTACGAGGTTGCGGCGCGATGGGATTTGTGGATTCGCGACAAGGAATCCGCGAGCTGGAAATTGCAGCCCGAGCGCATGGACATTTTTTGTTACGGCCCCGAATACGATGGGGGCGTGTTTGTCGAATCGGGTCACTTCATGGCCGATCTCGGCTTCGAGCATTTATTCACCGGCCACGCGGGGCTGCTCGCCGCGGACAGCGGGCGCGTCGCGGAGCCGCAGCATCCCGAAGAGGCGCGCTTTCTGATGTGGATGTCGCAGCCGCAGAATTTGCGCGAATATCAGGAGAAAACGAGAGAGAATATCCAGAAACTTATGGGCTGGATGCGCGCGGTGGAAGAAACCCTGCCCGTGGAGCGATTTCGCCTGTGGTCCGAGGGAGAGGAAAACTTTGAAGCGCGGCTCGATGAAATTCTGGCTGTGCGCTAGCCTGGCGATCGCGGCGGCGAGCGCTGTGATGGTGGCGGCGGGCGCGCGAATCTCTCCTCCCGGCGCCGGGCAAGCAGCGATACGCCACACCAATGAAACCTTGCTCGCGGGCTTAAGGCCCGGGCGCGACACATTCGCCGTGGCAGAAAAAAGATTTAAAGGCAAGAGCTTTTCCGAGGAGCCGAATGCGGGATCCAGGGAATGGCGCGACGACTGTTCGGGGCGTTCGATCCATTTGGAAATCGATGCCAAATCCGTAATTCAAAGCGTCACCATCACGACGCTCGGTACACAGGAAGGAAAGTGCAGCGACCGGCGGCCGGATTTTCTGGACCCCAGAAATTGGCTGACCGGACTGGGCCTGCGCATGGGCGATTCGCAGGATCGCGTGGTAGGTTTGTATGGCGAGCCGAATTCCAGCGGTCCGGCATCTAAAAACAAGCAAGAACTCGAGCTGATGTATTATCAATTTGACTGGGCCGGGTCGGACGTTCCGCAAGTGATGGAAGTCCTGTGCGCCCGGGATACGGGACGGGTGGTCGAAGTTACGCTGGCGTTCCCAAGCCTATAGTGCGCTGACTGACGATGAGGATACGAAAACTGCGCACCATTGTGGGAACGCTGTCCTGGATCTTGGCGCTTTCGCTGGCAGGGTGCCGCTCGGCACAGCAGCCGGCGCCCGCTGACGTGAAGGCGGTCGCCGAACGCGCCGATGTAGCCGATGAGGCGCGAGGGGTTGCGGAAGCAGTTTTGGGCAAACAAGCGGAAATTCTGGCGCGCGGGGATCTTGCGTTGAACGGGAGAGAACAGCTGCTTGTAGTCAACCGGACCTCGAAGCAATTAACATCCGGCGGAGGCAGGGCAAACTCGCCGATTCTCGTGACGCGGGCGGCCGTTCTCGAACAGAATGGCGGCAAGTGGTCCGAGGTTCTGCTGTGCGACGAGCATTTGAAAAATCCGAATGGGTATCTTGGAGGCTCCCCCGTGGGGCGGACCAACGACTGGCAATTGGAATTTAGCCAGGATGCGAAGGACGGCCTGGAAATGAAGTTCAGTCCAGCGGAAAAGTTCGATGCTGCTAACGCGAATGCGGAGCAAGGTTCCGAGCAAAAGTTTCCGGCTTTCGATGTACGCTGGAACAAAAATGCGAAACGCTATCAATCGTTCGACCAGTCTCATGAAAGGTATCTGAGCGAGATCCCGTCCCTGGAGACTCCACAGTCCATTCTGAAATGAGCGCAGCGGCAAATACATTGTCCGGATCGGTACCGAAAACAGCGCATAAGCGCGTCTCCGGATGGTCGCAGCTCACCCGCTTGTACCCGTATGTGGCGCGCCACAAGGCGGAAGTTGTCATCGGCTTTATCACGCAGGCCGGCATGGGGATCACCGGCACGCTTTTGCCGCTGATCCTCGGCGTCATTACGGATTGCATCAAGGGCGCTGAGGTCCCTCTTGCGCAACTCGGGCGTCTGACCCAAATCACTCTGGGATTCCTTCTTCCCTACTATCACCCGAAGGATCCGCACACGCTGGCGGTATTTTGTTCGGCGCTGGTCATCATCTGCGCCATTCAAGGCGTCTTTTCGTATTGCACGCGGCAAATTCTGATTGGCCTTTCGCGAGACATCGAGTACGACCTGCGAAACGACCTGCTGTCAAAGCTCGTGCTGATGGAGCCGGAATTCTACGTGCGCAACCGCACGGGCGAGCTGATGTCGCGCTGCACGAACGATTTGAACTCGGTGCGCATGGTGCTCGGGCCGGGCATCATGTACAGCGCGAACACGATTGCGACCATGGTGCTCGCCGTGATTCTGATGTTCTGGATTTCGGCGACGCTCAGCGTGTACGTGCTGCTCCCCGTGCCCATCGTGGCCGTCAGCGTCTGGGTTTTTGGCCGGCAGATTCATGCGCTGTACGGAAAAATCCAGGCGTCGCTCGCCGTGCTTTCCGCGAAGGCCCAGGAAAATCTGGCCGGCGTGCGCGTCGTCCGCGCCTATGGCCAGGAGGAAGCGGAAATTCGCGGATTCGACGCGCCCAACCGCGAATACATCAACCGTAACCTGCGGCTTATCTTTTTCTGGAGCTTGTTCATGCCGTTGCTCCAGATGTTGTTCGGATTGACGTTTATTCTGGTGCTGTGGCAAGGCGGCCGCCTTGTGGTTTTGAACCGGATCACGCTCGGCGAGTTGGTCGCATTCTACACGTTCATGACGCGTCTCATTTTCCCCATGATTGCGCTGGGATTTGTGACCAACATCTTTCAGCGCGGCGGCGCGTCGATGGGGCGGCTGAACTACATTCTCGACTCGGAACCAAAGATCAGCGACTCCGCAGTCCGCGACCACGCAGGCGAAATCCGCGGCGAAATCGAGTTCCGGAACCTGACCTTCACGTATCCAACCGTGCGAAGCGACGCCGATGGAGCGAAAACGAACGGCAACGCCGCGACCAACAAACCGGTGCTGCAGGATATTTCCCTGCGCATTCCGGCCGGCTCCATCCTCGCCATCGTAGGGCCCACGGGGAGCGGGAAATCCACGCTGGCCTCGCTGATTGCGCGGCTGTGGGAAGCGCCTCCGGGAACGCTGCTCATCGACGGGCGTCCGATCCGCGAATGGCCGCTCGAAACGCTGCGGCGGGCAGTGGGATATGTGCCGCAAGACACGTTCCTGTTCAGCGAGACTCTGCGCGAAAATGTCGCGTTTGGCGTGGATAGCGCGACGGACGAAGAAATTCACGACGCCGCCGATGTAGCCAGCATCGCCGCTGAAATTGAAGAATTCCCCGCCCAATTCAATACGATGGTCGGAGAACGCGGAATTACGCTTTCGGGCGGCCAGAAACAGCGAGCCGCCATTGCCCGCGCCGTGATTCGCGATCCCAAAATCCTGATCCTGGACGATTCCCTTTCGAGCGTGGATACCGGAACCGAAGAGCGCATTCTGAAGCGACTCGACGCGATCCTGCGCCAACGAACGACCATTTTGATTTCCCACCGCGTCTCCACCGTGCAGCACGCAGACCAGATCGCCGTCTTGCGCGATGGGCGCATCGTCGAGCGCGGCACGCATTCCGAACTTCTGGCGCGCGGCGGATATTACGCCGACTTGTACCACAAACAATTGCTCGAAGAAGAGTTGGCGCGCGAATGAGCGACTTCCGAGAAGAGGAAGCACTAGGAAAGGCTTACGACTCGCACCTGTTGCGGCGGCTGATGACGTATCTCCGGCCGTACCGGTGGAATGTGGTTTTTGCGGTCTTCCTGACGCTGCTGGTTGGCCCTCTCACGGTTGTGGGTCCTTACCTGTTTGGATTCACCGTCGACAATTACATCGTCCCGGGTCTCGATCAATCGATTCCCGGGGCGGTTGCGCTGCGCGGCGTCGCTCTCATTTCGCTGCTGTCGCTTGCGGCATTGCTTCTGAGCTTCGCGGTTCAATATCTGCAAGTCCGGATCATGCAGAACGTCGGGCAACAGACCCTCTACGATCTGCGAAAAGAAATCTTCGAGCGCATGCAGCGCCTTCCGATGAGTTTCTTCGACCGCAGCCCGGTCGGGCGTCTCGTGACGCGCGTGACGACGGACGTCGACGCGCTGAACGATTTGTTCGCCGCCGGAATCGCGGCCATGGCCAACGACGCGATCGTGCTGCTGAGCATCGGCGCGGTGATGATGGCGAAAAACTGGCGGCTCGCGCTGGCTACATTCGCCGTCCTGCCGCTGATCATGATCGCAACATGGATCTTCCGCGACCGCGTGCGCGACGCCAACCGCCGCATCCGCACGGCCATCGCGCGCATCAACTCTTTCCTGCAGGAACACATCAGCGGCATGAGCATCGTGCAGATCTTCAATCGCGAGCGGAAATCGCAGGAGCAGTTCGCCGAATTGAACCGCATCCACATGGAGGCCTACAAGGATGCGATCACGGCCTTCGCCGTCTTCTTTCCCGCGGTCGAGCTGTTCAGCATGACGGCCATCGCGATTGTCTTCTGGTATGGCGGACTGCTCTCGTTTGCCGGCGCGGTGACGGTCGGAACGCTCATTGCCTTCATGCAGTACGCGCAGCTCTTTTTCCGCCCGATCCAGGACCTGAGCGAAAAATTCAACATCCTGCAGTCGGCCATGGCTGCCTGCGAGCGCATCTTCAAGCTGCTCGACGAGCCGCTGCCCGCGCCGCCCGCGGAAGCACCGCTCGCTCTTTCCGCGCCGCGCGGCGACATCGAATTTCGCAACGTGTGGTTCGCCTACCACGGGGGCGCAAACCCGAAGGACGATGACTGGGTCCTGCGCGATGTTTCTTTCCATATCGCGCCGGGGCAAACCCTTGCCATCGTCGGCCACACCGGCGCGGGGAAGACCACGCTCATCCAGCTGCTGCTGCGGTTCTACGAAATTCAGCGCGGGCAAATTCTGCTGGATGGCGTGGACATTCGCCGCTACGACGCGCACCAATTGCGCCGGCAATTCGGCATCGTGTTGCAGGACCCGTTCCTTTTCACCGGCACTTTGGAATCGAACGTCCGCCTGGGCGACGAGGACATCAGCCGCGCGCGGGTCGAATCCGCGCTGCGCGAAGTGGGGCTCGGCTCCTTGCTGGATTCACTGCCGGAAGGCGTCGAAACAAACGTCAGCGAACGCGGCGCTACTTTTTCCGTGGGGCAGCGCCAGTTGATCAGCTTCGCGCGGGCGCTCGCGCACAATCCCCGGTTCCTGATTCTTGACGAAGCGACGTCGAGCGTGGACACAAAAACGGAAATCCTGATACGCGAAGCGCTCAACCGTTTGCTCGAGGGCCGCACCGCGCTCGTCATCGCGCACCGGCTCAGCACCATCCAGCACGCGGACCGCATTCTCGTTTTCCACAAAGGCAAATTGCGCGAGCAGGGTTCCCATCAGCAATTGCTCGCCCTGCGCGGAATCTACTATCGCCTGTACCAGCTCCAGTACAAAGACCAGGAGCTGCGCGCATCCTTCGAGACGGCGGGGAACGAAGCTGGCACGTCCGTTCCTGGGAACGATTAGCCGGCCTTTGTAGCTCCCGCCTTCAGGCGGGCACTTTGGATTCACGCACATGCCCGCCTGAAGGCGGGCGCTACACAATGCCTCCCACACAAATCCTCATCTCCGCGGGCGAAGCGTCCGGCGACATGTACGCGGCCCGGCTGGCCGCGGCATTGCGCGCGCGCGCCGACGTTCAACTCTTCGGCATGGGCGGGACGCGCATGCGCGATGCCGGTGTCGATCTCGTAGCCGACTGCTCGGAAGTCTCCCTGGTGGGAATCGTCGAAATTGCCAAGAAGTATCCCGCCTTGAAGCGTGTTTGGAAGCGTCTGCTGGACGAATCGGTGCGGCGCAAGCCGCGGCTCGCGATCCTCACCGATTTCCCGGGATTTCATTTGCGCCTGGCGCGCGCGCTGAAGGGCCAGGGTGTGCAGAACGTCTATTTTGTGTGCCCGCAGTTCTGGGCCTGGAGACCCTGGCGGGCTAACCTGGTGCGGCGCCGGTTCGTGCGCGGGCTTTGCATTTTTCCGTTTGAAGAGGAATGGTACCGCGCGCGCGGCGTGCAGGCCGATTTTATCGGCCATCCGCTCGTGGGAAATGTGGCGGCGAAGAGAACGCGCGCGGAGTTTGCCGCCGCCTACGGACTGGATGCGAGCAATCCCATTGTTGCGCTTCTGCCGGGTAGCCGCTCCGGCGAAATCGCGCACCACATGCCCACGATGGTGAAAGCCTGCCGTCTGATCCAAAAAGATCGCAAACTGCAATTCGTGTTGGCCCTCGCACCAGGCGTGAAGGAGGCCCAAATCCGCCACTATTTGGCGCCTGATGTGGCCATGCACGTGGTGGAAGACGCAACCTACGACGCCCTGGGCGCTGCGGATCTGTCGATTGTGTCCAGCGGCACAGCGACTGTCGAAGCCGCTTTGATGGACGCGCCCATGATTGTCATCTATCGCCTCGCTCCCGTCACGGCGGCGATCGCCAGGTTGCTCGTGCGCACGCCCGTGTTCGCCATGGTGAATCTAATTGCAGGCAAGCGAGTCGTGCCGGAACTGGTGCAGAAAGATTTCACTCCCGAGCGGCTGGCGAGCGAGGCGATTCGCCTGCTCGCTTCGCCGGACGCGCGAGCGGAGATGCGCCGAGGCCTCGCGGAAGTTCGCGAAAAGCTAGGTCCTCCCGGCGCGGTCGAGCGCGCGGCAGACTTGATCGCAGGCATGTTGAATGCGGCGTAACACAAGTTGGCGTAGCGGAAGCTGGGACTGGCAACTCATCAGCCCAAGTTGGTATCCTAGTATGTTGGATGGCCTCCGCCGGAAAGAAAGGCGCCTGAACTTCATGTCGAAATTTCGACTCCTCCTATTCTTGGCCGCCCTCACGGGTTTCGCTGCGTTGGGCTGGGCTCAATCGCCAGGAGCGCCGCAGGGGCCGGGCCGCGGCGTCGCGCCGGTCCAAAGCATTCCCACTGCCGCATTCCGTGCCACCTACTATGAAGTGCGCGCTTCGCTCGACGCCGTCGGCCAAGTCATGAATGCGCAAGCGAAAGTCGACTTCGCGGCAAAAGAGGCCGGGCGAGTCGTGGAAGTGGAACTGAATCAAAATCTGCGCGTCAACTCAGTGCGCGACGTCTCCGGCAGGCCCGTGTCCTACGATCGGGACGACAACTCCAGCCTGAAACTGCATGTCACGCTCGACGATACCGTTCCCGCCGGCGGAAAGGTCACGCTGTTCTTCGATTATGGCGGCCCTCTTTCCAGCCGCATGAACAATCCCGATCAAGGCATGCGCATGGCTTACATCGCCAAAGACGGTGGATACCTGCTGCTTCCCTCGCGCTGGTTTCCACTGACCGATTTTCCCTCCAATCGGTATACCGGCATTTTCCAGATCGAAGTGCCCGGAACCATGACCGTGGTGGGCACGGGGAAACCGGCGGGAGCGCCGGAATCGGTTACTCCCAAAGTTGCGTCATCTCCCGCTCCGCCTCCCATGCTTGGGAACGCGCGGCGCGGCGCGCCGGTCTCGCCCATGAGCGCCCCTCCGCCTCCCTCCATGGAAAACGAGCGGATGCTGTACACGTATCGCGTGGATAAGCCGGAACCTGCGGGAACATTCGTCATCGCGCCGCTACAATTGAGCCCGGAGCGCGCGCAAGGCGCCACCTATTCCATATACACACCGCCAGCATCGGCAAACACAGCGCCGGCTTATGCCGACGCGGTCTCGCACGTCCTCGATTTCTACAATGATGATTTCGGCCCTCTGCCGGAGCCCGGCTTGACGGTCGCGCAACTCCCGGACGGGACGGTCGACGGATTTGCGGCGCCCGGCCTGCTGCTCGTGAGCGCGCGGCAATGGTCGGCAAAGCCAAATGAACGATTGCTGGCCGATCTCGCCGCGCATCAGTGGTGGGGCGCGCAAGTCACGCCTGCCACCACCTCCGACGTGTGGATCACGGATGGCCTTTCGCGCTACTCGGAAGGATTGTTTGTCGAACAATCTACGGGCAAGGATGGTCTGAACAAAGCGCTCGAGGATTACGCGGTGGGCGCGCTGATGTTCGACGATTCCGCTCCGATCGCCGACGCCGGGCGGCTGGAGCCGGGCTCCGAGGAATATCAATCGGTGGTCGTGAACAAGGGCGCGATGGTGTTTCACATGCTTCGCGCGATCATCGGCGACGCGAATTTCAGCGCCCTGCTGAAGGAATTTTATTCGCGGTATGCGGGCAAGTCCGCGCGAATTCAGGATTTCGAGCAATTGGCGGAGACGCGCCAAACTCGACCGGCGCCCGCGGAATTCAAGTTGGGCAACGCGCCTGCCGCTTCCGCCGAACCGGCCAGCTTGCGGCCATTTTTCACGCAGTGGCTTCATTCGACAGGCGTCCCGGAATTCAATTTGGAGTACGTGATCTACCGCACCAAGAAAGGATTCCGGATCGTCGGCAAAGCGAAACAGAATCTTGACGTCTTCCACATGGACGTGGAGATTGAAGTCCAAACCGAGGGAAATCCCGAATTCAAGACTATCACGATTTCCGGGAAGGAGTCTCCCTTCACGGTGGAGACGTTCGGGCGGCCGAAGCCCAACGGAATTGTCATCGACCCCCACGACTACATTTTGAAATCGAGCCAGAAGCTCCGCGTGCGCGGCATCATTGCGCGCGGTGAATCCTTCGCCGGGCTTGGCCGCTACTACGATGCGGTGCAGCAGTATCAGAAGGCGCTCGAACAGGACCGCCAGAACGCGCTGGCCGACTTCCGCATGGGCGAGGCGTTTTTCTATCAGCGGAATTACGCCGCCGCCGCGCAATCTTTCCGTGACGCGCTCGACGGGGCCACCGACTTGACCACGAAATGGACCGAGGTGTGGTCGCACATCTACCTGGGGCGGATTTACGATATCCAGGGCGATCGCACACGCGCCGTCAACGAGTACAGCAAGGCCAAGCAGACCGCCGACGACACCGGCGGCGCGCAAGCAGAAGCGGAAAAATCCCTGAAGAAAGCCTACAGCGAAACCGGAGCTTAAGTAGCACAGACTTCAGTCTGTGGGGGTCCATTCGCAAACCCAGGACACCTGCACCAGCCAAGATCAAATGGAAACCCACAGACTGAAGTCTGTGCTACTTACCACCCGGACAAACCCGTGAGCCGCGGCGAAGCAATCCCTTTGTGCTGGATCATGACCTGAAATTTTTCCCCAAGCCCTTCCGGATGAATGAGGTTTTTCAGCAAAAAGCGGGCGCGCAGTTTTTCCATTTCCGTTTGCCCGGGCTCGTACAAATCGGCGAATTCATTTCCCCGGCCGAGCGCAACCAGGAATTGCGATTGCGTGACGAGACCTGTGCGCACAAGTCCGGCCCGGCGCCCCCACAAATCCACCGCGGTGAAATTGACGTGTGAAGTCAAATCCTGCTCACCGGGAGCTTCGAGAAGATTCTCCGTAACGGTGTGATCGCGATACGCGAGCAGCGTGCCGCGATTGTGATGCTCGCCGTACAATGCGCGGGCTTCGTGGCCATAATCGATGGTCAGAACAAAGCCGCGCTCCAGGGCGCGCCCCGTGCTCTCAATCCAATCGCACGCTTCAAAGCACACTTCCGCCTGCTGCCCCTCTTCGAGAGTAATTCCCTGCTCCTGAAAATATTGCTCCAGCGCCGGCATGGATGGATCGCTAAGCACTTCTGTAAATCGCCCGCCCTCGAATCCCACGTAGATTTCCCGCAGCGCGCCATTTTCCACGGCAACGCGGTGCACGGGCAAAGCGTCCAGCAATTCATTCGAGAAAATGCATCCGGCGGGAATCGCGCGGGGGATTTCGGCGGCGCTGGAGACGCGTCCTGCCGCCGCGTGATCCCCAAGGCGCGCCGCATGCTCGGCGCGTCGCGCGCCGGAGCGCTCGACCGCGACATATTCTAGAGCCGCGTGAAATGCCGGTAGCGCTCGCGCGCTGAAATCCAGAATGTGGCCGGCCAGGCGACCGACCCCGGCGCCTGACTCAGCCACGACGAAGGGGCGAGGAGAGCCCAGCAACTCCCACATTTCTGCGAATTGCCGCGCGAGGAGACGCCCGAAAATCGGATGCACATCGACGCTCGTGTAGTAGTCGCCGAACCGGCGCGCGCTGGCGCGCGAGTAATAGCCGTGAGCGTAATGATAGAGACACTCACGCATGAATTCGGCGAAGGAAATAGGGCCGCCGGAGCGAATGCGCCCGGCAAGAATTTCGGTAAGCGCACGCGCGTGTTCTCCCGGCTGGGATGGTTCGCCCGGGGCGCCGGGTGCGGAGGAGGGGCCGGCCGTCATACGTCCTGGCGCTGCGGATTGCAGGTGAACATCTCGATGATGAAATCGTGCAGGCAATCATAGAGCTGCTTCTGAAAAATCCAGGGAAACTGTTTACTCTCAATTTCACGCGGGCGGAGCAAGAACACGTAGGTGTGCACTTGCGGCTCGGGAGGAGAATACCGGATCACCACTTCAACGCCTTCGGCGGCCGGCAGCGCGTCAAACACGAAGAGCGGGTGTTCGTATTGGGTCAGCTCGGCACGGACTTTTTCAGCGAGTGCGTTCATTTGCGCCCCGCCTCAGGAGCGGCCTCGAGTTCACCGGCAGCCGCCATTTCCGCCAAGACTTTTTCAAATTCGGAAAGAGCCTGGGCATCAAACAAAACAAAATGAATTTTTTCGAGGGACGTGGGTTTTTTCAAATGTTCCACAACTTCGCGCAGCATGATCCGGGCGCATTCCGGAATTGGAAAACCGGCGATCCCGGTGCCAACGGCAGGGAAGGCGATCGAGCGCAGTCCACGTTCCGCCGCGATCCGCAATGCGTGCGCCGTCGAACTCCGCAGCGCGCGCCCCGTTGTAGCTCCTCCCAGCTGCATGCTGGCCGCGTGGATCACAAAGCGGGCGCGCAGTTTGCCGCCCGTCGTGATGGCTGCGCCGCCGATCGGAATGCTGCCGATGGCGTCGCACTCCCGCTGGATCGCGTCCCCGCCGTTCCGGCGGATCGCGCCCGCAACGCCGCCGCCAAGCTGCAAATCGTTGTTCGCGGCGTTGACGATGGCGTCGACGTCCATTTCCGTCAGGTCGCCTTGAAGAAGTACGATTTTATCGCTGAGGCTCATAAGTTTGGGTCGTTTCAAACTGGCGCGTTATTTCGCGATGCGCTTCAGCGCTTCCTCATCGTAGCCGAGAACAATGTCGGAACCGCGCATCACAACGGGCCGGCGAATCAGATTGGGTTCGGCCGCCATTAATTTCAAAGCCTCGTCGCGCGACGGCGGATTCAGTCCCATTTTCCGCGTGCGGTAGAGTTCGTTGCGTGTGTTCAGAAACATGCGATGGTCGCGCTTGCCGATCAGCTCGTCAAGCTCCTCGACCGACATCCGGTCCTTCCCGAGATCGCGCAGGTCCAGTTCCACTTTGCGCTTTTCCAGGAAGGCTTTGGCCTTGCGGCAGGTCGTGCAGGAAGGCTTCTGCAGAAACTTGATTTTTGCTTTCACGATGAATCTCTCTCCTTAAAAGCCAAAATCCTCCGATGCCCGTCTCGGCGGCCGCCACCATCAACTCGCCTCGCAAGAAGAATTTTAAACCCATATTGGAGGATGTCAGCCCTGACATGGAAAGAAGCGGCCACTTCCGCCGCACGCTCGAAACAGATTTATGCCGCGGCCCCTGCGCCCTACTTCTGCATTTTTTCGAGCACCTTCGCAAGCTGGCGGAAGTATCGAAGCTTCTGGCCGCGGCCCTTTGCGTTTTTCGCGCTCGTCGACGGCAGCACAAACACCTGTGCGCCGTACAGCCGCTCCTTTTGCAGCCCCGGCTTGCACCGCCGCTGCGCGAAATTCTCAAACGTACCCACGCCGTTGAAAGCGATGACTTGCGGCGCGTACTGTTCGAGCTTCTGGGCCAGCATAATGCGCCCCTCGGCAAATTCCTCGCGCGTCAATTCCTCAATCCCGCGCGTCGGACGCTTGACGAGGTCGGTCAGCCCGATCCCGAACTCGATCATTCGTTTGTCGTCCCGGTGATCGAGCAGCTCAGGCACCACGCGCGAATCGTACAGCAGCGGCCAGAATTCGTTCCCGCGGCCCGCGTAATAATGGCCGACGCGAGCCGAACGGTCGCCGGGGTTGCACCCGACGATGATCAGTTTCATGCCGTTGCGTAGATAATCGGGCAGGGTCCGCATTTTAATTCGTATAGATTCGCGTACTCCCGGAATTCATGCTTTGACCGAGCCTGCACAAACCGCAAGATTCTTGCTGCATGCGCCGGGACGCGAAACCAAGGTATATCCCCTCTGAAAGGAAACGCCCAATTGTACCATTGCGACGCGGCCGGAAGGCGCATGCCCTTTTCCGCTTGTGCTCTCAGAAAACTCAAAAAAAACCTGAATCGAGATGGCGCCCAGCAGCATCGGAAGATGAGGGTCCGACCGGCAGGAAATGCAAAGGAGAATTATGGTACCCTGCCAAATGAGTGCGGCTGGCCTCTGCGCGCCGCCGCCTGGAGCACACTGGATCGTGAGCGCCACCGACCCAAAACCGCTGGCTTCCACAATCGTCCGCGACGACGAAGCCGCACTGGTGTCCGCGGCCAAAGGCGGCGACACGGCCGCGTTTGAAGAGCTCGTGAATCGCTACGAGCGCAAGATATTCCGCCTGGGAATGAACATCACGCAAAACCGCGAGGATGCGGAAGACGTGATGCAGGACGCCTTCCTTAAATCCTATCAGAACCTGGACCGCTTCCAGGGCGACTCGCGCTTTTACACCTGGCTCGTGCGCATCGCGGTCAACGAAGCCCTGATGAAATTGCGCAAGCGGCGCCCCAACCAGGTGTCTCTCGATGAGCCGCTGCCGGGCACCGACGGCGACGATTCCGTCTTCCGCGAAATCGAGGACTGGGGCCCTTCCCCCGAAAAGAAATTCGCTCAAGTCGAGCTCAATGAAATTCTCAACAGTGTGATCGGCGAACTCGATCCGATTTTCCGGGTCGCTTTTCTCTTGCGCGACGTGGAAGGGCTTTCCACCGAAGAGACCGCGCAAATTCTGGGAATCTCTGTGGCGGCGGTAAAATCGCGCCTCTTGCGGGCGCGGCTGAAACTCCGCCAAAAACTCAACAAGTACTTTCGACGGAGCGAAGCGCAGTGAACTGCAAGAAAGTAATCCTCGAATTGACGAGCTATCTCGACGGTGTTCTCGACTCCTCCATGCGAATGGATCTCGAACAACACCTCTCCCGTTGCACCGACTGCCGCCTGGTCGTCGACACCTGCCGCAAAACCATCCAGATTTTCTGCAACTCCGAACCCGTCCCTCTCCCCGAAGATGTCCGCCAGCGCCTGCACACGGCGCTTCTCGAGCGCTTCCGCCGCAACGCCAAAACGACCTAGCATCCAAACCTAAATTCTTGTTTACTGCGCAAAATGGGCACAGAATAAGGCGCACTTCGCTGCCAGATAGCTTGTGCCGAGAACATTTGCAGGACCCTGTCTAGGAGGAAGTCGATGAACCGGCTCTTTCGATGGATTGTGCTTTCCGTGCCCGTTGTTTGCTTGCTTTGCGCGGCCATGCCCGCGCGCGCGCAATCCGGCGCAAAAAACGGCGAATGGCGGACTTACGGCGGAGATCTCGCGAGTACGCGCTACTCGCCGCTCGACCAGATCAACGCGGACAATTTCAATAAGCTGGCAGTCGCCTGGCGCTTCAAAACGGATTCCCTGGGTCCGCGCCCCGAATTCAAGTTTGAATCCACGCCGCTGATGGTTCATGGAGTGCTCTATTCAACGGGCGGAACTCGAAGAGCGGTGGTGGCACTGGACGCGGCCACGGGCGAATTGCTGTGGATGCACAGCGAGAATGAGGGCGAGCGCGCCGCCAATGCTCCGAGACAGCTCTCGGGACATGGATTGGCTTATTGGACGGACGGCAAGGAAGAGCGAATCCTGTATGTCACGCCGGGTTACAGGCTCATCGCGCTGAATGCCAAGACCGGCAGTCCCCGTGCCCGGCTTCGGCGTTGGCGGCGTGGTCGATCTGAAAAAAGACGACGATCAGGATATCGATCTGATCACCGGAGAAGTCGGGCTTCATTCGACGCCCATCGTGGCCCGCAACGTAGTCATCGTCGGCGCCGCGCATCTGACCGGAGGCGTGCCAAGAAGCAGGAAAAACGTGAAGGGCTATGTCCGCGGATTTGATGTGCGCACAGGCAAACGCCTATGGATTTTTCATACCATTCCGCTTCCCAACGAGTATGGGAACGATACCTGGTTGAAGGAATCCTGGGCCTATACCGGAAACACCGGCGTCTGGGGACAAATTTCGGTGGACGAAAATCTGGGCCTCGTGTATTTGCCCGTGGAATTGCCGACCGGCGACTACTTCGGAGGCGATCGCCCGGGGAACGGTTTGTTTGGAGAGAGTTTGGTCGCCGTGGAATTAGAAACGGGCAAGCGAAAGTGGCACTATCAACTCGTCCATCATGGCTTGTGGGACATGGACATTCCTTGCGCGCCCATTCTCGCCGACATCACCATTAACGGCCGGACGGTGAAAGCCGTGGCGCAGCCGACAAAGCAGGCCTTCCTCTACGTTTTCAATCGTGAAACCGGCGAGCCGATATGGCCAATCGTAGAGCGACCGGTCGCGCAAGGAGATGTCCCTGGCGAATGGTACTCCCCCACGCAGCCCTTTCCTACGAAGCCGCCCGCTTTCGACAACCAGGGCGTGTCCAGCGACAGCCTGATCAACTTCACGCCGGAACTTCATGCCGAGGCGGAGAAACTTGTCTCGAAGTACAAAATTGGGCCGCTGTTTACGCCTCCCTCGGTGAGCAAGGCGGATGGGCCGCTCGCATCGATCGTTTCACCGGGAGCGCTTGGCGGAGCAAATTGGCCTGGCGGGTCCTACGATCCCGACACGCACATCTTGTACGTATATTCGCGAAGCGATATCTCCGCCCTCGGACTCGTTCCCTCGCCCGACCCAAAATTGTCGGACATGGAATACGTTCAGGGGACTGCGAACGTCTACCCTCACCCGGGGAGACCCATGGGCGCGCCTCCGGTTCCCGGCCCCCAATCCTGAGAGTGGCGAGCCTGTATTAACCGTGCGCGGATTGCCGCTGTTGAAGCCGCCCTATGGCCGCATTACTGCAATCAATCTGGACAAGGGCGAAATCGTTTGGCAGGTCGCACACGGAGAAACGCCGGATAACGTTCGAAACAATCCCGCTCTCGCAGGCTTGACCATTCCGCGTACGGGAAGCGCAAGTTTAATTGGCACGCTGACGACCAAGACTCTCGTCATCGCCGGCGAAGGTGTGAATGTAACGATGCCATCCGGAATGCGAGGCGCGATGCTGCGCGGCTACGACAAGGCCACCGGCAAGGACGCCGGCGCAGTCTACATGCCCGCGCCCCAGAGCGGTTCACCGATGACCTACATGCTCAACGGCCAGCAATACATTGTCGTCGCCATCAGCGGCCCGGGCTACCCAGGCGAATTGATCGCCTACCGACTGCCGCCGAATTAAGTAGCACAGACTTCAGTCTGTGGGTTTCCGTCAAATCACCCCAGCCGAGCCGCGCAGGCGCAGACCGAGCAAAGGTGAACAATCCAGCCAAGATCAACTGGAAACCCACAGGCTAAAAGCCTGTGCTACCTAGCTCCTCAAATACTTATTAAAAAACTCAAGCGTGCGCTGCCAGGCCAGCTTTGCAGCGGTCTCGTCATACCGCGGCGTCGTATCGTTGTGGAAACCATGATTCGCGCCGTCATAAATATATGCGGTGTAGGTAATGTGATCTGCCTTTAGAGCTTCCTCCCAAGCCGGCCAGCCGCCCGTGATTCGAGTGTCAAGCGACGCATAGTGAAGCAAGAGAGGCGCCTTGATCTTGGCCGTATCCTCGGCTGAGGGTTGGCCGCCGTAGAACGGCACCGCGGCGGCTAGGTCCGGCAGCCGCACCGCCAGCTTATTGACCGTCGTTCCGCCAAAGCAGAAGCCCACGGCCCCCATCTTGCCCGTGCATTCCGGACGAGCCTTGAGCCAGCCGTAGGAAGCGACAAAATCTTCAAACATTTTGGCCTGATCCACTTTCGGGAAAAGCGCCGTGGCCTTTTCCTCATCGCCCGGGTAACCGCCCAAGGACGTCAGGCCATCGGGCGCAAACGCGAGGAAATTCGCGACGGCCAGACGGCGCGCCACATCTTCGATGTAAGGATTCAGGCCGCGATTTTCGTGAATCACCAGAACGCCGGGTAGCTTCCCGGCCATTTTCGCGGGCCGCGCGTAATACCCCTTGATACTTCCATTGCCCTGCGGCGAGGCCACGGTTTCATATCCTGCCTTGATTCGATTGTCATCCTTGGGGACCTGCTGCGCGAACGCGTAGTTCGGCCGGAGGCTCTCCCAAATTGCCACGGCCGTCACGCCTCCCACCGCATACTTATTCGCGCGATCCAAAAATTCACGGCGGCCGATGTCGCCGTGAACGTACAAGTCAAACTGGTCCAGCAATTCCTGCGGATATTCCGTCGCTTTTTTTCGTTCCATTTGGGTTGCTCCGTCGTTGTCAGCTTCGATTTTTGGGGACACCAAATCTGAGGCGGAGGATACCACTTTATCGATTTATGAAAAAGCTTTCACCTGGCCGTCGACGCCACCCGCAAGACTATCCACGATTTTCCGCGTCTCCGAACCCATCTCTCCCTAGGCGCCCGCGAGCGCCCGCACACATGCTGCTCCTCGAGCATTTCTGCCGCAATGCGATGCCAATTGCGGAACGCCATACCGGATGAATTTCCGACCCATGCTCCAAACTCGTGGCACATAGGTTTCAACTCGCGAGACCCATTTCGCGAATGGTGTAGAATACGTTCTTGCGCTTCAGGCCCTGTAGCCTGCCGCCCACAGAGGACCTATGGCTCAAACCATCGAAACCATTGGCATTGCAAACGGGGGAGGAGATTGCCCCGGGCTGAACGCCGTCATTCGCGGCGCGGTGCGCGGTGCCATTTTGGGGCACGGCTGGCGCGTCATCGGCATCAACGACGGTTTCGACGGATTGATCTGGACCGACCGCACCATGCCGCTCACCGTGGAATCGATTGCAGGCATCTTGCCGCGCGGCGGCACGATCCTCGGCACCACCAATCGCGGGAACCCGTTTCACTATATGGTTGAGGAAAACGGAAAGAAGGTCGAGCACGATTTCTCGCTGAAATGCTGCGAGAACGTGCGGAAGCTGGGCATCGACGCGGTGATCGCCATCGGCGGCGACGGCACGCTCACCATCGCGCGCGATCTGTGTCGCTTGGGAATTCCAATTGTGGGTGTGCCCAAGACCATCGACAACGACCTTTCCGCCACGGAAGTTACTTTCGGCTTCGACACCGCTCTGCACGTCGCCACGGACGCGATCGATCGCCTGCACACCACGGCGGAATCGCACGGCCGCGTCATGGTCATCGAAGTGATGGGCCGGGATGCGGGATGGATCGCGCTGCACTCCGGAATCGCGGGAGGCGCGGACGTGATCTTGATTCCCGAGATTCCTTTCACGATCGAAACGATATGCGAGAGGCTGCGCGAACGGACCGCCACAGGAAAGAAATTCTCGCTGGTCGTTGTGGCGGAAGGCGCGAAGTTGCCTCCTCGCGATCCATCTGGAAATCCGTTCCCCGAGCCGCGTCCCGGCCAGGTGGGCATCATGATCGGCGACTCCATCCACACGCATCTGAAGCAGGACGTGCGAGTCACCGTGCTGGGCCATATTCAGCGCGGCGGATCGCCCAGCCCGTTCGACCGCATTCTGGCCACGCGCTTCGGCGTCGAAGCTGTGGAGCTGGTTTCTCGCGGGGAGTTTGGACGAATGGTTTGCCTCCGGGCCGGTGAAATTGAGTCGGTCACGCTCGACGAAGCGGTCGGCGAAGCGCGGCTGGTGGATCCAAATGGAAGCATGGTTCGCACGGCGCGAGCCGTCGGCATCACTTTCGGAGATCAATAGATGATTTGGCGTATCGTGCGCAGCCGGGGATTTATTCCCGTCGTCCTGATCCTCGCTGCCCTGCTCTACTGGAGACTTCATCCGGGCACTCCAAAGGTCATCTCGGTTGGATACGTAGGCGACCGCGACGTCATCCTCTGGAACACGCTCGCACAAGTGCGTGAATCCGTTGGCGAAGTGCACTACGGGGACCGTGTGGAAGTCGTGCGCGTCGAGGGGTCAGCGGCTCAAGTGCGCGCGCCTTCGGGCATGATCGGATGGATGCGCGATTCGCGGCAAATTATGGATTCCGAGCTTTGGGGAAAGAGCGCCTCTCTATTGGAGCGCGCTCGCGCGCTTCCCGTCCAGGCGCGGGGCCGGACGAAAACTGTCAGCAATGTGCGCGTCGAACCAGGCCGCGATGGCAAGCGCATCTTTCAGCTCGCGCGCGGAACGCGCGTGCTGATTTTGCAGCGGGCCGTAGCGGACGCCGCCCAGGGGCCCGAAGAAAGTTCCCAAGATGAGAAAGCCTCCGCCGCGGAGGAACAAAAATCGAAGCAAGAAGACTGGCTGCTCATCCTGCGTGCGATTGATTCACCGGCCAGCAGCGACAACAACTCATCCTCGGGCGCTGGCCCGGTGGAAGCGAAGCGAGCGACGGGTGACGCCGTGAGTGGAGGGCCTGTTGCGGCGCAATCCAGCCTGGCAGCTGTGGGGGGGTTGGCTGGTCCGGTCGCCGGTTGGGTGCTGGCGCGATTCGTGGAGCTCGATTTGCCCGGCCCTGTGAAAGATCTTGCCAGTTCCGCCGACCTTCACGTTGTGGCGTGGTTCGAACTGAATCGTGTCGCGGATGGCAATGGAGGCGAAGCGCCACAATACCTCGTTGCGGGATCGCATGGCGCAGAGGGCGGACCTTGCGACTTCTCCATGCTCCGCGTCTACACGTGGGGCAAGGCGCGCAAGCGCTACGAAACTGCGTACGTCGAAAGCGATCTGTGTGGTCGCCTGCCGATTCTCATTTTCAACGGCGAAAAGGGTCCCGAGTTCCAATTTCCCGATGTGGATGCAGGCGGCGCGGATCGGAAGTATGTCATGTACCAGACGGTGGTCCGTAGAGTGAAGGATGCCGCCGCTCGCCCAGCGCACACCCGCAATTGATTGCAGGTTTTAGTAGGACAGGCTTCAGCCTGTCGGGTTTCGATCAAGCTCCAGATTTTTTGAGCACTTTCCCACCGAGCAAACCAGCGCTGCTTGAAGCACGTGGTAATATCCTACTCGAAAAGTTCGCACGATCATTGAATGCAAGTTTGCCGCATGGCGAAATTAAATTCCGATCCGATGCGATGGAGATTTCCGCAAGCCGCGCTCGCCGCGGTATTTTTCCTGGCTTCTTGCGGAAATCGCGCGAATCCCGCGCCGAAACCGCAGCCTCCCCCGCCGTTTGAATTCCTCGGCTCCTGGGGAGACAAGGGCGACGGTCCGGGGAAACTCGACGAACCGGTGTCGTTCGCGGCCGATTCGCTGGGCAACATTTTCTTCGCCGACCCGGCTGCCGGATTCGTCCACAAATTTGAATCGAGTGGCACGCCCTTGCAATCCTTTGAGGACACGCGCGTGCGCCATGCGGCGGGAATCGCGGTGGATTCCGGCGGCGCCATCTATGTCGTTGACGCTCAGCGCGGCGGCATCCATGTCTTTTTTCCGGACGGAACATTTTTTCAAACCTGGCGGAGCCCCGCGCAACGTCATTTTTCCGGCGCAATGGGCATCAGCACTGACGAAGCAGGCACTCTCTTTGTGCCCGATCCAATGAACTCGCGCGTCTTGAAGTTCAACAATCGCGGGCGCCTCTTGAAATCCTGGCCCGCCCCGCAAAAAGCGGCTACGCCGGATGAGCGGCCCGCGTGGATTTCCGCGGAACCGGATAGCTCGGTATTCGTGGCGTACTTCAACACCGGGCGAATCGAGAAATTTTCTTCCGACGGCTCTGTGATCACATCCTGGCCTGCGGCGAATACTCCAACCGGAGAACCCGGCCCAATCACCGGAATTGCCGTGACGAGCGAATTTGTATTTACGATGGCCGCTGCGTCCCCGCAGATTCGCGTTTGGACCATGGATGGACAACATAAGCTCGACGCGGATCTTGGGCCGAGCGTCGGGACGATCGCGGCGCCTCAAATCGCTGTTACGCCTCACGCGGAAATGCTTGTGTTCGATCCTTCCGCGCCAAAGGTGTTCCGGTTTCGCATGCACCTGGAAAATAAGGAGCCTCAATGACGCTGCTTCTTACCGAAGCCGACGTGCGCTCCCTTTTGACGATGCCCATCGCGCTGGAAATCGTGGAAGAGTCCTTGCGCCAGCAGGGCAATGGCGAACTCGTCCTGCACCCGCGCCGCAGAATCAAGCTTCCGGACAACGCGCTCCTGCACTACATGGCGGCGGCCGACCCGGTCCGAGGATATGTTGGCATGAAGCTTTATACGGTCGCGCGCGGCGTCGCGCGATTCGTCGTGCCCCTTTTCCGGTCGACGACCGGCGAGATGGCGGCGCTGATTGAGGCCGACGCGCTCGGCCAGCTTCGCACCGGCGCGGCCAGCGGCGTCGCGACAAAATATCTCGCCAATGCAAATGCGCGAACCGCGTGCATCATCGGCACCGGATACCAGGCGAGAACGCAGCTCGAAGCCGTCGCAGCCGTGCGCCGCCTGGAGCGTGTTCGCGCCTTCGGGCGCGATCCCGAGCGCCGCGCCAAATTCTGCCGCGAGATGAGCGCGCGGATCGGCGTCGCCGTGGAGCCGATGAACTCCGGCGAGGAAGCCGTGAAGGGCGCGGACATCTTCATCACGGCGACTTCCGCGACGAAGGTCGTGCTCGAAGGCGCGTGGCTCGCGCCCGGCATGCACATCAACGCTATGGGAGCGAATTGGCCGCAAAAACGCGAGCTGGACGCCGCCGCGGTCGGCCGCGCCAACAAAATTGTGGTCGACTCCATCGAGCAATCCAAAATGGAAGCGGGCGACCTCATTCAGGCATTCGGGGAGGACCAGTCGCGATGGAATGCGGTGCAGGAGCTATCGCAAATCGTTGCAGGCAAAGAACCCGGCAGGGACAACGCCGATCAAATCACATTGTTCAAATCGAATGGGATCGCAACGTGGGATTTGGCAGCAGCCGTGCGCGTTTACGAAATGGCGGTAGCGCGCAACATGGGTCAGCCAATTCCCATCTGGCAATCCGAAAAATAAGCGGAGTGATTTTAGTAGCACAGGCTTCAGCCTGTGGGGGTTAGTACTTGCAAGGACGAAAACCCACAGGCTGAAGCCCGTGCTACTAAGCTTCGTGCAACAAATGTTACGGCCTTCGCAAGACCAGGCAGCTCGCAAGAATGTCGTGCAAGGCTTGCTTCTTCTCCGTGAATCCTGCAAAGAGGTAACCAATAAACAAGAAGCCCGAAATTTGCCTGGCCAGGTTGCGGAGCAACGCGCGCCCGAACGTGATGCGTTTCCCGTTCAGGTCCGTGACGTAGAGCCGCATGACTCGCTTGCCGGGCGTCGCCTGCCAGCTCGACGCCTCAAAAAGGGTGTAGTACAGGCACCCGAGAGAAACCAGCAGGGCAATCACAATAGGCGCCGGTTGCGGCATGTCCGTTAGCGAAGCGGGGGCCGGAGGAAACAACTTTACGAAAGTAGACGGGAAAAACGAAGCAACAAGAAGGAAAACGGCGACGATCAGGGCGGTGTCGATTAAACACGCAACCGCTCGCAGCCAAAACCCCGCGAACGCCGGCCTCGCCGGCAACACGGGGAGTTCTTTAGTTGCTGGAATCGCCTCCGAAGGATGAACCGTTTGCGGAACGTACACAGGACCGATTTGTCCGACATTCACCGGAGTTTCGCATTGCCGGCAGTAGCTGGCCCCGTCAGGAATCTCCGCTCCGCATTTTTCACAAGTTAAGATCGCAATGCTCCAAGAAAGCCCCAAGAAACCTAACAGCCGAGGATTCGCTTTGCAACGCCTGGGAACGCCAATCTCCCGATTGGCGGACGCCATTCAGGAGAATGGCGTTCCCGGGAAGAGCCGGCGCAACCAAACCCTGCGTTCGTCAGTAGGCAAGCAATTCGCGGACGGCGGCGGCCAGGCCGCTGCTTTGTGGAAGGATTTCGTCCTCGAGTTTCGGCTGGTAGGCGCAGAAGGTGTCCATCGCCGCAACGCGCCGCACGGGGGCGTCCAATTCATCAAAAAGCTGGTCAGCGATACGGGCGGCTATTTCAGCGCCGTAACCCCACGAGAGCATGTCTTCGTGGGCGACTATCACGCGATTCGTCTTCCGAACGGTCGCACAGATCGCCTCCCAATCAAAAGGCGAGAGCGAACGAAGATCGATAATTTCCACGGAGACGCCTTCGCGTTCGAGTTGCGCCGCGGCGACTTCGGCGCGGTGAACGACGGCGCCGTACGTGATGATGCTCACGTCGGTCCCTTGCCGAGCGACGCGCGCGCGCCCAAACGGGACGGTGTAATCCGGACCGGGATAAGGAGACCGATTGTAAGGCTGGCGGTACAGGTGCTTGTGTTCCAGAAACAACACGGGATCATCGCAGCGAATCGCCGTGCGCAACAAGCCGCAGAGATCGAGCGCGGTCGAAGGCATGACCACGCGAATCCCCGGCGTGTGCGTGAACAGCACTTCCCCGCTCTGGCTGTGATAGATCGCTCCGCCCGTCAAATAGCCGCCGGTGGCCACGCGAATTACGGCAGGCGCCTTGAACGCTCCGTTCGAGCGCCATCGAAATAAAGATAATTCGTTGCGCAGTTGCATCATTGCGGGCCAGATGTAGTCGAAGAACTGTATCTCCGCGACAGGTTTCAAGCCCGCGAGCGGCCATGCCCAGCGCGCTGCCGACGATGCAGGCCTCCGCGATCGGCGTATTGAAGACGCGCTCGTATCCGAAACGCCGCTGCAAGCCGACCGTGGCCTTGAAGACGCCGCCCTTCCCTTTCACCTCATTCAGGTCGTCCTCGTTGCTGCAATCGGCCACGTCTTCGCCGAGCACAACGATCCGTTCGTCGCGCGCCATCTCATCGGCCAGCGTCGCGGAAACCATTTCCACCATGGTGCGTGGTTCGCCGGAAAATTGCGGAGCGGATTCAAAGCGCGAAGAAACCGGATCGACATCGGGGGAATACTGATTGACTAGAATGGATTCTTTGTCGGGCGGCTCGGCCGCGAGGGCCTGGTCGGACGATTCGCGGACTTCCCTGTCCACTTCCGCTTCGATGGCCTCCAACTCTTTTTCGTCGACGATCCCCTCGCGCACCAAAAATAGCCCAAACTTCGGAATGGGATCGCGATGCGCCTCTTCTTCTCGCAGAGCGGGAGTTTTGTAGAGCTTTTCGTCGTCGGAAAGCGAATGCGAATAGGGGCGCGTGACCCGCGCGTGCATGAGCGCCGGCCCCTTTCGCGACCGGCAATATTCCGCGGCGCGCTGCAGAACTGCGTGGCTCGCGAGGGGATCGCTGCCGTCGCACTCCTCCAGAAAAAGGCCGGGATAATTGGCTACAAGTTTCGCAATATTGCCGCCCGCGGTCTGGAATTGCACCGGAACGGAAATCGCCCAACCGTTATCTTCGATCAAAAATAGAATCGGAAGTTTGCGCAGGCACGCGGAATTCAACGCTTCAAAGAATTCCCCTTCGCTGGTGGACCCATCCCCGCCCGAGACATACACAATTTCATCCGCCTGGTGGCGCACGTGTTCGCCGAGCGGCGCCTGCTGAGCCTGTTCCAGCGCCCGCGGAAACTTCCCGAAATACAAAGCGGCCTCCGCCATGCCAACGGCGTGCGGGTACTGCATCCCCGTTGACGAAGACCGCGGAAGAATATTCAGCCGCGGAATGCCCCAGTGCGATGGCATCTGCCGCCCGCCGGAATTTGGATCGTCCTTGGCTCCCACGGCCTGAAGGAACATTTCGAGCGGCGTGACGCCCAGGGCCAGGCAGAGCGCGCGGTCGCGATAGTAGGGGTATACCCAGTCATGGCCGGGCCGGAGAATGAGCCCCGCGGCGGCCAATACGCCTTCATGCCCCGCGCCGCTGATCTGGAAGAAAGTTTTGTTCTGCCGTTTCAGTTGGATTTCGCGGTCATCGATCCGCCGCGAAAGAAACATCGTGCGGTAAATACGAAGAAGATCCCCCCGGGATAGGCCTTGATACCGGCTGGAATCGTATGTTGCCGTCTTAGGGCGCGCCTGTACCGGCATCCGAATCACCTTGAGCTGAGCTAGGGCAGCTAGTTTCGGAAGTACATCTCATTATATCCAAAGCCGCGCCGCCAGCGAATAAACAGAAGAAAATGTTCTCCAAAAAGTAGCCAACCGGATATCTCACTCCCGCCGCGGGAATACCCCGATTGAAACCACGGATTCACACGGATTCACACGGATAAAACAAAATGCAGGAAAGAATCCAAGTCGGCAATGAAGAAGGAATTTATTTCTACTCTGTAAAGGCGATCCCTCTTGTTTTTTCTCTAATCCGTGTTCATCCGTGTGCATCCGTGGTTTCAAGTCTCAGGCACCAAAAAAATCGCGGCGAGCGTTCCATCCCAGGGTGTGGTGCTGGGATGGAGCCGCTCGGCCGCGTTGCATGACGGCGCAACCGGGGGGGATGAGCGCCGACATATTGCTAGCGCACTCCATCGCGGCAGCGAAGGTGCGCAGGCAATCTCTACAAATCCGTTAAAGGACCCGCTACTCTTGCTTCAGCGGCGTCCGGTGAATCCTTCCATTACAGTTAGTGCTGCGCCGCCGGCGAAGCAGGAACCGGATCGGCGGACGCGGACGATGCCGAGCCCATTTCAAGTACAAACAGGCCCTCTGTAGCAGAAGCCGCGACCAACTGGTTTCCCGCTTCGCGCGAGCGCAAAGCGGAAAGCGTGCCCTCCGCATTGGGACCGTCCATATGTCCCCAGGTTTTTCCTCCATCGCGGGAAAGGAATAGGGTTCCCTGCTCTGTCGATACGACGACGGCATTTCGGACTGCGGTCAAATCTTCAATCGACAGTTCCGAGAGGTTTGCCTGATGCCAAGATTCTCCGGTATCGCGAGAGACGAAGACGCCGTGGCTGCTCGCCAACACAACTGTGTTCTCATCCGATGGGTGGAGATGCAGCGAACCTCTCGGCTCAAATGGCAGAGTCCGCGCAATCCAAGTCTTCCCATTGTCGCCGGAAACTTCGAGTTGCCGGGCCGTCAGCGCCCAGACATAGGAATTACCGTTCCCTGTGACCACCGTGCGAATCGAGGTTGTACTCACTGCGTGAGTGGTTGTCGAGGGTTGCTGCACAGGCGCGAGGCGCACCGTGCTCCAATTGAGGCCGCGGTCACGTGAAACGAGTAATCCATCTTCCGTGGCGGCATACCAGGCGTCATTGCCAAACGCCATGTCATTCACTTTGGTGTGCAAGGGAACAGTTGTTTTTGTCGTTGCGGCAGCCGAAGAATTTGCCGCCGATTTCGACGTCGAAGTTTTCGCAGACTGCCCAGATGCATTCTTTACAGAAGCGGCGCGGCGATTCTGCGCTGGGATGGATTTTTCGGCGACCTGATTGACGGGCACCCAGGAACTCTTGGCAGCATCGTAACGCAGCAATCCGCCGGGGCCGGGAGCCGCGAACCAGCCATCAGGAGAAGCGAAAATGTGGCGGGGCGGACCGGACTTGAGTCCGGTGGCAAGCGGAGTCCAAGTGCGCCCCGCGTCTTTCGTTTCGAGCAAAGGCTCAAAATTGCTGGTCAGCACCACCAGCGCGCGTTCGGGATGCCGAGGGTCAACCGCCGCATCCACGATGCGCCGGTGCGAAAATCCCTGGTTCGAGGCGCGGTAGGTTTGCCCGCCATTGTCGCTCACCTGAATGCCAAGGCGTTCGGTGCCGAGAATCAGCCGGTCTGAGTTTTCAGGGTCGATCACCATCGAAAGGATGCTCCAGGACACGGGCGTAATCAGGCGCCAGTTTGCGCCGTCGTCCGACGTCTTCCAGAGTCCCTCCGTTGTGGCCGCGTAGACGGTCATCGGGCGTTTCGGGTCCTGCAGAATGTGCACGGTTCGGCGGGAATCCTTGGGAATACCCTTGAACTTGGTCCAGTTCGATCCGCCATCCGGGCTGTGATAGATGCCCGAGCAGGCGCTGGCGAAAACGTGCGAGGCGTTGTTCTGGTCGATCGTGATGCTCATGACGTCCGAATCGTCCACCATTCCCTGGTGAACAGGATTCCAGTTCTTACCGCCGTCCACTGTTTTCCAGGGCAAGTGATAAGTGCCCGCATAAATGATATTGGGATCATCTGGATCGATGGCAATCGAATCGAAATTGCGCAAGTCTTCGTGTTTCTCCGGGGAGATGCGTGCCCAGTGCTTTCCGGAGTCTTCGGAGCGATAGACGCCGTCGGTAGCACCAGCAACAAGTATGTCAGGGTTGGAAGGCGCTTCAGCAATGGCGCGAACTACAAGTCCTTCAAGGCCAATGAGTTGCCAGGTATGTCCGGCGTCGGCGCTGCGGTAAACGCCCCCGCCATGGGAACTAAGCGTCCAGCTCGTGGCATAAATTGTGTTTGCCGAGCGCGCATCCACAACCATGGACATGATGACGTCGTCGTGATGCTCGCCGATTCTTCCGAGCAGTTCCCAGCGTTCTCCTTCATCGCGTGAGCCGAACACATGCCCGTCTGAAGTGCCGAGAAACAGCATGCGTGCATTGCCAGGCGCAGCTGCAAGGGACTGGACGTCTCCGCCAGGAGGGCCTACTTGCCGCCAGGTTTGGGCGTTGGCTGAAAATGAAAACAACAGCACCAACAGGAAAAGAGATACAGATCGATGATACGCCACACGCATGAGCAGTCCTCCGACCCTTTTGCGTCCGCTCGGGTCCACCGACAGGGATTGCCACACAACCACCGACAAGGCGGCTGCGGATCCACATATGAGCCTATCGGCAGAAGAGCAAATAAGACGCTGGTCAAAAGGACAGAATTGGGCCGGGAGGTTTAGCCGTCCGGACGGGCAGGCGGAAAATCGAAATCGCGCCCTGAGTCGGAAGGATCTTGCAGAATTTACAGCGTTGTCTTGCAGCGACGATGTACTGTAAGTTATAGTACGTACAGGATGTAAAGAGCTCTGTGGCCGTATAGAGTTTACCGAGCCCTTGTGAAAACGGGGCAGCAGCGGAAGCGTCGGTTGTTTTCTATGTGTTGAGATTTGTGAGGTTTAGGGAAGTGCAATCGGACCATTGGTTTGGCTCTTGTTGTGCCCTACCCAATGCGGGTTCCAAGTGAGCCCGGGAGGCGAAGATGGGCATTCTAATCCTGAAGGTCTTGGCAACGTGGTCGGTAGTCGCCCTGGTGGCCGGATTGGGTTTGGGCGCAGCCATTCGCAGAGGCGAGCGTGTTCGCAAGGACGAGTTCCTGTCCTGTGTATTTGCATCCCTTGAGACAACGCAAGCGTTCCGCAACTAAGGATCCCGCTGCGGCCCTGCCGCGAGACTTTTCAGTCCAACGAATCAAACAAGTCTGAAGTGGATTTGAACTCTGGTTCGCCCGCTCGGATAATTTGCGGATTTGCGGCTTTAAACAGATCGTCGGCCGGGATGCGCTCGATCCAGCGCTGGTGAGAGAGCTTTTCGTGATCGGAAAAATCGAGGCGCACGATCAACCGAATTTGCGCTGGTTCGGCTGGCGCGGAAGCGGCCTCTGCGGCGGGCTCGCCTCCGGATTTTGATTTTGCGCCTGCCTTGGCTTTTCCTTTTGCGCCGGACTTCTCCGTCTTTGGCGTTGCGGCCGAGGCGGCGTCCGGCTTCGCCTCTGGCTCCTTGCGTTCAAATTTGACCTGGAGTTTCTTGTCGAGCCGGAAACCCTGCTTCCACCCGTCAATTCGATGGCGCGCCTGCTGGGCAGCCTCTTCGTTACCCCCAAAATCAAAAATCAAGAAGGAATGTGCCATGCCCTGCATATTGGCGGGCGATGCGCCGTGTGTCAAGACCTGAAGGTAGGACAGCCACTCTTGGCTGTCCGCTGAGGCTTCGGCAAGGCCTACGGGGACAGCCAAGAGTGGCTGTCCTACCAATCCCGCAGAGATCGTTGCTTGAAGTGCGTAGTTAAGCTACATTAGGCTGCAAATTACCAGGAAATCGAAGCGAACGGAACATACAAGGCAAGATTCTCGCTTTCCTCGTGCTCAGTTTCGCGGGGCATGTCGGTTTGGCAGGTAATCGTTTTTCGGGCGGAACTATCAAGTTGAGGCGGCTGATGGCGGGGAGGAAATTTGGCTCGGTTCCTGAGCTAAAATATGGCGACACATTCAGATGAAGTGGCGGCAGCCGTGACTTGCAGTAGAAGGCCCAAGGCGAGCCGTGCCTGGACAGACACTCAACCCCCATGCCGAGCCCTCAAATGATTCCGAAAAGCCTGCCAAGCGCGGAGCGTTATCGCACGCTTCTTGAGATCAACAACGCCATCATAACCAATCTAGACCAGGAAAGTTTGCTCCACGCGATCTGCGAGGCCTTGCAACATGTCTTGCCCGTTTATCGGGCCGCGATCAACCTCTACGATCCAGGCACGGACACGATCCGCATCCTCGCGCTTTCAACCCATTGGAATACGGATTATTTTCGCGTCGGTGTGGAGATGAATCGCAAAGACAGCCATTCCGGCTGGGTGTTGGATCATCAGCGGCCTCTGATCTGCCCGGACATTGAAGCGGACCAGAAATACCCCGTCGAGCGGCGGCTCTTGGACGAAGGCATCCAGTCCTATTGTGTGGTCCCATTGATCCTCGGAGGAAACTGCATCGGCACTCTCAACATCGGGAGCGACGTCAAAGGCCGGTATTCCGAAGCGGAAGGAGAGTTCCTGCAGGAAGTAGCAAATCAAGTTGCGCTCGCCATTGGAAACATGAAGTCCTATCAGGAAATCGCGGCGCTCAATTCCAAGGTGGAGCACACGGCGGAACGCTACCGCACGCTTCTCGAGATCAACAACGCCATTATCACCAACTTGAATCAAAAGGCCCTGCTTCACGCCATTTCCATAGCGCTGCGCCGCGTCATCCCGTTCGACCGGGCCGCTTTCACGCTCTACATCCCGAAGAAAGAAAGGTTCCGTTTCCTTGCGATTGAAGGCATTGTTGCTTCCTCGCACTTTCGAGCCGGGCTGGAGTTCGGCCGTGACGAAAGCATCTCAGCCTGGGTTTTCGATAACCAGCGTCCCGCGCTGTGCCACGATGTTCAGAAGGAACAACGATATCCGAACGATCGTCATCTTGTCGCCGAGGGCCTCAACTCCTATTGCGTGGCTCCCCTGATTATTGGCGGCAAGAGCATCGGTACGCTCAACCTCGCCAGCGAGAAGACGAACCAGTATTCCGAAGCCGATGCGGAATTTCTGTGCGAACTGGGTAGCCAGGTGGCGCTGGCCGTCTCCAACATGACTTCCTTCGAGGAGATCGCTGATCTCAACAATCGGGTGGAATACACGGCACAGCGCTATCGCACGCTTCTTGAGATCAACAACGCCATCATCACCCACCTGACGCCTGAGGATCTGCTGCGCTCCCTCTCGGAAATTCTCCGCCACGTCGTCCCCTTTAACGGTGCGGCCCTCACCCTTTACAATCCAAACAGCAAGACCTTCCGCTACTACGCCATGGAGAAAGCCTTCCAATCGGATCACTTCCAAGTCGGAATCGAGTTCGATCGCCGACAAACCATTTCGGCCTGGGTATTCGATCACCAGAAGGCCGTCGTGCGCCGCGACATCGAGAAGGAGCAGCAATATCCGAATGACGCCCGCCTGGTTGCCGCAGGCATTTTCTCCGATTGCATCGTCCCACTTGTTGTGGGCGGTAAGAGCATTGGCACTCTAAATGTCGGGAGCCGGGAGAGAAACCAATATTCCGAAGCAGATCTTGAGACCCTGCAGGAAACGGCGAATCAAGTTGCTCTTGCGGTCGCCAACATGCTGTCCTACGAAGAAATCGTTGAGTTGAAGGCCAGGCTGGAGAAAGAGAACGTCTACCTCCAGGAAGAGATCCGCACAGAACATAATTTCGAAGAGATCATTGGCAACAGTCCCGCCCTGCTGGCGGTGCTGCGCAAAGTCGAACAGGTCGCTCCCACGGACTCCACCGTGCTGATCAACGGCGAAACCGGCACGGGGAAGGAACTGATCGCCCGCGCGATTCATGACCGCAGCGCCCGCAAGAACCATCCGTTGCTGAAAGTCAACTGCAGCGCGATTTCGGCTGGCCTGGTGGAGAGCGAATTGTTTGGACATGTCAAGGGCGCCTTTACCGGCGCTTTTGACCGGCACATCGGGCGTTTTGAGCTCGCCGACGGCGGCACGATCTTCCTCGATGAAATTGGCGAGTTGCCCCTGGAAACGCAGGTCAAGCTCTTGCGAGTTCTTCAGGAACGCGAGTTTGAACCGGTGGGCAGCAACCGCCCCGTCCGTGTCGACGTGCGGGTAATTGCCGCCACGAATCGAAACCTTCAGGAGTCTATTGGAACAGGCGGTTTCCGATCCGATCTTTTCTACCGCCTGAACGTCTTCCCGATTGATGTGCCCCCCTTGCGCGAGCGCCGCTCCGACATTCCTCAGCTCGCCATGTTCTTTTTGGCGCGCTATTCCAAGAAGTTCGGAAAGCATATAGAAGGCATGGCGCGAGCGACGCTCGACCGCCTCACCAACTATGCATGGCCCGGGAATATCAGGGAATTGCAAAACGTTATCGAGCGAGCGGTGATTCTCTCGCGAAGTTCGGTCCTCGAACTGGAACCCGATCTGATTCCCGCGCTGACGCCTGCCGACACCTCCGCCAAGAGTGGTTCGCCTTCAGAGGTGGTTCAGCCGGACGCTTCCGCGTTGCCCGCGCCATCCACTTTGGAAGATGTGGAACGCAGTCATATCGTCGCCGTGTTGAACCAAACTCGCGGCGTTGTCGAGGGGCCGCGCGGGGCGGCAAAAATTTTAGGGCTGCATCCCAATACCCTTCGCCACCGGATGCAGAAGTTGGGGCTCAAGCGCAACGCCTACCACGAATCGTAGTTCCCACAAGTCTGTTCCGTACAAACCACCAAATATTGTGGCTCGCCCGCACCGGCCTGAAATCCTTCATTTGCAAATAACGTGCGTTCAACAGTTTAGAGAAATGAAGGTTCCATCTTCCGTTTGGCACGCTGTTTGCTATTCACTGACGCGGGTAGCCCAATGCTCAGGATCTCTGCGATCGAGGCGGTTGGTGGAACGGTTACATTGCGCCTTGACGGCCAGGTCACTGGGCGGTGGGTGATGTTGCTGCAAAGGACGTGTGAGGCTGAATTGAAGAAAGGCGCGCAGGTCACGGTAGACCTGAGGAATGTTTCCTTCGCCGATCGTGACGGCGTCGCCCTGTTACGGAGCCTGACAGATTGCCGGGTCGAACTTCTGAATCCCCTGCCGTTCATTGCCGAGCAGATCAGGAAAGTGACGCTGGATTGAAAAAAAATCTTTCAGAGGTGTGATCGCTGGGGGCGCCTAGTTTGCAATAGGGCCGGAGCGGTCACCCGAACGTCACAACTGGATTTTCTGATTCCAATTTTTTCGGCGCGTTGATTTGGCCAATTGAGTTCGATGGCCATTCGATTGGCTGTACGTGTGTCTGTTTTCTGATTCAAGGAGAGAGGCTAGTGAAACGCAAAATGGCATCGCGATTTTTTTCGTTCTTGATCGGCGGTTTTCTGTTTGCCGCGAGTGGCGCCAGCGCGCAGACCGTCGCCTTCAGGCAGACAAATTTGTCTTCCGATTTGAACGCGCCGGGATTCGCAAACAATGTCGACCTGGTTTTGCAAAATCCCTGGGGAGTTGCGTTCCAGCCAAGAGGCGCATTTTTCATAGCCGATACCGCCAGCGGGCATGTTTCCGCGCACGATGCGACGGGCGCCGGCGTCCGGCCCGGGAGTTTCATCTTACCGAAGCCCGGCGCGGATCGGCCCGAAACTCCCACCGGGATCGTTGCCGATGCGAGTTCGTTCCTCGGGGGGACCAGCGTCTTACAGCCATTTATTACGGCAACTGAAGATGGAAACATCTTCGTTTGGGGGACTGATGCGAACGGAGATTTTCCGCCGAACGCGACATTGGTGGTTGACCATTCCCAATCGAGCGCGGTTTACACAGGTCTCGCCATCCTGACCCCCAATTGTTGTGCATCATTCCTGGCGGTCGCGAATTTTCATAGCGGTCAAATCGAATCTTTCACTGCACGTTTCGATCTATTGGCGCCGGCAGGGTCGTTCACCGATCCAAATTTGCCCGCCGGGTTTGCGCCCTATGGGATGCAGGTCATTGGAAACCATCTCTTCATCACCTACGCGGTGCAAGACTCGGCGAAGCAAAACCCGGTCTTCGGCGCAGGCAACGGCATTGTCAGCATCTTCGATCTTGCAGGCAACTTCGAGCGCAGATTTGCTGCCGGCGGGCCATTGAATGCCCCATGGGGAATTACCCAGGCTGGACCTAAATTCGGCCCGTTCAGCAATGACATTCTCATGGGCAATTTCGGCGATGGAATCATCAATGCGTTTGACCCGGCCACTGGGGACTTCATAGGTCAGATTCAGGATGGTGGAGGTAATGCAATAGTTAATGAAGGCCTTCATGGGATGACATTTCGACCCGATGGATTTGATGACGGGAACACACTCTATATCACGGCGGGAATAAACAACGGCCTGGACGGACTGTTCGGCAAGATCACACCCGGCTTGGTGAGCACAACCCGGGTTTCCGCTCCCCCTTCGCCAACCAACACTCCTGCCCCGATTACAGTTACGGTTTCGGCCGGGCCAGGCAACCCAGGCACACCGACGGGGCTGGTAGCCGTAGATGATGGCGGCGTTTCGAATGCTGACGTTGGAATCACAAACGGAGTGACCGTCTTCCCCGCAGTCCTTACCGGTGTAGGCACGCATATATTCGAAGCCAAGTACAGCGGGGACGCCACGTTCCTCCCGAGCAGTTCCGAGACGGAAGTTCAGGTCACGGGCCCCGCCACACAGCTGACTCTGGTGGCGCCCGCAATTGCCAACCCAGGCTCGCCGGTGACTTTGATGGCGAACATTCGCGCCGAGGGCGGAACACCCACAGGGCAAGTCGTGTTTCATGACGGAAACGTGGATTTAGGATCCGCTCCGCTGAGCGCCGCCGGCGTGGCCACTCTGACCATCAGGGGGCTGGCAACCGGTAACCATACCCTTACGGCGTCCTATGCCGGAGACAGGAATTTTGAAGGCAGCACATCGGAAGCGGTGATCATCGCTGTCTCCGGCAGGGACTTCACGCTGGGAGTGGCTCCACCAAGCGCAACCGTAACAGCAGGCCAGTCGGCCTCGTTCACGCTTACGGTCACGCCCGCCGACGGATTCGCGGATGTCGTGACTTTCTCCTGTCCAGTGCTGACGGGGATCACATGCAGTTTTAATCCGCCCATGGTTACGCCAAATGCGGGAGCCGCCACGACCATGCTGACCGTAACAACTTCCGCCGGTGTGACTCATTATGGGCAGACTCTTGGCATGAATGGATCCGGCTTACTTCTGGCAGGTCTCGCGCTCGTTGGAATTTTGGTCACGCTCAAGAAAAAAACATGCAGCGCTCATGCCGCGTTTCTACGAGTGGCCGCAGGCGGGCTCACTGTAATTACGCTTGCGCTCACCCTCGTTTCCTGCGGCGGGTACACGACGAGCGGACAAACGAGCCGCGGCACGGCCTCGATCATGGTAACGGCCCAGTCGCGGGACATTACCCACACCACCAACGTCAGCGTCACTGTGCAGTAGATCCACCAGGGATGAGAACGGCCACCAAATTCGTTTGCGGAATCGAGAGGAGAAGATTTATGCAGCGAGCAGCCATGACCGAGGGAACTTCGCATCTTCACCGATGTTCGCCGCCCGACATGACTGAGCAGGAAGCGATCGGGCAAGCCCAAATGGGGGACGCAGCGGCTTTTGAATATCTGTACCGCTCCCATAACCGGCGCGTCTATTCGATTTGCTTGCGCATGATTGGGAATACAGCCGAAGCTGAGGAACTGACTCAAGAGGCGTTCTTGCAGGTGTTTCGCAAGATCAACACATTCCGCGGCGATTCGGCGTTCTCGACCTGGCTGCACCGCTTGTCGGTGAACACTGTGCTGATGCGCTTGCGCAAGAAGACCGTAGCGGTATTGCCGCTGGAGGACAGTTCCATCGGCGATGAATTCGACGAACAAAAAAAGGAATACGGCGCTCCCGATCTGGCCTTGACGGGCTCCCTCGATCGCATCCAACTCGAGCTGGCCATCGCTCAATTGCCGCCGGGCTATAGGCGGGCTTTCGTGCTGCACGACGTGCAAGGGTACGAACACCATGAAATTGCAGAGATGCTGGGCTCGTCCATCGGAAATTCAAAATCGCAATTGCACAAGGCTCGCGTCCGGCTGCGCAAGCTGCTGCGAGATACAGACCGGGAAAGCCGGCGCCGGAACGAACTCCATGCCGAACTCGTTTAGCACGTCCGCTACGTGGTTTGCATTCCTCGAGCGTTCGGGGCACTGGATTTAATTTTTTTAATCCTCTGATTCTTCGCCGTCCGAGCGGTTCTGAAATCGGCCGAGAGGGCCGGACTGCGGAAATAGAGGTCAAGAGACTGGAAAGGGGCCCAAGCCTTTCAAGTGAAAGAAGTTGTAAAGAAATTGGGCGGTTGTAACACGAGGTCTGCTGTTCATTCTTTGCGCTCTCGTGGAAATGCAGAAAAGACTTGGCACTTCAAAACTCAACACAAAAAGGAGAAATGTAAAATGAAGCGTTTTATGCAAAGTGGGCTCTTCAAGACCGGAATGCCGGTGGTTGCGCTGATGCTCGTCGGCATCCTGATGCACGGCGCCGTAAATCTCGGATATGCGAAGTCACCCGCATCTCCAAGTCTTGCGGAAACCGAGGTGGAATGGCATCAAATCGTCGGCATCATTTCGGCCGGCAACACGGTCGGATCCGGCACGGGCAAGGTTACAGGAGGGGGTGCGCCGTGGCACACGTCACGTGGCAATGCAGAGGTGAATTTGACGACTGGGGACCTGCGCTTTACCGTCGAGGGCTTAGTGCTCGCGGGTGGAAACTCCATCGGGACGCCGGACGGCGTCACGAGCGTCAAAGGCACACTGGTATGTGACACGACCGGCGTGAGCACGCCGAATTCCGTCCTGGTGGACACTGCGCTCGTGACCCTGGACGCTCAGGGCGACGCCAAGTTCAAGGGCAACGTGGGGATTCTTCCTGCTGCCTGCACCAGCCAGCCCAACATCGCCTTCCTCGTCCGAACCGCTTCCGGCGCATGGATTGCCAGCGGAATGGTTCGTGTGACTGAAACGGACGATGACGATCACGATCGCCGTTAACCCAACGAAGAAACCTACCGAAGGAGTAGTGGATTCCAATTTCCGGACGAGGCGGATTCCTATCCCGCCTCGTCCGGAGAAACACCACGCGGTGTGGCCAAGTCCCGTTATCGGTAGCCGGCTTTTGCCTCTGACACAGGCAAGGTCCCGCGCACTCATTCCTGCAAGATGCAACTTTCACATGCTGGCGCGTCTATTTTGTGGATTGTTGCGACTCAAGTTTGGCTAGGAACCGCTTTGCTGCATCTTCTTGTTGTCGATCAATGGGGTGTTTCAGAAATCGCTGGAGCTGGGCTATGGCATTTGCGCTGTCACCCTCGCGCTCATAGATTTGGGCCAGGAGCAAATAAAAAAACGGCTCATGGTGATTTACGTCAATCTCCACGGCCTGCAATGCACTTTTCTTTGCCTCAACGGGATTGTTCATGTGAAGGTAAGCCATCGCGCGGTAGTAATAGGCGTAGGGATCGGCTTCCGATTTGAGACCCAGGGCCAGGTCCGTCGCGTTTAGCACTTGTTCCCATTCCCGGTTCCGGGCCGAAACCTCTGCCGCGCAAAGATACGCCGGCAAGTATGTCGCATCGATTGCGGCTGCATGAGAACAAGCATCGCGAGCCTCTTGCGCCTTATGCTGCTCTTCAAGTATCACCCCTAACATCACCCATGCTTCCGAGTAGTCTTGAAATTTGTCGATCGCGCCGCGTGCGTGCTGCTCGGCTTCTTCGAACTTATTTTTATTGGAGGCCTCACATGCCTTTTCATATTCGATCCTTGCGTTCGACTGAACTTTCAACCTCGTGACACTCACGGTTTTAGATCGCACTGCCGCCAATTTCCATGGAAAACACTTATCTTCATCAGCCGTCGGGATGGGATCAAATGTCGAGTTAAGGACGACATTCATTGATGGCTTGCCTTCCACTCCGAAGGTTGGAGAATATCTAGTTTTTTGTGCGCGCGATGGCATGACCGAAACTACCATCGCCAAACCACAGAGTAGCACTTGTTTCCAGCTCAAGCCTGCAGGCAGACTGTAGCGATCTGGTTTCAGTTGGCAGCTATTCCGCTGGCGGGTCATCACGCTGGAACAAGGTCTCCCTGGCGATTTGCGGGCAGCCTTCATATCACGAATGCTAGTCCTTTCCCATACGGAATCAAGATGATTCGCTGAACTCGCAGAAGCAAAAGCCAATGCCCGATAAGTCGCGTGGGTTCCACTGGTCGCGTCCACGACGTGCTCTTTTCACACCGACTAGATGGCGCCGGGCTGGCCGCCAGCGCCTCAACCGCGCGTACGCTCCTTTTTTCTAAAATCAGCGTGGTTGGACCTTTTATTTAGAAGTGTATTTTTTCACTAAGTATTCTTCTCCAGGTGTCTGGCCCTTGACGAACGTCCCCGAGTCTGCAGGAAAAATCGTCCCACGGACCGGGAGCGTTATGAACGTTAATTAACTACACTCATAACATTGATTAACATTAAATTTATAGGAAATAGGGCACAATTTGGTGTATCATCCCTCCCGTTTTGGCGACAAAAAGTGCAAGCACTTTAATTTCCAGGGAAACCCAGGCACGCGTCGGTCGAAGACGCGCATGGTTTTTCATGTACGTGTGGTTTGCGGGAGCCGCACACTGCGAGCGTGAAAATGAAACAAAATAGCTCTTGGCAAGGCCTGCTAGGGCAAAACCTACTCCTCACTTCGCTCGCCTTGGCACTTGCCATCGTGCACTGGGAGCATGCCGCGGACGGGCCGTTTCACATGGCCGCCGATTCGAGGGAAATACAGTTTGGGGGGCACGGATGAAATTTCGCGATCCGATTGGCATCAGGAGGCCACGAGCTTTTCCCGGGGCGATGAAAACTGTTTTTCTCGGAATTGTGTTTGTGCTGACGGGAAACATGCTTTCGAGCAAGCCCGCGCCGCACGTTCCAAAAGGAATCGTTTCGGACTGGACGCAGCGTCATGTCCTTTACCCGGATTCTCAGGACGAATCGGTGATGGCCCGCTTCCGAGGAGATCCTCGCTGGGAGCAGAACTGGTATCTTCGGCATCGGGAGACGTGGTGGCCGGAATACCATCCCGAGGCCGGATTGCCAGATGAAGACAGCGAAAGAGACTGGCCGCGCGAGCATCATCGCAGGCCCCACGTGCCGGGCGAAGAGAGCCATAGAGACTGGAGCGTCGCCCTGGGGGCGGCCGCGTTTCAGCCAACCATCGACTTCAGCTTCACCATTTCTACCCAGACGGCTTTCGGTTCTCTGAACGTAACGGATCAGGGCGGCGGTACCTGGCTGGCCACAGCCGGCAGTCTTACCGTAACCGGCGGGAGCGACGTGGGGACGTACACGCTCATCCCAGGCGGGCCGGGAGTAACCACCAGCCCATTCGGAAGCTTTATTTACGACAATGTGATTACCCCGTCCACGAATCCGGCGCTCGATGTCGATGGACTTCTGTTTGGAGTTACCGGAAAAGAGATAAACGTTTGGGGCACCGGCGCAAACACTTATTCGTTCTATGACAGCACCGGCCCCGGCGTCTACGGGACACAATTGAACGCAACAGGAGCCTTCAGCTTCCTGACTGCTCCTGGTGGCGGGCAGAGCTTTCCGTCGAAATTTGTTTTTGATGTGACAGCGGCTCCCAGCTGCACCAGCGATTACGTGGCGATTGGAATCGCAGCGACGCCTGCATCGGGCGGGCAGGCCAACATCGTTGGTTTAAACCACCTGTACAGCACCAGCCCCGCGTCCACGGCGCCCAATTGCACGACCAACGGACCGACTTTCATGTTCGCGTATGCGTCCGGCACGGGTCAAATCCCGGCTCCCGTAGCAATTTCGCTAAAAGGAACGCAGCTCGGCTACATCGAGAATCTCACGACCGGAAAATCTTTTTTTCACGTCCTGACGATTGGAACAACCGGCGCGAACGGAACCAGCGCGACCACCGCAGTTGTGCCGGGAACCGGCAACAACGCTGTGGACAAAACCGTTCTGCTTTCGCCCGACGGCGGAGTAACCAATCAAAGCTCCACCAGCGCCCCGTTCATCCTTTACACGGACAACGACACCAACGATATCGCCTACGTGACAACCTATAGCTCCGCTGGAGCGGGCTCCGGCTATCTGTACAAGATCAGCAACGTATTCAACGGCAGCGCTGCGCCGACCATCGTTTGGAGCGTCTCCATCAACGCGATTCCTTCCAGCCCGGTTTACGACACGGCATCCAACAGCATCTTTTTTACGGATAGCAAGGGGCGCATCGACTTTGTCGCGGATAATGGACCATCGCCTTCGGTTACGTATGGCCCGATCGTTGCTGCCGGTACTACATCCCTGAATCCGGTAATCGTCGATAACGGCAGTAAGAACATCTACGCCACCTTCAACACCAACGGCACAAATGCCATTGTTGTGCAAGCCCCCACCAGCCTGGCCAGTTCCGTGTCGGTCGCTGTCGGCACCGGCAATACGACGTATACGGGGCCGTATGGGGTGGACTTTAACAATGCCTGGTATACGGGAGGGGCGGGCCCTCTTTTGTACGTCGTGGGAACCGGCAGTGGAACGACTCCCACTCTTTACAGCGTTGGCTTCAATGGAAGCGGGCTGATGAACGGCACCGTCACAGGGACCACGGCTCTAACCAGTGCTGCCGGTGCTGACGCATCGGACCTTACCGAGAATTTCAACACCGCGCTAGCGAAAGACTACCTTTTTGTTGGAGTCACGAACCATTGCAGAGCGACGACGGGCGGTGGAACTGCCGGATGCGTGATGAGGCTCGACATCACAGGAGGCTTTCCAACTGTCAATGCCGGAACGACGGCGCTTGCCGCCGCAGGCGGGACGTCGGGCATCATCATCGATAACGACAACACTACTCTGACCCAAGCTTCGAGCATTTACTATGCGACGAAGACGGGGGACACTCTGGTAAAAGCCACGCAGTCCGCACTACAGTGATGCGAGTTCGCGGGCGAGGCTGCCAGTGACAGAGCGATCGATTTACGATTGATTTTCGTTTGGCCCGATGAGATTTTGCGAACTGGATCAGCCCTGGAATAAGAAGTAGCACGATTCAGCCCACCCAGTGGGGGGCTAAACTAATTGGCGGGAGGCGGAACACTTGAAGAACAACAAGTCTTCGGGACAAAAAAAACGGGAACCGAAGACGACTGCGAAAAGGCCGTACGCCGCGCCTTCCTTCCGCTTTGACAAGGTCTTCGAAGTCACGGCCCTGGCGTGCGGCAAGGTCCATTCGACGGAACACAACTGCAGGGTCAGTAGGAGAGCCTCTTAGCGGCCGGGGCGAGCAGACGCCAATGAATGCCAGACAGAATGCGTCGAAGGCTTTGGTGGAAGAAGTTGTCCGGTCAATCGGCGAGGTTCGCCTCCGTGTCCTCGGCACGAGCATGGCGCCGGCCATGCTTCCGGGAGATTTGGTTTCGATCCGCCGGGCCAGCCTGGATGAAATTTCCGTGGGAGAAGTGGTGCTCTTCGCGCAAAACGGACGATTGTTTGTCCATCGAGTTGTGGGCAGAAACGAAGTGTCTGCCGCGGGCAATCCCGAGAAGCCCTGCCTGATTACCCGGGGCGATCGCCTCTGTCACGATGACCCTCCTGTTTCCTCGCGAGAGTTACTGGGGCGCGTGGTTTCCATCGAGCGTGACAACCGCAATATTGAACTCGCGCCGCATGGATCGAACGGCCAGTTCGCCCGCCTGCTGCGTGCTTCCGACCGCGCGACGTATCTCTATCTTCGTCTCGCTGCGTGCTGGCGGACACTTCTTTTCTGGGGAGCCAAATGCCGGGTGTGACTGCTGCGACGGAGAGTTGCGGCGTGGTGGTCGAGATCGGCGGGCTTCCCATACGATTGCGCTGCGCCGACCATGACTTCGTTCGCCAGATTAAAGACCGCTATGCCGGCTTCCTGAGTTCCTCGAACGACGCCCGCTTCGATTTTGAGATTGAGCTGGCCTCGAAGAGCACCGAATCCGGAGACGATGATTTGCGCCTCGTCTGGGATTCCGGGCGCTGGCTGATGGAGCGCGGGGATTTTCGCGCCGAGTGGAACCCTTCGACAGCGTGCGGGCGTATCCAGCAGACCATCACTCCCTATTCGCTCGATTCCGTCCTGCGCATCGTGCACACGCTCCTTTTGGCCCGTAAGGGTGGATTCCTCCTGCACGCTTCGAGCGCCATCCGGAATGGCCGCGCGTTTCTATTTTCCGGAGTCTCCGGCGCGGGCAAGACCACCATGGCAAGGCTTGCTCCTCCGGACGCCGCTTTATTGACCGACGAGATTTCCTACGTGACCCGGAAGGGCAGCTCTTACCTTGCCGTGGGGACGCCTTTTTTCGGCGAGCTGGCTCAGCCTGGAGAAAACCTGCGGGCGCCCATCGAGGCGCTGTATTTGCTGGCCAAGGGTCCAAAAAACACGATCGAGCCAATCGAAGAGGCCGCGGCCGTCCGCGGATTGCTGGGGAATATTCTTTTTTTCGCGCGCGATCCCGAATTCGTGAAATTGATTTTCGATACGGCGTGTGAGTTTGCCAATCACGTGCCCGTGCGCCGGTTGACGTTCGTGCCAGATGCCTCAGTATGGGAGCTGATCGTATGAAAAACAGCAGGTATGTGGCCCGAAGCACGGCCATCGCCGCGCGTGCGCTGGGCAACGAAACGATGGTCATGTCCGCCACCAATTCCACCTTGTTCACACTGAATGAAATTGCTTCAGTCATTTGGGCGGCGGCGGACGGCGTTACTCCGCTCGACCAGATCGTCGCGAACAAAATTTGCGCGCAATATGACATCACGCCGGAGTTGGCCTTGAAGGATGCGGAGTCGTTTGTCGAGGATCTGGCCGCACACGGTGTTCTTCTGGTTTCCGACCAGCCCCTTGCCGGGCTGGCCAATCCGCACGGGGTGACGCTATGAGCGGCTTAATCGTGGAGATGGCCGCCAAGGCCCTTAAGCTGAACATTCCGCTCAGCGTGCAACTGGACTTGACTTACCGCTGCAACGAGCGATGCGTCCATTGCTACCTCGACCACGAAGATCATGGAGAGATGACCACCGCGGAAATCAAGGACCTTCTCGACCAGATGGCGGACGCGGGAGTCTTCTACCTGACCATCAGTGGCGGCGAGATCATGATGCGCAGGGATTTCTTCGAGATCCTGGAGCACGCCCGCCTGCGGACTTTCTGCATCAAGCTCAAGACCAATGGCGTTCTCATTCGGAAGAAGGAAGCGCATCGGCTTCGCGAACTGGGCGTGGTGTCCGTGCAGATCAGCATCTATTCGCATCGCCCCGAAGTGCACGACGCGATTACCAAAATGCCCGGCTCGTTCCGCCAGTCGATCGAAGCGGTGCGCCTGTTGCGGAAACACGGAATCCATGTAGACATGGCGAATGTGCTGATGATCCACAATGTGCACGACTATGACGGCGTGAAGGCTTTGGCCGCCGAACTTGGGGCACAGTTCATCGTCGATCCTACAATTACGCCGATGATGGACGGCGACAGATCGATTCTCAGTTTGAATGTGGACGAAGATACTCTGAGGGAAGTCTTCCACAATGAAGCTCTCGCCGGAAACGTCGAGGAATTTTGCGCTGTTCCACAGGGACCCGGCCAGGAAGACCTGAACTCTTTGCCATGCAGCGCCGGCCACACAGCCTGCTATGTTTCACCCTATGGAGACGTCTATCCCTGTGTCCAGTTCCCGTTGCCCTGCGGCAACGTGCGGCGCACAAAATTCGTCGACATCTGGCGTCATTCTCCCCAATTTGAGGAAGTTCGCTCGATCCGGCTGCGCGACATGCCCGCCTGTTCCCAGTGCATCCACGGAGGAACCTGCACGCGCTGCCCAGGGCTGGCATACCTGGAAGGAAACATGCGCGGACCTTCTTACCAGGATTGCGAAAAGTCTTATGCGCGGACTGGAATTCCGTCGGAGAATCTGAAGAGGCGGAAGGCCCCAGCGCAGCACTTGCAATTGGTCCAAATTCAGACGTTGGCAAGTCGCGCGGGCAACAATCGGCTCCTGGAAATCAGCATTGCAAAGTAGATCCGCCGGCGAAACCTTTCAAGCCAAAGCGAACGAAGCGTTTACAGCCCCAAAAATGTCTTAAGTTCACAGGCGGGCGCTAAAGCGATCGCGCGGCACCGCGGCAGAGGGAAGCAGCGGACGCGCGTCCAACTCCTGGCATACCACCAAGATGCGTGCGACGTTTCTTTCCCGGAAGCCTCGCCCCTCAAGAGTTTGTGTGAGAACTCAGGATTGGCTCGTCTTTTGTAGCGCCCGCCTTCAGGCAGTCATTTGCACCCAGCGAAGATGCCCGCCTGAAGGCGGGCGCTACACGAATCAAAACCGGGTTCTCAAGCACACTCTCCAGGGCTAGTTTCGTGTCCCCCCGCGCTAGCCGCTCGGAGGCTAGAGGGCCAAAAAGCAAAGCCCACGTGGCCACCGTCGGGCATTATTTTGCATGGGGTTCACAATCGTTCACACCCCTTAGGTAAGTCTATGGCCCAAATGGGTTTCCGTAAGAACGATTTGTCCAAGTTAGGGAAATGTTTTGCATATGTGTTAAATAGACTTGTCGGGATCATTGAAATTAAATGACTTACAAGGACTGAAAACGGCGGCTCATACCTTTGAACTGGACCCTCAAATGCTTCCTAGTTCCATCGCAAGGATCTATCCGGCTCTTGCCGGTGCGGGGGATTGCCTTGCTTGAAGCTGGACCTACAGACCACGAAAACAAGAACGTCCAGACCATCGCCTTGACAGCCACGTTCACGGCTGAACCAGTGGCGGAGCCGTTGAATTTTTGGATGAACGAGCTGGACATCGCCTGCGTAGTCAAATTCAGCCCCTACGACCAGGTGTTTCAGCAATTGCTGGATCCTGCCAGCATTCTGTCCACGAATCAAAGCGGTATGAACGTAGTACTCATTCGGCTGGAAGACTGGTGGCGAGGAGCCGGAGGGTTGGATTCAGGACAAGATGGCCAGGAGAACGTCCAAGAGCGGGTTCAGCGCAATGTAAAAGATCTTCTGGAGGCAATGAAATTCGCCTCAGCGAACTCCAAGGTCCCTTACTTGCTTTGCTTTTGTCCTGCTTCGGAGCGGATTCAAGCCGATGAAACTTTGGCAATATTTTTCGACACACTCGAGGCGCAAATTACGGAGCGGTTGAAGGATGTCAGCGGGACCTACGTGGTCACATCAGCGGAAAGCAAGGCTCTTTATCCCGTAGCCGAATATGAAGACCAAAAGGCCAACGAAGTCTCGCACGTGCCGTACACACGGCAATATTTCCATGCGCTGGGCACGATCATCGCCCGCCGCTTTTATCGAATCCATACGCCTCTCCACAAGGTCATCGTGTTGGATTGTGACAACACTCTCTGGCACGGCGTGTGTGGTGAAGATGGGGCTTTGGGAGTCAGTGTTGGACCTGCTTACAGAGGTCTACAAGAATTCATATTGGCTCAGCGTGACGCCGGGATGTTGGTGTGTCTTTGTAGCAAAAATAATGAAGAAGATGTGTGGAGCGTTTTTGAGAAAAATGCCGGCATGGTTCTCAAGCGGGAATATTTCGTTTCCTCTCGAATCAATTGGCAATCCAAGCCGGAAAATCTTCGATCGCTCTCGGCGGAACTGCGCCTCGGAATGGACAGCTTCATTTTCCTAGACGACAGCGCAGTAGAGTGCGCGGAGGTTGAGGCACGTTGCCCGGAAGCGCTCACCCTGCAGTTGCCCGAGCAGAATAGTGATTTCAAGAGATTTCTATCTCACGTCTGGGCATTCGATCATCTCAAGATTACGGAAGAAGATCGGAAGAGAAGTGATTTCTATGCCGGGAACGCCGAGCGAGAACAGTTGTCGGCGCAATCGATGCGCCTGGAAGACTTTCTTGCCGGACTCGAACTTCAGCTTGAATTCCTTCCGATGACGAGAGCGGAATTGCCCCGGGTCGCACAACTCACGCAGCGAACGAACCAGTTCAATTTCACCAGTGTCCGGCGCACGGAAAATGATGTCGAACAGTTGTGCCTAGCGGGGATTGCGGAGTGCCTGGTGATACGGCTTCGCGACCGGTTTGGCGACTATGGATTGGTGGGCGCGATGATCTTCACGAGGCGTCCAGGCCTGCTGGATGTGGACAACGTGCTGCTGAGCTGCCGGGCCCTGGGAAGACGGGTCGAGCATCGCATGCTTTCGCATTTGGGCCGGATTGCGCAGAAGGAAGACCGCGAGAACGTAAGGATCCACTTTGTCCCGACTCCGAAGAACCAACCAGCACGCGACTTTTTAGAGAGTATTGGCGCAATCATGGAGGCGGGAAACGGCATCCCTTGTCAGATTGATTTCGAGTCCGGACGCATCGCCGAGTTCTCGTCTTTCCTGTGTGTTGAACATGCGAGGAGTGGCGCCAGCCAGTCCAATGCGTCTCACGATTTTGTTGATCGGGTCTAGAGAAAGAATCGCATTTCAGAGGAGCGAATGAAGTCCAGGATTTTCAACCGCATCGCCACCGAACTCAGTGACCCGGAACAATTGTCACGGGCAATTGAGGCGCAGAAACCCGTCCAGCACAGAAACAAGGACGGATACATTGCCCCTCAAACTGAGTTGCAGCAGTCGTTGGCATCGCTGTGGGCCGGGTTCCTCAAAGTGGACTCCGTCGGGCTTGACGACAACTTTTTCGAGCTGGGCGGGCACTCCTTGCTGGCGATGCAAATTAGTTTCCAGGTCCGCGACAGGTTCCACGTCGAATTCCCTCTTGAAGCGTTTCTGATGACGCCGGTTCTCAGGGCGCAATCAGAAAAAATCGAGGAGATGCTCTTCGAACAAGCCAATGAGGGTGAATTGGAACAATTGCTTGGAGAGATCGAGCAAGAGGATGGTGGTACGAATCCGAGTTACTCGCCAGGTGAAGCCCGTTCGAGGAATATCGAATGAACCTGACGAACAACCTGGAATTGAATGAGAGATTGAGGCGGCTTTCGCCCCAAAAGAGGGCACAGCTTGCTCTGAGGCTCTCGAAAGCAGAGTGGCAGGGTAGGCCTGAGAAAACGGTCGCACTTCCAAAGGCTCAGCCGGAGCCTCGGAATCGCTTTGAGCAGTTTCCGTTGAGCGATATCCAACAAGCGTACCTGATCGGGCGCGAAGAAGGCGTGGAACTCGGAAACATCGCCTGCCACAATTATTTCGAAGTGGACCTTGCGGATTGGGACCAAGAGCGCTTCGAAGCAGCCCTCAACAAATTGATCGCCCGGCACGAAATGCTTCGGTGCATCGTTTTACCGGAAGGGTGCCAGCAGATCCTCAAGGAAGTGCCGCGATACAAGGTGAAGTGCTCAGACCTTCAAGGACAAAATCCGAATACCGTTGAGGCCCATCTCGAAGACGTGCGGCGAAAGATGGCCCATTACGTACATCCCACGGATGTCTGGCCTCTGTTCGAGTTCCGCGCCACCATGCTCGGTCCCCAGCGCACGCGGTTGCATATCGGATTCGATTTGCTCATTGCAGATGGCCGCAGCTTCGAAATCATTTTTGGCGAATTGGCGGCTTTATATCGAGACTTGAATGTGGTTCTGCCCCCCTTGGAATTGTCCTTCCGCGACTACTTGTTTGCGTTCAATCGGCTTGAGGAAACCGATGCATTCCGTGTGTCGCGGGACTATTGGGTAAAGCGCCTGCCCACGCTGCCTGCGTCTCCCGAAATTCCGTTTGCCGTGAATCCTGCCTCCATTCAAAAACCGCTCTTCAAGCGGCGCCAGGCTCGCTTGGATCAGGTGTCCTGGAAGGCCGTGAAAGATAAGACGGCGCGAGCCGGCCTGACTCCCGCCGGTATTTTGCTGGCGGCGTATGCAGAAGTGCTCGCCATATGGAGCAAGAACCAGCATTTCACGATTAATCTCACCTTGTTTAATCGATTGCCGTTGCATGAGCAGGCCAACGACATCGTTGGAGATTTCACTTCCGTGAACCTCTTGGAAGTAAATAACACGAAGCCGGAAGGTTTCAAATCGCGCGCGCGCCGGTCCCAGGAGCAGTTGTGGCAGGACCTCGATCACCGTTATTTCAGCGGAGTTCGAGTGATACGCGAATTATCGAGATTTCAAGGCGTGGGCCCAAAAGCGATCATGCCGGTGGTATTCACGAGTCTCTTGAACCTGGGAAACGGCGGTCAAGAGACTACGTGGGTCGGGCGCTTGGGGGAAACGGTTTACACCCTAGGTCAAACGCCGCAAGTTTGCCTGGATTATATGGTCCAGGAATCCGCCGGAGAACTTGTCATCAATTGGGACGCGGTGGAGGAACTTTTTCCCGCTGGTCTGTTGGACGATATGTTTGGCGCCTACCAGCGCTTGTTGCACGATCTGTCTGCGGACGATTCCGCCTGGCAGCGAACGCTTGCGGAAAATGCGCGGCGGCTGATCCCGGTTGCGCAAATCGCCTTGCGCGACGCCGCGAACAATACCGCAGCGCCGCTGACCGGCGATTTGCTGCACACTCCCTTTCTCAAGCAGGTGGCGGAACGTCCCGAGCAGTTGGCCGTCTGCACTCCCAAACGGCGTCTCACCTATCGCGAGGTCTACCGTTACGGCCTGCCGGATCGAACAGGAATTGCTGCGGTGCCAGGTAAAGCCGAACGATCTCGTCGCCGTCATGATGGAGAAGGGCTGGGAGCAGATCGTCGCCGTTCTTGGGAATTCATTTTGCGGGCGCGGCTTACCTCCCCATCGATCCTGAATTGCCGGCGGAACGCCAGCGCTTCTCTGCTGGAGCATGCCCAGGTGAAGGTGGCATTGACCCAGTCCACCGTTCGAAACCGCCTGAGCGTGCCCGCATCCGTCGAAGTGTTCGAGGTCGATCAACTGAAGGCGGCCGACGATGGCGCGCTGGCCGACCGGCGGCGGCAAAAACCGGAAGATCTCGCCTACGTCATTTACACCTCGGGTTCCACGGGAGTTCCCAAAGGCGTGATGATCGACCACCGCGGCGCGCTGAACACCGTCCTCGACATCAATCAGAGATTTGGAGTCGGCCCGCAAGACCGAATCCTCGCCGTTTCCCGGCTCAGCTTCGATCTTTCGGTGTACGACGTGTTCGGATTGTTGGCGGCGGGCGGAACGGTCGTCATGCCTGCCGCGGACCTGGCCTACGATGCGAATCATTGGGCTGAGCTGATTCTTGCCGAACGGGTCACCCTTTGGAATACGGTGCCTGCTTTGCTGCAATTGCTCGTGGATCAGGCCGGGAAGCCGGAACTGCTCGGCGATTCCTTGCGACTCGTCATGATGAGCGGCGATTGGATTCCGCTGGGTTTGCCGGACCAGATTCGCCGCGTATTGCCCAAAGTGACCGTCGTCAGTTTGGGCGGAGCGACCGAAGCTTCAATCTGGTCGATCCTGTTTCCCGTCGGGAAAGTGGATCCGAATTGGAAGAGCATTCCCTACGGCAAGGCCATGCGCAACCAGAGTTTTCATGTGATGAATCAGGTTTTTGCGCCGTGCCCGACGTGGGTGCCGGGACAGCTTTACATCGGCGGGGCGGGGCTCGCCAAGGGATACCTGCACGACGAACAAAAAACGAGCGCCAGCTTCATCGTGAATCCCGCAAGCGGCGAGCGATTGTACAAGACCGGAGATCTCGGGCGATTCCTGCCCGACGGCAACATCGAGTTTCTAGGCCGGGAAGATTTTCAAGTCAAGGTGCAAGGCTACCGGATCGAGCTGGGAGAGATTGAAGCGCGGCTGCAGGAGTACGCGGGCGTGGATTTGTGCATCGTGATCGTTCGCGAGGATACTCCGCGAGAGAAGCGCCTGGTCGGATACGTGGTGGCCAAGCCGGGAGCAACGATCGATCCAGAGCAAGTGAAAGAGCATCTGCGCGGGAAGCTGCCGGAATACATGGTTCCCGTGGCCATTGTGGTCCTGGACCGTTTGCCGCTGACGCCCAACGGAAAAGTCGATCGCAAGTCTCTTCCGGCGCCCGTGCGCTCGACGGCGGAACTGAGCTTTACGTCGGCTGCGTCCCGGGATTCGCTCGATCTGCAACTGATGAAACTTTGGGAAAAAGTTCTGAATGTCCGGCCCATTGGATTGCGGGACAACTTTTTCGATCTCGGCGGAAATTCGCTGGTCGCCGTCCGCCTCTTTTCGGAGATGCGGAAATTGTTTGGCCGGAGTTTCCCGTTGTCGGTCCTGTTTCAAGCGCCCACGGTGGAAAAGCTGGCGGACATGATTCGGAAAGGCGGCTGGTCGCCGCAGTGGACATCGCTGGTCCCGATCCAGCCGGGAGGAAGCAAACCGCCGTTCTTCTGCGTGCACGGAGGCGGCGGCAACGTCCTCATCTACCGCGAACTGGCGCGCCATCTTGGCGAGGACTATCCGTTCTACGGCCTGCAGGCCCGTGGACTTGATGAAAACGACGATTACCTGACGACGATTGAGGCGATGGCCGAAAGTTACCTGCGCGAGATCCGCGAGTTGCAGCCGGAGGGGCCATACTACCTCGGCGGATTCTGCATGGGCGGACAAGTGGCTTTTGAAATGGCGCAGAGGCTGGTCCGGGACGGAGAGCAAGTGAATCTGCTGTTCGCGATCGACGCGCATAATTTCAATGGAGTTCCCCCGCGGTTCATCCTAAGAGAAAAAGTGGGAAACCTGGAGCAGAAGATCGTCTTTCATTCTTCGACCGTCTCGCACCTGGGCATCAAAAGCCGAATCATCTATTTTGCTGAAAAATCGAAGATCGCCCTGCGAAGAGAAATGGAACGATGGCACATCAAGATCGTTCATCTCTTCAAGCTGAATCCGCACCGCGACGTCTTGGGTCCCAGGGAAGAATTTCTTGCCGAGGTCAACGATCGAGCATTACTTGCCTATGTTCCTGGAGTCTATCCGGGCAAAATGACGGTCTGCAAGCCGCGAAGAAATTATGCATTCTTGCGCGATCACCTCAATGGTTGGGGAGAAGTCGCCGCCGGAGGCTTGGAGATCATTGAGCTGCCCGTACATCCGGGCGGGATCTTCACCAAACCGTTTGTACAGGTACTCGCGGAAAGACTTCGAGAGAACTTGGATCAGGCATTCTCCGGTCAGACCGAACCAGTCGAAAGCGAGTTCATTCTGAAATGATGGAGAAAGTTTGAGGAGAAGAGGTCGGTCCGAGCCTGGATCAGACCGCTCCACGAACCAGGCGAAATCGACGATCTACAACGTAAATGGCGCGTTGCGCATGCACAATCGGACGCAAGTCCCGGAAAAGTAGGAAGGAAGACCCAACTCTATGAAACAAACTCTTAGCGCGAATGCCGCGGCAGCACCACTGAGGCGCCCCTTGCAAGGGCCTGAACTCGGAGGCAATTCCATGTCATCCCAGAGGGCGCTTTCTTCTCGACCCTTCGAGTCTCGCGCGATTTCAGCGAATGTCCCGAACACCCGCGTTGGGCGTGGCTCAAGCGCACCCAAAAATCGCATTTCAGTGCTCGTGGTAACGGCGGACAACATGACGAGCGAGTTGCTGAAGAATGCGTTCGCGCACGGTCGAAAAGGTTTCACGGTCCAGACCTTGACCGGCAGTTCTCAGAAAATTATTGGCGAGCTGGAATCACACAAAGCGGACGTCACATTGATCAGTGAAGAGCTTCAGGACGGCCCTGATGCGGGCATGAAGGTCCTTCAGAAGACACGAGATTCCAATCACACTTCTGCCATCATGCTCCTGCAGAGTTCCAAACCCGAACGAGTGGTGAACGCTTTTCGGGACGGTGCGCGGGGCGTTTTTTACCGAAGTCATTCCCTGAAATCCCTCTCGAAATGCATCCAAGCGGTCCATCAGGGGCAAATCTGGGTCAACAACCAAGATGTCGAACATCTTCTAAACGCTCTAACCCATATCAAGCCGCTGCACCTTAGCAAATCCGATGGAATGCCTCTACTGACGCGTCGCGAGGAAGATGTGGTCCGTCTCGTCGCCGACGGCCTGAAGAACCGCGAAATCGCCCAGCGGCTTAAGGTCAAGGAACATTCCATCCGGAACTACATCTACCGGATCTTCGAGAAGCTGGGAGTCTCCAGCCGAGTCGAGCTCTTCCTCTATGCATTCAGCCGCCGGGATAGCGGCAATTAGACGGCGGCAGCTCGATATACCGGACGCAACTGTCTCCTCGCACTCAGGAACACATTCCAGGAGTATCACGGCAATTCCCGATCAATTCGTCCATAAGCTAAGGGTACGGGTAAATGGAATCGTCCAAGAGATTTCTTTGATCCGTCGGCAAACTCGCGATCAGGAAAGATCACAGGTCCCCGGCCGGACTCTTCGCCCTGGGAAAATGAAGAGGAAACTAATCAAGCGCTTGTTGGCCCGAATAGAGCCTTCGATCGGCGTCCAGGGCTACTTCGTAATGGGGCCTTTCCGGCTTTCTGGCCCTTTGAAGACAGGCGGTCAACTTCTCCGCGAGCACACGAACATTCGGCTCGAGGAATAACCCTTCATGGTCTCCGGGTATCTTATGGGTTTCAATGCGGCCCGTGAGCAATTCACGCCAGCCGAAATAGGGATCTCCGGCAGAATATGTTGGCCAAGTCTCGCATCGGAAAATTGCCGTCGGGCACGCCAATGGTTTCGGGTTGAAACCATTCGCCTCGAGGCAAAGGAAATCGTCCGAGTTCAATCGGCCGGATTGGCGCGCGCGAAACCGGAAGCCCGGCGAAACGCTCGATGACATTCGCATCATGAATCGCCTCACTTGCCACTGCCGGGAGCACACGTACTGTCGAACTCCGCCTGTCCTCATGAGCCGATAGAGCTGATCCACCTGATACAACATTCGAATGGCATTGCGCCTCACACCATTCAAAACGCGAACTCTGAAACGCGGGGATGGATTCCGAGTCTCGATCAGCGCGAGCAATCGCACCTCTTGGCCATACATTGTCAACTGCCTGGCAACTTCATAGGCCAATACTCCACTTAGGCAATACCCGCACACGAAATAGGGGCCCTGGGGTTGTTTGGCGCAGATCGCCGATACCATGTAGCGGGCAAGTTCTTCGATGCGATGTGGCCCCTTTATTTGTTCTGCCACTCCGGGTTTCAGCTCGACACTGAAGATCGGCTGGTCCGGTCCCAGATATTCCAACACGGTGTGCCATCCAATGCCTCCCGCCACAACGCAAAATAAGACGGGTTTTTCGCCCTCGGATTGTATTGGGACGACGTACGCCTTCTGGTCCCGAGACCTGCCTGGAATGAGTGACAATGCCAGCCGTTCAATGGTGGGCGCGCCAAGAATGAGGGAAAGCGGCAGCCGCTCATGAACAAGTTCTTCTATTCTGGCAATGATGCGGACCGCATGAATAGAAGCGCCTCCCAAGTCGAAGAAGTTATCCCGTATGCCTACGGGTGCGCGCCGGAGCACTTGCTCCCAGATGCGGACAAGCTCTCTTTCCAAATCTGTTCGCGGGGGGACGGTTTCGGACATGCTCGCCTTTCTTCTGTCTGGTTGCAGCCAAGGCGTACCGGCCGACTTTCCTATTCGTATTGCGGAGGACCCGTTCTAAGAAGCAACAATGCAAGGACATCCGATCGTTGCCGATTGTATCGAGCAGTTATGCTTGAACGCGGAATGGAATTGAGATGGAGCCGGAATGAAGGATTCAAGCGTGTGATTGGCCTGAATAAAGCCTTTGATCGGCGTCAATGATCATTTCGTAGGCAGGCTTTTCCACACGGCTTGCGTTCTGGAGGCAAGCCCGCAACTTCTCGGCGAGAATTCCAACACTCGGCTCGCGGAACAACCCATCATGATCGCCTGGAATCTCATGAGTTTCAGAGCGTCCTGTGAGCAATTCACGCCACCCAAAATAAGGATCTCCGGCGGAATAGGTTGGCCAAATCTCGCATCGGAAAAGAGCCGTCGGACACGCGGATGCTTTCAGCTTGGAAGAACTCAACTGGTGGGAAATAAATTCCCGCGAGTCTAATCGGCCGGTTTGCCGCACGAGAAACTGGGAACCCGGCGAAACGCGCATGACCAATCGCAACACGAATCGTACCAGTTCGTCCCCCCGGGCCCGGAGGTACTGTAAAATTTCGCCTTTTCTCGTCATTTTAAATAGCTGATCCACTTGGAACGCCAAACGAATGGCATTTCGCCTCAGGCCATTCACCATGCGAACTCTGAAACACGGGGATGGATTTCGGCTCTCGACGAGGGCAAGTAATCCGACCTCATGGCCATACATGCTCAACTGCCGCGCGACTTCATAGGCAAAGACTCCATCGATACAGAATCCACAAACGTAATACGGCCCTTGTCCCTGTTTCTCGCATAGCGCCGATACCATATGGCGGGCAAGCTTTTCTATAGCTCTCGGCCCCTTCAATTGTTCGATCGCACCGGGCTCCAACTCGACGCTGAACATTGGCTGGTCCGGCCCCAGATATTCCGATAAGCGGCGCCAGAGAAGTCCTTCCCCTACGCAAAATAAGGCGGGTTTTTCGCCCCCGGCGTGTATTGGGACCACGAATGACTTCTGGTCTCGGGAATTACACGGATCCAGCGACGCGGCAAGCTGCTCGATGGTGGGCGCACCCAGAATACGGGAGAGCGGCATTCGCTTGTGAAAAGTTTCTTCGATCGTGGCGAACATGCGGGCAGCCTGAACAGAAGTTCCTCCCAAATCGAAGAAGTTCTCCCGTATGCCTATGGGCGTGCGCTGGAGCACTTGCTCCCAGATACGAGTAAGCTCTCTTTCCAAATTTGTTCTTGGAGGGATGGTCTCAGACATAGTCGCCTCTCTTTTGGCTGGGTACGGCTAGGGAGTGCTTTGTCATCTTTGCTTATCCGGAATAGGGAGTAACTGTTTCGAAACCGTTCAACGGCGGGGGACCTGTCCTCTACCTGTCCCATCTGCCAGTATCTTCAAATTGCGACGCGACTTTAAGGTGGAGTCGTGATGAGCTATGCCATACTGAATCTTCACTACTACCCGAGGGTCCTTGGCCACTAAAATGAAGAAATTCGCGCTGACCATTTTATTTACGCTGCTTACGTCGCCCGCGTGGGCAACTACGTTTTTCCTCGCGCCCGCATCCGGCGGGGGCAACGATTCCAACAACGGGACGTCCGCGAGTACCCCCTGGCTTTCTCCAAATCATCCCGTCAATTGCGGCGATACGATCCTAGCGGCGGCAAGCACGTCCTATTCCGCTTCTGACTTCGGCTCGGGCAAATGGGGGACGGTTAGCTGTCCGAGCGGGAACAACGTAGCTTGGCTCAAATGCGCTACCTTCGACGGTTGCAAAATTAGTGCGTCGGGAGAGGACGGCATGCGCGTCAGCTCCAACTTTTGGGGCGTGCAAGGATGGGAGGTAACCGCCAGCGGAAACTTTGCGGCCTGTTTCACAGCGCTCCCTCCAAGCTCGACCACGATTCATCACGTTATTTTTGCAAACAACATAGCCAACGGGTGTGTGGCAAACGGATTCAACTCCTACAATAGGGGAGGTACGAGCGTCGATTACATCGTAGTCGTGGGGAACATTGCATATAACGGCGCTCAGGGTGGTTCTTTTTGTTACAGCGGAATCAGCATCGCAGCTCCGGTCAATAGCGATACGGCCGCGGGCACTCACATTTATGTAGGCGGAAACTTTTCTTACGCCAACGTGGACCCCAATCCATGCGGCGGAGGGGCTCCGACAGACGGAGAGGGGATCATCTTCGATACCCTGGATGGCAGCAGCACAGGGCACCCGTATACCGGGCAGTTGGTCGCGGATAACAATATTGTCCTTTCCAATGGCAGCCGGGGGATCGAAACGTTCTTAAATCAAAACGCAACTCCTGCCAGCGTCTATATCCGCCAAAACACGGTTTGGGGAAACGGCACCAGTCCCGCCATCACTTCGCTTTGCGGCGAGATTCTGACAAACAGCGTCCATCCCATTCAGATATACGGCAATCTGGCTGTCGCAAACAGCGCAACGGCCTGCAACAACCTCACCCATTACGCCTATCTCATAAACGGTGGGGACAGCACCACAATCGTCAAAAATACCGATGGCTACAGTGCAACGGGATCTATCTTCTTCTCGCAATTTACATCTGGATTTTCCTTCGGAGCCGGGAACGTCACCATGAATCCCACCTTTGCAAATCCTTCCGAGCCGGGCGCACCAAGTTGCGGCGGCGCGACGAGCGTTCCGAACTGCATGGCATCGGTGATCGCCAACTTTACGCCCACAACAGCAGCGGCAAAGGCCTACGGATATCAAATTCCCAGCGCGTCGCCGATCTCCGACCCGCTTTTCCCGCAATGGCTGTGCAATGTAAATCTTCCGGCTGGCTTGGTAACGATGGGATGCGCTTCGTCATCATCGTTGCCTGCGCCCCCTACAAATATCAGTGCGGTGGTAAAATGACCGGTGCCCAGCGATCGCAATCCGCAGACTAATCAAACTGAGTCCCTTCCGTCCTTGGAAGGAAGGACCGAATTCCCGTCAGCTGAAGGGCAAACATTACGACGAAGATGAAATTGTAAACAGTGTATCTGACCCAGAGGCGGCGAAAGTCCTTCGTCAAGCGGTATAGCCACTCGAAACCCGCCTGGCGAATCCACGCCGGCGCCTGCTTAATTCTGCCGCTAAAGAAATCAAACGTGGCCCCTGAAGCGACCATAATGGTTCCCCGAATCTTCTCCCTGTGCTCGCCAATCCACACATCCTGTTTTGGTGATCCGAGCCCCACCCAAAGAAAATCAGGCCGCGCCTTGTTAATCATGTCGCACACAGCTGTATCCTCCTCAACGGTGAGAGGCCGGAAAGGCGGGGAATACTTACCGACTACTTTGACGCCCTCGAAGCGATTGTGAAGGTACTCCTCGATCTTATCCGGCGCGTCTTGAGCTCCTCCGTAGAGGAAGAAAGTGTACCCGCATTTTTTCGCTTTGCTGCTGACCTCCAACATCAGGTCCGGAGCGTTGAAATGGTCGCTATTTTTATTGTAGAACGCGCGGGCCCACTTTACGAACGGCATGCCGTCAATTCCAACAAGGTCTGCCGAATTGTAGAGGCGAAGCAGACTCCGATCAAAGAGAGCGGATACGCAGCAGTTCACATTGATCAGCGCAAGGGAGTGGGAGCGCGACTCTTTGTCGGAGAGCCAGCGGTTGAATATCGCATACATGTCTCCATAAGAGAGACAATCCATGTTGATCCCTAATATGTTCATCTTGTTGCGCATGATTAGCTCGACGCGGACGCCGCGCGTGTACGGCGTGCACCCAGGGATGAGACCGGCAAGAGGCCGGCGCCATTCCGGCAGCGCTGAATAGCCGCTTGATAAACCGCCATCAAATTGTGGAAATAGGTGTCCTCGGTGTACTCCCGCATGACCTTCTGCCGGCCCGCGGTCCCCATCCGACGGCAAAGTTGAGGGTCTTCCCACAGGCGACGCAAACGTTGCATCAAGCTCTCCGGATTACCGGGCTCGAAAAGAGCGCCCGTGACGCCATCCTCAATGATCTCGGGAAGCCCTCCGATTCTGGAAGCAACCACGGGCAATCCCCGCGCCATCGCTTCCAGAACGACCACCGGGAACTGCTCAAACCAGACGCTTGGCACCACGAAGATGCGGGATTGCCCATAGAACTCGTGAAGCTTCTCCGATCCAAGTCTCCCGAGGAACTCGACATTACGAGGCGCCTTGGCCTTCATCTCCTGAAAAACGGGGCCGTCACCCGCCACTTTGAAAGGAACATCCGGCATTTGCGCGGCTGCGTCCAGTAACGTATGGACTCCTTTTTCCTGGCTTACGCGGCCAGCGAATGCCACGTACTTTCCCGCGAACGGGATTGTTTCGTTATCTTGTGCAGAGGATGGATTTGGAACCACCGCAACCTGGTCCTCCCGGAAACCCGCTTGCAGCAGCTTCCCCTTGGCGAACGGCGTCATGACGATCAATACGTTCACGTTGTCGTGAAACAATCGAAAGCGTCTGGCCACGCCGCTTCTCAACGCATACGCGGAGCTCTCCAAAATATTGTTGCGGCAGTTCTTCAACACGCACCGGTATTCATGGCCTCCGACGCAATCCTCGCATACGCGTCCCTTATAAAGGTGGTGCCAGGTCGGACAGGTGAGGTTATGGCTGTGCACCGTCATCACGACGGGCACGTTGGCGCGCCGGCAGGCAACCAGCACGGAAGGCGAAAACATCGGGTACACGCTGTGAACGTGAACAATGTCCGGCCGGTCCTGTGCGAGGGCCCGGCGCATCTCGTAATAGGAGCGGATGTTGTAGACGCCGCCCCAGAATGCATTCATGCGCTTGAGGATCGAGTTTTCCAGCACTCTGCTCGATTTCATCACGAGCCTCGGCTCGTGTCCGTTTTGGGCGAGGACTCGCATCGTGGCGTCCACCACTGCGGGTTCGCCGCCGAATCGGCTTCTCTGCTCGTTATAGATCTGAAAAACTTTCAACGCGTTCCTCGCTTCTCGTTGCCTGAAATCATGAAGGCGTCTCTGCTTCGTGGGAGTCGTTATCGCAAATGAGAAGGGGTCAAATCATTGCGCGGCCGATTGGTTGTTCATCGCCTGGCGATAGACCGCCCGCGTCTTCTCCCCCACCAGTTCAGGGGAACACTCGACATTGATCTTTTGCCTGCCATTTTCTCCGAATTGCCTTCGGAGCTCTTCGCTTTGCAACAGGGGAACGATCGCTTCCGCTAGAGCTTTTGGGTCTCGCGGAGGGACCAGAAAACCAGTGCGACCGTGGTCAACCATGTAAGGGAGCCCCCCAACGGTTGTGGCCACCACGGGCTTGCCAAAGCGGTAGGCGATCGGAATCACGCCGCTTTGGGAGGCCTCGATATAAGGCAGCACCACGACGCTTGCTTGACGCAGCAGCTCGGCGCGTTTTTCATCGGAAACGTACTCGTTGTGAACGATGAACCTTTCGGGGTGCACCATCATGCGGCGGTAACGTTCAAAATCCTCGCCCCTGCCGGCAATGACGATCTTCGCCTGAGGGACTTTAGCGGTAATCAGGGGCTCCGCACGAATCAAGTATTCGAGTCCCTTGTATTCCCAAATTCTTCCGAAAAACAGAATTCGCGGCTGTTCTTCCTGCAATTGTTCGCCTAGTGTTCCTGCGTCATCCCCAACAAGTACGTACGGAACGACGTGGACGGTATTGCTCGGAATGCGCAGCCTCTGAAGGAGCGATTCCTTGATCTGCGGGGCGTGCACAATCCGCTCTTGGGCGCGATAACAGGCATGATCGAATACCCACTGCGGCGTCTTTTTTGTTGGCATGTCGCCGGGGTGAATCAAGGCATCATGCACCGTCAGGACTAGAGGGAGGTTGCCCAACATGGGCAGCGCCCAATTGAACCACAAATGCCCTATTTGGAGATGAACCACTCCCGGGTTGAACTTTTTGATTTGTCTTACGAGCCGCGTCACCATCAGGAATTGCGCAAATGGATGCCGCAATCTAGCATTCTTGAAGGTCCGAAGTTCCACTGATTTGCTCAGCAGATGCCGATAGGGTTCCCCTTCGTAATCAGGAAGGAAGAGAAGTACGCTTGTGTCCGGGTCTTGAGCGATGCCATTCGCTAGCCGAATACAATACTCCCCGAAATCGAACGAAATGAGCGCCACCTTCATTGGTTTCACGCTGTTCTTCCATTTGCTCCCCATGACAGAGCGGGACGCACAAATGCCAGCTGGGCTAAGACGACGGTAATGAGAAACATCGGGAGCGAAGTCTCCATCGTGGCCGATTCCATCAATCCATCCAAGGCGCAAAACACCAGGAACGCCGCGCAAAAAGCGAAAGCAGAGTTCCGCGAGAGGTTGAGAAAACGAAAGGCGCGCCTGATCCCGGTGAAGAGCAGAAGCGTGTAGGTAACCATTCCCACCGCCCCCAAGGTAAGAAAGTAGTCGAGGTAGGCCAGATGACTATTCGGGATTCCGAAGTGCTCATCCTCTGAGATCAAGCTCATGCGGGTTGGGGTCCAAAAGCCGCCGTAGCCGTACCCCACAATGGGGTGCCGGACCGCATAGCGACCGACCGCGTCCCAGATTCCGGTCCGCCCATTGAAGGAAGCGTCGTTCGAGTCGTCTCTTCCGAGCGTGGCCGCACTCTTGAGGCCGGGAATCAGTCCGTTGACAAGAACCAGCATCACCAGGCAGAAAACGATGCTGAGAGCGTAAGCCATCGCCATCTTGGCCCGTTTCGAACAAATCGAGCCCAGGTACACTCCGCCCGCCACTAGGGTGGCGGCGAATGCGGTCCTCGAGGCTGTCAGGATCAGGAAAGAGAATCCAAAGGCTGCACAAAACCAATAGAGGCGATTTCTGCGGCTCTCCGTAGTCGCAGCGGCCAGCGCGGAGAGCACCAAGAGGGCGCAATTAATTCCCTGAATGTTCGGGTGCAGCGTCCCTGCAAAGCGGTAGCCGGATGCGAAGGGGCGGAACCCTCCCAAAATAATCTCGGCCGATACGCCAATCAGGACAAAAAGCGCTGTGCTGAAGCACGTCCATAAAATAATTTCCCGCAGGGCAAATCGGCGTGCGACGGCAGTGGCGCCAAGGCAAAAAATTCCGAAGGCGACCAACTTTTTGGAGGTCTGAGACGGGTCGTCGGCCCACATCAGACTCAGGAATGCCCACGAAGCAAAGGCAATCAGCAGCCATCCTAACAAGCCGTTCACATGAAACGGCCCGTCGGACTTCCTGCGCACCAGGCTGACGACGGCAAAAACCCCTAACGACAAGAATGCGACGCGCCGGATAAGCGAACCCTCTGTAGCCGAGGAAATGAGGTCTTCTTCCGACGGGTTGTACATGTCCGATCCATTCCGCGCGTAGGAGAAATTGTGTTCGCCCAGGAAGAACACGGCCGCAAGGAACAGAAAGATCAGCCAAATGGATCGTCCACCTTGGAGAGCCGGCTTGGCAGTCAAATGCGGATCGTTGCTCATCGAATCCGCGTCTCGTCCGCTGGAAAGGTTGACCGCGTAAAGCCCGAACGGAAGCCGTTCTCCGGGCGGCGTAAACGAACGTCGCCATCAAGTGCGTTCGGCAAGCAGGGGAGCGACACATCCCAACACTGCTCCGTACCGAGCGAACGCCAATACTCGATTCCATGGGAGCGCTCGAAGGCGAGTTGCACATTTTGAATGCGATCGAGCGTGCGGTTCTTTACGACCATCAGGTCCCCGGTATTTTTTGGGAGGGCAGGGGCCCACAAGAGCCGTTGCCAAATGTGCGACTCCAACGGTGTTTGGGACTTCCCGTACTCCTGGACTTTTCTCATGATCTTCAGATCGCTTAAGCCGGCTTGCAGCGCCAGCAGCACACCTATCCCGATGAGAACAGGAGCAAGAGAAATCGAGTTTGTCAGCTTGTCCCAGCTCTGGAAATGCCCGCGAAGCCATCTGTCGAGATCCGGACCGACGGCCGCAGCGAAAAGAGCCGGACAGATCGCGAGATACCCTGCACCAAACCGCGGGTTTGGCGCAGTTATGAAGAGGAACGCCACGCCTCCCAAAGCTAAGGCTAGAACCCACAAAAATGGATTGCCCTTGCGCCAGCCGCGAACAACGCAAAACCCCAGGAGGCAGGCCGCGCAGAACGAAAGCAGCAGCAGTTTGTCCATCTGAGAAAACCAAGTCGGAATCCAGCTCCACGCGGTAGCTCCGGGCGGCACGTCGCCTCCCCAGCGCGCCCAGTTCATTGTGTCCGTCGCAATTATATTTGCAGCTGCTTTTCCAGCATTCCAAGGAAGGGCCGCGCACAAAAACGAACTTGGATAGAGAGGGCATCCGGAGGATGCAACATTTGATGCGAGGAAAGGGACAGCAATCAAGCTCGCGATCGCGCTAGAAACTATGCGAGCGTTCCACTTTTCGCCGGAGTGGAACCAGAAGAACAGCGCAGCGACGCCCACAGGAGGCGCGGCGCTCAGTTTAATACTCACTGCGCCAAAGGCCAGAATTAAGGGCAGGATCGATCTGTGATCCGTTCCCAGGTGCGAGTCTTCAGCCGTCTCAGGACGGCCTGCAAGCAACATTAACCACCCAAGGAGCAACGTTAGAATCCAAACAGGGACGTCTGGAGACAACGAAACCTCGAATGCCCAGGTGAAACAAACTATGAAAATCAGCGGGTAACCCCCGGCCAGAAACCAATCCGCCCTTTCTGCCCGGCGCTGAATAATTCGAATTGCCGCCAGGGCAAAATGCAGGAGGGCCAGGAAAATTGCCAGACCACCGAGCAGTCCGGAGATGCGTCCCTGGAACGGCCCAAAGTCGAACGGTGCAGCAAGCGCAAACCAGGAAGATGTAAAACCAAACCGAAAATGAAGGAGAGCCAGTCCCGGCACGGTTCCATACTCCGACAGCCAGCGGACCAGTTGATAGTGATAGAGCCCGGTGTCAAAAACCTGAACCAGGCGAGTCGAATTTAGAGCAACGATTGCGGCAAGGATTCCGATCCCTGCAATCGCCGAGTTCACTCGGCAGCCAGGGGGGATTTTCAGAAGATTGCGTGCGCTTTTGCTGCTTCCGGCCAGCCCTGTCAACACCGCCACGATGGTAAAGCTGATTCCTGGCCGGAGAGGAGCAACGATCGACAATCCAAGGAGAGTTACCGCGAATGTGAGCAATCCGAGCCATATGGCCGTAACAATGCGGTCCCCGAAATGACGAAATGCGGGAAATTTGACCGCCGTGAGGACCGCGCTGCCGACCATCGCGGCGCATGCCGTTAAGAGCATCCAGCTAACTAGGAATAGCAGCATTGTTAGGCCTGCATGCTCCCACTACGGCGAGCCGGAAATCCCAGAAAGACCCCCGCTCTTACCGCCGATGTAATGAAGTTTGCCGCCAGCAAGCCAATAGCCGCGCCGAGCGTGCCGTACGACCGCACCAGCCAAAATCCTATGATGACCATGGTGAAGAGCGCCGCGAAATTGACCAGGAAATCCAGATCGGCTCGTTCCATGGCCATGAGGGCGCGCGAAAACGAAAAGGAAGTCGCAAACACCAGTAAGTTCAACGCCAGGATCGCCACCACCAAGCTGTTTCCGGCGTACTGGCGCCCGTACAGCAGGGCGATGAGCCGCCCTCCCCAAACAATCAGTACGAGACAGAGAAGGGAAACCGGGAAAGCAAGCACGGCAGTGATCTTGAGTACAAATCGGCGCAACTCTTTCGGGCCAGACGCCGCGTAAACGTGCGCGATTTTCGGGCCCACGAAGTTCTGGATTCCCAGTAGCGCTGGATTGCCTACCGACACAACTCCCAAACACGCCGCCCACACTCCCGTTGAGGCGGTGCCGTGAAAGTACGCCAGAAACCATGGATAAAGATTCATGCTGAGAGCCCAAACCAGGCCGCTGGCAAAAACCCATTTTCCAAAGACCCAGTTTTTTTTCAAGTCAGCCAGGGATTCGCTCATCCGTGGGTGATAGCACTCTCTGTCCGTCCAGAGCCACGCCACAACAGCAATCCCGCAGACCGATCCAATCACCCAAAACGCGCGATTCGCCGACAACAGTCCGAAGTGAGCCAGAAAAAGCAGGCCGCTGATTTGTCCAACCGCTATGGAGGTATCGAACAAAAATGCAGTCTTAAGCCTGAGGCGGGCGAAACTGACGCGGCGAGCATGTTCCCGAAGCATGATTAATGCAATCACGATACTCAATGCCCAAAGGACCGGTCCCAAGCCCTTGGGGCCGATTCCCTTGCTGACCACCAACGCGCCGCACACCACACCGAACACGGTGAAGAGGCAAAATGCCAACTGATGAATCAGCGTGCTCCCCGTGTACAGAGCATGGGCCCGCCCCTTCAGGCGCGGGGCGTAAACCATGTAGGGTGTCGTAATGAGCGACGTCTGAAAATCGGTCATCAAGAAAATGAGGCTGAAGCCGAGCATGTAGAGGCCAAGTTCTTCCTTGGAGCAGGCGCGCGCGATGATGATGCCGGTCGCAAAATTTGTGGCGCTGGCCACGGCTTGATCGGCCAAGGAAATAATGCCCTGATTCAGCGCCCTCCCGGGAGCCAAGGACAGGCCGAAAGGCAGCTTCGCGCGCCCGGCCAGTGCAATCAGTTTCGCCTCGACTGGATTGGGCACCGCCATCGTAGAAGCCATGCCGGTCTGCGCAGAGGGCGTCAACAACTCTTCCGCACTTCGCATTGGAGACCCAAGGTTGACCCCAGTACTCATGCGGCCCCGACCCCTTTCAACACTGCCGGAATCGTCTTGGCAATCACTTTCACGTCCAGCCAAAGGGACCAATGATCGATGTATTGCAAATCCAGCTCCATCCACTTTTGAAAGGAGACGGAACTTCTGCCGTTGACTTGCCAGAGGCACGTAATTCCCGGGCGCACGCTGAATCGGCGCCGCAACCAGTCCTCGTCCAATCCGTTGTAATCGCGGAGGTCCAGAGGCCGGGGACCCGACGAGGCTCATATTACCCTTCAGCACATTCAGCAACTGGGGCAGCTCGTCGATACTGGCTTTGCGGAGATATTTTCCTAAACGAGTGACGCGAGGATCGTTTTTGATTTTAAAGACCGGACCGTCGGCTTCATTCAAGAATTCAATCTCGGATTGCATCTTCTCCGCGTCGCCGACCATGGTCCGGAATTTGTACATTCGGAATCGCCTCTTGTTCAGGCCCACGCGGTCCTGAACGAAGAACACGGGTCCGTTAAAATCCAATTTGATCAGGATGGCGACGATCAGAAATACGGGCGCGAGCAGGAGGAGCAATGCCGAAGAGACAAGGACGTCCAGCATTCTCTTGCAGATCATCGGCCAGCCTTCGAACGAATTGGGGCTGAAGGTGGCCACGGACACTCCGTCAACATGGCTATTGTTGGTCCAGCCTTTCTGAAGATCGAATAGGCTCGCCAGGACGCGAACAACGACTCCCTGCTCCTGGCATTGGGCCACAATGCGGGCGGCCTGCGAGTAGAACGACTTCATGGGAAGAGCGATGGCGACTTCATCGATGACGCGCTCACGCAAGAAGTCGGAGAAATGTTCCAAGTCGCTGACGATGGGCTTGCCGTTTCTTCCAAACTCCCGGTTTCCAATCCATTCATCGTCTGCAAAACCGACAAGCTGGTAGCCCAATTCGGGCCTGCCTTCAATCGCGCGGGCAAATTCCAGGGCGCGCGGATTCGTGCCGATGATCAGCAAATGGCGGCGATTGCGTCCATGTTTCCGGGCCCGGCTGAGGAACTCTCGTATTGCCAACCGGGAAAGAATAATGGACAACGTCGCGACAATCCAGAATACCGAGAGGAATGCGGAATTGATCATGGGCACTTGGAAGAACGCCGCGACAAAACCAAGGACCAGGGCCCCTGCCAAGGTGGCCTTGAGGACGACTACCGCCTCTTCTTTTCGATCCCCGAGCCGCCTGGATCCATACAAGCCAAACGCATAGAAAATCAGATGCCAGGTGTAGAAGAGACCGAGAAACACCAGAACGTTCAATACCTTGATGCGCATGGAAATGAACGCGGTGAAGGACGTGAGTTCGGTCAGATGCCAGATCCGGATGGAAGCCACCAGGCAGGAAAAGGTGAGCAAGCTCGGGTCGAGGAGCATGAACATCTTGTCCAGGATATGTCGGCGGAACGTGATCATATAATTATGATAACTAACTTAATATTACATTTGACCAAAGGCGTAGGGTGACATTTGGAAGAGCCGGCGGTGCGGCCCTTTAGACGCTGCGGCGCAGGCGCAAAGAAATGGACCAGGTTTCGGTCGAATTGGGAGCCGGTTCGTTAAAGCCTCTGATACAACTTCTCAGGGATGGGAAAGGTGCGCTGATCCAGCACGGCGCCGATGAGCTGTACTTTCGCTCTTTCCAGTTGTTCTTTGGCGCGCCGGACCGTCTCGCGTCTGTTTTGATTGGCTTCGACGACCAGCACGACTCCATCGGCTAATTGCCCGATAAGCGTCGCCTCCGTCTCGCGGCAAAGCGCCGGTGCGCTGACGAGGATGTAATCAAACGACTCGCGCAGTTCGGCGAAGCGATCCCGATACCGTTCAATGGAAGGGTAAAATCCAGGCTTCACCAGGCCCGAAGGGACCAGCCACAGATTCTGTCCGCCGAGCTGTATTGCAAAATTCCGAATGGGACCTTTGGTGCTGAGAGCCTCCGCGAGCCCGATATGATTGGCAGCGGCCGAATGAAGATGCAATTGTGGCGACCAAAAGTTGGCTTCCACCATACAAACGGAAGTGTCCGCCTGCTCGGCCAGAATCTCTCCCGCCCGCGCGCAAATCCAACTGCTTCGGTCGTCGCGCGCAATTCCGGAGAAAGACACGACTTTGGGTCCGCTATCCTTGCCCGCCTGCAAGAACAGCCGCTGAACCAGTTTCGTGATCTCGGGGTCGGGGGGTTCTCTCTTGAGCGGAACCAGTTTCGGAATCTCGAGCTCTGCAGTTTCTTTCTTAACGGAAACCAGCGCAGGGGCCTTCGGCGGGGCCGGAACAGGCTCCTCCGGAACGCTGAAATATTCGTTTTTTGCGACCCGCTGCAATAATTCAAAATTTTTGCTCATTCGAGATTGCTCATTCTTTAGTTCTTCCCACCCCTGCTGGCTCCCCCGCTGGGAGCGGCAGGATGGACAGGTTCGGAAACCCACGGGAAGCGAATCACCTGGCCCGCTCTGAGGTGGTCGAGGTCGACAATGTCGGGATTCAGCTTTCGAATCTGTTCGATCGTTTCGCCGTTGTAGTCTCCCATCGTTCGGAGAATGACTTGGCGCAGAGTCTCACTTGGTTGGACGATGACCGTATTGATCGCTTCGGCGTCGCCCGAGGGTGACGGCTGTCCGGACCCGGTATTGGGAAGCTCCGCGGCCTGGACGTTCGAATTGGAAGAGAGCGGCACCGATTCAGATTTCACAGCCGAGGAACCTCGAATCGATGCCGCGGCGGTTCGAATTGACGGCCATGCCACGGAGGACCCTTGAATCGTCCGGTCGATCCCGCCGGGGGAAAAGAAAAGAATTCCGACCCCAATGATGACACCCGCCGCTACGCCAGCGATGCCTATTGCCCAACGGCCAAAACCCCTCTCCCGCTTTGCTGCGGGATAGGTGGAAAGTACGGGACGGGATGTTACCGGCGCGGGCGTGGGCACGGGCGCGGGGTCGGGCGCGGCGCGCCGGGCAACTCTCGGCCGTTGAAAGGATTCCACATCACGGTCTGCAATCACCTCTTCCATCATCGCGGCGTCAATCTGTTTGCGGTCCATCGCGCAGCCGAGTGATAGCGCGCTGAAGCACAAGCTATTGATTTTCCGTGGAATTCCTTGCGAATGTTCCGCGATCAGCCGAAGCGCTCCTGGAGTGAACAAAGGGCTTCCCTCGTAGCCCGCAACCTGGAGGCGGTGGGCAACGTAGTTGGCAGTGTCCTCCGGACCAAACGGCTCCAACCTGGCAAAAACGGAAATCCGTTGTTGCAGCTGCTCCAGTTCGGGTGTGGCCAGCTTGCGAGCCAGTTGCGGCTGTCCGATCAGCAGGATCTGAAGCATTTTGTCGCGTGAGGTCTCAAAATTCGACAACAGCCGGATCGTCTCGAGCACGTCCGAATCGAGATTTTGCGCCTCATCAATGGCCAAAACGAAGCGGCGGCCGGCCAACATTTCGCGGCAGAGGATCTCATTCAACTTGCTGTGCATGGAAACCAGTTCCATGCCTTCGGCATTCACTCCCAAACCGTTCAGCAAATAGTGAAAAAACTCCTTGGTGTTGCATTTCGTCTGAAACAGGAACGCCGTGCGGGAGGCCTGCTGGAGTTTTTCCAGTAGCTGAAAAGTGAGTGTGGTCTTTCCGAGGCCCGGCGGAGCGATCAAGGCCACAAAGCCGCGGTCCGACGCGATGCCGTAGTAGAGCGACGCGAGCGCCTCGCGATGACTCTGGCCGAGATAGAGAAAACGTGGATCCGGTGTCACGCCGAAGGGCTGTTCTTTCAGCTGATAGAAATCAAGAAACATGTCTTGCTCCTTTCCCCTTCGGCAGCGCCGCAAGGACCGGAATCTGCAGGACATCCCGGAGCTCGTCCGGGGTTCGCAACGATGGGTCAAAGTAGTCCACGGCAAACGCAACTCCTGGACTAACAAGACAGGCCAGCAAAATCCCTAAGAGCAAAGTCAGGGCCCGGTGAGGATGGGCTGGAAGAGCCGGGACGGTGGCCGCCTCAGCGATCGCCACGTTCATGATCCTCTGGCGGTCCAGGGCATCGCCAATCCGCGCCTCTTCCCGCTTCTGCTTGTAAAGCAGATCGTTCCCCTCGGCTTCCTTGACCTCTCGGAGAAGGTTTTCCTGCTGTGCGCCGTCCACATCGATTACCCCAAGCCGCTGGCGGTATTGCTGGATTACGCTCTGTGTTTCCGCGGCCCGGGCATGCAAGGTTGCGAGTTCCGCGTTGGATTTTGTGAGTTCCGACTGGAGCCACTCGTAAGACGGGTTCCGGTCCGTGGTTTCCTCACGGTCCGGCGAATTTTGCGCTTTGGTGATGGTGTCGATGGTTTGCTCGATCTGTTTTTGCACTTCTTGCACAGGCCGATAATCGGGTTTGAACTTCTCCAATAGCGTGGTGCGCTTTAATTCAAGGTCCAGCAGGGTGGTCTTGAGCTGCTGCATGAGATATTGGTTTTCCGAGGCGCGGACCTGGGAAACGGTCTGCGCCGGCGTGGACGCGAGTTGTTCCTCCACAACCCGGGTTCGCTTCTCCATTTCTTTGATCGCCACCTGAGTCGCATTGAAGGTAGCCTCAAACTCAGAAAGCTTTTGGAGAGCGATCTGTTTTTCGAGTTGCGGATCGGTCACACCCTTGTCCCGGTCGAATTTGGCGAGCTGAGCTTGCGCCGCTTGAAGTTGCTCATCGTAGTGTTGAGATTCCGCTTGAAAGAACTCAAACGCGCCGGGGGGACGATGAACGGCTACTGTCTTCTCCAAGTAGAGACTACCGAGTTCACGCAGAACGCGCGCAGCGAGTTGCGGGTCCGGCGAGTCAAAGGTCACTTGAATCAAATTGGTTTTTTTCAGCGTTTCAATCTGCAGTTTGTTTTCAAGGGCCAGCACGGCCTGAGAGAGTTTCTTGTCGCTGTCCTGTCCGTCGCCGCTTTCGAGCGTTGCAGCCGAGGGAAGCAGCCGGCCCCAGAAAAGGCCGGAAGGCAAATCTTGAAGATTGCAGGTGACAACCACTTTTTCCAAGAGGTCGCGGCTCTTTAGGAGTTCCACTTCCGAGTTGAGCTCCTCTTCCGTGACTCCGCCCGGATTGGAGACCACGGCGTCTCGACCCGGCGAGACCGCCTCATCCACGCGGTCGCGGTTGACCAGAATTTTCATTTTGGCCTCGTAATCATTCGGAAGCAGAATGATTCCGAGGACTGTGGCCAACAGGAGGCCCAGGAAAGTCAAGAGCACGAGCTTCGGGTGACGGAACAGGGGCGTCGCGATGTCCCTGAGTGTGGGTAACCGGTCGGCGCCGTTTGCGCCAGATTGATAGTCTTGTCCGTCCATGTGAATTAATCCTTAGTTTTCCTAAATCTACAAAACTCCTTGACTAGCGAAGGCCCCTACTGAACTTGTTGGCAGGAAGGGCTTGATCTTTGAGAGCGCATTCTTGGGAACGAACAGCATATCTCCGGGCTTCAGCTCCGGATCTTCCTGCAAATCCCGCGCGCTCAACATTTTCTTCACGTTGATGATTCTGGCCTCGGTCCATTGATCCGAAACGCGCCGGAACAGGAGCACTTGCGAGTGCTTGGAGGCGTCGGTGAAACCTCCGGCAATGGCGATGGCCTGCGTAAGGGTGATGTCCCCGTACCAGTCAAATTTTCCAGGTTTTCCTACCTGGCCGCCCACGGTGAAGAATGGTTTCTCGAATTCCTTGGGGTCAACGTTAATCTCCGGGTCTTGCAGGATTTTGGAATACGCCGTCTTAATGGACTCAGTGAGTTCCGGAAGCGTCTGTCCCGCGACCGGCAAATCTCCAACGCCGCGCAGGGTAATGTAGCCGTCCGGTTGGACGGTCACCGTCTGATTAAATTCCGGCGACAGCGGGAAAGTCAGTTCCAGGATGTCACTCGGATTGATCCGGTAGCGCCAGTTTCGTTTGTGAAGGCCAGTACCGGCTTCACTCGACGTCGTTTGTGGCGCATTGTTCGCGAGGTCAGGTTGCCCGCTCCCATTCGCGCTTGGCACGGCACTCTTCTGTCCGGCAGCGGAAAACGCAGCAGAAAACAAAAGCAACGTGAAAGTCAGGATTTTTAGGGTGGATCTACAAAGGTTCATTTTTAATTCTCCCCCCAATCTGTCCCGGTCCCTGAGCTGGGGCGAAATAGCATTCCGTGTCTCGAAGATTCAGCGTTGAAAAAAGTCAAACCAACTCGATGCCATACCCATCGACTCGAATCGCGACCGATCGATGCAGCAGTTCCACCGATACAACCAGGGTTTGATCCGTGCCTTGTCGCACGAGAATTCCCTCGACGCCGTCAAGCGATCCACCCCGGATGCGCACGCGCCTCCCCGCGCTAAGGAACGCATGCGGGAAGCACGGAATGTTCTCGTTGAACGCGGTCCGCAGACTCTCGACCTGCTCCTCCGGAATCGGAGTTCCTTGTCCTTCACTACCCACGAATCCAAGCACTCCGGGCGTCCTCAATATTTTCAGCCGCTCTTCGGTCGTCTGCGCGATTCGAACGAAGGCATAGCAGCTAAACATGGGAACTTCCACCGTGCTCTTTCGGTCGCTCCACTTGTGGATTTGACGGAGGAGCGGAAGAAACGTGCACAACCGTTTTTCTTCCAATTGCGCGGCAACCCGCTTTTCGTGCCGCGACATGGTGTGAACCGCGTACCAGCTCGATTCCTCCGGAGCGTAATTGAGCGGAGGAACTTGCACCAAAGATTTGATGTTGACCTGTGACGTCGACACAGCTTCGCCCTCTCAGTCCCATTTCTGTCTTAAAAACCAGCCCGCTCAACCGTCTTCCGCAGGGGCCTCTTCGAAACAGCAACAAATTCGGCGATCTAGGACGTGCGCCGGCCCTTTCCGGCCATTCGGTCCGCACAGCTCATTCTTGCCCTTCCATGGACTCTTCCGATTCTTTGATCAGACCGTCCACGAGTTGTGACGCCCGGTCTGAAAAGGTGCGCAACGAAAATCCTTTGCCGACGGCCGAAAATCCACTGCGCTTGTTCCCAGCGACATCGTGTTCCACTCGCAATACGATCATGTCGGCTTTCATCAGCGCCTTCGACCCCCCATCCGATAGGGGAAGAAAAACTTCCATCTGGACCAAAGAATTCGGAGGGGGGCAAGTGGCGGTCAAAACGAACGTGCCGGCCACACTCATGTCTCGCGTGACTCCTTCGCCTTGGTAGTGTCCATTCTCCGGGCCACCCCAGCGAAACATGACCGAGGCATTCATTCGATAGCGAATGCCCTTCCTTCGTTCGACCGAAAACTCGGATCGGTGTGCGATTGAAATGTCTCCGCTTTTCCTGGCAAGTTGGGACTTCCCAGTGTTACGAAGGGTATGGGATTGCGGGATTGTCCACAAGTGGCCTTAAGCCCCGCTTTAAGAGAGACCTCCTGCCGTAGTTAAAATTCCTCATCCCTGCGCAAGCTACCTCCCATCCTTGAGGGATCTAATCTACAAGTCAGTGGACATGCTTTGAGTGAAGTTTGACGACAACCATCTCGGGGTATCAGTCCACCAAGGGAGGGGGCAATTGTCCATGAATTTTCATTTTCCCTCCGAGTTTCACTTTCAAAAATGGACATTGATACTTCCAGCTCGCGCTTCCATTCATTCGTATATATTGCTGTATTCACAGGAGTTATGGAATGATTGGCCTGTTGCTAGCCTGTTTTCTGCTGAAGAAGCAACGCCTTGAGAGAATCATTCTCCTGACTTCGAGACCATGAAAAATGGTGGGATTTTTGGGTGCCACTGGGTAGAGAATTCAGTGAAACTTACTCTTTATTCGCGCGGGGAAGGACAGCTAACTTTGCCGCTTCTCGGAAAGCGAATGCTTGCAAACCTGCTGAACTAGTGACTAGGATCTTGCATCCGGTCCCCAGGATCTCAAGTGTGGCAGGGTTAGGTTGCACGATTCATATGTATTGCAAGTGATTCATTAAACCGTTATTATTAGGCACGTTTGTGGAAGTAGGATCTCGCTGATCTTGACCACGGACAGCGACTCAAGTCTCGTTCGGCGTCCCCCGAACATGTTCTACTAACGGTTTTGGAGGCAGTCGGGTGTCCCAGCCTCTTCGACGGCCTAAAGATCGCATCTCTGTCCTTGTTGTCACAGCGGACAACATGACGGGCGAGTTGCTAAAGAATGCGTTCGCGCATGGGCGAAAAGGTTTCACGGTGGAAACCTTGACCGGCAGTTCTCAGAAGATTATCGGCGAGCTGGGGTCGCACAGAGCGGACGTTGCATTGATCAGTGAGGAGCTTCAGGACGGCCCCGAAGCGGGCATCAAGGTCCTTCAGAAGGCGCGGGCCTCTCACGGTACACCTGCAATCATGCTCCTGCAGAGTTCCAAGCCTGAGCGGGTGGTGAACGCCTTTCGTGACGGTGCGCGGGGCGTTTTTTATCGAAGCCATTCCTTGAAATCCCTCTCGAAGTGCGTCCAAGCCGTGCATCAGGGTCAAATCTGGGCTAGTAACCAGGACGTTGAACTTCTCTTAAACGCACTAACCCATATTAAGCCACTTCACCTTGGCGAATCCGATGGAATGCCCCTGTTGACCCATCGCGAGGAAGAAGTGGTTCATCTCGTTGCGGACGGCCTGAAGAACCGCGAAATCGCTCAGATCCTCAAAGTAAAGGAACATTCCATCAGGAACTACGTCAGCCGAATCTTTGAGAAGTTGGGAATATCCAGCCGCGTGGAACTCATCCTGTATGCTTTGAGTCAGCGCGACCATAACAATTAGGCTGTGGCGAATTGAAATGGTGATATTCCCGGTGGACAAGAATAGTCTGCTCTGTTGACGGGGATCGTCGCGAAATTCGAAGCCCTCCAAAACACGCCCGCGCGCTTTAATCGCCTCATTGTCAAGCCATCTGCCGCGAAACGCCGTGCAATGAGTGCTCACTGGGGCTATTTCCGTGTTGCCCAGACCGTCACCAGTAAACACCGGTCCCCATAAAGCGCCAATCCTGACCGGTTGACCGCGTGTATTATCTAGGAGAGCGTGGAATATGGCGAGGTAGTGGCGATAAGGGCCGTTGTTCGGCGCTCTAGGAGTTTAGGCATTTCGATGCGCACCACTTTGAAAATGGTGGTCCCTCTGATTGTGAGCGTGGCCGCCGGCTGCCTGCTCTTCGCTGCGTATCAAGTGCATACGCAAAGGCGGATCCTCCGCAGCGATCTCTCACATCGCGCGGAAATTCTCGGCGCCAGTCTTCGGGAGTCCGTTGAACCTCTACTCGATCCAATGCCCGGCGGAAACATCCAACAGGTGATCGAACGGGTCAGCCAACGCGAACACTTGAAAGGGATAGCCGTTTACGACGCCGGCGGCACAATTCTCGCCGTGACTTCTGAGCTCGCCCCACAACTCCAATCTCGACCTGCGGCCGCCGTTCGTGCTGCCAGCCATGGCCTTGGGTACGGCGAATTTGTCCGCTTGAGTGCAATGCCGCTTCACCTCTATGCCTTGCCGCTCCGCCTCCATGGACGAACCGCGGGCACCCTCGTGGTCCTGCAAGACGCCGGTTATATCGATACGCAGATTTCTCACACTTTGCGCGATTCCTTGCTTAACGCAACGCTCCAAACGCTGATCATCTCGCTCCTTGCGCTCGTGCTGGTTCGCTGGAACTTCACCGATCCGCTCGCGCAAACCACGAAATGGCTTCGCATGCTGCGCACCGGCCAGTCAGAGAATCCTCCGGTTCTTGCGCAGGGAGAAGTTTTTGACCAGATCCATCGGGAAGTCACGCATTTAGCTCGCGATCTGAGCGTCGCCCGAGCCAACGCGGAAGAGGAAGCGCGCCTGCGCGATTCCCATGCGTCTCTGTGGACGGCGGAGCGCCTGCGCGTCAGTGTGAGGAACAAGCTGCAGAATAAGCCGCTGTTCGTCGTCTCGAATCGCGAGCCTTATATGCACGTCTATAGTGACAAAGACAAATCTGTGGACGTCATCGTGCCTGCCAGCGGCGTCGTCACCGCACTCGAACCCGTCCTGATCGCTTGCGACGGCACATGGATCGCTCACGGCTCAGGCAGCGCCGACCGCGAAGCGGTTGACGCGCATGATTGCCTGCGAGTCCCGCCCGATCATCCAGCGTATTCGCTGCGGCGTGTCTGGCTCAGCAGCGAAGAAGAGAAGGGCTACTATGCGGGCTTCTCCAACGAAGGTCTCTGGCCCCTATGTCACATCGCTCACACGCGTCCGGTATTCCGCCCGGAGGACTGGTTTCAGTATCAGCAGGTGAATCGCCGGTTTGCCGATGCCGTCCTCGCGGAAATGGAAGGCACCAAATCGCCCATCCTTCTCGTTCAGGATTACCACTTTGCGCTGCTGCCGCGAATGATCAAAGAAGCCCGTCCGGATGCACGTGTCGCCATCTTCTGGCACATTCCCTGGCCAAATGCGGAAGCCTTCGGCATTTGTCCCTGGCAGCGCGAACTGATCGACGGCCTTCTGGGAGCTGACCTGATCGGCTTCCACATTCAGTCGCATTGCAACAATTTCCTGGAAACAGTCGACTGCGCCGTGGAGGCGATCACCGAGTGGGACCGGTTCGCTGTGAACCGTCAGGGCCACGTCACGCTCGTGCGCCCATATCCCATCAGCGTGGCCTTTCCCGAAATCGCGCCGCAGGCCGAGCCGCCGCGCAATTCCGGCTCGGAACGCGCTGCGCTGTGCGAGGAGTTGGGGATAGAGGCCACTCTGCTCGGCGTTGGCGTCGACCGCGTCGACTATACCAAGGGGATCCTTGAGCGATTCAGTGGGATCGAGCGCTTTCTGGAACTGAATCCGGCTTACCAGCGGCGATTCACCTTCGTGCAGATTGGCGCTCCAAGCCGCACGCATATCGACCGCTACAAGAAATTTCTGGACGAAGTCAGCGCGGAAGCTGACCGTATCAATGCGCGTTTTCAGGCCGGCCGATGGAAACCGATCGTGCTTTTGAAGAGGCACCACACGCATCAGGAAATCGAGCGGTTCTACCGTGCCGCATCTTTGTGCCTGGTCACGTCGCTGCACGACGGCATGAATCTTGTCGCCAAGGAATTTATCGCGGCACGCGAGGACGATCGCGGCGTCCTCATTCTCAGCACCTTTGCCGGCGCCGCGCTCGAGCTCCTCGATGCGCTTCTCGTCAACCCTTATGACGTCCAGCAACTTGCAGGGGCCATCCACCGCGCACTCGATATGTCCGAAGAAGAACAGTCCGTCCGCATGCAACGGCTGCGTTCCGGTGTCCGCGAAAATAACATTTACCGCTGGGCCGCCGGCCTCCTATCCGACCTGACGGAGATTCGTATTGATGCCCCGGAGCGGGTCGAAGCTCGATGACCCGATTCAAGCGTATGGCTCCCAGCCTCGTCGCGGATTGGGCTCGCGTCGCCGCTCAAATCCAGTCGAGCTGCCGCGTCACCCTATTTCTCGATTTTGACGGCACGCTCGTCAATATCGCACCCCTCCCCGACCAAGTGCGCTTGGCGTCCGCGACCCGCCGGGTGTTACGGCGCCTCGCGCGTCATCCGCGCGTCACGCTTGTCGTGGTCAGTGGCCGTCGCCGCTCCGAACTGCGGCGATATATCGGCATCCCCGGAATCCGCTACTATGGCCTTTACGGATGGGAGCGAAGCGGTCGTTCTCCCCTACCAAGCTCGGCTCTCCGCGCCCTCCGGTCCGTTCGTACACAACTTTCGAGTCATCTCTCTACCATTTCCGGTATCTGGATGGAAGACAAGCGTTTCAGCTTGTCGGTTCACTTTCTCGGCGCAGCGCCACCGGCGCAACGGCGAGCCCGCCACAGGCTTCGTTCCCTGTTGCGGCCTTTTCAGGAATCTCTGCGTGTTATCGAAAACCTTCGCGACGCGGAGATCGTTCCGCGCTGCATTGGGGGCAAAGGAATCGCGGTGCAACAATTCCTTGCCAAACCGGCGCGCTGCCGCGCTCTTCCTTTCTATTTTGGAGACGATCATTCGGACGAAGATGCTTTCGAGGCCGTGGGTGACGGGATTTCCATACGTGTTGGCGCTGCACGTCCTACGCGAGCGCGTTATTCTATTCGTAGTCCAGCAGGAGTCGCCGTCGTGCTTGCCAAACTGGAGGCAGCCCTGATTTGACGAGCCGCCAAAATTTCTCTTAAATTCTTCACAGTTGCTTGATGTATAGGAAACCACCGCGCGGTCATGGATTGCGGGCGCGTCACCAATCGAAGATGATTCAGAATTGAAGGGAGAGCTGAGCGTTGGCGCTGCAAAAGGATAACCTCTGGTATAAAGACGCGATTATTTACCAGCTGCACGTGCGTACGTTCTGCGATAGCAATGCGGACGGCGTCGGCGATTTCCCCGGGCTCACTCAACGGCTCGACTACCTGCAGGACCTCGGGATTACCGCCATCTGGCTCCTTCCTTTCTTCCCTTCCCCATTGCGGGACGACGGCTACGACATCGCGGATTACACCTCCGTCCATGCGAGTTACGGATCGCTTGAAGATTTCAAGGCATTCCTGCTAGCGGCTCATAGTCGAGGGATGCGCATCATCATCGAAATGGTCCTGAATCATACTTCGGACCAACACCCCTGGTTTAAGGAGGCGCGAAGTTCCCGCGAAAACCCTAAACGGGACTGGTACGTGTGGAGTCAGACGGACCTGCGTTATGAGGGCGTGCCCATTATATTTGTAGACACGGAAACGTCCAACTGGGCCTGGGACCCCGTTTCGAAGTCTTATTACTGGCACCGATTTTTTAGCCACCAACCGGATTTGAATTTCGACAATCCAGAAGTTTTGGAAGCGCTGTGGCAAATTATGCGTTTTTGGCTGGATCTGGGCGTAGATGGATTTCGATTTGATGCGGTTCCCTATCTCGTGGAACGCGAGGGAACTCCTTGTGAAAACCTGCCCGAAACGCATGCGATCATTCGCGACCTCCGCAAACGCCTGGATCTGGCCTATCCCGGAAAGATGCTTCTAGCAGAAGCCAACAACTGGCCTGTCAACGTTCGCGCATACTTTGGAAATGGCGACGAATTCCACACCGCCTTCCACTTCCCCCTGATGCCGCGAATGTTCATGTCCGTAAAGCTCGAAGACCGCAAGCCGATTATCGACATCTTTGACCAGACGCCCGAAATACCCGATAACTGCCAATGGTGCATTTTCCTTCGCAACCATGATGAGCTCACGCTGGAGATGGTAACGGATATCGAGCGCGACTATATGTATGACGAGTACGCGGTGGACAAGACCATGCGCATCAATCGAGGAATCCGCAGGCGCTTGGCCCCCATGATGGACAACGACAGACGGCGGATCGAACTGCTGAATGGATTGTTGATGTCCATGCCGGGGACGCCTATCGTGTATTACGGAGACGAAATCGGCATGGGGGACAATATCTACCTGGGCGATCGCAATGGGGTCCGCACGCCCATGCAATGGGACGGCGATGCAAATGCCGGATTCTCTACTGCGGATCCAGAACGCCTGTATTCGCCGGTAATATCGAACGCCGTGTATGGCTATCAAGCGATTAACGTAGAATCGCAGAAACGGTCGGAACACTCGCTTCTCCGGTGGATGAAGTCTTTAATTAAGTTGCGCAATTCATTCCAGGTATTTGGGCGCGGATCGATTCTCTTTTTGAAACCCGCGAACCACCGGGTTCTTGCCTACGTACGCCAATTCGGCGAGGAAACAGTGCTCATTGTGAACAATCTTTCAAGTTCCGCGCAAGCCGTGGAACTGGATATGCGACGCTTTAAGGGCTATATACCGATCGAAATGTTTGGGAGAAACCTGTTTCCCCGGTTTGGTGAAACGCCATACCTGCTCACGCTGGGGCCGTACCAGTTCTATTGGTTTCAGCTTCGCCGGATTTGATCGAGCGGCGGACGCCAACACGTCGCTGAAATTTCCGAGATACTATTGGTTGAAAGCGAGACTACAAGCGCCTTGGCCGAAGACACGATACTTGCGGACGACCTGATTCGTCAGCTCATCAGCGTCGGTGAAGTGGACCTTCTTGTGGGGATCTCTTCGCAGAGCAATGCAATTGCAGACAGCCACGCTTTTCATGCCATCGAACAAAGTTTTCAGAAAAACTTTACCAGGCAACGAGCCGTCATCGTCAACGTGCGCGGAGGAGATACCGACGGTGGCGACGCCTCGGGAGCCGTGCTTGGCGGCTCGGAGGAAAAGAGCGCGCCGTTGGCTACGTCGCTTCGCACGGTCCACCGAGTGACCGCGGACTTTTCTGTTCTGCCATCTCCAGGATTGGCTCTGCGCACCGTTCTGACAGCCGCGGACTTGTTGCGGGCGCGAGCCTGCGCCATGGTTTCGCCCGGGACATCCGACCTAACGCCTGACCGGATCGCCAATTTACTGACGCCCGTATTCCGCGAAAAGTTCGATTTTGTCGCGCCTCTTTACTCGCGCCACAAATTTCAAGGATTGCTGGCCCGAAATCTGCTCTACCCGATGAGCCGCGCTCTCTTCTGCTGCGGTATCCGCGAACTCTATTCGGACGAATGGGGATTTTCCGGCCGCCTGGCCGCAGCTTGCCTCAGTCAGGACGTGTGGCACGAAGAGTCGATTCAGGCAAGGCCGGAAGCATGGATGGCAATCTCCGCAATTTCCAGCGATTTCCGCTGCTGCCAAGCGTTTCTCGGCCAGAGATTGCAGCAAGCAACAAGCCCCGGGCCGGACATTGTGGAAGTCTTTCGGCAAACCGTTGGAAATCTTTTCTGGTGCATGGAATCCCGGCAAACCACCTGGTTGGATTGTAAAAAATCGGAACCTGTCCAGACGTTTGGGCCGGAGCATGAGCTCACTTCGGGGCAGACCGACTTGGACCCGCACAGAATTTTTGAGATGTTCCGGAACGGCGTGGCGGAATTGGGGCCGATTTTGAGCACGATTCTGGATCCTGAAACCCACGCTGAAATTAACAATATCGTTGCATGTGAAGAAAGCACGTTCAGGTTTCGAACTGACCTATGGGTGAGAACGCTCTATGACTTCGCCGCTTCCTATCATCATGCCGTCATGAATCGCGATCACCTGGTCCAGGCCCTGGTGCCCCTGTATCGCGGCATGACGTATTCCTTTCTCATGGAACATGCCGACTCTTCCGCCACGGAGTTGGAGGCGGTAAATGAAAGTCTCTGCGCCGAGTTCGAGCGCCAAAAGCCATATCTGATGGAAAAGTGGAACGCAAAGATTGAGGTGAAATCATGAGACAAACGATCCTGCAAGGCTTAGAGCAGGCCTACGGCAATTTAGTCCACATGATCGCTGACTTTCTTCCTCGTTTCTTGGTGATGCTCATTATCATCGTGCTCGGTCTTCTCGTAGCGTTCCTGCTCAAATACATTTTGCGCATCGTGTTGAGCGTCACGAAACTCGATCAAGTTTCCGAGCAGGCGGGAGCTTCGGGCATACTTCGGGCCGCGCATCTTCCGTCGATGACTGCGCTGATCAGCCGCTCCATCTTTTGGCTGACGTGGATTGGATTTATTTTGCTGGGGCTCAGCGTCCTCGGCGTTGCCAGTCTCCAGGAACAGATTTCGCGGCTATTTCAGTTCCTGCCCGAAGTGTTCGTCGCGATGTTGATTTTGTTCGTGGGATTGATGACGGCGAACTTCTTATCCCGTGCAGCGCTGCTTGCCGGGGTCAATGCGGGGCACCGTTCCGCAAGAATCGTAAGCTGGTCGATCCGTTTCCTGATCTGGATTCTGACGATTTCGATGACGTTGGAAGAGCTCGGCGTGGCCAGGCAGACCGTGATCTCCGCCTTTTCGATTATTTTCGGGGCGCTGATGTTCGGGTTGGCAATTGCCTTCGGGTTAGGCGGCCAGGACCTGGCCCGGAAAGCATTGGAAAAATATTTGGGGAATACACCGCAGAAGGAGAAGGATAAAGAACCACAACCGCTGTGAACCCTCCTCGATCAAAATCGATCGAGGGTTCCGGAGCGGTTGTGGCCTCTATTATTTTGTTCGAAAAGTAGGTCAGTGACTATCGACCAAACATGCCGACGTAAGTGGCCTTCCCGATCACATGGCCATCCATCGCCTTCAAAAGATCGGCGCGGGCCGATCCTGCCGGCAAGTCCAGCTTCGCATCCAGCGCGTAGATTTCGAAAATATAGTGGTGCGGAGTAGCTCCGGGAGGCGGGCACGGTGGCTGATATCCATTCACTTTGCGGATATTCGAGCCCTGCATGATGCCGTCGGGCGAGGAATCCGGCTTGATCCCTGCCGCTACCGAAGTGGAACTGGCGGGAATGCCCCAGAAGATCCAGTGCGTGACATCCATCGTACCCTTCATCGGGGCGGCGTCGGTATCATGCATGATCACGGCGAAGCTCATGGTGTTATTGGGTGGATTGGTCCAGGAAAGGGCCGGCGAAGCCGCATTGGGATCCGCGCACGAGAATTGGGTCGGGATCATGGAGCCTTCCGCGTATGCGGAACTCATCAGCTTGAATTTGGAAGGGGGTGGCGGAGCAGCTTGTTGTTGCGCGGCGATGCTGGCAACTCCCGCCACCAACGAAAATGCCAGAACAGCGACCAATAGCGTAAGTCTCTTTCTCATTGTATTTCCTCCTCAGGTTTCTTTCTGCGGCCATACTATACCTTGAAAATCGGTTTTACTGGGAATCCCTAATTTCAAATTCGTCGCGACTCCCAGGAGCGTTGCTCCCGCGCCGGGGGGCAGCCGCATCGCAAGATTCACAAGCGCCACTATGCCCGCAGGCGTTCGAACAATTGCGCCGCGTTGCCCCGGTTAATCGCCTCAATGGTATTTTCAGGCAGCCCGGAATGCATCAAGTCGCTTGCGGGTTCCCCCGCAGAGAGAAATGGAAAATCGCTTCCAAAAAGAATTTGGGTGCCGGGGACGATGCTCAGAATGGCGGTGAGCGAAGTCGGGTTCGTTGCGCTGGCCGTGTCGTAATACTGGCGCTTTAATTCGTAGAGAACGCCATTGGGCGCTTGAGCCGCCAGGTCTTTGGGAAAGAGTCTTGCCATGCGGTTCGCCAATATGGGCATGGCTCCCCCACCGTGAGAAAAAATAAACCGGAGATTCGGAAACCGGGAGAAAGTCCCACTCATGAGTAGACTCTCGATCGTGCGAGTCGTGTCGAAATAGAATTCGATAGTGGACGCCGGCACGCGCACCTGAAGATTCGCGCAGCAGCTCGGCGCGTTCGGATGAACGAACACGACGGCCTTGCGACGGTTCAGCTCCTCGAAAACGGGCGCGTAGGTTGCGTCGCCCAGCCACTTGTCACCGTAGCTGCTCAGCAACGCGATGCCATCCGCGCGAAGCGTATCTAGCGCGTATTCCATTTCTGCGAGGCTGCCCTTTGGGTCCGGCAGAGGCAGGGCCGCCAACAGGCCGAAATTCGCGGGATGGTCCCTCACGAGCTGCGCGCCGAAATCATTGCTCTTTCGCGCCAGGCTGCGCCCAGCTTCTCCTGCATCGAACGTGACGCCGGACACGGCGAGTGACAGCATCGCGGTCGTAACTCCATTCTTCTCCATGTCATCGATCGATTTGGACGGCGACCACGTGGGCATTGCTCCAACATCGGGGACCGCGCGCCGCAGGTCCATGTAAAAAGGGGGAAGCATGTGATGGTGCACATCGATTCGCCCGCGTTTGGGATTGGAATCGATGCGCGGCATCGCCGCAAGCACCGAGCCGGTTGAAAGAGCGGCGCCTGCACCTATTGCGGCCACGTGCTTGAGCACTGTTCTGCGCGAAACGCCGCTCAGGGAGGGCCCGCAACTTGGATCGGACGCAAGATGTGGAACGAGTCTCTCTTCACTCGGGTCGGCCATTGGAGAGTCCCTTCATTCTTGAGCAATAGAAAACTGCCGGATGTGATCCACGGGCGCCAATCGTCAGAAGCCAGGGTTGGCAACTCGTCCGCGGGCGGGCGAGTCCAATTCTTCCCTGGGTGCCCTTTGGCCACGGCTTGCAGCTCACGGGCCAGGATTTTTCGCCATAGGATGATGGCCGCGTCCGAACGGCCGAGCCGCTCATGCTGTCGGTCGGCAATCCGCCCTTGGCCGGCCTGCACCGCAATGTCCTGGACGATCACCAGGTCCGGATGCTTCATCTCGGAGAACTGATGCTGGCCCTCCATGAGTTCCATAGCGAGGTCTCGCGCGGGACGAGCCGCGGCGATCTTTTCATGATATTCGGCTCGCTTGGCGCGATACGCCTCGGCCTCCGGTCCACTCACGGTCACGTTGCTGGTGATCAGCCACATGTGATTCTCGTCGTCAATCGGCGTGAAATTGAAAAAAATTTCCACCCATCCGCCCACGCCATCCATCCCTGCGACGGGCGGCACGATCACTCGCGTAACGTTCGGCATGTAGTGCAGGCTGCGTCGGACCTTACCATTCGCGCGAGTTCCGAGACGCAGCATGCCCCAATCTGTCTCTTCCGCGCCAACCACCGGCAGATCGGCGATATTCTTGTGGGATCCGCCCGGGCGGTGCACGAAGGCAACGTGCGTCTCGTCCATGCTGTTCTCAAAACACTGCAAATAATTGCACGGCACATGTTCGACGTTCCACAAATCGACGATGGCGTCAGGCCTCTCACCCGGATACGGCGGAAACTGCGGCGGCTCGCCTTCGCCGAAGTAAGCAAAGATGAGGCCCATATATTCGCGAGTCGGATAGCTGCCAATTCTGACTTTGCGGGCAAAGCTGGAATCTTCCGCAGGCTGTTCGACGCACTGTCCTGTACAGTCATATTTCCAGCCGTGGTAGATGCACCGGATATCGTCGCCCTCCACCTCGCCGAGGTGCATCTGCGCGCCGCGATGCGGACAGCGATAGTCGATGACCTGGGCTTTGCCCGATTCGCCACGATAAAGAGCGTAGTCCTCGCTCATGATGCGGATCGGTTTCGTTCTGCCCTTCGAAAGATCCAGGCTGCGGCCGACGGCCATCCAGAAACGCCGCATGAAACGCCCGCCCGGAGTGCCGGGACCCGTGCGCACCAAGTCTGCGTCGCCCAACTCGATCGCCGACTCATTTTCCCGGTTTCGTTCTAATGGCTGCGGGTTTGTGGTTGCCATCTGGCGTTCTCCTGAAACTTGATAGCTTCCCATTGCGCGCTCGACTTTGGGGTGATTGCCTTCCTCGTTGTTTCGCGACGATATGCCCGCCGCCGCGTCGTGTCAAGGTTTACGAAACTTTGTAGGACAGCCACTCTTGGCTGTCCCGCTCGATCCCGGCTGGGCCAAAGGGGACAGCCAAGAGTGGCTGTCCTACTTGAACTTCTGGAACAGCGGCGTCAGACCTTGCGGTAACGCGGAAGGATTCTTTCAGCGTTAGTGCGGTTGATGGCGCGCAGTTCTTCCGCGCTAAATACTTTGCTCGTGTCCAGGCCCCGAACGCTTTCTACCGCTGTTCGATACCAGTAATCGGTGCCGTAAAGGATCTGAGAAACGGGTATGACCTTGCGGAGCGCGCCGAGGGCGACTGGGTTCGAGATTTGCGCTGTGTCGTAATAACATTTTCTCAATTCGCGGAGGATGACTTCGCCTGCGGGCAAATTCTTTACCGGCGGCTGGTCCTGCCCCTTGGTCAGAATGCCCGGGACGATTTCCGCGGAAGTTCCTCCCTGAAAAAATCGTTCGATCAAAAAGGGCATGGTGCCGCCGCCGTGCGCAAAGATCCAGGTGATATCAGGAAATTTCGTGGTCATGCCGCTGAAGATCAGGCTGGCAATGGCGCGTGTCGTGTCCGTCCCAAATTCGATCATGGCGATTTCGTTGGGCACGCCATCCTTCGCCACGCTCAGGTTCGCGCAGCAGTTTGGAAGGACCGGATGAACGTAGATCAACGCCTTACGCCGGTTCAGTTCCTCATAAACGGGCGCGAAAGTCGAGTGACCCAGCCATACGTCCCCGTAGTTGGAAAAGAGAGAGAGGCCGTCCGCTTTCAAAGTGTCGAGCGCATACTCGGCTTCGTGGAGAGCGCCCTCGGTGTCCGAGAGAGGAATCGTGGCGAAACTTCCGAAGCGCCCTGGATGATCTGCGACCAGTTTCGCGGCCGCCTCGTTGCAGCCTCGCGAGACTTTTCTTACCTCGTTGATTTCTCCGAATGTAAATCCTGGAGTCGTGAGGGACAAAAAGGCAATGGCTGTTCCCGCCTTGTCCATGTCTTCCAAATCTTTCGCCAGGCTCCATTGATTCGTGTCGAAGCCCATGTTGTGCGCCCTCTGGAAGGCGAAATAATTATCCGGTTGGAAGTGATGGTGAATATCGATGCGGCCTGGATTCGCGGCGGCGGGCCAGGCGGCCATTGAATGGCCAGAAAAAAGCGCTCCGGCGCCGATAGCGGACACCACGGCGAGAAAGTCCCGCCGGGTGAGATTCGCGCGGTCGCGCCGCTTCGTGCCGCTTGAAACGTGATAATATGCGTTGCAATTGTTGGAAGTCATCGGCGCGCAGTATGACTAAGATTAAATCACGCCGTCAAGTTTTCTCCGCCGCGTCGCCTGGGAAAGCTTTGTGACGTCGAATATGCGGGAACCCCTCGCCAGTCACGAAAAGACTTCAACCATGCCAGGCCGGCCGGCTGCCATTTTGGAGGAGCCTCTATGATTAACACGAATATCGCGGACCGGTACTATGTCGCGATTTTGCTTCCATTGACCGAGTCGCTGCAAATCGATGAGCCGGCCTATCGCCGGTTCATTCAATATTTCCTGCGTGAACCTCGCTTTCTGAAGACCGGCGGCTTGTGCATAAATCCGGAGGCGGGAGAAATCTTTTACCTCACTCGCGCGGAGAAACGGCGAGTCCTCGAGATCGCCATGGAGGAGGCTCACGGAAAAGTTCCCATCTTCGCCGGCACCTGGGCTCTGACAACGGAGGAAACTGTTGCCACGGCGCGGGACGTGAAAGCCTTGGGAGCGGATGGAATCTTTGTAACGCCTCCCGGCGGCGCGCAAGACGTCACTTCCTGCTGGGACGCCGACATGTATCCCGAAGTGTGGGCAGACATGATTAAGGCGCAGGATAAAGCAGTGGATTTGCCGATTATTACTCACCCTGTTTCCGGCTCGCGACCGCCGTTTTCTCCCGGCTTGCCGTTGAACGCGACGCTCCAAATCTGCCGCGAAATCCCTAATATCGTCGGTTGGAAGATGACTTACGGCTACGACGGATTTCGAATCATTGCGCAGGGGCTCAGGTCGCTCGACCGGCACGTAGCGGTACTCGGCGCGCTCGCCAGCCGCTTTCACGAATACAATGCCACCGGGTTTTTCGATGGGACGCTGAGCGGCTTCTGGAACTTCGCGTTCGAACCGATGCTCGACCACCTCGAAGCCTGGAAGCGCAGGGACCTCGAGGGGGCTTGCAAGATTTGGGACGGCGGCCTAGTGCAGCTGCATGAATACATCGCCGACATGGGCCGCCTGCATACCCGATACCAAACCGCAGCGTGGCTTCGAGGTTTAATTCCGAATCCCTATATGCGTCCCCCGATGCCGCTTCCCCGCCAGGTTGAGATTGATGCGATTTATGAATTGCTCAAGAAGCTTGGCCTTTCGGTAATCGATAAAGCAGAGACCAGGTTATCAGCCGTTCAGGCGCGGGCAGCGGGTTTTGTACAGGTCTGAAGAAACTCCTGCGTTGGTTCTAGTCTCGAATACTTTGTGCTAGGTCTGTTTGCGTTTTTGTAGGACAGCCAAGAGTGGCTGTCCTACCAAACCTCTCCTCGATTTAATGTTTGCCCTAACTATCCGCAAAATATAGAGTGGCATTTCATCCGTGCCGGTGCGCGGGTGTGCACCGTCTCCTGCATCTGTATGCAGCTGAATTTTCCACCAAAGTTGGATAACGGAATGGCTTTTGCCTCCGATGACCGGCGAGCAGCTTCGCTTCTCACAAGAATCGAGCGGACCCAGGTCAGTCCCTGGCACATCAGGGCGCTACTGGTCATGGGCAGCGCCACATTCTTCGATGCGTTTGATGTGTTAGCGATCGCGTACGTCCTTCCCTCACTGATCGGAGTTTGGAAACTCGCGCCGCGAACCATTGGCGTGCTGATTTCTTCGAGCTTCATCGGCCAGATTGTGGGAGCGCTATTTTTTGGCTGGCTGGCGGAGCGCATCGGAAGACTGCGATGCGCGAAGATTACGATCGCGCTCTACTCGCTGATGAGCCTTCTCTGCGCCGTGGCCTGGAATATTCCCTCGCTCTTGTTGTTTCGCACGATTCAAGGGATCGGACTAGGAGGAGAAGTTCCCGTCGCGGCGGCTTACATCAACGAAATCTCGCGCGCCAAGGGCCGGGGACGCTTCTTCCTCCTCTACCAATTGATTTTTCCGATCGGGTTGGTCGGCGCTTCCCTGCTGGGGTTTTGGCTGGTGCCGCTGTTTGGATGGCGGACCATGTTTATGATTGGAGGATTGCCGGCGATCCTGGTGTTCGTGCTTTTCGCCGGAAATATTCTTCCGGAATCGCCCCGATGGCTCGTATCAAAAGGGCGGTTTGAGGAAGCCGAGCTGATCGTCGGACAGATGGAGAGTGCGGCCCGCTCGAGCGGAGCGGTGATTTCTTCGACGCCTGAACCTTTGCCAATCGCTCCCGCTCCACGGCGAGAAACTTCTCGGCTCGAACTTTTTCGGGGGATCTATCGCCTCCGCACCATCGTTGTCTGGTTCATCTGGATCACGACTTATTTCGTGACCTACGGCGTCAATACCTGGCTGCCTACGATTTTTCGGACGTACTACAAATATAGCGTCGCGGACGCGCTCCGATATGGCGTGATCATCAATCTTGCCGGCCTGGCCGGTGCTTTCTGTTGTGCCATGCTTGTGGATCATTTGGGGCGCAGGCCGTGGTTCATCCTGGCCTACGCCTTGGGGGCTGCGCCGCTGATTGCCATCTGGTTTCGCGGGGCTGCCAATCCGCGCGAAGTCATCGTTCTGGTGGCGATCAGCTTCACGTTCATTTCCGGGAATTCGATGCTGGTCTACTTGTACACGACTGAAATTTATCCTACGCGGTTGCGAAGTCTTGGAACAGGCGCGGCGAGCGCGTGGTTGCGAGTTGCGTCGACGGCGGGACCGGCAATTGTCGGATTCGCGCTGACAGGCTACGGAGTGAGCGGCGTGTTTCTCTTGTTTGGAATGATGTCGCTCGCAGGCGCGGCAATTTCATTCGGTACGGTGGAAACGCGCGAGCGCGCTCTTGAGGAAATCTCACCTTAGGGCAGCGTAGTCGATGCCTTCATGAAGAGAATCCAGGCAACATCATTGCCCTGGCGGCGCGTTGCTGCCTTTCTCCAGAACAATTTTCATCTGTGACTTGTTGCTCGCGACCGCTTCGATTTCCGTCTCATAGGTCTGATAGCCGTCGAGAGTGATCTTGAGCCGGTGTTTGCCGGGGCTTACCAGCATGGAATGAAACCTGCCGCCAAAATCGCCGCCATGGCCCATGTAGTTGTCGTCGACGAAAACTGCCGCGCGCTTGGGCTGAATATCCAGGCGCAGCTCGGCGGCATTGCTTCCGGGATACGTCATCTTCGTGTTCTCTTCCAACACCACGGCGACCGTCTGGAAGGGCGCTTGATCCGGGTCCACCACAATTTTCTTGGTGAGGTCCTTGAATCCGGCTTGCTTGATGACGAATTCATGTTCTCCGGCGGGGAGCAGCACTTTCCGGTCTCCCTTGAGTTCCTTGACGTAGCCCGCGTATTTGCCGTCGATCCACACGCCGGCGTCTCGTTCATCCTGCGAGTCGGCAGTGAAGCGCACTTCTCCCATTTTTGAGCTTTGCTGCCCGTACACGTTGGTTAGCGCCCCAAACAACAGCGCCAGCACACAAGAAATGACGAGCCGCGCAGGAGTGTTCGTAAACATCGGTTTTCTTCCCCCGGTGATTATAAGACTGTGGTGAGTCGTAGCAGGCACATTTTTCCTTGCCTCTTTGGCGCCGCAACAGGAACGCGGAAGAATTTGGAGGTGCGGAAGTACCCGACAGGGTTATACTCGGCCAACTCGAAGGCCGAATTGACAGACCTGCTGCGGCCTGAGCAAAATTTGTGCAACCAATGTCAGGGGAGGACGAAATGAAACTTCGCATTGCTGGATTGGCGATCGCCGGCGCGCTCGCACTGTGTGGCGCGGCGTTCGCTCAAAACGTACCGGAAAAATTCGTCGTCAGCGGCAAAGCCGCCGAAAAGATTCAGGACTTCACCACGATCAACCTGGCCACGGCGGAAGCCGTCGCCAACGCCTGCGAGAAGGCCGCCACCACGCAGGGCGTGCAGATCAGCATCATCGTACTCGATAGCAACGGTAACCACGTTTATTTTGATCGCATGGATGGACAAGGGTATCTAAACATTATCACCGCTGATATGAAGGCGCGGGCAGCAATGGCGACCCGCGCGCCAAGCAAGCTCCTGATGAACCGGGCAATCCAGGATCCGATGTCGGAGCTTCAGTTCATTCAACTCGGCGAATTTGCGAATTCGGGTGGGCTGCCGATCGTGGTGAACAAACAAATCATTGGGTTCGTCGGCGTGGGCGGGTCCGCGCCACACCCGCCGGTATGGAGCGATGAGATTTGCGGGCACAAGGGACTTCAGGAAGTGTTCGGTGACTCCGTGCCGCCGCTTGCCGAAGACCTCGCGCCGCGCCAGAACCCTGACGCCCAAAAGGTGCCGGTTCCGAAGTTTGCCGCAACTGCGGCCCCAAAGTCGGCTCTGCCGGCGGATTATGTGTTGACGGGCAAGGCCGCTGCCAACGTTTTTGACGGCAATCAAATTTCACTTGCCGCTGCGAAAAAGATCGCGCACGGCTGCCGGGACTGGGCGGCATCAAAGGGTGGATCGGCCTCGATCTACGTCCTCGACAATGCCGGCGAATTTGTACATATGGAGCGCATGGATGGTCAAGCGTACAACAACATCCGGACGGCGCTGCTGAAAGCGCAGACCTCGCTGAAGTCGCGACAGCCCACGTCCGCTATCAATGCGAACCTCAAGAACAATCCGGCGAATACGCCGCGGCAAACCACATACTTTAATCTCTTCTCTAACGCGGGCGGCGTGCCGATCGTTGTCGATGGCCAGATGATCGGCGCGATGGGCGTCGGAGGGGGCGGCGAGCAGATTGGTGGAGACGAGAAGTGCGCAGTCGAAGGACTGAAGGCGGCGTTTGGTGACCACGTTGCGTTACCGGTGTATCCATCCGCCCCGGCTGGCGCAGGGGACTGAGCGCACGCCCGAATCGCGGGTTCAGGTCCCGCTCGAGAATGGAGTATCCACACGTTACTCTCGATAAAGGGCCTTCTCGGATTGTTTTTTCGCTGCTGAGGCGTGGCAGTGAAAAATCCGGGTGGCCCTTTTTCTCTTCATGAAATTGCGGCGCGAGATGTTACAATTTGAGAGCTTAAAAAGCTTTGGGCGGTTAGCTCAGCGGTTAGAGCGTCCGGTTTACACCCGGAAGGTCGCGTGTTCAAATCACGCACTGCCCACCAATCAAGAATCTCTACACCGGGGCCGTAGTTCAGTCGGTTAGAACGCCTGCCTGTCACGCAGGAGGTCGCGAGTTCGAGTCTCGTCGGCCCCGCCATTTGTTTCAATCACTTGCGGTTGCACGCTAGAATTTTGTGACGTTGATTGTGACGTAACTCCCCCTGAAACCCCTCCCGAAAGGGCGTCCAAAGCTTTCCTCTTCGCCTCAAGTCGAACATGCGAATAGTGGGCCAGCATCTTCTGGGAGACGTGTCCCGCAATCGCCATAACGGTCTGGTCGCTCGCCAATGACTCGGCAAGCTCTGTGATCGCGTGGTGCCGCAAATCGTGAAACCTGAGTCCAGGTAATCCCGCTTCTTTCGTGATCTTGCGCCACGCTGTACGCCATGTGCTCATTGGTTGGGTCGGGTCAGGCTTCACTGTGACCGCTTCCGGCCCTGGCCTATTCTTCGGGCGTGTGACAGGCCCCTGCCCTTCGCCGTGTGGGAACACGTACCAGTTTGGTTGAGGTTCACCACACAGAATCTTTGCTCGCTCGCGCAATTCCAGAATGGCGGCCCACACGTTCGCATTCAGTGGGATAACGCGCTCACCCGCCTCGGTCTTGCTGTGTCGTACCGTAAGCGTGCGGTCCATCAAGTCGATGTCCCGCCACTGCAACCCGCGAATTTCGCAAGAGCGCATCGTCGTATTCAATGCCATGGTCGCAGCGAGTCGCGCGATCTGCCACTCCGGTCTGCTAGCCGCGACTTTCAACAGCTTCAACTTTTCCTCGTGCCTCAGTGCCCGGCCCACGTCCCGGCGTTCTGGCAACCGCTTGATATCGTCAGCGATGAGGTGCCAGCGTTTCGCTCGCTTCAGTATGCGTCGAAGAATTCCCAATTCCATATTCAATGTGCGATTGGCCGCATTTTGTTGCTTCCGGTGGCCGATGTATTCACGGACGCTATCAGCCGAAATGCGCGTCAAAGGTACGGCCCCAAAGAAGGCCCGCAAGGGCTTTAACCGCTCTTTCTCAGTAACTATGCTGCGCGGGGCTAGGTGTGCCAGTCGGTCGGCAATGTAGCGTTCGGCGGCCTCAGTGAACGCAAGCCGGGCATACTTCTGACTGGTCGGGGTCAATTTCCCGGCCTCGGCTTCAGCAATTTTCTGTTTCTCTTTACTAAGGGCCTCGCGCCAGTCCGTTGTGTCGAGCGGCACTCGGTACCGCACACCGTTCACAGCAAAATCCGACCACCACAAATCACCGCGCTTGTAGGTCGCCATAGCTACTTCCTCCCACGTTTTGATTTCATCTGTCCTCTGGCCCTATTTCGCTTCGTTGCTTGGGCTTTCAGTTTTTTGGCACGTCGCTCATACCCTTTCCGTTGCCACCAACCGAGCGCGTATCCCCGCTGGGCATAGACCGTACACTGGCCTCGCTCGCAGAACTTTTGATCTTTGCGTTTTCGCAGGAAATAGGGAGCCGGACACTCAGGATTCGCACACACGGCGGTCTTGCCCGCTGCGCGGTCGAGCAGGAATAAAACGCAGATCAGGCTTCGCAAGTTGTCGGTCGTCAGTTCGACACCTCCAGCCTTTACGGAAAGCCTTGCTTCTAACGGATATTTCAATTGCGCCTCGATCTCGCTCATCGCGCCGCTATCACCTGCCCATGCCTTACGCAGATTGTCCTGAGCATCGGTAAAATCTGCTGCATCCAAGTCGAAGTGGTCTTTCGTCTCGTCGATGTCATCATTTACATGGAAACTGCCATACTTCTTTACGAACTTTTCCATCGCCTTCAGGTCTACCAGTTCGGGGAGAAGCCTCCCGGCTGCATCGCGGCGAAGCATTCGACCGTGTTCGTTGAGTAGAGCCAGATTGTCGCTCTTAACGAGGTCAAACCGAGGGAGATTCGCAAAAACCCGATGCGGCGATTCCTGCCAGTTGCCAATGTCGGCGAGAACGAGGCCAAGCGTCCCAGTGACGTGCCTGCCGCTTATTTTTGTTTCTTTCGGCAGTCGCCCTACGAATCGAAGCACCCCGCGAACTGGATAGAGCGTTTTCACTGTGCTTTAGGTCTCCGCGCTCACTAATCGCACAACCTGTTTTAGGTCTTGCATATTATACATCTAAAGCTAACATAGAACAATAACACCACAATGTCAATGCTGGTGTTAAGGAGAGCGAGCAATGAAGCGAGCCAATAATTTGACCGTTCAGCAAGCGGCCTTTCGCTTGGGCGTGACGCTCAAATACATCCGCGACCTTTTGTATGAAGGGAAGTTGCCCGGTGCAACAAAGTCGGGACGCAAATGGGCCATTCCCGCCGCTGCTGTCAATGCCCGTCTAAAGCAACGAGAGGCGACCAATCAGCAATGAACATCAGCGATGCAAATGCACAGCGGGAGCCGCTGGCCTACACCATCCGTGAATGCGCCGCGTCCCTTCGAGTCAGCGAGCGCACGATTCGTCGTGCGATTGTTTCCGGCCAGTTGGGAGTGGTTCGCATCGGCACCTGCGTTAGGGTGCGGCGCGAGTCGCTCGCAGAGTTCCTATCCATGCGAGGAAACCCCCATCATGCGAAATAAGGTCAGCCCAGCCGCCCTCCGCTGTCTCGAACGACCGTTGCGGTCGATTCACGGGGTTCCCCGCCACGTTCGCAGGCTCATCGGCGAGGAAGTAACGCAATCTTTGGTTGGCAAACGTCTTGGTGACACGATGGTTGTCCGCTTCCCCGACAGCAAGACGGTGGTGCTGTGGCGTTGCCGTGGGTGCGGCGGGTGGTGGCAACGATTCCGTAATTGGTGCCCGTGGTGCGAGTCGTGGGCTAAATATGTCCGTGAGATGAAGCTGGCAGAGCGAGAGGCGAAATCACGGGCCAAGCGCGGTGCGCGAGGCGGTGGGCGTTGAGTGAGCAAATCAATAACGTGGAATCAGCCGTAGCCACTGCCCGTTACTGTTCTGGACAGACCTATTCACCGCGCGAGTGGGTCATACAGGATTTGTTTGCACTGGGAACGATGAACGGGTGGCTTGGGCCAGAGAAGTCACACAAGTCAATGGTCTGTTTATCAGTCTGCATGCACATTGCGTGCGGAAAGGATTTCTTTGGGCTGCGCGTTCCCGAACCAAGGACAGTCGTGTACCTCGATGCCGAGAATCCCGCAGATGAGATCGACTTGCGGTATCGCGCGATGCTGAACACGTTCACGGACAAGGAACAGGCTACCATCGCCGCGAACCTTACCGTTGTGAAGGGCCGCGACCTGATAAACCAGGGCATTGATTTGGATGTGAATAACTCGCGCTTTTGGAAGTCGTTCGCGGCCAGCTACTCTGCCGAAGTTTATTTCTTGGATGCCCTGCAAATGTTTCACTCTCGGAGCGACATCAGCAACAAGGATATAAAGGAAGTGTTGTTGAAACTGCGCGCACACTGTGGCCCGTCACACTGCCTCGTCATCCTGCATCACACCCGCAAACGGGAGGACATGGAGATTAGCCGTAAGCAGCCCGTACTGTTGAGGAGGATCGGCGCTCGCATCTGGTCCGACAAGTGTCTCGGGGCCGGAGTATTCAAGCGGTTGTCCGATGTGATTGTGTGTCAGGAACGGGTGGAAGACCGAACGGGTGAGGAAGTGACGGGCGAGACCATCGACATTGCCATCTTCGGCAGAATCATTCAAGACATCCCACTCCTTCAACTAGTCCCGCAGGAGGACTACTCCTATACCATTGTTAGGACACTGCCGCCGAGGGTCGAGGAGTCACGCCGAAAGCTGATTGCAGCGGGCGGCCCATGGAAGTCAAAAAATGCTGCCGCGCGGCTACTACCGTTGAGCCGCTCCCAGGCAAATGCACACATTAGGGAACTAATCAGAAAGGGCTATCTCAGCGAAGGGAGCGATGGCAGTCTATCTTTGCTCCAATAGCCGACGCTCGATACATCAGTTTATGGATTCTCAATTAGATAATGGTCTCTCTCTCTGTAGGTTAGATGTCCGGTTCGAGAATCGGACACGTCCAGTAGTGCCCTGCTTTGTCCAATTTCCACATCGGACACCCAAGCGACTCACAACGAACGGAATACATCAAAATGCAGACAGTGTGAGGGTATGGCGCATCCCCTGCACTTTTGGCGGCAACGGCGGTTCTGACACTCTCTTTTACGCACTGGCAGGCGAAGGCGTTCGCGGGACTTCAATTCCGCGCAATGTGCCACTGATAAAGCGGTCGCACCCTAGATTGGCCGAGCGGGGTGTGCGAGGCCGGTAGGGCAACGCTGATCCGCCCACCGAGGAATGCCTCCCGCGGACTTCGACGGGAACGCCGTTTAAATGGGGGGTGATTGGGACCGGGGGGCGTCAAGGGAGATGAAACTCGGAATCGCGTGGCTTACTGTCCGAGCCTCGGAACCTAGTCCTGAGTTTGCGGGCTGGATTCAGTCAGCCGGGGCAGGTCATTGTTCGTCGCCGACCTCATCGCCGCAGCAACAGCCTTGGCTGCCTCCAAGGTATCGTTGCTTAGGTTGACTTGAGCGTTCTGGGCGTTAACCTGAACGTGAATCGCCTCGCGCCCCACGACACCGAGGTCCTCAAGCAGGCGCAGACCAAGAGTGCCATTGCCTTCGTCCAACTGCTGCTCTATGGCGCCTAGGGCTTTCGGCGTGAGGAACAACGCGCGCTCATGGGCACGTCGTTGCCTCTCGCGCTCTGCCTCGGTCGCATGGAGAACGTGGCGAACGGTGCGGGTCGTCGTTTTTAAGTCCGCGCAAATTTGATCGAACGTCTTGCCCTGCTCCCGTAGCTCTATGATTTGCTCCCGGAGTTGGTCGCGGCGTCGGCGGTATTTGGTAAGGGCCATAGCGGTCAGTCAGATAGCCTGTTCTCTTCCTCTTGAATCATTATAGCAGATTGGTAATCCAATGCCTGATAAGAGGAAATCTACATGTCGAAACTCCCAAAGAAGATTCGCAACTTGACGGACCTTCAAGTACGCGCGAAGGCCCTACATGATCCGAAATTGCGGACCGAAGCAGCGCAAAGGATCATCGAAGCAAGAGACCCATCCGGACAGACGAAGAAATTCATAGAACCGGATGCCCTGAACGTCATCGCGGAAGGTCTCAACGGTCCGAACAACGGCGAGCGCATGAAATTGGCGCGTTGGGTACTCAAGGCGGACCCGGAAGGGCTGTCACTCCTAGAGAGCGAACCAGAGCTTGGCATCGAACGCGCCCGCGAGGTTGTCCGCGACCGGAAGAAAATATTTGAGGATGAAGAGAAGTCGCGCCCGCCGAATTAGCCTGTTGTTTTGAAGGTGAACAGGTCCGCAACAGGAATCCGCAATCGTTTGGCGATCTTGTCTAAGGTTTCAAACGAAGGTGCATTCCTACCACGTTCGACGAGGCTCAGAAAATCCACGGAAATATCTAACGCCTCGGCGAAACGCTCCTGAGTCATGCCGCGTTGTACTCGAATCTCTCGCAGGCGCTGCCCGAATCTCTTTCGTAACGTGGCCACTTGGATGTCGTTTCCAAGCGGCAGTCTCCCGTAGTATCGTTACGAGCACCACCGAATGGGATTACGGGCGATACAAATCATGAGTGAGGTGCCGAATGTGGAAACTACTTGTCGCTACCTGTTTATTTGCAGCCGTGCCCGCGCTCGGGCAAGAGAAAACAGTTGTTGGCGATCCCCAAAAGACGGATAAACCAACCTGCACCAGTTTTGACTTGCTATACGAGCTTCCAAAAAACGGCGTCATGACCTTTGCGGGGCAACCAACTAATCAGGACGTGGCGCGTTTAATTATGCAACGCGCGGGTGAGATTGACTGGGACGAGGTCAGCCATAATGGAAAGAAGTCACCCGGCATCTGCAAAGACAAGATTCATCCCTACTACATCATGACGTGGACGGATATCGCCAGCACCGTCGTCTTTAGGCGCTCTGTCCCCACGTCGCAGACGCAAACTACGATTTCGGGTCGCGTCGGTGATGACACAATCCATGCAACGGAAAATAGCGTAACGTGGCAGACCATGGACGTGCCCGTAACCGATCACAGCGCAACGGTTGAAATCTATGTAGTGGATTACGAGGCGGGCTGCATCGTAGCTCCGGCTGTTTTCGGCACCTACAAATTTAACCACGATTCGGAAAAGGCAACCAAGAAGGCGATGGAAGAAGCATTGCAATTCCTGATTCGCACCGGCATACAAGCTGCGCCAAAACCGATCGTCTGTTTCAAGCCCGACACCATTGGTATCAGCGCCGATTACGTCTCGCAGAAATGAATTTCCAAGGGCACATTCGCGTTGGGAATAGGCCGCTCCTTGTTACGAGAATCACCAACACCTCGACGCTGGGGGAGACAGTAGCCTTATTGTCTTCGCTTTGCCATGCCGGGCGACGCTATTGACATACGCCTTCCTATGTAATTTCTCCATTTCACATTTCAATTCTTCAAGCTCCCGCCGAAGATCATCCAACTGACTATTGAGCGAAGATATGTACGCTTCCGCTCCATCCCCGAAATCACGCCGCGAGCGAACTATTCTCCACACTTCAACGCAAGTCTTGGCGGGGCCGACAACTAGGCAGAACAGAGAAAGCAGGCTTGCCCCAAGAATGGACGCGGCGGGCCACAGCGCATCCCAACTCAGCGCATAGACATTGGCAACGAGAATCGCCCCGAAGATGCAGATCGCTGACAGAGCTTCCCACCATCTTAGCTGGCGGGGTACACGGATATTCGTCTTTGGAAAGCGAACGGTTCGCATCGGAGACACTCACCTGAGTTAGATTGCGGGGGTAAGCTGGGGAACGCAGTTTACCATAAAGGCAGCCACAAATGCTGAATTTCCTAGTTTGTATAGAGGTGCCTGGATTCCGCAAAAAATTTGTCTGAGGCTCCTGACTGCACATGCTCGCGTCATTTCGATTTTGCCCCCCAGTCGGCCCAAAGCATAATGCTGCCCTTCCCTTCGCAGTGTGACGTGATTTGTGACGTAACCCTGCTTGAGCAGCCCAGTCCGGGGGTGTCCGCATCAGACAACTCCTGTCCGTCGCTGCGAGGCCAAATGCGAGTCACCGCAAGCACTTGGCGTCACTTCTGGCCGCTCGCGTCACTCGCTGTCATCACCACTTTTAGAACTGTCACGCAGGAGGTCGCGAGTTCGAGTCTCGTCGGCCCCGCCATTTTCACCTAATAGAATCAGTGAATTAGCGGAGCGTTTTCCTCGTCGCCCTCCTGAATTTCGGTCCATCGTACGTCCACGATGGCGTGAGACTATCCCGATTTTCGCCGCGGGCTATGGATGCATAGGACAATGATCTCTGGAACGCTCGCCATCGATAGGAATTGAGAGTAATATTAAGGAGCTCTTCTGTGGGCTTGCTTAATCCTGCTCGAGCCGTTCTTGGGAACGGCTATTGCAGTCGCGATTCTCCCCTTCCATTGAGGTAAACCCCTTTTCGGGTCGAACCTTTGCTTGACTTGTCTTCGCAAGGGAACGGCCGGACGTAATTTCCAGAGATGGCAGCAGGAACACGTGCGGCGATGCGGGAGATTTTTACTTGGACGAAGTTTTGAGAATGTCCGGGGATAAAGATCATTTTCACGTCAGCGTACACGGACGATGTAATTCCTCGACAAGGCATTCTTGCTCCCAGTTTCGCTTTTATTCAGAAGCCCTATCGAACCGAAGCAATTGCTCGGGAGATTCGAGAGGTGCTGGGTGAAGCTCCCGCGAACGCGAGCAAGGCCACGCCATCTGCCATGCAGGCTCCAATCCACGGATGAGCGGGCGGAACAACTGGGGAAATGAGCATCTCTTTCGAGAAATTGCGATGTCTTATCAACAACAAGACGTGCACAGCGCCGGCATCGGCGACCAGGACAATCAGCTGGACAAGCTGAAATCCGCTGCACTGGAAGCGACTGCCAACGGTGTCATGATTACCAACCGCGAAGGAGTCATCGTTTGGGTCAACCCCGCATTTGAACGGCTGACAGGATACTCCAGTCAAGACGTAGTCGGACAGGGCACACGCCTGCTCAAGTCCGGCCTGCACCCTCCATCCTTCTACAAGATCCTTTGGGAAACAGTCCTTTCCGGAAATCAATGGCAAGGAGAGCTGACAAATCGCCGCAAAGACGGCTCGCTATACACCGAGCATATGACCATCAGCCCGGTGCGCGACGGTGCTGGAGAGATCGCTCACTTTGTCGCTATCAAAGAGGACTTTACCGATCGCAACAATACCCGGGATCAGCTCTACCTCCTGGCGCAGGCCCTGGAAGGCAGTTCCGAGCTGATCGGTGTGGCAAACCCGGAGGGCCGTCTTTCTTTTTCCAACCGAGCCTTCCGTCAAACTCTCGGTTATTCCGAAGACGAAGCTCGGGGGAAGCATTTCGGCGTCTTCCTATCGGCCAACAATTCCCCCGGATTGAACGAGGAAATAGCTGCCCAGAGCTATCAGGGCGCCGGCTGGAGGGGCGAATGCCTAATTCCTCGCGGCGATGGAACCGACATGCCCGCCTTTCTGAGTTCGAGCCAAATCAAAGATTCGGAAGGCAGGCTCCTTGGAGTGCTGGGCATCGCTCAGGACATCACCGAGCGCAAAAAACAGGAACAACTACGAGAAAAACGGGAATCGGAGTTGATCGATGCGCAACGCATGGCGGGGATGGGGAATTTTCTCTGGACGTTGGCAACCGGTACCCTCGGTTGGTCCCTCGGATTGAATCTCATTCTTCGCCGCGACCCCGATTTGCCGACGCCGACATTTCAAACCTTATCGCGCTTCTACACTGCGACAAGCTGGGAAAAATTGACGGCCGCGGCAGCCAGGGTGATCGAGACGGGAACGCCGGACGAGATCGAAGTCGAGATGATCCGGGACGACGGCACGACGTGCTGGACAACGCTACGGGGCGAACCGCGGCGCGGACCTGACGGCTCCGTCGTGGCGATCTACGGCATCGTCCAAGACATTAACGAACGAAAGCGAGCGGAATCCGAATTGGTGAAAGCAAAGGAAGGAGCACAAGCCGCCAATCGCGCCAAGAGCGAGTTCCTGGCCAACATGAGCCATGAAATCAGGACGCCAATGAATGGCATCATTGGAATGACCGAACTTGTGCTGGACACTGAGCTGAACCCCGAACAATCCGAATACCTGAACATGGTCAAGACATCCGCGGATACGCTCCTGACTCTCCTCAACGACATTCTGGATTTTTCCAAGATGGAGGCGGGCAAGCTGGAGCTGGACTGTATGTGCTTCAACTTGCGGAAGAGTCTGGGTGAAGTTGTAAAGATGCTTGCGATCAAGGCACAGCAAAAGGGCTTGGAGTTCATTTTTGACGTGCGTCCGGAAGTGCCGGCTACCGTCGTCAGCGATCCTACTCGCCTTCGTCAAGTCCTTGTGAATTTGGTCGGCAACGCGATCAAATTCACGGAGAGAGGCGAAATAGAAACCAATGTACGGTTGGAGGCACAAGGCTCCGAGGGATCAATCTTACGGTTCAGCGTCCGAGATACCGGGATCGGAATCTCGGTGGACAAGCAGGATCAGATTTTCGGCGCGTTCTCCCAGGCAGATTCTTCCACCACACGCAAGTACGGCGGCACCGGGCTGGGTCTGACGATCGCACGTCAACTCGTGGGTCTGATGGGCGGGAAGCTTTGGGTCGAGAGTGAAGCCGGAAAGGGCTCGACTTTTTACTTCACAGTTCAAGTTGGCCCTGGAGTCGCAGCGTTGCCGGCTGAGTCGCTCGATGTTTCTCAGCTTGCTGGCGTGCCGGTCTTGGTGGTGGACGACAATGCAGCGAATCGGCGGATTCTCGAGGATTCGATCCTCCGTTGGAAGATGACGCCAACGGTTGTTGGAACTGCGGCGGCGGCGATTCGAGCCCTTCGGCAAGTACAGGCATCGGGCGCCCGGCTACCTCTGATCTTGACCGACGCACATATGCCCGGAGTGGATGGGTTCGGGCTTGTGGAAGCAATTCGCCGGGAGCCGTGGTTGTCCAACATAAAGATCGTGATTCTCACTTCGAGCGGCGAACGTGGGGATGCGGCCCGCTGCCTGGAGCTTGGAGTCGCCGCGTACCTCAGCAAGCCGTTCGACAGGTTGGAATTGCGCGAAGTCTTGCTTCGCGTTTTGGCCGAAGTTCCGGCTAAGCCCGGAAAAAGAACTCTGGTGACTCGGCATACTATTGGTGAACAGACGAAATGTCTCTCTTTCCTTGTGGCGGAGGACAATGTCATCAACCAAAGGCTTATTGTCCGGCTTCTTGAGAGGAGAGGGCACAGCGTCGTCCTCGTACAGAATGGGCGGCAAGCATTGAAAGCTCTGGAGAAACAGCCGTTCGACATTGTTCTGATGGATGTGATGATGCCGGAAATGGACGGATTTGAAGCGACGAAACTGATCCGCGAAAGAGAAAAAGACAATTTAACTCATACGCCGATCATTGCCTTGACCGCCCACGCCATGAAAGGCGACAAAGAGCGTTGCTTGGCCTGCGGCATGGATGGCTACGTGTCAAAACCTGTCGAGTTGGAAGAACTCTTCTCAGTGATTGAGACTGTCGTTGCCGGAATCAATCGCGAGTAAAATGCCAGGGTCCCCTCTCCAACGAAGTGAGCAATCCGCATGGGACGAGCGTTGCCTGGCGGGATTTTGTCAATTTCAATGCCGAATTAACCGGCGCGGGCGTTCCTCAGGTTTTCGATTGGACTTGGATCCGATTCTACAACTACGCCATCACGCAGATTGAAGGAGCGGCCTGAATTGGCGGGAACGCGATCGCCGGGCAGAATGATCCCAACCAGATTCAGCGGGTCCGCGGCCGCGATGCGAATCACTTCCCGAGTCGGCTCCTGGGATCGTGAGGCTCGCAACGAGTCGGCTGCTACCGGCAGCGCAAATTGCTCGCCGAGGAAGCCGCTGACGAATCTGCCGCCGCGTATTTGACCGCGATCTTCGAGTCGGCGCATTGCAATGAGCACTTCGCGCCACGTAAGCTGAATCGATTCGCGCGTAAGCAGCTCGCGGAATACAATTCCGTAGCGTCTCAGCAGCATCCAGCACGTGGACTCGATGGCCGGAGCTCGATCGTCCGCCCGATCCGTGAAGAGCAGAGACCAACGTCCTCCGCTGTCACGAGGACGCAGGGTGCGCCCCCTGCCCTGGCCTGCTCGGCGTTTTGGGTCGATCAAAGCGCGCAGATTGTCAAACCCGTCCGCGGTGATCATGCCCGCGGCGACGAGTTCCCAGAGATCGGCTTCGACCTCGGACTTCAGTTTGCGCGTTCCCCGCACGATGTCCGCAAAAAACAATGCGCCCCGGCTTCCGAGCAGTTCGAGAACTTCTTTTGCGCCGCGGCTCAGTCCACTTCGATCGTCTACTCCTGCGCTATGGTGGCGGCAAGCCATCCAGTCGGCGTCATCGCGCACAAAAAAAGTGATGGGAGCGATGCTGCTGGGGACAATGCGGCGGCCGCGCTCTCCGCGTTCGTGCAGCATCGCGGGATGTGGAGACAGACGGCCCCATCCGACCGCTCCTCTCAAACAAAGATTGTCCAAGGTCGCTGGATCATAGTCAGCAACGCGCCGCTTGAGAATCTCGCTTTCCCAGGAACTTGCAGGCGCTTCGTAGCCTTGCAATTGGCGCAGGACTTCCAGCATCCCGCGTTCTCCGAGGGCCAGCGTTCCGGGAGCAACGTGCTGCCACCGCGCCAGCCAGCGCATGAACTGCGCCGCCGTCACCGGTTCGATCTCCTTGCGGAGTTTTCCCACCGTGAGGCGGTGAATTCGTGAAAGCAATCTTCGCTCGCACCACTCTATGCCGTCAGACCGGTTGTCAGTAAAGTGGCCGCGCAAGATGGCGCCTGTCGCCTCGATCCGCAATAGCGAATTGGAGATTTCTGAGTCCGGCAAATTGAACAGACGCGCGAGAATCTGCGCGTGAACCGGGCCTGAATGTTGCAGCCAGCCGCTTAGAAGCGCGGACAAGGCTTCCTCTCTCGTCGGCGCGGGCTGTTCAATTTTGGCGATGGACGAATCGAAACTGATCCCAGGAAATATCGATGCCACAAGTTTTGTTCGTTCGGCTGTTATCCAGTAATTGCGGCCGGATATGCGTGCTCTTCCGGCTCGGCTTTGCGAGGCCAGATCTTCAAAAAAGTTTTGCCATTGAGGAATTGATTCGGCCACCGCGCCTTCCAGCGCATGAAGTTCCGGTGACGGGCTCGCGCCGTTGATTTCCGAGTGGAAATCTCGCGGCGCGCCGGGCTCGGGCAGAGCGATCAGCGTTTCCAGTGCGTCATGAAGTTCCTCGGCATCGCGCACGTCAGGCCAGGCATCCTTGCGGACTTCCTCGATCGCGGCGGAGTCCAGGCGACCGATATCGGAGGCGACGGTTTCGGGCAGCACGCGCCGCATTTCGACGGCGCGCGCGCGGCGCTCCTCCAGCGGCGCATCGTCCAGATAAGCAAACGGATTCGCGTTGAGTATTTCGTGAGAAAACTGCGATGGGACGGGCGTATCGACAGCCAAACAACGAATGCGTCCATCGAGAATCTGCGGCAGGAGGTCCGTCAGGCCTTCCAGGTCCATTGCTTCTGTAAGCGCGTCCTTCATCACCTCGCGAATCAGCGGATGGTCCGGAATCTGCATTTCACCTGAGATGTTTTCCTGGCACGCCGCGGCATCGGGAAATACAGCGGCCAGAAGATCGTCCGCGCGCATGCGTTGAATTTGGGGAGGCACCTTTCGTCCTCCCTGAAAGCGCAGCAGCGCAAGGGCGCGTGACGCGTCCCAGCGCCAGCGCGTCGTGAAGAGCGGCGAAGTGAGGACCGCTTGCTCGAGCACCTTTCCAACCGTAGCCGGATGCAGAAAACGAAAAACATCCGCAAGGGGAAAGCTGTGCTGATCCGACAAGGCAATATTGATGCCTTCGTCCGTTGCCGCGGCCTGCAACTCGAGATTGAACGAACGGCAAAAGCGTTTCCGAAGCGCGAGCCCCCACGCCTTGTTGATCCGGCCGCCGAACGGAGCGTGAATCACCAGTTGCATTCCGCCGCTTTCGTCGAAGAAACGCTCCGCGACGATCGTTGCTTGTGTGGGGACCGCGCCGAGCACGGACCGGCCGGCAACGATATACTCGACCGCTTGCTCCGCGCCGGATCGATCGAGCCCACAATCGTCTTCGAGCCAGCGAAACGCCGGAGCGGCTGCGTCAAAATCGCGGAGCGGCGGACGATAGACGATGGTTTCCGTCATATCAGCGATCTTCTGCCGCAGCTCGGCTACTTGCTGAGAAAGCTCGCGCGTGCGCGCCGGGGCTTCTCCGCGCCAGAAGGGGACATTCGGAGCCGCGCCATGCGCATCTTCGACGAGGACACGGCCCGCCTCTACGCGCCGGATGCGCCAGGAACTGTTGCCAAGGAGCATGATGTCGCCGCGCAAACTTTCCACCGCAAAATCCTCATCAACGGTCCCAACGTGGGCTCCATCCGGCTCGGCTACCACGGAGTAAAGGGCGTTATCGGGAATCGCGCCGCCGCTTGTAATCGCCGCGAGGCGACTTCCCCGCCGCGCTCGTACACAGCCATTCACGCGGTCGCGATGCAAATACGCTCCGTAACGGCCGCGGCGCGCGTTGATGCCCTCTGAAAGCATCACGATAACTTCATCGAAATCGCTCCGCTCGAGATTGCGATACGGGAATGCGCGCCGCACTAAAGCAAAAAGATCATCCTCGCTCCAGTCTTCTGACGCGCAAATGGCCACAATTTGCTGCGCCAAAATGTCGACGGAATTCTCTGGAATGCTTATGCGATCCAGTTCGCCGCGCCGCATGGCGCGCACCAGAGCCGCGCATTCGATCAATTCGCCGCGCGTCGTCGCGAAGATGCGTCCTTTCGGAATGGCCCCGTGCCAATGGCCCGACCGGCCGATGCGCTGCCAGGCGACTGCAATGGACCTAGGCGATCCGATCTGGCAGACCAGATTCACGGTGCCGATGTCGATCCCGAGCTCCAGAGATGCGGTCGCTACCAGAGCTTTCACTTCGCCGGCCTTTAATTTTCGCTCCGCCTCAAGCCGCAATTTGCGTGACAAGCTTCCGTGATGCGTCGCCACAGCCTCTTTTCCCAATCGCTCCGCCAGGTGATGCGCAACTCTCTCGGCCATGCGGCGGGTATTCACAAAGAGCAGCGAAGAACGATGTTGTTCGACGAGTTGGGCAAGGCGGTCATAAATTTCGTCCCACATTTCATGTGTCGTCACGGCGGAGAGCTCACTGCGCGGGACTTCCACTGCGATGTCGATGGTGCGTTGATGGCCGATTTGCACGATCACAGGATCGGGCCGGCCGCTTCCCGCAAGGAAATGGGCGACCAACTCGATCGGCTTTTGCGTGGCGGACAAACCGATCCGGACCGGCGGCCGATCGGCAAGCGCTTCCAATCGTTCGAGCGAAAGCGCCAGGTGCGTTCCTCTCTTGTCATCCGCAACAGCATGGATTTCATCCACGATCACCGTTTCGACGGACCTCAGAATCTCGCGGCTTTTCTGCGCGGTGAGCAAAATATACAGAGACTCCGGCGTGGTCACCAGGATGTGCGGCGGACGCTTCAACATCGAGCGCCGCTCTTTCATCAAAGTGTCCCCGGTGCGAACGGCCGTACGGATTTCCGGCATCAGCAAGCCGCGGGCGCCGGCAATCTGGAGGATCTCTCCGAGGGGCTGCTCCAGGTTCTTCTGGATGTCGTTGCCAAGCGCTTTTAGAGGAGAAACGTACAAGACTTGCGTCATGTCGCTGAGTTCCCCGGCGATGGCCTTTCGTACCAGCAGGTCAATACAGGTGAGAAATGCCGCAAGCGTTTTCCCGGAACCGGTCGGCGCCGAGATCAGAGTCGTTTTTTTGGCGAGGATGTGGGGCCAGCCTTGTTCCTGCGGTTCCGTCGCGGCCCCAAACCGACGCGAGAACCATTCTTGAACCACGGGATGAGCCCAATTGAGAGGCGCCAAATTCATAGACACACCATGACCCCATATAAGCCTGCGCAAAATGGAAGGCCGGGCGACAAAAATAATAGTATACACCTCGGCGCCTGCATTCAGTCTCCCGCCAAAAGAGGGTAAATCATTTCGTTCAAGAACCGTCACGGTGGAGGACGAAAGTGTGCAAGACTCATCTAGTGTAGTTCACGACGGTTCATCTTGGGGGTCGCGGTACGTCCATGCGGCGGGTACTTAAAAAATTAATGCTGTTGGCAGCCGTCGGGGCTGTTTGCGCTTCGGGCGGAGGGGCATTCGCCAAAGACAAGCCCGCCTCCTGGAAGATCATCGATGACGCATTGTTCCGAGTGAACGACGCGCCCGTGAAAGAATGGGGTGTTTATCAGACCGGCAAAAAATGCGATCCACTTCTCCTCCAGATGAACAATCGCTTCCTGCTGATTAAAATTCACGACCGGCAACTTTTTGAAGTCGACCCAATCAAGGTGCAACGCAAAGCGGACGAACTCCTATGGGACCCTACCGATCATCCCTCGCAACCGCTGGCCACGTCCGATTGGGATGCAAACGATACGGAGGCGGTCTTTCGGATTCGCGCCAAGATTAGCGCCGAAGATCGCCTTCTCGATGTAGAGCTTCCTCACCCTCTGGACCTGAGCGGCATGTCGCCGCACTTAGCAGCAACGCGGCATAGATAAGCCACGACGCTTCCGCCCTGCCGCGGTCCCCTATCGATCCGAGTAGTACCCGTCTCTGGTCTGGACGGTCAGATCTTTCTGCTTCGCCGTAAGATGGATTTTGTGATAGCCGGGCGCGACAGCCGGCCCCGGCGTGTAGCCGATGCTGTACTGATTGCGCAGTTCCTCCGCGATGGAAGTATAAATCTGGTCGATGGGCTGTTTCTTGGAAACCTCAAACATGCGGCCACCCGTCTCCCTGGAGATGCGTTCGAGAATCTTCTTGCCGTCGGGGCGTTCTTCCTGAGGATATCTATGCCCGCCGCCACCGTGCCGGCCCATTCCCGGGCCTCCAAAACCGCCAAAGGGGCTCTGATATTGTTGTTCATCGGCGAACAGAATCGAATAGACGACCGTGTCGGCGCGCTGCGCGGCCGTGATGGCGTCCACCAGGGTTTCCTTGCTGCCGCGGTCCACTCCATCGGAGAGCACGATCAGCGCTTTGCGGCCCTGCTGCTTCTTGATGACCTCGTCGGAGGCTAAATAGACGGCATCGTAAAGCAAGGTGCCACCACCGGAATACCGCTGGCGCGAACCTCCGTCGTCCCCTCCGTTCCCGCCTCGAACCAATTGCGGCGCGCCCAGCAAATCGAGCGCGCTCTCCAATTTCTGGCGGGACGAAGTCAAATCCTGCAGAAGTTCCACTTCCCGATCGAAATGAATCACGAAAGCCTTGTCCATATCCTCGCGCAACATGTTGTCCAAAAAACTGTGGCTGGCGCTGCGCTCCTGATTGAGCACGCGACTCTGGCTCAAGCTCGTATCCACCAGCAGGCCGAGCGTCAACGGCAGGTCGGTCTCCCTGGTGAAATAGGCAATCGTTTGGGGGGCGCCCATCTTCCTCCAACTCGAAATCATCCTTGCCCAAGCTGGAGACGATCTGGCCATGCTTGTCGCGCACGGTAGCAAGCACGTTGACGACTTTGACCTCGACGCTGATCGGCGGCTGTTGCTGGGAGCGCAAGGACCCGGCAGGCAGCAGTAACGAACCTGTCAGAAGCGCCAGCCAGCATGGCCTACCTAACCGCAACCCGGTAAATTGCGGGCATTCCATCTGTTCTCTCCATAATCGATTTTCTAGGTGAACCAGCCATATCCCATGGACACTCAATAGGGATTCTCATATCCCCCCTGCGGTTGCCCGCCGCTTACTTGCGACAGTTGGTTCTTTTGAGATTTCGTAGGGAATCTTCTGACGCGAGGACGCGTGAGCGTCAAGAGAGTATCCCCGTATTCTGGCGAGGTTTTTCCGTTGTCAAGCTTCTGGTGCGGGCACTGCTTCCAGCGGTTGGACATCGCGCTGGACCTTCGCGGCGATCTTGTCCTCGGCGACTTCCAGGTCGTAGCGGGTCTGAAGGTTCATCCAAAACGTGGCGCTGTTCTTGAAGTAGCGCGCAAAGCGCAGCGCTGTGTCGGCGGTGATCCCCCGGCGCTCGTTGACAATGTCTGCGATGCGAGTTACCGGGACGCGCAGGTCGAGCGCCATCCTGTTCATGCTCAGGCCTAGCGGCTTCATGAACTCTTCCAGGAGAATCTCGCCTGGATGCACCGGCTTCAGTTTTTTTGCCATCGCAAACTCCTAATGGTAGTCAACGATCTCGACTTCGTAGGCGTGTCCATCGCGCCAAATAAAGCAAATGCGCCACCGATCGTTGACGCGGATGCTGCACTGCCCCTGCCGATTCCCTTTCAGGCGTTCTAGGCGGTTCCCCGGCAATGTTGACAGCGTTCGAATATCCGCTGCGGCATCGAGAATATCCAGTTTGCGAAGCGCCTGGCGCTCGATCGCCTTGAACCCGCGCACCGTTTCCCGGCGAAATAAACGCTCGGTATCCGCGCAGCGGCAGGACCGGATCACCGTCGTATGGTATACTGGTTTCCATTCCATGTCAACCAGTACAGCCAATCGTCAGCAAGAGGCCGGAGAGTCGGAACGATGCGGAAAATCCACTTCGACTGGTCTTTCATCCTGAAGGGCGTTCCACACGTGGTGGGGACTAATTTTCTGTTGGAGTCTTGTCATCTGCCGCAGGCTCAGCGGGCTTTTCATCCACGGAATTGGAAAGCTCGCGCGCCGGCGCCGGCTGGACAGCCGGAACGTGATGAGAGGACGCCATCCCGGTAATCCAGGAACGGTCCATGGGATAAACTTCCGGGTCAAAAACGACGGTATACATGTGCCAGACTAAGATCGACAGGGTCGCAAGAATGGCTTCGTAATAATGGAGGGCCGTTGCCGCGTCCGTCACCCACTTGGGAAAATGCCGGAGAGTGAAGCTGTTAAACCAGAGAAGGAATCCCGTCGCGGCCATCACGCAAGTTCCCCACATGAAAGCCCAGTACTCCATCTTCTCGACGTAGGTAGCGCATCCTGAAAAGACGGGCCGCGTCTTTGAGAATCCCAAATTGTAGAGAAGGGTCTCTTGCAGGTGATGAAGGTCCGCGAGACCCGGCTTCATGGAAGCAAGAATTGCGCGGTCGCGCCGGACCAGAATCAAGTCCACGATGTGATAGGCGATCGCGGCCAGCAACACGACCGCGGCCGCCCGGTGCAGGGTCCCCCGGAAAGCGAACCTGGTTTCCCAGATCAGCATCGGCCGCGCCCACCACTCGTCAGGAAACTTGAGTGCAAATCCCGTGACCACAAGGACGGGAAAACTCGCAACGACCAGCCAATGGGCAATCCGGAAATTTAGATTCATGCGTTCCACTTCTTGGCCCGAATCCCTCCGGCGCATCGATCGCGCTTTGCGAAGGAAATCGGCGGCATGATGGAACAACATGAACGCAATCGTCAGCGGGATGAGAATCCAATACAACCGCCTGATCCATTTCACCACCGCGTTCTCGCTTCCTGTATCGGCTGTGACGTGAACTGGCCCGATAGCAAAAGTTTGGCCGGCGCCGGGATGGCACGATCCGCATGTGTGGGCGAGGTTTGCGGCGTTGACCGTGGAGCGAGGATCGCTCGACGGATAAATATTGTGAACTCCGTGGCAGGAAGCGCAGTTCGCAACGGTCTGCGAACCGGCTCGCGACGCAAGCCCATGAAAGCTGTCAGCGAATGTGGGCACCCGGTCAGTTGGAAGATTGTAGCGAGCTTCGATCCTTTGGTCGCTATGGCAGCGTCCACACGTCATGACCGACACTCGCGAGGGGCTTACCGGCGACTGTGGGTCACTAGACGCTAGAATGGCATGTTCCCCATGACAATCGGTGCAGACCGGAGCGTCCGGAGCCCCTCGCGCCGCCGCTTTGCCGTGGACAGACTCGTCATAGACCTTCTTGATTTCAGCGTGGCAAGCGCCGCAGGTTGCGGGAATATTCCAATGATTCGTTTTGGAACGTGAGTTGCGTCCCGGAAGGATGCTGTGGCTCGAATGGCAATTCGAACAGGACGGCGCGGACGAATTGCCAGCCGCCAGAGCGCGGCCATGGACACTGAGCCGAAAAGCCTCCACCGGATGGGCAAAGGGAATCTGATACTTGGCGAGAAAATCCGGGTTTGAGTGGCAGGAAGCGCAAGTATTCGGCAGATTTTGTTTCGCTACCGGCGAGAGCGGATCGCTTGCCGGCAAGATCTTGTGCACGGGCCCGTGACAGGCCTCGCAAGACGGAGCGGCCGGCTGTCCCCGGGTCACGGGCGCGCCGTGGACGCTGGAACGGAAATTCTTGACCACGTCGCCGTGGCAGAACCCGCATTGCTGCGGCATCACGCCGGCTGCTGCCTTCGTATCGTGGGCCGGGCCGTGACAGCCCGTGCAAGTGTCCTCACCAAGCACCGCGTGCACGCTCTTCGACGCGTCAGCCGCTTGCTCTGCGTGGCACGAAGCGCACTCCACCCTGGCAATGCGTTCGGGGTGGGGGAATTCCTTGATGTCTGTATGGCAGGAAGTACAATTCAGCACTGCGTGGACGCTGGCCTTGTGTTTTGCGGGGTCCACAAAAAGACTCTTCCCTAAGTCGGATTTCAAGTCCTGGTTGTTGTGACAGGCGAGGCAATCCGCGTCGGGATCAGCGGCGGGCTTGTTCTGGGCGGACGTGGAGGGCACAAGGAGCAGTCCAAATGCCAGCGCCGCTATGACTTGTAGTTGTCCGCCCGCTCGCATGGTGCATCCCAATCCTTTTGGCTATGCAGAAGGTAAGCGCTATTTCATGCCCAATTCGCTGATGACTTTCGGATTCGCCTCTTCCACGGCGAGAAGCGTGTGGCAGGTATCGCAATCGTTCGAGATCGTGCGGCCATCGGCAGTGGAATGGCTGCCGTCATGGCAACGGAAGCATCCCGGAAAATCCGCGTGCCCGAGATTGTTGGGATAAGTTCCCCAGGTAACGTTCATCGCGGGGAAGACATTGCGAAGGTAGATCGTCTGAATCTCCAGTATGGCTGCATCAATCACCAGCCGCTTGTCGCGGTACACATCCGGATACGATGTTCGATAGAAATCGTTCAAGCTCGAGGCAATGCGCTGCGCGGCGTCGTCTCGGTCCGAGTATCCTGCTTTCAGCAGCTCCGTCGCTTTTTTCTTGATAAACGGCAGATCGGGGCTGATCAGGCCTTCGGACATGGCCTGATCAAGCGCGCGATCGGGCAACTGAAAGGTGTGCGCCGGGCGATTGTGGCAATCCATGCAATCCATGGAGCGCGATTCGCCGGCGGCGAGTTGCTGGGGTGTGGGTTTGACATCCGTCGAGGCAAAATCGATTTTTTTGCCGTCATCATCGAGATAGGTCACGCGGGGGAGAACCTGTCTTTGCCGGTCCATGGCAATGTATTGGACCCGCGATTTCACGTCCAGGTGCCGTCCGTGAATCCCGACCGCCGATTGTCCGTTGTGTCCTCCAATTTTCATGAGCAGGACTGTAACCAACGGCGTGTTCTTTTCATCGTCGGAAAATTTCTTTCTCACAATGAGCCTGTCGCCCGTAAACATCATGGGCCAATGGCACTGCTCGCAGGTTTCGCGAGCAGGGCGCAGTTGTTCGACAGGCGAGGGAATCGGATGGTCGTAACTGTGAAACGTTACCGCGAGAACCTGCCGCACGCCGGAAAGCTTCGATCGCACGAACCAGCCCGCTCCAGGCCCGATATGGCATTGCACGCAGCTTACGCGCTGATGAGGAGAGTTCAGGTAGGCGGTGTATTCCGGCTGCATGACCGTGTGGCAGGTTTGCCCGCAGAAGTTTGCCGAGTCCATATACTCAACGCTTCGATAGGAACCCACGCTAAGGATGATGGCATTGAAGACCGTGAAGCCGCCCACCCAGGCCGCAGCCTGGCGAAAAAGCGGCCGGTTGAAATCCACCTTGGGATATTCGTTCGGGAGCGTCCCGGCTGCCCTCAGTTTGTGGCGATGCCAAAGCGCGCCTACTGGCATCATCGCCAGGCCAACCACAAATATCCCCGGAAGAATGAGAATGAAAATGAGGCCGATGTAAGGATTGATCGTCCCGCCGGTGGTGAAGTCGTATATCCAGAAACCAACAATGGTGAACGCCGAGCTTATGGCCAGAACGGCCCCGACCATCGTAAAGGCGTTATAGGAAAGATAGGCGGCGGGGCGGAACCATCGCGGAAGGCGATCACGAAGCGTCATGAGATCGGGAAACCAATTTCCTTTCGCTGGCCCGCTTAGATCGATCCGGAACGTTTCGAAACAATTTCCGAATCGTGAGTTGCCGTGCTTGATTCACGAGGCTGTAAGTCTATTCGTGAATCACTCCGCCCAACAAGGAAGACGATCCAAGAAAACGACGGCGTAGCGCATTGTATCCGGTGTTCACGAATCCGCGGAGAGCGCAATTCATCCCCAATGCTCCAGGCCCCCATAAAATCTGGCGAGACACGGCGGAATACCTTGTTTCCTTGCGCACGCGTTCCCGGTACTACTTTTTCCCAAGCCCGCGAACGTATGCGACAAGGCCCTTGATCTCGGCCTCTTTTAGTTTGTCGGAGTACTTGGGCATTTTGTTCTTCCCGTTGGCGATAATATCCGTTAACTCGGCATCGGTTTCTTTCTGTACTTCCGGAGCGTGGAAATCACGAACTTTCATGGCCTTCCCCGCCGGCGTGCTCCCGGTGCCGTCGGCCCCATGGCAGCCCGCGCATTTTGCCTTGTAAGTCGCTTCCGCATCCCCTTGTGCGCGCGCAGCCGGCACGAGCCAGAGCGCCAGAATCAGCGCGAAAACCCACATTGCACCGGTCTTTGTATTCTTATCCTTCATTCGCTTTCTCCTCTCCGTGAATTCGCCCGCAATGCGGGCATGCTGGCCGTAGCGATATCCCTGGCGCTCCCGAACCAACTCGCGAAATCATACTGCAATTCGAGAGTTTGCCGGTGTTCAGAATGCATACCGGAACGAGAACGTCGCATTGCTGCCATCGAAGTTCTGCGACGGGATGGCCGCCAAGCCGAACGGGCTGGTGTTCCCTTCCTGGTTGAACCCGTAGTAGTTCCAGCCCATTTTATAGCTCAAGCCCTTGTAGATATCGAAGTTGATGGAGCCGAATGGCAATTGGTAGTTGTAATCCAGGGTGCCCGAAGGCGTGAGCGGATTGAGAGTGGTCGAGCTGCCGCGGACGAAGCTGCCGCCGTATCCGACAGCCGCGGTAATGCGCTTATATGGCTTCCAGGTCACCTCGGCATGGGCAAAGTGGTCGGTGCTGGCATACGTCGAAAGCGTTTCGAACCCAGCCGCACCGACCGAAGCACCCGTAATGTTGCACGCCGCCGTAGCCACGCCAGGCGGCGTCGTGCTGACCGGCAAAGTGGTGGGAGGCGGCGCTGGGTTCGTGTAGGTAATGGAATAGTTGAAGCAAATGTCAGCCTGGTTGTACACGTTCCAATAGTTGTAGCCGAAGCTGACCGCCAGGCGCTCATTGGGCATGAGCGTGGTGGTGAAACTGTAAGAGCGATCGTGCTCGAGGTTCGAGACTGTAATGACGTCATCCCGGTTTTCATGAATTTCAACCGCGGCATCGATCACCGCCCACATCTTCGGTTTGTAGGTTGCGTGGACCTTGTAGCTCTGCGTTTGGCGCGGATCGACTCGCGTGAAGGCAGCATCATTGTACCCGATCGATACATCTCCGTTTAGAGTCAGTTGGTCGATCGGCCGGGCTGTTATTCCGAAAAGCGCGGCGTTTTCGTGGATTGTCGTGGTCGCGCGGGCAGTGTCGTTGCCGGCTTCGGGGAGAAGATTTGTCGGCGAGCCTTCCGCAATGGAACCATCAGCGTTCAGAATGCAGCCGGCAGGAAGCTGCTTGACGCCGCCAACCGTAACCATGGCGCAGTCTCCGCGCGCGGCAAAGTAATCGGTCGCAACGGTTGCTCCGGCGCCGCCAGGAAAATAGGTCTCGCCGGTGTCCCACGTGGCGCTGAACTGGGAGATGGTGCGATCCATGTATAAGTAACCAAGGCGGGCGCTCAGGCGCCGGGTGAAGTCGTATTGCAGCTGGAACGTGTTGGATTGCAGATTTTGTCCGAGGAATTGCGATGTAATTTCATTGGTCACGTCCGCGCCAGAGCTGGTGGTATGAAGCGGGCAGTTCACCTGGTTGTAGGGCGCCACGGGGCACAACGCTGCGAACAGCCCGGCCGTTGCGGGCGATACCTGGTTGAATACCGATAGTGGCTGCGCCAAGCCGAGCTGTCCGGATCCCGCGCCGCCAAACAGATTCGTTTCAAAGGTCGCCCACATGCCCGGAATCCGCCAATTGTCGTAGCGGTAGAAATCCTCGATCCGGAACTTGTCCGTCACGGCGTATACCCCGGACCAATCCGCATTCACCGAAACACGAGAGGTGTCGGCCGGCCCTCCGGTTGTGCTCTCGCGCGCCGCCGTACGGGTCACCAGGCCGTTGAGAATCTCGTCAAAGTTCGGGACAGTGTTGTCCGACCTGCTGTAGCCGGCGGAAGCTGTCATCTCGAATCTTTGGAAATAATTCGACTGCACGCGGACCTGCTCGGTGGGCATGTAGTTCCGGGCCGAGTCCACCTGGCTGTAGCTCAGGAATCCATTACAACTGGGATTTGCGGTGGGTGGAGTCGTGGCGGCGTTGGCAATCGGAGCGGCGCAAGGAATCACTTCCGCGGGGGTCTGCGTGCTCCAGACGACCCCGAGATCCACGGGCGTGCCGTTTGCGAGCTGATAGCCGTAATTCTGGGGCGTAGCTGCGGCACTTTCCAGAAAGCTGTTATCCTGCTTGAAATAGTTGAGGAACTGGTCGTAGGAGATCGTCGTGCGCGGCAAGAGGCGAACGTCCACGCCGGCGTGGTAAGAGTTCGTCGTATAGCTGTTGTTTCCCGGAAAGTCCGGCATCCCCCCGCTGTCGGTGGTGAAAAAGCTGCCGCCTTCGTCGCGGTAATGCGAAAAACCCAGGCGGAACCGCACGCGGGATTGAGGCAACAGGGTCAGATCGTAGTCTTGCATCCTGCGCACCTGATCGAGGGCATGCAACGAATTCGCCTGCGGCACGGCCGGGGTCGAACAGTAGCCGGGCAGGCCTGGATGGGCGGACGAAGGGGGACTGAGGATGCAGCCACTGGTCGCGGATCCCACCGGGTTCGGCGAGGCCGGGTTCAGCGGATTGGCCAAAAGATTATAATCCCAGAAATTTTTGTCGCGCCGGAACAGCAAGTGGAAGTCGTACCACTTGTTCTTGTCGATATGCAGCCGCGAAACGTCGTTCGGGTCTCCGCCGTAACCAAAATTGCTGAAATTCAAGTCGTCGAAGAAGATGCCCTGGTGGTTCACGGAACGCATATTGAGCGTGTAATCGAACAGGCGCACGCCGGATCCCAGGTCGACAAAGGTGTTGTAGGTGTCCTGGTTCCCGTTGACTTCGTTCAGCCGGTAGCCGAACTCAACCGATTGCTGAATGTTGTAATTGCCCTGATTCGTGCCCTTGTTTTCGCTGGGCGCATCCTGGGCACGGCACACAGGCGCCAGGAATATCGCGGCGAACAGCCCCAACCCCAACCCGACAACCGCCCGGCGATTGTTCATGTCCTTGTCTCCCCCTTCCAAATTTGCAGCCCCTGGTTCTTCCTAAATCCGCGCGACTGGGTCTTGTCGTCTACTTGAAATAGAACGAACTGAAATTCGATCCGTGAATCGCCTCATGGCATAGCGTGCAGGACTGGAAGAACGTCCCCTGGTTGTGGAAGGAGGGAGCGCCCGGAGCGCTGCTGAAGCTCGACGTCGTGTGGCACTGCAGGCAGAGCAGATTCACATTGCTAACCTTCAACATGTGAGGATTCGGCCCGCCGTGAACCGAGTGGCAGGATTGGCAGCCGTCGACCTTCACGGGGGCATGCTCGTAAACATAGGGTCCCTGCTTGTCGGTATGGCACTTGAAGCAGACCCCGTCTTGCGTGGAGGACACCCGCACCTGTTTCGGGAGCGCCGATCCGTGCACGTTGTGGCAATCGCTGCACTGAACCAGGCCCTCCTCGACGCGGTGGTGGAAAGGCATGGCGAATTGCGCTTTCTGTTGGAGGTGGCAGGTAAAGCAAAGCTCGGGTTGAGACTTGACCAGCAGGGACTCGCTCGAGACGGCGTGATGCGGAGAGTGGCAGGAAATGCAACTGACGCCATTTTCCGTATGCACGGAATTGAGGGCGTTCATATGTTGAGGCCCCCCGGCATGGCACGTCAGGCAACGGCCGTTTATTTCCTTCACGGAGGCATTCTTGAACGTGAAGATTTTCGTGACGTCGCCACCGCCGGCGACGTGGGCTGCTCCGGGACCATGGCATCCTTCGCAGCCTTGCTTCGAAGGACCACCGTGCGTGTCGTTCAATGTCTTCCAGTGCGGAGTCTTTTCGTAGCTGTCGTACATGTTCTGATGGCATGCCTTGCAAGTTTCCGTCCCGACGTAGTCGGAGGTGTCCGCCGCGCCGCTCGGCGGTTTATCCGGACTTGGCGCCGCGCTCAAGCGGGCGGGATCAGGCGCCGGGGCGGGCTTGGTGTCGGAGCGCGCATCGGCAATCGAAGCGGCGCACAAGATCACGGCCATACTTGCCATAAGCACGAGAGAGTTTCTGCAAAGTCTCATTTGCCTCTCCTGTAGGGTCTTTTCGATCTAGCCGCTGTGGCGAGATCGAAAATGCGTCATTATCTGTGACCGGCATAGTCAGGGTATGTGACGTATATCACATCTATGTAACGCTGGTGTGAAATCGACCATAAACTTCCAACACATCGGCACAAAAATGAATTGGTTTACTACAGGAAGGGGGGCCTAGTTCTCTTGCAACAACTGTTCTAACCCGCGCTTGTCCTTTAGGGTGACACTCGATCCCTTAATTTGCAAGAGATTTCTTTTCTTGAAGTCTGCAAAGAGTCTAGTCACGGTTTCCCGGGATGCGCCGATCATTTGGGCAATCTCTTCGTGGGTCAGCGTAAGGTTGAACTTGATTGCTCCGTTGTCGGACGGATGGTGCGCGCTCCAATCCAAAATAAACCGAGCCAGCTTCTCCTTCGCCGAATGCGAAAGCCCAATGGTGCGCATTTCCGCAAAGGCCGTCTGATAGGTTTCGCTGAGTTCCTGCGCCACGCGCAGCGCGGCTTCGCCGTGTTCGCGCAGGAAATTCAGAAAATCAGCATGGCTGATGAAATTGGCCTGCGAGGGCTCGATCACGTCCGCCGTCACTTCGTATGGCCGCCCGGAAATCGTGGCCGCGAGTCCCAGCAAGTCGCCCGGGTCGGCAATGCGAAGAATCAGCGTGCGGCCGTCGGAGGAAGAGGTCGACAGCTTGACGTGTCCAGCGCACAGAATGAACACGCCTCGCGCGGGTTGCCCTTCCACAAAAAGCGTGGCCCCTTTTGGATACGTGGCCGAGGAAGTGATCTCCGAAAGCCGTTGCAGCGCCACAGGAGCCAGGTTGCAGAACAACCGGGATTCCTTGTGAGGGCAAGTAACGCAATTTTCGATAATCTGCAGTCCGTACGGAGAGCGCATAGAAATTCCTGTTCCCATTGTACGCCCCCTTCCTCGAGTCACGAAATGGAACCTGCCGACCAGCGGTGTTTGTTCTTCGTTCATCACGAATCACCTTTTTCAGCATGCCCCTTTCAGAGCCGATGGGCAGTGATGCGCGTCACTCCATACCGTGACCCTGATCACATTCCTGCGCGGCTCATCTATTCATAATTGCTGTCAATATGAGGGAGGTAAGACGATGCCGCAAGACGATCGAAATACCTTGGAAGTTCTGAAGGCGGAGCTCAACTTTGTCAAAAAGGGCGGTTACGGCCGGTCGCCTCGAGAGCCTTGGCGTGCGCAATTGGCTTTTGAAGACTCGCCAACCTGCATGAATTACGACACGAAGGAAGACCGAACCCCGTGCGCCGAATGCTTGTTAATGCAATTTGTGCCTGACGATAAGCGCGGCGAGAAGGTTCCGTGCCGGCACATTCCTTTGACATCCTACGGCGACACTTTGCTCCACTTGTATCGAGGCGGGACGGAACAGGAGATCGAAGAGGCATTGACGATCTGGTTGGAGAAAGAGATCGCAAAGCTCGATAGCGAGGAAAAACCAGTCTCGCCTTCAGCTTAGTCCAACCAAGACGCCGTGGCACGAAGCGTCGTGCACTGCGGCAACGTCTTCCTCGAAGAAAAGGAGGCCTGCTATGGTCTTAAATCTTCGGCCAAAATGCGCGAACCCGAGCTGTGCGGCATCTTTCGACTGGCTTGCGGGAGGAAAACTCTTCCGGTTTCCGCGCGAACGCCAGGAGCATGCTCCGACCGACGGAAGGGATACCAGTGCAAGCGGCTCGCACCCCATAGGGCATTTCTGGCTCTGCGAGCGGTGCTCGAACGTCTACACGCTTCACTACGAGCCCGGGCGTGGAGTCGCGATTCTACCGCTGTGGCCTGAATTGCCCGCAGCGAAGAACAATATGCACTTGCCTGCCTCCTGAGTCCTCGCTGGCAAGGGAAAGGCAAGGATCGCATCCGGCGGCCGCCATCCAACCCAATCGTACGGCAAGTACGGCCGCCGGCCTTCCTTTATTCGTGATCCTTGATTTGTGATTCCTGAAAAGCGAAACAAGCGCGCCTGGAGCCGCCCGTTCGGCGGGCTACAATTGAAGGGCGACGTGAACCGCGCTCAAGTCGGAATTTTTCACGATCTCAAATCCGGAGCGCGCGACGAGCGCGCGCATCGCCATATTCTCCGGAAGCATCGTCGCTGTGATCTTCTCCAATTTTTCATCGCGCCCGACCTGGATCAACCGTCCCAGCAACTCCGAACCCAATCCGCAATGCTGGAACGGGTCGGCCACCAGCACGGCGACTTCCGCCTCGCCGGTGCCCGGGGTTCGAGTCAGCCTGCCCACCGCCATGATTTCGTGTTCCGCGCCTCTTGGATTCGAGCGCTCCGCCACCAGCGCCATTTCCCGGTCGTAATCGATGAAGCATTTCCTCAGCAACCGGGCATGCGCGACTCGCGAACTAAGTTTATCCAGGTGAAAAAATCGCAAGTACACGCTGCGATCCGAAAGCGTCTCGTGAAACTTGGCCATCGCGGGTTCGTCCTCGGGGCGGATCGGCCGGATCAGCACCTGCATCCCGTTTTTCGATTGCCACGGTGAAACGTATCGCACCGGGTACGGGCGAATGGCCGAACGCGGAAGGCGGTCCTCCGCCACGGCCGGGTCCTGCAAGACGATTCGCGCATCGAGAGCCATCACGCGGTTGGGCGTAGCGACCAGCGGATTGATATCCACTTCCTTGATCCATCGTTGTTCGACCACCATCCTGCTGAAGCGGATCAGTGTGTTTTCGAGCGCGGCCATGTCCACGGGCGCGCGGCCCCGTATACCTTGCAGCGCGCGATAAATTTTAGTTTGCTCCATCAACCGCACGGCCAGCGTGGAATTCAGCGGCGGCAGCGCCAGCGCGCGGTCGCCATATACCTCCACCATTTGGCCGCCGGAACCAAAAAGGACGACGGGACCGAATTGGGCGTCCACGCTGCTGCCCAGGATGAGTTCGTATCCCTCGAGCTTCACCATGGGTTGCACGGTCACGCCGAGAAAACACGCGGCCCCGGCCTTTTCCCGCACGGCCATTTCGATCTCGCGATAGGCCCGCGCGACGTCTTCCCTGCTTTGAAGATTCAGCTTCACGCCGCCCACATCGGACTTGTGCGTAATCGTTTCCGAATTGAGTTTCAGCGCCACGGGAAATCCTATGGCGTCGGCGCATTCGGCTGCCTGGGACTCGTTCGACGCAAGCCGCGTATCGACGGTCGTGATTCCGTACAGCGCGATCACGTGCTTCGATTCCGCCTCCGTCAAAATTGTCCGGCCTGCGGCGCGAATCTTTTCGAGAAAGGATTTCGCCTGCGACTGCGCCTGCCCGAAAGAATCCGCCGCATCGCTCAACACGGGGGTTTCGTACAGGCCGCGGAGGTTGTACGTATATTTCCACATGTAGGTGAAGGCGCGCGCTGCCGTGTCCGGATACGAAAATGTGGGAATATTCGCCGCGTTCAAAATTGCGATGCCCTCCGCCACGGATTTTCCGCCCATCCAGCTTGCCAGCACCGGCTTGCCGTGCACGCTGGCATGCGCTTTCAGGCTCTCGGCGACGTGGGCGGGGTCCGTCATTCCCTGCGGCGCGAGGATGACCAATAGTCCGTCGCTGTTTGGATCCTTTGCCGCGATTTCGAGGGCTTTCGAGTAGCGCTCCGGACCCGCGTCGCCGAGAATGTCGATGGGATTCCCGTGGCTCCAGTGCGCGGGAAGCAGCGCATTGAGTGATTCCATGGTCGAATCGGAGAGAGGCGTAAGTTCGCCCCCAACGGACAGCAGCCGATCGGTTGCAATCACGCCTGGCCCTCCCGCATTGGTGAGAATCATCAATTTTGGCCCGCGCGGCCGCGGCTGCTTGCTGAGAACTTCCGCCATGTAAAACAAGTCCGAGACGCTCGACACGCGCAGGACTCCGCACCGCCGCAGGGCCGCGTCGAACACTTCGTCGCTCCCGGTCAGCGCCCCGGTGTGAGAGCTGGCCGCCTTGGAAGCCGCCGGCGTGCGCCCCGCTTTAATCACGATAATGGGTTTGCGCAGCGCGACCTCGCGCGCCGCGGAAAGAAACGATCGGGCGTCGCCGACGGACTCCATGTACAGCAGAATGCTTCCGGTCGACGGATCGTCTCCGAAATAATCGATCAGATCGCCCCAACCCACGTCGAGCATCGATCCGGTCGACACAATCGCGCTGAAACCGACCTGCTCTTGCAAACTCCAATCCAGGATGGCCGTCAGCAGCGCGCCGCTCTGGCTCAGAAACGCGACGTTGCCGGGGCGCGCGATGTCTTGCGCAAATGTCGCATTGAATCCTGCGTGAGGATTCATGACGCCAAGGCAGTTGGGACCGAGCAACCGCGTCGTTCCCCGCCGCAACTGCTTCTGAATTTCGAGCTCGAGCGCCGCGCCTTCCGGCCCTCGTTCCTTGAAACCTGCGGAGATCACCACTGCTGCGCGAACCCCTGCATCCACGCACTCGCCAACAACGCCGGGCACGGTCCTCGCGGGTGTCACGATCACGGCAAGGTCAATTTTTTCCGGAATGTCACCGATCTTGGGGTAAGCGCGAAGCCCGAGTAATTCGGTGTGGTTCGGATTGACTGGATAAATGCGCCCGCGAAAAGCGGGGATCCGCAACCGCTCCACCACAATGCGGCCCACGCTCTCTTCCCGATCCGTCGCGCCGATCACGGCGACGGATTTCGGAGTGAACATGCTGTCGAGCGCGGAACGGGCCTCGCCCGCGTACGCATCCGGTTCATTCATTTCTGCTGAGCCTTTTCAACTGCGGAGATCGTTTCCACAAATCTGTGGCGAGAGGAATCATACGAAACGTGTGGATTACATGCACGCTCAGAAATCGGTCATGCGACGGAACGGCAAAGCGGCGCGGACTGCATTCAGGACGGCGGCCAAATCAATGATTTCCTGCGCAATGGCGCCGCCAATGGGCGGAAGATATCCAAACGCAGCGGCAACCATTCCAATCACACTGAGGCCCATCCCTCCCACCGCGCTCAGAAGAGCAATCGACCGCATGCGCCGCCCAATGTGCAAGAGCTCATCCACTTTCTCGAGGGAGGCATCCAGGACGACGGCGTCAGCCGCCTCCGCCGTGATGTCACTGCTCATCCCGAACGCGACTCCGACCGTCGCCGCCTGCATGGCCGGCGCGTCGTTGATCCCATCGCCGACAAACAGGGTTCTTGCCGCCGCGGTTTCCTGCCGGACGATCGAAACTTTTTCCTCCGGACTCTTCGCAGAATGGATTTCGTGGATTCCCATCAGATCGGCAAGATAGCGGACTTCGGATTCACGGTCGCCTGACACCAGAAGGACACGGTTGACGCGATGGCGCGGCCTCAAGTGTTCCACGAAGCTGCGCCCGCGGGCGCGCGGAACATCGCGAAACCGGAACGTGGCGGCGTATTCGCCGTCCAGAAACACAATGCATTCCAGGCCGTCCGCAATTTCCGGAAGCAGCACGTCCAAATCGGCAACTTTCTTGCGCCCTGTGATCCATACCTGATGTCCACCGACCACGCCAAGTAATCCTTCGCCCTGGCTTTCGCTCACTTTCATGACAGGTTCGAGCGGAAGGTTCGCGTTTGAGGCGGCATCTAGAATCGCGCGCGCAAGCGGGTGCTTGGAATACCGCTCCAGGCTCGCCGCCGCGCGAAGGACTTCGCTCTCATTGACTCCAGCCGCGCAAAGTACTTCTGTCAACGCCGGGCGGCCGTACGTAAGAGTTCCGGTCTTGTCGAAAATCAGCGTCGTGCATTTCCCAACTTGTTCCAGCACGGCCTGGTTCTTGATGATGATGCTGCGCCTCGCCGAGAGCGAAATCGCCCCGATGATCGCAACTGGAATGGCCAACAGGAGCGGGCAAGGCGTGGCGATCACGAGCACGGCCAGGAATCGTTGGGACTCCCCGCTTGCGAGCCATGCGCCTATCGCGATTGCAACGGCCAGAGGCGTGTACCACGCGCCCAGCATGTCTCCCAGACGCCGCATCTTCGGCCGGTGCGCCTGCGTTTCCTGCATGACGCGCATGATTCGCGCATATCGCGAATCGATCGGAAGCTTCGTCGCGCGAACAGCAAGCGCGCTTTCGCCGTTCACCGCTCCGGAAATCACTGCGGCGCCCTCCGCTTTTGACGTTTCGTACGGCTCACCGGTCAGATACGCTTCATTCATCCTTCCCTGGCCTTCCACGACCACTCCGTCCACCGGACAAATTTCATGAGGGAAAATGACGAGCACGTCTCCGACCGCAATTTCCACTGCCTTGATATCAACGATCCCCGTCTCCGCTTTCCGATGCGCCGTCTCCGGCATCCGCTTGGAGAGCGCCTCCAATACCGACGAGGCCCGACGCGTTGCGAACTCCTCGAGAACCGTTCCTCCCGAAAGCATCAGGACCACGATCGACCCGACAAGGAATTGCCCCATGAGCGCCGACGCAATGATGGAAATACCGGCCAATAGGTCGGAGCCAAACTCGCGAGCCAGACTTTTCTGAATCAAGCGAAAAACAAGAGGCAGGCCGCCGAAAACGAGGACGACGTACAGCGGGAAAAATTCCGCCAAACCACCACTGCCAAAACCAAACCGCAAGATTAGGTGCGCAGTAATGCCGGCAACCGCAACGACCGCTATTAAAACGTCCCGGCGGAATTGTCCATCGGCAGTAGCAATAGAAGAAACCCGGGATTGAGGAGAGCCACTCGGGCTCGTCTTGCTGCACTGCGCCTCAACCCCGGGTACGTCCGCCGCAATCGGCGCTTGGACCACATCCGCCTCGATCGTTCCTCACGCGCGCACGGTCAGAACCGGGCACTGCGCGTTTGCAACCACTTCATGTGCTATCGACCGCAGCAAATGCGTTGTGGCGCCGACCCCGCCTTGGGGACCACGCACGCCGAGGACGATCAGGTCGGCGCCAAGAGCAATGGCAACCTCCATGATTTTCTCGGCCTCTGGCCCTTGCTCCACCCTGCATTTCGGCTCGCACCAGAGTTCCGCTTCCGCCGGCACGAGGGATTGCAGACGGCGCAGCGTCGACTCAACATATTGTCCCGCATGCACCAGTTCGCCGACCTCGGTTTTGCCGGTAACGTTGAGCAGCGTCAGATTCGACTGATGCTCCTGCGCCATGGACACCGCGAACGGCAGCGCGGCTAGGGACTCGGGCGAAAAGTCCGTCGCGAAGAGGATCTCCTTCATCGCCAGGCGGCGCTCCGTATTAAGCGAAACGCGAGGCCCTACCGTGAGCACCGGGCACGAAGCCTTCCGAAAAATTTCTTCCGCCGCCGATCCGAGCAACGCGCGGCTCACGCCCTTTCGTCCATGCGTGCCCATTACAATCAGATCCGTCTTCTGCTTATCCACAATTTCACTGAGGATAGGCCACAGATCTCCTTCGGCTACGGTTACTTCATGAGGCACGGTTGTCAGCATTTCGTGCAATTGTTTTGCTTCAAACTTGGCTTGTTCTTCGGCGGCTTCAATGATCTGCGGCATAGCCTCCGGACCGACGATCGGATACGTCGCCGGGAACCGAACATGCAAGCCATGCACTTTCGCCCCGTATTGGTTTGCCAAGCCAATCGCATAGGGCAAAGCGGCTTCCGCAGCGGGTGAAAAATCCGTCGCGAACAGAATGTTCTTCAGAGCGATTCGAGCTTTGGCAGCGACTGCGTTCATAAGTCACCTCCTTCTACATCATGTATATGCCGGAGCCGGAATACTGGATGTGATTGCTGTCACCTTGGACGGTGAGAGCGGTCACTTTCCCAAAACCTCCCATAAGCGAAGCTACCTCCAGAAGTTAGACCGGTCTTGGAAAGGAGGGGGCGGATGCGAAATCTCCAGAAAATGTGGCGGATCGCGTCGGAGTCGCCCGTTCCCTACTTCCGGCTCCGACGAAGCTCCTGCCCTCGATGCGGAAAGGAGATCTCCCATGCTGTGTGAATTGATCCCATCTTTGCCGTCTGCTGAATCGAGCTGTTCACCAGGATCGCGCTCCATGTGGGCGTATTACCCACAAAGACTGTCGCGGCGCCCCGGGGTCGAATCGAGCCTATGCCCGGATCGCATTCAGGAGAGCCCGGGATTCCTCGCTCGCCCATGCACAGGGGCGAAGAGCGAGCTGACGGAAAAGAAGGAAGAAGATGTGCTTTCCAACCAGGCCCACTCGCTTTTCCAGGAATTGTTTTTCTTCTGCACGATCAAGAAGGTGGGCGATGTTCCTGGAATGGGCTGCATTTATGTCGAAACGGTCGTGGACCGTGATTCCGGCTTTGCATTTGCAAAAGTCTATTCCGCGAGAAACGCGATGAACGCCGTCGATATTCTCGAGAGCCGTGTTGTGCCCTTTTTCGAGCGTCAAGGAGTTGCAATCGGATCGATTTTTACTCGAAGAACAAGCGGATATTGCGGCTTGCCTCCCATGCACCCCTTTGAGACTTTTCTTGCCACGTCTCACATCCAACACCTGCGAATGGACAAGTCCGCGCAGCCCGACAAATATCTTTGCGAACAATTCTACAGTTTTCTTTTGAAAGAGTTTTTTCCGGCGGCCCTCCGAAGAACATTTCGACTGTCGCTGGATGAGTTGCAGAAAGAGCTGGATGCTTTTGTCGAAGCGTACAACACCATGCAAATGAAGCATAAAAATCAAATGAAGAGTAAGCCCCACCCATCAGCGAATTTCCCTGTTGACCTGTGATCTGGTTGTGATATTGCTTTGCCCTGACTTTTTAAGCGAACAGGACCGTCTTGAAATTCTGGCGGGGTCAGCCCTGTTTGCAGCCCGGTGCGCCTGAGATGCGCGCTTCGGATTCGCCGCATCGCAAGCGAAAGGACGATCGGAATGTTTGAGCAGATCCTCGACCCGACTGGACACGTGTGGCTCAGCGTGTTGACTTCTCTCGTTCCGCTGATTGCCCTCCTGTTCATGCTGGCGGCCCTTCGCATGACGGCCTGGCTGGCCTCGATCCTCGTGGGTGCGATCACCATCCCGATCGGCGTCTATGTGTGGCACGCGCCACTCGCCGGGACGCTCAAATCCTACCTGTATGGCGGGTTGACGGGCTTTTGGGTGATCGACTGGATCACGTTCTGGGGCCTCATTATTTTCAATACGCTCGTGCTGACCGGGAATTTCGAACGGTTCAAAAACTGGATGATTCATCATGCCACGGCAGACATTCGAATTCAGACCATCATGCTGGCGTGGGCTTTTGGAGCGCTGCTCGAAGGACTAGTCGGTTTCGGATTTCCGTGGGCGGTGGTGGTGCCGATTCTTGTCGGACTCGGAATCGCCGACCTTGACGCGATTCGCGTCGCCGCGCTAGCGAACAATGCTCCGGTCTCCTACGGAGCGCTGGGAGCGCCGATCCTCGGGCTGGCGCTGGTAACCGGGCTCGATATGTACGCCTTATCCGCTTCCATCGGGAATATAGTGGCCATTCTTGCGCTTCTGCCCCCGTGGATCCTGATTTACCTGGTAAGTGGATCGGAAGGTGTGGCCGAAGCCTGGCCTCTGGCGATCGTCGGATCGCTTTCGTATGTCCTGGGGCAATGGCCGGTGGCCCATTATCTGGGCCCATACTTGCCGGACTTGAGCGGCGCGTTGGTCTCTTTCTGGGTCCTGTTTATTTTTGTGAAGATGTGGCGGCCGAAGACGATTCGCGGATTCGGAGGCAAGCCTCTCGCTTCTCCGGCAACCGCGGCTTCCATTTCCGTCGAAATGGGCTCGGTGCGTGAAGCGCTTTACGCGTGGCTTCCCTATATCGTGCTGATTTTGGTGGTAGTCGGATGGACCAACCCAAAGTCACCCCTTCCGGGCCTAAGCCTTCTCAAACTCGCTGTATCGGCGAAATCATCTGTAACGCATGGCACACTCTCGTCGACTTTTAATTTTAATCCGCTCAGCGGCGGCACATCGACACTGGCATCCTGGCTCATAATTTTGCTATTCCTGCGGCCCACACGCCAGCAACTGGGACAAGTATTTTCGCGCACGTTCAAGCAAATGTGGGGCGCATTGCTCGTCGCGTTTTTTATTTTCGCGCTCGCCTACACTTTTGTCTTCACCGGGATGGCGAACTCGCTGGCCTTCGGTCTTTCCAAAATCGGATTATTCTTCGTTGTGTTGGCGCCCGTCCTAGGTTGGGTCGGCGTGGCCCTTTCCGGAAGCAACACATCTACGAATGCTATGTTCGGACCGGTGCAAGCGATGACTGGAAGGTTGCTGCATCTTCCGGTCTTGATGTTGCCTTCTTTCAACTCTGTTGGGTCGGAAGTGGGCAAACCGATCGCGCCGCAAACCGCCAGCGTGGGCGTTTCGACCAGCAAACTCGTTCGCAGCGAAGGCCAGGTCATCCGCCACAATATGGGCTGGACGCTCATTCTTCTTGCCTATCTGATCTTGATCAGCGTGCTTTTCTATTATTTCTTCCCGAACTCGATGTCGCTGTAGGACAGGCTTCAGCCTGTCTGCTTTTCTAGTCCGCGAAGCAAAACCGGCAGGCTGAAGCCTGTCCTACCCAAACCTCTGTACCAAACTGGGATTCCAAGACAAATTATTTCTAATTCTGTGTGAAACATATTCTCATTCGTTTATCGTGAAATGATAGTTAGGCATCCGTGGGGCTCTGCAGCGGTTTCCTCTCAGAACGGGCGAGATCTTCAACTCGAAATGGTGAGGGAACTTGAAACACGGTTGCTGGCTGGCAATGGCGCTTTTGCTTCCCCCGATTACACAGGCCCAACAAATTGAAAAAGATCAGCCTGCGGCGGCGATTCGGAACGCATTACTATCCAAACCATTGGGAGTGGCCCGAGAAGTGGGAGCGGCGTCTCGCGATTTGGCAATGTTTCGCGACCCGCAATGGAGCATCCTGACGATCGGGCAAATTGGCGCAGCCTCTGCCGACGCGGTGACCAGCCTGAACAATCTTCACAGTTGCCCGAGCTGTTTGGAGAACGGAGTGTCAAGATTATTTGTCGGCCAGCACCCGGACGCGCACAAGTACATCATCGGAGGCGCCATTGAAATTGGCGTCGAAGCCGTCACGGCTCACTATTTTCGGAACCACGGCCCCACACGAAAATGGTATTGGAAGGCTGTCTGGGCGGTGCCTCAGTCATTCTCACTCTACGAACACGCTCACGCGGCACAGCATAACGCCGCGCTCGAGCTGGGGTGTCTCTCCTCTGGCACATTTTGCAAGTAGAGCTTGCGTTACGGAAGGATCGGCGGAACGTAAGAGAACGTCCGCGCGAAGAGCCACATGAAGAAGAGCACCAACACGAAGTTCACCATGAAATAGAGCATCCCGTATCCGATTAAATCGCGCGCCTTCACTTTTAGCAGGCCCAGGAGTGGGAGCATCCAGAACGGGTTGATCAGATTCGGCAAGGCTTCCGACGTGTTGTAAATCTGTACGACCCATCCGAGGTTCACGTGAAGATCCTTCGCCGCCTGCAAGACGTACGGCGCTTCAATGATCCATTTGCTGCCGCCGGAAGGCACGAACATCCCCAAAAGAGCCGAGTAAATCGAGACCAGGATCGGATACGAATTCGCGGAGGAAAAGCTCACAAAAAAATGAGCCAGCTTCGCGGCCAGCGTTGAATACGTGATGATTCCAAAAATTCCGCCGTAAAACGGAAATTGAATCAGGACGCCCGCGGTCGCGGGAACCGAATCATTCACCGCGCGCACGAAAGACCGCGGCCGCCAATGCAGCAAAAGCCCCGTCATCAGGAACAAAAGATTGTACGTATTCAAATCCAGCGCGGCGAGCGGGCCTTTCGCGGCCAGAATCTGCGCAATGTAAGCCAGGCCGAGAATCCCGACGACGATCGTAAGCACCGGCGCATATTCCAGCCATTCCGCAGGCGTCTTGCGCTCTTCGAGCGTCTTGACTTCGAGCCCGTCCGTCACGCCGAAAGATTGCGCGTCTTTCGTTGAGCTTGCCGGTGTGGATAGATAGGCCACGGTGACGCAGGAGATCGTGAGGATCGCCGCGGTGGCGGCGCTCTGCCAGGTGTAGATCGTCAGGCTGAGCGGGATTACACCGCTGATCTTGAGCAGCGCGGAGGGAATCGAGGCGGGCGTGGCCATTACCAGCGCAGCGGAAGAAGACAACCCCAACGCCCACACGCTGCCATTCCCCAAAAAAGCGGCGGCGCCAATCGCACGATAGTCGATCCCGCGCACATTTCTAACGATTTCCCGAACGAGGATGCCGCCGAAGATCAGGCCGAGCCCCCAGCTCAAGAGCGAAGTCATCATGGAAAAGAAAACGACGAAAGCGACGGCGCCCCGGGGAGTCTTCGGCACTTTCGCTAGCCTTTGGATCAACTTGTGGACCGGCGGCGACGTGGCGACGACGAATCCTCCAATGATAATCATCGCCATCTGCATCGTGAACGGAATCAGCCCCCAAAATCCGTCCCCGAAATACTTGATCAGATTCCGCGTCCCGACTCCGGCAAACAAACCCGCCACAAAAACAATGATCAATCCGACCAGGGCGAACACAAATGCATCGGGGAACCACTTCTGGGACCAGTCGGCCAGTCCCATCCCCAGTCGCGCAAACACACCCGCGGAATCTTCGCCGGCTTCCTGCACCGCACTTCCCTTTGGAGTCGACTCCATGCGTCCTTTCCAAACCGGACAGGTTGCAAGACCGGACAGGTCAGACCGAATTCGTTACGAAAAATTCAGAAATTGGCTGCCAAACCACTACACGTATACATTCTTTCCGCTGAGTTGTGGCGCCGGCGTCCCGCCGGCGTTTTAGTGCTGAGTGAAAATAAGAAAAACCGCCGGCGGGACGCCGGCGCCACGGAAGACGCATTTGGCGCTCAACTTGTCAAAGCCGGGACGAGCTTGCTCATGTCAGAAAGGCTTTCCAGTGATTTCACGGAGGCGATTACGGATTCCGCCTTTGCCGTCGGCCACTTCGCAAATTCGGCGCACCCTCTAAACTTGTCAGCGACTTCGTCATAGCTCATGGGATTGGACGGGCTGCCCTTGGCAAATTCGGCGCGCCCGGAAAACACTCTTCCGTCTTTCATCGTGATTTTGAGGAGGCTCGTCATCTTGTCGAGGCCGGCGTTTTCCGCCACTGGGTCGATGTAGAAATGCACTCGCTTGATCATCTCCTGCACATCGGGGCGCTGCACAACCTTATCCTGAAACTCAACGAGGCCCGCTTTGCGGTCCAGCAGAAGAATGCTCATGCAAAATTCCATACTGAATTTGCCTTGCAGGCCCGTCATCGGATCGTGATGAAGGAGCGAAGTCGTCATGGCATGGTTCGCTCCGACGTCCACTTTTTCCACGTCGGCAGCCTTGATGTCATGCTCGTGAATCAGGCGAAGCATTTCCCCCATGGCGGGATGAGAAAGTGAGCCGGACGGATGCGGCTTGATCGAAACACCCGGAAACGCCAGCGTCCACGGTTTTCCGAAGCGGCCCACGATCGCATCGGGATCGAATCCGCCGCCTTCCGCTTGAAAGAATCCGAGCGGCGCCTCCAAAATATCGACGGCGGCGGTCCATCCGAGAGCGGCAAGATCGGCGGCGACCGTCCCGTTCTCCGCGGCGTGTCCCGCCTGGAATGGTTTGGTCATGGAACCGAAATTATCGCGGAACCCGCCGCCTTCGGTGGCCCCGATACCCAAGGCGTAGACCGTTTGCTTCGCATCCAGCCCGCGAAGCCTGGCGCATGCCGCGGTGCTGCCGAAGGTGCCGCACGTGCCGGTGGAATGAAAACCCTCGTCGTAGTGGCGCGGGGAAATGGCTTCGTTAATTTTGGTCTCGACTTCGACGCCCATGTGATACGCCACTATAAAATCCTTGCCGGAGCGGCGCCCCAACTCGCAAAGGGCGAACGCGGGAGGAAGCACGCTGACCGTTGGGTGCGTCAGAAGGCCATAGATTCGGTCTTTTGCCGCGGAGAGTTGCGTGTCATCGTAATCGTCCGCGTGGATGGACACTCCGTTCACGAAGGCCGCCAGGCGCGGATGGGCCTTCATCCCGGTGCCGATCACGCTGGCGCGCATCTCACCCGCCCCAAAAGTTTCCGCATATTTCCGCGCGATCGGCCCCATCACCGACGCCGATCCCGCGAGCGCCAATCCGAATCCATCCAGAATCGACTTCTTGCCCAGCTCGACCACGTCCGGAGGAATCTCCTCGTACTTCGTGTTGACGATAAATTCAGCAACGGATTTGGTGAGCCCGGGGGCTTTCGGAAATTCCGCGGGGGGCGCCGGAGAAGCGTCCACGCGCCCGCTGGTCAGCGCGAGCGCCGATACGGCCAGTGAATTCTTGAACAAATCACGGCGATTCATGAGTCACGTCCTCGTTTCTTTCCAGGATTCAGTTCTTCGCGGCACGCAAAAAAGATGCCATGGAATTTCCGTAAATGGCGGCGACGTTTTCAGTGCCGATTTTCTTTCGCACGTCGGCGGGCAGTTGGTTGAACAAAAGAATGGTCTCTTGCCATCTCTTGTCCGCATCTTTCGGTTCCGGGTAGTGCTGGTCGCTGCCGATAACAAAGCGATCCGGAAAATCCGTGAAGAGCTTCAGCCAGTCGGATTTGATTTTTCCGTCGAATCCCAGCGGGTACGTCTTTCCATGAGCGTCCGGATCGGTCTTGATCTCCATATACAGATTGGGATGCGCCAGGAGAAGACGTCGGTCAAGTTCCACCGTTCGAAATCCGGTGAAGTCCGAACCCAGGTGCGCCCAAATGACCTTTGCGCGCGGGTTGTGCGCCAAAAGTCGTTCGAACGCCGCGATATTGGCGTGCAATCGCGGCGCATTCGGCGGCGACTTGAGGTCCGGCGGCAGGGGCATATCCTTAGGGACAGCCTCCATGTGAATGTCGATGGGCACATTGTGCTCGGCGGCCAGATCGGCCAGCAGCAGAAAGAGGGGATGATCCGGAGGCGCAGCCTGGTACGGCGTGAAGCCGTCGAAATGCTCCGCGGTCATTTCGCCGAACCCGATCACGCCTTCCCGCAAAAGTTCTTCCGCGCGCGCCTTGAATTTCTTCTGAACTTCCGGACCCGCATCGCCAGTGGCCACGGCTTTCATGATCATGGCGTTCAGCGACCCGCCACCGCCCGTAATCGCGAGCTTCCCGGGATGCTTCTTGACTTCAGAGAGGATAATTTCCGTGTCATAGCGGCCGGGGTGTTCGAATGTGTCCGGTGAAATCTGAAATACGATCATGGCCGCATTTTCGCGGCCCAGGGCGGCGACCGCCGAACGGACCGCCCCGGCTGGGTCCTTTTCGTCAAAGTGCGCGTGCTCTTCCACAAAGGGAGTTACGGCCGGCACGGGCTCCATTGCAGCAGGCATCTTTGCGGCTTGCGAGGAGGCCTGCCGCGCGAGCGAAACATGCGCTACGAGCACCAGCGCGACAACGGCGAGGGCCGGAAGCGACAAAGTCGTCACAAGCTTCCCCGGCAATCGCTTCATTGCAGGACTCGCATTTTATGGCCCATTTTCTTGTCCATTTTTTGAATGATCGCGTCCAAGAGCGCTTTCCGTTCATGAGATTCTGTCCGTGGACCGCGCCCGAACGCAAGTGATTTCTTCCGTATTCCGCTCAATGTTAAGATGTTCTAGCGAGGGCTGAAATGACCGAAAAAATTCGCAAGAGTGAAGCGGAGTGGCGCAAGATTCTGACGCCCCAGCAATATCATGTGACCCGGCAAAAAGGCACCGAACCGCCCGGCACCGGAGAGTACGAAGACGTCGAAGAACCAGGCCTATATGTCTGCGTGTGCTGCGGGCAGCCGCTGTTCAGTTCGGAAACGAAGTTTCATTCCGGTTCCGGATGGCCAAGTTTTTATGCGCCGGTCGATGAAACAAAAGTCGAGATCGACCGGGACATCAGCCACGGGATGACGCGCGAGGAAGTGTTGTGCAGCCGCTGCGACGCGCACCTCGGCCACGTGTTTCCCGACGGTCCGCGCCCGACGGGCCAGCGCTACTGCATCAATTCTGCCTCGCTAAAGTTGGTCGAAAAGGACGAATGATGGCGAGGAGCGCGGTGACTCCCTATTCCTTTTTCCTTCCTCTGCTGCGCAGCAATTCTTTGCCGCGGCAATACGCGCGCGCCGGTATTTTTGCGTGCCTCTTGGTTGTTCTCATAGCGAGTCTGCCCACGCCGGCGCGCGCCTGGGGCTGCGAAGGGCACCAGGTGGTTGCCCTGCTGGCCGAAAAGCATCTCACCCCGCACGCGCTTGCGATGGCGAAAAAAATCCTGGCCGAGGGCCCCATCGATCCGAGTCTCAACCGCTACTGCAAGCCGGGCGCAGTCGACGCCCTGGCGGACGCCTCCACGTGGCCCGATGACATCCGCGCATTGCGCCCCGAAGCTTCGCCGTGGCACTACGTCGATATCCCGCTCGGCACGAAACACCCGGATGTCGAGAAATATTGCGATCCAAAAGAAGGCTGCGTGACTCGCGCCATCACCGATCAGCTCGCAATCCTGCGCTCCGCCGATGCCGATCCTCAGAAAAGGGCCGACGCTCTCCGGTTTGTGATTCATTTTGTGGGCGACTTGCACCAACCCCTGCACGCCACGACGAATAACGATCAAGGCGGCAACTGTGTTCCAGTGGCGTTCTTTGACCTTTTGCCCCAATTGAGAAATCCACAAACGGAAAGCTACGCTCCCAATCTGCACGGCGTCTGGGATACAAATATTCTCGAAAAGGCGACAACGGGAAAAACCGCGAATCAAGTCGCGGCTGAGCTGGACGAATCGTTCAGCAGAAAAATTGCCCGCTGGCAAAAGGGCGTGGCAAACGTGGATGCCTGGGCATTGGAGAGCTATCGACTCGCGGAAAAAGAGGCCTACGGTAAGTTACCAGTACGCATCGCGGCAGAAACTCCGCAACCGGTCGCAACCTGCGCGGATGACGATCACATCTCAACGCGGATGCTGAAGTTGGATGAGCGCCTGACCGATCCCTACCAGAATATGGCGGTCCCGATCGTGCGCGAGCGTATGGCGCAGGCAGGAGCGCGCCTGGCGCTACTGCTCAATCAGCTTTGGCCGTAGGCCGTCACAATGGTTCCGGCCCAGTCGCCAGCTGCTCTTACTTGACTGTGTAGCGCACCTGGTTAAAGTGAGCCAGCACTTGAGCCAAGCTGCGGCGGACGACTTCACTGCAATCCGATCGTCGCCGGCAGACTATGGGAATCAATGCCTGTGCTCCCTGTGATCGTCACAGGAACACTCCCCGTTACCATCTGAATCAAGGGAGAGGATGTCGTCGAGGGCAAGTTGTTGCTGTCTCCGCTGTACGAGGCCGTCACCTGAAAAATCCCCAGTTCGCCAACGTTTCCTTGAAACGTGTACTGCCCGTTGACAATCGAGTACCCGCTCCCGAATGAGGCGCCAAAATTATAGAAAGTTACATTCCCCGTTATTACTTTCCCGGATGCGGAAGTCACCGTCGCCGTGATCGGTAGCGGCGTGAATTGCGATACCCTGGCACTCGAGGTACTCAGCGTGATCGTTGTGGGTTGAGGACCGCTGCTGCCTCCGCCTCCGCCTCCCCCGCCGCCTCCGCTTGGTGAGCTTCCGCCGCCGCATCCCAGCACAAACAAAACGACGCAAAGCGTACTCAGAGCCAACGCAGTTCGATATTTTCTGCGACGGCGCGGAATCGCCATTAGAAACAGAGCGGCCAATCCGGTCGCTGCACTCAGCGGCCAGTAAACGCCGCGGCCCGTGCCAATTAAACTTTCAAGACGGATTTGGCTTGAAATGCTGTTTGTAAGAGCGCTTGCGGTCGGGGTAAGCGAGATGGTCGCAGTTGCTGCCGCGCCGTTTAAATTAATCGTCTGGGGAGTTATCGCAATCGTGTACCCAGACATGGATATGGCGGGATTCACCGAGAGGGTCACAGGACTGGGTATTTGACTCAACGGAGCGATTGTCACTTGGGCGCTGCCTGCTTGACCCGCCACAGGCACGATGGTTATGCCGGCCACTGGACCTACACTGAAGTCGGGAATGTTTACGGTGATCGTATTACTGTAGCTGGTCATCTGCGCGTAGTTCGAATCCCCACTGTAATAAAGGTTGAACTCTTCCGAGCCGGACGGGATGGCCGTGGCGCTTACCTGAATTTGCCAATTGCCGCCAGAGTCCGCATTCGTGGTTGTCGTCACTGGGCTGATGTTGTTTCCCCCTAGGGAGGCGTTCACCAGCACTGTTCCAGTCGGTTTCAGTGCTGCGTTCGTGGCGGGGATCGCGGTATCGATGACGCCTGTTATCGTCACGCTGGCGCCATAACTCACCGCGCTCGGGCTAACACTTATACTCGCCGTCGCCGGATACAGCGTCTTCACTGTCGTTGTCGACGTCGTGGAGGCCGCGTAATTTGCATCACCGCTATATTGAGCAGAAATGGTATGCGTCCCCCCACTTACCAGGGTCAAGGTGCCGTTTGCAAAGAACTGAGGCTTGTAACCTGCCGGTTCACCCGAAATCGGCACTGAACTTCCTATTTGCGTGTTCCCATCGTAAAACGTCACTGTTCCCGTCGGGGCCACTCCGCTGAAAGCTTGCGAGTAGCCGATGACCGACGCGGAGAACGGCATGCCTACAACGGGGGTTGGCACCCCGAATGACTCACCGATGGAGGTTGTTACCGGCGTCACTGTAATGGAATATGCTCCTGCGCTGGGCTGGTAACTGTTGTCTCCCGGGAAAGTTGCCGAGATTACATGCGAACCGCCCGGAAACAAAATGCCGTCGGCCTCTCCGAACCCTTCTTCATTCAGTGTGAGGACGCCTACGCCCGGTGGAGACAATTGCGGACCACCATTCAGCGAATCCGAAAGGATGACGGATCCCACCGGGCACGTAAGGAGCGCGCAGACAATCTGCGGCGGAAATGATGTACGGGCATTTGCATTTCCGACGTCTACCCGCATGCCGAGCGGAGTCCCGTAAGCAACTGAGGTTGGAGTATTCCCCGTTTCCATTCCGGTATTGGGATCGAACACAGGAATCGTGATCATCGTTTTGCTCGGTTCCGGGGCAACCGTCACGGTAATTGGCGCGGAATCGCTAGGAGCATAAGTGCCGTTTCCCGGATAGTGAGCCTTTACGGCGTAAGAATTCCCGCCCGCCAGCGCAGCGGTCGTTCCACTTACGGCACCGTTCTGAAGGGGGAAGGAAGCCAAAGAAGTAAACTCGCCGCCACTCGGCGCGCCCATGAGCGCTACAACCCCCGGCGCCGCACTCGGAGTAACGGCGATGGTGACGCTGACGTTCTGACCGTGAGCGATGTTCACAGCGGCGCCGCCATTCAGCGACAGCGTAGTGGTCGAGCTGGTTGTAGGCCGAATCCAATTGTTCACCAGGTTCGCGGCGTTCACCGAGCCCAGGCCGGTCGTCAAATCATAGCCCGTCGCCGTGCTGTACCCCGAAAGCACGCCATAAAGGTCCGATTGAATTGAAACAATACAATTGGGGCTGCCCTTAGCGCAGGGCACGGCGTTGGTGCCTGAAATCACGTCATAGAAAATGCAGCCCGACGACGGATTCGCGGTCGCACCGCAGGCGTGCGAGGTCTGGGCGGAAGATGCCGCCATTTTATACAGGATATAGTTCGCGTTTCCCTGCCCTGAGGAATTCGTAAATTGATTGACCAGGGCCATAATTCCGGCAAAGGAAGGCGCGGAGGCGGAGGTTCCTCCAATTCCCAAAAACGTATTGAAGGCGCTATTGAGACTGCAGGGTTGCGAGATTGGGAGGTTATCGGCTTCGCAAACAATGTAAGCGCTGTCCATGAATCCGTTGCCGGCAAATAAAGAAACGTCCGGAATGTCTCTCACGCCATCCTGAGGAACTCCCGGCGCAACTTGCCAAACAGGTTTGGGGTACCCAACAGAGCAACTGGAGGGAATGGTGCCGTCCGATGTCGTGCAACTGCTCTTGCCGCCTCCCCCGGCAATCGTGTCGACCGTGTTTGCGAGCTGCGAATTGTTACAGCTGGCCTCCGGAGTGGCGCCGACCTTTAAGAATACGAACACATTGTTGGTACATGTGTCGTTCCACGTGGTCTCCGGAACGTAGCCCAGCGCCGAGGCCTGATGCTGCGGGTCATTGGCATTGGCGGAGTTCCAATACGGGCTTGCGACATTCAAGTTGTAGGTTGAGCCAAAATTCAGAAAATCCGTCCCGCCCACGGCCACACCGTAGGGCGAGGAGGCCAAGCCGCTGGCAGCCAGCCCGTGAGTCGCCGGCTCCGGGGGATTGCCGTTCGACGGGTCGCAGCGCGCGGATCCTTCATCGCCCCCGGAGTTGATGTAGGTAATCCCCTGCGCCGCCGCTTGCTGCCGGATGCCGCTCTGAAAAATATTTCCAGCGTTCCCCAGGAAAAGCTCGCACTCTCCAAAACTTTCGCTGATCACGGGCGCGACGTTGTTCTCGACGGCGTAGACGGCGGAAAGATCCACGCCGCTCGTCGAATTCGTCGGAGCCGTCACGATCAATTTGATCGTGGCGCCCTTTGCGACGGCGCCGGACCACTCGACGTCCAAGTCCGCTTCGCTTTCCACTCCCTGCACGAGACCCGGGTCGGGCCCGTTCAGAATGACCTGAGGATCGTTGGCAGGCAAACCGAACATGTTCCGGAAGTCGCGCACGTCCTGAAGATTGATATTGCTCTCGTTAAGGATGGCGATGGCCTGGCCCGTACCATCGATCGGGGGAGTGGCGTTCCACAGTGGCAGCACGTTGTAAATCGTGGCGAAATCATAGGGGCCCACAAAGTAGCAATTGTCGGCGCCGCCGCACATGGGCAGATTCGTCGTGAAGTCGGGGCCATTCGCCTTCACCCCGCTTCGGAGGGAGCCGCCGGCTAGCCGGTACATAGGCCTCTTCGGAAAATTGTGCAGAGAATTCACACCGGCGACCACGGGCGCGAGCGCTGCCGGAATTTGCGGGTCGCTGGCGTTCGCCCAATGATCCTCCCCGTTCACAATGTAACGGTGGATCTCGGTATGAAACGCTTGCTGCACTTGGGCCGCCGTCCCGGAAAATTCGATCACCGTGCGGCCCCTGCCGATCGCTCCGATTTGAAAACCGTGCGACCGCAGCCATGCGGCAACCGTCTGGACGTCCTGGTCGCTGGGGCCAAACTGCTTCCCGAATTCGTCCGGCGTGAGCCACTGGTGATAGCTGGGCGAGTTTCGATCTTGCTGGCCGTCAAGCAACGTTTGCAGCGCCGATTCTTGCGCGTCGCTCCGCTTCAAAACGAGCAGCATGCGCGCCATCGGCAGGTCGGGCGGGGCAGCGCCCTGGTCAAATTGTGGCTGAGCCAAAGGGTGAGTGTTTCCGCGAAGCGTGACCAGAGCGCTTTCGTTCACTCGTTCCACGATGCGGGACTGAGGGGGAGGCGTCTGAGGCCAGACCGCAAACGGAATGAGAAATAGGCAGAAGTGAAGCAGCATTAACCTGGGGAGGGACAGGTTTTTCATGCGCGTCAGGCCACCTTTTTAGGACTCCGAGATCGTCAATTATTATCATAAATGCAATAACTTTTGAAAATTATTCTTTGTTATAAATCTGCAGTAACGAGGCGTTTCAGCGGGTGGCCCGGTACTTCCAGGACCGGATAAAATAGCGATCTACAATATTTTCTTTTACTTATCGAGCATAGTACCAGCAGAATGTTATTCGGCCGAGAAAGCCAGCAGTACATTGCCGGGAAGCCCATTGCTGACTCCGACGTATCCCGAACCCACGTAGAGCATGCCACCCACAACCGTCGGCCCTGGCGCACCCATCGATCCGCCTTTCCCCGGCACGCCGTTCACCGTGGAGTAATCGCGGACCGTGTTGTATTCCCAGATGACGCTGCCATTTCCAGCGGCGACGGCGCGGAGCCTGCCATCCCATCCGCCGGAAAACACTACTCCGGGTATCGCCGTCACGGCCGCGGATTGTCCGGGGCGCGGCGGTTCTCCGGGAATGGCCGCCGGGGCGAGCGGCGTAAACCATTTGCGCTCTCCGGTCACCATGTCGACCGCGGCCACGCCGCCAACCTGGTTCAGGGCAAAATACGCGTCTTGCTCGTCGGAGGCTCCGCCAAAAACGATCAGTCCTGAAAAGGCTGGCGGCTTTTCAAAGAGAGGCGTCTTCCACAACACGGCGCCCTTTTTGTCCGGGTCGAGGGCGAGAACATAGCCGCTCTTGCCCGACACCACGAGAAATTGCCGACCATTTGGCAGTGTCCGAAGCATCGGAGAAACCGAGAAGTCATAGTCCGGCCCGAGCTCCTCCGGACAATTTCCGACGACATGTTTGCCGTCGCAGCCCACCATCCACGAATCGTTCCTAATGTCCTGGAAGGACCAAAGCATCTTGCCGGTATCGAGGTCCATGGCCAGTATCGCGTCCGAATTTTTCGCGGCGGGCTCAGTATAGGAGTCCCCCGTGCCGACGTAGAGGGCGTTCCGCTTCACGTCAATCGTGGGCGAATTCCAGATCGCCGCGCCGGCCGGGGCGGACAGTTGCGCGCCTGCGGAATTTTTCTTGGTCGGTTTGGGTGCGTCGGGAACAGAGTAGGTCTTCCAGATTTGCTTCCCGGATTCCGCGTCCAGCGCCACGACGCTGCCGCGAAACGTGCAGCACGGATAGCTTGAACTCGCGGAAATGCCCTCTTCGCCCGAGGAAACAGGCACGTACAATTTCCCGTTGTAAAGTTTTGGAGCGCCCACGATTCGCGCGAGCGGATGATCTTCGACGCGCTGCTTCCACAACAAATCGCCTGTCGCCGCATCGACGGCATACGCATTGGCGCGCTGGTCGCCGAAATAAACCGCATACTTCGCCGAGCCATGTGTTTTCACGGCGCCAATACTCGGAGCCGTGCGGACTCCGGCCTGCGCCAGGAAGGACCAGTAGACGCATCCGGTGGCGGCGTCGAGGGAATATACGTAGCCTGAATCGCCACCAAGGAAGATGCGCCCGCTCACAACCGTCGGCTGGCTATACATTTCGGTGGCCAAGGGAATTCCGAATGCCCACTTCAATTTCAAATGAGGCACCTGGTCCGCGGTCAGCCCCGCGGCTTGCGCGGACTGGTAGCGAGTGTTGACGGCGTCGTTGCTCCAGCCATTCCATGCAGCGCCCGCCGATGGATCGCCCACCGGGGGATTTGTCGCGCAACGGTTAGACATCGCTTTTACGTCGCCCGCTGCAGCAACGCCGAAAGGCCGCCCGCCGAGATGCTGGGCGATCAACCGCTTTTGTTCATCGGTCAAATCCTTGGCCTGAACGCTCATGGAGCCGCTCGTCATGGACGCATAGATCGCTTCCGGCGACAACTTCATCAGCGCTTCGCGTGACGAGGCGTGCGCCTGAGAACTGCCATTGCCATGGCACTTCGAGCAGTTCTTCTCAAATTGAATTTGCGCCGCGACCCAGCCCTTGGATTGCGCTTGTTCTTGCGCGGAGGCCACGCCAGCCAGCGGCAACGGCGCGAGCATAACAACCAACCAAATGAGTGCGAGTGTTCGATTCAAAGCGAGTTCCTTTCCTCGATGCAACAGATGCGATTTTAACCCTGCGCTCAAATTAAACTGAGTTTTGTCAGACGTTAGGCCAGCCTGTGCAATGTGTCAAGACAAGACCTTCAAGCCGAAATCACGCAAGGCTGCATGTGTCATTTCGGCCTCTCGAATCAACAATTACAGAAGTATTACAAAGCGTTTCGCACCCTCATGCTACGTTGGATTCACGCGGCAATGGGTGGAAACACTAGAAACAATCGGCCGCTGACAAAGGGGACCGGACCATGGCCAGCAACGGGAAAGGCGACAAGACATTCACTCAATCAGTCAACTGGGTTACGACTTCTTTCATGGTCGCGTTCCACATTGGCGCAGTAGCGGCACTTTTCTTTTTTGCGTGGAAACCGGTCTTAGTTGCAATCTTCCTGTGGTGGGTTGCGGGAAGCCTTGGAGTTGGCATGGGCTATCACAGGCTGCTCACCCATCGCGGCTACAAAACGCCGAAATGGGTCGAATATTTCCTGACCACTTGCGCAACTCTCGCCCTTGAAGGCGGACCGATTTTCTGGGTCGCCACGCATCGCAAGCATCACCAGAATACGGATAAAGAAGGCGACCCGCACTCGCCTCGCGACGGAGGATTCTGGTCCCACATGGGATGGATCCTGACCGGCAAGGCCATGCACAACAAGATTGATTCGCTCCTGCCCTATGTCCCTGACCTTCGCAAAGACAAATTTCATTCCTGGATCAGCGAGTGGCACTGGATTCCGGAAGTTGTCGTGGGCGTCCTCCTGCTCGTCTTTGGCGGCTTGCCCTATTTGCTGTGGGGTATGTTTGTCCGCACCGTGTTTGGACTGCACTCCACATGGCTCGTGAATTCCGCGACGCATATGTGGGGATCGCAGCGGTTCATGACCGGAGACGATTCCACGAACAGTTTCTGGGTGGCGATCCTGACGTTCGGCGAAGGCTGGCACAACAATCACCACGCATTTCCTCAGGTGGCCCGGCACGGCCTGGCCTGGTATGAAGTCGATCTGAACTGGTACGGGATCAGCGCGTTGCGCATGGTTGGCCTGGCCTGGGACATTTCCCTGCCAAAATTAGGACGAGAGAAAGCAATCCATCCCGCGGCTGCACCGGAATCGCCGGCTGTCCTCGTGTCTCCAGCACCGGAAGCTCTGCCGCAAGAAGCGGCGATGGGAGACTAGACCGAAGCCCGGAAGTTACGACGGGTTGAACACTTTCCGCCGCGGGGCCTTCGCCCCGCGGTTTTTTTTTGAGCGCGTCTCGTTTAGTATGGTGATATAGGGACCTGCGATGCGCCTTACCAGACGCGCTAAAAAAATCGCGTTTTTCGTGACACTGGCCGCCTTCCTGATTGGACTGGCGGTGGCGCTGAATGTTACCTGGATTGTCCTCAACTGGCGGGAAGTCGTTCCCCTGGTTCTCGGCATCATCTTCTTCGGGCTGATCATTGCGGGACTGGTGGTCTATACGGCTTTTCTGGTTCATGAAATTCACAAGAACGAGCAGTCAGATAGAGACCTGTGATGCGCCTTACCAGACGCGCCAAGAAAATCGCGTTTTTCGTAACGCTGGCCGCCTTCCTGATTGGACTGGCGGTGGCGCTGAACGTTACCTGGATTGTCCTCAACTGGCGGGAAGTCGTTCCCCTGGTTCTCGGCATCATCTTCTTTGGGCTGATCATTGCGGGACTGGTGGTCTACACGGCATTTCTGGTTCATGAAATTCACAAGAACGAGCAGCAGGATAGTTTTCTCAACGCGGTCACGCACGAACTCAAAACTCCGATTGCCTCGATTCGGCTGTACCTGGAAACGCTCCAGAGCCGCCAGCTCACCGAGGCGCAGCACCAGGATTTCTATCGCATCATGCTGGAGGATACGGACCGGCTTCTGGGGACGGTCGAGCAAATTCTGAAGGCCGGCGAGGCGCGCCACGCCAGCAGCAAAAAGAATTGGGAGAAAGTCGATTTCTCCGCGATCGTGGCGGAGACGGTGGAGCTCACGCGGCTGCGCCATCACTTGCCGGCCGAGGTCCTCCAATTCGCGGGCGCTGCCGATGAAAAAATCTACTTGCGCGGAAATCCCCAGGAATTGCGCACCGCCGTTTTCAATCTCGTTGAAAATGCCGTGAAATATTCCGGCGAGAAAAAAGAAATCGAGGTCGATCTGTTGTCTCCCGACATCGACACGATTTTGCTGCGCGTGCGGGACAAAGGAGTCGGAATCCCTCATCCGGAACTGAAACGCATTTTCAAGCGATTCTACCGAGTGGCAAGTTCCGCCACCGGCCGCGTTAAAGGAACCGGGCTTGGACTGTTCATCGTGCGCTCGATTGCGCGGCGGCATGGAGGCGATGCGTTTGCCGAAAGCGAAGGCACGGGGCGCGGAAGCACGTTCACGCTGCGGCTCCCGAGGGCCTATCCCGTATGAGCCGGATCCTCGTAGTGGAAGATGAAGCCCACTTGGCGGAAGGCCTCCGTTTCAACTTGGAGCAGGAAGGCTATTCCGTCCAGGTTGTGGGCAATGGCGAAGATGCGCTCGATCGTCTCTTGAAAAGCAACGAAGATTTCGACGCACTGGTGCTGGACGTAATGCTTCCCGGCAAGGACGGCTTCACCGTGGCGCGCACTTTGCGCGAAACCAAGAATTACATCCCCCTGCTGATGCTGACCGCCCGTTCTCGCCCGGAAGACGTCCTGCAGGGATTTGAATCCGGGGCCGACGATTATTTGCCCAAACCGTTCAACCTCTCGATCCTCATCGCGCGCGTGGGAAGCCTGCTGCGGCGCAAAACATGGGAGCACCGCGCTGGCGAGGCCCCGGCCAAGCCCGCCGTGCGCAGCGAGGGTCCGCCAGACACATTTCGATTTGGCGATATCCTCGTCGACTTTCAAAACCTGCTCTTACGGGCCGGGAAAGAAACCGTGCAGTTGACGTTGATGGAATCGGAATTGCTCCGCTACCTGGTCCAAAACGCGGGGCACCCCGTTTCCCGAAAAGCAATCCTGGAAAATGTGTGGCAGCTGCAAGAGGATACCGACACGCGCGCGATCGACAACTTCATAGTGCGTTTGAGAAAATACATCGAGGACGAGCCCTCCAATCCCCGCCACCTCGTGACGGTCCGAGGACTCGGCTACAAATTCATTCCCTTCCCGGACAAAAAAACTAAAAAATAAGCTCAGCTTAAATTGTCGATCACCAAATCTGGCACCGGATCGCTGAAGGTCTCGCCATCGCGTCCCCTTCCTTGCAATCAAACGCGCGGGCAAACTCCGGCATGTTGGACGGCGCGGCGATGGCGCGGAAGCGCGCCAGCGGATGAGGATTCGTATTCACCATGAGGCGCTCGAATTCTGGACGGTCGTTGGACGCCCAGATTTGCGCGAAGGATAGAAAAAAGCGCTGGTCCGCCGTCAATCCGCCGATCAATGCCGGCTTTTTGCCCTTCTCCGCTTTCTGAAGCGCGCGGTAGGCGAGGTTTAGCCCGCCGAGGTCCGCGATGCTCTCGCCGAGAACCAGCTTGCCGTTTTCATGGATATCGTCCTGAACGACGTAGCTGTCGAATTGCTTTTCGACGCACGCAGCCCGCTCGTTGAAATTCTTTGCGTCCTCGGGCGTCCACCAGTCTCGCAGATTCCCTTGCGCGTCAAATTTTCTGCCTTCGTCGTCGAAGCCATGAGTCATTTCATGGCCGATCACGGCGCCCATCGCGCCGTAGTTGGAAGCGTCATCGGCATTCATATCGAAAAACGGCGGCTGCAGAATTCCGGCGGGAAAAACGATCTCGTTCATTTCCGGATTGTAGTAGGCATTCACCGTGGGAGGAGTCATGCCCCACTCGGTGCGGTCCACCGGCTTTCCGATTTTGTTCAGGTCGCGCTTGAATTCAAATTGCGCGCCTCGCATCTGATTGAGCGCGTAGGGGCCGCGATCCACTGCATAGGCGGAGTAGTCGCGCCACTTGTCCGGATAGCCGATCTTGCGCGCGAACGTTGCAAGCTTCGCAAGCGCCTGCTTCCGCGTCGCGGGGCCCATCCACGGCAGCGTTTGCAGATCGTCGTGCAGGGCGGCGATCAGATGATTCACCATTTCCAGCGCCCGGGCCTTGGCCTCGGGCGGAAAATATTTCTGCGTATAAATTTGTCCGAGCGCCTCGCCCAGCTGGCGGTCTGTGGCGGAGACGCAGCGCTTCCAGCGCGGCAGCAATTCCTGCGTGCCTTGTAAAACGCGGCCCTTGAAATTGAAATCCTCGTCCACGAACGGATTGGACAAATACGGCGCGGTCGAATTCACGAGATGCCATCGGAGATACCTCTTCCAGGTTTGGAGGGGCGTTTCCTTGAGCGCCTGGTTCATCGTCTCGAAAAATTTAGGAGCGGATACGTCGACCGAATCGATATTGGTGTACCCGATTTCCTGAAAATAATCTTCCCAGGACCAGTTGGGCGTGAGCATCCGCAGATCGGAGCGGCTCATTTTGTGATAGGTCTTCTCCGGGTCGCGCCGCTCGACGCGAGTCAGGGAAGCTTCGGCCAGCTTGGTTTCGAGTTCCACGATGGCTTTCGCCTCCGCGGCAGCTTTGGCTGCATCGTCTCCGGCGAGCGCAAGCATTTTGGCGACGTGCTCTTCATATTGCCGGCGGAGTTGCTTCGATTTCTCGTCGGTCTTCGTGTAGTAATCGCGATCCGGCAAACCGAGGCCGCCCTGGTCTGCGCTGCCAATCACTTGCGAACTATTCTTCTCATCCTGCGTTGAACCGAAGTCAAAGAGCGCGCGGACGCCCACGCCCTGCAGACGCGCGATTTCCTCCTGAAGTTCCCCTGGGCTCCGAACACCGTCAATCCGCGCCATTTCCGCGTCGAGCGGTTTTGTCCCTGCCGCATTGATCTGTTTTTCGTCCATGCAGCTCGCGTAAAAGTCCCCGATTTTCTGCTCGTTCGAGCCGTGGGTCGCCTTGGTATTTGCCGCCGCTCCCTCCAGAATCTGGTGCAGCAGTTCGCGATTTCTTTCGGCCAGCTCGTTGAAGCGTCCCCAACTCGGGTACGCGGCAGGCACAGGATTCTTGGCCAGCCACTCGCCGCTGGCGAAGCGGTAAAAGTCCTCGCAGGGCTTGCATGTCTTATCCAGAATCGTGAGTTCAACACCGTGGGCGGCAGGACCGGAAGGTTTTGCACCCCCCGCCTCTTGCCCGGCGCGCAGGTTTCCGATGGAAGCGCAGGCCAGGAGAACAAAAACCGCGACAATCCCAATTTGCCGAATCGTCGAAACTTTCCACAGGCTGATCCTCTGCACACTGGGTCGGATTTTGAGGAAGGGGAGCACGGTACGAGCCTCCGTTCTTACAAGTGCGGCACATACTACGTCTACGACGGCGCGGCATCGGAGTCAAGTCCGGGTGATTCGTTTGAAATGCGGATACCGCAATTAATGTATTTTGAAAATTTTCCCGAGATTTCGCGTCACTTTTTTAGATTTCAAAACATCACAGTTTTAGGGAGCCATGAGACGATATATAGAGCGAGCCACCGTACTCTGCCTGATGTTCGTTGTTGCAGCAGCGATTTGCAGCAAAGCGGCGCAAGGGCCAGCCGGACAGCAACAGGGCCCACCCCCCGGCCAGCATTACGACCTGGAAACACCGGAGCAATTGCAGCGACTAGTAGCGCCCATTGCGCTGTATCCGGATTCCCTGGTCGCATCCCTCCTGGCGGCCTCAAGCTATCCCGCGCAAATTACCGAGGCGAACAATTGGCTTGCCCCCCGCCGCAACTTCTCGCCGCAGGAACTTGCAGCCGAAGCCGACAAACAACCGTGGGATCCAAGCGTTAAGGAGCTGTTGCCGTTTCCTCCAGTGCTGCAGAATTTGGCTTCCAATCTCTCTTGGGCCTCGGAACTCGGCGACGCCTACTACAACCAGCAGGCGGACGTCATGAATGCCATTCAGGCGATGCGCCGGGAGGCCAAGAAGAATAAAACTCTCAAGAGCAATGACCAGATCCATGTGATTGACAAGCATGGCTACATCTCCATCGAGCCTGCCAGTCCGGAAGACAATGAAGTGTATGTCCCCGCCTACAATCCATGGGACGCCTATGGCTACCCGATCGATCCTTGGCCCGGCTGGGTTGACGTGCCGGGAGTTTGGTGGGGCGGCCCTGGTCTCAACTTTGGCATTGGTTTCGGGATGGGTCCGTTTCTTGGATTTGGCTGGGGATGGAATCGGTGGGGCATGGACTGGTACAACCGCGGCCTGTACTATGGCGGCAGGCCCTACTTCGGGAATGGACCCGCATTTTTCAACCGCTATAACTATTACCGCGGATATCCTGGTTTCGCCGGGCCCTACCGGGGGGACCGTGGATTTAATCGCGGATTCAGTGCGCCACGCTCTGCGCCGGGGCTTCGTTCGGGTCCTTTTAGCGGCTTCAATCACGGCGGAACGGTGAGAGGTTTCTCTTCACGCGGCCAGAGCAGTTTTGGCGGCGGCTTTCATGGTGGCGGATTCGGCGGCGGGGGTTTCCACGGCGGTGGAGGCGGCTTCCATGGAGGAGGGGGCGGCTTCCATGGCGGGGGTGGCCACCGCTAGCGGTCATGACCCAGCAGTTCGGATAATTTTTTTGGGCAAAGCCGAGTGGCTGAACAAAATTCTGCCCAGCTAAGGAATTTACGACATGATCCTACACGCAAAACCCCTTTTCGGGATGCACGTTTGGCTGACAGCGCTCTTGGTGATCGCTGCCTTTCCCGGGGCGCCTCGATCTGCCGCAGGGCAAGACAAGCAAGCATCGCAGTCTCAATCCTCGCCAAAAGGTTCTGCAACGCAAACCACATCGCAACCAAAGGCGGCGTCCTCGCAAGCGCCATCAAGTTCGCGGCCGAAACTGAAGACTTTCTCTTCGCCTCAGGAAGCGGCGGAGGCTCTTTACTCGGCGGCGCGCAATCACGATGAGGACGGTATGCTCGTCATTCTCGGATCCGATTCCAAAGACGTCATCGTATGGACGGAAGATCCGGCCGACCGCAGAGCCGACGCCGATCTCTTCGTCGAGAAGTACGGGCAAATGCACCGGCTGGTCAGGGAACCCGACAACGAAACAACTCTGTATGTTGGCGCCGAAAACTGGCCCCTGCCCATTCCCCTGATGGAAAAAGATGGCGCCTGGTATTTCGATTCCGGCCTGGCCAGGCGGGAGATCCTGTATCGGCGGATCGGCGAAAATGAGTTGGAGACGATTGATGTGCTCCGCGCCATGGTGGACGCGGAAAATGAATACTATTCCGAGGTTGCGGACGCATCTGGCGAGCACGAATACGCGCGTAAATTCAACAGCGAGCAGGGTCAGCGCGATGGTCTATATTGGCCGAACAGTAAGGAGCCCGACGAAAGTCCGATCGGCCCCTATTTGGCCCAAGCTAGTTACAATCGCTCCGATCGAAAGCCGTTGCGTGGCTACTATTTTCGGATCTTGACCGAGCAAGGCAAACAGGCCCCGGGCGGGGTTCGCAAATACATTGTCGATGGAAAGATGACCGGTGGATTCGCCTTCGTGGCATTTCCCGCTGAATACCGCGCCTCTGGCGTGAAGACATTCATCGTCAACCTGGGCGGTGTCGTCTACGAGAAAGATCTGGGACCCATGACCGCGCAACTCGCCAAATCCATGGCCATGTACAATCCTGATTCCACTTGGTCCAAAGTCCAATAGGATCCACAACGATTCAATGTGAAGCAGTTACACCGGGTACTGTCCCTAATTAACTATTTCCCGGAAGCGCACAATCGCCTCCTGGGAACGAACCTGTCAGCTCAGCTTCTTCAAAGGTATTGTGGAGGTGTTATTGGAATGCATCGGGACGAAGATCAGGATTCTGCCGCGGAGATCTTGAAAAATAGATAGTCACTTCGCCAACTATTAGAGCATCATACAGGCATTGGGAAGCGCACCACCTTCCTGGGGAAGGTTCTTATGAAAAGCAGACTGGTTTCTTTGCTGTTGGCCATGGGATTCGTGTTGCTCGTCCAACCGGCGAAGTCTCAGGATTACAGCAAAATACGCATCGTGCGCCTCAGCTTCGTGGAAGGAACCGTTCAGTACCAGCGCCCCGGACAAGATTGGGAGGATGCGCGTCTGAATTTGCCGATTGAGGAAGGCTTCGCCATAAGGACCGCCGACGGATACGCCGAGGTGGAATTTGAAGGCTCCCTGACTTTGCGCCTGGCAACCAACGCGACAGTAGAGTTTACGGAATTGGCTCTGCAGAACGGTGGGCGGATCACCAAGCTCACAATTCCGCAAGGAACCGCCATCCTCAGTGCAAAGCTAAAGCGTGAGGATGCGGTGTCGGTCGCCGCTCCCAATCTGAATTTGAATGTGCCTCGTGATGGTCGCTTTCGCATGGACATATCCCCCACGGAAAGCTGGGTGACCGTGTTCCATGGAAAGGTGCAGGTTGACTCTCACGCCGTGGCTCCCTCTCTTCTGAGCGGAGGCCACACGTTGCATGTAGGGGCAACCGGCTCGGGTTCACCGGAAGTAGCCGGCAACCCACCCCAGGATGACTTCGACAAGTGGGTTTCTCACCGTGAAGAAGCGTTGAACTCTGCCCAAAGCGAAACCTCTTCCATCCTAGGAACCAATTCCTACACCGAAGGTTTCGCCGATCTCTACAATTACGGCGATTGGTCGTACATTCCGGGATACGGGGCAGGTTGGATGCCTTACGGCGTCGGAATGGGATGGATGCCGTTTGCGGACGGGCAATGGCAGTTCATGGGCAGCTTGGGTTGGAATTGGATGAGCGGAGAGCCCTGGGGCTGGCTCCCCTACCACTTTGGATCATGGGTCAATGCTCCTGGAGTGGGCTGGGCGTGGTTGCCGGTCGGCGCGAATACCTGGACGCCCGCGACGGCGAGATGGGTGCATTCAAATAATCAACTGGGCTGGATTCCCAACGGGCCTCCACTGTCATCGAAACCCACGAAAACTCAACTGGCTGCACTGCCGTCGACAGTTATTCTGGCGGGGCAGGGCGCGAACGGCGCAATCGGGGCAGGGTCCCGCATCTCGCTGGCCCGCGGGGGGATGAGCTTTGAGCCAGCTACGGCGCCGTCACCAAGTTTTAACGCGCCAGCAAAGCAATCGACGAACGCGTTCGCTCTTGCTGGGGGATCTGCAAATCCCAAATCCATTGTCCAATCCGCTCCTGCCTCATTCGCCCGGAGCAATGGCATCCCGCCTTCTCTCCAAGGGCCAAGTGCCTCGACTTCGGGGCTGCGGGCGGCGCGACTCAGTTCCGCTCCCCAAACCATGATGGCGCCACACTCTCCGCCCTCGCCCGCGTTTGCGCGCGGGGCATCGATGGGAGGATTCCGGGGAGGATACGGTGCGCGCGGAGGCGGCAACGTGGCAACGATGAGTACAAGTCCAGCGACCAGCGTATCTTCGTCTCCGAGCACCTCGGCCGCGGGCGGGGCTTCACACTCCAGCGGGTCTATGGGATCTGCGGGCGGGCATCGATAATTGCGCTTTCCAAAACTGCAACCGATCCGATTCTGATAGCGGAAGAACTCGCCTAGGATTTGGGAGCGTCCCCACCCGCAGGCATTGAGCGGATGTAGTTGACGATCTGCCAGACCTGCTCGGGAGTTTCCCGCCCGTCATAAGCGGGCATGCGGCCCTTGCCCTTCAGAATGAGGTAGGAAAGTTCACCATCCGTGAAGTGCGCCAGCGATTCGGCCTTCCTCCAATCGTGGACGTTCATGTTGATGTCCTTGGCCAACACTCCCTTGCCGTCTCCGTCCTTGCCGTGGCAAAGAGCGCAATCCGTCGCGCCGTACAGCCTCTTCCCTTCCGCGATGGAAGCGGGATTCGATTCGATTGGATTCTTGCGGTCAACTTCTTCCTGAGGAATCTTGGTTTCGGCGGCCGATTTTGCCTTGCAGCCAAATAATCCCAAACATAAAAGAGCGCAAAGGACCGACCATCGCCTCGCCATAACGTCCACCTCGACCTTGGAATAGCACGAGGATTTATTGCATCCGAACTGCTCCCTGTGCTTTCGCTCAAGACGAAGCTTATAGTTTTTCCGCATGTCCGTACAGCAGATCCGAGGACGCCACTCGGCCATTCTTCCGTGGAATCGAGAATTCGCTTGCGTGAAAAAGCTGCCGCAAGTAGGCCTGGAATACCGCTTGGCGTGTGGTCTTGCATTGCGAATCAGGTTAAGATAAACGAACCGTTCAAACACGTAAGCGGTATGCGTGTGTCGAGTGTTTGCATGCAAAACGGCGAAAATGCGCCGCGCGTCAAAAGGGGACGCTAATCAGCGGCTGAAAATTCACACATCACGAGCTGTATGCAATACCGGTTGTGCGTTTTGACCGAGGCTTTAACAGGCTCGAACTATCCGATCAACTGCGAGGGTCAGAAAAATGCATTTTATTTTTGCGATTTGTCAATGGCTGGAGGGGACGTCAGTGGGGACAACCATTCGGGAATCCTTGTGGCTGTTTCCGGTCATTGAAACCGTTCATATTTTCGGAATCATCTTGCTCGTAGGCGCGACCTCGATTCTGGATCTGCGCTTGATGGGATTGACGTTTCGCGACGAACCGGTTTCCAAGTTGGCGCAACGGTTTCTGCCCTGGGCCTGGGCAGGCTTCCTCATTCAGGTCATCACAGGACTCCTGCTCTTCTCCTCCGAGGCCACCAAGATGTACGGGAATCTCGGGTTCGACATCAAAATGCTGCTGATTGCGGTCGCTGGGATCAATGCATTTGTTTTCCACGAGATCGCTTATCAGAGCGTGGGCAAGTGGGACAACGATCCAGTGGCGCCGCTCGGTGCCCGCGCGGCAGGATTGATTTCGATTTTGCTGTGGTTCGGAATTGTTGCAGCGGGCCGCTGGATCGCTTACGTATAAGCAAAGACTAAGTTCGACTTTCCAAGCCGGCGACGCGCGCCCGAAGATTCCTCGGGCCAGCGGCCGTGCTCAATGGGCGCCGGCCTCGTCGACGCCAAAACAGAACCCCTGGCTGATCGTCGCCCTGCTCAAACAATATTCCCCAGGAGCCAATTTTTGAAATGGAGTCACCTTTAAGGAGGAACTGCCGTATCTCTCCGCGCCAAGTTTCAAAGTCGCCTTATTCCTGCGGATATCATAGTTTTTCAATAATAGCTGCCGCGCTCCCTGCTGCACTTGGTAGCGAAATAACTGCAATGTCGCGACTGCTTTATCAAAATCCTCCGTGACCCGTACGACAAACTGCATCTCATCGCCGGCATGGAACCGTACGGGGGATTTCTCGCCTCGAATCACGAATAGCGTCTCAACGCCCTTGGGAGTTAAGTTTGGAATCTGACGCTCCAACTCCATAGTCTGTCCAGATGCCTGCAGGTAATAGAAAACCGAAAAATATGTAGGCTCAAACGCTATTCCATCTTGCGCTGACCCGGCGGAAGTAAACAAGAAAGCCAACGCCAGCACGAACAAACCGCGCTTCATTCGTGCCCCTATACGAAATCCGGAAATGACTGGCAAAGGTAGATACTCCTGCGTGGAATTCTAACTCCCCGGCTCATCCACCCCAAAACAAAATCCCGGATTCTTCCATGCCCACTTGTTTGTGGACTTGATCAGCAGGCAATACTCCCCCGGTACCATCTCCGGAACCGGTATAAGCTTAAAGGAAGACGCCCCATACCGTACTGCATTGAAGTCCACTGTAACGGGAACCAACTGGAAATTGGACATTCGTTCGATGAAATCAACATCCACGATGGGCACGGCGCGCGAGCCGTCGACTTGATCGAAGTGGTAAAACTGGACAGCCTCCAGCGGATCGACCCTGCCCTCAAGCTGCACTACAAACTCGGGTTTACCCCCCGCCTTCAATCTCACTCGTGATTTTTCGCCTTCCACCTGGTAAACGAGCGTGACACCGGCAAAACCCCAGGCATGGTATTTGCGTCTTACGTGAACGACTTGAGATTCTAGCGGGACAAGTTGGCCGGACAAATCCAGCTTATACAAAACCGAAGGAGATTGTGGCTCGGTTGGCTTTCCTCGGTCCTGTCCCCTGGCACACGTAACGAGAATCAGAATCAGAATCAGGGCAACCGAAGCAAATTTCGGCAGAAATTCCTTGAAATTCAGGCAACGGGCAGGCCACAGTTTGTCAACCAGAAACGCTGGAAACGTTTGGCCATTCCGTTTGCGTAACATAATATCCAGAAATCTCCTGGCTCTGAACCGGGATTTCCGCGTTGATATTCGGAGAGTATACGTTATTATACCATAGCTGATCCTAAATATTCAAATTCGCAAGCGTCCGGCAGGTCCGTTTATTGCGGGGACACGCTGGATTCCAGCTCCGTCAATACCGTTCGCTGCAAGCCGCCGGCAAGCGCGGCGACGAGCCCGCATACTGCCGCAAAAGACAACCAGAGCGCCGGCATGGCCCGGTTTCCGGTCTCGTGGATGAGGTAGGTGCAAACGAACGGGGTAAATCCTCCGAAGATCGCCGTCGCTAGACTGAACGCCAAGGAAAAACCGGAGGTGCGAATCTCCGGCGGCATGATTTCCGCCAAGTGCGGGATCATCGCCCCGTTGTACACGCCGAAAAACATGGACAGCCACAATTCCACGATCAGCAGGCGGGCGGTTGACGGGTCGCTTACGAGCCACAGCATCGCGGGGTAAGAGGTCACAATCGCCACGACCGTAATCAGAATCAGCAACGGCCGTCTACCTACGATGTCGGAGATCGCGCCGCCCGTCGGCAACCAGATAAAATTCGACATGCCCACGCAGAAGGTGACCAGCAGGCTTTGGCGGCTCGTCAAGTGCAGCACTTCAATTCCGTAAGTCGGCGTGTACGCCGTGATGAGATAGAAACTCACCGTCGTCATCGTGGAAAGCAGCACACCAATCCCCACAATTTTCCAGTTGGAAGCGAGCGAGGTGAGGATTTCCGAAATTCCCGGACGATGTTTTTGCGCGAGGAACACTTCCGTCTCCGCCAGCGACCTGCGCAGCCAAAATAGCAGCGGCACAATCAGGCAGCCGATGAAAAACGGAACGCGCCAGCCCCACTGGGCCATCCCCTCGGGCGGCACGACAGCGCTGAGCGCGACTCCCAGAAGCGCCGCGAAAATCACCGCGACCTGTTGGCTCGCCGACTGCCAGGCGCAATAGAATCCGCGATGCCCGGGCGTCGCCATCTCGGAAAGGTAGATGGACGCGCCGCCCACTTCGACTCCTGCGGAAAATCCCTGCAATAGCCGCCCAAGCAACACCACGATGGGAGCAATGATCCCGATCGTTCTGTAAGCAGGAGTGCAGGCGATCACGAGCGTCCCGATCGCCATCAAAAATAAAGTGAGAATGAGCCCGGTTCTCCTGCCATGCCGGTCCACGTACGCGCCGAGAACAACGGCTCCCAGCGGCCGCATCAGATAGCCCGCGCCGAATGTTCCCAGCGTCATCATCAGCGATGCGTAAGCGCTGCTCGATGGGAAAATTTCATGTGCGATGTACGACGCGTAGTACGCGTACACCATGAAGTCGTACATCTCCAGAAAATTGCCGCTGGAGATGCGCACCACGTTTCCCAATTTGGAGTTGTTCGCCTGAGTGCTCATAGAGCCCGAATGATTTTTATTTTACCGCTCTTTCCAAGCGCACGGCAACTGCGTGTCCTGTCACTTACTTCCCTGACGGCACGGATGCGCCCGTCAAATAAAAATAGCCCACTTTGTTGTTTGATGGCGAGCCGTACCACATCCGGCCCTCGGAATCGCGGAAGAATTCCCGGATCGTATTCTCCGAATGCGGAAACGGATATTCGATCACTTTGCCGGTTTTGGGATCGAGGCGGCCGATCACGTCCAAATAGTAGGAGGAATACCAGACGCTGTGGTCGAGCCCGATGCCCATCGCGTAGGGAAACGTGTCCAACCCGCCGGGCAAATCGAATTCCTTGAAAGTTTGCGTCTTCGGATCGAAGTGGCCGATCTTGCCTTTCTGGAATTCGCCGAACCAGATCGTCCCGTCGGAGTCGACCACGATTCTGCGCTCATATGTATTGAGAGTTGGCGGAGTCCACTGCGTCACTTTCAGTGTCTTGGCATCCACTTTGCCGATCTGACCTGTGCCCGGATTTGTGAACCAGACATTCTCATCCTTGTCGAAGTCAAGGCTGTAGGTGTGCGCCGCTTCAGGGAAGTCATTGAATTTCCCGGTTTCGGGATCGAAGCGCGTCAGCGGGTAGCCGCTCGACCAAACCATGCCCTTGGAATCTATTCGAACCGTGTGTCGCGACCCGCCGTCTTCCCTTCCCTCCATGCCGGCAGCATACTTGTCCTGATACTCGGTAATCTTCTGCGTGGTTGGATCCCATCGGCCCAGCTTGTCGGAAGCCTGCTCGGTAAGCCAGACGGAGCCGTCAGGCGCTGCAACTGCGGAATGAACCGCGGCGATCCCCACATTCGGAACAGGAAAGTCCTGCATTTCGCCCGTCTTTGGATTGAGCCGCGTGATCTTGTTTCCAATTCCGAAATTCGGAATCCAAACGGATCCATCTTTTGCCGGCGCCGCGCTGAACGGCATGCGGCTCGGACCAGGCATGTCATATTCAACGTACGCGATGTTCATGGCCTCGCTGGAGAAAGGCCTGAGGGTTTCTTTGTACGCGGGCAATTCGGTTGGAGATTTCGGAAATACAGAATCCGAGCCATACAGCTTGTTCAAATACGCCGCTATCTCCGCCGCGTCCTGGTCCGTTACCCGGTATCCCAGGCTGAAATGCATGGCGTCGCGCATGAATTGAACGCGGTCCTGCCAGCCGTCGGCATCGCGCCTCACCGAAGCCATGCGGGTTTGAAATCCGTGACAGATAAAGCATTTCGTGAAAATCTGCTGCTTTGCATTTTCTTCCGGCCAAAGTTTTTTCGCCTGGTAAATGGAAAGCTCATTCCAGCGCACCGTGCCGGTCTCGAGCGCGAAATCAAGCGACGCGCTCTGGTCCTCCGTAAGTGCGACTCCGCTCTTAGAATCGACGCGTAAACCGGTCGCCTTGACCTGCACGCGGTAATCGCCCGCCGGCAATTTTTCGACGCGATAATGCCCCTGGTGATCCGACACGACAAAGAAACTGATTTTCGTTTTCGTATTTTGGGCCTGCACAAACGCGCCTTCGACCGGCGCGCCATCCGGCCCTTTCACGGTGCCGGAAAGTGTAGCGCCAAAGCAGGACGCCGAAAGGAAAAGCGCAAGGCCTGCAAGAGCCAGGATTTTTGTTCGGGACCTCATGCCCCCTCCATGTTCAGCCCTGAGTTCATCATTTCGAATATTGAAACGGTGATTGGTATTATGCCCCATAAGCTCGGGGAATGGGTACTGCGTACGTTACTGAGTGGAGGGTCGTTTTGGAGATCTTGTAGGACAGCCACTCTTGGCTGTCCGCTTTCGCCCTGCTGAGACTACCCGGGACAGCCAAGAGTGGCTGTCCCACACGGTTCCCGTCGCCCTAACGAGTCATCGCGCGGACCAGGCAATCCCGTCGGGGTCGGTGCCAACCGCCAGAGTACCGGTGATCTTTCGCGAGGCCACGTCCACGAAGGTCAGCAGATTGGCGGCGGAATTGGTAATGTACGCGCGCCGCCCGTCCGGAGAAATGGAAACGCCGCTGGGATCCTTGGACGTGGTTAGGCTCTCGATCAATTCGCGGGCGTGAGCGTCAAACACCGTCGTCTGGCCGCTGCCGGAATTGGTCACCCAAACCTGCGACCCGTCGGGTGTAAATTCCAGGCGCTTGGGACTTTTCCCTCCACTGGGAAACGACGCCACGATCGCATCGGTAGCCGTCGAGATGATCGAAATTTTCGCGTCGGTGCGGCTGGCGGCCCAGACTTCCTTTCCATCCGGCGAAATGGCAATGCCCTCCGTGCCCGGCCCCGTTGCAATCACCTTCACTTCGCCGGTGGACCGATCGATCACACTGACGGTGCCCGAAACCGTGTTGGTCACGTAAAACTTCGTTTCCTTCGGCGTGGCCACAATCATGTGGCTGCGTTCTTGCGTTGTATTCCACACGTGCTGAATTTTTCCCGTAGCCGAGTCCAATTCGAGTATGGCTTGCGGTGTCTCCGTGGTCACCCAAACGAGTTTGCCGTCGTGGCTCACGGTCATGCCGTGCGGCCCAGTATGCGTACCCAGATCGAATGTGGCCTTCACTTTCCGGTCCACCAGATCGATGACTGTGATCGTATTGCTCGCTTTGTCGTGCTCCGTGTCTCCCGCAGGATAGACGCTGTACCGGCCGAAGTTGGAGACATAGGCCATACGCCCGTCCGGCGAGACCGCGACTTCGTGCGGCCCTCGGCCCGTGGGCAGCTTCACCAGCACCTTTTCGGTGGCCGGGTCCACCAGCGCCAATTGGAATTCCGATTTGCAGGCCACCACCACTGTGTCAGCCCACGCCCGCGGCACGAACGCACACACAACCAGAAATGCAACCAGCGAAATTTCGCAGCAGGTTTTCTTCATTGTGTTATCCCTCTAGCGAACCAAAGATCTCGTCTCGCAACGCCGTGCGCCCGTCAAATCTCACGTTGGCACTTGAGCGCAGCGTTCATTCCCATCGGAAATCGCAATCTCACCCCAATCCTTGAACGCGACCGTACCCCCATCAAGGTCCCATGTCAATCTAGGATCGCCTCCGTGTCAGTCGGAAGCCATGAGCGGTAGCCTGGGCGATCTCCTGACTGCTCTGAACCGTTGCATGGCTCGGCGCCGGTGCTCTTCCCAATGAGAGGGGGGACTTTCGATGACTCGTGCGAGACTGTGCTATAAAAATGCGGTAAATTCCCCGCGCCACGCGCAAGGAAAGCAGGGCGCCGCATGAAACATCCACGCCTGACGATTCGCTCGCTTCGAACCGCCGCTGTTTCTGTCCCCATGAAGCTGCCGCTCGGCACGAGCGCCGTTACCGTTCGCTCCGCGCCTCTTCTCCTGATCGATCTCGAAACGGAAGAAGGAATCACGGGCCGCACCTATCTGTTCTGCTACATGCCCTTAGGGGCGCAACTCATTGCACGCGTCCTCCAGGAATTATTCTTGTTAGTCAAGGGCGACATCGTTGATCCCGTGGAAATCGGCGTGAAGCTGTTGCGCCAGTTCCGTCTCATCGGCGCGCAAGGAGTCATCTGGATGGCGATGGCGGGTCTCGACGTCGGCTGCTGGGACGCGCTGGCGCAAGCAGCCGGCTTGCCGCTCTCCGCGTACCTTGGCGGAGCACCCAAGCCTATCCCTGCCTATAACAGCAACGGTCTCGGCCTGATGTCTCCCGAGGCCTGCGCCGATGAAGCGGAACAATTGCTCGAAGGAGGCTTTCGAGGAGTAAAGCTTCGCCTCGGCTATCCGACGCCTGAAGGCGATCTCGCCGCAGTTCGCGCCGTGCGAAAACGCGTGCCGAGCGAAATCGCGATTATGGCTGATTACAACCAGGCGCTCACGGTAGACGAAGCCTTGAACCGTGGGCGCGCCCTCGATGCCGAAGGACTCGCCTGGATCGAAGAACCTATCCGTCACGATGACTATACCGGATGCGCGGCCATCGCAAGCACGCTCGCAACCCCGATCCAAATCGGCGAAAATTTCATCGGCGTGCACGCCATGGAATCAGCCCTTGCCGCGAACTCCGCCGCCCTTATGATGCCCGATCTCTGCAGAATTGGCGGCGTAACAGGCTGGCTGCAGGCAGCGACGCTCGCCGCCGACAAAGGCATCAAACTCTCGTCGCATTTGTTCCCCGAAGTAAGCGCGCACCTGCTCGCTGTCACGCCTACGCAGCACTGGCTCGAGTACGTAGACTGGGCTGCGCCCATTTTGGCGGAGCCCGTTCATATGGCCGACGGCGCCGTTACACCCTCAAATCGTCCAGGAACAGGAATCAGTTGGAACCAGGAGGCGGTGAAGCGCTTCCAAGTAATGTAGAATCGGGCTGCCTTCACGGGCACTGGCCGACAATCGGAACTCTCGCGCAGCAGGAAAACACCGCGCATTGTCGCCCGAAGCAGGCAGGCGTATATTGTCACGGAGCAGGAAAGACACAGCAAAATATTCGGCTCGGAGGATTCCTCAAATGAAACGATCTGCTTGGATTCTGGCTGTCCTGATTGCAATGCTCTGCCCTTCGGGCAATTCGAACGCCCAGACCACGAAAGGGGCTGTCATATTCGAACAGCACTGCGCCAGTTGCCACGGAAACCCGAGCAGCGCAACGCCCGCTCCCGATGTCTTGTCGCTTTGGAAGATGACCTCGGAAGGGATCTACGCCGCCCTGGGCAAGGCTCCGCATACTTCCATCACGGGTGTCGCAGACGCGGACTTGCGCGAGGTCGCCTTCTATCTGGGACGCCACAAGGTGGACATTGCCAAGATCACGGACGCCAAGCTCATGCCGAACCAGTGCCCAGGAAACTCTCCAATCGGCGACTTATCGTCGAAACCGCTTTGGAACGGCTGGGGCAATGACTCCTCGAACGCCCGCTTCCAATCGGCGAAGGGAGCGGGCTTGACCGCCAGCCAGGTGCCGAACCTCAAATTGAAGTGGGCTTTCGGTTTTCCGGGCGCGGAGGAAGTTTACGGCCAGCCCACGGTCGCGGGCGGGCGTGTATTCCTGGGTGTTGACACGGGAGCGGTTTATTCCATCGACGCGGAGACCGGTTGTGTTTATTGGTCCTACCAGGCGGATGCGGGCGTGCGCACCGCGATCAGCATAGGACCCGCGAAAGGAAAAGGGGCGGCCAAATATGGCGTCTACTTTGGCGACATCCGGGCGAACGTTTACATGCTGGATGCTTCTACCGGGAAGGAAATCTGGAAAGTGAAAGTGGAAGACCACCCCGTAGCCAAAATTACGGGCGCACCGATGCTGTACGAAGATCGACTCTACGTGCCGGTCTCTTCACAAGAAGAACGTTCCGGGGGTTGGAGTACCGTGTATCCCTGCTGCACGTTCCGAGGCAGCGTCGTAGCGCTGGATGCCATGAATGGCCACACCGCCTGGAAAACTTACATCGTTCCGGATCCCCCGAAACCCACGACAAAAAATTCCAATGGTGTGCAGCAATATGGCCCGAACGGCGGCGCGGTTTGGAATACACCCACGATTGACGCCAAAAATCACGCTCTTTACATCGGCACCGGCGATGCCTACACCAATCCCGTTTCCCGCAATACGGACGCCATCATGGCTCTCGACCTGAAAACAGGAAAGGTCATGTGGTCGATTCAGGATACGGAAGCAGATGCCTGGCTCTCCGGCTGCGGAGGCGAAATCAAGTCGGAAAATTGCCTTCCTCCCTCGACGATCGGCCCCGATTACGATTTTGGCGCTTCTCCCATCTTGAGGACGTTGCCGAACGGGCACCGGATTCTGGTGGCGGGGCAAAAAAGCGGCATGGTCTGGGGCCACGATCCTGACCGTGAAGGCACGGTCGTCTGGAAGGCGCAGTTGGTGAAGAAACTCGCCCTCGGCATGATTACCTTCGGCGGCGCCGCCGACGATCAATACGCCTACTTCGGTTTGCGGACGGGCGGCGTGGCGGCGGTCCGCATGGACACGGGCGAACAAAAATGGTTCACCCCGATCGAACCAGCGCCAGGTCCGGGCCCGAAGGGAGAAACAGCAGCCATCACGGCGATCCCCGGAGCCATTTTTTCGGGCGGATGGGACGGCATGTTGCGCGCGTTCTCTACGGAGGACGGGCATTTACTCTGGCAGTACAACATGATCCGGGATTACGATACAGTGAATCACGTCCCGGCCAAGGGCGGCTCGATGGCGGCTCCCGGCCCGACCGTCGCCGGCGGCATGCTGTTCGTCGGTTCCGGGTACGTATTCACATCGGGCACGCCCGGCAACGCGCTCCTGGTCTTTGCCGCGCAGTAGCTGGAAATTCCGGCAATTTCGGCCGTTGCCTCGTGCCGGCGCAGTTCCTTTGCGCAAGTCTGAGGCGCGTTCTTCTTTGCTCTCAATCTTTCACAATTTGATTCCGTACGGCATACCGCACAAGTTCGGTAACGCTGTGCAGATCTAATTTGCGCATGATGTTGGCGCGATGCGTATCCGCCGTCTTGATGCTGATGGAAAGAGACTCAGCCACTTCCTTGCTGCTCTTCCCTTCGGCGAGCAGTTGCACGATTTCACGCTCGCGGGGAGTGAGCCGGTTTCCGGCAAATTCCTGAAACCCTCCTCGGGGTCCGTCCCCTCGGACTCGTCCCAGGGTCACATCAGCCGCGCGGGGCGTGAAATAGGACCGGTGATTCGAGAGGGCTTCCACAGCCGCGATGAGATCGCGCTCCGAATCGCCCTTGACGACGAAACCGCGCGCCCCGGCGTCGATAATCTGGCGAATCAGGTTATCGGAATACTCGAAGGAGATGATCAGCACTTCCGTATTCACGAACTTCTTGCGGATTCTCCTCGCGGCTTCGATGCCGTTCAACTCCGGCATGTTGACATCCAGGATGACGATGTCCGGCTTGAGTTCCCCTGTCTTCGCCAGCGCTTCCCGGCCGTCGCGCGCCTCCGCGCAAATTTCCCAGCCTTCTCGCGTCCCGAGCAATTCTCTAATCCCGATCCGCATCACGTCATGGTCATCCGCAACCAATATGCGAAGGGACATCTCAAGAATCTCCCCGTGGAAATCTAGATTCATTCAAACGGGAGGATGCGGTAGTAGTACCGCCCCCCATTGAACTGTTCGGCGTCGTCTCTCGCCTCCATTCCGGTCGAGATCGGGGGATCATTCGCGGACCAGTTAGTTAATCAACAATGGGCGCTGAGCGTCCAATCTTCCATACGGTAAATGCCCTAGATTCGGCTGGAAACTATTGGTAGGGGCTTCCGTAGCGGAATTCTAATCCAGGCCTAGATAGCATTGATTCATATCCTGCTCATAAAAAAGTTGAAAGGGAGTTCCAGCCGGCCGCTCAATCGTTTCCTGTATAATTTCGTCTGTAACTGTTTCGCCAGATCCAATGGACACTGGGCGTGGGAATGGCACATTTCCGCGGTATAAAATTCCATGAGCATCCGGGTTGCGCTGAATCACAAGACTCTCTACCGCTATACCAGGCCGGTATGGCTGTCACCCCATGTCGTGCGCTTGCGCCCGGCGCCGCATTGCAGGACGCCGATCCCCAGCTATTCGCTCAAAATCACTCCGCCGGGCCATTTCATTAACTGGCAGCAGGATCCCTATAGCAATCATCTGGCGCGGCTCGTATTCCCCGACAAAACGACGGAATTTTCCGTCGAAGTCGATCTTGTGGCGGACATGACCGTCATCAATCCCTTCGATTTCTTTTTGGAGAAATACGCGGAGGAAATTCCCTTCCAGTACGACCCGGTCGTGAAGAGGGAACTCGGCCCTTATCTCAAGAGGCGCAACGTGGGGCCAAAAATGGAGGCCCTGATTCGTGAGTCGCGGAAGGAAAAAATCCGCACCAACGATTTTCTTGTGGACGTCAATCAGCGAATCCAGAAACGGATTAAATATTTGATTCGCATGGAGCCCGGCATTCAGAGCCCGGAGAAAACGCTGACTCTGGGTAGCGGCTCATGCCGCGATAGCGCCTGGCTTCTCGTGCAATTGCTCAGGAATCTTGGCCTGGCCGCAAGATTCGTCTCCGGCTACTTGATCCAGCTCACGCCCGACGTCAAATCTCTCGACGGGCCGAGCGGAACCGACAGGGATTTCACCGACCTGCACGCCTGGACGGAAGTCTACTTGCCCGGCGGCGGCTGGGTCGGACTGGATCCAACTTCGGGACTGCTTGCAGGGGAAGGCCATATTCCCCTGGCCTGCTCGGCGGAGCCTGTTACCGCGGCTGCGATCTCGGGCGGCTTTTCGTATGACGACGCGTCCATCGTCAGCACAGAACCCGACGCAGAGAAAAAGAAACCAAGAGGCAAAGACGCGTTCGAGTTCTCCATGTCCGTCACGCGCATCCATGAAGATCCGCGCGTCACCAAGCCCTACACCGACGAGCAATGGACCGCGATTGAATCGCTGGGCCACCAAGTGGATGCCGATCTCACCGCGCGCGACGTGCGCCTGACCATGGGCGGCGAACCGACGTTCGTCTCCATCGACGACATGGATGGCGCGGAGTGGACCACGGCAGCAGTGGGCCCGACAAAGTACAAACTGGCGGATACGCTGATCCGGCGGCTTCGGGATCGATTCGCTCCTGGCGGATTCCTGCATCACGGCATGGGCAAGTGGTATCCGGGTGAATCCCTGCCCCGCTGGGCACTGGGGCTCTACTGGCGCAAGGACGGCGAGCCGATCTGGCGCGATCCGGCGCTCGTCGCCAACGAGAATACTTCGGGCAAGCTGACAAGCCATGACGCGCGCGCTTTTACGCTTAGCCTTTGCCAGCGATTGGGAGTCAACTCGGAGCATGCCCTTCCCGGCTATGAAGACACCTGGTATTACATGTGGAAAGAACGGCGCCTCCCCGTAAACGTCGATCCGTTCGAAAACAGGCTCGAAAATCCGGAAGATCGCGCGCGTCTTGCGCGTGTGTTCGAACGAGGCCTGGATCACGTCGTTGGCTACGCGCTGCCCTTGAAGCGCGAATACTACACCGATGGAAGCAGCGCTTGGGTGACCGGCGCATGGTTCTTCCGGCCGGAGCGAATGTATTTGATCCCGGGCGACTCGCCCATGGGATTCCGCCTGCCTCTCGATTCCATCCCCTGGGTGCATCCGTCCGAAGTTGATCATATCGTTGAGCAGGACCCGATGGCGGTCCGCGGGGCATTGCCCGAGCGCGCCGCTCTGGCCGGGCGGCAGCGCTATGAAGAAGAAGTTCGCGAATATCAACCCGCGCAGAAGGTCGTGGAACAAATTCTGGAAAGCGTATCGGCGCGGCAGCGGTCGCGCCGGCGAACCATTGTGCTCGATTTGCCACCTGCCCCAGGCCAATCGGCGTCGCGCGCGGTTCGTACGGCGTTGTGCGCGGAAACGCGCGACGGCATTTTGCGCGTGTTCGTGCCGCCGCAACGCTACCTCGAGGATTACCTTGGCCTCGTCACGGCGATTGAGGACACAGCCGCCGCCTTGGGGATGCCCGTGCTCGTCGAAGGGTATGCGCCTCCGCACGATTCTCGCGTCCACGCGATCAAAGTCACGCCCGACCCTGGCGTGATTGAAGTGAATCTCCACCCATCCGCAAGCTGGAATGAACTGGTCAAGAACACGACGGCGCTTTACGAGGAAGCACATTTGAGCCGCCTCGCTACAGAAAAGTTCATGCTCGATGGCCGGCACACGGGCACGGGGGGCGGAAATCACATTCTGATCGGCGGAGCGTCCCCGGCCGATTCTCCCATCCTGCGGAATCCGGGATTGCTACGCAGCCTGATCGGCTACTGGCACAACCATCCGGCACTGTCGTACCTCTTCAGCGGAATTTTTGTCGGACCCACGAGCCAGGCGCCGCGCATCGACGAGGCCCGCAACGATCAGGTCTACGAAATGGAAATCGCGTTTCAGCAGATTCCGGACCATGGCGGCACTTCGCCGTGGCTGGTGGACCGCATCTTCCGAAACTTGCTCGTCGACGCAACGGGCAGCACGCACCGCGCCGAGTTCTGCATCGACAAGCTCTACTCGCCCGACACGTCTTCGGGCCGCCTCGGCTTGCTGGAAATGCGCGCTTTTGAAATGCCGCCGCATTCGAGGATGAGCCTCACGCAGCACCTCTTGCTTCGCGCTCTGGTCGCCCATTTGTGGGAGAACCCGTATCGCCACGAGCTTGTCCGGTGGCGCACGGAAGTCCACGACCGATTCATGCTTCCATATTTTGTGCGTCAGGACCTCGAAGATGTGGTTTCCGACCTGAACGACGCCGGCTACCCGCTGCGCATCGAATGGTTCGATCCGCATTTCGAGTTTCGATTTCCGCTGTACGGCGCCATCGAACAGCGCGGCATCGAACTGGAATTCCGGCAGGCCATCGAACCCTGGCACGTGACCGGCGAAGAAGCCAGCGCAGGCGGAACGGCTCGATACGTTGATTCTTCGCTCGAGAGATTGCAGGTATTCGCAAACGGAATGGTGGACACACGCCACGTCGTCACCTGTAATGGCCATCGTGTACCTCTGCATCCAACGGGCACGAATGGCCAGTTTGTCGCTGGCGTCCGCTATCGCGCCTGGCAGCCGCCAAATTGCCTGCATCCGACAATCGGAACCCACGTGCCGTTGGTGTTTGACGTGGTGGACACATGGTCCGGCCGTTCGATCGGCGGATGCACCTACCACGTTGCGCATCCCGGCGGCAGGAGCTATGACAGCTTCCCGGTCAACGCGTACGCCGCCGAGAGTCGGCGCATCGCGCGATTTTTTAAATTCGGGCATACGCCCGGGCCAATGGCCGTTGGCGAAGAAAAAATCACGAAGGAATTACCATTCACGCTGGATCTCAGGTTGAAGTAAAGTATCTTCAATAGAAAATATGCAAGGACCTATAACTCCGGGCGGCATCGAAACGGACCAACCTCTGCGACGCGGCTTTGCCGACAACTACGGAATCGATTCCCCACTTCCCGATGAAATGGTAAAGGCCGACCGCTCTCTCCGGCCGCACTGGCGGGAATTTGTTTCGCTGCTCGATGATCTGAAACCCGGCGAGTTCAGCCATCGACGCGAACTGGCGCGGCGGCTGATTCACCAGAACGGCGTCACGCACAATGTCTACGGCGATCCGAACGGCCTCGACAGGCCCTGGAGCCTGGACTTCATTCCCCTGCTCATCGCTGGCGCTCATTGGGACAGCATCAGCGAAGGTTTGATTCAGCGCGCGCGGTTGCTGGACCGTCTGCTGGCGGACCTGTATGGTCCGGCGGATTCGGTTTTTAATGGTGTGCTGCCTCCTGAATTGCTGTGGGCCAATCCCGGCTTTCTCCGCCCGTGTCACGGGATCCGGCTGCCGCAGGGACGCTGGCTGCACTTGTACGCGGCGGACCTGGTTCGTAACGAGACTGGGCAGTTCGAAGTGCTCAGCGACCGCACGCAGGCGCCCTCGGGCGCGGGCTATACGCTCGAAAACCGGATTGTCCTCTCCCGCGCGCTGCCGTCCGTCTACCGCCAATGCAAGGTGCAGCGCCTCGCGCCGTTCTTCGTGTCGCTGCGGGAAACGCTGACGGAACTCGCGCCGGCCAATCATGAAAACCCGCGCATCGTCCTGTACACCCCGGGTCCGTACAATGAAACGTATTTCGAACATTCTTTCCTTGCGCGGTACCTGGGCTACGCGCTCGTGCAAGGGAACGATTTGACCGTTCGCGACACCATCGTCTACATGAAGACGCTGGGAGGATTGCAGCGCGTCGACGTCATCCTTCGGAGGGTGGACGACAATTTCTGCGACCCACTCGAACTGCTTCCGGATTCTTACCTGGGCGTGCCGGGATTGCTGCAAGCGATTCGCCGCGGCAACGTGGCAGTGGCCAATGCGGTTGGCTGCGGCCTTCTCCAGGCGCCCGGATTTCTGCCATTCCTTCCCGCGGTGTGCCGTTATCTCCTGGGCGAGGAATTGAAGCTGCCTTCCGTGGAAACCTGGTGGTGCGGCCAACCTGACATCTTGGAATTCGTCGCGCAGCACTTGTCTGAAATGGTTGTTAAGTCCGCGTATCCGACGCAGGGAGAGGACCCTGTGTTCGGCCAAAATCTTACGCGCGAAGAGCTGTCGGCGCTCGAGCAGAAAATCAGGGCGCACCCAGCCCGCTACGTGGCGCAAAAACAAGTCATGTCCTGCACGACTCCTGCGCTCATCGACGAGGACGTTCAGCCCCGGCGATTCGTCGTTCGCTCTTACCTCAGCGCCTACGGCAATTCCTACACCGTCATGAACGGCGGGCTTTCGCGCATCACGCAATCGAACGACACACTCGTCGTGTCCCTGCAAAAAGGAGGACGCAGCAAGGACACCTGGATTTTATCCGACGTCCCCGTCAGCCCTGTGACCCTCCTTCCCTCAACGACCCAACCCATTGCCATCAGCCGCGGCGGGAGCGACCTGCCCAGCCGCCTGGCCGAGGACCTCTTCTGGCTGGGACGCTATTCGGAGCGCACCGATGCGCAGGCACGCCTCGCACGGGGAGCCATCGGGCGCATGATCGATCAAACCGGCTTTGACAGCGCTCATGCCGTTCAGGTCCTGGCCTCCGCTTGCCGTAACAAGCCGATTCGTTCGACGGGCGCCGAACTCGAACGTGAATTCATCGACGCGATGCTCGGCAAGGCAAAAGGCGAGGGCTTGCGAGGCAGCGTCGCCAATCTTCACCGCCTGGCAAGAGTTCTGCGCGACACGATTTCCACGGACGCCTGGCGCATCCTTCAGGAAAGTTATCGCGCCGTTTTCAATTTCAGGGCAGGTCCCACGGATCATGCGTCGGGCATCCTTGAATTGCTCGACCATCTAATCGTGACGTTGGCCGCGTTCGCCGGGCTCGCCTCTGATTCGATGACGCGCGGCCAGGCGTGGCGGTTTCTGGACATCGGACGGCGCGTCGAGCGCGCGGCGTTTGTTTCGCGATTCTTGAGGGATTCGCTGGTGGAACCCGACACAGATCCGGTCCTGCTCGAAGCCGTTCTGGAAATCGGAGACAGCTCGCTCACCTATCGCCGCAGGTACATGACGCACCTCGAAACCCATGCCGTGGCGGACCTGTTGCTCGCGGATGAAACCAACCCACGGTCCGTGGCGTTCCAGCTCGCACTGATCGACCAGCACCTTGCGGCGCTGCCGCGCGACCTTTCGCATCCCGACCGCAATTTCGATCAGCGCCTGCTTCTCAAGCTGCGCACTTCGATTCAACTCGCCGATTTTGTGGAATTGTGTTCGGTTGCGTCGGGCCGCGAGCGCCAGGAATTTCACGCCCTTCTTTCCGGCATCCTGGAACAGATCGGCCAGCTATCCGAGGCCATTGCGCAATTGTATTTTTCGCATGCCGTCGTATCGCAGGAAATCAGCGGGATTCGCGAGGAGCACGAGTGAGATACCGCGTCACGCATTCCACGCGATACGGATACGAGGAAGCGATTCCCTTGTCGCACAACCTTGTGCGCATGCGGCCGCGCGAGCACGAGACACAGACTTGCTTGCAATACCAGTTGTTGGTGCTGCCGTCGCCCACGGTGAAAAACGAAGGCTTCGATTATTTCGGAAATCATGTCACGTGGTTCAGTTTGCAGGAGCCCCACACGGTCCTGCGAATCGCCGCGCAAAGCGAGGTTCAAGTCCTCCCCTCGGGCCCGTACGACGTCACTCAGGGACCGACTTGGGAGCAGGTCCAGCAGATTTTGTCCATCGCGCCCGACCGGGGAATACTGGCCGCCCGCGAATTCGTTTTTGAATCGCCGCACGTGCCCTGGTCGGCGGAGCTCGCCGAATTCGCGCGGCATTCCTTCCAGCCCGGGAGACCGTACCTTGCATGCGTTTTGGATTTGACCGAGCGCATCCATCACGATTTCAAATTTTTGGCGGGCGCCACGGAAATCGATACGCCGGTCGAGGAAGTTTTCCATTCTCACCAGGGCGTTTGCCAGGACTTCGCGCATCTGCAAATTTGCTGCCTGCGCTCGCTGGGATTTTCAGCGCGATACATTAGCGGCTATCTGGTGACTTCTCCCCCGCCGGGAAAAGAACGGCTCACCGGCGCCGATGCATCGCACGCCTGGGTCAGCGTATTCGTTCCAGGTACGGGCTGGGTGGAATTCGATCCCACGAATGGTCTAATGCCAAGCGACGGTCACATCACGCTGGCCTGGGGAAGAGATTACGACGATGTCGGCCCGTCCAGAGGAATTCTGATCGGCGGCCAGCGCCATTGGATGGACGTCTCCGTGGACGTCGTGCCCATCGAAGCTTCCTGAGCGCCTCACTTTCAATCCAGGTTCCGTCTGGACTTTCTCGACATCGTCTGGCAAAACTTTCGGAAGGGCATTTGCCCCTGACGAAAGGCGGAAAATTGCAGCACCTCGGAGCGTTTATTGTTGGCATTGTCGTTGGGTTCCTCGGAGGCCTATTCGGAAAAGGAGGCAGCGCGATAGCGACGCCGCTCTTGAGCCTTATCGGTTACCCGGGATTCATCGCGGTTGCATCGCCTCTGCCCGCCACTATTCCGGGGACGCTGGTTGCTTCCGGAGAATACTGGCAATCCCGCCTGCTGGATTGGCAAATCGTCTGGTGGAGCATCGCTGTTGGAGTTCCCGCGACAATCCTGGGTTCCCTTCTCACGAAGTTCACCGGTGCGCGGCCTTTGTTGATCGTTACTGGAATTTTGGTGCTTGGGTTCGGCCTTTCTTTTTTGTTTTTACCAAGAGAAAAACAATCCGATGGATCTTTGCTGCATCCACTGCCGGAAAATCGTCCGGCGTATTGGCGTCTCCGGCTGGCGCTCATCGCAACCGCCGTTGGAATCGTGTCGGGGCTTCTGGCTAATGCCGGTGGATTCTTGCTTGCGCCGGCTTACGCCAGGTTTCTCAGGCAACCAATCAAGAAATCTTTTGCTTGCTCGCTGGCCGTGTCCGCCGTATTGGCGGTGCCCGGAACCGTCGTCCATGCCTACCTCGGACATATATCGTGGACGGTCACGGGGCTCGTTGCGCTTGGCTCGGTTCCGTTTTCTTATCTCGGTGCGCGAATTGCGATTCGCACAAAGGCCAGCAGGCTCGAGCGATTATACGGGGTCGTCCTCACCGCACTCGGAGCCTTCTTCCTCTACCAATTGTGAATGCCTCCAGTAGCACACGCTTCAGCCTGTGGGGGTTCGTCCTTGCTAGGACTAAAACCCACAGGCTGAAGCGTGTGCTACTTGATATTTCTGATGGGAAATGCAGGTTGATGTTAATTTAGGTTCACTCTTGACTGGAGCGGGAAATGCCTCTGAATGCGGCGAATCCATTGAACCCGGCGTACTTCCTTGATCGCGCCGCGAAAATCTTTTCAGAGCGCACAGGCGTCATCGATGGCGAGCGCCGCTTTACCCTTCGCGAGTTTGGAGAGAGGTCGCATCGCCTCGCGGGGGTGCTGCGAGGCGCGGGGGCTCAGAACGGCGATCGAATCGCGGCGCTCTGCACGAATAGCCACGTGATGCTGGAAATGCACAATGGCGTGCCCATGGCAGGCTGCGTATTAGTGCCAATGAATATTCGACTTTCGCAACAGGAGTTGGCGTACATCCTCGAAAATTCCGGCGCCCGCATTCTGATTGCTACGCACGAATTGGCAGACGCCGCGCGAGCGCTTTCCTCCTCGACGGGCGTGCGGCTCATTCTTGCCAGTGGCGAATCCAGCGAGTACGAAAAGTTGCTGAAATCTTCAGAGCCCTGCCCCACTACACTGATGGACGAAATGTCGCTGCTGGCCATCAATTACACCAGTGGAAGTACGGGCCGCCCAAAGGGCGTGATGTATACGTACCGCGGGGCATACCTGCAGGCACTCGCGATGGCATTTCACTCGCGCCTTGGACTGGACAGCGCCTATTTGTGGACCCTTCCCATGTTTCACTGCAACGGGTGGTGCTTCACATGGGCCGTTACGGCCGCTGGCGCGGTTCATATATGCCAGCGCCAGATCGATCCCATGGCTATTTGGTCGGCGCTGTGTAAAGGGAGCGTGACGCATCTTTGCGCGGCGCCCACGGTCTTGACGATGATCGCGGAAGCCTCGGCATCATCAGGCGGCGCGAAAGTCAGCCATCCGGTCCATGCCTTCACCGGAGGCGCGCCTCCGACGCCCGCGCTGCTCGCGCGACTTTCGGCGCTGAATCTGCACGTCACGCATTTGTACGGTTTGACCGAAACGTACGGCCCGTCCGTTATCAATGACTGGCAGCCGGAGTGGAATGCGAAGTCCGAGAGCGAAAAGGCCCGATTGAACGCGCGACAAGGCGTCGGCAACGTGGTCACGAGGGAGATCAGCGTGATCGACGCCAGGGGCAATGAAGTTCCGGCCGACGGCGAAACCCTGGGCGAAATCGTGATCCGCGGCAACAACGTGACCATCGGCTATTATCGCGACGAAGCGGCCACGCGCGCCGCCCAGTCCGACGGATGGTTTCGCACGGGCGATCTGGGCGTGCGCTTTCCGGACGGGTATATCGAGCTTCGCGACCGGGCCAAGGACATCATCATCACCGGCGGAGAGAACGTCGCTTCGATAGAAATCGAAAAAGCCCTTGCCGAGCATCCCGCGGTTTTGGAAACAGTCGTCGTGGGGCGGCCGGATGAACGGTGGGGTGAAATTCCAGTCGCCTTCGTCGTCCTGCGTCAAGGGATGGCCGCAACAAAAGAGGAGCTGATCGAATTCGTGTGCGGACGGATTGCCCGCTTCAAAGCGCCGCGAGAGATTTTGTTTGAGGAGCTCCCCAAAACTTCCACGGGCAAAATTCAGAAATACATTTTGCGCCGCAGATTGAGTGGCGGGTAGGACAGGCTTCAGCCTGTCGTCTTTAGGTGCCATGACATATTAGAACCCGACAGGCTTCAGCCTGTCCTACTGTGCAAATTTCAAAAGAGCGCGCGCCATCATGATCTAGTAGAATCCGCATTCATCCTCTGGAGGCGCTGAAATGGCTTTGCGAACGGCTGCCGAATTTCTCGCGGGGCTGCGCGACACCCGTGAAGTGTACTACCGGGGCGAGCGCGTGCCGAACGTGGTGGACCATCCCGAGCTGGGCGTCGCGGCCCGGCATGCTTCCATCGATTTTGAAATGGCTGAGAATCCGAAGTTTCGCGACCTCGCCGTTCACCGCGAAGGCACAGAGGAATATTCCGCCTACTACCGCTTGCCTCGCAACTCGCAGGATTTGCTCTCCCGCTCGAAGCTGATCGAAGCCGGCACGGCCGAAGGCGCAACGCTCGTGCTGCTGATCAAGGAAATTGGGACCGACGCGCTATTCGCGCTGAAGCGAGTCCTCGGCCGCAGCGGCGATGCGCAAGGGATTCAGCGCGTTGAGGCGTTTTACCGCCATTGCCGGGATAAGGACCTCGCCATGGCCGTCGCGCAAACCGATGTGAAGGGCGACCGCAGCAAGCGGCCTTCCGAGCAGAGCGACCCGGACATGTACGTTCGCGTCGTGGAAAAGCGGGCCGACGGGATCGTTGTCAACGGCGCGAAAATTCATACTTCTTGCACTCCGTACGTGGACGAAGTGATCGTGCTGCCGAGCCGGTCCATGGGACCGGGCGATGAGCCGTGGTCGCTCGCCTTTGCGGTTCCCGTGGCGACGCCCGGACTTCGCCTCTACGCGTCCGACTATCTGCATGGGACGGACGATCTCTTCACACGCCCCATTTCCACGAATCACAAGATGGTGGAAACTCTGACGGTATTTGAAAATGTTTTCGTCCCGTGGGAGCGAGCGTTTTACGTGGATCGGCCGGACCTGGCCGGCGCGACCGCGCTCACATTTGTCGAGTTCCATCGATTCACGGCGGTGAGTTATAAGCTTCCGTTGCTGGACGCGATGGTGGGCGCGGGAATCGCGATAGCGAAAGCGAACGGCATCGATCGCGCGGGACATGTGCGTGACAAATTGACTTGGCTCGGCGGATATGCCGAGACTGTGCGCGGGCTGACAGAACTTGCCGCGCTTCGCTGCAAAGTGGAAAACGGCGTCGCCTGCCCTGACGTCTTCACGACGAACATGGCCAAGTGGACCTTCGCGCGCGATTTTCACCAGGCGATTGAAACCGTGCAGGACCTCGCCGGAGGCTTGCTCGTCACCGGGCCGGGCGGCATGGACTGGAAATCACCCGAAGTCAGGCCGGTATTGGAAAAATATCTGCCCGGCGCGTGGCCCGCGGAGCGGCGCATGGCGATCATGAACTTGATCAGCGATTTGACGACACGCGTTTACGGCGGGTATCAAGCAGTTCTTGCGGTGCACGCCGAAGGTTCGATTGAAGCCGAGAAATTGGCGATGTTCCGTGCATATGACCCATCGCGGTCCATTGCGCTGGCGATGCGGCTCGCGGGACTTGAAGCAAACGCAGCGAGGAAATAGTTTTCGAGGAGCGGAATTGTGGGCAGCTTGACCGGAAAAGTTGCGATCGTTACAGGCGCGAGCCGCGGTATTGGCCGCGCCATCGCGGAAGTCTTTGCCCGCGAAGGCGCGCGCGTGGTGATCTGCGGACGCAAGCAGGAAACGCTGGACCAGGCCGCCCGCGAAATCGGGCCAACCGTGAAGCCTGTCACGTGTCATGTCGGCCGCTCGGATCAGATTGAAAATTTGGTTGCAATCACGACAAAGGAATTCGGATCAATCGACATTCTGGTGAACAACGCCGCCACGAATATTTCCTTCGGGCCGTGCCTCGAAATCGACGAGGCGCAATTCGACAAAATGATCGAGATCAATTTGAAAAGCGCCTTCCGCCTGGTGCAGGCCATTGCGCCTGGAATGTGCAACCGAGGCAGCGGATCGATCATCAACATCGCGTCGATTGCAGGGCTTCGCCCGCAACGGCACAGCCTTCTTTACAGCATGACGAAGGCCGCGCTCATCATGATGACGCAGTCGTACGCGCTGGAGCTGGGGCCAAGAGGCGTCCGCATGAACGCCATTGCACCCGGCCTGATTGAAACGGCGCTCAGCGAACACTACTGGAAGGATGAAGCGCAACGAGAAGCCGTGCTGGCGAAACAAGCGATTCAGCGCCTCGGGCAGCCCTCGGACGTCGCGGAAATTGCGCTGCTGCTTGCGTCTGAAAAGGGTTCCTACATTACGGGCCAAACACTTGCCGTGGACGGCGGATTCCTGCTTCCCGGCCTTTAGATTTATCATTCCGCGCTCGCCCAGAGCGCCTGCGGGAACGAGAAGCGGCCGCACCTATGGATTCTCTGTAGAGGCCTCGCTCTTGCGGCCAAGTTCCAAACCGTAATGCGGATGCTGCACCGAACCCGTGATCTTGATGGGCACAACCGAGCCGTTCCCGCCCTTTGAGAAAAGCGGATCGGCAAATTTCAACAGAAACGATTTGACCCCCGTGGTGGTTTGAGAAAGTTTCGCCCGCATTTTGACGTTGCCGTGAAGGTCGAGAGCTTCGGGGTCGAGGGCATAAGTCCCGGCCAGCTGCACTTCCGTGCCGGGGATCGCAAAATTGAGTCCGGCAAGCGAGAGGATTCCTTTCTCGAGCCGGAAATTTCCTTTCATTACACTCGCCACGTCATCCGTGCTTATCGCTTCCTCGGGATTCACGACTTCTTTTGGTTTTCCCTCGCTGCGTTTGCTCAGGTTGTCGACCTTTTGCTGGACAACGCTGTTGCTGAAGTGCACGGAACCCAGTTCAAAGGAGCCGTTCAATTTCAGACGGTCCGGAATCTCCTGAGGTCCGGGTGCCAGGATGAATTTCGTCTTGAAATGTATCGGCCCGGTCATGGAGGGCGATTCCCTCATCGCGAAAAGGAGCAAATCCTCGATTCGTGCGCGGCCGACACTCAAGTCGAGCGTTATGGTTTTTCCTTTCACGCCTTTCGTGCCTTCGACGCTTCCCTGCGCAAGCAAATCCGTTAGCCCAAAATGCGCTTCCACCGGTTGGAGATAAGTATCGCCATCCGTGCCGTCGACCGTCGCATGAAACGTTGTGGACAGGTCCACGGAATGGCCGGCGCGAGTGACACGAAAATCGGGAGTATCCGTCGTCCCATCGACGTGGATTTTTTCCAGCACGCCTTGGTAGCTTCCTTTTGAGTTCAATATCCCGGCAATCCCGGGAAAGACTCCCAGATCGGCCTTCTCAAAATCGTAGTTGCCAGAAACGGGCGTCAGACTTGGCGTTTCAGGATTCCAGGGGCCGAACAATCCGATTGATACTATTTCTCCGGGCGGCTTGGGGTTGGAGAGTGTGGCATGGAATTTGAGGGCGTCAGCCGCGCCGGAGGAATTCAGCCGGAGATTCCGGACATCAAATTCGAGGGGATCTTTTCCCGGCTTTTTGGTCAGAATTTTGAGGATTGCGTTCTCGGAAATAATCTCTCCGAAACGGACCGTGCGAAATTTCGCGGAAAACTTCTTTGCGCCACCACCACCGCCGCTGCTCTCTTCGCGGGGCGGGACGTTAATTTGAAGGCCCTCCAATAGGAGGTATTGAATGCGGCGCGACCTGAGAAGGAGTCCCCACAAGGAAGTCCTCATCGTAAATCGCTTGACCGCAATCAGCGGCGGTAAATCCTGGCGCCCTTGAAAATGAAGTACCAGATTGTCGCCTTCGCACTGTACAAGAGGAAAAGGAATTGTCACGCGAAAGGCGGAGAGTTCCACGTTGCTGTTATATTCGTGCGCCATCCAGTCTTCCGCCCAAACGCGCGCGTGCAGCGAAATCACCACGGACACGACGATCAGCGCGGCCACGATTGCAAGCATCGTGCCGCCCACGATCCAAAGCCCGGTTTTCCATCGCGATAACATAACGTTCCTCATAGGGATTGTACTGTTGTCCGTCTCTCTTGGAGCGTGGAATATCGATGAAATCGCATGACGCATTTCGATTTTTCAAATACGGGTTTCCCCTGACGGACACTCTTACAGATCCTTTTGGATATTCCGGAAGGACGACTCAGTCGTCCCAGCTGCGTGAAGATCTCCCTCGGCTTCGGCAATTTACTGTGCGTACAAAACTGTCGGTAATCTACTCCGACAAACTACACCCTTGACCCGATAGTTCGCCACCCCGCCCGGTGATAACAAAGAGAGCACTGAAGGGGCACGGCCCGCGTGCCGAATCTAGCCCCCGGAGGCAGTCATGACGAGCAAAAAGCTCTTGAGTCGGATGGTTCTCACTGGCGCACTGGCCAGCGGACTTGCACTCGCTTTCAGCAGTCCCGCTCGCGCGGATAAGGATTGGAAAGAGGACTGTCATCGCCGGTTGGAAGCTGACCGCGCCAGAATCGACCGCGACGTCAGCCGCCACGGCGAGCACAGCCGCCAGGTCGACAACGACGTCGCCAGGATGAACGCAACCCGGCAATGGTGCCGGGACCATAAAGCGGATTGGGATCACGACCACTTCGACATTGGTATTTATTTCGGCCACCACGATGATAAGTAAAAGAATGGAGGCGGAGTCCATCGAATCCGCCTCCATTTTTTGAATTGCACGCGCGCAGAAAGGAAAAAATCATAATTGGAGGGAGAATCCATGTTGCGGACGATCCTAATCATCATCCTAGTCTTGGCACTGCTTGGAAGTTTGCCGGCATGGCCCTATAGCACGGCGTGGGGATATTACCCGAGCGGAGGCCTGGGACTCCTCCTGTTGATCATCATCTTGTTTGCACTCCTCGATAGGCGATCAGCGGTTTAGCGTCTCGCCGGCCCTGCGGAGTTCGCTGGGAAATACTCGCCAGAAGGGTCTGAACCCGTATACCCGCGCGCCTACGCATTACATGGTTTCAAGTATTGTTTAAGCCTACTGATCTATGGTCGGATAGAAATCCCAAGCCCACGTCTCTTCGAGGCCTCCCTCGAAGAAATCGAAGGTGACAACAAGTGGCCCGATGGGTGCTCGGCTGTTCCGATTGCAACCAAGAATTTACGCACAGTGAAATCCGCCAGGAGCAGCGATCATCGTTTCGTGATCCTTTCGACTGGATTGGAGATAAACCGGAACTGCCAGATGGCGGGGTTAGGCTGGAATGCCCGAACTGTAAGAAGGTTTCAGTCTATAAGCGTCATCAGCTCACTTACCGGGCGAACTAACACCTGAGCCCGCCTCGCCTGAGCGTGGCGGAGGTCCGATCGCTGGCAACCAATTCCAGCAGTTCTACGGAATTTAATCTTTGAGTTCACTGCATCCGCTCAACAGAAGATCGTCTTCTCCCAAACAACAAGGAATGTGGTCGTTGTCAGTACGCTGGCGGACAGATCTCAGCGTGAATCTCTATGCCATCTTTCGATCTGTTGATTGATTCCTTCGTAGCATTCGCAGGCGGCGGATTCCAGTCCGGCTCGGTTTTCAATCGTCACTTGGCCGCGACTATAGGTGATCAGCCCGGCTTTTTGCAGGATGCCAGCGGCGACGGTGACGCTGGCGCGCCGCGTGCCGAGCATATGCGAAATAAATTCCTGGGTTAGAGGAAATGTGGATTCCCCCACTCGATCCTGGCTCATCAACAACCAACGAGCCAATCGCTCATCGACTTCATGAAGACGGTTGCAAGCCGCAATCTGGATCGCCTGAATCGATAATTCTTGGGAATAACGATGCAAGCCCTCCACGAGCCGGGGACAATTTCCCAGAGCGCTTTTCAAATCCCGGGCGCGGATCTCATAGCCGGTGGCCTCGATCTGAACGATCGCCCGCGTGGGACTGGTGCGGTACCCCACGATCAGTGGCAGGCCGACGAACCCTTCCTTGCCCGTCAATCCGACTTCGACGCTTTTCCCGTCCGACATGACATGAATAATGGAAACCACACCGCTGTTCAGGAAGTAGCAGAACTCGATCGGGTCGGCCATTTCGGTCAAAACGGTGCGGGCCGGCAGCTGGACAAATTCCGATTTTGATAAGACCAAGGCGCGTTCCTTACGGGGCAGACCCAGAAGAATCTCATTTTGAATGGATAGGCGATCGGCATCGGCCGCCACTGGGGCAGCTGCAAACTTGACACCAATACTCTGGACCTTGTCGGCCATGCCTCGACTCCAGGCCTTGCAGATTGTCTGATCGCAAGAAACCGCAGGAGCGAGGCTGCGGAGGGATCGAATGAGACCACCCTACGGTACTCCCTTTTAACAGAGGATACTAGCGCGAACTGTTAAGGAAATAGGAGTTTATATACTAGACTTTTAAAGTTTCGTACGGCAGCGTACACTACGTAATAGCCTGTATGTTCTGAAGCTGGAAAATGGTCTAAGAAAGAAGGCCAGCCTACCGCAATGCGCAAACCGTCAAATAAGATGAAAACCTCCACCAAGCCGGACTGGGCTTCGATGATTTCCCAGTTGCGCCAACGGCTCGGTCTGAGCCAGACGGCTTTCGGATATGAGGTCCATTCGTCGGCGATGGGTGTGTCCCGCTGGGAGCGCGGCGCGCAGGAGCCGCCTTCGCACAGTTACATCGAGCTTGGGAATCTCGCGGGTGATCCGGATTGCTGGTTTTTTTGGGGACGAGCCGGCTTGCGCAGCGAGGACTTGATGCGAGTCCTGCCGAAACTGCGCAGGCGTTATCCCCAGCCTAACTTGCATAATTTTCAAGTTGTCCACGCAGGTGCCAGTGTCAAGAAACCGGAAAAGACACACCTGGTTGCGATTCCTTTGCTGAAAATCGTTGCGGCCACGAATGGCGAAAAAGGCGACAATTTGCCGATCCTTCATGAGGCGCCGGTCGAAAGCATGATCGCGGCTCCAAAGGAATGGTGCCCGAATCCCACTTCAACTTATAGCCTGCGCGTCCGCGGAAATTCCATGAATCCCCTGATCTACGACGACTACATCCTCATCGTCGATTCCTCGCAAACCGACCGAGCCAAACTGGACGGGAAGGTTGTCATCGCCTGGCACAAGAATGTCGGACTGACGGTCTCTCGTTTCCGGCGCTATGACCACACCGAAGTTCTGCATCCGGAAAATCGGGAGTACGGATCCATCACCATGGACCGCAAGAACAACTGGAAAATCATTGCCAAGGTCCTCTGGTGGATCGGAAGAGCGCCTTAGTTTGCATTTCCAACAGAAGGCTTCGTAGGATTGCGCCCGCAGGACGATCCGCGCTGGAGAAGCGCGAAAGCACGCAAGTATCGCAACCGATCACGCACTCGCTGCTTTAACCACCCCCACATACTTTTGAATCTCATCGAGCAAAACATCGAAGTGATCCATTTTTGAAACCACCGTGCGAATCCCGACGGCTTGGGCGCGCTTCTCCGAAACGATTTCCTTGTACAATGTGAAGAGAATGATCGGTACTCTTGGCAACATGTCGTGCAATATCGCGCCCGCTTCCAGGCCGTCCATCAAGGGCATGCTGAGGTCGAGGACGATCAAGTCAGGCGCTACTTCCCTGGCGCGGTGGATCGCATCCAGGCCGTCTGTCGCTTCCGCGCAGTCGATATGTTCCAGCCGGTTTTCCAGGTAGGTGCGGACTAATTTCCGTACGGGCTTGGTGTCATCCACAATAAATATTCGTTTGAGCATGGGGCCCTCCGCAGGTGGCAGCCTAAGCTGGAGAGCACCTATGCAGGCGAGCGTATTATAAGTCATGTGAATTGCCAATACGGTGAAGCCTGTATCAGGAAGCCATGAATTGGCTTCGAACGAAGAGATTATAAGAAACGAGTGGAATGCGCCGAGTAGGCACATCCGGCCTCAGGCAGGGCGGAAATCGTCAATGAATCCAGCCCGGGCTCAGGCTGACTCAGCTTGCACCCGGCCATTAAGCAGCAAACGCACCTCGTGCACAAGATGTTGGCCGGCAGTCGCCTTCGACAGGTAACTGTGGGCTCCCGCGGCGAGGATTTCCTCGACAATCTGCTTCGAATCATGCACGGAAAACGCCAGAACCTTCGTTTGTGGCCTGTGACGAACGATTTGGCGCAGCACATCGAGCCCGTTCATGATCGGCATGTTGATATCCAGAATCACCAGGTCCGGCGCCTGGGCCAGCGTTTTCTCCAAGGCATCCTTGCCGTCCACTGCTTCCCCGCAGACCTCCAGACCCGGATCGCTCTCGAGCATGGTCCGTATTCCACGGCGAAGGACGTCGTGATCATCGGCAATCAAGATACGCTTCCGCCACCCGTTGGATTCTTCAACCATTTGGGGCGGATTCAAGTGGTTCCCGCGGATCTCAGAGCCTTCATAGGAATCGGATATTTCCCTCCGCTGGTTGCAAATCGGGAGTATCGCAGTCACCAGGGTTCCCTCGCCCGGCCGGGACATGATCTCCAATGTTCCTGAAAGCTGCCGCAGGCGCTCTTTCATCCCTTGAATCCCGACTCCCAAAGGCGCCACGGAGGCGCGGTTTGGCATTTTGGATTCATCACTCATGCCTTTGCCATAGTCTCCGATTTCGAGCCTTACTTCCCCGGCGTCGGAACGCGCACGGACATAGGCGGTGGCGCTTCCGGAATAGCGATGAACATTGGCCAGGCTTTCCTGGACGATACGGAACAGCGCGACCTCCGCATCCGGCGCAAGCCTCACCAAACTGGAAGGAATATCCACAGACACGTGAATCCCGGTGCGGTTTTCAAAACCTTGCGTAAACCACTCGACGGCCGAGGGCAACCCCAGTTCATCGAGCAGGGGCGGGTGCAGGAGGTAGGACAGCGTGCGAATTTCCTTGTTCACTTCGTTGGAGAGAGAGATGGATTCAAGCAAAAGCCGGTTGATATCTTCGTCCTTCGCGATGATCTTTTTCTTCAGAATGCCGGAAAGATCCATGGATAAAAGCGCCAGCTTCTGTCCAGTCACGTCATGCAGATCGCGCGAGATCCGTCGGCGCTCTTCGTCCTGGAGCCGCAACAGGCGTCCTGAAAGGTTCCGAAGCGTGTCTTCGCTGGATTTCAGGGCCTCATTCGCTCCAGAAAGCTCCGTCATATCCGTGGCAACTACGCAGATCGTGCGAATGCCAAAGTCATGCACGGGGCTCAACGAAAGGCGCACAAGACGCCGTTGGCCTTCGGAACTCACGAGACTCACTTCGCCACGGGATTCGCCTTGCAGACCTTTGGCGATCAGTGTTCTGAGTGTCTCTTGTTCTTGAGGGGAGAAATGTTTCTGGAGCGGAGTTCCAATTACATCCTCGAGGGGCAAGCCCAGAATTCGCGCGAAGCTGGCATTCCCGTATAGGACCGTCCCATCTTTATCCAGGGTCGCGGCCCCCTCATTCATGTTTTCTACGAGCACTCTGTAGGGATGCTCGGCGCCCTGCAAGGTAAAAACCTGATCCCCATCCATGCCATTTACAACAACGGCATCCACCTGGCCACGCTGGATAGCCAGAAAAGTTTCTTCCAATTCTTGCACACGTGTGCGCAATCTCTTGATTTGCTGCGCGGCCGATTTTTCCCTGGTCCTACTTGGCCGTTTCTCACGCATGGCTATTCCTTCAAATCCAGGCCGAGGAGCACTTCACTCTTGTTTGAAAGGTCGCCGACCAGCCTCCTCAACGGCAGCGGAAGCCTCTTGATCAGCGTCGGCGCGGCGACGACTTGCGCCTCCTTGGCCAGCTCCGGCCGCTGGTAGAGATCGATGACCTGCAGTTCGAACCGGCCCTCGAGAAATTCGTCGCACACCTCGCGAAGGTTGCGGATCGACGCCGCCGAGCGGGGGGTTTGGCCCGTTATGTACAGGCGAAGGGAATACATTTTGCGTGGGCCCGAACCTTTTTGTGCCGCGCGCGCGGATTTCCTGCGGGCTGGCCGTTTCAAAGTTTCGCTCCGATCGTGTTTTCGGAAAACGGCGGCTTCTTTTCCGGCGCCGGCCCAGTTCCGCGTAGATCCAGCCCTACGAGCACGCGGTCCACATTGGAGAGATCTCCAATAATTTTGCGGATCGGTACCGGCAAGTTCCGGACGAGCGTGGGAATCGCGAGGATTTGGTCCCCCTGAGCCAGTTGCGGATTCTTGATCAGGTCAATTACTTCCAGCTCATATCTCCCGTACAAATGCTTGGCGCAAATCCGTTTGAGATTCGACAAGGCCGCCAGTGACTTGGGCGTCTGCCCCGCCACATACAACCGGAGCTTTATCGCAGGTTCGCGATCCTCGGCGAACTTTCCGTTCGCTTTTACTTTTTTCTTCACTTTGCGTCCCCCGCACCTTTTGCCATTGCCGAATCCGTTGTTTGTTCGGGCGTTCCCGTCCGAATGCGATTCATGGCGTCGCGTTCCAGTTCCAATTGTGTCTCGCGAGACTGCCGCAGTCTGATCATCCGTTCCAATTCCAGCTCTTCCGCGGCAAAATCCATTTTCAAAACTTTGATTTGCGCGTCCAGGGCGCTGCGTTTCCGTTCCAATGCTTCCTGCCTCTGTTCAATTTCCTGGGATCGAACCAGCGCATCGGCCTTCTCTTTCGCCTCCTGCGCCACGCGCGACGATCCGGTAAGCACAACGCCCGAACCGATGTAGGGCGGGACCAACCGGATTCCTTCGCGGCTCATTACAAATTCCCGGATCTGATTGGAGTGCGGCATGCCGCGAGATTTCAATACATAGACACAGCGATTTCGTTCTCCGTTTAATTCCAGGTCCCGGCACAAGATCCAGGTGTCGGTTAGCGAAGAAATCCCGATGTCCGTCTGTTCCAACTCATCGTTGTTTACCGTCAGATTCGCGAACACCGAAGTGATTTTCCGGCCCTTCAGATAATCCATCAGGCGGATCAGCATGGAGTAGACTTCCTTCTGCGCGCTTCCGGTGATGAGATTCGTGATCGGGTCGATGACCACGTGCTCAGGCTTAACCGTATCGATGAGTTTGTGTATGCGAAGCAGGTGCATTTCGATGCCGTATTCGCTGGGCCGCCAGGCCTCGTGAACTAGCAGATCCTTTTCCACCCATTGCTTGAGGTCGAGCCCTACCGAACTCATATTTCGCGTTACCTGGTCCACCGACTCTTCAAACCCGACGAACAGGCAGCGCTCCCCACGGCGGCATGCGGCGTCAACGAAAGAGGCCGCCATGGTCGTCTTGCCGCTGCCCGCGGTTCCACTGATCAAGACACTGGAGCCTCGATAAAAGCCTTCACCGCCCAACATTTCGTCCAAATCGACAATGCCTGTGGAGACCCGCTCCATCGAAACTTTGTGTCGCATCTCCAGAGAGGTGACGGGCAATACCGATATGCCCTGGCTGTCGATCAGGAAGGGATATTCATCCGCGCCGTGGCTCGTCCCCCGATACTTGACGATCCGCAAGCGGCGCGTCGAAATCTGCTCCCGCACGCGGTGGTCAAGCAGAATGACACAATCGGAGACGTACTCTTCCAACCCGTGGCGCGTGAGCGTCTTTTCGCCCTTTTCCGCCGTGATCACGGTCGTCAGGTTTCGCTCCTTCAGCCAACGAAACAGGCGGCGCAATTCCGCGCGAAGGACACCTTCATTGGAGAAACTGGAGAACAGCGCCTCAAGCGTATCCAGGCAAATACGCTTCGCCCCAACGGTGTCCACCGCGTGTTGCAGCCGGATGAATAATCCCTCGAGATCGTAATCCCCCGTCTCCTGAATCTCGCTCGGTTCGACATAGACGTAGTCCAGGAATAGCTTCTTGCGGTCCACCAGACTTTTTAGATCGAAGCCTAGCGACGCGACATTACGTTCCATTTCCTGGGGCGTCTCCTCAAATGCCACAAGGACGCCCGGCTCATCGAACTCCTGAGCGCCGCGGATGAGAAATTCCATGCCGAGCATGGTTTTCCCGCAGCCCGGCCCTCCACAAACGATCGTCGTCCGCCCGCGAGGCAAACCACCCCCGCTGATTTCGTCGAGCCCTTTGATTCCCGTCGGTGACTTTGGCAGCGAGGAGGTGTGAGGTTCGCCGTTCGGGGCGATGTCGAATTCGACGACTTTCGAGCGTTTTGCCAAGGGTGCTCCTCAATGTACTCAAGTGGATACCGAAAATTTGGAACGGAATTGATAGGGCGCCGTTCCCGTCGCTATTGGCAGCTGCACCGCAAAAGCAATGGACGTGTGGCGCTATGCAGTTATGGGTTTATAACGAAGGTGGGTGGAGTTTAACATACGGCGATTCTAGTATATCTGTTTGAAGCAAAGTGTATTGGGGCGGAAGCGAACTGCGTGTACAGGTATTCGGTATGAGGTTTACAGATAGTTGTCTATCGCGGGGCAAGTTTTCAGGTGTTATCGTCGGGGAGAAAGGTATCTCTAAGAGATTTGATGAGAGTGGAGGCAAGCATGGCTAAATACGGGCGGGCTGCAAGCAAGATGGTCAAGAGCGCAATGCGCCGGAGAAAACATGGAACATTGCGATCGGGAAAAGGGGGAAAAGGAGGAGTCGTCAAGAGTAGAAAGCAGGCGATCGCCATCGGGTTGTCGGAAGCACGAAAGGAAGGCGCAAAGGTTCCGAAAAAAGCGTCTCGCTGAAGTTGAATTGAGTCCCAAGACGAAATTGTGTCCCGCGCGAAGGATTTGGGTCAGACCGCGAATACGGTCGCGCGCATCCGTGACCGCCAAGACTATTTAGGAGTATGGAGTCCCACAGGGTACCTCATAAGGCCGAACCGCACCTCGGCAACCCAGGAAGATGAACTTTTTCTAACCAACCGATCCAGCTATTCTAGTTTCCCCAAAAAACAAATGTTCTTTGTACACATGGACATGCCGTCTGTTCCCTCGTGTAAAGAAGTCGCAATTCGAGCGGAAATATCGTGTGGCCGCGCGAGTTCGCTTCCACACAACTGAAGATTCCAAAGGAACTTACGGTTGCATTACGGTGGCACTCAACGTGCTCTGGCCCATTCCGATAGTACTAATTGGAAGTGCCGCGCGATAAAGGAGGCATCTCCCAGACGAAGACAAGCGCATCGAGCCAATGGCCTCAACTCCTCAGGATCCATGCCCAGATTGGTCCCCATGAGCCACTACGGCGAAGCGACGGCATAAGCACCAAACGACGATAAATTCAAACGGGACCCCCCTATGACGAACACGAAGATCATGAAGAGTGCCGACACAGTATGGATGCCCAAACAAGATTGGCATGACCGCTTCCATTCCCTGAAGAATGTTCCCCCGATCTTTCGAATGGTATGGGAGGCAGCGCCTGGGGTTGTCGCCGCAAGCCTATTGATCCGGTTGACGGCTGCCGTGCTCCCGGTCGCGATGCTGATGGTCACTCGCCGGATTATCGACGCCATTTATATAGTGACGTCGCATCAAACGAAATTACCCGGAGGATTCTGGGGTCTGGTCGCACTTGAATTTGGGATGGCGTGTCTCGTGATTGTCCTGGCCCGGCTCGTCGACTTTTGTGACACAAGTTTGAACGAAAGATACACGCGCCACGTCAATATTCGGATCATGCGCCACGCGGCAACGATTGACCTGAGCAGCTATGAGGATCCTCAGTTCTACGACAGGTTGGAGCGCGCTCGAGTGCAAGGGGCCGACCGCGTGGGGATGATTCAAGAAAGCGGGCAGTTGGTCCAGCAAGTCATCAGCACGGTAACGCTTGCGGCGGGAATCTGTGTGATCTCCCCCTGGATCCTTCTTGCCTTGATCATATGCGTCGTGCCGGAATTCCTGGCGGAAACCAAATTCGCGTTCCTCGGATATTCGCTCAGCGTGCAGCAAACCCCGGCCCGCCGTGAGCTGGACTACTTGCGGATACTGGGAACCAGCAAGGAAAGCGCAAAAGAGCTGAAGCTGTTTGGACTCGGGCAATTCTTCGCGGGCCGCTATCAGTCAATTTCGAATGAAATCCATCACCAGAATGTGCAGTTGGCGGGACGAAAATTGGTTTTGGGCTCTCTGCTGGCGCTTCTGGGAACGGTGGGATATTACGGAACCTATGCTTACGGGATCTATCTGACCGTCATCGGCGCGTTGACCCTCGGTACTTTGACCTTTCTGGCCGGTGCAATCGCCGGCGCCAGCACCAACATACAGGCTGTCTTTTCGACATTTTCGCATATTGCCGACCACGCCCTTTTCCTTACCGATTTGATCGAATTCTTTGCAGTTCGACCCAGGATTTATTCCAAGGCGGGGAGCTTGCCGGGGCCGCGGCCGATCCGCGAGGGATTTGAATTCCGGAATGTTTCTTTCGGTTATCCGAGAAAATCCAAGCCGGTCCTGGAAAACGTCAATTTTCGCCTGGAGCCCGGCGAACGGATCGCGCTAGTAGGCGCAAATGGGCATGGGAAAACAACCATCGTCAAGCTGATGACTCGATTGTATGACGTCACCTCCGGCCAGATTCTGCTGGACGGCATTGATCTGCGTGAATACAACATTGAGGATCTCTGGAAGAACATCGGAGTAATCTTTCAGGATTTCGTGCGTTACGACATGACAGTTGCGGATAACATCGCAACGGGGCTGATCGAGGAGCGTGCCAACGAGTTTCGCATCCGCGCCGCGGCGTTCAAGAGCCTTGCCGAAACTGTCGTTCACAAGTTTCCCCATAGTTACGAGCAGATGCTTGGCTGCCGATTTGAAGGGGGAGTGGACCTTTCTGGCGGAGAGTGGCAGAAAATAGCCTTGGCGCGCGCTTATTTGCGCGACGCGCAATTGCTCATTCTGGACGAGCCGACCGCCGCGCTGGATGCGCGAGCCGAGCATGAAGTCTTCCAGCGCTTTGCCGATTTGACCAAAGGCAAAATGTCCGTATTGATTTCCCACCGCTTCTCCACGGTTCGGATGATGGACCGAATTCTTGTTGTTGAGAACGGGACGATTGCCGAGCAAGGTGCGCACAACCAGCTTCTCCGGAGCGGTGGATGCTATGCGGAAATGTTCGAACTCCAGGCGGCGCACTACCGCTGATTCCCGTAGAATGGAGGCTGATTAAAGTTCGACGCACGGAAGCATCACGCCAGGTCGATCACGCACTTAATCGGCATCGGAGTTCCAACTCTTGATCGGTATGAAGCGAAAGGCCGCCTTCCCTGCTCTGTCATCTATTCTGTTCCTCTTCCTAATTTTCCAAGTTGGGATCGCCAGGGGGCAAGTTCGGGAGGAAAAGATTGAGGTAAATCTTCAGGCGGCCAGCCACGCCGTTTCCTCATTACTGGGAGAAAATGTTCGGATCGGGGCGCGCCATCCTTTCGCTGCGCGACAGCTATCGGCGCGACCTCCGCGAAGTGAAGGAGGCCACAGGCTTCGAATACATACGATTTCATGCGATTTTCCATGATGAAGTCGGCCTGTACGACGAGAATTCGGAAGGAAAGCCCATCTACAATTTTTCTTACGTGGATCAAATTTATGACGGCCTGCTGGCAAATCATGTTCGCCCATTTGTGGAACTGAGCTTCATGCCCGGGAAGCTTGCCGCGGAACCGGTCTCTTCATTCGTTCTGGTACAAGCCGAACGTTTCGCCGCCAAAAGATTGGAATAAGTGGGACGACCTCATCGCCCATTTCGCGCGCCACCTGATCGAACGCTACGGCATTGAAGAAGTTTCCCAGTGGTACTTCGAGGTCTGGAATGAACCCAACCTTGATTTCTGGGCGGGAGCGCCCAAGGACCAAACCTATTTTCAACTTTACGATTCGACCGCGAAGACTTTGAAACAAATCGATAGCAGGCTACGCGTGGGTGGGCCAGCAACCGCGCAAGCCGCTTGGGTCGATCGCTTCATTCGCCACACCGTGGAAAATAATGTTCCCGTCGATTTTGTTTCCAGTCACGTTTACGCCAACGACTTGAGCGAAGACGTATTCGGCACGAGCGAAAAGATCCCGCGAACGGAATTCGTGTGCCGCGCCGTGCGGAAAGTGCATGACCAGGTGGAAGCTTCACCACGGCCAAATTTGCCGCTTATCTGGAGTGAATACAACGCGAGCTATAAGAATGAGCCCGAGGTGACCGACGCGGATTTCATGGGCCCGTGGCTTGCCGACACGATTCGACAATGCGATGGCCTGGTCTCGATGATGTCCTACTGGACGTTTTCAGACGTGTTTGAGGAACAGGGCGTCGTCAAAGAGCCCTTCTATGGGGGCTTCGGCTTGATCGCGGAAGATGATCTGCCGAAACCTTCCTTCAATGCGTTCAAATTGCTCCACCGTCTGGGGAATACGAGAATTGCAGTCGATTCGCAGGCCGCGCTTGTGACGCGGCGCGAGGACGGTACGATCGTAGTGGCCGTATGGAATTTATTCCTGCCTGGCGCGGCAGGCGAGAACAAACGAGTCCTCATCACCACAAAAGGCTCTGGAGAAAATCATAGCGCACTGGTTTACCGTCTCGATTCGACGCACGGATCCCTCGTGCGCGCCTACGCAGCGATGGGCAAACCGGCTTATCCATCGCAAGCTCAAATTCAGGCGCTTCGCAGCGCGGCAAACCTCCCCGCGCCTGAGAAGGTGCGCATCGAACACGGTCAACTTACGATCGATTTGCCGCCCCAAGGTTTGGCCCTGATCGAATTCCACTGATCCGTCTTCTGATCGAACTGTTCCAAATCCGCGGTGTAGGAAGCGGGGTTTCTATCCTGTAATTCAAGTGCGGGAGAAGACTGGAAACCAGCGCGCATCATGCCGCGTTGCGCTTCTGGATTCTTCATGAACGTTTCCCAAACGAATCCGGAGCGCGCGTTTTCCACCATCACCATCGTGATTCCGGTATCGATCCCGATTACGTCATGATCGTACCAGTTCGTCAGCGGGTTGAACGCATCCACAAATCCATACTGGCACCAAGCCCCGTTTCCGTAATGCTCTTTCACCGTGCGCAGCACGCGCATCGCATGGTCTTGCAGGAACGGCAACGAACCCCCGGCAGCGCAAGGAACAACGGTTCCATCCACCGGGCCCGTTAAAGGCGGCCCTCCCCATACAACATATCCTCGAACTGAATCCGACGCGGTGACGCCCCACAGATCGTCGCTGTAATCCGGGAATTCACCCGCCAGATCAATGCAAAATCGGCGGTGGACATCGGTGGCGATGACCGAGTTCCTGAAATAGTCAGTATATTTGTCATGCTTGCCCCGGAAGTCAAACCAGGCCTGGGAATATTGATGAACGAAGAGAGGCGCAAACGAGCCGATATAACGAATCCCGTCATACTCGAAGGTTGTCCGTTGCCAGGCATTCCAACTCTCGGCAGGAAGCGGGTGGGACTCTGATCCCAGCCCCAGCAGATACATCATCATCATTTCGCTGTAGTTGTCCCAGCGATATTGCAGGAAGCCGCTTTCCGGCCTCCACCCATGAGGCAGAAGCGAGGTATCTTCCGACAGCCAGCCCCAGTCCACGCGGTTAAAAATATCGGAGGCCAGCATGCTGATTTCAGAGTGTTCGAAATGCTGCCGGCAGGTGAGAATCCCGCAGAGAAGAATCGCCGTGTCAATGGAGGAGACTTCTGAATCCCATAGTCTTTCGCCCGTATTGATATTGGCCCAGTGATAAAAAAAACCGCGATGATTCGGAAGTTTTCCCCAATGAAAGCGCAACGTATTCAGCACGCGCTCTCTGGCCTCGGCATGGGAAATAAATCCTCGCTTTTCTCCAATGCAAAGAGCCGTCAGTCCGAAACCCGTCGCGGCAATACTCCCTAAATCGCTCTTGTCGGGAGTTCTGACGTTGCAGCGGTCTCTGACGATGCCGGTCTCAGGATTCGCCTGCTCCCAGAAATAGCGGAAATTTGCAGCTTGCAGTTCTTGGAGAAAAGCATCGTCTTGATCGGAGAGGGTTTTTGCCTTGGGAAGCGTCTCCCCTCGGGGAGAATGTTCCCTGGAAACCTGCAAGGGAGATAGACGGCTCCAACTTGCGAGAGGAGTGAGCGCAGCCGTGCCGGCCAGCCTTCTCAACAATTCGCGACGACTTAAATTCCTTCTGTCGAGACGCCCGTCAGCCATCGGACTGATTATAGACTCTCTTCCATTCAAAGGAAGCCTGACGATCGGCAAAAAACACGTGGCGTTTCCACCGCTTTAGGACTAGAACCGATCTCGGAAATGGGGCACCATCATGCAATCATGACGCATCCAACTAATGAGGTGACTTGATGTTTCAGGGGCGGAAGGCTGTTCTTTGGACAATCGTGGCGCTTCTTGGCAGCTTGCTGGCCATATTTCTGAGCATTGCCATGTTCCGCAATTACCAAAGCCGCCCAACCCTGTTGAGAGGCGCGATCATCAAGCAAGATGACGATCCGATCAAGCAGTCCCCCATTATGGACGTGGAAGTTAGCGAGGCGAACGGGCTTGCGACAACCAGCTCGAAGTCCAACTTTACGGGGTATTTCGCGCTCCCCCTTATTCGCGGAGTCAGCCTGAATCAATCCGTGACGCTCAGATTTCTCCACGCCGATTACGTGCCGCTGGAACTCACCGAATTGGCGAGCGACAAATTAATCGTCGTTCACCTCGTCCCGATTCGCAGAGATACGGAACAAGAGCCAGTTCCGACCGATCATCCCGCAATTGCCGTCACAAACGTCCGAATCCGATATTCCACGGAAGCCACCACGCAGGACAATATCGGGACGGGGGTAAAGACTTTTCAGGTTCAAAACGTGGGCAACATTCCTTGCCAGAACAGCGCACCCTGCTCACCGGACGGCAAGTGGAAAGCGGCTGTCAATTCCGAGTCGCTGGATGCAGGTGAAGGAAGCGTTTTTCGAAATGCCAGGGTTTCCTGTATTGCGGGCCCCTGTCCTTTCACCAGAATTGACTATGACGGCTTTTCTCAGGGAGGGCGCAACATCAAGGTCTCGGTACGGGATTGGTCGGACACGACCACCTTTTTGTTTCAGGCGGAAGTGTTCCGCCCTCAAATTTCCGATCTCGTGCGGATGACGTATCCGATCATTCTTGGCACATCGTTGAATTTTACTTTGCCGCCTGCGGCGGAGGGACCCAGCGTCGAGGCGGAATTAAATGGAGAAAATATTATTTTTCCGCTTGGTCCGATCCCCGTTTTAAGTTGGGCCGATTGCAATGTCAGCGTGGCAAAGGACAAGGCCAGGTTCTACCGATGCGAGCTCAATTCCGGATATCGGTTTCGGTAGCCGGGATGAGCAGGCGGGTTGCGATCAGGCGAGGCTGAAATGTTTCACGCCACCAGGAGTTTTCAGATCTTCTGCTCAGTGTTGGCTCAAGGAGCTCTGGTGATATCCACAATTCCGGTAGCGAATTCCGGCCAAGGCCGGAGCACTCCGATGGCAGAGGCCGCCACATCCCCAAATTCGCTTTCCGACATTTTGCAGTATATCTCCGCGGGTTGGGATAGTTTGACGCGCACAATGAACCGCTGCGAAAGCCTGGAAGACAAGAAGACAAGCGGCGAGGCCGTCTTGTATCTTCCCGCCGGGATGGAGATTCCGGCCGCAATTTCGGAACTGCAAAATCATTGCCGCGTTCGGGTGGAACACCTTCCAACCAAGATTACGAGGCCGGGAGAAATTGACTCAAACAAGATTGCAACGGAGGGGCTGTTGTATCTCGAAAACCCTTATGTTGTGCCCGGCGGACAATTTAACGAGATGTATGGGTGGGACAGCTATTTCATTATTCGCGGTTTGCTTCGCGAGCATCGAACAGAGCTGGCCAGAGGAATGGTCGAGAATTTTTTCTTTGAAATCGATCACTATGGCGGTGTGTTGAATGCCAATCGGACTTATTACCTAACCCGCTCGCAGCCCCCTTTCCTCAGTTCCATGATCCTGGCCGTTTATGATGCCGAAAAGTCTGAAGGAAAAGCCAACATTCCCTGGCTCGAAAAAGCATACCGATATGCCCTGCGTGATTATGAACAGTGGAATCAGCAACCACACTTGGCAGGCAATACCGGCCTCTCCCGATATTTCGATCACGGAGAAGGTCCGGTTCCGGAAATCATGGGTGATCCCAGCCACTACTATCGTGGCGCGGTATATTTTTTCCTGGCTCATGCCCCTTCCTTCAAATCCTTTCTGGTCCATGCTAGCGATAGCCACTCCGCCGGCGCGCTTTTGGGGCCCTGGTTCCCAGTCTTCGTTTGCGATCCCGAGACGGCTGATGTCGGGGCGTCCGAGTGTGGACCGGCATCCTGGGTAGCCTTGTCCGCCGACTTTTATAAAGGCGATCGAAGCATGCGCGAGTCCGGCTTTGATGTGACTTTCCGCTTCGGCCCCTTCGGCGCCGCGACCCATCATTTCGCCCCGGTCTGTTTGAACAGTTTGCTTTACAAGACGGAAACGGACATGGAGCGGATGAGCATCCTTCTCCGACATCCCGATGACGCCGAGAATTGGAAAAGTAAAGCAGCCGAAAGACGCCAGCGAATGATTCAATATTTTTGGGATGCGAGCCGGGGACTTTTTTTTGATTACAATACAGTGACTGGCAAGCGGTCGAAGTACGAATATGCGACGACATTTTATCCTCTTTGGGCAGGCCTGGCCTCAAAAGCGGAGGCCCGGGCCATCGTGCATAATCTCAAATTATTCGAGCAGCCCGGCGGGCTGGCGATGAGCCGGACTGAGAGCCAGGCGCAGTGGGATCTTCCCTACGGCTGGGCTCCGGTCCAACTCCTGGCAGTCGAAGGGTTGCGCCGCTACGGATACAATCGCGAAGCAGACCGGATCAGCGAACACTTTCTTTCGATGATTTTGGAGAATTTCAAGCGGGATCACACCATTCGTGAAAAATACAACGTGGTTACGAGATCCTCGGAAACAAGCGTCGTGGAAGGATACGCGCAAAACGTGACCGGATTCGGCTGGACGAACGCGGCATTTCTCGAGCTATTGCACGAATCACCCGATATGATGTCCCACTTGGGCAAGGATCAGTAATAAACTGTGCGGTACGGCGACAAGGAGCATTATCAGCTTTTAATAATTTACATCACGAACTGAATCGGCTCTCCACCCAGCTCAGACTTTGTCCATCCGAGGTCGAAGCCATGAGAACAGAACCGGATTCGCGCATTGGCCCTACCCCAACGAAATCGGGCAACCAGGCGTTCGTTTATCTCGCCGCCATATTCGCCGCCCTGGGCGGGCTGCTCTTCGGATACGACACCGGCGTAATCTCCGGAGCCGAACTTTTTTTCCGAAGTGAATTCGCTCTTTCGACATTCGCGCTGGAGGTTATCGTCAGCGGCGTGCTTGCGGGAGCTGCGGTTGGCGCTCTGATTGGGGGACGCCTGGCCGACCTGTTTGGCCGGCGAAGGCTGCTGATCGCCACAGCGATTATTTTTGGCTTGGGTGCAATCCTCTGCGCGGTGGCGACGTCGCCCATGATATTGGCCGTCGGACGCATTATCGTCGGCTTTGGAATTGGATTGTCTTCCAGCGGCGTGCCTGTATATATCTCCGAGGTTGCTCCTGCAGATGCCCGTGGCTGGCAAGTTTCTCTTTTTCAACTCGCGATCACTGTGGGCATTCTCCTCGCCTATCTGGTGGATTATGCGTTTGCGGGAATCCAGGGCTGGCGATGGATGTTCGGTTTGGCCGTAATTCCCGCGGCCATCTTTGGTTCAGGCATGTTTTTCTTGCCCGAGAGCCCGCGGTGGCTATTGCGGCGCGGGCAGAGCGAAACTGCCCGTGCCATGCTGGCGCGCATTCGCGGGACGGCGGACATCGACGCGGAATTCCGGGAAATCGAGCAGTCCGTCACAAAAGCGCCGGAGAGCGGCCGCTTTTCCGATCTGTTTACGCGCGCGATTCGGCCTGCGCTCATCGTCGGAATCGGGTTGGCAATCTTCCAGCAAATAACGGGCATCAATACCGTCATTTACTACGCTCCGCTTATCATTCAGAGCGCGGGAATTTCGTCCGCTTCCGGCGCCATTCTTGCAACCGCGGGCATCGGCGCGGTGAACGTGCTCATGACCATCTTTTCCATGTGGCTGATCGACCGAAAAGGACGCCGGCCTTTGCTGCTGACGGGGATCGCAGGGATGGCGGTCACGCTCGGCTTGCTGGGGTATGTGTTTCGCGTGTCGCACCAATCGACCGGAATGGCCTGGCTGGCGGTGATCAGCATGATGGCGTATGTCGGTTCGTTTGCTATCAGTCTGGGCCCGATTTTCTGGCTGTTAATATCTGAAATTTATCCGTTAAAAATCCGCAACTCGGCGGAAGGGATTGCGGCAACGTTCAATTGGGGAGCGAACCTCATCGTCACTTTAACGTTCTTGACGCTGGTGGAAAAGTTGGGACCGAGCCTGACTTTCTGGTTCTACGGTGTTTGCGCGATCGCCGCCGGAATCTTCTCGTATTATTTCGTCCCAGAAACCAAGGGACGCACGCTCGAGGACATCGAAGAGTTCTGGCACGCCAAGAACCGCCTTGCCATTGCGCCGAAAGCGCACTAGACGATCCCGCCGGAATCTTTATTCTCAATTCATATTGGCCGGGTTTCCTATCTTCCGTTACTCGCGCGGTCCTTTGCTTTCCCCTGCCTTCATAGGCTTCCCAGTGAAACTCATCCGTTGGCGATTCTGCGCTTGGGTGGGGGTGTCCGGCATGCCTCTACTGCTTGGGCGATATGAAAAACTGGTCCGAATCGCCCACGGTCTCGATCGCTCGCGTCAATACGGCGAGCGGTTCGGACTTGAGGACATATCCGCGGGCGCCCGAGTTCTGTGCAATCTGCGGGAGCATTGAACTATCGTGTAAGGTGAGAATGAGAATTCGAATCGAGGGAGAATGCTCGTGAATCTGGCGCGTGGCCTCGAGCCCATTTAACCTCGGCATGTCCAGATCCATCAGAACGATATCCGGATGAAGCTCAGTCGTTTTCCTTACAGCTTCGCAGCCATCGGAGGCTTCCCCGCACACTTCCCAGTTCGGATTGTGTTCCAGAAAGGTACGTAGCAGTTGGCGGAAGCAAGGATGATCATCGACTACCAGAATGCGTTGATGTATTTGCACTTGCCAGCTCCGGACTGTCGAACTAATTCCTAGCCCGACTTGGCTGGCGGCCTTGCGGCAGAGGGGCTAAGTAATATGAAACCATGTCACCAGATTTAAGTGAATACTGCCCTTCCTCTATTTAAGTTGGAAAAACCAGTGTAGGAGGGCCGAGGCGAACTTTCTACGAACTGTGTCTCAGTGGTTTGACTCCGCGACGGGAACACGAGAGGCTCGTATTGAAACACGGGCTGACGGAAAAGTATTCAATCACCCAAAATCAATCGGTTGTCAGCCGGACTACATCAGGAAACTGTGCTCGAATCGTGGTGGATTTCTTCTATCACCGCGACCAGCTCTTTGCTCATTTCCGCCTTGGAAATTACGTGCCTCACGCCATATTTCATCGCTTCCCTTTCGAGTTCGCGAGAGGGGAAAAGCGTGCAGATCAGGATGAGCGCCTCCGGCAAAGCTTTGAAAATTTCCTGGGCAACCTGCAGCCCATCCATGCCCGGCATCGAGTAATCAAGAATGATGAGATCAGGGTTGAGGTCAATGACTTTCATGACCGCCTGCCTGCCGTCACTGGCCTCGCCGCAGATTTCACAATCCGAACGGCCTGCGAGCAACACTTTTAGCCCAGTTCGGGCAAATTCGCTGTCATCAACAATGAATATCCGCATGGCAGGTAAGGTCCCGCATCGACTCTAGAACGGTGCCCGTGCATTTGTATATACACGGATACCTGTAGATTAACCCTGTTGATTAACAATGCCGGCAAGTTCGAAACAAAGGGTGGCTCCAGTTAAAGAGCAACTTGCCGGTGTGCCGGCCTGTTAAGGGCGGCTATGCCATTTTGGGAATCGCGCGCCACCGGTTCGATTGGAACAGTAACTTCCACAAAAGTTCCCGGGTTGGCGTTTCCAATCCGCAAATCGCCGCCAAATTCCTTGACCCTCTGTCTCATACCGCCAATACCAACGCCAATCCGGTCGGGGCGGCCTTCCGTTACTCCTTCAGAGATTCCCTTGCCGTTGTCGCGCACCGTTCCGACGATCTGACTATCGTCCTTCATCAGGGTTACCCAGGCTTCGCGCGCTCCGGAATGCCGGAAAACGTTGGTGACAGCCTCCTGCACGATGCGAAAGATTGCGGTCTCCATTTCGGGCGACAGCCGGGGAAAGTTGGAAGGTTGCGTCTCCAGTTGGATATCGATTCCGCTGCGCTTGGTGAATCCTTCCAGGTAGAACTGAAGCGCGGACTGCAACCCGATCTCATCGAGCAAAGGGGGATGCAGGAGATAGGAAATGCTGCGTACTTGCTGAATGGCGTGATCGATAAGGTTGCTGATCTCGACCGCTTCATTTTTAGATTCCGTGGACCGGTTCAACATGACGATTTTGTCCGTCATCATCTTTGCAGCGCTCAGCTCTTGCCCCAAACTGTCGTGCAGCTCGCGAGCGATCCTGCGCCGCTCGTCGTCCTGGGTCGCGATGAGATTGCTTGAAAGCATGCGAAGCTCGCGGTTTAGAACCTCCAATTGGTGCGTCTTGCGGTGAAGATCGGCAAAAACGCTGACCTTCGCTCGCAGGAGTTCCGGATTGACGGGAACCGAAATATAATCCACGGCCCCGCGCTCATATCCCTTGAGGCGGTCCAGGTCGGTGAGGTGCACGCCCGAAATGAAGATGATGGCTGTCTTCTGAAAACGCGGATGTTGGCGAATCATATCCGCCAGTTCAAAACCGTCGATCTCGGGCATGCTGACGTCCATGAGCACAACGGCAACGTCCTCCTTGAGCAGATATTCGAGCGCCTCCCTTCCGGAGTTGGCCTTGATCAGGTTCTCCCCGAGTTCGTTGAGTATGACTTCATAGCTGAGCAGCTTGGCAGGCTGATCATCCACCATGAGAATGTTGACTTTATCCCGCATCGTCATAGTCCTTTTCTCGTCAGATAAGATTCACACCAACGTAGATGCCCAAAGCATGGCGTTCACCGGTGCAGCCACATTCGCAAGGCCGAAAGAAGTTGCTCGGTATTCACCGGCTTTGCCAGGTATTCCGAGGCGCCCGCTTCCAGACACTTCTCACGATCCCCTTTCATCGCTTTGGCAGTTAGAGCGATGATGGGAAGGCGCCGGAAGGAAGGGTTCTGCCGAATCACTTGCATCGTCTCGTATCCATCCATTTCCGGCATCATGATGTCCATGAGCACGATGGCCAGATCAGGCGTTGACTCCAGAATGGAGATCGCCTCATTTCCCGTGCCCGCGGAAAGCACGGACATCCCGCGGCGTTCGAGGACGCTGCTCAACGCAAAAATATTCCGCACGTCATCGTCTACCACCAAAACCTTTTTCCCTACCAGCGCATCGTCGGACCGGTGCAAACGCTCGAGCATGTTCTGCTTCGCGACGGGAAGATCGGCGACGACGCGATGCAGGAATAGCGCCGTCTCATCCAGCAGCCGCTCCGGAGACTCCACGCCCTTGACCACAACACTCCGCGCCAGGACATGCAGGCGGGCGTCTTCTTCCGGCGAAAGCTCCTTCCCGGTGAAGACGACGACCGGCAAATCGCTGAGAGATGGCATATCGCGCAGGCGTTCCAATACGTCAAATCCGGACATGTCCGGAAGGCGCAAGTCGAGCACAACACAGTCGAAGGATTCCTCTTCAATCCTGGAAAGTGCTTCGGCGCCCGTGGTGACGCTGGAAACGTCGATATCATCGTGACCGAGCAGCTCCCGTATGCTTAATTGTTCGGCCGGATTGTCTTCCACAATCAAGAGCCGTTTGCGGCGAGGCGTCGCGTAGGCTTTGATGCGGGTCAATACTGTTCCCAGTTCCTCGGACGTCGTCGGCTTGGTCACAAAAGAAAATGCGCCGCGGGACAGCCCGTGGTGGCGGTCTTCATCGAGCGTCAGCATCTGAACTGGAATGTGCCGCGTGGACGGGTCCTGCTTCAGATGGTTGAGCACAGTCCAGCCCAGCATATCGGGCAGAAAAACATCCAGCGACACAGCGGTCGGGTGGAACTCGCGGGCCAGTGCCAGCGCCTCACTTCCACGCCCGGCCATCAGGACCTTGAAGCCGCTATCGTGCGACAGATCGCGCAGGACGCGCGCATAGTGCGGATCGTCTTCGACAATCAGCAAGACGGCCTCATCCGGCTGCAGATTTTCACGATCATCCGGGATGTGCTCGACCAATCGCTCCGAAACAAAGCCGCTCGCCGTTTGGCCCGAGGAAGCAGCCGGCAGAGTCTTCTTCTCCGGCACGCCTACACCCGTGGCCGGACCAACATAGGTCTGAGGCAGGAAGAGCGTGAAGGTGCTTCCTTCGCCCGGCGTGCTGCGGAGTTGAATTTCACCACCAAGCAGGCTGGCCAATTCGCGGCTGATAGCAAGTCCGAGACCCGTGCCTCCGTATTTGCGGCTGGTGCCCGCGTCGGCTTGTTGAAAAGCCTCGAAGATAATTCTCTGTTTTTCCGCCGGTATGCCAATGCCCGTGTCCGCGACTTCGAAAGCAATGACGGAGGCGGCGCCGTCAAGGACCGGGTGAGATCCGCTCCATCCCTTCTCGGCCACGGACACTGAGAGGCTGACACTGCCCTGCTCGGTGAATTTGAACGCGTTGGACAGGAGATTCTTGAGCACTTGCTGTAAGCGCTTCGAGTCGGTGACCAGACTGCGGGTCAGACGCGGGTCGGTATGTACTTCAAAGTCAACTCGCCGGTTTTCCGCCTCGTGGCGGAACGGGCGAGCGACCATGTCGAGCAGGCTGGTGAAGAACACCTCCTCCGCCTCCACGGAAACCGTTCCGGATTCGATCTTCGACAAGTCAAGGATGTCGGTAATCAGGTTCAGCAAGTCAGTTCCAGCGCCATGGATCGTGCGCGAGAACTCGACCTGCTTGTGCGTCAAGTTGCCGTCGGGGTTATCGCTCAGTTGCTGGCCCAGGACCAGAATGCTGTTGAGCGGCGTGCGCAATTCATGGGACATGTTGGCCAGGAACTCGGATTTGTATTTGGAAGTGAGGGCCAACTCTTTCGCCTTCTCCTCCAAAGCGCGCCGCGCCTGCTCGATTTCCTGGTTTTTGCGTTCCACTTCCACGTTCTGCTCGGCCAGTTGCTGCGCCTTTTGCGCCAGTTGCTCGTTGGTCTGCTGCAATTCCTTTTGCTGCGTCTGGAGTTCGATGGCCAATTGTTGCGACTGCTTCAGCAATCCTTCGGTCTGCATGGTGGCCTCGATGCTGTTGAGCACGATGCCGATGCTGGCCGTCAATTGCTCGAGAAACGCCAGATGGGACGCGGTAAAGGAGCTTAACGAGGCCAGTTCGATGACTGCCTTGACGCGATCCTCGAACAGTACGGGCAGCACGATGATGTTTCGCGGCACGGCCTGAAAGAGGCCCGATCGAATCGGCACGGCGTATCCGGGCATTTCGGTGATTAACATGCGACGCTTTTCCGACGCGCATTGCCCAATGAGCCCTTCGCTCACTGCTACGCGAGCGGGATGGCCATCCTTGCCATTGTCAGCAAACGCCGAAAGCAGGACGAGTTCCGCGGACTCTTCCGATTGCATCTGATAGAGGACGCCCTGTTGCGCGCCAACGAGCGGCGCCAATTCCGACAAGAGCATGCGGCCGACGCTCGTCAGATCGCGTTGTCCTTGCAGCATGCCGGTAAACCGCGCGAGGTTTGTCTTCAGCCAATCCTGTTCGGTGTTGCGGTCCGTCGTGAGACGGAGGTTGTCGATCATCGTGTTGATGTTGTCTTTTAGTTCGGCCACTTCGCCACTGGCCTCCACCTGAATCGAGCGGGTCAAGTCGCCTTTGGTTACGGCGGTCGCAACCTCGGCAATCGCGCGCACCTGATTGGTCAGGTTGTCCGCGAGCAAGTTCACATTTCCGGTGAGATCTTTCCAGGTTCCGGCGGCGCCGGGCACATTGGCCTGGCCTCCCAAACGGCCTTCGACGCCTACTTCGCGCGCGACCGTCGTAACCTGGTCGGCGAAAGTAGCCAGCGTGTCCGTCATGTTGTTGATCGTATCGGCGAGCGCCGCGACTTCGCCCTTGGCTTGCACCGTCAATTTCTTCGTGAGTTCGCCATTGGCAACGGCGGTCACAACTTTCACGATTCCGCGCACCTGCTCGGTCAAGTTGGCCGCCATGACGTTCACGTTGTCGGTGAGGTCTTTCCAGGTTCCGGCCACGCCGGGCACCTTCGCCTGGCCTCCGAGTTTTCCGTCGGTACCCACTTCGCGCGCCACACGGGAGACTTCTGCGGCGAAAGCATTGAGCTGGTCCACCATCGTGTTGATGGTGTCTTTCAGTTCGAGAATTTCCCCCTTCACGTCGACCGTAATCTTGCGCGATAGGTCGCCGCGCGCCACGGCCGTGGTCACCTGGGCAATGTTGCGGACTTGCGCGGTCAGGTTTCGGGCCATTGCGTTCACGGAGTCGGTGAGGTCTTTCCATGTGCCGGCCACGCCGGGCACGTTGGCTTCTCCACCCAAACGCCCTTCGCTGCCGACTTCGCGCGCCACGCGCGTCACTTCTCCGGCGAACGAACGCAACTGCTCGACCATCGTGTTCAGCGTTTCCTTGAGTTGCAGGATCTCGCCGCGCACGTCCACGGTAATTTTTTTGGAAAGGTCGCCGGTGGCGATGGCGGTCGCGACCTCGGCGATATTGCGGACTTGGCCCGTCAGGTTGCTGGCCATGAAGTTCACGTTGTCGGTCAGGTCTTTCCACGTGCCTGCCACTCCCGGCACTTGAGCCTGGCCGCCAAGCTTTCCGTCCGTGCCCACCTCGCGCGCCACGCGCGTCACTTCGCCGGCAAACCCGTTGAGCTGATCGACCATCGTGTTGATCGTGTTCTTCAGCTCGAGGATTTCGCCCTTCACGTCCACGGTAATCTTGCGCGACAAATCGCCGCGGGCGACTGCCGTCGTCACTTCCGCGATGTTGCGCACTTGCGCCGTAAGATTTCCGGCCATCGAGTTGACCGAATCGGTCAAGTCTTTCCACGTGCCCGCCACGCCCGGCACGTTGGCTTGACCGCCCAACCGGCCCTCGCTGCCCACTTCGCGGGCCACGCGCGTCACTTCTCCGGCGAAAGCGTTCAACTGGTCCACCATCGTGTTGATGGTTTCCTTTAGCAGGAGGATTTCGCCGCTCACGTTCACGGTGATTTTCTTGGACAAATCGCCCGTGGCGATAGCCGTTGAAACTTCGGCGATGTTGCGCACCTGCCCGGTCAGGTTGCTGGCCATCGAGTTGACCGAGTCGGTGAGGTCCTTCCACGTGCCGCCCACGCCGGGAACCAGCGCCTGTCCGCCCAGCTTTCCGTCGGTGCCCACTTCGCGCGCCACGCGCGTCACTTCCGAAGCGAAAGACCGCAACTGGTCCACCATGGTGTTCATGGTGTCTTTCAGCTCCAGGATTTCGCCTTTCACGTCCACCGTGATCTTGCGGGATAAGTCTCCGCGGGCCACCGCCGTCGCCACCTCCGCGATGTTACGAACTTGGCCGGTCAGGTTGTTGGCCATGAAGTTCACGTTGTCGGTCAAGTCCTTCCACGTTCCGGCGCCGGGGACTTGAGCCTGGCCACCGAGCTTGCCTTCGGTGCCGACTTCGCGCGCCACGCGCGTTACTTCGCCCGCGAACGCGTTCAACTGGTCCACCATCGTGTTGATCGTGTTCTTAAGTTCGAGGATTTCGCCCTTCACGTCCACCGTGATTTTTCTGGACAAGTCGCCGCGAGCGACCGCCGTCGTCACTTCGGCGATGTTGCGCACTTGTGCCGTGAGGTTTCCTGCCATCGAGTTCACAGAGTCGGTCAAGTCTTTCCACGTCCCGGCCACGCCCGGCACGTTAGCCTGTCCGCCCAATCGGCCCTCGCTACCCACTTCGCGGGCCACGCGCGTCACTTCTCCGGCGAACCGGTTCAACTGGTCCACCATGGTGTTGAGAGTTTCCTTCAGTTGCAGAATTTCTCCGCGCACGTCCACCGTAATTTTTCGGGAAAGGTCGCCGCTCGCGATTGCCGTGGCCACCTCGGCAATGTTTCGGACCTGGCCCGTCAAGTTGCTGGCCATGAAGTTGACGTTATCCGTCAAGTCTTTCCAGGTTCCGGCAACGCCGGGCACTTGAGCCTGCCCGCCAAGCTTGCCTTCCGTTCCCACTTCGCGCGCCACGCGCGTCACTTCGCCCGCGAACGCGTTGAGCTGGTCCACCATGGTGTTAATCGTGTCTTTGAGTTCGAGGATTTCGCCCTTCACGTCCACCGTGATCTTGCGCGACAAGTCGCCGCGAGCCACGGCCGTAGTCACCTCAGCGATGTTGCGCACTTGCGCCGTGAGGTTTCCGGCCATGGCGTTGACCGAATCGGTCAAGTCCTTCCAAGTCCCGGCCACGCCGGGCACCACGGCCTGCCCTCCCAGTCTGCCTTCGGTGCCCACTTCTCGCGCCACGCGCGTTACTTCCGAGGCAAAGGACCGTAGCTGGTCCACCATCGTGTTGATGGCCTCTTTGAGCTGCAAAATTTCGCCGCGCACATCGACGGTGATCTTGCGGGAAAGGTCGCCGCTCGCAACGGCTGTCGTTACTTCCGCAATGTTGCGCACCTGACCGGTCAAGTTGCTGGCCATCGAATTGACGGAGTCGGTCAGATCCTTCCAAGTACCCGCCACGCCGGGAACCTGCGCCTGCCCGCCGAGCTTGCCGTCGGTGCCGACTTCACGGGCCACACGCGTTACTTCCGCCGTAAAAACGCCGAGCTGCTGAATCATCGTGTTGGCGATATTTGCCGATCGGAGGAATTCCCCTTCCAGCGGCCTTCCATCCACATCCAGGCGCACAATCTGAGTCAAGTTGCCTTGCGCGACGGCCGCGATGGCGCGAGTAACTTCCGCGGTTGGGCGCAACAGGTCCTCGACAAGAGTGTTGATGGAAACCTCCATCTCGCCCCAGGCGCCCTTTGATTCGTGAAATTTGGTGCGTTCCCGCGTCCTCCCTTCCTTGCCCACAACCTGCCCAACGCGCCTCAATTCATGAGCCATTTGCTGGTTGGAGGCCACGATGTCGTTGAACGTGTCCGCGATCTTTCCCTCTACCCCGACCCAAGCCCCAGGGAGCCGCACGGAGAAATCGCCGTCCCGCATCGTTTGCAAGGCCATGAGAATCACGCTTAAATTGGAAGACGCGGATCCGTTGCGGGTTTGACTTCGCCCATTATTCTTTACGGCCGGCTTAAAATCTTCGGTTGGATTCTCGGTTGCTAGATTGCTTTCGGCTCGTTTCATTCTCAACTCCAAACGATGGGAATCTAAACTCTAATTAATCTTTCTGATTCATTGCCCTCAATCTAGGGCTCATTTTGGCCCGCGGACTTTCTGTATTTGAGGGCGCAATTCCAGATTTGGGGGGATCCGCGCTTAAATCCTTTGTTATTATCTTCAATGACCGTCAGCATCTAACGAACATCCATCCTGGCAGCACAGCGAATGTGCCGGAATGATGCCACGCTTGAGATTTTGTAAAGTGACTTCAACGGCGGGCTTTGGCCGCCTAGGGGATACTACTTAGCGGGAGGCCCGAAGTGCATACAGGGAAAACCTTAGATAGCGCGGGGCCAAAGCTGTAGTGTGACGCATCAATACAAACCAATCTCGCACGTCGTTTGAGCGATTTACTGGCGACGATGAACCCTTGCCATGCTTTCTTATCAAACGATTATCCACGAGGCTGGAAACGAGAGATGTGAACCTTGCTTTAGGCATGCAAGTCCTTCCACAACTCTCGTTTCCAATCCAACTCCTCGATCGTTCTTATGGAACTAGAAACGCAATTGGGGGCCGAAGGAAACCTTCCAGTTGTTATGGGCCCCGTTCACGAAAATAATTTCGTCCCCCACTTCAAGCCGCAGGCCGATCGGCCCCAGAAATGCCTCGACTCCTCCTCCCGGGTAAAGGGTTCCGTCCACGTTGTTCGCTCGGAGGTTATTCACGCTGCTGGTAAAGGTTGAGAAGGAGGCGGGGACAGGATCGAAGCGAAAATTTGTAAATCCGCCTTTCAGGGTTACAAACACGCGAACGGGCCCGGAGGTCTGGATTTTTGGACCGAATAGGCCGTGAAGCACCCTGATGTTGGAATTCTGAAAGGTTACCGTCCCTCCCGTCGTATCCGTAAAGCCCTCGGTGAACACTCGATTGAAATCGTATGACATTTCCGCTTCGATCTGAACGTGCCGGACGACGTTGACCGCGGCTCGGCCGCCGAACCCTACAAAATTGGAACCGGTCTCGCCCAACTTGAAGTAATCGACGAAGGCGCCCACCTCAGCGTGATTTTGCGCATGAGCGATGGGAGCAAATCCCAAGCCAGCCGCTAGAATTATGAATGCGATGCGTTTCATTGTTTCCCCCTGATGTTGTGAAATTGGAGTTTCATCCCCCACCCGCGATATGGCGATATCCATTCGATAAATCCATATAACCACCGCGACTGTAATATTCAGCGAAGGAGGACACTATCCGGCAGTTCCTGTAACTCATTCTGAACTTTTGTGTAGCGCTGAATCAGGCGAGCGGGCCGGTGCAGTCAATCAAAGCGGACTGCCAAATGTGTTCGCGAACGTAGCGCAAGTCTTCGTGAATCAAACCAATGGCATAACGCTAGTTCAAGAGCGAAATTAAGAAAGGAAGGAGAGGCCATTTATCCTTGGGACTGGTGGTGAAATGGCCTCTGGAGGTGAGAATCGCACGCGAGGAACAAACGGAGTTCGGACGAAACAATCAGAAGATCATGAATCACTCTTGGAATTGGGCATATCGATGCCGGGAGCGGCCGCCAATTTGATGTACCTGCTTTTGGTTTAGGATTTCGCTGATATGCTCCGCCATGGCAAAGCGTTTCGTCCGAAGCATGCCCGCCGTATTGCAACTAACGATGGCCGGCTCGCTGCGCTCTTTTTTCTTCCCTATCTTCGGCCTTCAACGCCTTCACAAATTCGTCTGCCTGCTGCTCGGCCACCTCTTTTGCGATTCCGTAGCGCTCCTGAATTCTTCCGACGAGTTGTTGGCGCCGCCCGTCGATCACGTCCAAGTCGTCGTCGGTGAGTTTTCCCCACTTTTCCTTCGTTTGACCCTTCAATTGCTTCCATTTCCCTTTGACTTGATCCCAATTCATGGCCAACCTCCTTGGACCTTCCTCGGTCCTTGAATGTCTCAACTCTGAATTCCCTGGCGTTGGCGTCTTGCGCCACCGTCTGGCAATAGGAAACAACATCCGCGAACCGAATCAAATACGGTGGAGCATTGACTCTTACAAGGAGATTCGAGTAGTGGACCCGGATTCGGAGGGATCCACTATTCGGCGCCTTCAAGATCGTGGAAGGAAATTTCTTGTGTAAGGGACATTTCGTATACTCTTACCGTCCCCACCTGATTTCTATTTCGCAAGGAAAGATATAGGGTCATTCCCACGTCGAATGCGGACCATCGCGTCGTGCTGAGAGAGTTCCCCGATGAGTCAAGAAGAAGGAAAAACGCGCGCTCCTCGTGTCGCAAAGATAGCTGCGAATTCAGCAGCCAGAGCGATTCTTTGGAAACTAGGTCCCGGCTTGATTACCGGCGCGGCGGACGACGATCCGAGCGGGATTGCGACCTATTCGCAGGTCGGGGCGCAATTCGGCTACGGCATGCTCTGGACCATGCTCTTTTCTTTCCCTCTAATGGCGGCCATTCAGGAAATCAGCGCGCGAATCGGCCGCGTGAGCGGCATCGGAATCGCGGGCAATATTCGGCGCCATTATCCAAAACCCTATCTGTATGGCATCGTTTGTCTTCTATTGATCGCGAATATTTTCAATATCGGAGCGGACATTGGAGCGATGGGTGCGGCTGCGGGGTTGATTTTTCCCGGGCCGCCCGCACTTTTCGTCATTCTCGCCGGCGGCATTTCCTTGACGATGCAAATTCTGATTCCCTACAGTAGCTACGTAAAATATCTAAAATGGCTGACGCTGGCGCTTTTTTCATACGTGGTTGCCGCTATCATCCTGCACGAGCCCAGATGGGAAGCGATTCGGGCTACGTTCTTGCCCAGTCTTTCCCTTCACCGCGGATACTTCACGGCACTTATCGCGATTCTGGGAACGACCATAAGCCCATACTTATTTTTCTGGCAAGCTTCCGAGGAGGTCGAAGACGTCAACCTCAATGCCAAAGAACAGCCGATCAAGGAAGCTCCAAAACAAGCGCCCGCGCAGCTCCAAAGAATTCAGTTCGATACAATTCTGGGAATGGCTTTCTCAAACATTGTGGCCTTCTTTATCATCCTGACTGCGGCGTCCACGCTGTATTCGCATGGGATCCGGGACATCCAGACCGCTGACCAAGCCGCTCGTGCGCTGGAACCACTCGCGGGCCGATTTGCGTTTTCCATTTTCGCCTTGGGGATTGTGGGCACTGGATTGCTTGCGGTTCCCGTGCTTGCCGGATCCGCGGCCTACGCCGTCAGCGAAGTATTCCAATGGAAAGCCAGCCTGGAAAAAAAGCCGGGGCGTGCGGTTGGGTTCTACGCAACCATTGGCATTGCGACCTTCATGGGCCTTCTCCTCAACTTCATCCATTTGAATCCGATTAAAGGCCTCTTCTGGGCAGCTGTACTGAATGGCGTCGTGGCAGGGCCGGTGATGGCATTCATGATGCTCCTCGCGCGAAACTCCAAAGTCATGGGGAAATTTACCCTGCCGCGGTCTTTGCATGTTGCGGGATGGGTGGCCACCGGCG
>CAVYHH010000022.1:0-398125 GCA_963768275.1 uncultured Acidobacteriota bacterium
CAGTCCTGTGTGGGGAAAATACACCCCCTACCCCCATTTGAGACCCACCCGGTCAACGATACGGTCACGGGTTCCTGGCGGTTCCCCTGCGGTCCGTAGGCGTCGATATGGGGGCATCCAACGGTCGGTTTCGGTACCCTGGTGCAAGGTCATCGCGCACCGCGCGCATCGGTCGCGCACCTATCGCGAGGTCACCGCAGTCATGCACCTGTGATGTGACTGTCGGTGATCTTCGATTTGCGGGGGTTTTAGGAGCCCATTCTGTTTTCTGGTATGTACCCACCAGAAGGCATATTTGAGACCTCTGATCGTCAATGTTTATGCGGGTTCCAGGGTAGGTTTTTCGTGACACCCTGACCGTTTGCGCTGTCTACACCTTCGTTGACGGTCACGAGCCATGTTTCTCTGTTCTTGCACCGTTCGATGCTTCCGCGGTCGGCCACCCTTGTTCACCTTGCACACCTCGACTGTCGGGTCGGCTCGCAGGTAGGCAAGGGCCGCTAGCCCTGATAGGACTCTGGATGTCATGGTGACTTACTAGACGGTCGTCGCGGTTTCCCTGAACCCGTCAGCGAAGCGCGGTTTGTCGGTCGACCGGAGCAGGGTGATGACGCGGTCGGCGGTCTGCAACAGCTCGATCACCTGGGCGACTTCGGGTGTGATAGGGCCGAACTGCTCGAAGGTCTCGAGTTTTTGGCCAGCGTCGATGATGTGTTGATGGCTTTCACGAAGCAGGTTCAGTTGCTTGTCTTTCATGACTGTTTTCTCCTATGCGAAGTGTCTATTTGCTTTCACTCAGATCAACAACTTTGTGGCTGTCAACGCAGCTAGAACAGCACCCTGACCGATCCCACGCGTAGAGCTTTGACTGCCGGCTGGGTTCGTCGTCGAACATGATGACAATTCGATTGGTCGGGCAATACGAAATGAGAACCCAGCGCCCACTGCCTTTGAATGCGCTCCATGCGAACCCGATGAACCGCTTGCGCGCGAGGTCAAGCCAGAGGGTCGCGGTCGGTGTGATCGTCGGTTGTATGGTCGTGCTGTTCATGTTCAAGTCACTGTCAGGTGTGACCGGGTCCCTGCTCTGGCCAACAGAGGTTTCTAGGGTTTCTAGTGGTCAAAATGGGGGTAGTGTATTTTCAGAACACTAAAAACCATGTGACTCTGAAGGTTTCTAGGGTTTCTAGGGTGATACCCTAAAAGTGGCCCTTTTGAGAAATGTAAGTACTGTATTATCAATAACAGCATGAGTTATCACCTCATTCAGAAAAACACTACCCCTGTTTTGACCACTAGAAACCCTAGAAACCTCACAAATCGCACACCGAGGGATTGACGACCAACCTTTTCGTCGGTCGGCCACCTTTCGGCAGGTCCTTTTGTCTTACCTCACGAACCCAATCCCGGCTCTCTGAGTATTCCACGGCTCTCTCCGCGTCACGCGTTTTGTCCCTACCAAGACAGCGCCACTCGTGTTGCACAATTTTGCTGATAGTGAACTCCTCGCCGAGGTCGCCGCGCGTCAGGTGTTTTTCCAGTTCGGTCACTGCGAGCAACCAGTTTTCGGGTGCAAGCGAATAGATGCGGTTCAGGTGTGACTCAAGGTACGCGCAAAATTCTATCGCCAGCTGAACGTGGTCCACGTCGATCATAAGTTGAACGTGGTCACCCACTGGTAGGTTCAATGCGCAATCCACCAACTGAAAGAGCGCCGCCAATTTGGTGACCAGACCCGTGTACTTGAGCAGGTGCTGGGCTTTTGGACCGTATGATTCCTTCTCCACTTTCATCTGATGTGCGTCAAACCACTCGTTCCAAATTCGTTGCGCGTCGGAGTCAAGGTCTAACCGTATGCTGTTGACCGGGTACTTAACGAGAGCCCTGACGATTTTTGAGAATGATTCAATCGCCGCGTAGTTTGGGACCGCGTCAACGCCTTTAGTGAACGGTTTGTAATCGGGCCACACGAGCACCTGCTCCCGTTGAAACAAACCGTCCGCAACCCCCTGCATGAGAAACCTCTTTAAGGGTTCGGGCTGAAAATTGCCAAACATGCTGAGACAGATTTCAGCGTTGACATTCCCTCGCACTACGCGGTCGAGCTGCCAGTACTGTTCACTCCACGCGGACAAGTAAAATTGCCTGTCTGATTCATGACCTTTTTTCTCGAGGTCTGCCAACCATCCGGTCATTTCGTCGCGCAGGTAGAAAATCCCTTGCGGGTTGTCGGCCATCATTTTGTGCAGAGCCTCGATAGTGGTGTCGGTTGTGTAGAGGCGTTGCGCGGGCGGCTGTTCCTCGTCAAAATCCTCGTCACCTGCACTGTCTCTCCGTTTTGTCCACTCCGCGAGGTTTCGTTTGTTCACCTCAACATATTCCTTCGCGACCTCGGTGAGAGCTTGAGTCATTGCGGTCACTGTCGGTGTTTTACCTTTTCCCGGGTCGGCCACCAGCGCACCCCACAGATTAAGGGCTTCCTTCCAAGTTTTGTCATGTTGTCGCGGGTAAACGTGCGCGCGTCGGTTCACCACGCCCGCAAGCGCGACAACGCCGACGATTGCGGGGAAGTCGGTGGGGACGCTCATACGATAAGCAACGTCGTGCACTAGGTCGCGAATGCCGCGGGGCAAGATACTCAATTTTGAACGGCATCACCTGCGGAAGCTCGTCGTGCGTCAACGGTTGAGGAACACCCCATTCCGCGGGCTTTTCAGGGTGCACCCGAACGGCTTCATCAACTGCGGCGAACAACAGCTTCTCAAACTCAGCGCGTCGTTCGTCATTTTCATTGTCACCATACATCGCAGTTGATTTCCACAATTCACTGACATCCTTGTCACCTTCGACCTTCCCTTGATCGTTGAGGTACCAAAACTTTACGGCAAGCACTTCATTTTCGGGGAATGAGTTCGCAACCTTCTGAACGAAATCTCTTCCGGTGTGCGGGTCGTGTTCTGTGGGTGGGTCCTGTGTTACAAGAAGCACCTGACGTTTTCGAAGTAGCCCTAGCTCGTCAAATTCCTTTTTCCAGTGACAGCTTGGGAACCGAGGACAGGCTGTCCCGCGTAGTCAAGAGTTTGTGTGTTCGATGCACCCTCGACCAGCCAGCAAAGTTGAAGTCACCGACTTCTGCGACACTCAGTCGGTCGGTCCCATAAAGGCACAGCGACTTTCCCTTCTCGGTGTGCTTGGTGTTTGCAAATCTGAATTGTTTTGCACCATTGGGGAAAGGCACGATCACACAGGGTGTGCGCGCGCTGTCAAAATAAAATCCGTCCTCCAGGTCCCATTCTCCGCGCAGGAAATCCTCGGGGAAATCCTTATCTCGCGCGTGTTCAGCAACCGTCAGGGGTATGAGTCGGCTTTTTTCCTTCTGTTTGATTTTCTTGTTGAGCAGTTCGATGATGCGCTCGAACACTACGGCACTGTGCACCCTGCGCTCATCCTCGTTTGTCGGCGAATAACAGGTGACAACGAACGGAGTTTTATTTCCTGGTTTAATTTCGAGTTTGAATTCCTGGCAAACAGGACACAGATACTTGCAACCCTGTGGTGAACCTAGAAGTGCCTGCGCTTGTGTGAGCGTGAACTTAGTAGCGGTTTTTGTTGGTTGCATGGGTTTTCGCATGCTCCTCTCGAACGGTTTCGGATATCAATTTGCGAACGTAGTGCGGGGCACCGTCTTTGAACTCGACCTCTAGGGTTCCCCATGAGCGGTCTTGTTCAAACGCGTCAACGATGCTCTCAAGTTTTCGAAGTAATTCAGGTTTCGTCATTGTGCTCCTCTCATTTCAATATCTGCTTGCAGTGGTACTCCACTCACAAAGGGACCGCCGTACCCACGCGCGGATAGTGATCGGTCGCGGTTTAGACGTTGGAATCGAATGTTGCGACGAGCTAGCGTCAATGCCTTTGCAGGTGCGCGATGGGCTGCGACCCTGCACGCATCGGTGTGGAAGCGATGTCGTGGGCTGTTCGGTGTGAACTGCACCCCGCAGTGCGCGCAGGGTATCGTTACAGCTTCTTCGTGCAGACACACTTCGGGCTCAACGACCGCGTGCTGATTTGAAATTTGCACAAGTTCACCTGACCCGATGCTCAAAAGTGCGCTGACTGCGCGCAGTTCGAGACGCGGGTCACTTTCTATTCAATTTTTGGGGTAACGCCGACTTTAACCCATCGGCCATTTGTAGCTGTGACCTTCACAATTGCGATCACGTACAATTAGTTTACACGAGTCGTGCAGGCAGTTCAAGATATATTTTGTATCAAATGGTACCATTATCCGCGATAGTACTTTTGTGTCATTGCTTTGTCGCCATTGCGCCTGGGGCGGCTGAGTTTACTCTTGCGCCAGCTTTCAGCGCATGTTATCATTCATTTGCATCGAAGGTCCGCACGAACCCCGCGACACCTGCAAAGTGTACGTCGATGATGCAACCCGGAAGGGGTTGCGACCCGCAAATATCGAGCATTTGCGCGTCACCCACGCTGCTCTCAGCGGTGACGTGTGTCCATTTCAGTTGCGAGTAACGACCCGCGCGGTGTACAACCTCGTCCGACACCGACAAGCCGACCGCGAGGTGCGTGTTTGTCGAGAAGGACAGGTCAGTCAGGTACAGTGGTTCAGTATTCAAAAACGTGGGACCCTGGTGCGCCGTGCTACGGTAAGTTTTGGGTCGACGTACCCGGTTCCCCGCGTAAGCGTCGCACGATTGCGCTAGGGATCCGTGCGACAAAATCCAAAGCACGATCACGACTGCGCGAGTTCATCGAACGCGAGGGTGTCAACTCGCCGCAGTCATTTCACCAAAACACCGCACCCGCGACGACGTTTCGTGAGCAAGCCGAGATTTGGCTCGCGTCACTGCCAACGCGTCGTCGCAAACCAGTCAAACCCGCAACGATTCACGGCTGGCGGCATTCACTCGACAAATGGTTGCTACCGACCCTCGGTGACATGGTCCTCGCAGAAGTGGGTAACGGTGCGTTGAAAACAGTCATCGAGAAAATGTCAGCGGGTAGTCTCGCAGCAAAATCAATCGTCACGCACGCGATGGTCGTCAAACTCGTCGTCGCGAGCGCGGTCACCGACGAGGGTGAAGAAATCTACCCGCGAAAATGGAATCACAATTTCGTCGGGCTACCGATTATCGACCCGACGAAGCAACGCAGACCGACCACGACGCAGACCGAACTTCAAAATATACTGACCGAGCTAGCACCGCGATACCGCGTTCTCGTTGCGCTACTCGCAGGTACGGGGTTGCGCATCGGGGAAGCACTCGGTTTGAAAACTGATGACCTCAATGCAGAGTGCACCGTTCTGCATGTGCGCCGAAGCATTTGGGGTGGTCGTGAACAACAACCGAAAACAGAGAACGCAGTACGCGTCATCGACATTCCTGAACAACTCGCGCAACTGCTACGCGAGCACGTCGCGGGGTTGACGGGTTATTTGTTCTCGACGCGCAAGGGTAACCCTCTACCGCAACGAGCCACTCTCCGCGCATTGCACGCAGCAGGTGCAACGTGCGGGTTTCATTCATTTCGGCGGTACCGCGCAGCAGTTCTTCGAAAGCACCGGGTACCCGAAGACTTGATTGGCCTCTGGCTCGGTCACGCGCGCAACCTCACAGATCGGTATGCGATGCAGTTGAATGACGACCTCGCGTTCAGATCTGAGTGGTGCGAACGTGCAGGGTTAGGGTTTCAGTTGGTACACGATGGTCAACAAAACGTCGTTGCAATCGACGCGGTGAAAGTAGCGTAGCACTATGAGGTGCCAGGTTTTAGAGTGGTGCGCCCGGAGAGATTCGAACTCCCGGCCTTCTGGTTCGTAGCCAGACGCTCTATCCAGCTGAGCTACGGGCGCATTTACGTCGGACAAATTCAACCGCCGCCAGTCTGGTTTCCGCCTCCGGCGGACTCTATCCAGCTGAGCTGCGGGCGCATTTCTATGAGACAAATTCTAGCATGTGCCTTGTTTGCTTTGGCACCGCCCGACACCAGTCTGGTTTCCGCCTCCGGCGGACTCTATCCAGCTGAGCTACGGGCGCATTTCATTTGATACTGCGTCCCAACAGCTTACAGCAGATTCCGCTGTCTCTTCAACCGCGACTTTCGGGGCATTCGAAACGAACGGAGAAAAACCCCGGGTCTGAAGACCCGGGCTACAGCAATCGCTCAACTGATAGCGGGTTATTGTAGCCCGCCTCTTCAGAGGCGGGGACTTCTGCAAGGTCATTCACAACGCTCTAATTTCCGGTGTACTTATTTTCGTTCCCGCAACAGCGCGGTGAATCTGGCGAAGAGGCTTCCTGAAGTGTGTGCCTCCGAAGCAGAGGCTGCTTCCGCCGTATCGTTTACTTTTTTCATTGCTCCGGGGGGCAAGGGAATTCGGATGAGCTGCCCGGCTTCCAGATGATCGGGGTCATTCAGGCCGGGATTGAGACTGCGGATTTTTTCGGATAGTGCGCTGTCGAAATGCCCCAAATACCGCAGGCTGAGGTCTTTTAGCGTTTGCTGGGGACCTGCCACGACGGTTAGCACCTGCCCATTCCCGGTGTCCAGGGGCGCAGCGTCGTAATTCGCAGCCGGGGCTTCGGATCGATCGGCAGTGATTATCGCCCCGAGGGCATTGGAAGAACTATCGAACGTTGCCGGCGTGAGTGCATGTTTTGATTCCGACCGGCCCAGGATTGCGAGCAGCAATGTCCCGGACAAAAGAATGACGATCAAGATCGCGGATCGCACGGGCCATTTCGGCGGGCTGATTTTTCCGCCTGCGTCATAGGTAAGATGTGAAGTCGCTCGCTCATCTTTTTTATCGCTCGGCGCGGCAACTGGTGCGGAGCGAGGCGCCGACGCGCCGGCAGCCGCGGCAGACGCGAGCGGAGCGGCCGCAGAACCGGAAGCGGAAGCGGCAGCGGCCACCGGTTTGGGGGCAAAGAACTCCATATCCAGGCGCGCGCCAGCCTCTTTTACGACCGGAGCGGTCACGGTCAGGTGGCGGCGGGTATATGCCAAAAAGAGCGAGTTGTAACAGAGGTTGTTGATTTTTCTTGGAATGCCCTGGCTCAGCCGGGAAATCTGGCTGATCGAAGCCGGGTCAAAGATCGGATCGCCGCGATGGCCCGCTACTTTGAGGCGGTGCTCGATGTAGAGCCCGGTTTCCTCCGCGGTGAAAGGTTCCAGACGGCCGAGAACCGCGATGCGCTGGCGCAGTTGCGATAGCCGCGGCTGCCCGAGCTTTATAGCCAACTGGGGCTGGCCGGCCAAAATGATTTGCAGCAACTTGGTATTGTGCGTCTCGAAATTGGAAAGCATGCGCACGGTTTCGAGCACGGTGTCGTCGAGATTTTGCGCTTCGTCCACGATCAGGACAAAACGTTTCCCCGCAAGCAATTCTTCAAACAGGATCTCGTTCAATTTGCCGTGCATGGCGACGAGGCTCATCCCCTTCACATCGACGGCCAGCTCGTGCAGGATGTACTCGATAAATTCGCGGCAATTGATCTGCGTCTGGAACAAAAGCACGGTGCGCGAAGTGTCCCGCAATTCCTCCATCAGCTGATACAGGAGGGTGGTCTTGCCCATTCCCGGCTCAGCGATTAGCGCAAAAAATCCCCGGTTGTCTTCGATTCCAATGGAGAGGGAGGAGAGCGCCTCGCTGTGAGTCCGGCTGGCGTACAGGTAGGCCGGGTCCGGCGTCACTCCAAAGGGCTGCTCCCGCAAACCGTAAAAATCTAGAAACATAGATGTGGGCCTGCAGTCCGTCTGAACGTCAGAAGAAAGAGTTTTTGCAGGTTTGTCCCGTACGCTCAAAAATTGCACTAATTCTTTTTCAGCGGCGAGCCAATCTTCCAACTCGTCGCCGCTTCGGCAGCCTCGTTCCAAATATCTCTGGTGCGCCCGCTGCTCGATTTGTTCCCTTGTGGGCCGTTTGTCATTCGTGTCCGACATGCCTTACGGGATTTCCTCAAGCCCCGATTCCCTTTCCATCGTGAAATGGACTCAAGATATGCATTCCTGTTCCAAGGCCGATTGTTAATATACACGCCTCACAGGCCCATGCGTCAAGTTTCGCGCGCATCCTGGACAGGCGTCTTGGGCGCTTTTTTGCCGGCAGGAATTGCATCCTTTTCGCGCGAACGAAACGCGACTGAGCTGGGCTTCTTGGTACTGGTGTCATTTGATTTTTTATCTTAGGAATGCCCTTTTGCTGACCTCGGGACGCGGCTCATTTTGGGAAATGTTCATATATCTCTAGGCCGGTAAGCACGACTCCGATAATTGCCCCAATCCACTTGAAGGCCGTTAATGTGCCTTTCGCTTGGTGCACTTGGCCCTCGATGTTTTCAATCCTTCCGGACTGCTTCTCTGAGGTCTCTTTCAATGACTTAACGGTGTGTACCATCTCGGCGATGGCTTCCAATTTCTCTCCCTGCTTGATAGTTGTAGCCTCTAGAGCCTCAACAGCGTGTTTCATTCCCCCGATGTCTTGGTGGATGTCCAAGGCGGACCGGAGTATTGCAACAGCATATTCGGGGTAAGGAGGACCTTCGTCACGTCGGAGCCGGGATGGACGTTCGGAGCTTGGAGGCATTGTTAGGACTTTCTCAGATTGCATAGGGCAAACTCCTGCGCTAGTTTCAGAGCACGCGAAGCGCCCAAACGCTCGATTCATGGTCGAGCGGTATAGTTTTAGGCGGCGATATTACCACTTCTGTACAGTAGGTCCACAATTTCTTCAATTGAGAATATATGGCGTGTGACACCCGCTGCCGGGCTTCTTTCCTTCCTTGCTGCGTGACTGGAAGGTGTGCCATCATGCCCCGTAACAGGGGAGGTCTCTCATGCACTTATCGAAACAGTGGTTCAGTTTGCGCCAAATTGCCACGCCGATATTCCTGTTGCTCCTCGCCGGAGTTTCCGCCGCAGCGCAAATGGCGCCGACGCGCACCTGGGAAGAGCTGAAGCAAGAGACTCAGAGGCGCGTGGACAAAAACCTGGGCCCGGTGGGCGGCCTCAAGTCCGAGGATGCGCGCGAAGCGCTAGCCAATATCCACAGCCTAGACCGTGACGAATGGGCAGCGGCCTGGAGCGCGATCGGCGAGCGGTACGACAAGCGCGCCAAGAGTGAAGAGGCAGCGAAAAATAATGACGCGGCGCGAGACGATTATTTCTGGGCCTTCCGCTATTACACGGCGGCCCGCTGGCCCGTGCCGAACTCCTCCGGCAAGCAAAAAGCATACCTGAGCGCGCTAGCGGCATTTCGCAACTACGGAAAGTTCCTCGACCCACCCGTCGAAAATATACACATCCCGTTCGAGGGCAAGGAAATTTCAGGTTATATCAGACTGCCGAAGGATGTGCGTCCGGCGCCGCTCGTGTTCATGATCAATGGAACGGATTCGCGCAAGGAAGACGAAGTTCAAGGGCGGGACACCTTGTTCCGCAGCGGAATCGGTGTGGTCGCCGTGGATATGCCTGGCACCGGCGAGTCGCCCGTTAAGGCGGACGTGGGCGCGGAGCGAATGTTTTCGCGCGTGCTCGACTATCTGGCCACGCGGCCTGACGTGGACAGCAAGCGCATCGTTGCGTGGGGCGTAAGCTATGGCGGCCATTGGGCTGCGAGCCTCGCTTATTTAGAGAAGGCCCGCCTCCGCGGCGCCGTCGTGCAGGGCGGACCGGTCCACGATTACTACACAGCGGAGTGGCAAAAAAAATCTCTCGGCACGCCCGAATACTTGTTCGACCTGTTCGCGGCGCGCGCCGCCATTTACGGCGTTGAATCGCTGGACGAATTTTATGCCTACGGCCCGCGGCTGTCCCTGAAGACGCAGGGCATTCTCGGGCAGCCCTCGGCGCCGATGCTGGTGCTGAACGGAGAAAAGGACAGCCAGGTACCCATCTCCGATCTTTACATGCTGATGCAATCGGGCGGCTCGGCCAAGTGGTCCTGGGTGAATCCCGACGGCGGACATACGGGACGTTCGCAGGAGTGGCCGAATTCCAGGATCTCCGAAGAGATCGTCACGCCATGGATCAAGGCTCGGCTCGAACCCGAGTCAGGAAAAAATAAAATGGCGGGTGGAAATTAATTTCGCTCAGCGAAGGCGATGGCCAAGCGAGGCAGCGGCGAGAAACTTGTAACTGCCCGTCAGCCGCCAACGTCTGAGTGGGAGCGAAGAAGTACACCGCGGGCCAAAGAGAAATCCCAAATCTGAATATGCCGGAGAATCGTATGAGAAAAACAAGTTGGGCTGCTCTGTTTCTAGTTTGCGCTGCCGCGTTTGCGTCTTTTGCGGCGGCCCCTGCCCCTCAGGGCTCGGGCTATCACCAGTTGAAGAAGTTGACGCTCGGCGGTGAAGGCGCCTGGGATTATCTCTCTGCCGATCCCGTCTCGCATCGCCTGTTCATCTCTCGGGGCACGCACATCATGGTTGTGGATGCGGACGGCAACGTCGTCGGCGATATCCCCAACTTGCAAGGAACCCACGGCGCGCAACTGGTGCCGGAGCTTGGCCGCGGATTTTCCAGCAATGGACGTTCCAATTCGGTAACCATCTTCGATCTGAAAACGCTCGCGCCCATCAGTGAAGTCAAATTGCCGGCGGCGGACGGCCCGGATGGTTTCATGTACGACCCTGCATCGAAGAACGTTTTCGTGTTCAACGCCCGCAGCCACGATGCAACAGCGGTGAACGCCAAGACGGGTGAAGTGGGAGGCACGGTCCCGCTGGGCGGCAAGCCCGAAGCCGCGCAAGCCGATGGCGCGGGCCATGCGTGGGTCAACATCGAAGACAAGGCGCAGCTTGTGGAATTTGATTCCAAAGAATACAAGGTGCTCAACACTTCGCCTCTGCCGAATTGCGAGGAACCGACTGGGATGGCGATCGACATCGCCCACAAGCGGCTGTTCATCGGCTGCCACAGCAAAGTCATGCTCGTGACGGATTACGCGGGCAAAGTGGTTGCCAGCGTTCCGATCGGCCAGGGCGTAGACGCCGCTTCCTTCGATCCGGCAACCGGGTTTGCATTCGCCTCCTGCGGCGATGGCACGATCACCGTGGCGCATGAGGATTCACCGGACAAATACACCGTCGTGGAAACAATTTCGACGCAGCGCGGCGCGCGGACCATGGCGCTCGACACCGCGAACCATCGCGTCTTTACCGTCACGTCCGATTTTGGTCCGCCGCCTGCGGCGACCCCCGACAATCCGAATCCCCGGCCGTCTCAGGTTCCCGGCACATTTACATTGCTGATTTACGGCAGGTAGGGCGACGAACTGAGTCTCGGTGGCACAGGCTTCAGCCTGTGGGGGTTAGTACTTGCAACGTCTAAACCCCACAGGCTGGAAGCCTGCGCCACCCTCCACCGAGAATTGGGCGCTAGATCTAAAGAGAGGACGCACTCACCTGGCAGGATCGCTTGCGGGAGCGTTCGCGGCGCCGCCTCGAGGCGCGGGATATTCCGCCTCGTGGAACGTGCCGATGAACCAGTGGCCGTTCAGCTTGGTCACCATGAGGATCATCAGGCCCTTGCGGGGCGGAATCTCCGATCCGTCCGCAGTCCTCGTTCCTGTGATGACGGTATCGGCATCGACCGCCGCCAATTCCGGAGTGAAGAAGCGAATGCTTTTCACGGTGTCGGTCCGCTGCGAGTCTTTCAGATTCCCGTGAAAAAGCGATGCAAACCATTTTTCAATATCCGCGCGGCCGTGGCTGTGCCTTCCCCCCATATTCGTGAAGTCCGCGTCCTCCGCAAAAGTCGTTGCCACGCCATGCGCGTCGTGACGGCTGAAATTTTCGGAAAAATCGGAGCACACCTGTTTGATGGCGGCCGAATCCGCTTCCGCAGCGATTGGTTGGTTCTGTGCAGGAGCGGCGCCAGGCAGCGCCAGAAGCACGAGAGAAATTACCGGAACCGCGATCATGTTTGGGAAACGCATTGTGCCCTCCGCTCAAAAAAAGTCCGGCGAATCGCGTTGCCATTCGCGGCGCAATCATACGCCAGTTCAACTTTCGCCGGGATATTTTCATCCGTCGTGCAGGAATGCGGAAGCTAAAGTGCGGAGCAAATATGATTGACAAAACGTTTAAACGGCAACAAGCTTTGCACCTGAAGGCTTGACCCCACCTGAAATCGATTCGCAGCAGGAGGCACGGTATGAGCGGAATTACACGGCGCGGCTTCGTGAAAGGCGCGGCGCTTGCACCTCTGGCGCTTACGCCGTTAAATGCCATGGCGCGGCAGGTGGCGGCCAAGCCGGATCGTTTCGACATCGTCGTGGCGGGCGCGGGACACAACAGCCTGGTCACGGCCGCGTATCTGGCGAAAGCCGGATTTCGGTGCGTGGTGCTCGAAGGCCGGCCCACGGTGGGCGGCGGCGTCAAATCGGCGCAATTCACCTTGCGCGGTTTCATACACGACACCTGTTCCTCCGCTCACAACGGGATTCAAGACAACCCGCTGATCCGCGACAAGGAAATCGACCTCAGCGGCTACGGCCTCGAATACATCACTCCCGATCCGGTCTTCCACATGCCTTTCCTCGACGGCGCGTACGTTACGCAGTGGCTCGACCCGGAGCGCACCCGCGCCGAATTTGCAAAAATCAACAAAAAAGACGGCGACGCCTACTGGCGCATGTGGAAAGAATCGGACAACATTCAGCCCACCACGAAATTCTGGCAGCGCCGCCTGGCGATGTCGTATTGGGACGTCATCCGCATGAATTTCGAGGACATTCATTGCCGCACGTTCATGCTGGCTTGCCCGTGGTCGCAGCAGCCGCCGCAATTTCCGATGACCGGGCGCGTCGCCTATGGTTCGTTCAACCAGCAACGCCACGGCCGCCCGCTCCCGAAAGGAGGCTCGGGAAAATTAACGGAAGCGCTCGCGCGTTACATCGAGGCGCATGACGGCGTGATCCTCACCAACAAGCCGGTCGCGCGGCTCATCATCGAAAGCGGCAAGTGCACGGGCGTCGATTGTCTGGACGGGAGCGCCTATCGCGCCGACAAAGCCGTGCTCTCCACCATACACATCAAGCATCTGGTGGACATGGCGCCGAAGGAAATGTGGGGAGCGGACTTCGTCGACGGCGTCGAAACCTGGCAGCCGGAATTTCAGATGATGAGCACAAATTACGCGACCAGCGAGCCCATTAAGTACCCGACCGCGGATGGCCCGCTTTCGCCCGTGCATTCGGAATTGCTGGTCAATCCCGAGCGCGCCCTGCGCTTCGCCTATGACTATGCCATCGGAGCGGCCAACACGGACGAGCCGCCCGTCCACATCATCCAGACGACCGTCGCCGATCCGACGCGGGCCCCGGCGGGAATGCACACCGTCAAGGTCGTCGGGTATCACCCTTACGATTTGAAAGAAGGTCCGCACCACTGGGACAACATCAAGGAAGAAGTCGCCGACGCAACCTTGAAATATATCCAGCGCTACTCGCCGAATCTGACGAACGACAAAATCCTGGAGCGCGTCGTCCATAGCCCGCTCGATCTCGAACGCATGAACCCGCACAACTGGCACGGCAGTTGCCACGCCGGAGCATCGGGCCCTTCGCAAACGGGAGCCATGCGCCCCATGCCCGGCTGGGCAAATTATCGGATGCCGATCCCCGGCCTCTATCAAACCGGCGGGACCACGGCTCCTGGTGGCGCTGTGACCGGCCAGCCCGGACGCAACGCAGCCATGGTCATGCTCAAAGATCTCGGCACAAGCCTGGAAGAAGTCGTGGGAAAAAAGGAAAATAAAAATTCGTAGCGAAACTCGCCAGGTTGCCGGGGAGGTAGATTTTTGAGAAGGGTCGCTGGAATAATCGTCGTGGCGCTGAATGCCGCCTTATTCACCGCGCCGTTTTTCGTGGCGCCGAACGCCGAGGCTCAACAGCCTGCTGCAAATGCGGAAGTGAAACAAGAAGTTCCCGACAATCCGACGGAACACGCGCCGCCTGAGCAACCGATCCCCTATAGCCATAAAACCCATCTGGCTCTCGGATTGCCGTGTGCAACCTGCCACACGAATCCGGCGCCCGGAAACCTGATGACGTTTCCGGCCACGAGCACGTGCATGTCGTGCCATATTTCGATTGCCACAAAAAAACCGGCGATTGAGAAGCTCGCGGCATTTTCAAAATCTCGCCAGCCGATCCCGTGGGTCCGCGTCTACCAAGTCCTGCCAGGCGTCACCTGGACGCACCGCAAACACCTGGACGCCGGAATGAAATGCCAGATGTGTCACGGGCAGGTCGCACAGATGGACAGGATGTCCGAAGCAACCAGCGTCACAACCATGGCGGTTTGTCTTAGTTGCCACAAAGAGCACTCCGCGCCGACGGCCTGTTCAACCTGTCATGCATGGCCGCCCGCGAACTGAGACCGCAATTGGAAATGGGTCCGTTCAATTTTCGCGCTAGGAGAGACTTATGAAATCACCTCACATGTTAATCGGCCTCTTGCTGGTGATCGGGTCAAGCGTAGCCGCGGGGCGCACGCTGAGCGGGCGATCCGAACAGGCCGCTGGCGCCGCGGGGGCGTCTTCGCAGGCATCCGCGGCAACTTTTCCAAAGGATGTCTACGCGAATACGGGCAATCGCCTTCCCGCCGTCAAACGCGATGATCTGGACGATGCCGGAAAGAAATTCTTCGATTCGCGGGCGCAGGCAGATTCCTTCGGGCCGGGTGGACTACGGCTCTATAGCCTGCCCGTGGCGGAGCACATGGGCGACGTGAACGATTTCCTCCGGCACAAATCCGGCCTTGATCCGCGGCTCGTGGAGTTGGCGATCCTGGTCACGGCGCGAGAAGAAGACTGCGAATACGTTTGGACCGCACATGAACCGCAGGGTCTGAAGGCGGGCTTGCAGCAGCAAACGATCGATGTCGTTAAATACCGCAAATCCACGGAAGGGCTCGCGGAAAAAGATGCGGTCATCATCGCGCTAGGCCGCGAGGTGATCGGCAAACATCATGTGAGTTCCGCCACCGCCGCCCGCGCGCTGAGCCTGTTTGGCAATCAGGGGCTTGTCAATATTGCTTCCCTGATCGGCGATTACGCCTCTACCGCAATCTTGCTGAACACGTTCGACCAGCACGTGCGGCCGACCGATAAGCCGCTGTTGCCGATTCCGTAGCGGCACAGGCTTCAGCCTGTGGGGTTGGTTGCGGTGAGAACAACTGTCTTCTAACAAAAACCAACAGGCTGAAGCCTTTTCTACTAAAACCCGAAAATCATTTCGCTTCGGCGTAGAACCGCTTGACCGCATCTCCAACCCAACCGGGATTTTCCCAGTCAGGATATTTCGCGCGAAATTCCGCGGACAGCAGCTTCTCTGATTCTTCGACGGACTTGCCCTGAGCCTTGAGTTCCGCGACACGCGATTGCACGGCCTTGAGGTAGGTTCGCTCGATGCTGATGAGCGATGCATCGCCCACTTCGCCGTGGCCGGGAACAATCGTGCGCGGGTGAAGCTCATCGAGCTGATCCAGGATGGACAGCCAGTTTTTCCCGCTCGCGTCCGCATCGGGAAAGATGGGGAAAAATCGATTGATCACCGCATCGCCCGTAAAGAGGACTCCGTCTTGCTCGACGAAGACAAAGCAATCGCCCCGCGTATGCGCCGGCCCAAGCCAAAGCAGCCTCACCGTGATCCCCCCCAAATCGAGTATTGCTTCCTTATCGAAAAGAATGTCGGGCGGGCGGGGCTTGACGTCCTGCAGGAGCGCTTTCAAATCCGGAGTCCTTTGACTGAAATTGTGGATGAACTCCGGTTGTTTTCGGTCGACTTCTTCCTGTTGCGCCTCGGGACGAATCACGATGGTATTTGCAGGGAACGCTTGCGCGCCGGTCATGTGCTCCGGATGGAAATGGGTCGTCGTGAAATACAGATCGGTATTCTTGCTGACCTTGGCGACTTCGCGCAGGACGGTCTGACCATTGCGAGGCCCCATTCCAGCGTCGACGATCAGCGTCGCTCGATTCCCGACAATGATGCCGATGTTGGGCACGAGGTTCACGCGCCCGTCCGGGATCGCGTAGACATGCTCCGACACCTTGATCGTCTTGTTTTCCTGCACGAGAGGCGGAGGTTGAGACTGGTTGTGGCCGAGCGGCGCCGTCTCCTGCAGTTCGTTCGCAATCGCTGCAACTGTCACGCCCAGGATTCCCAAAAGGGCGAGGGCTAGGAATGTCGTGAATCTACGATGATTCGAGCGTGACCCCATAGTTTGTTCTCCTTCAGTTGAATCGCAGTCATTAGGAATAGCAGATAATGTATACGCTGAATGCTATGGCGACCGCTCTGTCCTGTCAATCGGTATGACTTTCTAGTAGGACAGCCACTCTTGGCTGTCCGCTTTCGCCCGGCTGAGGCTGAAGCGGACAGCCAGGAGTGGCTGTCCTACTAAAATCGCAATCTGATCTGACAGAAAGATTCGGACCGGCAAGATTGATGGTAATGATGCGAGATACAATAATTTGGTTCAATTGGAATAAGGTTGAGTGTATAAGTGTGCCCACAAGGAAGGTGGCTATGAAACGGCTCCTCGCGATTTTTTTCGTTATGGGTGCGGTTTGTTTCGGCACGTGGTCGGCGGAAAAAGCGATCACATTCGCGCAGGGCGGCGGAGACGCCGCGGCGCTCCAGGCCGACACTTCTTTGCAACTAGCTCTCAAGAAGAAGGACGCGAAAGCCGTTAGCGCGCTCCTCGACCAGCAGTTCACCTGGACCAATGAGTCCGGCCAAACCCTGACGAGCGCGCAATTTCTGCGAGACGCCGCGGCGGGCACGGCCGTGGGCGACACCGAGTACAACGACGTGAAGGCGCGCGATTACGGGCAACTCGCCGTCACCACGGGGATCGGCAAACGCACGGGACATGCGGGCACATTTTTCGCGCGCATCTGGGTGAAGCGGCCGGCCGGTTGGCTGCTGCTCACCCATCAGGACACCCCCATTCTTGAGAAGGGTTCGCCAAGCCAGCAAGCGGCTCCCGGCGGAAAAGGCCCCGCGGCTGCATCTGAATGCGAAAATCCCTGCCGAACGCTTCCGTACATGCCGAAAACAGCGGAACAAAAAGAAGTCGTCAAGGCCTATATGGCCGTCGAGACCGCGGTCGTTTCCCACGACGAGAAGACGTGGGCCTATCACGTCGCCGACGAATTTGTCGGGATCGGCCGGCGATACTTCGGATCGCCCGACACAAAAGCAGGACGCGTGGGGCAAATTGGAATCACTTCCAATCGCGTCGTTTTGCCAAAAATGCTTTGGGGCGAGTCTTATGTCTTCGGCGATGCGGCGATCATCATTGCCGACCACCAGCCGGTCGGCGAACCGCCTTATCACGTCATTCGCGTGTGGGTGAATCGAGACGGCCGCTGGCAACTATTTCACAGGCAGGAGACGACGATCAAGGGCCCACTGCCGGCCAAAGACAAGGAAAGCTAAACACTTATCTTGCCGAGAGCGTAAATGGGTGGAGTGGCGCAGGCTTCCAGCCTGTGGGGGTTGGTGCTTGCAAGGACTAACCCCCACAGGCTGGAAGCCTGCGCCACAAATTAGCTCGTGATCACCGGTTTGGCGGCAAGGGGTTGCGGCTTCAAAATTTCGTCGATCAGGAAAAGGTCGGTGAGCAGTGCGCGCAGATGGATCGAAGCGTTCAGGTTATCGATCAACTGAGAGCTGATGACGGCTTGCGCGAGAACCAGGTGAATCGTGGCGAGCGAATCGAGAGCGTCCTTTTCCAGCACGGCCAGAAACGCGTGGTAACGTTCGGCGGGCTGAAAATTTTCCTGCCTCACCGCTCTGGCGTAAGCTTCGGCCAAACCTGTTAACGCTTCGACAGCGCGATTCAGGAATTCGCGTACCTGCGAACTGGCTTGGCTGTTTTCCTTGCCGGAAAGTCCCTGCCCGGCATAGGCGAGCATGAACTCGTAACACTCTTCGATCGTACTACAGCGGGCAATTACATCTTCGCGCCCCATCTATGCGGGAGCTTTCTTCGATTCAGTACGCGCAGTGGCGGGGGCTTGTTCCTCGACAGCCCAGCGTTGCGGGTCGTGGTGTTCGAGGTACTGTTCGCGGCTCATCCAGCCGAAGATCATCGACTTGGTGATGAAGAATTTTTCCGGCCGGATCGCCATATAGATGTGCACCGTGACGAGCGCTACGAATCCGACGCCCGCGAGCCCGTGCAGCACATACATCCAGCCCCAGGTCATATCGCTGAAGAGATATGGATTGCGCGGGAAGAAAGGCGTGCGCACGCGCTTCATCATGAACAGGCCCGTGCCGATCACGGAAAGACCGGCCAGCATCACCACCAGGTGATACAGCTTATTCTCCAGCGGATACTTCGCGAATTTTCGCGGTTCGGGAGCGGCTTGCCCCATACCGCGTTTCATTCTCCGTCCAGCGTCCTCGATGTCTACCTTGTCAGGCCAGATGGACCAGAAGTCCTGCCCGAGGAAAGCATCGAAGATGTGATAGACGACGGAAATCGAAAGAACAATTCCGGCGATCCAGTGGTAAGTGACCCACGGAAACTCGACGCCAACTTTGGGGAGAAATGCGGTGAACAGCAAGGCGAGCATGGCCAGCGCCATGATCGCGTGAAACAGCCGCGCGCTGAGATTGTGCCGGGGAACGCGCTCGGGAATCCGCGCCGCGGCCGCGCCGGAAACGCCGGAGGAGGCTGCCGAATGCGCAGGCTTGGCCCAAATACTCACGTAAAGCGCATGGACGATCAGGAACAGCAATGCCCCGATTGCGGAAACCCACAAGAGGATCCAGGAAATATGGGTCGGCACCTGCTGTCCCCACGGACTTTGCGCCCATTGAATGAGGTTCAAGTTCCCTCCTGCCAGTAGCACAGCCACTCTTGGCTGTGTGGTTTTATGGACTGCAGGCGCGCTGCCGGCCGGGATAGGATCGCGAAACCCGCACAGGCAAGAGTGCCTGTGCTACGCGGTCGTGCCACGAATTGCGCGCTGCACCAGGTTTCTGAGCAACGGCACCTTGTAACCGTTGTATTGCAAAGGTTCCGCTCCCTGAATCGCGAGTTGCCCGGCCATCTTGGCCGTTTCCTCGTTGCACGGCTTGCCGACCACCGCTGCTTCGACCGCCGTCAGCCGGACCGGATGCGCGGCCACGCCGTTCGCCGCGAGACGTATGCGTTGGATCGTGCCGCCGGACATCACCACGGCCGCTGCGACGTTGACGAGAGCGAAATCCCACACGGCGCGGTCACGAACTTTTTCGAAATAAAATTGCGCGCCGGCCCAAGTGGACGGGATTCGAATGGTCGTCAGCAGATCGCCCGGTTGCAGGATCGTCATCCTGGTAATGTCGGTTCCAGGGCCGATGAAGTAATTTTCGGCATCGACGACGCGCTCACCCTTCGGCGTTCGAATGACAAACTTCGCATCGAGGGCGATCAGCGCGGGCGCCGTGTCAGAAGGATTGACAGCTACGCAGCGATTGGCATCGAAGATGGCATGCTCGCGATTCAGGCCCGTCGGCGTATCCGCGTAGCAAATGTTGCCGCCGGCGCGATAACACGGCCAGCCGCCTCTGTAATACCAGCAACGGGCATCCTGGGAGACGTTGCCGCCGATTGTGCCCTGATTGCGAATCTGAGGCGAGGCGGCCGCTTCTGCCGCATTTGGCAGGATTCCGAACTTCTCTCGAACCAGGGGATGGCGGACCACTTCGGTGAGCGTGGTCATGGCGCCAATCTCGAGGCCATCGCCCGCCGCGCGCACGCCGCGCAGTTCCCTGACCTGGCTCAGATCGATGACCACTTCGGGCCGCTTGATTCGATCCTTGAACCAGTCAAAGCTATCGAGGCCGCCGGCCAGCACCCAGGCCTTTGCGCCGTGCCGTGCCTGCAGAGCGAGCGCGTCATCGACTGACGTGGGTTGGAAGAGTTCGAACGCTGGTATTACGTCATGAATGACAGCCATTTTCCGTTCTCCTCATTGCTTACAGTCGAGCCGTTCCGGTCATGGCCTACCCATCATTTCCGTGACACAGAAGCTTAAATGTTGGATCTCAACGGATCTTGAGCCGGCCTGCCCGCTTCCAGTGAAGCCAGGATCACGTCGGAAGTTACGGGCGCCCGCCGGAAGACCTCATCACCGAGAGCATCCGAAAGCGCATTCAAAATCGCGGCGCAACCACCGCCCACCGGCGGTTCGCCGATGCCGCGCGAACCGATGGGCGTCTCTGGGTCGGGAATTTCAACGGCCGCCCATGCCATATTGTCCGGGATGTCCAATATGGTCGGCGGCTTGGTGTGGTGAAAACGCCTGGATACGGCCAGGCCGTAATGCTGGTCGTAGACCCACTTCTGGCCGATGGTGTGACCAATGCCCAGGATCGAACGGCCGAGAATCTGTCCGCCGAGCGCGCGCGGATGGAGCACGGTGCCCACGTCGGCATAAGCCAGAAAATCCAAAATGCGATACTGGCCGGTTTCGACGTCGGCTTCAATTTCAGCAAATGTGGCGACGAAGGAAAATGTGTTGCCGTCGTGCGGGTATTTGTCCTTCGCGACGGCCAGCAGGCCCTGGCCTGCCAACGCCGTGGCTGACACGGTCGTGAATTTGTTTATGTCCGGAGGCAGGTCGTGGCCATCGTATGCGCCTCCGAGTTGGATCGCGCGCTGAGCGGCGTGAGCCAGCGTCATGCCCGCGCCTCCGCCTTTTCGCGCAACCCTTTCGTTAGCGACTACATAATCTTCCGGCTTGCCGCCGAGATCTTTGGCGGCGATCTGTTGCAGCTTCGCGATGGCATCGGACGCCACCGCGTGCGCTGCGCGTGTCATGGCATGTGTCGTTTGGCTTCCGCCGGAAGGGCAAGTCCACGGCAGATTTTTCGACGTGTTGCCCCAGGTGATGTCGCACTTCTCCCACGGCACGCCGAGGAGTTCCGCAACGACGCGATGCACGTCGGTCCAGGATTCCGTCCCCAGATTGCCGACGCCCGATTGGATGTAGACACGGCCATCGGGCTTGATGACGAACAGGCCGTCAAAACCCGTCGTGCCGCCGGAGTAGCAGCTGATCGATACGCCGACACCGCGCACCTTCGAGCCGTTGCGCTTGCCGGTGTTCACTTTTCTTTCATTCCACTTGAATTGCTCGGAGCCGCGGTCGAGCGCTTCCTTGATGAACGCGCTCGTCGCATATTGCTGCTTGCCGGCTACGAGCGGGCCGAACGGGGCCTTGCCCTCAGGAGAATTCATGCGGCGGATGGCCACCTGATCCACGCCGAGCTTTCGCGCGGCTTTCGCGATGACCGGCTCCATGATGGCGATTCCCTGCATTCCGCCTGGTGAACTCTGCGAAGTGCGCGGGGGCGTATTTGTCAGGACCGTCACACCGCGCCAGCGCATCGCTTGCGGCTGGTAGAGAACGGAGACGATACGTCCGGACGAAAATGCATCGCCCACCATGTCGTACGGGCCGTTGTCGCAGACCACGTACATGTCGAGGGCGGTGATGCGGCCTTCCTTGGTGAAGCCGACCTTCATGCGGCCATGCAGGCTGGGGCGCGCGCGGCCGATGGCATTTTCCTCTTCGCGAGTGATGCGCATCATGACCGGAGCGCCGGTTTTCTTCGCCAAGAGCGCGGGGATCACCAATGTGATGTCGCCAGTTATCTTGCTACCAAATCCTCCGCCTGTATACTCACTGATAAATACGACGTTGCTGACATCGATGCCCAGCCACCGCGCGATCGCGGGGACGGTCTGCGCCGTGCTCTGCGTGCCGGTGTGGACGTAGACCTTGCCGTTCTGCCAATACGCCATCGTGGTGCGAGTCTCCAGGCACTGGTGGCTAGTGTTGGGCGTAACGAAAGTCTCGTCGAGGACCAGCGCCGCGTTCTTCAACCCGGCCTCGACATCGCCGACATGCCACTCTTCGGTTTCCTTGCCGAGCGGCAAACGGCCACCCGTGGCCTGGTCGAAATCTTCCTTGGTCCACTTCAGGGTGTGCAGTTCGGGCGGCGTCACCGCGGGCCGTTCCCCCGGCTTTGGCGGAGGCGGCGGCACACGAACCCAAACGTTTCCGTCCGTTCTTGCGTTCGGGCCGCCGGGCCGCAGACTCACCAGCGGATCGACAACGAACGGCAAAGGCTCAAGATCGATTTTGATTTTTTCAATGGCTTCAGCAGCTGTGAGTTCATCGATGGCGGCTACGGCAAGAATCGGCTGGCCTTGAAACAGCGGCTCATTGGTCAGCGCCAGAAACCCCCTGGGGTTGGCCTTGATCACAGCGCCGTTGTCGTTGATGCTGTCGGCCGGAGCGGGCAGGTCGTTCGCGGTGAGAATCGCTTTGACTCCGGGCATCGCTAGCGCTGCGCTCGCGTCAATATTGCGCACGCGCGCATGAGGCATGGGGCTGAGCGCCAGCTTGCAGAAGAGCATGCCATCGGCGCGATAGTCCTCGGCGTATTTCGCCTTGCCTGTTACTTTCGCGTAGAGGTCGCCGGTCGTGTAGTTCTTCCCAATATATTTGTATTTGTTTGGTGGCGTTACGTTTGGCATGTTTACGCCTTCCTCAGATTCTCTGCGCCGCGCATCATCGCGGTGAGAATCTTGTCGTAGTCCTGGCACCGGCACAGGTTGCCGGAAATACCGTGAGCGAGTTCGGCGCGCGTGGGATTGGGATTCGTTTTCAGGAATCCTACCGTCGCCATCATGAAACCGGACATGCAGAACGCGCACTGGAAGCCTTGTTCGTCGATGACGCCTTGCTGTACCGGGTGCAGCGTGCCATCGGGCTTGGCGAGCCCTTCGATCGTCTGGATTTTTTTGTCCCGCACGGTGTGCGTGAACACCGAGCAGGAGTAGTACGGGACATCGTCAATCAGCACGGTGCAAGCGCCGCATTCGGCCTGGTCGCAGCCGATCTTCGTGCCGGTAAGGCCAAGCTTGTAGCGAAGCGTCATCACCAGCGTCTCTTGCTTCATGACGTCAACGCGCCGCTGCTGGCCGTTGACATTCAGAGTGATCAGCCGGTCGACCGCGCCCGGCGCAGATGCCTGCGCCCACACTTTGGAGACGCGGAACAAGTAGCTTGTGGAGGATACGACGCCCGTCGCAATGACGCTCTTGATTACGTCCCGCCTCGAAATCTGATTTGTTGTGTTTGAGTGGGAACAGCCGGGGTCCGTCAGTTCATGGTCTGCCATCGGAACTCCCTCGAATAAGGATTTGCTCTCATATAACCCCGGACGCGAGTCTCTGTCAACGATATAAATAATATGGACTTACGACCGACAGAACCGGGAACGCCAATCGGGAGATTGGCGTTCCCGGGTAGGAAGCGGCCTAATTCCCGGCCACGTGAATGTAGCCGCGGGCCTGGAGATTCATGATCGTCGTCATGGCCCACTGATCGATCTGAATGTCGGGATTGATCGTGGCCATGTCGAATTTTCTGGACATCACTCCCTGGCCGCAAACACGGAAGTCGACGCCAGCCTGCTTCATACTGTGGATCAAAGCGATGTTGGGATTGTCATGGCCGTCCTTGAGGGCTTTGAAGGCTGCGTTGTTCAGAGCGATGTCGGTGCCCTCCTGATGAAAGACCACGACGAATTTTCGGTGATCGGCCGGGACGCCGCCCTTGGCGAGCGTGTTGAAAAACCGTGAGATGAAGGTGAGAGCGGGATTCACTTCCTCGATTTTGGGAGAGGCTTTGCCGACATCGAACACAATCTTGTAGGTCAGACTTGGATCGGGCATCTCATGTGCGTTTGGGAAATCGATGGCGGAATCTACGCTTGGTATGGGCAGGGTTTGCGCCGATTGCGCATGCGCTGAGCCCGGTAGAGCAATCAAAATTGCAAATACTGCCACAGCTCCGATCCACAATGTCTTCATTTGGCTCTCCATTAACTGGGACTTTCGTTTGGACCGCACAGAATCGTCGTTATTCTACATCTTTCAATCCGGCCACAATAAATTCTTTTCGCGTTTGGTAGGACAGCCACTCTTGGCTGTCCGCGTAAGTCCTGCTGAGATTGTGCGGGACGGCCAAAAGTCATTGTCCTAGCTTGAAAGAGCGTGAATGCAACTCAATTTCTAACAGGCCAGCGGCTAAAGCCGCATCGATCCCGCGCATTTTCGGCACGGCTGAAGCCGTGCCCTACAAAGCGAGTCAAGATTCATCACGTGAAGTGAATGATTGAAGAATTAGGATTGCCGCGAACTTACAATTTTGCCGCCGCTCCGCCATCTATATTGAGCATTTCCGCCGTTATGAAACGCGATTCGTCGGAAGCAAGGAACAGCATGGCGCTCGCCACGTCCTCCGCGTAGCCCGGGCCTTTGATCAGCTGCCACACCTCGAAGTGGCGCGCGAAGACGTGCTCGCCGGCCGCGGTGGTGAGACGCCGGGTGAGAATTTGGCCGGGGCGGACACAGTTGACGCGGATGTTGTGGCGTCCGCCCAGGCTCGCGATATAGCGAGTAAAACCCTCGAGACCGGCTTTGGCGGCAATGTACGATGCTGAAGGAAGAGCGGGGTGCCGTTCAAAAACGGCCTCACTCACGCCTGACACGGACGCCAGGGAAGATACATTTACGATCGAGCCGCTCCCAGCCTTGATGAGATGCGGCCATGCCGCCCTGCAGGTGAGGAAGCAGGCGGTCAGATTCACACGCAGAACGCGATCCCAGGTCTCGTCCGATTCCGCGGGAAACATTTCGCGGGCGCCGCCTCCGGCATTGTTGATGAGCACATTCAGGCCGCCATAGAGGCTGACGGTTTGGGCGACGGCTGCTTCCACGGCGGCGCGGTCGGTGACGTCGCATGGGAGAAAAGTGACGTCTCCGCCTTCGGCGCGGATCGCCTCCTGGACTGCGTGACCTTCTGCTTCCCGGCGGGCCAGAATCGTTGCCTTCGCTCCTTCTTGTGTGAAGCGGCGAGCGGTGGCTTCGCCGATTCCGCTGTTGCCGCCCGTGATCAGGGCCACCTTGCCGTGCAGCCTGCCTGGCATTCGTGTGTCTCCTTAGTAGCACAGCCACACTTGGCTGTGTGCTTTTGTAAGTCGTACCTTCAGAGCATCCGGCCCAACGACGATTGCAAACCCACACAGCCAAGAGTGGCTGTGCTACTCAAGCCAATCAATTTGCCGGCTGCGATATTGATTTCGAGTGCGCTGTTAACTTCCAAATGTCGTGAAGTATGGTGGACGGTTTCATGTCCTTTACCGAGTTGATGATTTCTTCGCAGCGAGTCTTTGGAAATACTCGCGCCGCCAGCGACTGGAACTTGGTTGTCAATTCTTGCCAGGTCAGCGGGTTTCCCGGGTCGCCCTTCGGGAAACGGACGTATTTTTCAAACAGTTTACCGTTCGTCAGATGAATTTGTACGATGGCGGGCCATTCCTCGGGAAAGTTTTTTTCGATGCGGATATCTTTTTGAAGGACTACTTTTCCCATCAACGTTTTGATCTGCGGTGAATGGAAACTGTCGCCGGTGAATTGATCGAGGCCGGCCGCGCGGTCGGTCAGGGCGACCGCGGCCCCATAGGGCATGGAAAATTGCGCGTCCACAACGTTCGATGGGGAGTATTTTCGTTTTCGAGGCTCGCAAACCAGCGGCCATCCGGCTTCTAGAACAGCGATTTCGATGCGCTCGACCTGCTCGGGATGAATGTCATGCGCAGTTGCAAGTTCTATGAGGCCGTCGATGGGAGCCTGCATATAACGGCAGCACGCGTGGGGCTTGATGCTGGTCCGCAGGATTTCAAAATCTTGTCCCAAGTCTTGCGTAACGAGGTCGGGACTTTGCCTTTCGCGAGTACGCCCAAAGAAAGCCGTCGCGGCCTTCGAGAATGGTGGCGGGTCCTTTAAAACCATCCGCGGCAAGATTCGCGGCCAGGATTCCGTTTTGCGCGGCGAGTCCGGGGTGCAACCGCTTGGTCCACGTGCCGTCCGCCAGGAACTCCAGGGAACCGGCTGCCATGCTGCCGGCAATGCCAACGGCCGAAAGCATTTGCTCCTCGGTCAGACGCAGGAGTTTGGCCGCGGTCACTGCCGCTCCAAAAACGCCGCAAGTCGACGTGGGATGGAATCCCAACTCGTAGTGAGATTTCGGCTGGAGCGCCATTCCCAGGCGCGCGGCGACTTCGTATCCGGCGACGACCGCGGTCACAAATTGAGCGACGTCGATGTCAGGATGAATTTCACTCAGCGCGATGGCCGTCGAAAACATCACGACGCCCGGATGGATGGAACCGGCCTGATGGGTGTCGTCGAGCTCCACGCTGTGGGCCGCGGCGCCGTTCGCCAGCGCCGCGAATTCCGGCGATGTTTGCGAGGCTGTACCAATTACGGTACACGGGCCATGGGCTGCCGACCGAGCCAGCATCCGGTGAATCGGCTGCGAGGATTCCGTGAGCGAGCCGGCGATGGCAACGCCAAGGTAGTCGAGAAGCAAATACTTGGCGCGCTCGACGACGTCACCGCTCAGATCCTTGGAATTGAGCGCGTGAGAAAAAAACACAAGCGTTCGAGTGATCGGTTCCATGATTTCACCGTTCCGCAGAGCCGCGAAGATGCCCGTTCCGTCCCGGAAAGCATGGGACGGAACGGCCGCTACAAAACCGTCCTGCGTCGTTGGGGATAGGTTTTGTAGAGGCCGCCCGTTTCTTTGGGCGGGCAGCCGTTGTTTCTTCCCCGCATCCGTTAAGATACCCTAGAAAATCATTTCTGCTATCCTGCCGTCTTGCCGTTTGTGAATTTAAGCGATTGCTTATCCTTTGCGACAGAGTTTACGCTAGCGCTCGCCAGAGGACGAGGTCTTCCGTTGAATCAAATGAACAGCTCTGTGGATGAATCGCACGAAGAACTGAAATCCGCCGTGCGCGATTTGTGCCGCGAATACCCGGATAAATATTGGCGGGAGCTCGACGAGAAGCGCGCCTACCCCGAGGCCTTCGTGCAGGCCCTGACGCACGCCGGGTATATGGCCACGCTGATTCCCGAAGAATACGGCGGCGCAGGTCTCGGTGTTACGGAAGCTTCGGTGATCCTCGAAGAGATCCACCACTCGGGTGGAAATGCCGCGGCGTGCCACGCGCAGATGTACATCATGGGCACACTTTTGCGGCATGGATCGGAGGCGCACAAGCGGCAATATTTGCCGAAGATCGCCGATGGCTCTCTTCGGCTGCAAGCATTCGGAGTGAGCGAACCGAATACGGGCACCGACACCACGCAGCTAAAAACCATGGCGGTCAGAACGGGAGACCACTATGTGATCAATGGGCAGAAAATTTGGATTTCGCGCGCCGAACATTCCGATCTGATGCTGCTGCTTGTGCGAACCACGCCTGCGGAACAAGTGAAGAAACGGACCGAGGGGCTTTCCACCATTTTGGTCGATCTTCGCCAAGCCGTGGGCCACGGGCTGAGGATCCGTCCCATTCGCACGATGATGAACCACGCCACGACGGAATTGTTTTTCGACAATTTGGAAGTACCCGTCGTAAATCTGGTGGGCGAGGAAGGCCAGGGATTCCGCTATTTGCTGGACAGTTTGAATGCGGAGCGAATCCTGATTGCGTCGGAATGCATTGGCGATGCGCGCTGGTTTCTGGAACGCACTTGCCGCTACGCGAATGAGCGAGTCGTGTTCGGCCGGCCGATCGGAAAAAATCAGGGCGTTCAATTCCCGATCGCCCGCGGATACGCCAATCTGGAAGCGGCACGGCTGATGGTCACGCGCGCGGCCACACTCTTCGACAGCGGCAAAGCGTGCGGCCCGGAAGCGAACATGGCCAAGCTTCTGGCGGCCGACGTTTCCTGGGAACTGGCAAATGTCGCAGTGCAGACGTACGGCGGTTTCGGCTTCGCGGAAGAGTACGACATCGAGCGCAAGTTCCGCGAGACGCGGCTCTATCAAGTAGCGCCCATTTCCACGAACCTGATTCTGAGCTATCTGGCGGAGCACGTTCTGGGCCTGCCCAGGTCATATTGATGCGGCCGCTCGAAGGAATCACGGTCGTGTCCCTGGAGCAGGCCGTCGCTGCGCCGTTCGCCACCCGGCAACTGGCGGATTTGGGCGCGCGCGTGATCAAGATCGAGCGGCCAGAAGTCGGAGACTTTGCGCGCGGTTATGATGCAACCGTGCGAGGGCTTTCCAGCCATTTCGTGTGGCTCAATCGATCCAAGGAATCCTTGACGCTGGATCTGAAGCAGGCGGACGCCAAATTAGTTCTCCAACGCCTGATCGAAAAGGCAGACGTCTTTGTGCAGAATTTGGCGCCCGGAGCGACGGAGCGGCTCGGCTTCGTCACCACAGGAGATGCGCAAAAAATATCCGCGCCTCATTATTTGCGATCTTTCCGGTTACGGATCTTCGGGGCCGTACCGGGACAAAAAAGCATACGATATGCTGATCCAGGCCGAGACCGGCTTGATTTCCATCACCGGGACGGAAGAAACGCCGTGCAAGGTGGGCATTTCCGCCGCCGATATCGCCTGCGGGATGTATGCCTATACTGGCATATTGACGGCCCTGCTGGTGAGGTCGAAGACGGGCGAAGGCGTTGCGCTGGAGACTTCCCTTTTCGATTCGCTCGCGGAATGGATGAGCTACGCCGCTTATTATTCATTTGGGGGATCGGCTCCGCGCCGCTCGGGGGCAAACCACGCCACCATCGCGCCTTACGGGCCAGTGGAGAGCCGGGACAACAAAGTGGTGTATATCGGTCTGCAGAATGAACGCGAATGGAAAAAGTTTTGCGAAGTGGTTTTGCAGAGCCCACAACTTTTCACCGATCGTCGTTTCGATTCCAATGCCAACCGAGTTCAGAATCGGCCGCAGCTCGATCTGGTTATGCGAGAAGTTTTCGAGAAGCTGACCGCGGCCGAAATTGTCGCGCGGCTTGAAACCGCTCAAATTGCCAACGCCAGGCTGAACACCGTTCAGGAGTTTGTGGAGCATCCGCAATTGAAGGCCCGAGGGCGCTGGGGCACGGTGGATTCACCGGCGGGCGCCGCTGCCAGCGCTTCTTCCGCCGGTCACAATGGAGAATGTGGAAACCGTCATGAACGAAGTTCCGGCATTGGGCCAGCAAACCGACGCTATTTTGGCTGAATTGGGTTTTGATTCAGAGACAATCGCAGGTTGGCGGCGCGACAAGAATGATCTGATTTTTATTCAAATAAATCCAAGGAAGGCGATGATGGCAAATAAAGAGGGTTGGACCGGACGAGTTTTTGAAGACTTCGAGGTCGGAGATGTTTTTCGGCATGCATTGGGCCGCACGGTTCTTGCGACCGACAATATCTGGTTCACCTTGCTGACGATGAATACCAACCCGATCCACTTCGATCATGCCTATGCGGCAAAAACGGAATTCGGCCGGGCGCTCGTTGACTCTACATTCACCCTCGCGGTCGTTACAGGCCAATCGGTTGCCGACATTTCCCAAAATGCGATGGCCAATCTCGGCTGGGATGAAGTGCGCCTGCCGAGTCCGCTCTTTGATGGGGATACTCTGTATTCGCAAAGTGAAGTTCTTGAGAAGCGAGAATCCGAGTCCAGACCGAACGTCGGAATCGTGCGCTTCAAAACCACGGGCTTCAAACAGGATGGAACCGTGGTCATCGAATTCAAGCGCACCGTCATGATCTATAAGCGAGGGCATGTTCCCAAGCGAATCGAAGGCCCGAAAATCGAACCTCGGAAAGCATGATCGATAGAGGGTTGATGACTGCAAATCCCACGCCCAGCGGCATTTCAGTGCGATCCATATCTCTGCCCGTCGGGCTGAGCGGCGAAGCGGCTTCCATCAGCCGCTGGTGGCGTTTGCTCGGCGGGGTACTCATGACTCTGGCCCTCGGCACACTCTACGCATGGAGCGTGTTTGTAACCCCGCTTGAAAAGGAATTCGGATGGAAGCGGGCGCAGACCTCCACGGTCTTTACTTTCGCAGCCGTGGTGTTTGCCGCCTCGCTGCTGTTCGCCGGCAGACTTCAAGACCGCTTCGGGCCCTTTTGGATTTCCCTGACCGGAAGCATATTGATTTCGCTGAGTTTTTTCCTTTTTTCCTATACGACCAGTCTGTATTTTCTTTATTTTTTCTACGGCGTTTTGGGAGGCATCGGGAACGGATTTGGTTACGGGACCGTCGTCCCCGTCATGGCCAAGTGGTTTCCCGACAAAATGGGCTTGGCGATCGGCCTGGCCCTTGCAGGATATGGCGGCGGTTCGGCCATTTTCGGGACGGTCGCCAATCTGGTTTTGTTTCCCCGTTTTGGATGGCGGACTTCGTGCGTGATCCTCAGTGGAATTTTTTTCGTCATGACGGTGACCGGCGCATTTCTAATGAAAAATCCAGCGACGAACCCGCTACCGGCAGCCAAGGATTCCGTTCCCGCCATCACTTACGCCCGACACCAATTCACTCCGAGCGAAGTCGTGCGCACGCCCGCCTTTTATCTTTTGTGGCTCGGCTTCGGACTGGGTTCCACTGCCGGGTTAATGGTGATCAGCCAACTGATTCCCTTCGCACAAAACCAGGGCATTTCAAGCGCCACGGTCGCGACATTGGGGCTTGTGGTGGGAGCCTTCGGGAACGTCTCCGGCCGTGTCCTGTCGGGCTGGCTTTCGGACATCATGGGCAGGCTCAATACCTTGCGGGTTGTGCTAGCAATGTCCGGTGTCGCCATGCCCGCGCTGTACTGGGTCGGCGCGCATATTGCCGCGCTCTACGTGCTGATATTTGTCGTCTACTTCTGCTATGGCGCGCAGGCCTCAGTGATTCCCGCGACGGTCTCTGATTTTTGGGGCACGCGGTATGCTGGGACAAACTATGGCTCCATCTTCACCGCCTGGGGATTTTCAGGAATTCTCGGCCCCACCATCGGCGGAGTTCTTTTCGACAAGTATAAGAACTACGGTGCCGCTTTTTATACAGCCGCGGGGCTGGCTGTAGTCGCGTTGATTTGTGTGTTGATCGCCAGGCGGCCGGAGGCTCGGTAGGCGCGAGCGAGGATTGCAATCGCCGGCGGTTAGTCGTATGTTGCCGGTTGGGCAGCGGATTATTTCGAGGGATTAGTGGCGCAGGCTTCAGCCTGTGGGGGTTGGGCCTTGCAAGGACTAAACCCCACAGGCTGAAGCCTGTGCCACTGAATAGGAATTCCGGACTTGGTGCAATAGCGGAGGCAAAAACCCATGGCGAAATCCGAGAAATTACCGGCTGGCCGTCGAGACTTCTTGAAGAGCGTAGTCGTTGGAGCGGCGACGCTAGCTGCTGCACCGGCAGAGGCTTTGCCTGCGCAGACGGTCGAAGAGAGACTGTCACCCGCCATGCCGTTGCTGCCGCCGGTGATCGAAGCCGATCCGCCGGCGGATGCTGAGGTGCTGACGCTGGATCGCTCCGGGTCTGACTTCATGGTGGACATCATCAAGTCCCTCGGCATCGAATACGTTTGCTCTGTGGCCGGTTCGAGTTTCAGGGCGCTTCATGAGTCGGTGATCAACTACGGAGGCAACAAGGATCCCGAGTTCATTTCCTGCTGCCATGAAGAATCCTCGGTCGCCATGGGCCACGGCTACGCCAAGATCGAAGGGAAACCGCTATGCATCTTCGCGCACGGCACCGTCGGATTGCAGCATGCCGCGATGGCGATCTACAACGCGTATTGCGACCGCGTGCCGGTTTACATCGTGATTGGCAACAATCTGGACGCCACCAAACGCGACTCGGCTTATGGGGAGTGGCCACACAGCGTCCAGGACGCCGCGGCCATGGTTCGCGATTACGTGAAGTGGGACGATGTGCCCATCTCGTTGTCGCACTTTGCGGAATCCGCCGTGCGCGCCTACAAAATTGCCATGACGCCGCCGATGGCGCCGGTGCTGCTCGTGGCGGATAGCGAACTCCAGGAAAACCCGATTCCCGCAGATGCTGCTTTGCACATTCCGAAGCTGACGCTGGCGGCGCCTCCGCAGGGTGATTCCGGCTCGGTCGCCGAGGCGGCCCGCATGCTGGTTCAGGCCCAGAATCCGTTGATCGTGGTGGACCGCTACGCGCGGTCGCAGGCCGGCATCGACCTGCTCGTCGAGCTTGCCGGATTGCTCCAGGCGCCGGTCATCGATCAGGCCGGGCGCATGAATTTTCCCACGCGGCATCCGCTCAACCAATCTTCGCGCCGCGGCGCCGTGGTGGCGAACGCGGATGTAATCATGGGACTGGAAGCCACGGACTTCTGGAACGCGCTGAACACCATGCACGATCAAGTGAACCGCACTTCGCGCCCGATCATGAAGAGCGATGCGAAACTGATCAGCATCACCACCGGCGACCTGTACACAAAAGCTAACTACCAGGATTTCTACCGTTATACCGGTGTTGATTTGGCCATGGCTGCGGATGCGGAGGCGACTCTGCCTGCACTGATTGAGGAAACCAAGCGGCTGATCACCGCGGATCGCAAGCGGGTCTTGCAGGATCGCGGCGCCAAGCTGGCGTCGGCACACGATCGAGCTCTGGAACAGGCGCGAACGGACGCGACGTACGCGTGGGACGCGAGCCCTGTAAGCACCGGCCGCCTTTGCGCCGAGCTTTGGAACCAGATCAAGGACGAAGATTGGTCGCTCGTCTCGATTCTCAGACACTTCAGTTGGTGGCCCCTGCGGCTGTGGCCCTTCGACAAGCAATACCAGTACATCGGCACGCAGGGTGGCGGCGGCATCGGTTACAACGCTCCCGCGTCGATTGGCGCAGCCCTGGCGAACAAGAAGCATGGCCGCTTCTCGGTCAGCATTCAGGACGATGGCGATCTGTTGTTTGCTCCCGCAGTCCTGTGGACCGCGGCGCACCATCGCATCCCAATCTTGAGCGTCATGCACAACAATCGCGCCTATCATGAAGAGTTGATGCACGTGCAGCGCATGGCCAACCGTCACAATCGCGGTATTGACCGCGCCGGAATCGGCACGACGTTCGAGGATCCGACTATGGATTTCGCCAAGCTCGCGCAGAGCATGGGCGTTTACGCCGAGGGCCCAATCACGGATCCCAACGAGGTTGCGCCTGCGCTGCGGCGCGCGATTGCGGTCGTCAAACGCGGTGAGCCGGCCCTTCTCGACGTTGTCACGCAACCTCGATAAAGCGCGCCAGGTGGTCTGGGAGAGTATTAAGGAGCAAGCATGAACAGGTTTCGTGGGTACTTTTCGGCTGCCATCGTTGCTATTGCAATCGCGCTATCTTTCGGCCTCGCTCATATTGGCGTGGTGTATGCGGCCCAAGAATCGAAGACTCCGGATGCGCCCGCCGGAAATGCGGAAAACGGAAAGAAGATTTTCAACAAGAACGGCTGCTACGAATGCCACGGCCGCGAAGGACAAGGCTCCACGATGACCGGGCCGCGGATCGCTCCCGACCCTGTCCCGTTCGACGTGCTCTCTCGGTACCTTCGCAAGCCCACGGGAGAGATGCCGCCGTATACCGCCAAGGTCATTTCGGATCAGGAACTGGCTGACGTCTACGCTTTCCTGCAGTCGCGGCCGCATCCTCCAACGGCAAAGGCAAGCCCGCTTTTGAAGTAGGTTTAAGTGGCGCAGGCTTCAGCCTGTGGGGGTTAGTCCTTGCAAGAACCAAACCCCACAGGCTGAAGCCTGCGCCACTAAAAATCTGTGCTATCCGAATCTAAAGGGGCATACAATCCCGTCACTGCGGTTATCGAGATTGGGGCGGGAACTTCCTGGAGGATCAGCGATGAAACAAAATATTGCAGGACTCCGTAAGGCGTTCGAGAGCGGAAAAATAGATCGGCGCCAGCTCATGCAGGCGCTGGGCCTGACAGCAACCGCGGCATTCGCCGCAAGCGTGTCGCCCGAAGTCGCGGCATTTGCGGGCGGCGGCGCGCAGGCGGCGATGGCCGGCGGCATGGTTCTCAAAGCGGTGGCCTACAATCACATCAACTATCAAGTGGCCGATTACGCGAAGGTCCGCGACTTCTATGTGAATTTGTACGGAATGAAGCTTGTTTATGACGACGGCAAACAGTGTTCGGTCGAATGCGGCGATCCGCCGAGCGCCATCTACATTCGCCCGCTCAACAGGCCGCTCGACCTGGCCGCCGGCAACTGGTCCGCGCAGATGGGCCAGGGCAACGTCGATCACTTCGCATTCTCGATCGAAAATTTTGAACTGGAGCCGGTGAGAGCCGAACTGACGCGGCGGGGACTCGATCCGAAGCCGGACGGCGCCTACGCCTGGTCCATCAAGGATCCGAGCGGCACCACGATTCAAATTTGCGCGACGAAGGGCGTCTTTCCCGGAGCCGCAGCGCCAACCGCCAAGGAATCGGATGGCACCAAAAACCTCAGCTCGATTCCCGGGCCAGACGGCAAGGGTTTTAAGGCCTACGCCGTGAGCCATCTGGTGTACAACGTTGCCGATGTGGATCAATCGCGGGACTTCTACATGAACCTGCTCGGAATGAAACTGGTCTACTACAAGCCGGGCAATGTGTTCGGCGTGGATACGCAAGGTGGGCCGATCTGTTTCCTCAAGTTTGGTGAGAATTACTTTTATCTCCGCCAGAGCCAGCACCCCGAAAAGAAAGCATATGTCGCGCATTTCTCGCTCGCGGTTGAGAATTTCGACCGCGATGCCGCCAAAGCCGAACTGGAGCGGCGCGGCTACAAACCGCAAGCGGATAGCAAATATGGCTGGTCCATTCAGGATCCCGCGGGAATGAGGACCGAGGTCGCCGGAAAAGGGATGCCGGAACATATCGGAGGCGATTGCGGTGGTGCCAACGGAGGATGTCCCGGAGGACCGGACAAATAAGAGCCCGGGAACATCACCAAATTTCCATGAAAAGTTGTGCAGGAGTCTTCCAATGAAGAGATTCAGCTTAGTTCTCTTGGCGGTTGCCGGATTGTTTTTGACGAGCGCATCCTGGGCGCAACCGAGCGGCAAGGGCGTCGACCGGCTGTATGTCCTCGACTGCGGTCAAGGCCACGCCAACGACGAGTCCCGGTGGACGGTTGGCGTCAACGTCGGAAAGCCGATCGACATCTCGGTTAGCTGCTATCTGATCCATCACGCGGACGGCTATTTTCTCTGGGATACCGGCATCTCCGATGCGGTCGCCTCCATGCCCGACGGTTGGTATCCGAGCAACAATCCGGCGACGGACATCCACTGGACGCGCGCGAAGACGCTGGAGTCTCAACTTGCCGCGATCGGCGTCAAGCCGTCGGACATAAAGTTCGCGGGAATTTCTCATACTCATCCCGACCACATCGGCAACGCCGAATTGTTTCCTGCCGTGCCGTTCCTCATTCAGAAGGCTGAATATGACTACTACTTTGCCGCGGGCAAGACGGGGATTGCGAAACCTCCCTCCGACACGAGACCTACATTCCTGAAGGAACATCCGGTGAATTTGGTGCAGGAAGACCAGGACGTATTCGGCGACGGCTCGGTCATGATCATCTATACTCCGGGCCACACGCCCGGCCATCAATCCTGCCTCGTGCATTTATCAAAAACTGGCTGGATTTTGCTGAGCGGCGACGCCGTGCACCTGCAAGAGAATTGGGACAACCGCCGCATCCCCTATTTCAGCACCATGCCTGCTGAGCAAAGAATTCAGACGCAATTGTCGATGCAGCGAATGGCCGATCTGATTTCCTTCTATCACGCGCAGTTGTGGATCAATCACGAGAAAGCGCAAAGCGACAAGCTGAAACACGCCCCGGCCTATTACGAATAGACGCAGTTTGAACATGCGGTGCACGGCCGATAGCCAGGACATCCGTGCATCTCTACTTGCGGAAAAGATTCCATCGTCGGCCGATGTTATCTTTCACCTATCATTTCCTTTTAATGTTTCTTGATATTCACAGTTGACCTGATTTACCGTGCCCGTTAATGATTCTGTTGTCCACGCCGCATGCATTTCCTGTTCAAGTCAAAATCACTCACTCTGAAAAGTTCACACTAAGGAGAAAACAGACATGAGAATCGAAACGGAATCGAAACGATTCCTCGCGCCGGAGGTGTCTACTCTGAATCCGGGCGATGCATTCTTTGAGCTCTCACAAGAGTTCAGAGATCTGATCTCGCGTCGCGCCTACGAGTTGTTTGAACTTCGGGGATCCGTGGATGGCCATGACCGTGAAGACTGGCTTCAGGCTGTGTCGGAAATTCTCCTGGACGTCCAAGTGGATGTTGTGGAGACAGAGACCGGACTCACTGTCCTCGCTGCCGTGCCGGGATTCAACGAGAAGGAATTAGAAGTGCGTGTGGCGCCTCGCTCGGTGTGCATTACCGGGAAGCGGGAAGAGGCATCGGAACAGAGTGACGAGAAGGGCGTCTCAACCGAACGGCGCTCCAGCCAAATCTTTCGTACGTTGGAATTGCCATCTGAAATCAACCCGGACCAGGTAAAAGCATCCCTAAGTGACAGCATTCTCGAAATCCAGCTACGGAAAGTTGGGCTGGGCAAGAAAGTTCCCGTACTCGCTAAGGCTGCGACTGCCTGATTAGTGCCCATCCGGTCTCTTCCGCCCGACCTGTCCCGGTGGGCAGGTTTAGTTGTAAGCAATTCTTTGCCATTTTGCGGTAGCCCCGCTTGCCCCATCCGCCTAAAGTAATCCTTAGACTGGTCCTAAAGGACCGAATCGATGTTTGACTCGTAGGTTGGAGGAACCATGTGGAATAAGGAAACGCAGCCCGAGGTGCCCGGCACATCTTCGTCCAAAGAGTCGAGGATCCCCGGCGCGCCGATGAATGCACCTGTCGCCCCCCGCCCCAACGCTCCCGCCGCGCGCACTTTGGCGTGTCTGGGTTCAACCATTATGGTAAAGGGCGAAATCACCAGTGACGAAGACCTGCAGATTGACGGCAAGGTGGAAGGGAACATTTCCCTTCGTGGCCACCGACTGACGGTCGGGCGAACTGCCCAGCTGAATTCGGAAATCAACGCCCGCGAAGTGATCGTCTACGGCAATGCCTCCGGCAATCTCCGCGCGCGCGACCGCGTGGAGATCAAGAAAGACGGCCAGGTGATCGGCGATATTACGACGACCCGAATCAGCATCGAGGAAGGCGCCTATTTCAAGGGCCATATCGAGATCGAACGCGCCCAATCGTCGATTCAGGGAAGCAAGGAAACCGAAGAGCTTCCAGTCGGCGCTTCAGCAAACTAAGCCGTCGCTCGCATGGAAGGCCAAATAGCTCGAAATTAAAGTGAGTTCGCGCTAGGGGGTGAATTGTGTCCGAGGAGGACTGATTCACCCGCGCTAAGTTTGTTACCCTGCTCTCCTGCCCCGCTCCAAACCTACAACGGCATTCCCACAGCCAGAAAATCTTGCGGTTGCGCCATTCCTCCACAATTCAATCCTCACACTCTGTTCCTGTATGCCGCGGGCCGGAGTAGAAATCTCTGCTTGCGGGCGGGTTGTGATAGGCTGTCGCGGAAATCGCCTGTGTAAGCCTCCGCATTTGGAGAAAACTAAATTCAGGGGAGTCGTGGATGAAGACGATGCTTGCAGCCCGCATGCACAAAATCGGCGGGCCCTTGTTGCTCGAGCAGCTGCCGATTCCGGAACCTCGCCCGACGGACGTGCTTGTGGCCGTGAAAGCCTGCGGAGTCGTGCCGAATCTCAAGAATGTGCTTACGAAATGGCCGGAGTGGTTTCCCTACTTGCCGCTGCCGAAACTCCCCGCGATTTTCGGACTGGATGTAGCGGGCATCGTGTCGCAGGTTGGCAGCCAGGTTCATTCGATCCGAACGGGCGATCGCGTTTACGTCAATCCGGCGCGGGGATGCGGGTCCTGCCGCCCCTGCCGAAGCGGCGAGATCGTGAACTGCCGCGGCTTTACTTTTCAGGGTTATTTTGGGCGCGGGCCTTTGTCGCAAGTTGTATTCGACGCATATCCGTATGGCGGAATGTCGGAATACATCACCGCGCCGCAGAGCGCGCTCGTCAAGCTGCCTGAGAACGTCAGCTTCGAGCAGGCCGCTCGATTCGGATATCTGGGAACAGCCTACGCCGCAATACGCAAAGCGGGCGCGGGTCCGGGACGCTCGTTGCTCGTCAACGGGATTGGCGGCGCGCTCGGCCTGTGCGTCGCGCTCGTGGGTTTGGCGACGGGAGTGACGACGATACTCGGCACCGGCCGCAATCAAGGACTGCTGGACCGAGTGAAGGCCCTCGCTCCCAGTAGAATTGACGTGTTCGCAGCCGGAAAACGTCCCGTTCACGAATGGGCCCTGGAAGTGACGGACGGCGAGGGCGTCGATGCGGTCATCGATACGCTGCCGCCGGGCTCTCCGTCGAGCGCCATGCAGGATGCTTTGAATGCCCTGCGGCGAGGCGGGCGCGGCGTCAACATCGGCGGCGTGGGCGAGCCGCTGCCGTTAAACGTGCACCGGTTGATGGGAATGAACATCCAACTGATCGGCTCCTGCTGGTTCACGACCGGTGAGGGACAAGAGCTGGCGGAGATGGCTCGTGCAGGAACGCTGGATCTCTCGGTGTTGGAGCACCGCCGCATCCCGCTCAAGGAAGTGAACGAAGGGCTTTCGTCGCTCCAGGACGCTAAGCGCGGATTTAACAACTTCGTCGTGATCCCTTGATCGCAGTCCGTTGGGCAATTTGGAAGTTTAAGAGGCGCAGGCTTCCAGCCTGTGGGTTTCAGTTGCGCCACGGCTCGATCTCCTTGCAACCAACCCAGCAGTCTGGAAGCCTGCTCCACTCAAACCCAGCTTTATTGCTACTCACGAACGGTTTTCAGTACTGAGAATCCTAGTACGGAGAAAACTAATTATACGATTCATCTACCTTTATCTTGACAGATGGGGGCGCGCCGAATTATTAACGCTACTCGGAAAATGGGAAAAAAATTATTTGTTGAAGTTGATGTATCCCATTTCGACAGAAAAATGTCTTAGAAAATTTGAGGGGGAGTGAATGAAACGCATTCTGTTCCCAGGCAGTTTGTGCTTGATGTTGGCAGCGGTGTTCTTGCTCGTTCCATCAGCGGCAAAGGCGCAGACAACGTATAACGCATACGCCGGAGGAGAAACCAGCGACCAGTCCGTCCAAGCGGACGCTTTTTTCCCAAATGAACTTTGGCTTTTTGAGGGTGACAGCATCCAGTGGACATTCGTTCCCAAGAACGAGGTGCACACGGTTACCTTATTGGCTTCTGGACAAGTTCGTCCGTCCGCGCCCCCACCGGCCGGGCCTCCGTTTGCAGTCCAACACGTGAATTGCGGCATTGGACCTGACTTCGACGGCAGCGCGTGTGTCTCCACCCAAGCTGGTTTGAACGGCGGAGCAACTTTTACCGTGACGTTCCCGAAAGCGGGAAATTACAAGCTGGTCTGCTTGATTCACACGGATATGACTGGAACGGTTCATGTTGTCGAAAATATTCCACTGAATGCGCCCCTCATTCACAGCCAACGGTTTTATGACGACCAGGCACAGGATGAGGCGAACGCTTTGCTTTCCGACAATGACCATCGTGACGATGAGGATAGTCGCCGATGGAATCATCGGAGAGACGACGACAACACGGTGATTGCCGGCGTCGGAGAAATCGTGGCGACGGGCGGAGGATTGCAATACCGCGCTGTTGTGCGCTTCCTGCCTGAAGAGATTCGGATCCATGCCGGGGAATCCGTGTTGTGGACGAATTTGGATCCGACCGAGCCACATACGGTCACATTCGGGACGGAGCCTGCGGGATTTGTCCCTACGCTCTATTCCCTCCCCCCTGCTCTTTTTCTCCCTGCCGGACCGCCGATCCCCAATCCGCCGGTCACATGCACGTTGGCTATGACCACCGATTGCCAGGATCTAGGGACGGGCGTGGTGATCGCCACGATCAATTGCACGACGACTCCAGCTGCAACGGCTGGGACCACTCCCTGTTCCGCCGCCTTCAGGCCGCAGGAGAACTCGGTTTCCCCGCCGCCACCACCCTTTAATCAAAATAGTTTCCTGAATTCCGGATTCATTCAGGCAGCGGAACCTGATCGGACCGGATCCGCGCAGGTGCCTCCCGGAACAACACGAATTCGCATCTTCTTTCCCAACAAAGGGGTCTACTATTACCATTGCGCTCTTCACGACGTGGATGGAATGTACGGAAAGGTAATTGTTAAAGGAGATGACGAAGACTAGCTTGTCGGCCAATCCCATGCGGTCGCGATTGTTCTACAGAGTGTTGCTGGTCCTGGCGTTTCTGTTCGGGACAGTTTACCGCGGGTCGGCTCAGGCTGCGAAAAACACGCCTGAGCCCGCCCCAGCTAGTAGCGCCGAATCGATATACCGCGGCGGAATGGTTTCCCCTCCCCTCCCGAAACCGAAATTTGCGCTGACCGATACGTCCGGAGCTCCGTTCGATTTTGCGTCGAAGACCGAGGGGTACACCACACTGCTGTTCTTCGGATACACCCATTGCCCGGATATGTGTCCGCTCCAGATGTCGACGATCGCCCAGGCCCTCAAGAAAATTCCGCCTGCCTCCGCGGATCGATTGAAGGTCGTATTTGTGACCACCGATCCCGAACGCGACACCCCCCGGGTGCTGCGCTCGTGGCTCGATCATTTCGATAAGCGTTTCATCGGCCTCACGGGAAGCGAGGCGGCAATCGAAGCAGCCCAAATTGCCGCGAATCTCTCTCCCGCCAAGAAGTCCGCAGTGCGCGCGGATGGAGCTTATGAAGTAGGCCACGCGGCTTTTGTTCTGGCCTACACGAAAGACAATCTGGCCCACGTGATTTACCCTGGCGGCGTGAAGGAAGATGACTGGGCCCACGACTTGCCCTACCTCGCAAAAGAGACTTGGGCGAATCACTAAAGCGGCCGGGTATCCCTTATCTCCGAACGCCCCATTGCAAGGGTCGTTGGACTACCTCCTGCCCTCCCGTCTTATCCGCATGGGCACTTCTCTCGCATTCGCTTGACACCTTGGACTAGTTACTTGCGTACAATAGTGCCACTCCCTGGCCTACCCTTCGTGAAGGTCGAATCATGTCCGACAACTGGAAACAATGGGAAAACCATATTCTCGACCGGAAGTTTCCGCTGCTTCGATACCTAGGCGGATCCGAACAATGCGCGGTATTTCTCACCGAGCGCCACGAGGGTGAACGTCTTGTAAAAGCCGCCATCAAAATTATTCCTGCGGCTCCAGGAAATGGGGAACTTCAACTCTCGAGTTGGCAGCAGGCCGCTGAGCTGTCTCATCCTCACTTGATTCCGATCCATGAAACGGGTCGCTTCGAGCTTGACGGCGTGCTGTTCGTCTATGTCGTAATGGAGTGTGCGGAGGAGAACCTCGCGCAGGTTCTTCCAAACCGGGCGCTCACGCCTGCCGAAGCTCGGGAGATGCTTGACTCCGTTCTGGACGTCCTTGCCTACCTTCACCGCAAAGGCTTCGTGCACGGCCACATTAAACCTGCCAACATCATGGCCAGCGGCGACGAACTGAAGGTATCCAGCGACGCCGTAAGCCGCGCGGGGGAATCGCTGGAAGGTCCCGGCCACCAGACTCCGTACGATCCGCCCGAATATGCGCTTGGCATTAGCCCGGTGTTTCGAACCATGTCAGCTGCGGGTGACGTTTGGTCGCTGGGCATGACGTTAGTCGAGACCCTGACGCAAAATCTTCCAGTCGTTCGAACGGCGGAGCAACAGGACCCGCTCTTCCCTCAAACATTGCAGGAGCCTTTTCTTGATATAGCGCGTCACTGTCTACTTCGCCAGGCTAAGAGCCGATGGACGGTCGCTCAAATCGCGACTCGATTGGAGGGCCGCGCACAAAAATCCCAGGTCCGATCGATCGCCTCCGAAGTCCGCACTGCACTACCCGAGCCGCAACCCATCGCGCGGCCGTCAAGGCCACTCGCGAAGCGCCGCAGCTACGCTTTGCCTATTGCCGTCGGATGCGCGCTGGCGCTAGCCGCGGTTCTGGGAGGGCCGAAACTCCTGCGCCGCCATACAGATATTCCGCAGGTTCCTGTTGCCACCGCCGAACAGCCGGCCGTTCCACCTGCGCCGAAACAAACAGCGGTGGCGCCGCAAGAACATTCAGCCAAACCGTACAAGTCAACCCTTGCCGAGGAAGAGCGGAGTTCCAAAGCGCCTGTTCCAGTGCCTGCCTTGATTCATCCCGAGGCGATGCATGAAGAAGAAACAAATGCCGTAGAGAAATTTCCTGCAGCCTCCCCGGCACGCGGCGAAGTCGCTCACCAAGCTACGCCTGAAGTGCTCCAGTCCGCGAGAAATAGCATTCGAGGCACGGTGCGGGTCATCGTCAAAGTGAATGTCGATCGTTCGGGCAACGTGGAGGATGCGGTACTCGAATCGCGCGGACCGAGCAAATACTTCGCCCGGGCGGCACTGGCCGCAGCGCAGGATTGGAAATTCAAGCCGCCCAAGGTAGGCGGGCGAGGCGTCCTGAGTACTTGGACGCTGCGATTCGAATTTACGCGCGATGCGACGACTGTTGTTCCGACGCAAGAAATGCCGTAGCGCGATTGTGCGGCGCTGTTGCTTTGGCTGGATATTTTTCAGGTTTCGACAAATGCGCGGTTTTTGAGCGCATACAGCACATGCGCTCGCAAGGGGTGGCCCTCAGGTATATTCGGGTGATCGAAATCTAGTTCGTGGAGATGCTGCATTCCGATTTTCTCCATGACGCGTCGTGAACGAAGATTGGCGGGCACTGTAATCGCAACCACTTCGCGAAGGTGAAGAGTTGCAAACGCATATCGAATTACGCCGCGCGCGCCTTCGGTTGCCAAACCTTTTCCCCAGTGCTCATACGACAGCCTCCAGCCAATCTCCACGGCGGGTTGTTCCACTGACGGCACAACGAAATTCATCGTCTGCAGTCCGATAAAACCAATGAATTCACTGGTCGCGGTCAGTTCGGCAGCAAACATGCAAAATCCATCTCTGTCGTAAGTCCCCTGGAAATGCCGAACTGAAGCGTCGCTCTCCTCGCGCGTGAGAACAGAAGGAAAAAACTCTCGTACTCTTGGGTCGGCATTCATCTCCGCAAAGGGAAGAAAATCTTCGTTCTTCCAGGGGCGGAGAATCAGTCGTTCTGTGGTGATCACTGACGCACCTAATAGGCCAACTATGTTCCCGTCCATTTGGGTGTCCGCTTGTTCAAGAAGGCATCCAGGCCTTCGCGAAAATCGCTGCTCATGTAACACGTCAAGATCAGATTGCCATCCTCCTCGGGGGTCATTTTTTCCTTGATGCGGCGCAGGGCTTCCTTGGTGGCGCGCAGGGTGAGCGGCGCCTGCGAGGCGACCGTTCGCGCGAGTTCGTCCGCGCGGATCTGCAGGGACGCGTAATCGGGCAGCACTTCGCTCAGCAGTCCGATCGTGCGCGCCTCGCCGGAATCGATCAGGCGGGCGGTGAAGATGATTTCCTTTACGCGCGCCGGCCCCAAGAGAGCTACCAGCCTGGTGTAATTCGACATCGACAGGCAATTGCCGAGAGTGCGGCCGATCGGCACGCCGAAGCGGGCATTGGCCGCGGCGATGCGCAGGTCGCAGCAAGCGGCAATCGTCGTGCCGCCGCCCGTGCAGGCCCCGGAGATGGCGGCGATGGTCGGAATGGGGATGCGTTCAAAAGAGTCGAGCAGGCCGTTGATTCGCTCTTCGTAATCCAGCGCGTCCTGCGCGGTGGAAAATTTTCTGAACTCGGAAATATCGGTTCCCGCAGCGAATGCCTTTTCGTCTACTCCCGTCAACACCAGGACCTTCACGGACGAATCGGTCGACGCCTGCTGGCAGATTTCCGCAAGCCGCTCGTACATCCGGAAGGTGAACGCATTTCGGGCCTGCGGGCGATTGAACGTGATGCGGCCCACGGTATCCTTGACTTCATAGAGGATTTCCTGGCTCATCGTGTCGCGCCTTTCTTGGTTGAGGCTGGCATTTGGATAGCGCCTTGCTCCGCCATTCGGTCAATCTCGGCATCGGAGAAGCCGTGTTCGCGCAGCACTTCTCGCGTGTGCTGGCCGAACAACGGCGCGGCTTTGCGCACGCCGCCCGGCGTTTCCGAAAATTTAATCGGCAGCCCGATCGCTTTCACTTTTCCGGCCGTGGGATGGGTGGTCTCGACGATCATTTCCCGCGCGAGCGCCTGCGGATCGGCGTGCATCTGGGCAATGTCCAGCACGGGCCCCGCCGGAACGCCGGATTCCTCCAGACGGCGCAGCCATTCGGCCACGGTGCGGCGCCGGAAATGCGGCGACAGCGCCTCTGTCAGCTCGGATAGATTGCGCATCCGCCCCGCGTTGTTCACAAAGCGCGGATCGTCGCGCAGTTCAGGAGCTCCGAGCGCCTCGAGCAGCCGCAGCCAATTTTCCTGGTTCGCGGCGCCGACGGTGATCCAGCCATCCGACGCGGGAAACGCCTGATAGGGCGCGTTCAACGGATGCGCCGTCCCCATCGGCCCCGGCGCTTGGCCCGTCGCAAAACAAATGGCCGAATGCCAGTACGTATGAGTGATCCCGGCTTCAAACAGCGACGTGTCAATCATCTGCCCTTGCCCGCTGGACTCGCGCGCATGCAAGGCTGCGAGCACGCCCACGCACGCGAGAATGCCGGCGGTGATGTCGGTTAAGGGCGCTCCCACCTTCATCGGAGGGCAGCCTGGCTTTTCGCCCGTGATGCTCATCAATCCGCTCATGCCCTGGGCCACCAGATCGAATCCGCCGCGATCGGCGTATGGGCCGGTCCGTCCGAAACCGGAGATCGAGCAATAAATCAGTCTCGAATTCAACGCATGCAGCACGTCGTAGCCGAAGCCCATCTTTTCCATCGTGCCGCGGCGGTAGTTCTCGATCAAAACGTCAGCGTCCTTCAGCAAACGGGAGAGGACGCCGCGTCCTTCTTCCGTCTTCAGGTTCAATGCGATGCCGCGCTTGTTGCGGTTCATGATCAGGAACGCCGCGGATTCATCGGCAACCGTCGGCGGCACCATGCGCCGCGCATCGTCGCCGCCCGGCATTTTTTCCACCTTGATGACGTCGGCTCCCATGTCGGCCAGCAACATCGAGCAGGCGGGGCCAGCCATGATGTGCGAGAGGTCGATCACCTTCAGACCTACAAGCGGCCCAGTTTTTTTCTGCTTTGTGGCGTTTGGCATTCCCGTCCCTTCTAGAGTTTGTCGCGCCAACAATACTAAAGGCTATCTGGCTATTTCATAAATCGTTTTGCACTAGTTTTTCCGCCTAAAGACAAGCGCACGTTGTCGCGCCAACGGCGTGGAGGATGCCAGCCCGGGGCAACGCCCCGGGTATCGTGTCCAAACATGATCGTCCGCCCTGAAGGGGCGGAGGATCCCTGCGCCCTTTCAGGACGCACTCCAATGGCGTGAACTGGAAACGACGGCGCTTTCAGCGCCGGAAGATGGGCAAAGCAAAAGGACGGCACACGAAACGTAGCAGCACCTACAGGACGCCGTGCTATCGCAGGGTACGCGGATGCTGGTTAACTCAATTACCGCTGCGCTGTTTTCGGCTGCTCGGGCGGAATGAAGTAGCCAACTTTGTTGTTGAATGGCGTGCCGAACCAGATCCGCCCTTGCGAATCCGGGATCAGCTCCCGCATTCCATTGCCTGAAAATGGCATGGGAAACTCGACGACCGAACCTGTCTTTGGATCGAGGCGTCCGAGAATGTCGTCGTCATAGGAGCTGTACCAAACATTGTCATTGCGATCGACGGCGATCGCGTAGGGCGTGGGATCGGGATCGGGCAACGCAAATTCCTGGAACTTTTCCGTTTTGGGGTCGAAGCGACCGATCTGATTGCCCCACCATTCGCCAAACCAGACGATGCCTTGCGAGTCCACGGTGATTCGCCGCGGGCCCGACGTCTTCGGATGAGTCGCGCTGTTGCCATAGTTCTCATCGGGCTGATTCTTGTTGAGCGCGGCGAGCTTCTCCGTGGTGGGCGGAGTCCACTTCGTAATCTTCAGCGTTTTCGTGTCCATCTTCCCGATCATGCCTTCGCGAGGAAATTCGGCAAACCAGATGTTGCCTTGTTGATCGAGCTCAATGCCGTAGGGCGTGCGCGCTTCGGGGAACTCCATGAATTCTTCCTTCTTCGGATCGAAACGCAAGAGGATTGATCCTCCAGCCCAGATGTTCCCGTAGCGATCGAGGCGAATCGAGTTCATGCTGCCTAGGCCGATCGAATTCATTCCGCGCCCGGTCTTGGCATCGTCGTCTTTCGGCTTGCAGAAATTGGGCTGATATTCGGTGAACTTTCGCGTCTCGGGATCGAATTTCCCGAGCTTGCATGCCGCATCCTCGGAGAACCAAACCATGCCATCCGGGGCTTCGGTTACGGAGTGCAGGTGCAACGCTTTCCTCGTCCCAATGGGAGCGTCGAACTCCTGAACTTCGCCCGTCCGTTGATCGAGTTTGGCGATTTGATCGGCTGTCCAGGAATGAGGCATCCAGACGCTGCCGTCCTTTTGCGGATAGGCGACCCAGGGGATGCGGCCCAGCTTCGGCAAATCGTAGAGGACGTAAACAATTTTCATCGCTTCGTCGCTGAACTCCGCGTGCTTGGCTTTCGGATAACCAGGCAGGTCCGCCGGAGAACGGGGAAGGTCCGAATCGGGGCTAAAGGTCCTGCCGAGATAGGAGGCGACGGCAGCGCCGTCCTCCTCCGTGATCCGCAAGTCGCCAACGCCGCTCGCACGGTCGCGCATGAAGGCGACGCAGTTTTGCCAGCCTTCTTCATCGCGGCGAACCGCGGCAATCTTGGTCTGAAGTCCGTGGCAGCTCATGCATCTGTAAAACAACAACTGTTTGCCGGCGCCTTCGGGCAGCAGGGCTTGCCCTTCGTGAATGGAAAGGTCCGCCCATCGGACCGTTCCCTTCTGTAGAGCGAAATCCAGAGATACTGGTTGGTCCGTGTCCACTTTCACGTTGGGGCGAGGATCGCTCTTGAAGCCCACTGCGGCTGCCGTTACCACGTACTCGCCGGCCTCCAGGTTTGGAATCCGGTAGGCGCCGTTCCGGTCAGACAAGACATTCACGGTGATCTTGGTTTTCGCGCTCTGCGCGCGCACGAATGCGTCTTTGAAGGTGGACCCATCCGGGCCTTTGACGGTGCCGGAAATCACTCCACCGGGAGCCGCATAGGTGAAAGATGCAAACAGGATCGTGAGAGCGAATGCCCTGAACAATGTTTTCATTTTTGGCTCCCCTGGTTTTTGTTGGAGCGGCCGACGCAACTAGCCAGAGATTACCATACGAAAGTGTCCGTAGGTCCGAAAGAAATGCGGATGAACGCTGCGATTGAGCACTTTTCAGGTTGAGTAGATGAACGAGTAGCCTCGTTCTTGCGCGCGATTCACCGCCAGGATTCCCGCCGGAACCATTCGCGCGTTCCCAATGAGGTTGGCGGTTATTTCCTTGACGACGCTGTCGATCTCGAGGCCATTGGCCTTGGCGATTCTAGTGGCAATCCCTCGAGTGGACATCGAGCAGACGGCGAACTGGACGCCGTTCTTGATCAGCGCTTCCATTTTTCCTGCCTGCGGCGTCTCGCCCGCCGGACCGTACACATTGATTTTGGGCGGTTCCTTGGTCTTCGGATCCATGAATTCGGATTGCTCGGAGATCGTCTTGCCATACTTCGCCCAAATCGCGTCATTGTATGCAAACGACGTGGCCTTGTGGCGCGCGACGATGACAACGGCGAGGTCGCTTTCTTTCAGGCCGTAAGCCACCTGGTTCGCCGTGAAGTAGTTGGAGGCGAACTGGAGCGCCCAGCCCATGCTCTCACCCGTCGAGGCGTCAAACAGGAATCGGTGTACGCCGGGAATCTTGTCGTACCAATCATCCTGCGTGTGCCGAGCGGGCCGCCAGGGTGAATCCGTCGCAACCTGCGCTGCCGCCGCGGGAGCCGTGACTACACTCGCGCCAAGAACGCCGGCTCCCGCGCCGAGCTGAGCGAGGAACAATCGTCGCGCTTTTAAAGATCGCAATTTTTCTCCGTTCATGCGGACCTCCTAATTTTTTCTTCGCCCCAGATCGCAGAGTGGCCACATTATAAGCCCAACTCCCCGGAAACCGCCAAGTCATTGGTCCAAATCGAAAATTCCGATGTGTCTCCAAAACATTGAGACGCCAAATGACTTTCTTGAATAATTTGCCAGCTACTTGCATCTGAAAAATCAAAGGGCCGGACCGGCCGCAACAATTCGCGGCCAGCCCAGCCCTTTCAAATGTCTCGCTACTGCTTCCAGGCTGAATAGACCGGCTTGGCAAGCAGAAACGCGGGATTGGCTCCGGGTCTCGGCGTGAATTTCTGTATGCGTCCCGAGTCCACTTCCGCGAGATAAAGATTGCCGTCCTGGTCGACGCTCAATCCGTGCACGCCCCAAAGGTAGCCCGGATAGTCACCCATGCTCCCCCAGGTGTACAGCAGATGGCCTTGGAGGTCGTACTCGATCATCTTGTTGGTGGTGCGATCGAAGGTCCAGAGCGTGCTTCCCGATCCGATGTAGAGCAAGTGGAGACTGGAAGGCGGATTGTCAATCTTCCATTCGTAGAGATACTTGCCGTTTTCATCGAACACCTGGATGCGATGATTGTTCCGGTCGTTCACGAAAACGTGGCGGGTCTTCTGGTCAATGGCGACCCCGTGCACGTTGCTCATATAGCCGGGACGAGTCTCGAGAGCCTCGTTATCTCCACCGCGGCGCGGGCCGCCTTTCATGCCCCATTGCATAAGGAATTTTCCGTCCTTGTCGAACTTGGCGATGCGCGTTCCCGTGTAGCCGTCGGAGACGAAGAAGGTGCCATCCGGCAGCCAATCGATGTACGTCGGGCGGTTGAAGTGTGTGGCGTCCTCGCCAGGGATTTCCGGCGTTCCGATGGTCTGCAGGAGCTTGCTGCCGTCATGCGTGAACCGGTAGATGACTTGCATATTGTCGTCCACCACCCACACGTTCTTTTCCGGATCGTAGGGGCTGATGTAGACGGAGTGAGGACGGCGGAAGAGCTTGTCCCACTGCTTCCAGGTCTCGATGATATTTCCGCTGCCGTCGTAAACGACCAGGCAATTCTCCCACTTCGCATCCACGCCCAGTTCGCGGTAGGGCGGGCCCTTGATTCCGAGGTCGGGCGACTTCCCTTCCCAGGAGGTCAACCATTCCCGGGTGTCCTGATCCGTGCCACCCGTTCCGGGCAGCGAGGCCACTGTGGCATCTCGCCAGAAGCCCGCAACCGGGAAACTGATGCTGGGGCCGGCTTGCGGCAGCAGCATCGCCTTCGGCGGCGCCATCTTCGGCAATTCACCGCGATAGAGGGCGTAAATGCGATTGGGGCTTTCGGCGAAGACGCTTTCGCCCGCGCCGTAAGTCCACTTCTCATTTCCGGGCAGTGTGCTGACGTCCTTCGGCCAGTTTTTCACTACATCGTAGGCGCCGGTCAGATCCTGCCCTCCCACTGCTCCGGGTACGGCGGCGAATCCGGTTCCAGGCTTCGCCTGCCCCTCGACGGGGGAAAGCCTGCCGGAAATTCTGACGCCAATAGTCACGCCGATTACCAACATCAAAAACATCAAACCAACTTTTTTCATGGGATTCCTCCAAGAAGACTGCACATCTGAATTGGCGGCCAAGCTAAAACTTTCCGTTTGCCCCTGGTTAAAACACCGCGGCGCATTCGGGCCATGTCATTCTTCGCGATTCAGCGTCCTGTTGGCGTGCTAGGGGTAAGCGCGCAGCAGGGAGCCTATAAGGGTACCCTCCAAATGGCAAGACGTTTTGTGGAGGAGAGCGAAGGCGGTAAGTTCGTTTTGTCGCCGGCAAAAGAGGCGCATGATGCGCAATGAGGCTTCCTACACTTCGCGTTATTTCTGATGTACTTCTAGTTCGGATTCATAAGAAAGCAAGGATGAAAAATCCATCCCAACGCTGGCGATTGGGAGTATGCTCGCGGGCGATCGGGTTGCAAGAAGGGGAACCCGGATAACCAGAGGGGGAAAAATGCGCAAGCATGATTTCATCAGGCTCGTGATGTGCACCGCGCTGGCTGCTGTTCCCATGATGATTCCGACGACAGCAAGCGGGCAAGCGCCAGTTCCTCCCGCGGCCGCGCCTGCGCCCCTACCTCAAATGCCGCCTTCACTTGTGCCTGCAAAGGTGGTTGATCTGATGACAGCGGAAGGATCAGCGACGTTCGGCGCGCAGTGGAAGACCATGGAGGCGAAGATTGTCGAAGGACCGGCGATTGCGAACGCCATGCCGGGGTATAAAACGTCGTACGACATCCAGCCCCACGCCGGCGAGAGCGGCTTCGATGATTCGTCGTGGCCAGCAATCGAGGCCAAGGGGCTGGCCGACCGGCGCGGCGGCGGCAAAGTATCCTTCCTCTGGTACCGTGCGACCCTGACCATACCTGCGAAAATCGGGGACTTTGACACGGCAGGCGCCACGGTAGTGCTCACTGCGTACGTGGATGATTACGCGGAAGTCTGGATCAATGGACAGATGCCGCGCCGCCCGGGCTACCCCAGCCCGGCCACGATTCAAGGGTTCAACATGCCCAATCGCGTGGTGCTTGCCGATGCAGTCAAGGCGGGCGACAAGTTCCAGATCGCAATCTTCGGCGTCAACGGGCCGATTTCGGTCGCGCCGATGAATTTCGTCTGGTTCCGCGAGGCGAAGATCGAATTTTTTCGGTGAAGCGATTTCAGATTCGGATATCAGGACCGGAGGAGGGTTGACGTGAAGAAAATTCTGATCATCTCAGGAACTATCGCGGGACTGATGCTGTCGCTGCCCGTGCAATCGCACGCTCAGCAGCAGGCGCGCGCCGTGCCGACGAAGCAAGCGACCAGCGACCTCAAGGCGACCAGGGATATCAAAGTCATATCGAGTGCCGGCGCGCGTGCCTTGGCGGACGCCTGTTCCGCTTGGGCCGAGCAGAACAAGAAAATCGTGGCGATGGCGATTCTGGATTGGGGAGGCAATCTCATCGAGTCCCACGCCATGGAAGGCGCGCCGATGAATTCGATCGAGACCGCGCTTTTGAAGGCAAAGTCGGCCCTGCGCTGGCGGCGCCCCACTTCGGAGACCAACAAGATGGTCCGCAGCGGCGAGAATCTGGCGCCGACCTTCATGCACGACTTCCCACAACCGGGTGCGCTTCCTATCGTGGTCAACGGTGAAGTCATTGGCGCGATGGGCGTCTCTAGTGCGGACGGCGAGAAATGCGCTCAGGCGGCGATCGACGCGGTGTTCAACGGAAAAGCGACCTCCTCGGCGCAGTAATACGGGCGCAATCGCAAGAGCGGCGCGGAAAACGAGCAGGCTGCATTTGCCCTCATTGCGCAGCGTCGTCGCCCACTCGGAAGTTATCATCACAAGGGCGGACCGCACATGACAGGCCAGATAGCACCCGATAAATCAGGTATTCGAGATTTGGCTTTCTGGTGTAATTGGAGGATTCCTACATTCCGATAGTCCCCTGCCGGACGAACCGGTCGACGCAACACTATCTGCTATGGGTTTTTTCTCTAAACAGGGCGCCGAGACACACCAACTCGTGAAATGGAATATTCCCTCGACGCGGCGCAGAATCATGTCCGTCCGCTTCAGCCACGATTACTGGGCGTCACCTATCTTACGGGAGGAGAGGTAAGCGGCTATGCTGATCATATCGTCGATCGTCAATTTCTCTACCACCGGTTTCATCATGTCCGTCCATGTCCCTGTGCGAGCCCCATTCTGTATGTCGAAAAGCTGGCGCACGATGTAGCCAGGAAGGCGTCCTGCGATTCCCGGGATGCGGCCGAGGCCCAGCAAGTCCGGGCCATGGCAATAGATGCACGAAATGGTCTTGCCATCAGCATCGTTCATCACCAACCGTTCCCCTTTCTTGATGCTACCCTCCGGAACATAGACAACGGCGTTGGAACGCGGGTTTTTATAAATGAATGCTTCGGGAGTCTCCGGCATTTCAATGAGGCGGTTACCGAGCGGCTCTGTCTCACTCCCTGGCAAGGGGAAGTACAAACCGGCGGCGACGAGACGTGTTTTGGGAACCGTCTTGCTTTCGATGACCTTGATTCTGGATATTAATGGAATCGACCCATAATATTTGGCGGATTCTTTTATCTCATCATCGGTCATGGCCTTGGCGTACTTAATCATATTGGGCGTGTTGGATTTTCTGGGATCCGCGCTCTTCCTCAATCCGGCCCTGAAATCCTCCATCGTCTGCACGAAATAAGCGTAAGGGAGGGCCTCGATCGTGGCGTTTGCGGGGTCGCCTTTCCCGTTTGTATAGTGGCAGGCAGGGCAGGCCAGTACGTCGGGTTTCCGCCCTCGCACCACGATCTCCGGCATATTGGGATGGTCATCGGGATACCAATCGACCGTCCCCTGATTGCGCATCTGCGTCAGCGTAAGGCTTACGGGGCTGCCGGGGAGACTGATTACTTCACCGTCATCTACAGCAAGTTTGTCCGTTGGCGTGGGCGCTGGCTCTTCCGATGGGGGTGAACCCAGAGGGGTCTTAAGGCCGTACGCCCAGGGCGGCGGCACGCGATTGCTCTTTCCTTGTTGCGGGGGAATTGCGAAAACGGCGGGAGCAAGAAATAAGGACAGCGCCAATCGCCGGACACGAATCCTCATGTGAGCCTCGTAGGCCATTGCAGGTTACAAATGAATATTATTTTTATTCCGGGACAGAGCGACGCCATCTCGCTAGACGGGTTTAAATTCATATTCTTCGGAATTTCCGATTTGGACTTTCAACTCGTGCATCCTAATCCTCCTTCCACACTGAACGCAAGAAATCTGCGACCGGAGCAGCCCGTCAGCGAGGCTGACGCGTTTCTCAGGCGCTCTCGCGACTTGAACAAAGCGCCCTGCCCCCTTACGCGTATGGGTTCTTCGGACGCTGAACCTTCAGCCCTATCTGAATCACGTGATTTCGGAATGTGGCTTTGGGGGTCTCACAGGACCAAATTTCCAGGCTCCGACAATCCAGTTTCACAGAACTTGGCGTACTGGTGCGAAATGTTTCACCAATCATTTACATTCGATTGAGTTGCTGTGCCACGGTCCCAGTTCCACGCCCTTCCTGGATGTCAGTCAACGACGGCCTTAAGCCCGGTCGGCGGCTGCGGCGGCGTATGAGTCCCGCTCGAGCCAGCCACGGCGTACGCGCCGATGGTCCATGGCCCGGTCGCCGGCCTGGCGTTTCCATTCGCGTCGGAGCACAACGCTGTCAATGGCATCGCGCTGACGCTCGTGGAACACAGTGAAGTCAGGTTCGCGCCCGCGTTGATGACGGTCGATCCGGTTCCAGGCTGCCCGAGTGCGTTCAGCTTAAACAACGCATCCGTGTTGAACACGCTGCCCGTCTCGCCGCTGTCGGCCTTCCACGTCGACCAATCGGAAAATTGATTCCCGTTCCACGAAAATGTATTTGCGCCGCCGCCTGTGCCGTGATCCGTACCAGCATCCTCGTAGGCGTTGTTGCTCAGTCCACCGGCCACGAACGTGGTGCCCGACGCCACTCCCATCACATTCTGCCCGTTGTCCACTAGGTTGTTCTGAAAGCGCGCGTTGTGCTCCATCTCGAGCAGCGCCCCGGAGCCCGCCCCGGAGTAGTACCCCGGCCCGAACACCGTGTTGTTCACCAGAATCGCGTTACTGCCGAAACTGTCCGCATCGCCCCAGGCCATCAGCACGCCGCAGCAGGAGTATCGCTGCTCGTTGGTGTTGTTGAAGGCCCCGGTCATGAAGAAGACATTGTTGAACTCCGCCAGGTTCTCAAACGTCCCGCCGTTGTCCTCGTTGTACATCCACGAGGTGGTGTTGAAACCCACGTCCCCGTCGAACAGATTGTTGTACTCGGTGATACCGTTGATCGTCTGCCCCGGCTCGCTGAACACATGCAGCCCGTCATGGTGATAGTTGTCCGTGTTCCCGGTGTCCCAGTTCGCCATGTCGTGCATGTGGTTGTCGTGGAAGGTGGAGTTGGTGACACTGTTCCCAAGAGCGTTATGGTCGAAGTGGTAGAACTCATTGTTGTAAATCTGTATGTCCGTGGAGCTATTTGGGGCGCTGTCGCCGATGTCCGTGGCCCACAGCATCTCTTGAAACGTGTTGTTGTGGATGTGCAGCGAGTTCGCACCATAGCCGCGCACGCCCCAGCACCCAGGGATCGGGCAGCTCACGTCCGTCGTACCAGTGTGCACATATACCGGCCCGATCATCAGCCCGTGGATGGTCACGCCCGTCGTGCTGTCGGCCAGGATGGCGATCGAGTTGACATGGTTCGCGAGGCCGCTCCCGTTCGCCGTGCTCTTGATGTAGCCAACGCCGCACGGCGCGTTCGTGCTTGTCGTAGAGATATACCCACAGTTCCCGCCGCCGCCGTCAATATCATAGTAGTTTCCGTTGACGATGATGGCCCCGCCAGCGGGCACCGCCGGAAACGAAAAGCCCGCACCGGCGTCAAATGTGACCTGGACAACGTTCCCGCTCACGCCACTCCCGTTGAGCGTGAGCGGGCTCGTGAGCGCGCCGCAGAGGTAATCGTGGTCACCGGCTGAATTCGTCGTGTTTGACATCGCAGCGATGGAGATCGTCGTTTGCCCATTACACACCGATCCGCCGGCGAAAGCTCCGCCGCTCTGAGACACATACCGCGTCGTCGCTGCGGCCGACGATGAAACCGCCACGACCGCGACAAATACGAACATCCTGTAAAATCTGCTCATCATGATGCCTTCCTCCTGGTAAAACGCGCTAGAAACGGGCGAACGGGAAGCTGAATCAATACGGCGGCGGGTGGTTGCCACATCCCTGCAAGTTATTATTTGCTGAAGCAGAGCATCTGCTGGCCCGAGGGACAGAATCGGGATAGGTAGAGGAACCTGTACCAAGCCGAACATCGGCCTGCTCGAATTCAAACCGCGATGCTGGACCGCGAGAATCGTGCCTTGCGCTTCCATTTATCAGATGGGATAAGAAGGCCGGTCTCCGGCGGGATGCGATACGCTCCCAACGATTGACGCGCTCAAGGCACAATGGAAAGGAGACCGGCTTGTGAAAAAGAATAGCACGGTGAAGGGGTAAGCACCGTGGCGTAGAATTGGGTACGAAGAGCCGAGCTCAACCGCCGAGTCCAGGTGACTGCGACTAAATCCTGGGGCCCAACTCTCACCGAATCGGTGGGAGAAGAGGTCGATTCTCAGGTAGCAGCACCTACTGAAACGAGAACACCCAACTTGCACCGAGCGAAGATCGCTCACCAAAGAGTGCGGATGGAAGGATGGCGACAGAGGCGGCTCGGTTCTAAGCAAGACCACTCGACGACCAAAGGCAACTACAAAACCGTCTTGACACTAACCGGCCTTCTCATGGAAGGACTTCACCGCAAGAGCATCGCATTCCGCATTAAGATCTTCTCTGGGGCAAGTTCGTTGTGTCCAGAGAAGGGGAAGGTTATGATGCGCAAGAAAGAGGGCCAAATCGGAAATTCCGGTTAATTTAATTCCAGGAGGAGACGTATGTTCGATTTTCGGCTCCTGAAACGGGCTCTGTCGTCCTTCGCAGCTGTCGCAATCCCACTCATTTTCTGCATGGGACAGACGTGGGCTCAGACCGCAGGCCAACCCTCCACAAAAAAAGGCGATTGGCCCTATTACTTTGCTGACGCCAAGGGAACCCGCTATTCTCCTCAGGATCAGATCAATGCATCCAACTTCAATCAGCTTGAGGTCGCTTGGCATTTCAAAACCGACAATCTGGGCGCGCGGCCAGAATACAAGCTCGAGGGAACGCCGCTGGAAATCAATGGGGTTGTGTACACCACCGCGGGATCGCGGCGAGCGGCGATTGCGCTGGACGCTAGAACGGGCGAGTTGAAATGGGTGCACAGTGAATATGAAGGTCACCGCGCAGCGATTGCTCCACGGCAGCTCTCGGGACGCGGGCTTTCGTATTGGACCGATGGCAATGGCGATGAACGCATCCTGTATGTAACAACCGGCTATCGATTGGTCGAACTGAATGCCAGGACTGGCATGCCGATCGAGGCGTTTGGCACAGGTGGCATCGTCGATATGAAGGTTGGCGCCGTGACCGGCGTGAACAAGCAGATCGACCTGGAAACAGGGGAGCTCGGCCTGCACACCACTCCCACCGTAGTCAAAGACGTGGTCATCGTTGGCTCTTCCATGAAGGAAGGCACCCAACCGGAGACACACGACAACACCAAAGGATTTGCACGTGGCTACGACGTGCGCACGGGGAAAATGCTTTGGCAATTCAATACGATCCCCAAGAGAGGGGAGTTTGGCTACGACACGTGGCTGAATAACTCGGCAGAGGTCAATGGCAATACAGGTGTCTGGACCGGAATCACCGTGGATGAAGAATTGGGCCAGGTCTATCTGCCGGTGGAAGATCCGACTTCCGACCAGTATGGCGGACACCGGCCGGGCAAGAATTTGTTCGGGGATAGCCTAGTTTGCGTCGATCTCAAAACGGGCAAGATGAAGTGGTATTTCCAGGTTGCGCATCATCCCATATGGGACTATGACCTGTCTTCCCCGCCGATTCTCGCCGACATCAACGTTAATGGCCAGGCGATCAAGGCAGTCGCTTTGCCCAGCAAGGAATCCTTCTTGTACGTTTTTGATCGCGTAACGGGCAAGCCGGTCTGGCCAATTGAAGAACGGCCGGTTCCACAGGGCGATGTGCCGGGCGAGTGGTACTCTCCCACACAGCCGTTCCCAACAAAGCCCCCAGCCTATGCGCGCCAAGCCATCACGATGGACGACCTCATCGACTTCACCCCAGAGCTGCACGCGAAAGCGCTGGAATTAGTGAAGCATTACAAGATGGGCCCCATGTTCCTGAGTGCGGTTGTCAGCAAGCTTCCGGGTCCGGTCGCAGCGCTGACCATCGGAACCTTGGGCGGCGGCACCAACTGGCCTGGCGCAGGATACGACCCTGAATCTCATACAGTCTTCGCGCCCGCGGCAAATGCGGGCGTGGCCCCTCTGGGGCTGGTCGAACCGCCGGAAGGATTTTCTGATGTTCGATACCTTGCCGGAATCGCGGGCCAGAAATTCCGGGTTAACGAAGGCCCTGGCTTCGGCTCCGCCTCAGACGCGCCAAAGATTAGCGAGTCTCAAGCGAAACTGGATGCCATCCTGGCCAAATCAAATGCGAATACTCCAGAGGCTCCGCCGATCGGCACGACTGTAGATGGTCTGCCGCTTGTGAAGCCGCCTTACGGGCTACTCAGCGCGATTAACTTAGATCGTGGTGAGATGGTTTGGCAGGTGCCGCATGGCGATACGCCGGACTCAATTCGAAATAACCCGGCGCTCAAGGGGCTGAACATTCCCAAGACTGGCCAGCAAGGCAATGTCGGGCTGGTGGTGACCAAGACTTTGGTCATCATGGGTGATCCTCAGATTTCGACGACGGTTGACCATCCGCGCGGGGCCATGCTGCGCGCCTACGACAAGCAAACCGGTCAACAGGTGGGAGCGGTCTGGCTGCCAGCCCCGCAAAGCGGTTCGCCTATGACCTACACTTTCGATGGCAAGCAGTACATCATCGTGGCCGTCAGTGGCGGCAACTACTCTGGCGATTACATTGCTTTCAGTCTGCCTTCGACGCAATAAGGGGACAAGAGGGACTTTAGAGAGCCCGGGTTCGCAGGCATTTTTCTGGGCTGACGCGTTCGAAGCAAGGCCAAAAATCCCATTGGGAAAAATCTGTTCGTGTATTGTGCTTCGTTTTGAGTGAGATGATATGAAAACCAAGGGCGCGGCAGCGGCATTAATCGGTTTAGCGACAATATGCGCGTCCTACTCCGGCATTAACGCACAACAGCCACTCTTCTTACCTCAGGAAACGGCAGCACCGGAATCGCTTACAGTGTGGGACGGCGTGTTCACCCAGAAACAGGCGGATCGAGGCAAAGACCTCTACACTACACATTGTTCAGAATGTCACCTCGCTACATTGGTGGGTTCGGATATGACCCGTCCGCTCGTTGGAGGCGATTTCCTGTCAAACTGGACCGGCTCCACCCTCGGCGACTTATTTGAACGAATTCGCAAGACGATGCCGATGAACAACCCGGGATCGGTGCCCCGCGATGCGATTCCCGACATCTTGGCCTACATATTAAGCGTAAACAAATTTCCGGTCGGCGAGACGGAACTCTCGCGCGACGCGCAACTGCTCAAGAAGATTCGGATCGAGGCCACGAAACCAGATCAAAGCAACAAAACCAACAAAAGCGACAAGAGCGAATGACAGCTTATGCAAACAGGTAACGTTGCTTGTTCATTAAAGGGAAACTAACTTGATCTGAAAGCGAAACGACCTGTTCCGGATCGTAGCGGGCGAATGGCTGCCGAGGAGGTTGTGATGTCCTGTGCAGATTTATTGAGTTTCACACGGGTGTTATCTCTCGCCTGTGCGATCGCTATGGCGAGTGTCGCGGTCTCCGCGCAATCCAATCGTGGGTCGTCCCCGACCGAATCTTCTGCGGGACCGCTGGCGTCCTCCTGTGGCGTGCCGCCTGTCGAGGCGGGTCAACGAGGCCGGCAGGCTGTGTTTCCGCTCGGTCAATACCCGGTCAAGCTCCCCGCGGTGTCAATGCTGGGCGCGCGCAACGACCTCCCCAATCCGTATCAGCCCGGCGTTGACTGGGGACAGTTGCCCGCGGGAAGGAAATGGGGATCGACGGCGAGCGTGACGACTGGGCTCGATGGCACGATCTGGGTCGCCGACCGATGTGGGAATTTCGGCGCAGGTGGCGCGACGTGTGCCGGCGCAAGCGCAAACGTCGACCCAATCTTTCAATTCGATCCATCTGGCAAGTTACTGAAAAGCTTTGGTGCGGGACTGTTCATCAGCCCCCACAAATTGGTCGTGGACAAAGACGGCTACCTTTGGTTGGCCGACAATGGGGGACACCAAGTCTTCAAGCTGAACAAGGATGGCGGGATCTTGTTGACGCTCGGTAGGAAGGGAGCCGCCGGTACGGGATTCGATGAGTTCGATGCGCCGACCGCCGTCGCTACTGCGCCGAACGGCGATATCTTCGTCGGCGATGGACACTCCGGAGGCGGCACGGCCAATGGCAATGCGCGCATCATGAAGTTTGACAAGAACGGAAAGTTCCTCAAAACATGGGGAACGAAAGGGATGGGGCCGGGCGAATTCGATTTGGTTCACGACCTGGCCTTCGATTCAAGAGGTCGGCTGTTTGTGGGCGACCGGCAGAACAACCGAATCCAGATCTTCGATCAGGACGGCAAGTTCCTCGCGCAGTGGTTCCAGTTTGGGCGGCCGAGCGGCATCTACATCGACAAACGGACAGACACGATCTACGTGGCCGACTCGGAGTCGAGAGACGGTCGAACCAACACTGGAGAGTACGCCCTACCACAGACTGGCTACGGGTACAATCTCGGCAGCCAGCGGGGCATCAGGATCGGGAGCGCCAGAGACGGCGCGGTGAAGTATTTTATTCCCGACCCTTGCCCCTATCCGTACCCTTCCGGTTCGAGCATGGCGGAAGGCGTGACTACGGATTTCGACGGGAACATCTACGGTGCGGACTACCTCATGGATGTGAGGAAATTCGTCAAGAAGTAAAAGCAAGATTTTACAACACACTGGCGAACGGTGGTTTCACCTGAGTCACGGGGCACTCGGAAGATAGTCATCGGCAAGAAGGCAAAACCTTCGTGGCATGCATTGGCAAAGACGGTGCCCTTCGTCGCCAAGATGACTCGAAATAGAACGCGTATCTTCGGGACCGCTACATGAACGAAACAGTTGTTTCCTGAATGTCAGCAAACCGGGAAGCGGAATCTCTTTCGTCGAGTGCATCAGCGCGGAAAACAAAGAGGGATACAACCAGGCCCCGGATGCGTCACTGATTGGAGCCCGCCGCTTAGATCTGCTCATTTAGTGCAATGGAAGTGGTAAGCGTCCTTGTTAGGCTTTCCCCTGTCTCGCATTTCTTTCTGCGGGAATATTTTCGATTCTCGAACTAATTTTCCCCTCCCTTCGCGACCCTAATTTCAGTGGTTGGAGAATTGATGAAGGCAGCGGTTTTTATATCCAAATGATGGGATGGAAAAAATCCTCAGGCCGCCAGGTGTTATAGCTCAAGGATACATTTCTGACAGCGCGGCTTGTACAGTGGCTCTCGTCGTGGGAGTTCTTTGGATAGTAATTGCGGCCTTCGCATTCGTCACGTCACTGGATTTCCATGGTTCTTCCCAGACCTGTTCGAAAAACTCTAAGCGAACAAAGAGCTGTTGTATTACGGACCGCGACAAGTCCCGATAAGCCGTCTTCTCGGAATTTCAGCCGGATGTGACTCGGGCCAGATTCCGATAACGCCCTGTTTATCGGGCCCTTTGTTTGGGACTCTCCTTGAAATCTTGCGTTGCACTGCCTAGGATGTGTCTTGGTCACACCGTGAAAATCGCAAATATCACCGATCTTTCAGAACTGGAAGCGGGTAATCCTGAAAACGACAATGAGGAGCGCTCCATGAAACCGATACTCAAGTTTTCCATTGCTGTTGTAACGGTCGGGATCTGTTTTCTATTGTTTTGCGGACAAACGCGGAATGATGTAGTTGCCGCCCAAGGAGGCAAACCGGCGATGATGTACCGGTTCTATACGGGCAAAGATGGGCTGTCGCACGTCGAAAAGATTGAAGTGACGAATTTCGACCAAAATAACGTCGCCAACCTAATGGAAACGACAACGGGAGCTACGCTCCGCAGGTCAAAACCCGATGCGCCCGGCGCTGATTTCGGAGCCTTCCATCCAGGACCCCGCCGGCAATACATTTTCGATCTCGCCGGCCATGAGGAGGTGGAATTTTCGGGTGGGGAGAAAATCATTCTAAATCCCGGAGACATGGAGCTCATTGAAGACCTCGCCCCGACCAAAGGCCACCGGAATCGCAACCTCGGACCTGAGGACCGTCTGGTGTTGTGGGTACCGATCGCCGATCAGATGGTGGTGCGTGATTCGATTTCGAAATAATCGTGACCTGTGTGCTGTGGCCCATTTCAGCGAGGTTCCGGCAAGTGTTTCTTGAAAGTCCCAGCCGCAGATATTCAATCGACCAGGGAAAGAAAAGAGCGCCCCGGACCAGCTAGCTTTCGATGCATGTTCCCCAGCCAGTCGGGTTACTGCAGAACGAATGATGGCCGCGAGGGGCGGGACAACATTGGTTCTTTGGGCCAGGTCCAAAACACGCACCGCCTTGTGGTATGCACATACCTGTGACACCCGTGCCACTTAGGAGGACTATCTGCGGACTGCTGAGCGCGTCGTCGGTAATCGAAAGCGTGGCGCTGGCACTGCCTACGGCGCCCGGCTTGAAAGTAACGTCGATCGTGCAACTCGCCCCGGATGCGAGGCTCGAACCGCTGCAAGTGTCGGTCTCGCCGAAGTCAGCACTGGCGGCGATACTCATGATGGTGAGATTTGTTGTGCCGTAATTGCTGAGCGTGAGTGACTGCGCTGGACTGGTAGTGCCCAAAACCTGGTTGCCGAATGTCAGGATGGTAGTCGACAAAGTGGCATTGGCGCCTGACGTGAGCCCCACACCACTCAGGGAAACCGAGTGTGGACTGCCCAAAGTACTATCGACGATCTTAATCGATGCACTGCGGATTCCCGCCTGGTTCGGTCTGAACGTTACTGTCAGGCCGCAGTTTGCTCCCGCAGCGAGGCTCGAACCGCAATTATTGGTCTCGCTGAAATCTGCGGCGTTGATCCCCGCGAGACCTGTGCTGTTGATGGCGACCGCCGAACTGCCATTGTTGTTCACCGTCTCTGCCTGAGTAGTGCTCGCGGTTCCGACGAGCTGCGGGCTGAAGCTCAAGCCGGAAGTGGGTGAAAAACTGAGCGTGTCCTGCTCTGCCAGGATCGAAACTGTGAAGGGCTGAGCGGCCGACTGATTCGCGGAATCCGTGACTTTGATACTGAATGCCACTCCTTGAGCCGCCGTGTCCGGCGTGCCGGAAATCGTGGCACTATTTCCCGAGCCGGGAACGAATTGAAGATTGTGAGGCAGATCGCCGATCAACGACCAGTTAAAAGGAGCAACACCGCCGCTCACTTGGATGGTCTGACTATAGAGCGACGCTAATGTACCGTTGGGCAAAGAGGCCGGCAAAATCGTTAGTGGAAGTACTGTTTGGTTCACCCCTCCGCACCTCGACAGAGCCACGGCTGAGACGAGGCACAGAACAAAAATCGTTGAGCGCTGTATTCGTTTTATTACAATCACGTGTCCGACCTAACGTGACTTTGCGGGATGGCCAAGAGTACTCTAGAATCTACCAATCCTCAAGTATAAAAATACGTAATCAATGTTCGTGCGGGCTTGCCTTAGGATATTCGCAGATCGGCTAGGTCCTTATAAGTCGGAAATCGGAATGTGCCCGTTCAGCGAATTCCCAACCGGGCGAAACAGGCGTATCGTGATCAATGTCAATCGGTGCAAGCCATAGGGATCGCTCGGCGAGGGTCAGCGCGACAATAATTAGCAGCCCGACCTTATTTCATTTTGGTGTGTAGAATCTCCTGCCTTAATCGCAGGCAAATTCGAAAAGTCGGAATCTAAGTTACAGGAGGGATTTCGAAAATGTCCAAGCGCTTGGTGGTTTCGATAATGGCCGTGCTCGCGGGATCTACGTTCTCGCCGATTCTGCGCGCTCAAACCGCTCCGCCAACATGGAATGACGTCCCGCCGCCTAAATCCGCGTACGTCGGGAAAAAGTCAGCGCCGGCTCCGCGCCGCGACCTGTCTGGGATTTGGAATGCGCCGGAAGCGGATGGAGCGCTCCAGGTAAGTGGCGTGCTCGAACACCCGGCACTGGAAGCACCCCGGGGACAGGGCGTTGAAGGGGGGCGCACAGACGAGACGGGCATAATGCGTCCTCTGCACTACACACCTTTGGGCCTGGAAGCGCTCAAGGCCAATCGGCCCTCAGGACCGAGTGTCAGGCAAGTTCCTTCCGTGCTTGCGAACGATCCAGCGGCCTCGTGCGATCCGCTCGGGTTTCCGTACATGGAGTTTTGGGAATTCAGGACCATCAACCTCGTTCAGACTGCGAAGCAGATGATTATCTTGAGTCCATTTTATGGCAATTACCGCGTCATCTGGACCGATGGGCGAGAGCTCCCCAAGGATCCTGAGCCGCGGTGGAACGGGTACTCCGTTGGAAAATGGGTGGATGATTACACGTTCGTGGTCGAGACGACCGGGCTGAATCCAAAAAGCTGGCTGGATCACGCCGGCCGCCCGCATAGCGAAGAGTTGCGTGTGGAGGAACGATTTCATCGCGTGGACCATGACAACATGGAGATCACCGTGACGATTTTCGACCCGAAGTTTTATACGGAGCCCTGGCAGGGCCTCAACAAGTTCCCTCTCCACTTGTTACCGTCCGATTTCGATATCCCGGAGTTGCTCTGCTCGCCGTCAGAGATGTCGGAATATAACAAGCAAGTTGGCACTGTGGTCCTTCCAGGGGCCCAAAAGTAGCGGCGCTCTTTTTAACGTGATGGAGGGACGGTCGTTCGCTTTGCTATCGGACGCGAATTGATTGGAAACAAGCGGTCAAGTTGCCGGTTTCTATCAGCGTGTAGCCGTCCGCTAGGACCCGAGACGTTCGGCAACAGGCTCGCGCCGGATAAAGGAGTCGAAGCCCGCTTTTTTGAGTTTGTCGAGTACAACGCGGGCGGACGCCTGGTCTGCATACGGGCCCAGCATCACCCGATAAAATGAATCGATCGGAAGGGTGCCGACAAACGCTTGGAAATTCTTTTGCCGGAGCTGATCGGTCAGCTCACGGGCGTCACCCTCTTCCTTCAGTGCCGCGACTTGCACGACTAGTTCCGTGCGGCGGGCCTCGGGCTTCGGTAGCCGGACAGATGTCTCCTGAGCCTGCGGGGCCGGCGTTGCTATTGAGATTTCTTCGGCAGTTTTCCCAGGGTCTGAACTCGCGGCCTGTGGAATTGCTTGCGCCGCCGAGGCGTTAACCTTTGATTCGTATACAGCGCCGTCGTCGACGCGGGGTGCCAACGAAGCAGCGGTCGACGCGGGTGTCGTGGTGTTCACTCCCCCGGCGAGTCTTGTTCCCATCCTGATTAGCAATTCACCGGCCGGGCGATGGTCGACGTAGACCAAAGTCGAAATCACAATTCCCAGAAATAATGCAAAAGTTGTCTTGAATATCCATCGGTCGTGGCTTTGGAAGTAGGCGTCGGGAGTGAGTGCGCGTAATTTCTCCGAAGCGTTTCGCAGCGCGGGAAGCCAATTCTCTCTAGCGTTCGTCATCCATGACTCGGGCAGTAGCCTATCCAGCTCGGAAACAACCCTGGATGCGAGCGTGGGACGCGTGCCGTGAGATGGAAAGTCGTCCGGTGCGGGTATGTGCAAGGTCAAGTCATTGCCGATTCCCGGCCGCAGGTTTGTGTTCTGAGGCAATTTTCGAATTTGCTCCAGGGCGCTGTAGGGCAACTCCGTGAATCGCAAGCCGCCTGTTTTTTTCGTTTTGTCCATCCACACCAGTTCACCAATACCAGTGACTAGCTTGGAATGCGATGTGAACGAAAAAGGAATTGGCCCGGATTGTTTTACGGGAGCGGTGGCGCGAAACCGGAGACCTTGCTCTGAAACGTCGAGCACAATGCCTCCGTTGTCATACGGCAGGTTGATATGCGGAAGCGGGTTCAGCGTCTTCCGGCTATATTGACGGCGTTCGTGTTGTGTCATTGACTTGGTAACGCTCCAGAACTCTGCCGGGACTTTTGGCCGATTCTCGATGCAATCATGCAAGGAGCGCGAGCCCGGCGACAGATGAATCGTGACAACTGTAGGCCGGTGCCATATGGAATGAAAAGACCTCAGACATGGAAGGTTGCTCTTTTCAATAACAAGGACCAACACAGAAATTCTTCTGCGTGCCTGACGACACTCCTATCTGTATCAACGCGCACTTCCTGGAGATGGATAAGCTAGGCATTGCCGGTATGACCCGGCAAAGTCAGACCCGATATTCTTTTTTCCATAAACACTACCAGCCACTTCGAGCCAATCGAAATGTCGAACCAGAAATGTCAGGCCGGACGCCGGAATGGTGAGCGCTGAGTTAGAAATTTGCCAGGAATTCCGACATCACCCGTGATCCCCCGCGTCTCCCATCGGCCAAGTCCCGATAAGTCGGGCTTATCGGAATGTGGCCGCAGAGCTTAATCCCATCTTTGCTCACCCTTTACCCCCTTTGCACAGTTTGCAAAACCGATGACCGCAACTCTCGCAGACCTGTGTGAACTTACGCGTTCTCTTTCCGCATTTGCAGCATTTCAGAGTCACTTTGTGTCCACCTTCGCGGCGATTAACTTTTCATTGAGAAAGATTATTTCACTACTTACGGGGAACCAACACTTCGGAATCTTGCTCGACTTTCACGGTCGCGATTCCGCCGCCCGGCAACGAGTCTGAAGCTTTCAATTCTCTTGCTTTTTTTCTGCCAGCGGCCATAGCTGCTTTATCTGTTTCAAAACCTTTCCCCATTGATGCAACAACGTGGTTTGAATCGCGGATTTCATAAGACCATGTCATAGGATTTTCCCCAAATCATTATCCGGCTGAAGCCGCGCACAGCCAGACGTTTACATTTTTGAAGTGCCTATTCCACAACTGCCAGATATGGCCTCAGAGGCGGATTGGCTAAATTTGCACACTCCGATAATCCCCTTCTCAGGACCTGTCCATAACGGCTACTCGATCGAGATCAGGCCGCGCTAGGTGTGGCATGCCTATTCCCATGCTCTTCTAAAGTCACTTTGGAACCGGCACCGAGGGTTCGCCAGCGCCTTCCTCCCTTGGTGGTCCGGATCACTATCAAACTGCGATGTAAAGGCCCCAGGCCCGTCTGACGCTAAGCTTTTTGGTGATATTGCCGATAGCGACAAACAGCACTCAAAAATTTCATTGCGTGGTCAGCCGGGATGCAGCGGGGAGATCAATTACGCCATGGCCGGACAAGCCAAGACCATGCTTGATTCCATCATTCAACAACGCGCAAAAGGCAATCCGATCCTTATTCAAACCCTCATCGGCAAACTTATACTCAAGGGCCTGGATCCGGATCGCTTCAAAAGCTCTTCGCCGGATGATCCCCGCGTTATCGAAAAGATAAGAGCCATCGCTACGGAATTCGGAGTGAAAGTCTAGCAGACAGAAACGAGGCCTTCCTTCCATGGCAATTAAGACAGCATATTCCACAGGAGATCTGCCTGAAGCCGTCGCGAATCTGAATGCGCAGTGCGGAGACACTCAACCGCGAGTCGTGATTTGCTTCGCGTCCGCCAAGCACGACCCCTCGGCGCTTAGCCAGCAAATGAAAGCGGCCTACCCTGCCGCCTGCGTCGTAGGTTGCTCCACTGCGGGTGAGATCGCCGGCGGAAAGATGATGACAAAATCAGTGGTCGCCATGTTTCTCGATGAGAAAGTAGTCGAGGACGCAGCGGTTGCCGTGGTGGAAAACCTCTCGGGCGGCCCATGCGTCCGCGAAGCGTTCGCCGAATTCGAGCGGCACTTCAACGCGCCCGTGTCGTCCCTGGACATTCGGAAACACGTGGGTATGGTCCTGGTCGACGGCTTAAGCGGGGCCGAAGAGGGGTTGATGGAGAAAATCGGTGACCGCTCGGACTTATTCTTTGTCGGCGGATCCGCCGGTGATGATTTGAAGTTCCAGAGAACCTATGTACTGGCCGACGGCAAGACCTATACCGATGCGGCTGTCCTGCTGGTTTTGCGGCTGAGAAATGGGTTCGACATTATAAAGACCCAGAGTTTCAAGATCACCGGCAAGTTGCTGGTGGCCACTTCGGTCGATGAAGCTCACCGCACCGTGATTGAGTTCAACCACAAGCCTGCCATTGCGTCCTATTCCGAAGCCGTCGGCGTGCCCGCACAGGAAGCTACCGCACAATTCATGCGGCATCCCCTCGGCTTGATGATAGCGGGAGAGCCGTTCGTGCGCAGTCCGCAACGCGTACAGGACCAGGCCATGGTGTTCTACTGTCAGATCAAAGAGGGCATGGAACTGCAGTTGTTGGAGGCCACGGATATCGTGACCGACACGCGTGCAGCCTTGGAAGCCAAAAAAGCCACCGCAGGCCATGTCGCCGGGCTCATCAACTTCAATTGCATCCTGCGCACGCTTCAGCTCCAGTCCGAGAACCGCTGCGATCAATACGGCGCTATCTTCTCCGGGATTCCCACCGTCGGGTTTAGCACGTATGGGGAAGAGTACCTCGGCCACATGAATCAAACTTCGACCATGTTGCTATTCCGATAGTCACGAAGGGACAAAACAGATGAAGAACGCTAATCGCAATGACAATCGGGAATTGACGCCTCGGCGAGGACTCTTTACAACAATCGGGGCATCTTCATGGTTCTGCGCAGTGTCCTGTTGTTTGTGTCAGGGAAGGGATAGGTATTTGGACACGGCTTCTGGCCCTGCTCCGCTGGTTAAAGAAATAATTCGAAGCTCATGTTTAAGAGAATGAGTCTTGGTTTCAAGCCAAGTCCTTCCATGAGAAGGCCGGTTAGTGTCAAGCCGGTTTTTCTTTTTCTTATCAGGGGTTTTTGCCGTTTAAGCCGGTCCGCCTCTGTCGCCATCCTTCCATCCGCACTCTTTGGTGAGCGATTGTTTCGCTCGGTGCAAGTTGGGCGTCCTTCATTCAGTAGGTGCTGCTACCTGAGAATCGACCTTGGCTCTCATCTCTGAGAGTTGGGCCAGGACTTGGGCGCAGTCACCTGAACTCGGCGGTGAGCTCGGCTCTTTCGTTTCAACCTCTAGGCCACGGCGCGTACCCCTTGGTGGTTGTTGTTGCGCAGTGGTTCATACGCTTCTCCGCTCACCCACAACTTGTGCAGCAGGACCGACAACTTGCGTGCGACGGCAACCACCGCTCGCTTCTTGGCATTTTTTCCTCCGCGCTCGGCCAGCTTCCATCCCCAACGCCGCAGATCGCTGTCCTGTCCAAAAGGCCCGAGAATGTAATGCGCGCCTTGCACCATCAGCGTTCTCAGATAACGGTCGCCTTCCTTGCTGATGTGCAGTTGCGGCTCGCTCTTGCCGGAGTTCCTGCGCCCGGGACGCAGTCCCAGAAAACATCCCACATCGCGGCTGTGACGAAATCGGCGTGGATCGTCCAGCGTCAACACGTAGGTCAACGCAATCAGCGTCCCCACACCCTTCACTTGTTTCAGCCGCGCCACTTCAGGGTGAACTTCCTTGGCGATCTGTTCGATCCGCTGATCGTATTCCTTGATGCGCTCGTTGAGCGATTCGATCTCTCGCAACAGCGGATCCAGCGCCTCACGCAATTCCTGGCTCAACCCCTCGGAGCTGTCTCGATTCATTTGCTCCGTGCCGCATTTCTTCAGCCGCTCGCCATAGGATTTCGTCAACCCGCGCGCCGCATTCACTAGAGCCGTGCGCGAACTGACCAGCGCCGCTCGTGCGCGAATCACTGTCAGTTGAATTTGCGCCTGCGCACTGCGATGCCGCACTGGACCCAATAAGCCGGGATCGATCCGTGCGAGCCGCGCCAGCGTCCGCGCGTCGAGCTGATCATCCTTGCGACTGCTCTCGCCAATCAGCCGCACGTTGCGCGCATGCGCTACGATCACTTCGTGATCCATCCGTGCCAACTGCCGGCTCACCCACGGCGAGTGCGTTCCCGTTTCCAGTGCGATCCGGCAGCGCGGCATCTTACCGAACGCCTGGCGGATTCCGTTCGGTGTGGTCGGCACACTGCGTTCCAAAATCACATTCCCCATCTCATCCAAAACGCAGTAACAGCTGCTTCGATCTCCCAAGTCCAACCCGATGGTCAGTGCGGGCTGTTTGAAAATTTTGTTTCCGTTTTTCACCACAGTGCTATTCTTTCGCATAAGCCGGTCTCCTTTCCATTGCGCCTTGAGCGCGTCAATCGTTGGGAGCATATCGCATCCCGTCGGAGACCGGCCTTCTCATCCCATCTGATAAGTTGTGCCGGCTCAACCGGTCAATGCAACACCATCTGATATAAATCTTTTTCTATAAGGTGGTGTTTATGACATTTAGGAGGCGGTTCAAGCTGTCTGAGCACCAGCGGAATGAGATGTGGAGTCGCTGGAAGGCGGGACAGTCGTTGCATGAGATTGGGCGAGTCTTCGGCAAGGATCATGTGTCCATTCAATTTATGTTGGCGCAGCATGGCGGGATTGCGCCAGCAGTGCGGCGGCGCTCGCCGCTCACGCTCACGCTGGCGGAGCGGGAAAATATTTCACGAGGAATTGCCTGCGGTTCATCGATTCGTGAGATTGCCAAAGGATTGCAGCGGGCGGTGTCGACGGTCAGCCGAGAGGTCGCCCGCCATGGCGGGCGACCTCTGTATCGAGCAACAGATGCCGATCAGCAAGCCTGGGAGTCGGCCTTGCGGCCCAAGCGTTGCCTTCTTGCCCTGCACGTGAAGCTGCAAGAGATCGTTGCGGGTAAACTCATCCTGGACTGGTCGCCGGAACAGATTTCCGGATGGCTGAAGACCGAGTATCCTGACGATGAGAGCATGCGCGTGTCCCACGAAACAATTTATCGCAGCCTGTTCATTCAAGCACGCGGAGTGCTGAAGAAAGAGCTGATTCAGCATCTTCGCTTCAAGCGGCGAATTCGCCGCTCGCGGCACGCTCGGGATAGCGGACACCACAAGGGTCAGATCGTCGATGCCATTTCCATTCGAGAAAGACCCGCAGAGATCGAAGATCGCGCCATCCCCGGGCATTGGGAGGGTGACCTCATTGGCGGGACCAAGAACAGTCATATCGCAACTCTGGTGGAACGACATTCGCGTTTTGTCATGCTGGTCAAAGTTTCCAGCAAAGATACGGCTACGGTGGTCGCTGCGCTGAGCCAACACGTTGGCAAGCTGCCCGCATCTTTGCGGCGCTCGTTGACCTGGGATCGCGGGCTGGAAATGGCCCAGCACAAAAGCTTCACGGTGGACACGGAAGTGAAAGTCTACTTCTGCGATCCGCAGAGCCCCTGGCAGCGCGGCTCGAACGAAAACACAAACGGCCTGTTGCGTCAGTACTTCCCCAAACGAACAGACTTGTCAGCGTATTCTCAAGAAGAACTCGACGAGGTGGCGCTGCGCTTAAATCAGCGTCCAAGAAAAACTTTGGGATTTCAAACTCCGGCAGATAGACTGCAAGCAAGTGTTGCACTGACCCATTGAGACCACCTGGGTTATCGGAATGTGACCTGCCAAGTCCGGGTGTTATCATCGCGCGTGTCATGCGACATCGCAGTTGATTCCACAGGAAGGGAGAACCTACATTGAGCCGCTTTGCACTTGGACTGGTTGGCATCGTCGGAGCTGGACTCGGGCTCCTCACTGGGGGCAATGTCGTCTCTGCTCCGCAGCAACCTGCATCTTCATCCTCGGTGAAATATCTGGAAGGCAGCGCGACCCAAAAGGAGCGCGCTTTTTCCCCGGCTGTCGTTACCAGAGGCGGGAGAATTATTTGGCTCGCGGGCCAAACCACCACCACGGACTTAAACGGCAAGTCAATTGTGGGCGACTTCCAGAGTCAAGCGAGGACAGACTTCGCGCTTATCGACCGCACCTTGAAGCGCAGTGGAGGGAGCCTCCAGAACCTGGTGACCATGACCGTCTTTATCAACGATCCACGGAATGGCGACCAGTTCGTGAAAATGCGCCACGAGATGTTCCCGGACGGCAAATTCCCTGCCAGCGCGTTGATTACTGTTTCCAACTTCGCGCAGCCGGGGATAGTGATTGAAATTCAAGGCGTGGCGGTCATCAGCGAGTGAGGGTCTAAGCACACTTGTCGGAATCCGATTTTCTATATCTGAACGAATCGCGTTGTAACGATCGGCAGTGACAGAGGGTTCCGGCGAGCGCCGGAGAGCACTGCCGTCACTGCCGAGAATGAAGATTCGGGTCGGCCGTCTACTTCCCCACCATCAGAATGGAAAAAGAACCCGGCACCATGGGGCCGCGTGCAATGCGTCCGTTGGAGAGCGGCGGAGTCCCAGGCGGAGGCGGATCAAACATGGCGGCGATGAGCAGGATGCGGTTGGTCTTGGTGTCGAGCGTGAGCGTCTTGGCGCTGGGCATTGTGGTCAAGTTCTCTTCCACCTCAAAGCTGGTGGGGCTCTTTTCCTTGATCACGGTCAGCGTGCCTTCGGCATGCGAGCTGAATGCTTCCATCGTAGCGGGGTTGAACACGGCGCCATCGGTGACGCCAGCGAGCGGCAGCGTGGTGATGACGTTGCCGTCGTCTGCGTTGAGGATCACCATGACATGCGGATCGCGGCAGGCGACAAAGAGAACGCGATTTTTGGCATCGATGGCCAGCCCGGCGCACGTGCCGGCTTTTCCGGAAACATCATAATGGGCGGTCACTGCAAGTGTCTTGGCATCGACCACGGCGACGTTGCCTTTATCTTCGATATCGACGTACACGTGGCCCTTGCCGTCGGTGACGGCCTGTTCGGGAGCACCGCCCAAATCAATCGTGCCGACGATGGAACCATCTTTCGTATCGATCACAGTCGCGTACGGCGCGGCGTGGCTGAGATCATAAACGCGCTCATTAAACGGGTCGAACATGATGCCGTCCGGGTTGCCCTGCACGGCAATGGTCTTGATGACCGCAAGAGTTTTTGAATCGAACATCACGACGGGATTGCTGGTGATGAAGCCATGATTGGTCTTGGGGTCGACAATCGCTCCGTGTCCGTTGATATTGGGAACTTCGCCTTTCGGTTCCAAAGTGTCCAGATCAAAGACGGTGATGCGGGCCGTGGGGCCGCTGCGCGGAACGTACAGCCGGCGGCCGGCAACGTCCGCATAAACATAGTCAAAGCCGCCATCGCCGCCAACTTTGACTGTCTTCAGCAACTTGTAAGGGCTTGTCGTGGAGGCTTGTTGGGCCAATCCGAGGGACGCCAGCATCGCGATCCCGACTGCAAGCACAACGGGTATGCAAAATCGTCGCATTAGATATCTCCTTGATTGAACGGAAATGTCCATTTCGATCTTGAAGCTGCGACCGAATATACACCCAAATTGGGGGCGCATCATCGCCTACTCCAAAATCAACCTCCGATGAGATTGAATCGGGCGCGGGATGAACATACTTTGAGAAAATTTCGCAATTGCGTTTTTCAGTGTTTGGCGTACAAATTAGCGGCAGCGGTTCCCTGAGCTCATAATTTCGGCCCGCGTCAAGTATTCGCGCAAACCGGCCTTTGGGAAATCATTCTCTACACGCTGTGGGCAAAATGTCCCGTTTTGTCATTCTGAGCGAAGCGAAGAATCTCTCTTCGATTTAGCTATAAAAAAACAAGGAGAGATTCTTCGCTTCGCTCAGAATGACAGCGCTTTGAGTTTTTCCGCAGCTTGTCTAGACTGACGGTGGCCATGAAAGAGAAACTAAGGCGCGCGACCCGAGCGTTGACTTACGCCCTGCTGGGAGCGTTGGTGTTTTGGACGCCCAATGTTGTAGTCCACTGGATCATCGCTTATCGGTTTTCGGGATTCGTCGTGATCGGTCTTACGGTTCTCTTGCCCGCGGTGACCCTCTTATTTTTTCACGCCTTTTTGTGGCCGTCGCTAAAACAGGAGAGCCGGCTATCGCCGGCGCTATTCGCCGTTCTGGGGATATGGATTGCCGGCCCATCAATGTTGACATTCAGTGCGAGTTTTTGTGGAGGCGGGCTTACTCAGCCGGATGCCTGGCGGTTCTTTGTTTTCGGCACACTGTTGTTTCCGCTGTTTACGTTTGTGATGTCCGCCTACGATGGCACAATTTTTGCTCTGTTCCTAACAACCTTGCTCCTTCCCATCCTGGCGAACTCCCGCGCCAAAGAAGCGTACGCCCGTACCGGCAATTGATTCGTTCCGTTCGTTGCGTCGAAGTCCGCAGAAGCGTAGGATGCCCGAATTAAGATTCCAAATCTTTTCGACCAGGAGAACGCTCGATGAGAGGCAAATCAATTTCTTTGTTGATTGGATTCGTCATGGGAGCAGCGTTAGTCGGAACTGCGCAAAAGGCGCCGGAGCGGCGTTATTTTAAGGCCAGCAACCCGACTCTTGAGAAGCAGGGTCTGCCGGTTCCTTACAGCGATGCCGTGCTCGCAGGAAACACTCTGTATGTGGCCGGCCGGACCGGCATCGATCCAAAAAGCGGCGCTATACCGCAGGACGTACAGCAGGAGATTAAGTTCCTGATGGACAGCTTCAAGGCTGCCTTAGCCAACGGCGGAATGACAGCGGACGATGTAGTGATGGTTCAGGTGCACTGTCCAGACCTTTCCCTGTATAACAAATTCAACGCCATTTACCTCACTTACTTCTCGAAGCAACTTCCTCCCAGGGCGTTCTTGGGGTCCGGGCCTCTATTGGGCGGAGCGCATTTCGAGATGTTGGGAGTCGCGGTAAAGCGATAGAGAAAAAAAGATTCGCCCTCTGAGATTTGGCAAGCATGTGTGTTCGGACGTGGGCTAAGGCGCAGGTTCGGTGGAGGTCGCCGCATGTTTAAACGGCAAACTGTTTTTGTTGCGAGTCTGGCGCTGGCACTCGCCGCCAGCCCCACGCGCGCCCAGGTTTCCCGCCTTCCGGAGACAATTCAAAAGAAGCTGGCGGAGATCAATCCCCTCTATCAAAGCAACATCCGCAAATATGGGCCGGAGACGATTGAATTATTCACTCCTCTGCTCGCGGCGGGGCCGAAAGACGGCGTTTCCGTCACCGCCGACCAGGCCTATGGCGCCGATTCCCAGCAGACTCTCGACGTGTTCCAACCGCGGGGAGCGAAGGATCTTCCCGTCGTTGTGTTTGTCCATGGCGGCGCGCTCACGACGGGAGACAAGAACGAGAACAAGCAGGTCCACGCCAATGTTCTCTACTATTTTGCGCGCCACGGCTTCCTGGGCATCAATGCCAACTACCGGCTCGCGCCAAAGTTCGTGTATCCCGCGGCAGCGCAAGATATGGGAAGCGTCGTCGCCTGGATCAAGGAGAACGCGCGGCGCTTTGGGGGCGATCCGCAGCGCATTTATCTGATTGGGCGGTCGACGGGCGCTTTGCACGTCGCGACCTGGGCGTTCGATCCCAAAATCCACGGCGCAGCGGGGCCAGGAGTCTCGGGCGTCGTGCTGATCAGCGGGCGTCTCAAAGCCGACAATCGCGCCGACGATCCCAATGGACAGCGCGTGGAGGCCTACTTTGGAAAAGACACGAGCCTTTATTCTGAGCGATCACCCGTGAATTTCGGCGCCCGCTCGCCGCTGCCTACTTTTATCGTGGTCGCCGAATTCGATAACCCTTTTCTCGACGTGTACAGTGCGGAGCTGTTCGAGAAGATGTGCGAGGCACGCTCAAGGTGTCCTCGATTTCTGCGCCTCGCCGGACACAATCACCAGTCGACAACCTTGTCGATCAACACCGCGGACGATCAGCTTGGCCAGGAGATCATCGACTTCATCCGGCAAGGAAAATGAATGTGGCATCGTGAATCAGCTCGGCGACGCTCTCCGTAGCCAGGTCTCGATGGTTCGAGTGTCAGCTTTCGCCATAGAAGGGAGAGTTTTCTGGAGCATCGTCAGAAACCAATCAATCTCAACCGGCAGGGCGGGGTAACCGATGTTTTCGCCGTTTGGCTTGCGCTTGACGGGCCGATTCGAGTTGATCAGTAGCTGGCCTTGCGCATCAAGGAAGACAAGAAACGGGACAGCGCCGGAGGCGCCGCCGAAATTAGCCACGAGTTTCCGTGAACCACGAATGTGCGATCGGCAATGGCGATATGGAAGTGTTATACTACCGCCCTCAACGGGTGAAAATTGAGCGCATGTTAATTGGAGGTCTCTCATGAAACGCATTGCCATGGTTCTCTTCGCTGTGATCGCGGTTTCGATCGGCGCGCTGGCGCAGGCGCCGGACGCAGCCGTCGAGACGGCCTTGCTCGCCGCCCCAGCCACCCTGCGTGACGGCGCGGCGGTCATCAAGTGGAAATCGGACTTCACGTACGAAACGCTGAGGAAGGGCACAAACCGTCTGGTGTGTTACGACCGGACAGGCCTTCCGGAACAGCAGCCGTTCTCGATCGAGTGCACCAGTACTGCGAACCTGGACCGCGTCGCTCAGAATCTGAAGTTCGAGGCGATTGGCGATAAGGTCAAAACACAAGCGATGCTCGATGCCGCGGAAAAAGACGGAACCCGCGTGAAGCCCGAGTACGGATCGGTGTGGTACCACATGCTGGGCCCCGACCGGGAGCACGCTCACATCCATGTGACCATCGCGGTGCCGGGCGCCACGACGCAGTCCCTCGGGCTGCCGGACAACAATAAGGCGGGCACCGTGTGGATCATGAATGCCGGTACGTCCACCGCCCACCTCATGACTCCGGGCGCATAGATTGCGTCCGTTGGACGCCGCGAAGATCGGGAATAGTGAGAGGTCATGAAGCATTGGATTTTCAATCTTCTCGTAATGGCAGCGCTGGCCGCGTCTCCGGCCAAGCAGACCTTTACCGGAATCATCACGGACGACAATTGTCCAAACGCAGATCACTCCATTATGCGAATGGGTCCGACGGACGCCGAGTGCGCCATGGCCTGCCTCGAAGCCCACGGCGCTTTGTACGGTTTGTATGATGGCAAAGAGTTCTTCACTCTGAGCGACCAGAAGACTCCGGGAAGATTCATAGGGAAAAAGGTGAAGGTAGTGGGAACTCTGGACGCCAAGACCAAGACGATTCAAGTGGACTCAATAGAAGCGGAAAAATAAATCGCGCAATTGGCAGTTGCGGCGCGAGGGATCCGATCGAAGAATTGCGTCACTCTTCGTCTCGGTTTATTGGACACACGAGACAAATCTGCACGCCTCAATTCCTGCAAAATTCCAAAGCCACGATACCTAGTCGAGAGGCTGGACGCGGACCAAATATCCATTATAGTCAACATACCATACGGTTACAGGATGTGTGGAGGCGTCGATATAGGTTCGCCGGTCATAGGAATAGGGCTCCGGCATTTGATAGGCGGACCAATGGCTGGTCTTGGGATTGAACCGCAGCATCTGCCGGCCGTGCAGCACGCCCGCCCACACCTCGCCGTTCTTGTCCGGCATGGCCTCGTAGAAATCGGTGTAGGGGTGCGGAGCAATCGGGGGAGTGTATTCGTCGATCCGGGCGGCCTTGGCATTGAGCTCAATTAAAGAGCCGTCCGCTCCGCCCCACCAGGTATTCCCGTAGGGATCAAACCCGCCGCGTTTCGCGGTCATCATGTGGGTGCCGCTGTTCAAATTCAGCATTTTCCCGCTCTCAATGTCCAGCATCTCGACGGTATTGCCCCAATTGGCCGGCCCGCTGCCTCCCCAATACTTGCCGTCGTAAGAAATGGCGTTGTCGTAGCTGCTGTTGGCCTGAAGCGGCCATTGTTGCAAGACTTTGCCCGTATTCGGATCCATCCTCACAACTCTGTCCGCGCGGGCATCCCATACATAGCCATCCTGGTCGAGCGTGAAATTTCCGAAGCTGGGAGCGTTGATAGGAGTCTTGCTCTCGATAAGGAGTTGCTTCACTTCTCCAGTCTTTGGGTCCAGCCGGTTGAGTTGATGCGCCCAGTTTTCTGAAATCCAGGCGATGCCGTTCTTGTCGATGACTGCGTGGTGCGTTCCGGGCATGGAACCGGGAGTCAGGGGAATCTTGTACTCCGTCACAATGCCCGTCTTCGGATCGAGCTTGCCGACGACGCGCGTCTTGTGGCTGGTGAACCAGATGTTGCCCTGGCCGTCCGCGGTCGCATCGTGAAGGGCGAGCAATTGCTGCGGCAGCTCGTATTCCGTAACGACGACCCTCGTTGATTCTCCTCGGGGGCGCGGGAAGACGCGCAGCGGGTCGTCCTTTCCATCCGGACCGCGAACCCGCGAAAGGAACTTGACGAGGATGTTGTATTCGGGGTCCGGCGCGGACATCGGCTTGTTGCGGACGGCAATCGCTGTCCCGCTGAAATGCATCATGCGGTCAACGATCAGGCCCCAGCTATGCTCGTCGTAACGATTCCTGAAAATTTGCTGCCAGGAATGGCATCCGGAACAATTTTTCTGCAACATTGCTTTTTCTTCGGCCGTGCCCGGCAAGTTCCACAGGATCTCGGCGCTGCTGAGCTGAGACTCCAGCACAGGCGTGGCAGGCAGATTATCCGAATCGGCAACCCTGTCCAGCACGATCTCGTCCAGCTTCGTCGCGCCATTGATCGCGACCGAATCTCTCCGATAGGGCTTGAATGGAACTGGAGTTGGAATGCGCAAGATATATGAGCCGGCTTGCATCTTGGGGAATTCGAATTTGCCATCGGCATTCGTGTACACGGTGGTTCGAATGCCGTTCGGCGCGACGAGCTGGACGCCTACGCCCTCGGGGGAATCTCCGCTCGCGATCCGCACCGTCCCAGTGGCGCCGCCCGTGAGCCCGCTTTGCACCGGCCATTTCTGCGTCTCGGCGCGATACCAGGGGTTCGCCGGCGGATTTTCGCCTTCCACGCAGCATTTTCCCGAATGAAAGTAAGCGACCAGATCCGTTATGTCCGTATCGGAAAGGCTGGTGCGGAATGCGGGCATTCCTGCGCCGCCCTCTTTGATTTTGGCGGTGACGTTGTCGTCATTTACGGGATCACCGGAGGACAGGCTCTCATGCTTGAAGAGGTCCTTCAATAATGGGGCGCTTTTGGCGTATTGGTTGTGGCACATCCAACACTTATAGAAGTAAATGTTTTCACCGCGCGACGCGCCGCTATCGGCAAGGATCGTGTACGTATCCAGCCGTCGGGACCGCTGGAGATCGTCGGTGGAAAGGTCCGGGGCGGCGGCCGCCTTCGGGGGCTTGGGCGCCGTCTTCGCCATGCCCAAGCGGGCCGTCGCGCCCGCGAGCAAAAGAGCGGTCAAGGCGAGAAAGAATGCAACAGCGCGTGGGCGACGATCCTTGGGGGTTTGTGCTGGCATAAGTTCACCTCATGCGTAATGTGGAAATTCCTGCCGGTGACCGAAACATACGTCCGCTGGCCTCTCGCGTCAACTCAAATCAATTGGGCGGCGCGTGAATGGCTAACTCCGAGATTTCCGATTTGAACCTTCGAGTGGCGGCGGCACTCCCGATCAACGCAATCTTCAGCTCTTCACATAGGCGAGCTTGGCGGCCACTTTTCCGTCGCGCACGGTAAAAACGTCGACGCCGCGCAGATGCCAGGGCTGGCCGTTACGCATCTTGCGATAAACCCATCGCACGACGGCCTGATTGCCGCTCACGATGATTTCCTCTGCTTCGAATCTTGCGTCGGGATTACGCACGAACCATCCGCGCCAGAACTCGACCACGGCAGCCTTTCCCTCGATCCGCTTCCCGTCCGGCGCGGGCGACGTGTCCTCGAACACCGTGTCGTCGGTCAAAAGCGCAGCCAACGCGTCAGCGTCGTGCCGATTGAACGCCTCGTTGAAGCTGTCAATGGTCGTGCGCGTCGCCTGGTCCTGTAACTGCACAATCTGCTCGTAACTCATGGAAACCTCACGGGCCCGGCCAGCGGATAACAGACCCCCGAATAGAAACACTGCAAACACTACTACGACGGCGTGGCGATTTGCAGAACAAATGTGCATTCAGTCCTCCTGGAGTTTCGGCGATTATATCGTGGCAGGCACGCTGCGCAATGTTCTCCGTCTTGATGACGTTGTGGCAACGCGCTGCCGTCCTGGTGAAGACAATTTCTCCGTGCTTGCCAGATCTTGAGACCGGGCCTAAGATTGCGACCACAGTAGACGCTTGGGGAGGCTTTCATGAAAAAGCGATTCTTGATGTCAGCGGTTTTCGCTGCGGCGATTTCGCTTTGCGTCGTAGCGCCGATGAAAGCGCAGGGCGGCGGAGACGCAGCGCCGATACCGCAACTGCCATACCATCTGGTGGAGAACTTTTTCCACTATCCCTCCAACTCCGTCATAGGCCGCGTGAGCGGCATCGCAGTCGCTCCCACGGGCAATATCCTCGCGCTGAATCGCGGCTATCATCCCGTGCTGGAGTTCAAGTCGGACGGCACCTTCGTGCGCTCTTGGGGCGAGGGCTCCACGATGTTCGTGGGCGCTCATTCCCTACGTTTCGATCCACAGGGCAATCTTTGGTACGTGGATGCCGCCGATAACATCATCTACCGCTTCGACTCCGAAGGCCGCACGGTGGGCACGTTGGGAACAAACCCGGAGCCTTGGACCTGGCTGACGCACGTGATTGAGCACGCCGCGCCTGGCAGGGCCGCCTTCTATCAGGAGACGGATATCGGCTGGAGCAAGGATGGCAGCATGTTCGTCTCCGACGGATACGGCAATTCGCGGGTTGCCAAATTTGATAAGGATGGCAACTTCGTAAAGGCCTGGGGTGAGCGCGGTACTCAGCCGGGCGACTTCAACACGCCACACAGTCTTGTGGTGGACCGTAACGACGTCGTTTATGTCGCCGACCGCGGCAACAGCCGCATCCAGGTTTTCGACACGGAGGGCGAACTGAAAGCGGTCTGGAAGTTGCCGACCGCGCCTTGGTCGCTCTGCCTCACGGGTGGACCCAATCAGGTGATGTTCGTGGGCAGCGTGGGGCGGGTCTACAAGATGGATCTTACGGGAAAAATCATGGGCGCCTTCGGACGCCCCGGCCGAATGGCCGGCACGATTGACTCCGTTCACGGGATAGCGTGCCCGGATGAGAAGGCCCTTTATCTTGCCAACCTATATGCCTCGCGCATCGATAAATGGGTCGCGCAGTAACCTGGGCAGTCATCTCGCTAAAAAATTAAGAAGAGAACCGTGCCCTCTCCGTCCCGAAGAACACGGGACGGAGAAGCCTCTACAAAACCGTAACTTGTGTCCGCGGTAGGTTTTGTAGCGGCCGCCCGTTTTTTGGGCGGGCAGCTTTTCGATCTTGATTGCGATAGAATCGGCCCGCTATGAGGCTGGCATTTTTTGCTGCTTTCCTGTTGTCTGCCGCTACCGCTTTATACGGGCAGACGCGCACCCCTGGCCCGGAGACGCGGACAAAACGACGATCGTTTAGCGCCGTGGAAGCCACGATCCCGGAAATGCAGGCGGCGATGAAAGAGGGGCGAGTCACATCGCGCGAACTCGTAACCCAGTATCTGCTGCGCATCGCGCTCTACAATAGAAAACTGAACGCAGTCATCATGGTAAATCCCAACGCTCTTCGCGATGCGGACGCGCGCGATCGGGAACGCGCCCAGGGCAAGCTGCGTGGGCCGCTGCACGGCATTCCCATCGCGCTCAAAGACAACATGCACACGACCGATATGCCCACGACTGGCGGCGCGCTGGCATTTGCCGGCCTTATCCCGCCCTATGAAGCCACGCTTACTAAAAATTTGCGGGATGCGGGCGCGATCGTCATTGCGAAGACCACGATGACGGAACTCGCGAATTGGGTTGCGGGCGGGCCGACGCCGATGCCGGGCGGTTACAACGGGCTCATCGGATACAGCATGAATCCGTACGACCCGCGGCGCGACCCGCGGGAGGATACCTTCGACGGCCGTCCGGCTCTTGGCACCGGCGGATCGAGCTCCGGCGTGGGCACGGCTGCAAGCTTTTGGGCTGCAAATGTGGGGAGCGAGACGTCCGGCTCGATTCTGAGCCCATCGAATCAGAACATGCTCGTGGGCATCAAGCCCACCGTGGGCCGGATCAGCCGGTACGGCGTCATTCCGATTACCGCGGACCAGGATACGGCAGGCCCGATGGCCAAGAGCGTCACCGATGCAGCCATTCTTTTAGGCGCTCTCGAGAGCGCTACTCCAGATCCGAACGATCCAGCCACGCGGGAGTGCGCTCCGCCGCCCGGGCGCGACTACCGGAAGTTTCTCAAACCGGACGGCCTCGAAGGAGCGCGGATCGGAATCCCCCGCGTCTTCTACTACGATTCGGTTACGCCGCCCGGCGACAAAGCGCCCCGTGACGGCCTCAATCCCGATCAGAAAAAAGTAATGGACGAGGCTATACTAGCAATGAAACAGCAAGGCGCAGTGATTGTCGATCCTGCGGACATAGCGAGCGTCGTTTCCACCGATCCACAGAATAATTTGTTGAAGTGGAACACTTGTTCCGGGCTCGAAAACGCCAAGGGCAAGGATGCGGACTGCTCCGTGGTTTTCAAGTATGGAATGAAGCGCGATTTCAATAAGTGGCTCGAGTCGCTTGGCGCCGCGGCCCCAGTAAAATCACTCACCGAACTTCGCAAGTTCAACCTGGCTCATGCCAATGCCGGCGCTGTTAAGTACGGCCAGTCGCAGCTGGACATTTCCGATGAAATGGATCTCGAAGCTGATCGCGCTCGGTATGAAGCGGACAGAACGAAAGATGTGAGATTGGCCGGCGCAGAAGGAATTGACGGCGCCCTGAAGAAATACAATCTGGACGCGCTCGTCTTTCCAGGCGCCAGCGGCGCTGCCATAGCGGCCAAAGCAGGATATCCCACAGTAATTGTCCCCTTCGGAATGGTTCCGAATTCTCCCGCCGTCCCATTTCCGCCGGGTTTCGCCGCGAAACCTGCCCCTCTAGGTGTCGCCTTTACTGGTACCGCGTGTAGCGAGCCAAGATTGATCGAACTCGCCTACAGTTTCGAACGTGCGACCAAACGGCGCGTCCCGCCTCCTTCTTTCCCTTAGAAGTTAATCCAATAGACTTCAACGTCCGCCCGAAGACTTCACTTTGTTGATAAGAGGAGCCTGACCGCCTCGCAGACATCGGAAACGTGTTTGTCCGCGCGCGCGTCCTATGCTAACGTCGCCGCCCAAGCGAGGCTTTCGTGTGAGGAGGGATGGATGAGGAAGACGCGATCCCTGGTTGTTGCATTCACGGCTCCTTCTTTGTTGGCTTCCTGCTTGCTGCTGGCGCAGCAAACCCCCGCGCCGCGGCATCCCATGAATTTCTTCGTCACTAGCGCCCCGATCGGCGACGGAGGCAACCTTGGCGGATTGGCCGGAGCCGACGCGCACTGCCAAACGCTGGCTGCCGCGGTTGGCGCGGGTAATCACACCTGGCACGCATATCTCAGCACACAGGCGCGGCCGGGACAGCCCACCGTCAATGCCCGCGACCGCATCGGCACCGGTCCCTGGTACAACGTCAAAGGCGAGATGATCGCCCCCGACCTGGCGCACCTGCATGGAGACACGCTGGAACTGGCGCGCCTCGGCAACAACCTCAATAAGCTGACCGGGCTCACCGAAAAGGGCGAGACCGTTCCCGGCCTATATGACTATGCCGACGTGCGCGACAACGATTGGGACTACGTCAAGACGACTCAATTTTCCAACCGCCACGAAATGTTGACCGGCTCGCAGCCGGACGGCCGGGCCTTTACGGATAATGTAGATCACACATGTAATAATTGGACCAGTAATAAGGACCCGGAGCCGGGCACGGCCAATGGAAACCTCAACGCCCCGGACGGCAGGCCCAATGCCCAAATAGGCTTTCCCGACCGCAACGGCGGCGGAAACGGTTCCTGGAACTCGTCCCATGGAACCCGTGGCTGCAGTCAGGAATCCTTGCCGAAAACGCACGGCGTCGGCATGTTCTACTGCTTCGCCATCAATTGACACAGGCAGAGGAGCCTAAGATGCCCGAGAAACGATCTCTGCTAGCCGCGTTGGCGCTCGTACTGCTGGCCTCTTTCCTGGTGCTGGCCCAGGAAGAGCAACGAGGCGGCCAACAGGGCCGGCCTCAACCGCAGCATCACCCCATGAGCTTTTTTGTGACCAGCGTGGGCCTCGGCAAGGGAGGCGATCTCGGCGGGCTCGCCGGAGCCGACGCGCACTGCCTGGCGCTGGCCACCGCGGTTGGCGCGGGCGATCATACCTGGCACGCTTACCTCAGCACGCAGGCTCGGCCGGGCCAGCCGGCCGTCAATGCGCGCGACCGCATCGGCACCGGTCCCTGGTACAACACTTCGCGGAGCCAGCTTGGCCAGCCGCAGAACGCGATCATTTCCCAGGATCTCGGCGAACTTCACGGAGACACGCTCGTGCAGGCGGAGCGCGGCAGCAATCTTTTCAAGCAGTCCGCGCGAACCGAGAAGGGCGAGGTCATCCACGGCGTAGGTGACCCGCCGCCGATCGAGCACGACATCCTCACCGGCTCGCAGACCGACGGCCGCGCCTATACGGATAAGGCCGACCACACCTGCAACAATTGGACGAGCAGCGGCGCGGGCTCCGCCCAGGTAGGCCATTCCGACCGGATCGGCAACGACAACGCGTCCTGGAACTCCTCGCATGCCACCACGGGCTGCAGCCAGACCGCGCTGGAGAGCACGGGCGGCTCCGGCCTGTTTTATTGCTTCGCTGTCAATTGAGCGGCGCGTGAAGTGATTCTTGCCGTCCGCGCGGAGTCTGTGATTTTTGTTCCTGCGCCGGACGCCTCCACAGTCGAACAGGCATTGCGTAACAATCCCCTATCGATTTTCGGACCAAGCTTTCGAGTTCCGGAGTAAGATCAGCTTCACATTACACAACTTTGATCTAACGTTTTCATAAACGGGTCTCAAGGCAAGGAGAACGGTCCGCAATGCCAGTGGCTTCCGACGCTCCGGCGCAACTCTATACGATCGCCTGGGTCGCGCTGCTAGCCATTTTCATCTTCTATATTGTGGTGGGTATTGCTCTCCGTTGGCGGGTACAACGCACCGTTCGTGTGACACGCTATGATCCACCGCAGGGAATTTCACCCGCCGTTGCCGCTTTCTTAGTAGAAAGCGGGCGTTGTGAGCGTTCGTTTGCTGCCGCGCTCGTCTCACTCGCGACCAAAGATTATTTGCGGATTCTGCAGAAAGCGGACTGGATCACTCTTGAAAAACTGCGTGATGCGGATACACGTCTTCCTCCAGAAGAATCCGCCATTCTTTCCTTTCTTTTCCCAAGCGTTCTTAAGACTTACTCGTTCAATGGCAGCGATACCGACAGACTGTTTGAGACCTATACACATTTCCGGGAGATCGTCCATGACATCGTGACCCCGGAACTGATGTCAACTCATACAGTGCTTTGGCTTGTCGGTCTGGTGTATTCGCTTACGGCGCTTGAACCAATCGTTTTTGCAATGCCGCGATTCGGAAACGGGTTGTCACTGGCATCCATTGGATTTCTGATCGTGATAATTTTTGTCGGCGGTTCTTGCTTCGTTGCAGCGTTGCGCGTGTGGCCGGGCACATTGCGAAAGCTCACGTCATTCCTTCCTGGAAGCCGTCACCCGAGACGTCCGTTCAACCTGAATGATGCGATTCCACTATTTCTGACAGTAACTTCTTTGTTCGGATTTATGTTCGTGGCTGTCCTGACCTCCACAAAATTAGCGTGCCTTGTCGCGGTTGCGCTTGCGATGAACGTCCTCTCCCGCTTCCTTTTAAACGCACCGACAAGTGCCGGACGGAAGGCCCTTGCCGAGCTGCGGTCATTTCGTGAATTTCTCACTCGGACGGACACCGATCGGCTGGAGCGTCAAAATGAGCCCGGTAAGACGCCGAGGGCGCTGGACCCGTACATACCGTATGCGGTGGCTCTTAGCGTCGAACATGGATGGGGCGAGGAGTTTACCGGAAATCTTCTTGAACTGCTTCAAGTCGATCAAGCTTATAGCGCCGCTGGAAAATTTCCTGCCATGGACAACCGGCCCAGCGTACTAAAGCTCTTTGACCGAAATAGATAGTTCCTCGACATCGCAAGTGAATTTCGGCAAGACTGATGATTCTTGGGCCCAACTAGTTCGCGTAACCAGTGAGTCTTTGGACCTCATCTGCCAGAATCGCGAGCTGATCTGTCTTGGAGAGAACCGAGGCCACACCAGCGGTGCGGGCCAGACGAAGGGGTATTGCATCCTTGTAAATGGTTAAAAGTATGATCGGCGTATCTGGTATGACCTTGTGCAGAATCACCGCCGCTTCCAAGCCGTTGATTCGAGGCATCGAGAAATCTAGAACGATCAGGTCCGGCTTCAGTTCCCCGCCTTTTTCGATTCCTTCCACGCCATCGGCTGCTTCGCCGCAAACTTCGAAGCCGGGGCGAGATTCAATGAACAGGCGAACTAACTCTCTCGTAAGTGCGTTGTCGTCAACGATCAGAATGCGCTTTTGCATAATAATCTTCCGGTGAGGAAGCTCAATGAGCCGGGGGAGCGCCTCAGTAGTGCAAACGTACATCCGCGCAACATTGTGAGCAATACACGGTTTCACGTACGGATTGCAAAACAGGATAGGCCGCAAGGGGATGAGTCTGGGGCTTCGCGCGGCATAGGTCACATTTCGTTGAGACCGTTCATCGGCGCTTGGCCGCCAAGACCCTGCAACCTTTCCAGTGCTTGCTCTTTGGCAAATCCGTTGAGTCGAAGATAAAGGAGGCATAAGATGCGCGCACAGACTCCCACATGGAAAGTTCCGAGAAAGAGGAGGCTCCGTGGCAAACGCAATCGGTTCCCGCATGGCGGCCGAGATGGAAGGCGAGTTCGTAGTCTTTCTCATCGGCATGAGAGTCAATAAACCGTGGAAGCTGCATAAATGGCTTCCGGTTTTTTTCGCCATGCCGAAAATGCTGAAGGAACTCGAAGCTCATCCCGAATCAGGTTTTTTGGGGCACAACGGGCTCGGGAGTGTCATCGTGCAGTACTGGCGGTCCTTCGCGCACCTGGAAGCCTACGCGCGAGCCAAAGATAAGAACCACTGGCCCGCATGGGTTGATTTCAACCGCCGCGTAGGGAGCAGCCGGAGCGATGTCGGCATCTGGCACGAAACTTACATCATCAAGCCGGGCCAGTACGAGGCTGTATACAGCGGCATGCCTCCGTATGGCCTCGGCAAAGTCGGCAAACTTGTTGCCGCAACCGGAAATCGCGAAGCTGCCCGCTCCCGCATAGCCGCGATGCCGTCCCAGTAGGCGCGCTCTGATTTTGACGCCTTTTCAGTCTGGAACTAATCGGACGCCGCCTAAGTGACTTGGTTCTCAACTCTGGTGAAGTTTAATTGAAATAGTGTGGAATTTCCTGGCGGTGAGACATTGCATACTCGGTAGAATGCGCGCTGCTGAAAGAACTCCCGCGTGATGCGAAAAAAAAAGAGAGGCCAGCGATGAAACCAAAAAAGGAACGCATTGAGAAGTGCGAACGTAAGTCCCGCCGCGGCTTTCTGAAAAGCAGCGCGGGACTCGTTGCCGGTGTCGCCGCGGCACAATTGCTGCCTGGCCGTGCCGATGCACAGCAAAGCGCCGCGTCTGCCGTGACCCTGGAAAGTCTCAGGAACGCAAACGGCCGCGCGATCCTTCTAAAGGACGGCATCGTTCTGAGCATGGATAGCCAAGTGGGCGATTTCGAGAAGGCCGACGTGCTGATCCAGGGAAAGAAGATTGTGTCGGTCGGTCCAAACCTTCCTGCGCCAGCTCACGCCCTGACGGTCAATGCGTCGGGCATGATCGTGATGCCGGGATTCATCGACACGCACCACCACCAGTTTGAGACCCCGCTACGCAGTATTCTCTCCGACGGTTTGCTGGGGGTTGCTGGAGACACTGCAAGCACTTACCAGGGAATGATTCTCGGCACATTCGCTCCCGCCTACCTGCCGGAAGATGCGCGCCTCGGCGAGCTTGTGGCATCGCTCAGCCAGATGAACGCGGGCGTAACGATGACGGTTGACACCTCGCAGGTTTCTCTCACTCCCGAGCATACCGACGCCTGCATTGCCGGCCTCAAGGAATCCGGTCGGCGGGCTCTCTTTGCTTACTCGACTGGCCCAGGGAACAAGAGCCAATATCCGCAAGACATCGTCCGGCTGCGAAAACAATATTTTTCTTCGGGCGACCAGTTGCTGACGCTGGCGCTGGGCGATGAAACCAACGCCGACCGCTGGAAGTTGGCGCGTTCGGTGGGTGCGCCCATCGTTTCTCACATCGTGAATATGAGCACACTCGAGCCGCTGGCCAAGGCGGGCCTTATGGGGCCGGACAACGAATACATCCATTGCACGCGGGGTGGCAGCGAAACCCTGTGGAAGACGATCGCGGATACAGGCGGTAAGGTCTCGATCGCCCCGGCTATCGAGATGCAAATGCGCCACGGAATGCCTCCGATTCAGGCGGCGCTCGATCACGGGATCCGGCCGAGCTTGAGCGTGGATGTCGAGTGCAACATGACCGCGGATCTGTTCTCGATCATGCGCACGGCCTTCACGCTTCAGCGCGCGCTCGTCAACGAGCGCGCGCTCGCCGGCGAACAGAACCTGCCTCCGCTGTTGACGTGCCGCGACGTCATCGAGTTCGCCACCATCGCAGGCACGCGCGTGGCCCACGTGGACGCCAAGGTCGGCACACTAACACCCGGCAAGGAAGCCGATATCATTCTCTTAGGGACCGAGCGGATCAACACTTTCCCCCTGAACAACGTGCCCGGCGCGGTCGTGACGCTGATGGATACGAGCAACGTCGAACACGTATTCATCGCCGGGAAGGTCATGAAGTGGCAGGGCAAACTCGTGGGCGTTGACTTGACCGGGCTGCGGCGCCAGATCGAGAAGTCGCGCGACGGCCTTCTGGCCCGGACCAACCAGACGCGAAACTTCTTTGGGAGCTGCTGCACGGCCGGGTAGCGTGGCGTGATCAGCGCGGCGATCAGGAAAGCAATTCGGCGCCTTCCGCGTTCATCCACGCGCGATTGCGCTTCCCCAATGGCCTGGAAGTAGCCCACTCATGGCCACAGCAACAAGTCGGCGCGGTGGCAGGCCAGAAGGAGTAGTTTTTATACATGGTGATCGCTAGATGAGACCTTCCTTGGGACAAAACCAGGCAGTAAACGTCATTTACCCTCTGTATCTGATACATAGCAAGTTCCAAAGCGAGTTGGATTGGAATGGTTACACCTGCCTGCCATTAGGACCCCTTCAAGATTTACTTATCTAGTTGATTACAAATGGGTTGCCACCATTCTAATTCGCTCCCTCAACTGGCATCTTGTTTGCTGATCGGTTATTGAGGATTAAGGACCGCCATCGAAGATTGGGGATCAGGTATGAAAAAATTTCTTTTGCGCCTGTGGAAGGAACGGTCTGCTCAGGATCTGATTGAATATGCCCTTTTACTGGTCCTCTTAAGTCTCGTGGCGGGGTCCACAGTTAAGTCCTACGGGGATCAGGTCGGAAACGCATTTTCAAATGCGGCTGCCAAGATCTCCGCCACTACCGGCGGAGGCGCTGGCGGCAACAACGGCGGCAACAACGGCGGTAACAACGGCGGCAACAACGGCGGTAACAACGGCGGCAACAACGGCGGTAACAACGGCGGTAACAACGGCGGCAACAACGGCGGAAACAACGGCGGAAACAACGGCGGTAACAACGGCGGCAACAACGGCGGAAACAACGGCGGTAACAACGGCGGCAACAACGGCGGCAACAACGGCGGTAACAACGGCGGCAACAACGGCGGTAACAACGGCGGCAACAACGGCGGTAACAACGGCGGCAACAACGGCGGCAACAACGGCGGCAACAACGGCGGCAACAACGGCGGTAACAACGGCGGCAACAACGGCGGCAACAACGGCGGCAACAACGGCGGCAACAACGGCGGCAACAACGGCGGCAACAACGGCGGCAACAACGGCGGCAACAACGGCTTTGGGAACAACGGCTTTGGCATTGGTTTCTGAGGGAGCAGTCGCTTTCTCTGACCGCTACTGTACGATCCAGAGGCCAGCGGCATCTGACGTTTCGGACCTGAACCTATCCGATGCCGACGATGAACCACGAGACGTCCAGAAGAGCTTCAATTCGAAGAGACATCAGCGGGCTGGCAACAAGGTCATCCTCCAGGAACACGACATAGATATTTTGCTTTTTCCTAGTACCGAGTCATTGTCAAAGCAATACAGAGACAGGCGGAAAAGCAAGTTTGACAAAAAGCCGGCATGAGACCAGGAAACGAATCAGTCCCACTTTCTTACAACGCCGATCATCTGATTCTTGAACGGGCCATATCTTCGGTGGCCCATCCCCCAAATGTTGCGCTAAATCGGTATTGCTTCCGCGTTCGCCGTCATACGCCCGCGAACGTAGCTGCGTTGCCGTTGGCGTACGCTGGCCTCAGTCTCTAGCTTTGGGGGACTTGTTGAGACAGCGTTCGCGTCGTGGTAATACTTGCCCGGAGCCAACTACCATGAGTCGGTCCTATTCGTTTCTAAGCCTTTCCGCAGCGCTCCTTTTCACGACTGCAAGCGGGCTCGCGGCGCAGCTACCATCAGATAAGGCGGAGAAGATCGACGAGATCGCCACCAGGGCAGTCACCAATGGCGAAGCACCCAGTGTTTCGATTGCGATTGTGCAAGACGGAAAAGTCGCCTACGAAAAGGCCTTCGGGAAGGCTCGGCTTGATCCCGCGACGGATGCCAAGCCGGAAATGCGTTATAGCATAGGGTCAGTCAGCAAACAGTTCCTGGCGACTGCCGTCCTGCTACTGGTCCAAGACGGCAAGCTGTCCCTCGACGATCACGTTTCACGTTATCTTCCCAATCTGACGCGCGCGGATGAGATCACTATCCGCCAGCTGCTTACGCACACTTCCGGATATCAGGATTATTACCCGCAGGATTACGTGGCGCCGTTCATGGAAGAGCAGGTCACGGCCGAGAGCATTCTCGATCAGTGGGCCAGAAAGCCACTGGATTTCGATCCAGGCACGCGCTGGCAGTACAGCAACACGAATTACGTGGTAGTTGGCCAGATTGTGGAGCGAGTCACAGGAGAACCGTTCTTCTCCTTCCTGTCGAAGCGCGTCCTGCAACCGCTGGGGATGACCAGCGCCATCAATCTGGACGAGCAGGCGCTGGGCCTGTCAGACGCCACCGGGTACACACGGTTTGCGCTGGGACCTCTGCGCCCAGCGGAGGCAGAAGGCCGCGGCTGGCTCTACGCGGCCGGCGAACTGGCCATGACAGCGCACGACCTGGCTCTGTGGGACATATCTTTGATAGAACATAAGCTCCTGAAGCCCGCGTCGTTTGACGTCATGACAACTCCAGTGCGCCTGCGCAATGGCACGCCCACGAACTACGCCCTGGGAGTGGGGGTGTGGGACGCCGACGGACATCCCAAGCTGACTCATGGCGGCGCCGTGGCCGGATTTGTGAGCTCGAATACCGTCTGGCCGGATCAAGGCGCGGCTGTGGTGGTGTTCGCCAATTTGGACGGCTCCGATGCGCCAGAGTCCATTGCCAATCAGATCGCGCCAATCCTGTTGATGGAGGCGGAAGATTCGCAGGCGGAGCAGGCGTTGCAACAAGCGCGACAAATCTTCGACGGATTGGTGGAAGGCAAGATCGATCGGGGCCTGCTGACCTCCAATGCCGATGCCTACTTCACCCGTCAGGTTCTCGACGACGCTTCGGCCAGCCTGAAGGCCCTGGGACCGCCGGAATTCTTGAAACAAATCAATGTGGTGCTGCGCGGCGGCATGACGTACCGTCATTTCGTGATCAGGTTCAAAAACAAGTCCCTGCTCCTGAGCACTCTTACAGCCCCGGACGGCAAGCTGGAGCAGTATCTTATTCAGTAAAAGTACTATTCATTATACTCCTAATGCCCAACACCTTTCTGTTGCTCGTCCAAGAGTGCGTGGAACATGGCCTCCTCGATGTCCACTTCGTATGTGCACCCGTCGGGGTCGATGAAGGGATTCCGGGCGCCGTCTTGGAGTTTCGCGTACTTTTCCTGCATGTTGTACTGGGCGGGATGGTCGCCGAGAGGCACGTCGCATGCCAGCGAACGCACCAGCGGGAACGTATGGTTGAACTCGGCGATCACGTTTGGCGTTAGCAACGCAGGTGGCCGCAAGCTGCAGCCGATGACCACGTTGTACATCTTTCCAGCTTCCTGCGCCTTCATGGTCCAGGTTGTGCAGCCGCGGGTGTGACCTGGAGTCAGGTGCGCGGTGAGCGTCGTACCCCCTAGCGTCACCGACTCACCGTCGTGCAAGGCCTTGTCAATCGGGTGCTCTTTGCCGCCGGGCGTCATGGCCTGGAGCGCCGGCACGTCCTCGGCCATCGCCATCGTCTGCGCGCCGGTCAACTGTTTCACCAAGGCGTCTCCTTCTTGATGATCGCTGTGCGCGTGGGTCCCGAGCAGGATCTTGATGTCTGAGAATTTGAATCCCAATTGTTCGACTGACTTCTCAATTGTAGGCACGTTCCGTTCATACGTGCTGTTAATGAGAATATTGCCTTGCGATGTGACAATGAGGAACGAGCTCAAGGTTCTGGTTCCCACGTAGTACAAGTTGCCGATAATTTTTTGCGGGGGAAACTGGGCCGTTTGGTCTTCCGGCGTGCCCATATTGCGCGCCAAGATCGACCCCGGCGTGAATTTACGCCCATGAACAGTGATCTCAGGGTGATCTGCGGGCGCCGGGTTCGCCGTCTGCGCCCAGCCCAAGCTCACGCTAGGACCCAAAACGGCTGCTGCAGCGATAAACAAGGCCTGCATCACGCGGGCGATCTTGCCGTTCATAGCGGCCTCCACAATGGTGAACCAGGATGCTCATTGTACTCCATACAATCTGGAGTCAACCGCCGGGCGCCTGCATGCGCACGCGTTTCGCGCTCTTCGCATTCGATTCCTCCATTGATTTCGTCTGCGACAAACGCGTTAACAGCGGCCTCCGCCGGCTTCCCAAACGGGCCGATGGTTCATGGACCAAATTCCGGGTCACATTTCTACAATCCCATTTATCGGGCGGAATCCAGCTCAGGCGAAGGAAAATTTGGATTGCGTATTTGGAACAAACCGGGAGAACTGCTTCTGCGTAAGCTTCCGGACCACTTCCGTCAACGGTTCTTGGGTCCGCCCCATGCATGGATGACCAGCGCAACAGCTATTACAAGTGTCAGCCCCTCGATCAGAAGCGCATAGGAAGCAAACCGCTTTGCTCGATCAAATCGGGCCACCATCCGACTGATCCCCATTCCCACAAGAATAAAAGGCAACCACATGAGCCTGTACAAACAAAGATTGAATAAGCTCTCTCCCACATGATTTTCGCCAAGAAAGAGCACACCCAGGCAAACTGGCGCACTCAGGCTGAGACCCAACAGGAATTTGGAATATGCGGTAGAGAATGCCTCATACCTTGCAGTGATCCAGATTAGGAAGACGGTCGGGACCATGAAGAGACAGGCGATGAAGATGTAGAGGAATGCATCACCAGCAGCCCACATGCCACCAGATGCCTCATCGGGATATCTGAGTTCCTGCAGGTGCCGCCCGTAGAGTAAGGTCGCCGCAACCACCAAAACCGCGGCATACCCCAAAGCAACTAGTCCCAACTGCATTCGCCATGAGATGGATTTCACAATAGTATTTTACCGTCCGGATGGGCAGGGCCACTCGACGGAGTCACTCCGGGGGGCGAAAAGCTCAATATGCGGGGCCGCTGGCGTCCCGGCCACATTCCGATAAACGATTGACTGGGGTCCGCCCAGACAGGGACGGAAGAAAGTGGCTCCACGCCTCGCTAAAGAATGAATGACTTGGCGGCCACTTTCTTAGGAGACGACTTCACAGGACTTGGAAAGCGAGGGCATCAAAGAGTTGGGGATTTCGCTGCCGCGTTGTTAATGCGTTTTCCAATGTGTACGTTTTGCCGTCCACAATCTTAAGACCAATACCGATGGGACCGCAGGGGATAACGGGTGTGCATCTTCTGATTTGCGGGCGACAAAGATAGAGCCTAAATCGACAGGATCCTAAATCTCTTCAATGGACCCGCTTCGTCGCAGCATCCGCCAATGCCAAATATAGTCTCTGACGACGGAGACCAAGAGCAATCCCCCCGCCACAAGAACTGGTGTGCCGACGATCAACGCAAGTTCGTTATCTTTTTCAAGTACGCTTGAACTTCCATTTAACAAAATATAAATCCCAAGTAGTAATATAGCCACAGATAATATTGCTTCAAAGAAGCTCGGTATTCTCTTCATAGAAAGAATTCACCCTTTCCAGTCACGTTAGGTCTTGATTGGTGAACATCGATGAATTAAGTGTTCTTCTGAGGTGTAGTTCATCACCCTGAAAACAGAAGTGGAATAGGGCTTCTTCATAGTCTGCCCGCACTCGCACCTCGGATTTGAGATTTCTCCGTCCCTGGTATGGAGCTGGATTTCGATCTCGCGCCCGCAGCATTTGGACGAACATATATATTTTTGTTTTGTTGGCATGATTGAGTCCATCACTCCCAATCATGAATTGGACGATGTGCAGGCCGTTGGCCAACTTAGCGAAATACCTTCTAGGCAAGAAGGTCTTTTGTTTTATGGACTTCCACAGAAGATAGACCGACGCACAGATATTTCACGGTGCGCGGTGCAAGCCCGTTTTGGGACATCCGCTTTCAAACTGGGAATTATTCGAATGGTTGACGGGGCCAAGTCCTGAGAAACTGCGTTATCGGAAGGTGGGAATTTGCCCCGTGAGGCATAAAATGCCACATTCCGATAAGCGGACTTCTCAGGCACTGGACCTGCTTTCGGTCTGGCACTGGAGATTTTTGCTTCAGTTACTGGCCGGTGCCGGTCCCAGTCAACGGAATTGAAGTTGGAGTGATGTCGAAGGAGTTGACGATACTAAGCGCGCCGGTTCGCGTCCCAGTCCTCGTCGGAGTGAAAGCGACATTGATTGTGCAGGTTCCGCCGGCAGAAAGAGGAGATGAAAAGGTGCAATTGTCAGATTCAGAGAAATCCCCGCGGCTTCCAACGCTTATGATTTTCAGAATGCCACGGCTGGCGTTTGTGACAGTGAGCTGTTGCGGCGTGCCGCTAGTTCCCACATTCTGGCTTCCAAAACGGAGGGAGACAGGGAGCACGCTCATGATTTGATCTGGAACCGTGACCGGGATTGTTAACTGGACCTTCTTACCGTTTAGCGTGTAGGTCGCCCTTATGGATGCTATTCCTGTTGCTACAGAGGTGACTATCCCGTTTGCGTCGACTGTGGCGACGTTCGTGTTCGACGAGGAATAGGCAACATACGAGGACTCCGCTACATCCAGGATGGTGCCATCGGAGAAGGTCGCTAGGATTTCGATGGGAGATTCCTCACCGATGACGCCGAAAGTGACGCTCGACATTAACACCGAGAGCGACATAGGTAGGTCCCGACGTTCAATGTCGATGAGAATCGTGTCGGACATCGCCCGCTGGCCTGAACTAGTTAGGCCAACGGCGGTCAGCATGCGTGGTCGACAAGAGCTAATATTCGAGGGAATCGTGAGAGAAATCTGCGCAGGCACGCTCGTTGCAGTGCTGCTGAATCCGATTGGATCCTCACCTATTACGCCGATCATCGAGAAAGATGCGTTGGCGGGAGATGTTATCGTTACCGAGATTGTCTGGCCAGGAGCAACGACCGTGCCGGCAAGCGGCGACGTGATTTTCAGCGTTGGCGAACCCTGCTGCGCCGCAGAAGTGCAAGTTACTATTGCAGAGGCGAGTAACGCCCTGATGAGAGGTTTGCCAAATCTCAAAGGGAGGGGCACTTTCCTTTGATTCGTCATGCTGGAATTCATTTTCATTTATCGAGTTCCGTGTTCCGATCGTGCATCATGGCGGTTAGGAACGCCTGCCCTTAGACTACCGCGGTATTCGGGGAGAAGCTCGCACAGAAGCTGGAAGGATACCAATTGATAACAATGATCCCCGACGCTGTCCCGGATGGTTCCCGAGACGCGAGATTCTTGTTAGGAATCCGCCCGGAGGCCAAAAGCCAGTTACCGGTAAGAGGTGGCTCCTGATCAAGATTGTTGCACCACCTTGTGGCTCCAATGAAGTTTTCCTCAGCGCTCAAAAAAAGAGTGCGGATGGAAGGATGGCGGCAGAGGCGGATGAGTTCCATCGAAGACCACTCGACGGAAACCACAAAATCTGCTTGACTCAGATCGGCCTTCTCATGGAAGGACTTGGGAAACTTTGGATGAGATTCCAGTAGATGTAAGCTAATCACCGCCATGTCTCAGAGCGTTTCCAAACCATACGGACCGCACGGAACTACCGCTGACCTTGCTGCCGATTCGCGCACGGATTCCAGAAGAACGGACGCTCAGAGGCGGCCTGTATTCCAATAACAATTTTGTTCAGTCGGAAGTACCGCGGGTGTATAACGGAGTTCATCCGAAAGGTGCAAAGAGAATTCTCGGCTGAAAGGATTAAGATAGGGTATGCGCTCATATCTTCTACTCGCAGGGACATGTTTGCTTTTGACGGCGTCCGGGTTGGCCGGTGCCAAGCAACCGCAGGAGAGCCAGTCAGCTTCTTCCTCCGTTCCCTCGCTGGATTACGAATATTTCAAGACGCAGGTGGAACCCGTCTTTCTGAACAAGCGTCCCGGCCATGCGCGGTGCGTTGCGTGCCACGCAGCGAATAATGCGCCGTTGAAAATGGTGCCGCTGGCCCCTGGCGAGACGAGTTGGACCGAAGAGGAATCACGCAAGAATTTTGAATTGGTCAAGCGCGTGGCCATCGCTGGCGATCTGGCAAGTCCCTTGCTCATTCACCCGCTGGCCGAATCGGCCGGGGGGGATTTCTTTCATAACGGGGGCAAGCATTTCGACTCGAAGAACGATCCGGAGTGGCTTATATTAAAGGCGTTTATTCAAGGGAAAAAGGCGGAGTAGCGCGGGGCAGGCTGAGGGCCAAGCGATCTATAAGGAGCGTTGACGAATATGACGAAGAAACTTCTGTTTCGCGGTGGTCTCATCATTCTAGCGGGGATGGCTCTGTGCCTGGTGTCCTTGAAGGCCGCGCCAAACAAGGTCGTCCGGATTCTTCAGACCAACTCCGCCGGAGACAACGTCCACATTATTGACCCGGTCACCAACAAAGTGGTGGGAGTAATCAAGGGGATTGAAGTGAACCATGGCGTTTCCGTGGCCCCGGACGGCACACGGATCTACATCAGTGACGAAGCGACCAGCACGCTGGACGTGGTCGACGCCAAGACGCTGGAAGTGACCAAGCGAATCCCGCTGAGCGGTCATCCCAACAACATCTCCGTAACTCCGAATGGACGCTCGCTCTACGTCGCCATCGCCCAGGCGCCCGGCGGGCTCGACGTGATCGACACCGCTTCGCTTACCAACGTCAAGACCATCCGGACGAAGGGCACCATCCATAACCCGTATGTTACGCCGGACGGCAAATACGTCGTCGCCGGCTCCATCCCGGCAAAAGCGGTGAACGTGGTGGACACGGCGACCAACGAAGTCGCCTGGGTCATTCAAATGGACAGAGGCGTCCGCCCGATGACCATGTCGACCAATCCCGACGGGTCCACCAAGTATTTGTTCGTTCAGCTGACCGATTTTAACGGTTTCGCGGTCATCGATTTTGCTTCGCACGAGGAAATCAAGCGCATTACGAATCCAGCTCTGCCACCGGGCAAGAAGGAAGTTCCCGAAGGCTCCGATCCATCGCACGGCATGGCCGTCACTCCGGACGGCAAACTGCTGCTCGTCAACAGCCGGGTGAACAACATGCTGTATTCGTACTCGCTGCCGGACCTGAAGGTTGTGGGAGCGGCGGAACTCGGCGGGATGGGCGCCGCCTGGCTCACGCTCACTCCTGACGGCAAGACGGCTTACGTGGCGAATGCCGTGACGAATGACGTTTCCGCAGTCGACATCAAGTCGATGAAAGAAATCGCGCGCATCCCAGTCGGATTCGTGCCCAAGCGAAACACGACAGGGATACTCCAGGAATAAAATTGTTACGTTTGCCGCCGACCAAACTATGTGGCTGATTCCAAGTTACCGATAATCCCGTTTATCAGGCGCAAATGCGCCCTACACTTCTGACACGCCAGCACCACACTGCCGATCGACTATGAGGGTCTCCATGCGTCGGAAAACTTCAATTCGGAAGGGCGAGTCGCGATTCGTATCAAACAATCTTGTCCGCAACCTTCCCGCATTGGCCAGCGGGAGCAATTACTCATTCGGAAGCAAGGATCATCCAAGATCGCGTGAATGCCCATACACTTTGCGGCCACTTCAACGATGGCGGCTTTGTGCGTTTCGGGACACGTCACGAACCTGGTTCCCCGAAATCTATAATAAACGTCGATACCATCAATCACTCGGTGCACCAGATAGGCTGCCAGCAGGATAAGCATTGCAAAACCCACGGGCGCGATAGCATTGAAAATTTCCATAAGCAGTGCACTACTCGATACTTCCGTATGCACCTCCTTAAACTACCGGGACGCATACATGATCATGGCTCTGTTGACAATATAAGAAGACCACATATTGGGAAATAAGTCTGTGTCTCTGATCACCATGTCTTGTGACAGGAACTTGCCGCTCACTGATGGGGCCAAATGTCGAGAATTAGTCTCGATCAAACGCTTCGCAGGGCGAAGATGAGAGGCTCATGCCGCCACGATACTAAACAGATGAACTGACTTGTCACAGGCATACCAAATCGCGTGAAGTCGTCTTATCGGAATGTGGCTTTTGAACGTGACGAGGCTCAAGGCGTACTCACTATAGATGGGGTGACTGAACGAGTGAGGCGGGGCTAGCTGACTTCGATGACGCGGGCCATTTTCACGACAGGGGATTTCTTCTGGCGCTCTGCAAAGCCAGCGGCCTTCTCATGATCCGTGTAGGTGCGAGCAAACCGTTCCCCGTCCTTGTAAAACAGAGTCACCTGCCAGTGATGGTGCTTTCGCCGCCCGTCTTTCCCGAATGTTGTGGGTTTTTGAGTTTTCATTTGGAGAACTATATCACGTTGAGGCGTTGATTCCAAAATCTCAATTGAAGTTGCCCCGTTAGGTCACTCTCTCACCTACCGTGGTACAAAAAGTCGGGCACGTGACTCCCACAGGAGCAAAAGCCACATTCCGATAAGCGGTGCCGGCTCAACCGGTCGATGCAACTCCTTATAACCAGTTGATCTGACAATACTTCCCATCGAGAATCAATCAGTATGGCAGTACTCAATCAGAACCTAAACAGGGCTTTGTTCCGTTTGAATCAACGCCGGTGAGCGAAATCAGCCTCGCAGATTCTTACAAGAAGACCTTGAGCAAGTGTTGCAGCGACCCATTGAGACCGCCCCGTTTCTCGGGAGGAATCTATATCACGACTGCGGCAATCGTATTTGGCTTGACATTCTTTTGATACCAGCCTAATTTTCACTCACTATCTGTACGGGGCCACGGGAAGTATCCAAATGGAGGACTGCAGATGGGGACCGTAACGCGCAAGATGACCTGGGTTCTTCTGGCAGTATTGTGTGTGGCTGCTCGACCGGCTGTAGGCGGCCCGCAGAATGTGCCTGGCTTGAAAGTTGATAAGAGCAGCATAGGCGGCACCGTTGCGAACAGCAACGGCGGGAAGGCTGAAGCTGGCGTCTGGGTGATCGCTGAGACAAAATCCTTGCCGGTACCGTTCCGCAAGATTGTCGTCACCGATGATCAGGGACGCTTCCTGGTTCCGGACCTGCCGGATGGAGCCTACGAGCTCTGGGTGCGCGGCTACGGGCTGAAGGACTCCGAACCCGTCAAAGCGGCTCTCGGCGGGATAACGAAGCTGCAGGTTGCCAACGCCGCAACCCCGCAGGAAGCGGCGAAGATCTATCCTGCCAGCTATTGGACGTCGCTGATTCAGCCTCCAACGGGCAGCGATCTCCCCGCCAGGTACAAGACCCAGGAAGAATGGCTTGGGGACCAGAGGAACGGGTGCAACCACTGCCATGAATTGGGCATGGTCGCCACGCGCCGCTATACCACGGTTGAAGATTGGGATGCTGTCTTCTCTCGCGCTAAGGCGATGCATCAAGAACTCAATTTTCTAGGTAAAAATACCGTAGAGAAGGTTCTTGCCGATTGGGGCGCTCGCATTGCGGCGGGAGAAGTTCCTCCTGCTCCGCCGCGGCCAACCGGCATCGAACGCAATGTCGTCGTCTCCCAATGGGATTGGGGAGCCCCGGAGTCCTTCATTCACGATTTGGTTTCGACGGACAAACGGAATCCGGCGATGTACGCATACGGGAAAGTCTACGGCGGGGATCGCACCGGCGGAGGCAGATTGTGGATTTTGGACCCGGTGAAGAACACTGTCCAGGGGCTCAATCTCGAACCGCGAGACAAGAGCCACGGCTTCTCCCTGACAAAGGACTACTACCACGGCGCAGAAGAAGAGCAAGCGTACACGGGAGAAGACAAGGAGTGGATGGACAGTCCCCACAATCCCATGATGGATGAGAACGGCAGAGTCTGGATGACCGAGCAGATTCGCGCCGGCGGCAAGCAGTACTATCCAAGTTGGGCGAAGAGCACGATCGCCACGGAGACCAACGACCCGGCGGAGATCGATATCGCGTACAACCTTCTGTCCAAAAACGGTAACAACATGGAGCTCGGCTACTACGATACGAAAACCAATAAATTTGTCACCGTTGACACTGCCTATAATACCCACCACTTGCAGTTCGATTGGCAAGGCCGCATCTGGACGGATGGCGGCGGCAACGCGATGGGTGAAATGGACACCAAAAAGCTGGATTTCAACAATATCCAGGGAACTGAGGTAGCTGCTCAGAAGACCTGGATGCGCATCGATATGGACACCAAGAAGATGATCCCCGGAACGGGCTACGGCGTGGCGATCAGCCCCGTCGACGGCACCGTTTGGGAAACCTCTCCGCAAGCTCTTGCCCCAGCGAACAAGGTGTACATGCTTGATCCAAAGACGAACAAATTCAAAGATTACCCGCTGCCTGCCCCGGGACGTTTCCCGCATGGCATTGACTTCAGCACGGACGGGAATGTTTGGGTTTCGCTCGGCAGCGGTCATCTCGGCCGCCTGGACGTCAAGACCGGCGAGTGGAAATTCTGGGAAAACCCGGGAGTAAAATTTAAGGGCACCGGCAGCGAAACCGGCACCACCGATTTCCCCTACTTCCTGTGGGTAGATCAATTCAACGCGTCGGGTCTTGGCAAGGACACCGTGATCGTTACTGGAACCGCTTCGGACGCAATGTTCATATTCGATCCGAAGACGGAAAAGTTCAGTGTGTTCCGAGTCCCATACCCGTTGCCGTTCTACAGTCGCGGTTTGGATGGCCGAATTGACGATCCCAACGCGGGGTGGAAGGGCCGAGGCCTTTGGATGACCTACAGCTCTTACATGCCTAAATTCACGGAAACGCACAAAGGCTCCGTGAATCACATGCAGATCCGACCCAACCCATTGGCGAATTAACGGGCTAGAGAAATGTCTAGCGGCGAACAGTACCGACAGCTATAAACGCACCAATGGTCTCACCAACGAAGTCGTTTGTGAGGTAGGCGGCAAGGTGACCGTCACGACGAGAGTGGCGATTTCAGCCGACAACAAGAGGCTGACGGCGACCCAAACTGACAAGAACGCACAAGGACAGACTGTCAACAAGGTCATCGTCGCAGGCAAACAATAGACCCTCGATCGACCGAAGAAAGGCGCCTGCAGTCTTGCGCGTAAACACTGGGGGCGGGTAACGAAGCCCGCCTTCTCCGTACAGTAGTCTGTCTTGTTTACCTTCATCCGTCGCAAATTCCGACGCGAATTGGTTCCGAGTGAGACCGTTGACTTCGACACGGCCCCGGCCCCGTGTTGCTCAATACGATGTCAAGCCTATCCTGGATTGAAAATCGATTTTGAAATTGGTTCTTCGGAGTACCCGTGGATAGTCGGCAATTCGGATTCTGCCTGAGGAGTCGGCTTATCAGAATGTGGCTTTTCTGTCGTCCGGCCCAGTTTCCGATGATCCCGCTCCTCGACGCCGAAGAGATTGAGGCTTGTGCTTGAATTAGCCTGATTCTAGAAATGCTGCCTGTTATGAAGGGGTGCCCTCCAGAATTTATTTCTCCTGCAAGGATGCTAGATAATCGCAGAGGTTCCTGATGCGTTGCTCCACGACACGTTCGTTATTCTTGTCAAACCATCGGAAGATGGAACCCCATGCTGGCATGTCCGGCGAACCGTGAAGATTGGTAGTGCCCGGCCCATACCGGAGGACGTTAGATACATACTCGTATTGAAATTTGCCATCATGACGCTTGGCGAGCGTACTGAGATTGGCTGGTGGGACTTTCAGCATGGAAGCATAGGGCCCATCACCTTTGGCTTCGTCACCATGGCAAACAGAACAATATCCGAAGTACATGGCCTTGCCAGACGGCACAGGACGCCATGGAAGCGTGCCGTTTTGAGCAAGCCCACTTTTGGCACCGCCTATACAAATTACCAGCAGCAACATAGTGGGCAGAATCGCGTGACGCAAGTTTTTGGTCTTCTTTTTCTTAGACATGGCTGCACATTACTCAAATCCCAGTCATACGTCAATTTCACGGATCTCCTAAATCTTCAGGCCAAGTCCTTCCATGAGAAGGCCGGTTAGTGTCAAGCCGGTTTTTCTTTTTCTTATCAGGGGTTTTTGCCGTTTAAGCCGGTCCGCCTCTGTCGCCATCCTTCCATCCGCACTCTTTGGTGAGCGATTGTTTCGCTCGGTGCAAGTTGGGCGTCCTTCATTCAGTAGGTGCTGCTACCTGAGAATCGACCTTGGCTCTCATCTCTGAGAGTTGGGCCAGGACTTGGGCGCAGTCACCTGAACTCGGCGGTGAGCTCGGCTCTTTCGTTTCAACCTCTAGGCCACGGCGCGTACCCCTTGGTGGTTGTTGTTGCGCAGTGGTTCATACGCTTCTCCGCTCACCCACAACTTGTGCAGCAGGACCGACAACTTGCGTGCGACGGCAACCACCGCTCGCTTCTTGGCATTTTTTCCTCCGCGCTCGGCCAGCTTCCATCCCCAACGCCGCAGATCGCTGTCCTGTCCAAAAGGCCCGAGAATGTAATGCGCGCCTTGCACCATCAGCGTTCTCAGATAACGGTCGCCTTCCTTGCTGATGTGCAGTTGCGGCTCGCTCTTGCCGGAGTTCCTGCGCCCGGGACGCAGTCCCAGAAAACATCCCACATCGCGGCTGTGACGAAATCGGCGTGGATCGTCCAGCGTCAACACGTAGGTCAACGCAATCAGCGTCCCCACACCCTTCACTTGTTTCAGCCGCGCCACTTCAGGGTGAACTTCCTTGGCGATCTGTTCGATCCGCTGATCGTATTCCTTGATGCGCTCGTTGAGCGATTCGATCTCTCGCAACAGCGGATCCAGCGCCTCACGCAATTCCTGGCTCAACCCCTCGGAGCTGTCTCGATTCATTTGCTCCGTGCCGCATTTCTTCAGCCGCTCGCCATAGGATTTCGTCAACCCGCGCGCCGCATTCACTAGAGCCGTGCGCGAACTGACCAGCGCCGCTCGTGCGCGAATCACTGTCAGTTGAATTTGCGCCTGCGCACTGCGATGCCGCACTGGACCCAATAAGCCGGGATCGATCCGTGCGAGCCGCGCCAGCGTCCGCGCGTCGAGCTGATCATCCTTGCGACTGCTCTCGCCAATCAGCCGCACGTTGCGCGCATGCGCTACGATCACTTCGTGATCCATCCGTGCCAACTGCCGGCTCACCCACGGCGAGTGCGTTCCCGTTTCCAGTGCGATCCGGCAGCGCGGCATCTTACCGAACGCCTGGCGGATTCCGTTCGGTGTGGTCGGCACACTGCGTTCCAAAATCACATTCCCCATCTCATCCAAAACGCAGTAACAGCTGCTTCGATCTCCCAAGTCCAACCCGATGGTCAGTGCGGGCTGTTTGAAAATTTTGTTTCCGTTTTTCACCACAGTGCTATTCTTTCGCATAAGCCGGTCTCCTTTCCATTGCGCCTTGAGCGCGTCAATCGTTGGGAGCATATCGCATCCCGTCGGAGACCGGCCTTCTCATCCCATCTGAGAAGTCCGGCGGTCTCAATGGGTCGATGCAACACTTGCCCAAAGTCCTCTTGTAGGGGTCTAGGAGGGTGATTTCGTTCGCGGGCGTCAATTCAAACAAAACAAAAGCCCTGTTTAGATTCTGATTGAGCCCTGTCGCAAAGATTGATTCTCGATTGGAAGTAATGTCAGATCAACTGATTAGAAGGTGTTGCATCGACCGGTTGAGCTGGCACTGTTTCTCCGGAGGTGTCACAACTACAAAACAACTGCTATTCAGGAGTGTTTTCTTAAAGGAATCTTGGAGCTTATGGAGCCTTGCACCCAAGAGGCATTGTGCGCATCATTCAAGGGGCGCGCAAAGCCATCTTAAATGTTTCTCTGGCCGCGCGGGGCTCACATTACGATGGGAGAAACATCCAGCATTGCGGAAAGGAGCGCCACCGGCTGGCAGCGCTCCATCAAGGCCTACACCAATCGCAATGTGCTCCAGGTCCTGGCCCTCGGATTCGCCAGCGGTCTCCCGCTACTGCTTACCTTTTCGACCCTTTCGGCCTGGTTGGCCACCGCCGGCGTGCGCCGTGCTGCAATCGGTGCCTTCGCCCTGGTCGGCACGCCCTATGCCTTCAAATTCTTGTGGTCGCCTCTGATTGACCGCCTGCCCGCACCGCTCCCGCTGGGGCGCAGGCGCGGTTGGGGAGTAACAATCCAGATCGCACTGATCGCCGCGACGCTCAGCCTGGGAGCGTGCAATCCCAAACAGAATCTTGCGCGGATGGGATTGTTGGCACTGCTCGTCGCATTCCTCTCGGCTAGCCAGGACGTTGTTATCGACGCCTGGCGTGTGGAGATTCTTGCACCCGAACTGCAAGGCCCTGGGGCGGGAATGATCCAGACCGGTTACCGAATCGCTATGTTGGTCTCGGGAGCGGGCGCACTGGTCATTGCTTCGCGCTTTGGCTGGTTTGCGGCCTATGCCACCATGGCGGCTCTTTTGACAGGGGGAATTCTTGTATTCCTGTTCGGCCCCGAACCCAAGCCATCGGCCGAGCCGATGCGTCACAGCCGAACGGACGGAGGAGGCGGGCTTGGCCAATGGCTCGCGACGGCAATCACCGGGCCATTCGCCGAGTTCATGCGCCGGCCGCTTTGGCCCGTGATCCTCGTCTTCATTGTCGGCTACAAGCTGGGCGAAGCGCTGGCGGGCGTAATGGCAACACCTCTCTATGTCTCGCTGGGTTTTTCACTTGACGAGATTGCCGCTGTCTCCAAGCTGGTGGGATTTTTCGCAATTGTGGCGGGAGCGCTCATCGGTGGCGTGGTGACGGCGCGCTTCGGAATCTTACGTTCCCTCATGTTGTGCGGCGTGCTGCAATCGGTGGGCAATTTGTTCTACGTGCTGCAAGCCGTGGGTGGGCACCGGATCGTCTATCTAGGACTCTGTGTCACCGCCGAAAATATAACGGGTGCAATGGCGGGCTCAGCTCTGGTGAGTTATCTCTCCAGTTTGTGCTCTCCGGCCTTCACCGCCACTCAGTACGCACTGCTCTCTTCGCTCGCGGCGATTGGGCGCACACTGGTGGCCTCGTCGGGCGGCGTGCTTGCCGACAAGCTGGGTTGGGCCCCCTTCTTTCTTCTGACCACTGTGGCGACCGTGCCGGCCCTGTTGTTGCTCGCCTGGATCGCACAGCGCGGCACGATTGGGTCCGACACACCTTTGCTTGCGTCGAATAGGTGACGAGTTCCGCCACCAGCGGGCTAGGCAAAAGGTCATGCTCGCCACGGCGGCCAACTCCTGAAAAGGATGTGGCGACTCCGACGACATTCTGACGCTCATCGAGAGCCATTTAAATGAACGTAATTACCTCTTCGTTAGCTACTTGGCTGTAGTAATGAAAGCTCTCAAGCCTCCTAGATGATACGAACGAAACTCGTCTGTGTCTCCATTCGGAGACAGTATTCGGACCATTTGGCGGATTCCGTTTCAAGTCCGCTGAATTTAGGCGGGTTGTTTTACGAGGCAATTTGTCCTCAACTTGCATTAGCAAGTGGGGCTATGTCTTGTTGTCAGTAAGCTCAAGTCTAATCTTATGGTAGGGCGCAGCTATTCAAGAGTGAGATTACTTGGAGAGGGGCCATGTTCGAGGGAAAACTAGTCTTTGCAGCGGGCAATTTTGGCGACTTTGACATTTTTCTCTACGATTTCAGTTCCAACCAGCTCACACAGTTGACCTCTGACAACGCCTGGAACGATTATCCTCGCTTTTCGCCCGATGGTGACAAGATTGCATTTGGGTCCACGCGAAGCGGCAAGCAGGAAATCTGGATCATGAATGCGGATGGCAGCGGTGCCAAGTCGCTCACCGCGGGATTGAAGTGGGCTGATTTCCCGACATGGTCGCCCGACGGAACGCAGATCGCTTTCGTTTCCAATGAATATTTCCAAGTGGATCTCTTCGCCCTTCATCTTGAGTCGGGCAAGATAAGGCGCTTGACTAAGAACGACGGATTCGACTGTTACCCGGATTGGTCGCCGGACGGGAAGCAAATCGCGTTTATATCGGAGCGCGGCACGAATCAGGACATCTATACCGTAGATCTCGAAACGCTGCAAGAAAAGAGAATCACCACGCACCCGGGGCCGGATACGTCACCGGCGTTCAGCCCGGACGGAACGAAAATCGCGTTTGTTTCCCAGAGGCCGGATCAAAACCACAGCTTTGATTTTATGCGGTCGTTTTGGGATTTTTTTTACGGAAATGAATATTTGGACATCTGGATGATTGACCTCGCCACGGAGAATCTAAAGCAGATGACGATGACTCGGGGCGTGGATAGGAATGTCCGCTGGTCCCCCGACGGCAAATCCCTGGCCTACACAAGCTCCGCCATAGACAAATCCGACGCGCGAATCATGTTCTGCGAAACAAACACCGGGAAAATCACTCCGCTGCGATTCGATGAGAGTGTGGTGAGACGCGAAATCGAGCGGCCCTTCCTGGCAGGTCTGAAGGAGCCCGCTACTCCCCCTGGCCGTTCTCCCTTGCCCGAAGATAGCCAGATGGACGAAATATTGGAAAGAATGGGAGAAAAAATGCTCCCCACGATCAAGCGAGCGACTCCTGGCGCGGTTAAAGGGGTCCTGGGAAAATACAAGCAGTGGCAGATTGACCGCATACACCCGATTACGGCGCGCTATCTCGACTGGAAGTAATCCACGAAGCTGGGAGGATGGTTCATGGCTGACACCAAGGATGTTTCGGCAAAAATCGCGGAGGCGCTTGGATGGGCGGATCGGTGTTTCCAGGCCGAAAACAGCGACGGCTACGATGGCCTGAGCGAGCAGCTGGAAGAACTTGAAATTCTGGCGAAAAAGAGTTTTGAAACCCACGCGGATTACAAAGCGCTCCTGAGCAAGCTGGAAAAGGGCACGCCCTTGACACCCGACGAATTGAACACCCTCAAACTTCTGTTGGTCGGCGACGCCAACTACTACTTGAAGTATGACGACGACTTCGACCGCAGCGAGAGTGAACTCAAGAAGATCGTCGATGAAATCCGCAAGCTACCGACGAGCGGTCTGGATGTAGATGGGCTGATGCACCTCAGAGTGCTCTGCCGGGAAGCGTGCAGCGTTGCGAGACCCACCGCGTTTTATTTGGAGCAAAAAGAGCGAGCCGGCAAATTTGAAGAAGCAACCCGCGATGGCATCGACACCGAATCAGGTAAGTTCCTTGCGAACATCATCAAAAGCATGATGAGCCCCGACAACCCTTGAGGACTTCATAGAAGTGAATACACTCTCTCGAAAGCAGGTATGAGAGTGGGCAAGCGCGAGTCAGCCGTGATGGGTATCGGAATGAGCCTTTTTAGCGAACCTATGTTTTATTACCTGATGCTACTTGTCGCGGATCTTTTGTTGTTCGATATCGCCATCACCGGGACACGCACTGCGGGTCGCATGGGATTGTTCAGACCGATCGTGTCCGTCAAATCCGTGCCTCTCCGAATCGCATTCTTGTTCATTTCAGTCGCAATCTTCGCGTTCCTCATTTGGATGAGCCGGCATCAGATTGCCGCGGGATTTCAATACTTCGGTTTTATTGTCGGTGTTGGTCAATCTTCCTAACAGCCTTTCAGAATGCAGCCAATCTGGACGCCGTCTTTTCCCTTTCAGCCGTTCCATCAAGCTATCCAACGAGCCACCGTTTCTCGGGCGCTATGGGAAGGACAATTTGGTTCACTCAGCGAGGCGCCTGGTGTATAAGGATGCTCATCCGGGCCGTCAAGACGTAAACTCTCGGAGTTGGATTGGCTGGCCCTAGGAATGATCCCGGTGTCGCCTGCGAGACGCAGTTCGCGATCCTTATGCATGGAGGCTAGTATGAACAAGCATTCACTCGGACGTCGGCATTTTCTTAAGACGCTGACTGCGATCGGCACAGCCAGCTTACCCGTTGCGTCGGTCTTTGGATCGCGCTTCGTTTATGCGGCTGGAGGGGCCGTGAAGACGGCATACGACCCGGCGGCAAAGTTAGAAATCACGGTGAGCGAGGTCGAGATGCGGCGCAACTCGGCCGGACGGATGCTGAAGGCCCGCATTTATCAGCCGAAAGGGGCGGGGCCGTTCCCAGTCGTGCTAGATCTGCACGGCGGTGCTTGGAACGCTAAAGACCGCACCGCGGAGGAGCCCATGGACCGCGCCATCGCGAGCAGCGGTGTGCTCGTGGTTGCCATTGATATGACGTTGGCGAAGGAGGCTCCGTACCCCGCTTGCGTTCAGGATGCAAACTACGGCGTGCGCTGGCTGAAATCGAAAGCGGCTACATGGAATGGCGATCCGTCAAAGATTGGCGTCTATGGAAGTTCGAGCGGCGGCCAGGTCGCGGAACTCCTGGGCATGCGCCCGCACGATCCACGTTACAACGCCATTCCACTTCCCGAAGCGCCGCATGTCGACGCCACCATTGCTTACGCCGCGATGCGCTCGCCAGTCAGCGATCCGCTCGCGCGTTACAAGAATGCGGAGAAGCTGAAGCGCGACGGCATGATGAAGAACCACACTATCTTCTTCAACCCGTGGGACACCATCCACGAATCGAATCCACAGGAGATCCTCGATCGCCACGAGAAAGTCACGCTTGTGCCGTTCCTGATCATGGGAGGCTCGCTCGACGACAACGTGCTGCCGGAGATTCAGGAAAAGTTCGTCGCGTCCTACAAGGCGGCCGGCGGCGACATCCGATTCGAGCTTTTCGAAGGCGCCGAGCACGAGTGGGTCGCCAACCCCGGACCGCTAACCGACCGGGCGCAGGAGATGGTCAAGGCGTTCATCGCGCGTCAATTGAAGGGATGAGCGAAGGTCGAAGGATTGGCGGTAACTGAGTTGGACTATGCCTCTAAGGCATGGGTTCCTCATAGACGCGCAATCGTCTGTCGGCACGTTCCAATTATCCCGTTTATCACGACCTATCTGCGACCGGCTATAGTTCTCATCGTAATTCCTCAGGCAGCAGGCAGATGAAGAAGGGGATCCCCGCTTTCTACTCATTGTATTCCACACGTACAACCTATGCGGCAGATGGACAGTGGCGCCTACTCATCATTTTCGACAGATTGTAACTTACTGATTCCAGGGAGGTTGTCGAGTCGGCAAAAGGCGAACCACGTGCATTGTCTCAGTGCAGGACCCGATGTCGGAGTCAACTAACGGAATCTTCTGAGGAGCAAAATTGATGCGTAATAAACAGAAGGGTTTTTCACTCATCGAATTGTTGATCGTCGTCGCGATCATTTTGATCATCGCGGCAATTGCCATCCCGAACTTGCTGCGTTCCAAGATGGCGGCCAATGAGGCCTCTGCCGTCGCCTCGCTTCGCACGTATAACACATCGATTGTGGCTTACGAGACTACCTACGCTACTGCTCCCGCCACGAACCTTTCCGAACTGGGTCCCTCGACCACGCCGTCTTCCACTGCGGCGGATCTGGTTGACAACCTGCTTGGCGTTGCCGCTCCGATCAAGAGCGGGTACGCGTTCACGTACAAGGCAGGCGCGGCAGCCGCGAATGGCACCGTCTATGCGTACACAATTATCGCCAACCCGACAACTCAAAACGTGACCGGTCAGCGGACCTTCTTCACGGACCAAAGTGGCGTGATTCGCCAGAGAACCGATGGCACCACCGCTGGCGCGACCGACACTCCGATCGGCGGCTAGTTCCTGGAAGCAGCTCACCTGGGGGAGAAGGGCAAACGCCTATCTCCCCCACTTCAATTGGATGTACGGATCGTAGGCCCGGAATGGAACTGAGTACTACGCAAGAGAATCACGCGGGATGGAGCGCGCTACATGTTCATCGAAACCGAAAAAGTTGAATTACCGATACTCCGGAGAACTCAGCGTGTTCTCGCGAGAATCCCCTTAAGCGTCTCGGGGAAAATGAACGATGAAATGCCGTTCGAAGAAGAAAGCTTCACCATCGCCGTAAATGCCGAAGGCGGGCTCCTTCAAATGCGGAAAGCAGTTCGAAAGGGTCAACGCCTTTGCCTATTCCAGGCAAAAACGGGGCAACAGGCGTTCTGCATTGTCGCGCACATTGGGCCTTTTGATGACGGATGCGCCGCTGTGAAAGTCCGTTTCCTGGAGCCCCAGCCAGAATTTTGGCATATCACGTTTCCGCCTGACGACTGGACACCACACCACCCTGATTCAAAATTCAACAGACGATCGCACGTGCAAGATCGGTTGCCAATACGCGCGTGAGAGTGGGCAATTAGCAGTGACGGTCCGGAGGCCGGACACGAGGAATGGTCAGCGAGGAGCGAAGCAAGATCCTGCTCCGTAGGAATTGGTCGCAAGAGGAGGTTCGAACCAGGTGATCGCTGCAATCACATTCTGCTTCTCAATGGTCGCGCTCGGCCAATTTTGGCTTTATTATTGGCGCGCCAGCATAGCGATCACCGCCAGCCGGGAAATCTCGGATCGCGTAAAGGTCGCAGCAGGCATCCCGGCGGAGCAGGTGACGTCGCGTGACTTCCGAACCATTCTGAGCGTTAACGATTTGACGCCCGAACTAAGGGGCTCCGGCTGCGGCTACCGGACACTTCGGGCCTACTATTCCATCGTCGAAGAGATCGGGCGTCTGATTCCCTCGCTAACCGGATGGGCGGAGTCGGAGATGGTTATTTGCTCGCGTTATGCGGCGGTCCTCGTCGGTCAGCGCCTCGAACGCAACATGGCCTGCGCGGCCCATTTGCGCGGGATATAACACCTTCCCTCCGGCAAAACATCCCTCCACGATTTCAACCACGCGAAGCCTCTACCGGCTTCCCATCCCGGCATAAAAGGAATTATCGAAGGGTTCATGATCCTCGACGAAGCATGATTTGGAAATCTCTCTCGAGTCGATAACTTCAAAGGCACGCCGACTCGAATGCCGCCACTGCCGTTTTCCAACCTGGTGCAAAATTGTATAGATCAAGCGGAAACACATTGGACTCACGCTGAGAGTATCCAGGATGAGGCTTTCCTTAACATTTCCGACGGCCCCTTCGGATTCCAATCCGGAGAACTGGCGACGTACAGAAGGCCGTCAATGGTGGCTGGCTTCGACTGGCATTCTGGTCACGCTTCTATTGACGTTCGGAATTGTGTCTTTCGTGCTCCCGGCGCTTGTTCCCGGGATGGGACCCTATTCAGTCGACGCCGGCGTGGCTGTGCGCGCCCTGGTGGGCCTCGTCCTGTTGTTCGATCTTTACGTCATATTTCAGCAAGTTCAACTCTTCCGGGCTCGCAAGCAAATTGCGGAACGGGAAGAACTCTTTCGATTGATCACCGAAAATGCAGCGGACATGATTGCCGTCGTGGATGGGAGCGGCAACCGGCTTTATAACAGCCCCTCCTATCAGAGATTGCTCGGATACTCGCCTGAGGAATTACAACAGTCAAAAGGCATCGAGCAAGTTCATCCAGACGACCGCAAAAAGGTCATGGAAGCAGGCATCGAAGCCCAACGGTCGGGCGTGGGGCGCAGTCTCGAATACCGCATTCGCCACAAAGACGGGCATTGGGTCCCCTTGGAATCAACAGCCAGCGTTGTCAAAAGCAGTGGTGGGGAAGTTGAGAAACTGGTCATCGTGAATCGCGATGTGACGGAACGCAAAGATCTGGAGAAAAAGCTTCTTCTTTCCCAAAAGCTAGAAGCCATCGGAAAGTTATCGGGCGGGGTCGCCCACGACTTCAATAACCTATTAGGCGTGATCCTGGGTTATTCCTCGGAACTGCAGAAGCGGATCCCGCCGGATGACCCGTACCGCGAGGCGGTCGACGAAATCCAGAATGCCGGCAAACGAGCGGCTTCCCTCACGCAGCAACTCCTGGCCTTCAGCCGGAAACAAGTGTTCGAGCCGCAGATCCTCGATCTGAAAACGATCGTGGCCGAAGCAGCCAAGATGCTGGAACGGTTGATTGGCGAGGACATCGCACTGGATATTGTCCCGGTCCAACAAATCGGAATGGTGAAGGCAGACAGGGGTCAGATTGAACGGGTGATCTTAAACCTCGCGGTCAACGCGCGGGACGCCATGCCGCAAGGCGGGACGATTACGATCGAAATCGCGGACGTCGAACTGGACGAATCAAATCGCACTCTTGGCTGCACGATCGCACCGGGGTCTTACGTCATGCTGAAAGTCACGGATACCGGATGCGGGATGGATGCTGAGTTGCAATCCCACATTTTTGAACCGTTCTTTACCACCAAGGGGCAAGGCACTGGATTGGGACTCGCGACGGTTTACGGAGTCGTCAAGCAGAGCGGCGGCGAAATTGCGGTCGAAAGCTCGCCAGGGAACGGCGCAACCTTCAGGATTTATCTCCCTCGGGTTTCTGAAACCGCGGAAAAGTTACAGGTAGTCGAGCCGTCAGGAAAGACTATTCTGGAACATCGGACCGTTCTGCTTGTCGAAGACGAACGAACTCTTCGCAAGCTAACTCGCAAGATGCTCACGGAGATGGGTCTCACAGTCCTTGAAGCGGAAAATGGCTTGCAAGCGATCGAAATGGCCGAGCGAACAGAAAGCCCCATTGACTTACTTTTGACGGACATCGTCATGCCCGGTATGAGCGGGTGGGCATTGGCTGAGACGTTGTCACCCCTGCGCCCGGAGATGAGAGTCCTTTACATGTCTGGCTATCCCGACGGCGTAATAGCCAGACACGGAATCGCAAGACCCGGAATCACGATCCTTCAGAAGCCTTTTACGAGTGACGAACTATTAAGGCGGGTGGAAGAAATCACGATTGGCGTTGCTGGATAAGTGAGTGTTTGCAGCGGGAGAGTTGCAATCCCTGCGAAGGAAACGAACTATTCGAACATGATACTCGTAGTCATCGACGACGATCCCGCGAACATCAAATTCGCGCGATTCATTTTGGCGGATGAGGGCCTCGAAATTCATTCCGCGACGGACGCACAGGGCGGTTTGGAGCTTATCCGCCGAACGCGCCCTCAAATCGTCCTTCTCGATCTGGTCATGCCGGGTGTCGAGGGGATGGAGGTGCTGCAACAGATCCTGGAATTCGATCCGGGCATCGACGTCATCTTGATGACGGGCTTTTACTCGACGGAATCCGCGGTGGAAGCGATCCAAAAAGGCGCCGCCGACTACTTTCCCAAGCCATTTACTCCCGAGAGGCTCCGAGGGAAAATCAATCAAATTAAAGAGGATTCGAAACACCGGCAACGCAGCTTGAAGCTGGAAAATGAACTTCTTGAGAATTTCGAGTTTGACGGGATGATCGGCCGCAGCCCTCTCATGCTCGAACTCGTTTCGCAGATCCGTCGAATCGCTCCGCATTTCCGCAGTGTCCTCGTCACCGGGCCGACTGGAGTGGGTAAGGAACTGGTTGCTAGAGCATTGCACCGCTTAAGTCCCGGACAGAAAGGGAATTTTGTCGCCCTGAACTGCTCTTCGATCACCGAGACATTGGCCGAGAGCGAATTATTCGGCCATGTAAAGGGCGCATTTACGGGTGCGCATCAAGATAAAGTGGGGGTTTTTGAGTATGCCGAAGGCGGTGTAGTCCTGTTGGACGAAATTGGGGAAATGCCGTTGCCGCTGCAGGCAAAACTGCTGCGTGTGTTGCAGAACCAGGAGTTGCAGCGAGTGGGATCGCCGGTGGTTCGCAAAGTGAGCGCTCGTGTAGTCGCCGCCACAAACAGGGATCTTCCCGAGATGGTGAGCCAGGGCAAGTTTCGAGAGGATCTCTATTTTCGGCTCTGCATGATCGAATTGAAGGTGCCGTCGCTTGCAGAACGGCGCGAGGACCTGCCCATTTTGCAAAGGCACTTCCTCAAAAGTTTCGCGGCGCAATATAAGAAACCTCTGGCAGGTCTGACGCGCCGCGCGCAGACATTGCTGTCCCGGTACTCGTGGCCCGGCAATGTGCGTGAGCTCGAGAATGTCATTGGACACGCTTGCATGATGACGGAATCCGACGTCATTGATGTGCGAGACCTGCCTGCCCGGATTCAGAATTTGCGACCGGAAGAAAATGCGGAGAGTGAGGTGGAATTGTCGATGGACCAAGTCGCGCGCATGCATGCTCGGCGCGTTCTGGCTCACGTCGGCGGGAACAAGGTACGCGCGGCAGAAATCTTGGGAATCAGCCGCACCTATCTTTATGACCTCCTCAAAAAAAGCGCACCGGATCAAGATCAACAGGATGCAGACACCAAGCAGGAAGAATCAAAGCTCGTGATGCCAAAAACCCCAAAGTGAAGAATTTTATTGCAGGATGAGCCTATCCTGAATTGTCAATGGACTCCAATCGAGCTCACCTGGTCTGGATTGCGGAGCGCGTCGTGTCGGTTTCGGCGCTCCGACTCGCGGGTTTCAATATGGATGCAGCTCAAGGAAGCAGCGTCGACTACTTCCGGGGTACGTGGATCGAGATGGGAAGCACTTTCACGTAGTTTGTAAAATCCGGATCAGTTCGCCTTACGCTCGCGTTTGTAATCGTACCCAGACTCGTAGTCGATCGTTCCGAAAAGGGCAAGAATTTCCTGTTGCTTCCGTCGCTTGATGTATTCCTATAATGCGGCGGTCACCGTTTCTCTCTTCGTCCGGTGCCCGCCAACTTTCTGAGCCTCTTGCAATAGGCGGTCGTCAATTCACAGATTCGTTGGCATGTCGTCCCTCTCCTTGTAATATTCTGCATATTCTGACGTGTAAACCCAAGAGCATTAGTAGACGGCATTTCTCCGTGAGAATCTTGCGGCGCGGGAAGGGAGTAGCTGATTCCCTGCCCTCGGGGTCAGGAAATCCCAACATCCACCTGGGGTGGCTGCGGTTGCCTCTTGCGCATCCGCTGCGAGATCGTGATACAAGATGCGATCGATGCGGCGTGGCAAGGACTACTTCGAATTGGGATTCTTGCCATGCAGCAAGAAACTGCTGAGGCTTGTTCCGGCCGCCTGATAGGTTACAATCCGATTGGAGTTGCCTCTGGACGTTTCGCGCAAGCCACCGGGGCGTCCACAAATGATGCGGAAATTTCTTTTCATCCTCGCGGCGGTCGCCGGACTCGCAGTCGCTGTCGACGGGTTTTTGATCGAGCCCTACCGTATTGAAGTGACTCACAGTTCGGTTCAGGCTCCGCTCACCCGGCCTCTAAAAATTGCACACATTTCGGACCTGCACACTTCCGGGCTCGGGCCGCGCGAGCGGAAGCTGCTCTTGCTGCTCGACGCCGAACACCCGGACGTCATCGTGATTACCGGCGACACGGTCACCTGGGGCTCGCAGTACGACGGGATACGCCCGCTTCTCTCACGTTTGCACGCACCGCTGGGGGTCTGGCTCGTGCGGGGCAATTGGGAGAACGAGCGGCTACCTCGCGATGAGCGCGCATTCTATTCACAGCTTGGCATCCATTTCCTGCTGAACGAGGCGAGCCCTGTCCGGCCGGACGTTTGGATCGCTGGCTTGGACGACCCCTCAACCGGTACGCCGATTCTCGACACTGCGCTCAAGACAGTGCCATCAGGTGCTTATGTGATCGCTGCATTCCACGCACCCGCGTTCTTCGATACTGTCGCCGGCCAGGTGCCCCTCGTGCTCGCCGGGCACACGCACGGCGGGCAAGTTCGCTTGCCGTTGGTACCGGTCTTCTGGCTGCCCCCTGGGTCGGGTCGTTTTCTGGAAGGTTGGTATGCCGAGCGCGGTTCGAGGATGTACGTGAGTCGCGGCATCGGAACTACTTTCCTGCCGATTCGATTTCTTTGCCCTCCCGAGTTGGCCATCATCACTGTTGGGTCCTAGCTCAAATGGATTGCGGAGACGGATCATTAGTTCGGGGACTCGAGCCACACGTTCGAGTCCCCTTCGTAATGTGCGCTCTATTTGAAAGTGATCTTTTCCACGTTCCATTCGGAGCAGGAGCCTCTGATGATGACGTTGTCGGACACCGCGTGGAGTTCATGGATTATGCAACCCGTCTGGCCCTGGCCCAGGCCGGTCTGCGCCCAACCGAGCAGTTTTCCTTCGTGGTCCAGCCGGTAGATCTTGCCCGTCCCGTCGCCGCTGTAGATGTACTTCGGAGTGACCTGAACGCTCCACGGCGCGCCAACGCCGCCGAAGGATTTCTTGAAGTTCAGATCGCCGTCATAGACCTGGATGCGGAAGTTGCCGCGGTCGGCGACATAGACGTTGCCCACCGCGTCGGTGGCGATGCCGTGCGGCGTGCTGAACTGATTGTCGCCGGAGCCGTGCGTTCCTACCGTCTTCACCCAAGTGCCGTCCTTCGCGATCTTGACGACGCGCGAGTTGCCATAGCCGTCGCTCACGAACATATTGTCCTGCGGATCCCAGGCCACGTCGGTCTCCCGGTTGAATGTTCCCATCGTCCCGACCGGATAGCGTTCCGCGACTTTTTCACCGCGTTCGATGTAGCGTTCCATGTAGTCGATCGCCTCCGGCTTTCGGCCGAGCGTCATTTTGACCACGCCCGCCGGGTCGAACTTGACGATCATTCCGGAGCCCTCGTCGATCATCCACACGTTGTCGTACTTATCGACGCGGACGGAGTGCGCGAACGACGCGGCGTAGTTATCCGGCCCCCAAAGTTTGACGAATTTCATATTTTGGTCGAACTCGAACAGCTCCGCGGCCGTCCCGCCACGCGCACTGCCGCCTTTGCCAGTGCGCGAGTAAACAAACAGGTGGCCTTTTGAATTCATGGAAACCCCTTCCGTTTCACCGATCGTGTGATCGGGGATCGTGAGGGGCAGTACTTCTTCGGTGATCTGTAGCTTCGGAGTGGCTTCCTCGAGGGCAAGTTGTTTGGCGATGGCGGCCTGCCTCTCCGCGCTGGGAGGGCCGAACTGGGCTTGCACGCGTGCTGTCCCGACGCCAAGCGCAGCGCTAAGGACGAAAACTGGAAACAGCATCAAGGAACTTTTCATGAGGTGATCCTCCTCGCGAAAATTAAATTCGAACCGGGGAAGCCCGGGCGAGTTCCCGGGATTGGGGTACTTCCTCTATCGAGCGGCGCCATGCTATACCCAAACCGGCCCCGGAGCGGATATTTGTAAAATTATTCCTTGTCGCTCCCGTCTTGATGACGGTTGCGGGCGATTGATCGTCCGAGTTCAGATGAGGGTTCGGCAATAAATCCGAATAGGCGCGCCGCTTCTGGCAGAGGGGCATCGGCACCGACAACAACATCTGGATGGTGGACGAAGGTTCGAACATGATTGTCAAGTTCAGCCCTGAAGGTAAGGTGCTGATGACTCTTGGCCGGAAACCGGAGGATTTCTCGGGAATTCCCGGACCGGTCGAGGAGGGCCAATCGTCCGGAGGGAGGTCAGGTGGCTCGATCGAGACGCAGTTGCTCCTTTCCACGCGTCCCGGAGGCGCGCCACCGACTCCCGGCGGGGGCGGCGGCGGAGAAGGCTTCGGCCTCGGGCCGTTTGCGATGTTCAATCGTGAAACTGACGTGGCTTGGGACGCCGCCGGCAACATCTTCGTCTCCGACGGCTACAACAACAAGCGCATCGTGAAGTTCGACAAGAACGGAAAGTTCCTGAAAGATTTCGGGTCGAGAGGCAAAGGCCCCGGGCAGTTCGAGGACGTACACACGATCCAGGTCGATCGTCAGGGGAACGTGTACGTCGGCGACCGAGCCAACAAGCGGCTATCGGTCTTCGACAATGATGGAAACTATAAGACCGGGTACATCAACGTCGGATCTCCCTGGGCGATTTGCATCACTCCCGGCCAACACCAGTATCTTTACAGCTCGAATTCGACCGGCACGACGGACATGGAAAACAACGGCGAAATCTACAAGATGGAGCTGGATGGCCGGATCCTGGGCAAGTTCGGAAAAGGCGGCAAAGAAATGAAGGAATTTATGGCCGTCCATGAACTCGACTGCCGGACCGACAATGAAGTTTATGCGGGTGAGATCTCGAATTGGCGGGTTCAAAAGCTCTCCCTGCATCCGACGGCGGCGGAAGGTGGGAAGTAGCGCCGGTTGCGGCAGACGAAACGACTTTCTGCGTTCCCACGTCTTGATGATGTAAGGACTGCCGAGGTGCACTCATGAAAAAACTTCTGCTCCTGAGCTTGCTGCTGGCGGCGCTGCCGGTGTGCGCTCAGGATGAAACGCCCAAGGCGCAGGAAGCCGCCAAGGCGCCGGAACTCAAGTTCCGCGTCGTGCAGGACTTCTTCAAGATTCCCAGCGACATGATCATGGCCGAAGCCGTGGGCGTGGCCATCAATTCCAAGGGCCATATCTTCATCCTCAACCGCGGCAATCACCCCATTCTGGAATTTGATCAGGAAGGCAACTTCATCGGTTCCTTCGGCGAAGGCTCGCCCCTGTTCCGCGTTCCCCACAGTATCCGGTTCGATGCGCATGATAATTTGTGGTACGTGACTGCCGGTGACAATCTCGTTGTGAAATTCGATCCTAAGCGAAGAGTCGAGCAAGCCCTGGGCCGGCGCGAGGGAGACATGGGATGGGTGTATATGACGCATGGAATCGAACGCGCCATCCCCGGTCCATCGAGTTTCTACCAGCCCACGGACACAGTGGTCGGTCCAGACGGCGATACTTACGTCACCGACGGCTACGGAAACTCGCGCGTTGCGAAATTTACGCCGGAAGGCAACCTCATCAAATATTGGGGCGACCGCGGCACCAAGCCCGGGCAATTCAACACCCCGCACAATATCGTGATGGACGCAAATCAAACCCTGTACGTCGCCGACCGCCAGAACAGCCGCGTGCAGGTCTTCGACACCGACGGAAACTTCAAGCAGGAATGGAAAGTGGGAGCGCTGGCGTGGTCGCTGTGCATCACTCCAGGCCCCAATCAGGTAATCTTCGTTGGAAGCGTCGGGCGGGTCTACAAGTACGACCTGAGCGGAAAGCTGCTCGGATCCTTCGGCAAGCTGGGCCGGCTGCCCGGATGGTTTGACTCCATCCATGCGCTCGCCTGTCCGGACGAGAAGACGCTCTATCTGGCCGAGGAGTTCAGCTACAGATTTGACAAAGTCGTTCTGCAATAAGAGATTTGCGTGCAGGAAGGGAACCCATGAAACCGTATTCTGAGCGCGCTTTAGTTATCTTTTTGATCTCGTCCGTCCTGGCTCTCGCGCCGACAGCGATGCGCGCCGAGGTGACGCGAGTCGAAATCACCAGTCGGCAAGACGTGCTGAACGGAAAAGCATTTGGCGCGGTCGGACCTTACGAAAAGCTGGCAGGCAAAGTCTATTTCTCCGTTGATCCGAATAACCCACACAACAAGATCATCGCCGACCTTGACAAAGCGACCCGCAACGCTCAGGGCAAAGTGGAATTTTCCGCCGACTTGTTCATTCTGCGGCCGAAGGATGGGGCGCGCGGAAATGGCGTCGCCCTTTTCGACGTGGTGAATCGCGGGCGAAAGGGTGTCCTCGGAGTGTTTAACCGCGCCACCGGCTCGCTCGATCCTACAGCAGAAAACGATTTCGGAGATGGCTTGCTGATGCGCGAAGGCTATACCATTGTGGCCGTGGGCTGGGAATTCGAGGTGCGCAAGGACAGAGAAAAAAATCTTATCGGTTTGTCCGTTCCAATTGCCACCGATAACGGCAAGCCCATAACGGGCTGGATCAGCCCATGGTTTGTTCCCGACAAGGCGTCAGCGTCCTACGAATATACGGCGGAGTACAATACGACCGCTTATCCCCCGCTCGATCCCAAAAATCCCGATTACCGCCTGACGGTGCGTGAGGGCTGGGTTGCCATGCAGCATCTGATTCCTCGCGGCGATTGGCAGTTTGGGAAAATGGAAAATGGCCAAGTCACCTTCAATCCGGATTGGCTGACGGTGAAAGGCGGATTCAAGGCGGGCATGACATACCAGCTCACCTACGAGAGCAAGGATCCTCCCGTCGCCGGGCTTGGCTTTGCGGCCATTCGCGACCTAGCTTCCGCGATCAAGAATAATTCCGACGCCATCGTTCATGTTCGCTATGTGTATACGTACGGCGCTTCTCAAGTCGGGCGGTATCAGCGGCAACTAGTGTATGACGGTTTCACGACAGACGAGCAGGGCAGGCCAGCCATTGATGCGCTCATGATTCACACCGGAGGGACGTCCTTCGGCAGCTTCAACGAGCGATTCGCGTTGCCAAACGAGTTAGGCTCCTTCACGCAGACAGTGTTCCCGATACGGTATGAAGTCACGACCGATCCCTTGACCGGCAAGAGAGACGGTTTGAGCGCGCGAATTCCTGCCGGGCAGGATCCCAAGATATTTTTTGTCGATACCGGATCCGAATACTGGGACCGCGGCCGCGTCGCCGCCTTGCGGCACATTTCCATGGATGGGCTTGAAGACTTGCCGGACCCTCCCAACGTACGAATTTTCACGCTTGCCGGTACGAAGCACGGACCAGGCTCATGGCCCCCCGCGGACAATAACCTGCAGCCCCTCAAGGTCAATCCCAATGACTACCGCTGGGCGCAGCGCGCGCTGCTGGAGGGACTGGACAAATGGGCGAGGCAAGGCGTGGCGCCGCCGCCCAGCCGCCACCCGCAACTTTCGGACGGGACGCTGGTCGCTCAAACTGACATCAAATATCCCAATCTGCCGGCAGTGCAGTGGCCCTATCACGTGCCGGGCGGATTTCGCGCGGATCTTCCGGGTGCTCTCTCGGTGCTTCCTTTCATCGTTCCCCAGGTGGACAGCGACGGCAACGATATAGGGGGCATTCGCCTGCCCGAACAGGCCGTCCCGCTCGGCACCTACACCGACTGGGCCTTTCGGAGCGAACAATCCGGCGCGCCGAATACGCTCATCGCCATGGCGGGATCGTATATTCCGTTCGCGAAAACGCGCGTTGATCGGGACAAGAGCCACGACCCGCGCTTGTCTGTCGAGGAGCGTTATGGCACGCGATCGGAATACATGCAACGCGTCGAAGCGGCCGCGGATCGGCTGGTGAAGGAGCGATTCCTACTTCAGGAAGATGTGAAACCGATCGTTGAGGCGGCAGGGCAACACTGGGACTGGACCATGGCAACATCCATCAGCCAGAACCGCAGGTAAGAGCCCGAACATGCGGACGCTCTCAAAAGCCGAGCCCCCTGCCGCCTAGCGAGATCCCTGGACCTCCAGCTTCTGCACGCGGTAGTTCAATTCTTCAGCGGCGATTTTTCCGAAATGCGAGCCGCTTTCGATATGTTGCTCTAGTACTTTGGCTGATCACGTGATTCCCATTTTGACTTTGCGGCCGACTGACAATTTATATGTGACCGCCTCGGTTTGCGATGCCTCAGCAAAGTTCTCGACTGCATGGCCTTTTCGGAAAGAATCCCAAAGCTCAAAAACATTTGGCTTCTCGATTGCACTTTGAAGTAGCCGTAAGCTTGACAGTCAGCCAGTAAAGCGATTTCGGTGAACCTGTTGACCCAATTGGGATAACCTATCAGGATCAACGGGCCGGTGATCCCAAAAGTGCACATGGAAAATACTTTGCGGGGGGATATATGAATTGCCGAGCTTTAATTTTAAATCAATTCCTGCATATCAGAATAAAGAAGATTGTTCAGACAGCTCTAGTTGCGTCGCTGGCAGTGTTTCTGAGTTCTCTTCCGCGTTTCTCCCAGCTGTATTCAGCGCAAGCGCGAACCGGCGCGGCCGCATCTTCCAAACCGAACATTGTTTTGGTCCCTGGCGCATATGAGGACGGCTCGATCTGGACGAAAGTCATCCGATTGCTGCAGGTCAATGGATTCCACGTTACGGTCGTTCCCATTCCACTCACATCCCTGGCAGCGGACGCTGCCATGACGAAGAGTGTCGTTGCCAGGCAACAAGCGCCGGTGATTCTCGTAGGCCATTCCTGGGGAGGAGTCGTAATCACCGAGGCCGGCAACGAATCGAACGTCATTGGCTTGGTGTATGTTGCTGCCCTCGCACCCGATGCTGGCGAAGGCTCAGGAGACATGTTGCGACAGTGTCCTCGGAAAGCTTCCTCGCCAATTCACACGGACGAAGCCGGTCGCAAGTGGCTGGATACCGACGCGTATCCTGAAGCTTGGGCCGGAGATTTGGACCTCGCCGATGCGCGAGTCTTGGCTGCCACTGAACGCCCCATCGCCACCCAATCGTTCACGGACAAGGTGACACAAGCCGCCTGGCGGGCGAAACCTTCCTGGTTCCAGATTTCAGCGAACGACATGGAGCAGTGCGCAGAAGTGCAGCGGTTCATGGCCAAACGTATGGGAGCCATTACAATTGAGCTACCCGCTAGCCACGCGTCTCCGCTCTCGCATCCCGATGAGGTAGCCAAACTGATTATGGATTCGGCGGAGAAGGCCGGATCAACAAAGATAAGCGGAACTCACTGACGAGCTTGCAGGGAGAGTATATGAAGCGCTCAGTCAGCGCAGTGCGTGGTCCGCTTGCAGGCCTGCCGCTTTAATGTTCCGGCGACGACACGGGGCTTTTGGGGGGCAAATACTCATTGGCGGACTGCCGCATCCTCGATCCAGCGTTATTCGCGTGAAAGCCGTGACGAAAGCCACTGATCCGGATGCTATCTTCAGCAGCGGCGTAAGGTTTCGACCTTCCTACCGACCCCCGAAGGCCTTGTCATTTTGCCGCAGATCTTTCACCTGGTCCCAATAGGGCAGCCAAGAGTGGTCCTTATCGGGCTTTGATTGTGGGGGGTCCGGAAAAAATCCATAACGATTCGGCATTACGACCTCCACCAAACTCTTCTTATCCAGAACATCGGTCTCCTTAATGGTCCCGTTCTGGAAGAGTATGAAGGCGGTCACAGCGTAAACCTCGCTTGGGCTTAGAGTTCCCTCAGCATCGCGCGGCATGGCGCGGTTGATGAAGTCCCAAATCGTAGTCGCATAGGGCAAATAGCTCGCGGCGCTTTTTTGAGGGGTGGGGGTATTGAGTGTGCCAACGCCGCCCGCCAAACGCGCGAACGGAAAATTGCCCTCTGCGTTTCTTCCATGACAGAAGGAGCACTTAGCGGCATAGATCTTCGCGCCTTCTACCGCGGTTCCGCTTCCGGGAGGGAGCTCCTTTCCGTCGGGACCTACAGCATGATCCCAGGCACGCACTTCAGCCTCCGTCGGCGTCCTCCCCATCTTGTAGGTAGGGGACTGCGCCATGGCTGCGGCACACGCGAACAGAGCCACCACCGCCAATAGAGAACTAGACCTTGATATTGAGATTGGTGTAAAGCGCATCTTTGACGCTCCCATCTTTCCCGATTTTCCAGGGCTGAATCGGATTGTTGAGAAACTCCGAGATATTTGCCGTTTCCCAAAACTTTATAACTTCAGCAGCTGGGATGTGAGGTTCTCTGGCATTACCCCACATTTGTGCTAGCTCCGAAAACGTCGGTTGAATATCGCCAAATTCATTCGTGCAGCGGGACATGATCACGGCTTCCGAGCCGTCCCAATTCCAGTCAAAGCGGAATCGCGTATGCGCCTTTCGATAGATCGGCATCTGAAGAACCGCGTCCTTCCAGGTCCGCCCGTTATCGGTGCTGACTTCCACGCGGCTGATCGCGCCCCTTCCGGACCAGGCTAGGCCGGTGATCTGATAATAGCCGCGCTCGTTGAGTTGGTGGCCATCACAGGGAAAGGTGATCAGCGACTTCGGTCCGACTTGAGATTCGTATATGGATGCCTTGCCGTCCGGTCGCAAGTTTGTGTAGGCAGTGGTCTCGCTCTGAAAATAGTAAGGCTTGTCCACGACCTTAATGTTCCTCAAATACTTCACATTGTTGACCCCTTGCCAGCCGGGAACGAGCAGCCTCAACGGATAGCCCTGTTCTCGCCGCAGGGCTTCGCCATTTTGACCGTACGCCACGATCACGTCGTCCATACACTTCTCGAGCGGCATGCTCTTCGCATGCTTTTCCGTGTCATTGCCTTCCGCGACGATCCAACTCGCCCCCGCTTGCACACCGCATTCCTTGAGCAGCAAAGAAAGGCGTACCCCTGTCCATTCACTGGAAGAGGTTCGTCCGTGAAGCGCCTGGATGAAACGAACGTCCTTGGCCACATCGGGGTACTTCTTCATGTCGCTCAGGTAGGACTTGTAATGCATCACCCCGCTGTTTCCAGTGCACTCCAGGAAATGAACTTCGGATACGGAAGGGAAGCGCTTCAATTCGTCCATGGTGAAGACCAAGGGACGGTCCACCATGCCGTGGATCAGAAGAGTGTGCTCCTTGGGATCAATGTTCGGAAGATGCTGCTCGCGCAACACCAAAAAATGGAAACTGGATGGGGTAATGGCTCCGATCGTATCCTGAAGCGGAGTCAGATTCCGCAATCCCGTGGCATTTAGTACTCCGACACTGTGCGCCCGTGTAGTGGTCTCGAAGCTGGAACGCCCACCGTAGGCTAAATCCTCGATGATGGGGTCGTCAGGGGTTACGCCCCGCTTGGTGGTGGGTTCGTCGGCCGCGCGTGCTTTGCCATTCACGAACGGTATCGCTCCCACAGTCAAGCCAGCCAGAGCTGCACTTCCCTTCAAGAATCCTCTACGATCAGGCTTCGTGGAATTCATTGCCGAGACCTCCTAGCGAATCCTTCTTAGAAGTCCATGTAGCGCTAATACGTGAAGTACACGCAGTGATGCAGGTCACGCTGTGACGTAATGCAGATCACTTATCGCCTGCCGCTCGCACTCACATCTAGTGTTCCATCTCTCGAGTCGACGACGTCATGCGCCCATGCGGAAACGGAGTAGTCGATTCCCTTCCGTCGGGATCAGGAAATCTCTATGTCCAACTGGGGAGGGATCCGTGCTAAGGAGGCACGCTTGAAGCTCGATCCTGAAGCTTATCGCAAGCTTTGCCGGGAAGTTCTGGAGCGAGACGGATGGCGTTGCCAGGCTACGTAACGAATCAAGTTCATGAGCCGAAAGGCCAGAACGATCCTTGCTCAGCCACTCGGGCTGGAGAGTGACACTTGATGTGATCCACGTCACGGAACCGCGGCCAAAATTCGAGCAACCTGATGGGGGTAGTGGCAGCCCAGAGAAACAAGTGGAATGAGGTCGCGGAGCGAACTGCCGGCAAGGGGAATTAGAAAAAACCGAAATGGGGGGTAGAAGGCGAATTCCTTCATCGATCAGCCAGCGTGTTTTCTCGTGTTTGGGTTTGGAGGGTTGGGTTTGTCGTGATACACCAAGTGGGAACCAACTTGAACCGTGTTTTGCACATCCTAATACTATCGAAGGCCTGGAACGATGAAGGTGCGGAGGAGGATCAAGAACATGAAAATTTTCGGACGTGCCGCCGGGTTCTTAAGGCCTCGATTGGGTAGGCAGGTTTTAGTCTCCCTGTTGTCCTTCGCTCTGCTGTTCACGACATTGCCCCAGAACCTGTCCGCCTATCAAGACGCGCAAGCTCCGGCGCAGACCACGCCTGCACCTCCCTACACGCAGCAGACGCCGGAGCAATTGCAACAGCTGGTAGCGCCAATTGCGCTGTATCCGGATTCGCTGGTGGCGCAGATTTTGGCGGCATCCACGTTTCCCGAGCAAGTCGTTCAGGCCGACCGATGGGTGCAGGATCATCCTGATCTGAAGGGCGAAGCACTGGGTCAGGCCGTGGACCAACAACCTTGGGACCCAAGCGTCAAGGCGCTCACCGCATTTCCATCCGTCCTCGGAAATATGGACAAGAACCTCTCTTGGACGTCGTCTCTCGGCGACGCTTACTACAACCAGCAGCAGGCTGTGATGGATGCCGTGCAGGTGATGCGCCAGAAGGCGCAGCAGGCCGGCACCCTGCAGTCAACGCCGCAGCAAACTGTGACCACGCAAGGCTCGACGGTCGACATTCAGCCTGCTGCCCCCGATGTCGTTTATGTTCCTGCCTATGATCCTTGGCTGGTCTACGGATATCCCATCGCGCCGTGGCCGGGGTGGTACCCCTATCCCGGAATTTGGTATGAAGGGCCTTACCTTTCATTTGGAATCGGTTTTGGAATCGGTTTCTTCGGTGGTTTTGGATGGGGTTGGCCTCATTGGGGATTCGACTGGCACAACCGGTACCCAATTTTTAACCAGAACAGGTACTACTCCCGGAGCACCACGTTTTACAACCGGAACTATTATTACCGAGGAGGAGGCGAACGCGGCGGATTTGCAGCCCGCCCGAGTCCCGGGAGCAGGCCTCCCGCCGGAACCTTCGGCGGGCGCGGCGGAGTTTACAACCGTCCCGGCGGGACGACCAGGCCTTTCGAGGGAAGCAACCAGGCTGCTCGAGGATACGCGGAACCTCGCGGTCAGAGCGGAACCAGCTCGGGTGCTTTCAGCGGCTACGGCCAGGGCGGACAAACAAGGAGCTATTCGTCACGCGGGAGCGGGAGCATCGGCGGCAGGTCAGCGCCGAGCGGCGGCGGATCACGTGGTGGCGGTGGTGGCGGAGCACCTCACGGCGGCGGTGGCGGGCGTCGGTAATCTAGGTCTCGTAGGGGTGCGGGCTTTACTTGGAGATGGTTCGTATAACTTCCTTGCAGATCGTGACATATAGAAATGGAGAAAAGCCTATGCGGCGAATGAACCTCAATTTCCACAAATTTCATTTGGCCCGATTTTCCAAAATAGCCGCCATTGCCGTGCTTTTGACGGGATGCTTGTCCACCCGTTCGATGGCGCAAGAACAGGGCCAGAAAACATTTTCATCGGCGGAAGACGCGAGCAACGCCCTCGTCACGGCGGCGCAGAATAACGACGAAAAGGCGCTGCTCGATATCCTCGGACCAGATGAAAAACGAATCGTCTCGTCGGGTGATGAAACCGAGGATGCCCAAAACCGCGCCAATTTCGTACAGAAATATCAGGAAATGCACCGCCTGATGAAAGAACCAGATGGAACCACCACTTTGTATATCGGCGCGGAGAATTGGCCCACGCCCATTCCGCTCGTGAACAAAAGTAATTCGTGGTATTTCGACACCGATGCGGGCAAGAAAGAAATCTTGTATAGACGAATCGGCGGGAATGAAATATCGACCATTCGCGTTTGCCAGGAACTCGTGGCGGCGGAAAAGGAATACCACTCTACACGACACAACGAGTATGCCCAGAAAATATTCAGTGACGAGGGGCAGCACAACGGCCTCTATTGGAATGCGAGTAGTGGGGAACCCCAGAGCCCTATCGGGCCGCTGGTGGCGTCAGCCGTGGCTGAGGGCTATGTCAAAAGCCGGAACGACGTTCCGACTCCTTACCGCGGTTACTATTACCACATCCTTACCCGTGAAGGTGAAAATGCCCCGGGCGGCGCCAAAAGTTACATCGTAAACGGCAAAATGACCGAGGGTTTCGCTTTCGTGGCTTATCCCGCGGAATACAGATCGTCCGGCGTGATGACATTCATCGTCAACGAGAAAGGTGTGGTGTATCAGAAGGATCTCGGCAAGCAGACCACTGTTCTCGCTAAAGCCATGAAGGAATACAACCCCGATTCCAGTTGGCAAAAGGCCGAAGACGAGCAGGTGACTGCTGGCACGCAGAAAACCAAATAAAGACAATCCTGTCATTGCTTCCTCTTGCCAAGATCTAAGGCGCGTCGAATATGCTGCGACTTCTTCACTTCGCTAGAATCTAGAGAGTCTGAACTCCGTCAAGAATGGATTCGAGGGGCGAGGAATTCCCTCGGAATCAGCGCGGGGAGTCTTTGCTGACTCGGAATTGACCCAGAAGCTGACGGGCGTGTTCCGCGCTCCGGCGTTTCTGGCGATTACTTTTCCTGCAGAGCCGCCAGAAAGTCGCAGAGGTTCTGGATGCGCTGCTGTGCGGATTTCTGATTGTAGTAGTATTCAAAAAGGGGCCCCCACATGGGCATATCACCCGATCCGTGAGACAGAACACCGGGAGCAAAGCGAAGAACTCCAGTGACGTAGGCATATGGAAATTTGCCGCCGTGACGCTTGGCCAATGTCGTGAGGTCCGGCGCGGGTTTCCGAAGCGCCTTCTTCACAGGGCCGTTCCCCCTGGCGTCCGCTCCGTGGCATGCGGCGCAATACTGAGTGTAGATCGCTGCGCCGGATGGCACATAGTCCGCCGGAAGCTGATTTTGATCTTGGGCTGGGTTTCCTCTGGCGCCTGCGGCGCAGAGGGCCAAGAGCAAGGCAGCAAGCAGGATTGTTCGGTGCAGTCCCATGATTCCCCCCTGTTTCCATTCTGGCTTTCGCGGGAGCCCACTGTTCTTCCTCGCGGGTCCTCCATCGCCGAAAGCCCTATCTTAAAGCGCACTGCTGTTAATTGACTGTGGCCCAATTGGCAATCCCGCGCGGACAAGCACCACAGTTCTGTCAGCAGCTCGAAGCACTTTATCGGCGACGCTCCCGTAAACCCATCTATTGATGCCAGTCCGGCCATGCGTGGTCATCACGATCCGATCGATTTTGTGCTTTCGGGCAAAATCGAGGATCACCTCGGCTGGGATGCCCATTTCGACGGCGACAGCCACCTTCACGTTCTTCCAGTCAGGCCGGGCGCAGATACTCTCCAGATAGTGCACCGCGTGGATTCTCCGGTTCTCCCACTGCTGATCGATTGTGATCACTTCACCGTCGGAAATTACATCCTCTATGGGAGGAACCACGTGGAGGAGAATCACTCTCGACTCGGGCAGCTTTGCTAATGCGAGCGCCTCAGGCAATGCAAGCTCTGCAAGAGTTGAACCGTCAAGCGGCACTAAAAGGCTTTGACTCAATTGCCAACCTCCTGCGAGAACCGGGGAACGTCCCAATCAATAGATGACGGCCAATCAGATGCATAGAGCGGCGACACCACAATCGCTAACCCCATTACGGAAGCAACGAATTTGGACCGCTAGGAGCAATGGTTCTCAACTGTTTCGGCGACGGAAGCTGCGCGACATCCCAGCCGCCGCCTAGCGCCTTGATTAGCTGGACGCTCGCGACCATTTGCTGCATGCGAAAATTCACCGCAGTTTGCTGGTCATTCAGTACAACCGTTTGGGCCGCGATTACGTTCAGGTAGGGATCAAGCCCGGCCTCATAGCGCACCGTCGCTTCCTGCAAGCTTCTTCGGGCCGATTGCACGGCGGCATCCTGCTGCTGAATATCCTGGGACAGGATTCTCACGGCCGCCAGATTGTCTTCCACTTGCTGGAAGGCGGTCAATACGGTCTGCCGGTAATTCGCCACCGTTTGATCGTAAGTGGCCTGAAACTGTTGGACGGTGGCCTTTCGCAATCCCGCGTCAAAAATCGTTTCCGCAAGACTCGGTCCCACCGACCAGAATCGGCTCGGCCACGCAAACCAATCCGCGATGGAAGCGCTGCCGAACCCGCCCGTCGCACTCAATGTGATATTCGGATAGTAAGCGGCTTTCGCTATGCCAATCTGCGCATTCGCTTGCGCCATCGCGCGTTCGGAGGCGGCGATGTCCGGGCGGCGCTCGAGAAGATCGGCGGGGATGCCGGGAGGGATTGCCGGAGGATTCGCGTTCAGTGGTTCTACAGGAACGGAAAATGTCGATGCCGGTTCGCCCACCAGCAGAGCGATCGCGTGCTCGTACTGCGCTCGCAGAACGCCGAGGTTCGTATCCTGCGCTTGTGTAGCTTCCAGTTGAGCTTCGGCTTGAGCGACCGCTTCGTCTGTTCCAATTCCGGCTTTGAATTGGACTTGGGTGAGGTTCAGAGATTCCTGATAAGCGATGACCGTGGCGTCAAAAAGCTGCTTCAAGGCATCCTGCGCGCGGAGCTGGTAGTAGTCGGCCGCAAGGTCCGCCTCGACGGAGAGGCGCACATTTTCCAAGTCGGCGCTGCTTGCTTGCGCCGCGTACGTGGCTCCCCTCACCGTGTTGCGCACCCGGCCCCACAAGTCGGGTTCCCAGGACGCGTCCGCAGGCAGCGAGTAATCGGTGAAGGAAGAGAGAGTGAATCCCGAGGTCGAAGAACTTCCCGAGTGCACCCCGCCAAACTGGCCCGCCGAAGGGCGCGCATTCATGATGCTTGGATTCGTTGCGACCGTCGGGAAGTATTGCGAGCGCGCTTCCCGAACTACAGCGCGGGCGGCAAAGAAATTTGCAGTCGCTGCGGCAATGTTCTGGTTTGATGTATCCGCTTTTTGTTCAAACGCGTTCAGCTGAGAGTCATGGAAAACTTCCCACCACTTTCCACGAGCCGCACCATCGCTTGGCTGGGCTGATTTCCATTGGTCTGACTGTGTGAGATCCCCCGCAGCAAGCTCCTTGTAAGCTTTGGGAGTTTGCACCGACGGCCGCGCGTACTTCGGGCCTACCGTGCATCCGGCCAACAGGAGCGTCCAGGTCGCGAAGGCGGCTAAGGCCCCTTGAGCAACAATCGATTTTGCACGACGCAACATTTCAATCCTCACTCACCAATGAATACGTCCACTAATTCGCCAGGGTAGAGGTACGTATTCTCGGACTTCTCAATTCTAAAAATTACGGGCAGCACCCTGACGTCGACACGCTCGGTCCTCTGGTTGGAAAGCTCGATCTTGGGAGACACGAACGGCTGCATCCTTACGTAATCGAGAGGAAGCTTCGTAGTCGACCCACGGATCGACATTTGCGCCTTCATCTTGTTTGGCGCGGGGAGCCGATGCACGAGGATTTCATCGACGTAGCAACGCACATTCAGGGACGCTTGCGGGCTTCCGAGCACCAGTACGGGAAGCATGCCCTGCGTGTAGCTGTCGTAAGAGCCTTGCGGGGATACGAAGCTCCCGGGCGTCGGATTGATGGACAGCACCATGCCGTCTTTTGGCGCGCGGAGCGTGTACTTGGAAAGCAAGGCGCTCGATGCCATGTAGGATTTTTGCAGTGCGTTTTGCTGGCGTTCCTGATTGGTGACGTCGTAGGACCAGGCGCCCGCTTTGGTCAGGTCATATTGTTTCTGCGCCACGGCAAGGTTGGCCTTCGCAACCGCGGCCGCGTTGACCGCACTGTCCAAGGCATCCTTGCTGATGGACTTCGGGTCCGTTTCGTACGCATTTTCCTGCTTGGCCAGTTCGTCCTCGGTGGTTTTGAGAGTTGCCTGCGCCGATTCGACTTGAGACTCTGCCACGTCGAGGTTCTCTTTTCTTGGCTCCGCTCTGAGCTCTTGAAGCAGCGACGACGCGGCCTGCGCCTGTGATTGCAGTTGTTCCGCGGTTGCCCTTTGGATGGAATCATCGATCAACACCAGCGGATCGCCTTTGTGCACCACCTGGCCTTCGGCGACAAGAATTTGCTTCACGGTGCCTGGAACTTCGGGATAGACACTGATGTTCTCGCCGCTGGGCTGATCGCTTTCCACAATGCCTTCCGCGTAGATGCCTTGCGTGTAAGGATTCGAAGGCGGATCGAATACGGGCGGCTGCGCCGGTTTTTCGAGGCTGAAAACGTAACCGGCCACGCAACCGGCCAGGATGCCGAGGAATGCGATTGTAAATAGGAGTCTGTACCTCATACCTCACCCTTTTTCCATTGCGGCCACGCTTTTCTCTTCCGCGATGAGCCGGCCGTCTTCCATCTTCAGTATTCGCGTCGCAAACTCATAGATTCTCGCGTCGTGAGTAACGACTACGATGCAGCGATTGCTGTTCAGGACGTTCTCGTGCACGAACTCTAGGATCGCGTGCCCGGTGTCGCCGTCCAGGGAAGCCGTGGGCTCGTCCAGGATCAGAATGTCCGGCTGGCCGGCCATGGCCCGGGCAATGGCCACTCGTTGCTGTTCGCCACCGCTGAGCTTCACCGGAGGCAGATCCGCGCGTCCCTTCAGGCCCACAATCTCCAGGTATTTGGCCGCTTCCCGGATGGCTTCCTCCCAGTCCGTTTTCCTCAAAATCAGCGGAATCGCCACATTTTCGGCGGTGTTCAGGCGTGGGAACAGGTGATAATCCTGGAACACAAAGCCGATTTTGTTCAGCCGGAAATCGGCCAACTGGTCGGCATTCAGGCTCCAGATATCCACTCCGTCCACTGTGACGATGCCGGAATTCGGCCTGAGAATTCCGGAGAGAAGACTCAGCAGCGTCGTCTTGCCGCTGCCCGACGGGCCGACGATGTAGATCATTTCGCCGAATGAGGCCTGGAGATTGACGTCGCGCACCGCCATCGTCTTGGCCTCGCCTTCGCCAAACCACTTGCTCAGCCCCGTCGCTTGGATGGCGATACTCGGCATTTCAACCTCGGAAGATTTCGAACGGCTCGATCCGCAGCACCCGCCGCACACCCACGTAGCTGGAAATCCCCGCGATGACCAGAACCATCACAAACGACAGCAGAAGACTCGGGTAGGTGATCATGGCGGCGTAGCTCGCCAACCTTAGCTTGGCGAGAAAGATGAGCAGCGTGCACAGGCCCACGCCCAGCCCGTAGCCGGTGAGGGCCGTGAAGAATGCCTGGAACAGGATCATGCCCACTAATTCGTTGCTCCGCGTGCCGATGGCTTTTAATGCGCCGAACCGTTCCAAGTTTTCCAGAATGAACGTGTAGAAGGTCTGCCCCGAAATGGACAGCCCGACAATAAAACTGATCAGTGTCATGATGAGGATGTTGGTTCCTCCGCCCGTCTGGAAGACAAAGAACGAGGCGTTCTTATTGATGAACTCTTGCTTCGTCAGGGCCACGTATCCCAGCGCGGCAACCTGCTGCTTGATCTTTTGAATGTCGTCCGGGCTTTTCGGCTCCGCGAGAACGTAGGAGATGGTGTAGCGGGGGTTGGGAATGTACTGAACGGCCCGGTCGTAGGTAGTGTACAGGGTAGGCAATCCAAAAAGGCCGGAGACCGTTACCTTGCCGACCCCCACGATCACGCCGCGGTGGTCGTTCAGTTCAAACTCCGAGCCCACGTGCGGATTCTCCAGCTTCTCGTATTCCGCGTCGGCGACCACGATGAAGCCGTTTTCTGCATAGATATCCTCGATCTTTCCTTCCGTCAGCATGGGCCGGCCAAACAGACTGGTGTCGTCCAAGCCGACCACCGTTACCCCTTGATAGGTCCCGTCGGGAAGCTTGACCAGTGCACCGCCAGAATAGAGAGGCACTGCGTATTTCACGCCCTGCATGCTGCGCACGGCGTCCAGGACGTAATCCGGCATGCCAATGGAGCTGATTATTGCCTGGACAGATGGATCCATCACCCAGATCGAAGCCCCGATGTTTACGACATTCGCGGAGGCATGGTTCAAGACGCCGAAGAACATGGAGGTGATGAACATCATCAAAAAGACCGCAAAGGTGATCCCGACCAGCAAAGCAGTGAATTTTGCCTTGTCGTTGACGAGCAGCTTGTAAGCGAGCTTAAAAATTCCCTTCACGACGGCACCCTGCAGCCAACACTTGTTTCTTAAGCCTCACGCAACAAAGGATATCCCGCGGGGAGTGGCACCAGATGTGATCAATATCACTGGAAGTTGTGACTTTGCTCGCACCTGCAATTCCAGTGAGTTTGGATGCCTGGCGTGGAATGGCACGCCTCCCCGTGGTCATGGGTGAAAAGAGCGAACAAATCCTCACAAGATCTCGCACTTGATCGGGAGTACAGAAGTTTGGATTAGAAATTTCTGACGGATACGAAGCCTAATGCGCGGCCACACATGTAACTTCTTTGAGTGGGCATGGAAATCCAATCACTCTTTTTCGGACAAGGCGACGAAAGCCGTCACGGGACACCGGTGGCACAGACCATGGCGAAGAGCGCATTTCGGGACTAGGTTACGGTAGTTGAAAATCGCCCGCGGGAGGTTGGGGCGGATTGTTTTTCCAATAATCGGTCCAAGTGACCAGCAGTGCGTTGAACTCCTCTGGATGTTCACGGTACATGAAATGGCCGGCATTGGTGAAGATGAATAGCTGTACCTTGGTGTCTTTCGCGGCGATGATATCGAATAGCGCCATCTCGCCCTTCAGTTGCGCCGTGGCGTCGGCCTCGCCCCAGTCGAGCACGTCGTTCTTGCCCGCAACCATAAGGACCGGCATCTGCAGATTGCCTTCCGTCTTAATGCGGTCGAGCATCTTGTCGCGGTACGCCGCGGCGGCTTGCTGCGATTCGCCGGAGCCGGAGCGGAGTTTGTCGCGCGCTTCCTTGGACTTTTGCAGGCCGGCCATGTACTCATCGGCTTTCCAGTACTCATCGTCGAAAGTAGTCGGCAGCCAGGCCAATTCGTAGACGCGGCACTTCAACCCCGCGTATTGCGATTGGTCCGGGCACTTCTTTAGCATATTCGCAAGTTTTGTCTGTGGTTGGGGCGGATTTTCCGGCCCCACGGCTAGAATCGTCAGCGTGCGCGCGATATCAGGATGTTCAACGGCGAGATACAGGACAATCGCGCCTCCCGCGGAGTGGCCGACCAGGTGAACCTTGCCGAGCTTGAGTGTCTGGATAAAGTTGTAAACGAAGTCGACGTCGCCCTGATAACTATATTGCATGTCGCTGGTGGGATTGCCGGACATACCGCTGGCCAGGCGGTCGACTGCGAAAATGTGGAAATGCTTCGCGAGGCTGGGAATATTGCGTGAAAAAACATTGGCTGTCGACGATCCGGCGGTAAACCCGCCATGCACGATCACCATTGGCTCACCCTGGCCCGCTTCGTAATAGCGCGCCTTCACCCCGTTCACATCCACGAATTTCGATTTCAACCCGCCGATCTCGGATCTCGGGTCGGGCTTGTCCTGTGCGAGGGCGGGCGATGCGCCACAAGCAAATAGGGTGACGAAATAAGCGGCGAGTACTCTTGCGCGGACTGTCATCCGAATGGCGCGGCTACTAGGCGCGCAGGCTTCGAGCGTTGACGATGCGATGGACATGAGTCATTGCTCCTCGAGAATAAATCCATTCATCCGGAATTTCCGATTTTGGACAACTGTCTCGCGAATCGTACGCTCCTCCTGCGCTGGAAACAACGAATTTGCCATCAATGCTGGCCTGAGCCTGAGGGGAGTCAGCGGTCAAATCGATGCATGACCCCAATCACTGCATTTGTCTGAGAACCGTCGCATATGTGTTATTGGTAAAGGATAGGTTCCACGGATACGGACCATGGCCTCGGGAAAGCGCTTTAAAAGTAACGGCCGTATGTTGGTGTCCTATACGCCGTCGATGATGGCTTCGTGCGAAAGGACCGCGTGGGCCGCAGTATGGAGCGGCCAGCCGACAAAGAGCAAAAGCGCCAGGACGACGGCGCGCCCTCTTGCAAACCACGACCGGTCTCCACCGCGCCCGATCCAACCCATCGCTGCAACCTCGCACTAAAATCAGCCCGGAATCGCCAGAGGTATGGTTCGTCCGGATATGTTCCTCGCGAATAGCGGCAAGGTCTTGAGAATGACGTATCACTGTTTTGAACTTCCCAATCGTTCCGCCCGATGACAATATATGCGATTTTCAGTCGGTTCGACGGCGCCCGGAAAGACCACACCCTCAACCTTTCTAAGCAGCTTGACGTCGCCCAGCGGAACTCTATATTGTCCATGCTTCTGCAGGGGCCGCCGCAAGGCAGTTGCCAAATAGCTCGCAATTCAGTCTGGGAGCTACTGAGCACGGCCACCCTTTGTGAGGCATCTTCGTCACGGCACCTATGAACAACACTCCTCTTCGCCAAATTGACCTTAAGGCCGCAGCTAAACAAATAATGGTTGAGAACGGCTTTGAGCCCGAGTTCCCTCCGCAAGTTCAGCAGGAGCTGGAGGAACTAAAAGCGCATCCGCCAACAATAGCGCCCAGTCCAACCATTCGCGATCTGCGCAGTCTGCTGTGGTCTTCGATCGATAATGACACGTCGCGGGATCTTGATCAGGCCGAAGTAGCTGAGCGGTTACCAAATGGAGAAACGAAGGTCTTGGTGGCAATTGCGGACGTCGATACGTTTGTCTCCAAGAGCTCCGCGATTGATGCGCATGCTGCAAAGGAAACAACGACTGTGTATGCGGGCGTCCGGAACTTTCCCATGCTGCCGGAGCAGCTCTCGACAAACACCACGTCGTTGCTCGAAACCGAAGACAAGCTGAGCATTGTGATCGAGTTTGTAGTCGGCAAGGATGGGTCTGTCGATTCAACCGGTGTGTACCAAGCCATCGTCCGTAATAAAGCACAGCTTGCTTACAACGGCGTGGGGGCCTGGCTTGAGGATAAGGGCGGAGCCCCGGACAAAGTGGCTGCCTCAACGGAACTTCAATCGCAGCTCAAGCTACAGGATGAGATTGCGCAAGCACTCAAGAATATGCGTCATCGGCATGGCGCCCTCAACATCGAAACCATTGAGGTTAGTCCTGTCGTGCTCAACGACAAAGTTGTGGACGTTGTGAAGCAGGAGAAGAACCGCGCGACCGAACTCATTGAAGACTTCATGATCGCTGCCAATGAAGTCGTCGCTCGCATGTTGGAAGCCAACAAGGTCTCGTCGATCCGGCGCGTGGTAAAAACGCCCGAGCGCTGGGAACGAATTGTGGAGCTCGCGGCGAAGCTAGGCGAACAACTCCCCACCGATCCGGATTCCAAAGCGCTCAACGATTTTTTGACTAAGCGTAAGGCTGCCGATCCGGATCATTTTGCCGACCTTTCTTTGGCGGTCATCAAGCTGATGGGACCAGGGGAGTATGTGCTCGAGCGCCCCGGTGATCCGGAGCCTGGGCACTTCGGTCTCGCCGTGCAGGACTACACTCACTCCACAGCTCCCAATCGACGCTTCGCCGATCTGGTCACACAAAGGCTCGTCAGAGCCGTGCTCGCAAGCCAGCCTGCTCCCTATTCAGACGACGAACTCACGGCAATCGCGCTCAACTGTACCTTGAAAGAAGATGCCGCGCGAAAGGTTGAGCGAGAAATGTCCAAGCGGATCGCGGCCGTAGCGATGAGCAGTAGAATCGGCGAGATATTTGATGCCATCGTTACTGGAGTGACTGTACATGGAACGTTTGTTCGTATATTGAAGCCGGCCGTGGAAGGATTATTGGCACAAGGACAGCACGGAGCAGATGTTGGAGACAAACTGCGCGTAAAGTTGATCAGGACTGATATTCAACACGGATATATTGATTTTGCGCGCGACTGAGCGCGGGTCGATCTCGGGTCCCAACGCAACCGCCCGGCCCATTTTTCAGGAGCAATCCGAGTCCCATTTGTCCCGGCGCTACTTAACTGCTTGTAGGGCGGCTTGTATCGCTGGAGACAAGCTAGCCTGCGCTTTCGAATATGTTCAATATGGAACAGACGCAGATGTGCCAAAAGAACTTCAATGTGGAAAGCCGATTAATGCCACAGGGGAGTGTGGTTCATTGCCATAACCTGGGTTATAGTCGGACGACGTTTTGAAGGTAAACGATGGAGAAAAAAGCGTGTTTCACTTAATTTGGTATATCCTTATTGGGTTAATCTCGGGAGTTATCGCAAAATCGGTGATGCACGTGCACATAACGATTTTCTGGACGATCGTGCTCGGCATAATCGGATCGATCCTGGGGGGCGCAGTTACTCACATGTTCTCGCGCCCGACAAATGAACGATATCATCCCGCCGGCCTGATTTTTTCCACACTGGGCGCGATCCTGGTCCTCTACATTTGCTATAAGCTGAACATTCATTTCCCCACGCCTAACCTCTCATTCCGATAGGACGGCGCCGAAAACACCGCAGTCTCGGCGGCGCTCGCTGTCACTGCTTCTGCTCGGTGGGCCACATTCCGGTAATGCTGTTCATCACGCACGATCATGCTGTGACCTCCTCGATTTCTTCCTTTTCGATAATCTAACTAATTAGGAACTTCATATGACTTAACCGGCCAATGTTGCCCAGACCGGTCAGGAGTAGCTTGGAGTATGGAGTTGCGATAGTCTAAGGGCTAGATTTTACAGGATATGTTCCTTTTGAGGTGTGCCGTGAAAACCAAGTTGCTGCAAGTCGCTTCCACCCTAGTCGGTGGTCTTCTGCTGGCTACGGTTCCGGTGATTGCCCACCACGGCGCAATAGCCTACGACGACGCAAAAGTAGTTACCATATCGGGCACGGTGACGAGCTTTCAGTTCATTAATCCCCACTGTATTGTCAATGTTGACGTGAAGGATAGCAGCGGGAACGTGCAGAAGTGGACTGTGGAAGCCCCTCCCCCCAGCATGATGAAGCATAGCGCCGGTTGGTACAGGGACATGATGAAGGCGGGAGACCAAATCACAGTGGACTTGCATATCGCAAAAAACGGCTCGGACGTGGGAAAGATTGCGGGATCAGGGAACATGATTTTGAACGGTAAACACATACAGGCGGCATCCGAGTAAATTCCTCGGCGCAATTGGCGGTCACGGCGCGCCAAACAGTGTCTTTCGGTCATTTGAAATCACGGCCGAGGGAGGAAAAGTCCTGATGCGAAATATATTGATGTCTTTAATCGTAGTACTCGCCTTGCTCGTCGCTTTCTTGCCTGGTACTCACGGTCAGGCCGAAAAGCAATCGAAAGCAACCAATTCTGAGCCTTTCGACCCCCATGACCTGTCCGGAGTGTGGGGAGGGCAAAGCACCGAGAACATGACGAAGGATGAACCTCCAATGACACCTTGGGCGGTAACAAAATACAAGTCCGCAAAGACTAACTGGTCGAACCCTCCAGTCTTAGGCGCCGAAGACAATGATCCGATTTTGCGCTGTGAACCAGCGGGCGTGCCGCGGATCTACAATGGTTTTGCCCATCCCATAAGCTTTATCCAGAGTAATGAAAAGATCGTCCTACTCTACGAGGCGGATCGTGTCTATCGCATCGTTTATATGAGCCGAAAGCATCCTCTACATCCCGACTCCCTTTGGTTTGGGGATTCAATTGGCAGGTGGGATGGAAAGACGTTGGTCGTTGACACGATTGATTTCAACGACAGGACGTGGCTTGATAGGTCAGGCCATCCGCACAGCGATCAGCTACATCTTGTTGAGCGTTTTACGCGCGTTGACCGTGATCACTTGCAACTGGATATCACGGTAGACGACCCGATCGCCTATACCAAACCTTGGGGTGGCCGTAAAATCTTCAAATTAGAGCCCGCCAGCTGGGAGCTTGAAGAATACATGTGCGATCCAGAAGACGAACAGAAGGTTTTAAAACAGGTTATGGTGCCCGAAGCGGCACCAGCCGTCCCCAAATAGCCGTATTCAGCGCCACGGTTTTGCAGAAACTAGGTCGGCGCGGCGGAGAGACTCGTGACCAAGATGCGAAAAACGATGGTTTGGGCGCTTCTGTTCGGGGCGGCAAGCTTAATGGCGCTGGCGGTCGCGCCGGGTCAGGCCCAGGACGCAGGAGTCGGCAAGATCACTAAGATTGATCCAGCACTGGACAAGATTGTTCCTATCACCGCCAAAGTCGAGAAGATTCGCGGTGATTTTAGGTTTATCGAAGGACCGGTGTGGTCGCGCAGCGGCGGGTATCTTCTCTTTAGCGACATTCCCGCGAACGAAGTGATGAAATGGACGCCCGACGGAAATGTCTCGGTCTTCCGCAACGAGATCTTTAAGGGCGCCTATCCTGACGGAGTGCTGATCGGCTCGAATGGCCTAACGCTCGATCGTGAGGGACGCCTGATTTCCGCTGAACATGGAAATCGCCGCGTCACCCGGCTTGAGAAAAATGGCTCGGTGACGGTGCTGGCTGATCGCTATGATGGAAAGAGACTGAACAGCCCGAACGATGTCATCGTAAAGAAAAATGGAGACGTCTACTTCACCGATCCAACGGGACTGATGCGGAACTTTCCGGCCGATGCAAAAGACCGGCCGACGCAAGAACTCGACTTCAACGGCGTCTACCGAATTACGGCAGCGGGCAAGCTCGACCTCCTCACGAAAGATATCCCGTACCCCAATGGCCTCGCTTTTACTCCCGACGAAAAAAAGCTCTATGTCGCGAACTCGCGGCTGGACAAATTCTGGATGGTATTTGACGTGAAGGCCGACGGCACCCTCGTGAACGGCCGCAAGTTTTTCGATGCGACCAACATTCCTGGAGAGGATGTGCCCGACGGGATGAAAGTCGATACAGCGGGGAATGTCTACGCCACCGGGCCCGCCGGCATCATGATTTTCTCGCCTGAGGCCAAATTGCTCGGTACGATTCAGTTCCCGGAGCTCCCCGCAAACTGTGCCTGGGGCGACGCCGACGGCAAGACCCTATACGTCACCGCGCGGACCGGCCTCTACCGCATCCGGCTCAAGATCGCGGGCATCCGCCCTTAATGGAATCTTCCCCAGCCGCGCCCTGATCCTACGCACAAAACCTCCGGAGCAAGATTGCCGCGACGATTTAGAAAGGCACCCTACTAGTTTTCATTTGGGAACACATTCCCACAAAAAAATACCGAAGCCCGGGCCACAGGGGACAGCTTGGTGCCCCGTACCTTGAAGCAAGGACGTCACGCGCCCGCGCGGAAACGGAGTCGCTGATTCCCTGCCCTCAGGATCAGGAAATCTTGAAGTCCAACCGGGGCGGCAACGGTTGCCCCTTACGCGTCCGCTGCGACCGCTCGAGACGCCTTCCCATCCGCCGCATGATGGCGAGTTATCGAGTAACGGCATAGCCCGGTGAGAAACAATCATTCAGACATCAGGTTTATGAGGCGAGAGTCCGAGGACCATCTATCACACTTCAATCTCTAGGGGACCACTTTGCGATAGCACTCGATTCCCTCTGATGGGAATGGCATCACTATGCTCAATTCTCATTGCCCACTTAATTTTTATCTGCAAGTTCCTCGCGGATGCATCAGAATCGGTCGAATTTCACTTCAGATCACTCTTCTTGTCAGCCTTAGTGCTGTTCGGTGCTTGTCCGTGGGCCCACGACGAGTCGATGATAGACTTCTTAAAGGCGGTGTTGTCCTCTTGAATACAGAAAGCTTCCACAAGCTCCCAATCCGGATGCCAGGCCAGCTTGACTGGCCCCGCCGTCCAAGGCTTGGTATACGCCTTGGAATCTGTGGCCGTCAAATTCAGCTCCAGAGTATCAAGATTCGGGCGCGTGTAGCGCTCCACTAAATGCACAGCGTCGCTATGAGGCATTCCATTGATTACAGTTTGATCGTTGAATCCGACGGTCTCGACGACAAGGGTATCGCCTTCCCACCGGCCCACGGAATTCCCGAAGTATGAGGGATCCGGGTCTTTCGGAAGTGCCCGCCCATCCATCCAGATTTCACGGAAAGTGTGCGAATATTCGAAGAACATAAAGATTCTTTGCGGAGTTTGCACAATCTCAATGGGCTTTTGCTTGGTAATGAAATCGGTCAGGCTGATTTGACTGCAGCTGATGTCCTCGTCCTTGCCCAGCGCTGTTTCGCCACCGGCATGGCCCCCCGGCAAATCCTTTCGAAGGGCCATGGGTTCGGCATTCAGTTTCGCCAATGCCCAGGGCTGAAGGAAACTGTTCGGCGGCTCGTGAATAGGCGAAAACCTGAAATTTTCGCTGACCATCCACACCCCGGAAAGATCGTGGGGCGCTGCCGAACCCTCGTGGTGTTTCCCTGAATAGATTGCCTCATTGGCGCTCTTCGCGTTTGTCGGAGCTGAAGCCTGCGCGAAAATGGTGAGCGAGTAGCACAGCACGGCAACCAGCGCAAGGATTGAACTCAGGAATCGATGCCGCATTTGGAAACGCCTTTCCGCTTTCGTAGACCGTGCCCACAGCCAATGACATATATCGCTATGGCGCCCGAGGATCGATCAGGTCCGGTCGACCGTCAGCAAATACCACCCTCTGGAAAAGACCAAATTTCGTGCCATTCTTGGAGGGGTGAAAGTAAATAGTCACCTCGTCCCCTTCTTTCACTGAGTCATGATGCCAGCCAGATCTGGTGAGCATCCCGGGGCTTGTCAGTTCGACGACCCAGTGTTCGACTCCGCCATTTTCAGTCTTCGCATCCCACTCGAGGGATGCGTGCGGATTCACCCAGTCAAATCTCGTTACGGTTCCTTTCAAGGTCAATGTCTTGGCGAAGTCATATGCCGTCGTGCCATGGTGCGCTAGCGTCGGAAAGGGACTCAACAGAAGTGCGGCTGCTATGCCAAGAGCGAATATCAGCAATCCTTTCATTCGGCACCTTGCGAGCGACAATTGCGCGGTAAGAACGAAATATTAAGCGGAGAGTATTAGTTCAGATCTTTAGTGTCAAATCAATTCGTTGAATGGTTCGCTCCATTTCGACAGTGATCAAGGCGCTTTGCAAACGAAATTGTCCGCTTCGTTGATGTTCCTGCTGCCCTTATACTTGGCCACTTGCGGATACGGGCAGAGCGGCCGAGTGCGGTCGACCACGCCATTCGTCAGGTGCGAGGCGACGATTCGCTGCGGCGCTTTCCCTTTCTCGACCCAGTCTTCAATGACCGGCATCTTGCTGAAGGTATCGGGTCCTTCCCCGCCTTCGCAATGCCCCATTCCTGGCACCATGAAGAGACGCACCCAGCCCGCGGTTTTCTCCGCGCCGCCCATAACTTCGACGACGTTGTTGTAGTACTCGATGCTCGCGCGCGGCGCGACATTCGGATCGGCCCAACCGTGATACATGAAGAGCTTTCCGCCGTGTGCCACGAATTCCGACAGATTAGGATTGACCGCGTTGATCGTGTCGTTGTCCACTTTGTCAGCGAGTTCGACGTCGCTATCGAAATTCAGCGTGTGCCAATCCCAGTTCGGGTCCTTGAATACTACATAACGGTATTGATCGAGCGCATAGACGAACGGCTCGGTACCTCCGGCCAATAAACCCCAACCAAGTTCGGTGCCGGGCTCATAAGTGGGAAAAATTTCCTTTCCTGAACGTGGGTTCGTCACCGGCGTCATGATCTTGGTCATGGCTTCCACTTGTAGCGCCGTAAGGCACGTTGGAGCGTCCGCTCCTTTGCACAAAAGTGTGTTCGGGCTGAAATGGCAGCGAGTGGGATCATTGATCAACCCGTCTTTTACGCCGTCGATCGCGTCACAAGAGTCGAGCACGGCTTTATGAATCATGGCGTATTTGGTCTTGGGGATGAAACTTCCGGGTTCTTTCATCATTGCCTGGCCGATCCAGATCTGCCAGGTGGAGAGATGCGTCCTCGGATTGGCAGCCGCGCCAGCAATCACGCCGTCATAATCCTTGGGATAGCGCTGCACTTCCTTGAGGCCTTGGCGTCCCCCGGTAGAGCAGCCGTTCCAGTAAGAGATGCGCGCGCCCCTGCCGTAAGACGCTTCGATAATCGATTTGGCCTTCATCGTCATCTCATGGACAGCGCGGTACCCGAAATCGACGACCTTTTCGGGATGCCCAAGAGCGAATGTGCCGCGATTGCCTGTGTGTCCTGTATCGGTCGAGGCGGTCGCGTAACCTTCCTTCAGTGCCTGGCTCATCGCACCGTAGCTGATCGCCCCTGCCCAGCCACCGTTGCCGACCGCCTGAAATTTTCCATTCCATCCCGATGCCGGCATCCATACTTCCATCTTGATGTCGCTATCGCTCGTGGGCTGCAAAGTGGCCGTCACGCGGCAGAAGGCGGGCAGGTCCTTGAATCCACTTTTCACTGAATCTTGCGAGTGCTCGTCGGGTGCAAGAGCAAACTCTCCCGCGCCAATCAAACGGGTCTGAGTAATCGTGGTATTCGGCAAAGTTAGCGAGGCCAGCGTGGGACATAGTGCCGGTACGGGTGCGGCGCAAGTGGGCGCGGAGCTAACCGCGGCCAGCACAAGAAGAATCCCAAAATGAAACACAACACAAAGAACGCGAACTTCGGTTAGTGAGTTCAACGTGACCTCCATTGGGATGGACGGGATTAGAGAGCCAAGCGCAGCATAGCAGAAAAGTGCGGAGTAGCTGGTTCCCTGTCCTCGGGATCAGGAAATCTTGACGTCCTCCTGGGGCGGCATCGGTTGCTCTTAGCGAATCCGCTATGCACGCTCAAGCTGAGCGGGCGTCCATCTCGGGTTCCGCCATGCCTCTTGCCCCGGTTATCACCGGAACCGCCCTGATTTCGCTGGCTCTGAAATGCGCAAACGACAGATTTCACATGACTTATGTGAATTCGTTTCGAAACAATCGAATTCTTGGTCTTTCGGCTTGCTCATCCTCGTCTGTGTGCGCAAATGTGCCTCAGCGAGCGCGGCGAGCGCTAGGGCACCCAAAACCCTTTGCCTGCTGGCACCGGCCGGCGTCAATCTCCTTCGATAGGGCAAGGTGTAGATTGGCGCGCAGCGTCTCGAGGCAAGGGGATTGTGGGTTACTAATATAGTTAGTTATATCTTGCGGAAACTACGCCACCATGCGAACAGCGTGCATGATTCCCTGCCCTTGCATCGTTGCGGTTGTAAAGTGGAGAACCACGTCAAATACTCGTCCTGAAGAGGACGCCGCAAGTGAGCCAGGCCATGGTCGCCATAAATTGATTCAAGGAGCAACTCATCCCGCTCTTCGTCGAACCCGTTGACTTCTACGGTGTTCTTGATATTCCTCTTGCTGTTTTTTGCTTTGGTCCACTTTGTTGCAGCACCTGGGACGCACAATTCTCTTTCCGTACTTCTTGAAGCACGCCGCAGTTCTACGCTCGTATCAATGAGGTGGCACGTTCATGAGTCGCTGAACGAATTGTTCGTTAGGACGTCTTGCCCTTGCAGCCATTATGGCGGCAGAGACAATCGAGATCTGGCGTCTTTTCCATCGCCGCGCACTCGGTACTGCAATATTTGCCCGACGTTGTCATACACGAACAAACCGGATGTGCGCATTTCTCAGCTTTTGTTGTAGCCATCTTGTATCTTCTCCCCTCGGATTGAAAACATCTGATCCAAGCAGTCTTTTACACGCTAGGGAAGAGGATTTCTGTTCAATAACGTACACCTTGTCGTTTCAGGCGCAGAATCTTGCATGAAACGGCAAATGGCAATGGGTTGTATGCCAGGGGTTTTTATCGACTTCGGCTCCAAGAAAAGCAAATTGTGTGAATGAGAGACAAGCCTGGACCCAACACCCAGTCCAACCCTAGAGTGTCCAGAAGTGAGTCTTATTGAAGCGAGCGAGACGCACTTTTTGACCCCAGCCCATTCTCAACGATTCTGAGACTTCGGAAAATAGGAGTATACCCCACTTTGAGTGCAGCTACGGAATCACATCCGAGAACGAAAGTGTCCCGAAATGAACAGATATTCCCTTTCGAGACTCCTAATATGGCTGTGTGCGGAACGATGTCGAGGATATAGACATCCGAGGACCGCACAAAAGTAGAATTGCTGCCTCTCGCGCTGAGAAGCAAGGAGATTCAATATGCTCGGAATAATCGCAGCGGTCTTGATCGTTCTTTGGTTACTTGGATTTTTCGCATTTCACGTTACCACTGGATTCATTCATATCGTCCTCGTTGTGGGCTTAGTGCTCCTCGTCGTCCATTTATTGACAGGTAGAAGCGCCGTAGCGTAAAGGGCCGATGGACTTGGGGAGAGGTTGGCCCAGTCTGTGGTGGTGTGATGGCAATTCCCGGCGGATCGCATGCCGAATACTCAACATTTCATTCGACAGCTCCCCGCGCGATTACATAAAGCATTTGTCGCTGCCCAGAACAATCGAGCGGCCCGTGTTGTCTTTCGGGTCGTCGCTGGAATCGCTCTGATTCCGGTGGTCTTCGCGGTCTTCACAGCTCTCTACGTCAACTTTAATCGTACAAACCTTCCCGATCTGGAAGGATTTATTCGCTTTGAGCCCCCCGCGATGGGCCACATTTACGACGCCAAGGGTCGCGTCCTCATTGAATTGGGGCGGGAACGTCGGGACATCATTCGGTATGAGGAAATTCCTGACGTCGTGCGCGAAGCCATACTGTCGGCCGAGGATAAAAACTTTTTCTCGCATTCCGGGGTGGACTATAGCGTCTTCCTTCGATTGCTGGCCAAGACAAACATTCGAGCCTTGGTCGCACATTTCACACCTTTTGATAGTGAAGATGCTTCCAAGCTCGCGTCCGTGTTTCCGCAAGGGGGCTCGACGATCACTCAGCAACTCGTGCGCGGCTACTTCCTGCAAGAGCTTTCCATCACAAAAAATAGCAACTCGCTTCAGCATGAGGGCATACTTCCCCACGTTCTAGCGATCGTCATCGATGTGCCTGGCACAAACAAATTCCTTTTGAAAATAGAGGGGATCCGTCTCTCTTTGTGGATTGAGGAAGAGATGCGCAATCAGTATGGGTCTAAACGCCGGGCCAAGGAAGAGATCTTTGCGCGATATGCGAGCTTCGTCTATCTGGGGAATGGCCGATATGGCTTTGCGGCAGTCTCAAATTATTACTTTCATAAGCCAATTGAATCGTTCACGGTGGACGAGGCTGACAAGGCAGCCGTGCTGGCCGGTATTACAAAGTCGCCTGGCGAATATGCTCCTTCACTGGAAAACATTCAAAAACCCACGCGCCGAAGAAATGAGACATTGAATCTCATGGTGGCCAATCACTTCCTACTTGCGGACTTGGCTCAGCGCCTCGAGCTAGAGCCCATTCGATTGGCTGCGCGTGTCATGCAACCGGTCGAAGCGCCAGCCGCGGTGGAAGCGACTCTCGAGGAACTCAAACGACTCGGTTCCAACCTCGGCGCCGAGCTCGGAATTGACCAGCTCCTCGAAGGGCGCCTCCAAGTTTACTCGACCGTTGACAACCGTATCCAACGCATTGCGAACGTGGCCCTGGAGAATGGCTTGAAGGTTTATGAGAAACGCCATCCCGAGAACAAAGGGCTTGTTCAAGGCTCCGTGGTCGTTCTTCGCAATAGTGATTCCTCCATCCTGGCTGAGACAGGCGGCCGCGAAGTGTACAAAGGCCGTAACACGAAGTACAGCGACTATAACCGCGTCACTCAATCGAAGCGCCAGCCAGGCTCGGCCATGAAACCCATTGTCTACCTCGCGGCCTTTCGACAAGGCGCTCTTGTTCTCGATACCCTCGTGCCCGACGAGCCCGTCTCGGTAATCATGTCGCATGACCGTCCCGTGATGTGGATCGCCAATTATGATAATCAATTCAAAGGTTTGATCCCGGCACGGCAAGCCCTCGCGGAATCGAGAAACGCAGTAGCTATCTGGATAGTTCAACAGATCGGAATTGATCCCCTCTTGCAAACGGCGCAAGACGTGGGGATCCAAACCAAATTGCGGCGCTATGACACCACGGCTCTCGGCGCATCTGAAGTCACGTTACTGGAACTCGCAAACGCCTACCGGCTGATGGCTGGCGGAATGCCAGGAGAAACACACATCATTGACAAAATTCAACGGACGCGGGGAGAGGTTGTCAATCGCTACCAGTTGCCCTGCTGTTTGGCGAACGACAATGAGTATGGATTGTCCATGATTCAAGAAGGGCTGCGCGGAGTCGTGCGCATCCCATCTGGCACTGCGCACGCTCTCGACTCACCTGCTTTTTCGGTCCCTGTCATGGGCAAGACCGGCACGACAAACAACTATCGAGACGCCCTTTTTATCGGATGCACCTATGGGCCCGACGGAATTACTGTGGCAGTGCGCATCGGCTTCGATGACAATCGCTCGTTGGGCGCGAGGGAAACGGGCACTCTGGCCGCGCTCCCGGTGTTCCGAGAAATCATGCTGAAAGTCTACCAGGAAAAGCTAGTTGGTCCCGCGCCACAATTTCCCGTAGAAATGGAAGAGAACATTGACGCCTATCTGAAGGAGGAGAGCAAACCGAAAGATGCGACTGGGTTCGTGAATCCGCTCGGTGTTTCGAGAATTGCTGATGATGTAACAGAAGACTGTTCCGCGAAGCCGGTCCTCCTCCCCAATTACAGATGCGAACCACCAGGCAACCAACGATACCCTATCTATCCTGGTAAGAATGAGAGTGGCCGATTGACTTTTAGGAATGAGTGAAACTTCACGCTTCATATCTAGGTTTTACCGAAACCTGTGGCGTCCACACTGCTGGTTCAGCTCCAAAATATCAATTTAACAGCGATTTGCTCATCCCGCCGCCTGTTCTAAACGAGACAGACAACACAAACCCTCTTAATTATCATATGAGTCAGATTGATTTGCGCTTGAGGTCCAGACATCCATGACTTGTGCTGGCGCGCCATTGCTAGGCTCTCGCCTAGCCTTGCGATTCGTGTGCGGTTGAAAATCTAGCCTTGGAATTTGGTTACGGAGGGCCACATTCGACGTTGAACCGTATTGGCAGTTTTAAATCGCCAGGCAGGACTGCGGCTGTTCAAAATCCATAGGTAAGAATTGGTCCACCACTCGAATATTCCTGCCCCTGAATCTATCCGGGAACTTTATGAGCCATTCGCACTCGGGGCTGGATGAAATTAGATCACCGTTTCAGGATTGCCTAGACCGGCGCATAAAGGTTGTCAGATATGGAATCAATTTCTACCTCATCCGGGACCACGATCAACCGCTCGTTCGAGTGGTTTGGTGATCTGGGGAGCTTTTCCTGGAAGGTGATCTGCGCCGCCGTCACAAGGCCATTTGAACTCCGCGAGATCTTGCGGCAATTCGATGAAATAGGATCGAAATCTTTCCCACTGGTGGCCCTCGCCGGCGCCGCCATTGGAACGGTCCTTGCGCTTGAGAGCCGCAGCAGCTTGGTGCGCTTCGGGGCGAAGTCCATGCTTCCGGCCGCCATAGTTTTCTCGATCATCCACGAAATGGGACCGATCGTTACCGGATTGGTAGTTGCCGGGCGAGTGGGAGCCGGCATCGGCGCAGAGCTAGGCTCGATGAAAGTAACTGAGCAAATCGATGCCATTAAGGCTTCCGCTGTAAATCCCTACAAACTTTTGGTCTTCACTCGCGTCCTGGCGTGCATCGTGGTCCTGCCCCTGCTGACACTCGTGACAGATTTCTGCGGTGTATTCGCAGGGTGGGTAGCAGTGGCTCTTTCCGACCCGATTTCCTTACATCGCTTCCTGGACAAGGGTTTTTCGGGCCTGAGCTTCAGCGATTTTCTTGCACCGACATTTCGAACCTGCGCCTTCGGTCTGATCATCGGCTTGGTGGCCTGTTTTCAGGGAAGACGTACGAGGGGGGGCACCGAGGGTGTCGGGCGTTCGGCAACGAGTTCAGTCGTGTTGTCCTCCCTGTTTGTGATTTTAGCTGACGTGATACTCGTCAAGTTGATTCTTATTTTTTTCCCATGAAAAACTCCATTGCAGTAGCGGACTTGGATAGCAACCAGGCAGGCCGCGTTCCCGGCGAGCCGGTCTTGGTACTGCGAGACGTCGACAAATCGTTTGGCGCACAACAAGTTTTGGACGGAATCAGTTTGACGGTGGTTCGCGGTGAGACACTCGCCGTCCTCGGCCGGAGCGGCACCGGGAAGAGCGTTTTATTGAAGTTGATCATTGGACTCGAACAAATGGATAGCGGTTCGATTCGCATTCAAGGGCAGGAGATTTCGGGTCTCGCCCTCAATGAGATGAATCGATTGCGGATCAAGATGGGGTTCTTATTTCAGCAGGCGGCACTCTACGACTCGCTGACCGTAGAGCAGAATGTTGCGTTCCCCCTGGAACGGCATACAAATATGTCGTCGTCAGAACGGAGCGCCCGGGTGAAGGAATTGCTGGCTAGCGTTGGAATGGAACACGATCTCAAAAAGATGCCGAGTGATATTTCAGGGGGCATGCAAAAACGGGTGGGTCTGGCGCGCGCGCTGGCGCTGCAGCCGGAAATCCTCCTTCTCGATGAGCCCACGGCCGGACTCGACCCGATTACCTCCGGCGAAATCGATGATCTGGTTCTTAGGCTGCAAAAAGAACATGCCCTGACGTCCATCGTCGTCACGCACGACCTGCAGAGTGCCAAGACCATTGCAGACAGCGTGGCATTGCTGGACAAAGGAAAAGTGGTGATGCAAGGCAGCTTCAAGCAGCTGTCCGAAAGCAATGATGATCTTGTGCGGGAATTCTTCAAGAGGGATTCGTAAGGAGCAAATATGTCAAGAGCGGCGCGACTGGGAGCCTTTTTTATCGCGGCACTGACAATTCTGGTGTCAGGAATCTTCATCATCGGTGGAAGGCAATATCTGTTTTCATCGACGTATCGGCTGAACACACAGTTTGGCAGCGTCGTGGGCCTGGATTCGGGTGCGGACGTTCGCGTCGGCGGCGTGCACAGCGGGTCCGTGCGGAGCGTGGAGTTGCCAAGTAAACCGACGGATAAGATCACGGTGTGGATGGACCTCAACCAATCGACTCGCAATATCATAAAGCAAGACTCGGTAGCCACCATCGAAACCGAGGGGCTCCTTGGCAATGAATATGTTGCGATCTCGTTTGGATCTGCCCATGGAGCAGACGTCGTCGATGGAGGCACGATTGGCAGTGAGCCACCGCTGGAAATGTCAGCCATCTTTAAGAAGGCGAACCTCATATTGGATAGCAGCCAGGCGGCACTTACGAATGTGACAGTGGCAACAGCCCATCTAAGTTCGATCACCACCAAAATTGACAAAGGCCAGGGCACGATTGGAGCGCTGGTCAACGACAAGAAAATCTATACCCAGTTGGACCAGACAACGGCCGGATTGCGAGACACCGTGATCAAAGCTCAAGGAGGAGTTACCGACTTTCAGGAAAACATGGAGGCGCTCAAGAAGAGCTTCCTGCTGCGCGGGTATTTCAAAAATCGTGGTTATGAAAACTCTTCCGACTTGGTGAAATACGAAATCGCAAACCTTCCACAGACACAGCCGCTAAAAACATTCACATTCGATGCCAAGCAGCTCTTCGACAAAGTGGATACTGCCAAACCCAAGAACCAGAAATCATTGCGTGCGGCGGGCCAGTATCTGGCCGACAATAAGTTCGGAATCGCGGTCATCGTTGTTTCCATGAGCATGGCTGGAGATACTGAGAAAGACTTAGTGCTGACACAGGCTCGGGCTATGGTGGTGCGCGAATACCTTGTTGAGAATTTCGGCTTTGATGACGCGGAGGTCAAGACTTTAGGAATTGGCAAGAAGAATGGAACTAACGCGGCCAGTTGGGGAACCGTTGATATTCTTATTTATCCCCCTGAAGCAGGCGTTTCTACCGACGCGCAATCCATCACGGATCGGCGGTAGGATCCGCAAAAGTGAAACATATAAATTACATATCCTAGGCATTCAGAACTCTTTTGGGGCGATCAATAGCCGATAACCTTAGGCCGGAACGCTTCCTTCTCCTTCCGGCCGTCCCCGCCTTTCTTGTAGCCATGTCGTCACGATGCTCGGCGTGATGTCACGCGTATTATCGCCGCCGCGGCTCGATACCGAACTTTCTTCTCCTGGTCACCCAACAGCGGTGCGAGCGTCTCGATATCGTTCAAAGAACCGTGAACCCCGAGCGCCTCGGCTGCGGCAGCACGCACGATCCAGCTCTTATCTTGCAGTGCTTCGCGCAAAACCTCGCGCGCATCCTCGTTTGCGTCCTCCGCAAGGAGTAATGCAGATATCGCGCGTGCCGGCGCTGCATTGTCCTTGGCCAGCTCTATCGCCGCCTTAATTCCGAAGCCTGCCGGCCCCAGGAAGGCTCCCGCCGCAGTCTCCGACCCCAATTCGGCGAGCGCCTTGGGATCATGCAACTCTTCATGAACCTGCTGCAAGCCTCCACGAACTAGTCCCGTGGAAGCCTTGCGATCGCCATCCAGAACATCCAGGAAAAGATCTTGGCCGCTTTTGTCCCCCATGGCCCACAGCGCCTGCGCTGCGGCAAATCTGACCACGGCGGAACTGTCGTCGAGGGCGACCCGTAGCTTCGGTATTGAGCCGCGTGATTTCATTGTGCCGAGCACATCAGCCGCTGCTTGCCGAACTGGGGAATCCTTGTCTTTCAGGCCGGCCTCAATAAGCGAAACGGCGTTCCGCCGCAAACCGATCGTGCCCAATGCCGCGATCGTCTGCGCACGCCGGTCATAGTTATTTTCCGCCAACCCGTCGTTCAGGCACTTCCACGCTTTGCGGGTCGCAGCTGCAGGAGATAGCGCTGCCGCATCTGGTGAAGCGGCCGATGCACTGGAAGGTGCGGCGCCCGGTTTGGCCGGCGCGGCGGCCGCTACCGAACCGGGTTTCGGTTGCGTCACCGCCGGCGGCGGTGATGATGTGGGCGGCTGCTGCGCGCCCTGCGCCCATACAAGCAAGGCCAACAACAAAACCATTACGGCGCCTGTTGCAACTCTGAAGGCAGTACGCATGTGAAAACCTCCCACGCGGAAACGAACCACAGCATCAACTCGCACTCCAGCGTCACACAGGAGCGCCAATTGTTTTCTGCACACGAGCAGCGGGAAACTTCCCGCCAGTGTTTTTCGCCAGGGCGGTCAGGTCCGCTGGCTTCGTTTTCAGGGAGGGCGACGTAGGCCCGATCCCTTTGCCATCCGAACCATGGCTATCGGCACAGTGGGCATTAAATAAACTTGGGCTCTTGAATGGGTAGAACAGCAGTTCTGATTGCTTTATTGTTCCCATTTCATAAGTCGCACCGGTCCTGACAAACGTGTGTCGTGCACAAATTCGAGAACGCCCTACCAATGCCACGCTAGCCTACCAAGCTCCTCTGATGTGAACTGTGCAAAAGCGGACAGAAACCGGACAGTATCTCTAAATCCGGCACGCGGATTTTCGACCGGGCCAGGCACAAGGGGATGATCTGGTGCAACAGCGACGAAAAGGAACCAGTTTATTTGTGTGCGTATTAGAACAGACGGTGAACCATAGTTTGGATACATTGGAATTGAGCCGTTTCGCGCTCATTCAGGATACGTATTCGAGATCCAAATATTGAGCGGCAATGGAACGGTGGCTCACAAGGAGGACGTGTGAAGAATCAGGGCAATGTTCAGGATGCGACAATTCCAAGCAGCAAAGGTGGCTCGGCAGTTGCCTATTTGGTAGCCGGACTGGGGGTCGGTGCCGCGCTGAGTATATTTTTAGCTCCAAGATCCGGGGCTGAGACTCGACAGTGGATTGCAAACAAGTGCTTGGATGGCCTAGATACGGCCAATAAGTCGGTTCGGCGCACTCGCCGTCAAGTGAGGGACATCATGGATCAGGGGCAGGGAAAAATCAGCGAGGCGGTAAAGGCAGGACGAGAAGCAATTGACAATGCGTAGGTGGCCCTACAATTTACAACCAACCTATGTACAAGTCCCGGTGGCAAACAGTACGTCGCAATTGTGAGTTCGGGCGTCAATGCGTTCGCGCAGCCCGGAGAAGTGTCGTCCCCGGTAAATGCTGGGGTTAGTCGGGAGTTTGAATCTCCCTGCTGCCCGGGCCGTCCCCCTTGGAGGGTGATCCCACCGACACAGGTACAAATGGAAGCAGAGCCAGCACGGGAACGGAGTAGCTGATTCACTGCCCTGGGGATCATTCATTCCGTCGAACATAGATCGAGGAGTGCCGGGCGATCCGCATCGGGAAAACTGGTATTGCCGTCCGAGATTCATCACCCTGCGAGATCAAAGAGGCATACTTCGCAAACGAATTTTCCGAGAGATCGAATTCACGGTATTTGAGGAAGCGAAAAAAGATTTCCTGAATTTTTGAGGTCAGACACGTTAGATCGATTCCCTTCTGCCGTTATTCGTGCGTTCATCAAATCGGCCACGTGGTCGTATTCATTAATCGCGAGGGTAAGAGGTAGTCGCGCCGCCCAGGTCGCTCCCGTGCATGTCCTCTTTTCCAGGGGAGTATCGCACAACCAGGTGTCGTTCTCCGAGCACCGCTTCACTCACACCCGAGTTGATCCGAGCAACGTGTGTCTGCTACCCTGCCGCAGACAGAGTGGAAAAACTTTGACGATGAGCGATTTCTCTACCTTTGAGCTAGTGGGTACCGGAGAACTATGACGGAAAATACGGGCGGTGCAGCGATCAAGAAGTTGCGCAGACCGGAGCGGTATGAGGATTCACTCATCTTCGAGCGAAAGCCATTCTGTTGGCCCGGCGGTAAGACATTGGCTGTCTGGATCATCCCTAACGTCGAAGCCTGGACATACGATTCGCCCGAGGGATTAGCTACTTCACCGAATATCCGGAATGTAGTCCCGGATGTAATCAATTATGCGTGGCGAGAATATGGAATTAGAGTTGGCTTATGGAGAATTGCGGACGTATTGGAATCCTTGGGAGTTCGGGCGACGGTAGCGTTAAATTCGTCCGTGTGCGAAATATTTCCGCGAGCGGTAGAAGAAATGAAAAAGCGGCATTGGGAACTCATGGGACACGGGATTACAAATAGTCAGCCGCTATCGCATCTATCCAGTACTAGCGAAGAAAAAGATGTGATCCGGACCACGCTCGATACGATTCAGAAAGCGGCGGGCGCGCGACCGAAAGGATGGTTGGGACCGGCTCTCGCTGAGAGGTTCGATACACTCGACATCTTGGCCGAAGAAGGTATTCAATTCGTGGGCGACTGGAACAATGACGATCAGCCCTACCGGATGAAAGTAAAGAGTGGAAAGATGCTTTCGGTTCCTTATTGCATGGTGCTGAACGATATCGGGCTTTTTTCACGACATGGCTACACGGGCGAAGAATATTTTGGTGCGATCGTCGATCAATTCGAGACTCTCTATTCTGAAAGCGAGTCGCTTGCACGAGTCATGGGCATTCCCCTTCATCCTTTCTTGGTCGGACAGCCGTTGCGCATCAAGTATTTCCAGAGAGCGATCGATCACATGAAAAAGATGGATCGAGTCTGGTTCGCGACTGGAAGTGAGATTGCCGAAGCTTATGAGCGAGTTTGTTTTTAGCAAACAGAGACACTGAACGTTCGCGGGCCGATCATGAACATATGCCCGTAACGGATGTTTCAAGACGGAGATAGCCATGTTCCGGAACCGCTGGTGGATTGTTGTTGCTTCGCTAATGGCTCAATTCGTAGGAAGCGGGGCAATCAACATATTCGCCTTCGGTGTGTTCTTGAAGCCTGTCGCCAATGATTTAGGTTTGGGTCGAGGTGTTTTGTCTTCGGCGCTTTTGCTGAGCACCTTTATGACAGCCGTAGGGTGCCTTACTTTCGGTGCGTTTTTTGATCGGGTTCGAATCAGAACCGCGTTGCTGCCTGCTATCGCCTTGTATGCCTTGAGTGTAGGTTTGTTTGCTTTCCTCCGGCCATCTCTTACGATTGTTTACACGCTTTTCGGCCTTTCAGGATTCTTCGGAGCTGGACAAACGCCGTTAGGCTATTCCAAAATCATCGCCCAATGGTTCAATAAGGAACGCGGCCTGGCGTTGGGGATCATACAGGCTGGAATTGGCATCGGCGGTATTTTTGTTGCCCAGCTTGCAAGGTTTCTGATTGCCGACTTCGGTTGGCGGAAGGCATATTTCGGCATTGGCATTGTCATCTTCATGGTTGCTTTCTTGCCGGTGGCAATCTTTGTTCGAGAGCCTGCTTCCCATTTGTCCCCGCGCCTGTCAGCGGGGCAAGGCCTCCGCCAGAATAAAGTGGCATCTGGCCTGACGGCTGCCGAAGTGTTGCGGGGATCCCGGCAATTCTGGATGCTCGCGGTCGCGTTCTTTATTGTTGTTCTCACGGCGAATGGGCCGCTGATTCACGCTGTCGCTTTACTCACGGATCGCGGTATTTCGATATCCAGAGCGACAGCTGCATTGTCGGCGGCCGGATTTGCCATGATCGTGGGCCGTCTGCTGTCCGGATATTGCCTCGATCGATTTTTCGGTCCCTATGTAGCGGTTTTCTGTGTTGGCGGTGCGATGATCGGCCTTGGCCTTCTGAGTAGCGGGTACGGTGGGATTGTACCAATAGCCGGAATTGTCCTTTGCGGTCTGGGGATGGGCGCCGAAGGGGATATCGTGCCATATTTTGTAAGCCGATATTTTGGTTTACGCTCTTTTGGACAGATCTACGGTTACTTATTCGCTGTTTTCATGATTGGTGTTGGGGTGGGTCCGTCACTAATGGGTTTCTCCTTCGATCGCTGGCACTCTTATGCCCCAATGTTCATCGTTTTCGAGATTGCGCTTTTGTTGGCCTGTATCATCTTTTTATTCTTGGGACCGTACCAATTTCCAGCCGAAGAGCAAATGACGGTTGGCGATGAGAGAGGAACGCTTTCGGAGCTTTCTTCTCCGACGGTTGGTGACGCGGCAAAGCCGTAAAGGGGAAACGTGGAAGGGCTTTTTGCTTGAAAGAGGCTCCGTTACACAGTGATGACCGCTTAATATTTTTTTTCGAGGGGGTACCGCAAAATGAAGCCACCTATTTGGGACAAGTTTCTTACGGAACGCGATAAGGCCGTGTTCTCCGCAGGTGGATTCGGCGCGCGAATGGGCTTTGGCAAGCGGCCGGCGCTTGTGGTTGTCGATGTCAACTACGCGTTCTGCGGCGATAAGCCGGAACCGATTCTTGAATCGATCAAGCGCTGGCCCACTTCCTGTGGCGAGGAAGCATGGGAAGGCGTACGAATCATCAAACGGCTCATCGAAGCCGCCCGCGCCAAAGGCCTTCCTGTCATCTATACGACCAACAAGAAGCGCCCTGATATGTGGGATAACGGCAGTTGGTCGTGGAAAAACACGCGCCAAAATGAGAGGTTGCGTACGCAAACCAATCTCGATCCGAATGCGGTCGTGGATGAGATTGCCCCGGGCCCGAGGGATATTCTGATTCAAAAGCAGAAACCGAGCGCCTTTTACGCCACGCCTCTGCAAAGTTATCTCACGCTTCTGGGCTGTGACAGCCTGCTCGTTGCTGGAGCTACGACCAGCGGTTGCGTTCGCGCGTCGGTTCTCGACGCGTTCAGCAGCAACTATCGCGTTACCGTCGTCGAAGATGCCTGCTTCGACCGTTCGCAGGCCTCGCACGCTGTGAGTCTTTGCGATATGCACGCGAAATATGCTGACATTGTCGAAAGCGCCGAAGTTATCGACTTCATTCTTACATTTCCTGCCGCGATGTTTGATTTACCGGCGGGCGAACCAGCGATGCAGACTGCAGCAAGTCGACCCTAGCTGGACTGTGAACGTGCATTTAGTTTGAGTTTTCCACTTGGATTCTGAGGTTGAGGAATTCGTCAATTTTGGCCGTTTGACGGATGTAGACAACTGTCGTCGAAGTCTTTTCTTGAATGATTGCCTGCCCATCGATCCTCTTACCGGGCTCCAATCGGAATTGCGGTTCAAAATCAATTCCCTGCTGCCTTTCTTGGCAGCTGCTGGTCCGCTCGATTTTCCATTTGCGCTACAAACTGGCGGGCGATTTCGCTCCCAGTTGCGCGCCAGACACCTTCGTGGCGGCAAATATACTCGAGGGATGAATCGAATGCATCGATGCGATATGGCATGCCAGTCAGATAAGGATGAATCGCAATGGCCATGACGCGGCCGGATTCCTCGCCCTCCCGATAGAGAACGTCGAATTGCCGGCAGATCATCTCCTGGAATTCAGCGGCTGTCCGGTGCATTTGTTCAAAGGCAGGCTTGTCGTTGATGTCATGACTGTACGGCAACGAGACAAGATCACGGCCGCCTTCAAGGTTCATCACGTAAGGTTGGTCATCGTTGCACCAATCACATACATACTTAACACCTTCGGCCGCGAGCAAATCGAGCGTGTCCCAAGTCTCCTGCAGACCGGATCCCAGCCAGCCCGCCGGGCGCACTCCGGTGGCGGTCGCGATGGTGGCAAGGCTGTCGCGGATGATATTCGCCTCTTCGCCAGGCGGCGCGTCATTCAGGCGCCGGGTATTGGTCCGATTATGGCCCATCCATTCCCACTTGCGCGCTTGGCCTTCTTCGATAATCATTGGATGTCGCACGCATACATCGCTGTTGAGCGCGACGGTCGCTCGGATTTCATGCCGATCAAGAGTCTGCATCAACCGGAACACACCTACCCGATTGCCATAATCTCTTGATGACCACAAAGGGATGTCAGGAATCTTGCCACTACCGGAGCCCCCTGGTCGCTCCTCGAGAGAAAAGAATTCAATGTTCGGGATAACCCAGAGCGCCACTCGCGCGTTATTTGGCCATGTGAGACGCGGCCGATGAACTATTGGTGAATACGGAAACGGACCGTATGCGTTCGGCTTCATGATGAATTAGCTCGCTTTAAGGGCACGCTCGCCCCGAAGGTGAGTTTCCACTTCATCGATGTGCAGCACATCGGCGTACTTGTGATGTAGGTCGAAGAGATTCACTTTGTGCGAGAGCATGCTCCGGTCAAAACAGCACTCCTCCACGAGAACAACGTGAAATCCGTACGAATACGCATCGACCGCCGACGCACGCACACAACCCGAGGTGCTCTCCCCGCAGATGATTACCGTTCGTATGCCAAGCTGGGTTAGGTGCGCTTGCAGAGGAGTCCCAAAAAACGCGCTAGCACGCTGTTTGGTGATAATGACGTCGACCGGCTCAGGCCTGAACTCTGGTCTTATGGCGTAAGCCTCGGCGTCGTTGCGTGGCGCCCGCCGCTTGGTCGCATTGAGGCCTTCCGGTTTGCTGTTCGGCCGGACATCCATCGTGGAGTAGAAAACTGGAATTCTTGCCGAACGTGCAGCCGCAAAAAGTCGTTTTGTCGATTCGATTGCAGCCCAGGCATGCTCGCCACAAGAACTCGGATACGTTTTCGAGATCTCGGAAATGGGCCGGTCTCCGCCCTCGTAGGCAAGTTCATAGAGATCGATAGCAAGCAGTGCGGGGGAGGAGCCGACGAACACTTCCCGCGAGTAACGGGAATATAGATCGAGGACATCGCTCGAAACGACATCCCTCCAGCAATGATCTTCGAAATCGCCCGACATTCATTGCACCTTGAGAAGGCCTTATGACACTGATCATCCAGAGTTGTCAAGGCTGCCGAATTCTGTCACGAAATGAAAATCAGGCATCTCAACTGCATGGATCAGCCGCGCAGGGCCAGATTAGTGTGCCCTTTATATTATTTAGTTATTATATATATAATATGCCTGCATCACAGCGCTGTTCTCTCTGGACTTTTAGGTAACCAACAAAGCGTAACCGCGAGAAGAAGCTTTCCGGTTATGAAGTTTTCGCCGCGACAGGCTTGCGTTCCTCGGGCTTCGATTCGCTGACGGCAGCGGCGTGGTTCGCCATAATCCTCCGCAGCTCGGCCATTTTCTTGCCTTCTAACTCTTTCTCCCAACGGCTCACCACGATTGTCGCTACGCCGTTTCCCACCACGTTCGTAATGGCGCGGCATTCGCTCATGAACTTGTCGATGCCCACCAGAATCGCCAGTGCCTGGATGGGCACGTCAGGGACGGCGGAGAGCGTCGCGGCCAGGGTTACGAAGCCGGTGCCGGTTACACCTGAAGCTCCCTTCGACGCGATCGTGGCAAAAAGCAGCATGGCCAGAAGCTGACGGAGGCTCAGACGTGTATTGGTGGCCTGCGCGAGAAAGATCACACACAAGGTGAGATAGATGTTCGTCCCGTCGGTATTGAAGCTGTAGCCGGTTGGAAAAACCAGCCCGACCGTCGTCTTCGACACGCCAAGACGTTCGAGCTTCTGCATCATGTCCGGGATCACGGTCTCCGACGAACTGGTGCCCAGCACGATCAGCAACTCGGCCTTGATGTAGGCGACGAAGCGCAGGATCGAGAAGCCGGCGTAATGGGCGATCGGCCCCAGGACGACCAAGACGAAAATCGCCGCGGTGACATAGAACGTCCCGATCAGCTTCACTAGATTGGTGAGCGAGCCAACGCCGTAACTACCTACGGTGAAGGCCATGCCGCCCAGGGCACCGACCGGGGCGGCTCGCACGATGATGCGGATGACGGCAAAAAGGACTTTCGTGAAGGCGTCGATCATCCGCGCTAGGTATTCGCCGCGGGAGCCCATACGCGCAATGGCGAAACCGAACAGAATGGCAATGAACAGCACCTCCAGCACGTCGCCCTTCACGAAGGCGTCAAAGATTGTGGAGGGGATGATTCCGAGCAGCAGCGGCAGGATGCCCACGTCTTTCGCTCGCGTAACGTAATTTGAGACGAGGTGCGTGTCTAGCGTTGCCGGATTGATGTTGAATCCTCTCCCGGGATGGAGCACATATGCGATCAGAATTCCCGCGACCAACGCCAGTGTGGAAACTACTTCGAAATAAATCAGCGCCTCGAGCCCGACCCGGCCCACCTGCTTGAGGCTTCCCATCGATGAGATGCCTTCCACCACAACACAAAAGACGATCGGGGCGATCATCATGCGGATGAGCGCAACAAATCCGTCACCCAACGGCTTCAAGTCCACTCCAGCCTTCGGGAAGAAACGCCCGATGAAGATGCCAAGGACGATGGCAATCAGGACCTGCACGTACAAGATGGAGTACCAGGAGCGATGTTGTGCCATGAATGCCTTTTCCCGTATCCGGCCATCCGGGCGAGCGTGTCTAACACCTCACGGCGCCGTGATTCAATACACGCGGTTCAGCGGCGGATCACCCGCGACAGCCACTTGTTCGACGTTGCGCCACGCCGCTCGATGGAAAAATGCGGCAGACTGGAGTGTCACCCCGGCGATATGGGGCGTAAACAAGACCCGGCGCATCTTCGGGCCGCGGTACTCTACGCTAGGCGATGCTGGTGGCAATACTTTTGCGCGCACAAAATCCGCGCGCCGTCGAAGGCGCAAGATCTCGACGCTCATCGATTTTGCAGATCCTTGGGCGAAGGCGCCTCCTCCGTGGATTTTGCCACGTCGGCCACGGGAAAGAAGCACAGCAGGAGCAGCGGCTGGTTACCAGTATTCCGTGTGACATGTTTTTCGCCGGCGGGCATCAATATGGAATCGCCAGCCTCTAATGGATATTCGCCGCTCTCGGCATAAGTGGTGGCCCGGCCAGACAATACGTAGATGCATTCCTCGGTGTCATTGTGATGATGAGGGCCGCGTTGTGGTTCGGCAACGGCCGGTACAGGAATTTCGACCAGTCTCAATGTTATTCCGCGTGCACCATTTTCGCCCGAGACGATCTCGAGCGAGGTCCGCCCCGGGAGTCCCAGCCGCTTGGCCTCCGATTGTTTGTAGACTCTCGCCATCACTTGGCCTCCTGCGAGCGCGTGATCTCGGCGACTCCGCCTTGCACCTCGTCGAGTTGCCGAAAAATTTCCGTAGCCTCGCTGGCGATGGCATCAGCGATGCTCGCGATCATGCGTTGGCCCTTTGCCGCGGTTGCGGGCCGCGGATCGCCGTACCAGCCGGTTGGCGCAATCGTGCGGATATTGTTGAGGACTGGCTGGAAGCTGCGCGTACGGCGAAGCTTGTCCATCTTCTTTGCGTGCTGGTGTTCGGAGGAGTGCTCGGCTCGGTCCAGATGCACCAGTTCAGGACGGTGGGCCAGTACCGCCAATGCTTCGATCTCTCCACCATGGGTCAGTCCTCCGCACTCGGCGCCGAAAAGATCTGCTGCGACATAACAGGCTTGGACGGTCAGCACCGTCATGCCGTGCTCCCTGTGCAGTGCATCGGCAGCAATGGCTAGCGAAGGAATATTGCCTTCATGCCAGTTGAGAATGAGCAATTGCTTCGCGCCGTGGCTCGCCGTCGAGGCGCAGGTCTCACAGACCAGGCGCATATAGGTATCGGGTGTAAGCGAAATAGTGCCCTCGTACGGCATGTGAAACGGCGTCACGCCAAGCGGGCCGCCAGGTAAGACGAGCCCATCCATGCGTTCCGCGACGGCGTGACCGATTACATTCGCTGCAAATATGTCCGTGCCCGTCGGCAGATGCGGCCCATGCTGCTCCACGCTGCCGGCCGGCAGGATCACCAGTGGATTCTTCCGGAATTGCGCGGCGATCTCCGGCTGCGTGAGGTCGATGAAATAGCGGCTAGGCAACATGGCTGCTCTCGGGAACTTTCGCACGAGCTTGCGTGATCATGTCGGCGATCCGAACCAATTGGCCATTCTTTTCGATTGAACGCAGTGCAGCGTACACCACAGCGACAGCGGTGTAGCCGTTCTCCGCGGTCAATTCACCTGGCTTGCCCGTGAGGCAACTCTCGGCAAACATTTCCATCTCGGTACGGAACATGTCGCTTTCCGGTACCTTCAACTCCTCGCGGCTTGCATAGCCCTCCTTGCCCCGCTGAATGTAGAGCGTAGAGGTTTCATGCAGTTTATCGGGCGTATCCCAGCTTCCGAAATCGATCTCATAATGCATCAGCCCCTTGGAGCCGAAAACGCGCACGGAAAACACACCGGGCGAAGTCCAGCAGGAGCCGACGTAGCCAATCTTGCCGTCCGCAAACTTGAGCAGCGTCATCGATTGGTCGTCCACTTCCGCGCCCACTGGCGAGAGCTTGGAGGCCATGGAGCTAGCCTCGACAATGTCGCCCCCCAAGTAGTGAAGCACGTCGAAGTGATGGATGGCCAATTGCGAAAGCGGGCCGCCCGGGGCCCGGTCCTTATACCAACGCCAGGTCTTCGGCGTTAGCTCCAGCGCCCGCTCGTTCGAAAAGTTGGCTTCCAGGAAAGCGACCCGACCCAGCTCGCCGCGATCCATCGCGGCCCGGATCATGCGGATTCCGGCCATCAGCCGCGCACTGTGGCCCACGGTTACCGTGACCCCGTATTTCTGCTGCAAAGCGGCGATCTCCAATCCTTCCTCGAGCGTGCTCGCGATCGGCTTTTCCGTGTAAACGTGCTTTCCTGCCTTGGCGACTTCCGTGGCCACGCCCAGGTGCTGCTCATTGGGCACCGTCAGAATGACGCCCTGGATTTCCGGCTTGGCGAGTAGCGTCTGGAGGTCGGGCATGGTTGGGACTCCAAGCTCCTGCTCGAATGCCTGACGCTTTTCCTCCGAGCGGCTGTATCCCGCCACGATTTTCAACTTGTCGGATTTTTTCGCAGCGCGTGTAAGCACCTTCGCCCAGCGGCCGAGCCCGACGATGCCAAGGCGAACCGGATCAGAACTCATAATTCACGTCCCTTCGACATGATTTAGTGATACCGCTATTTTTGCGCTTGCAATTCTAATAATCTAAAAAATCCACTACATGCTCACAGCACACGGTTCAAGGCGTTCAATGAGCCGCAGCAGGATCAGGCCCTGGGTATTGTCCGTTACGGCCAGCGCGTTTTTTTAAGTCAGGAATATCCTCCAGACGTGAGGGAACCCACCCATTGCGATTCGGCATTTGGAGTTCCGGCACACTCTTGGCGTCCATGACGTCATTTTCCTTGATAATGCCGCTGCGATAGAGCAGAAAAGCCGTCACGGCGTAAACCTGATCCGGCGTGAGCGTTCCCTCTTGATATCGAGGCATGGCGCGGTTGATATAGTCCCAGACCGAGGTGGCAAACGGCCAGGATGTCATAGGACCCCTTTCATATGTCGTGTCCCCCACCAGCTTCGGAGCGAGCGGGCCTCCTTCTTTACCGGTTGCACCGTGGCAATACGCGCAGTGGGTCGCGTAAATCGGGGCGCCTTCCTTGGCGGTTCCCTTCCCGGGCGGAAGTCCCTTTCCCGAAGGTAGAACAGTGATATCCCGAGCCTGGATTTCTTCCGGGGTCGCGGTCCTGCCCACATTGTCATACTTTACCGTTTGCGCCGAGGCGAAAGCGCAAGCCACCAGGGCCACTGCTAGCACGAAAAGATTACTAAATCGCATTGTAAACGCTCCCATCTGCCGTAACTTTCCAGGGTCGAATGGCATTCGCGTGTCCTAGCCCATGCGTTCTAAGATAGTTCGCATCGACGTCCCAGATTTTGCCCAACTCGACGAGCGACGGCTGAACCTGACCGCGCTCATCGGTAGAACGGGACATCAGCACAGCCTCTTCTCCGCCCCACTTCCAAGCAAACCCAAATCTGGTATGCGCCTTTGGAAGCACCGGCCCCTGGAGTTCCGCGTCCTTCCAGGTCCTGCCGTTGTCCGTGGATACTTCGACCCGGCGAATCGAGCCTGCACCGGACCAAGCCAAACCGGTGATCTCGTAGAACCCGTGGCTCTCCAGCCGCTGTCCGCCGGCAGGGCGAGTGATTACAGAATTCGCACCCATTTCGAATCGGAACCAGCGCGATTTGTGGTCCGCATACTTGCCCTCCGTTACTGTGGTGTTGTAGTAGAGTTCCCTTTCCGTGATTGCGGGTGAGTCCGCCAACTCGAGCCGGCTTAACCACTTCACGTTGTAGATTCCTTCATAGCCGGGAGATATCAGCCGCAGCGGGTAGCCCTGCTCGGGACGCACGGCCTCGCCATTTTGGCCGTAGGCTAGCAAGCAGTCGTCCATCGCTTTCTCCATCGGGATGCCTTTCGAAAAGCGAGTCCCCTCCGCCGCTTCTGCAAGGATCCAAGTCGCCCCTTTTTTCACACCCACCATGTCGAGGACTCGGGACAGCTTCACCCCGGTCCATATGCTGCAACTGGTGAGGCCGTGCGTTATCTGAGGTGTCGCTTCCGGTTCACTCCCATGTCCGGAGGTGGTTCCGTTTGCATTGCACTCGATGAAATGAGTTCGGGTTACAGCGGGCAGGCGCTTCAGGTCGTCCAGGGTGAAGATCATAGGACGGTCCACCATGCCGTGAACTAGGAGACGATGCTGCTTGGGGTCAATGTCCGGGGGTATGTAGCCGTGAGAATCGTAGTAATGAAGCGCGGCTGGCGTGATAATCCCAATTACATCCTGAAGCGGAGTTAACGCCCCAAGGAAAGGACGGCTGAATTTTCCGTTCGGGCCGTGGTGGAAGGCGCCTATGCCGCCGACGCGTCCTGTGGTCTCATAGCGGGAGCGCACGCCGTAAATTGGATCGAATTGCTGTCCCGGGGCGGGGCCGGGTGTGCCCTCATAAGTGTCAGCGGCTGCCTGGGTAAGCGCGTCCTTAAGCGACTGGCCGTTCGCGGACGGTATCGCTATCGCTCCCGCGGCTAAACCGGCCAGTGCCGCACCGCCCTTCAAGAATCGCCTGCGGTCAGATTGCTTCGGATTCATGGGTCCCTCCACAACGATTGTAGAATGTAATTCACGATTCCAGATTCCAAGTCTTCCGTTGCGGGGGAGCATAGTGCCGGCATCCTTCTCACGTCAACAGTGGCAATGTTGGAGTCAGGAATCCCCTTGCAGTAATCGGCGATTCGGAATTAGCCAAACAGCGTAACGCTCTGTGCGTAGCACGACGACTTTCGCGTTCTCGATGAGGACTTGCCGCCAGACCTCAATCGTTGCTTACTCGGATGAAATGGCCATTGGATTCCTCGGTTCGATTGCTGCAATCCAGTTCTAACTATGCGGGCGAGTTCTAGCCTGAGCGTGCCGGCGGTCACATCGATGCATGACACCGATCACTGCATTTGCATGAGAACCGCCCCATATTTACTTTGGATGATGGATGGATGCACGGACGGGAACCGTGGGTATTAAAAAGGTTCCGAAGGACGCCAGTCCTCAACGCATCCGCATGTGACCATCTACCTCCAGGAGCAGCAGTCAGAAGCGCGAAGCCGTCAGAGAAAGAATCGACTTCCAACGCACCGACCTTCGCGGTCGGACTGGCTCGGCACAGGCCGCTGCTCCTTTCTTTTTGCTTTTGTCCGCCCAGCCGTCAGCCACGCCAAATTGTTTCCACAACCCATTGCGCACTCGCACCCATCCGTTCGTGCTTGAAACTAGACTGAGGGAACTCTTGAAATCCATCCGATCATGTTGCCTTTTGCGGTCTGCTCTCAGCACATAGCGCGCGTCAATCTCCTTCGCGCAATGGCATATGGCAGGTTGGTGCGCCGTCTCTCGAAGCACCGCGGTTGCGCGCCAGCACGGGAACGGAGTAGCTGATTCCCTGCCCTCGGGATCAGGAAATCTTGACGTCCAACTGGGGCGGCAGTGCCGCGCGGAGTTGCGCGGAGGTTCAGGGGTGGGTTCCGTCTTAGCTGGCCCGTGGATCGTTTATTCTCCACTGGAAGGCTCGAAATTCTGCAAGCTTGTTGAAATCACGCGCATTGGCAGTTATCACTGTTATTCCCAGACGGCCTGCGCTCATCGAAATCAGTGCGTCGTTGGTCAATCGCCCCTTTCCTATTTGCTCGTAATCGTACTTTGCGGCAAGACGAGCAAGTACTTTCCCAGTTTGAGTCCAATCTGTGAGATTGGGGACAAGAATCCGCGCAGCTCTACCGAAATCACGCTCGAGACGTTCCACAACGTGGCGATTGCGCGCGCTCACCCCGGCGTAGAGTTCCTCCAGCACAACCGAACTCAACCATACCGGTTCGTCTCCGGCGATCCGTCTCAAACTAAGCGCTGCATTTTCTCTCGTCCGCAAGGCCGTGAAGTAAATAGATGAATCGAAGAGAACCGGTTGCATCTAATTCTCCAAAGTGCCATACACGTCTTTGATGTCAATGCCGCTTGTCACGAACCGTTCATTGGCTTCAACTGTCAACCGGATTCTGTCGTGCTCGGAAATCACCAAATCCAGGGCGCGTTCGATGGCCTCGGTTTCGGTAACGGCGTGTAATACCCTCTGGGCGCGCTTGATCTTCACAGGGTCCAAACGGAAATGCTTGTGCGATCGAGTTCTGCTATTCGCCATTCAATCGACCTCCTGTTTCAATATAACGCATGGATGTACACAACACCACAATTTGTGAACACGCGGACTCCAGAATGCTAGGTTAAGAAGGCGACATAAATGGTTTCGGAGTGATGCTGGGTCTGACGGGGGGTATGGAAACCTCGAATAGGTGAATTCGCAATCCATTGTGCGGACGGCCGAGAAGAACAAGCCCGAGGTGGTGGGAATTAAATGCCGGCTTTCCAGGGAAACCACGGGATCAACAGCGGATGCAACTCCTTGAAGAAATGCAGGTCACGTTTTGAAAGGGATCCGCGCCAAGCGCCCCCGATTGAGGCGTGTTCCGGAAGCTTATCGCCGCCTCTGCCGTGAAGTCCTGGAGCGAGATGGATGGCGATGTGCCAATCGTGTGGGCGCATGGAGGATCTACAAGTCCATCACATTCAGCCGCGCGGCCGCTTGGGCGATGATTCGGCTGAGAATCTCATAGCTCTTTGTGTCAAGTGCCACCAGGACATTCACCGACATGGGCATATCTCGACAAACTCACGCAGCCCAAAGCGGGAATAGGCCAAGACAGCGCTGCATGATCTGGCAGAAGTGCGAGGCAACCGAAGATCAGCTGGCTTTGCAAGCGGCTGCTTGCTGCCGAAAATTCGAAAGTTGGGAAATATCATTTAGGAGGCGTCACGCCATTTTCTGGCCGTGGTGGTAACAGGACCGCGCCGTGCCGGAAAAACGACCCTTCTCCGCCAATTGTTTTCCAAGGCGCAGTACGTTCTACTTGAAGATCCAGACATTCAGGGAAGGATTCGCAGCGATCCGCGCACCTTCCTCGAACAGGTCTTGGCAACCTGGCGTTCGTTTGACGAATTCCTGGAGAGGAAATTTCCGGAGGCCAGACGCAAGGCTTACTACCTGATGGCGATCCACGAACAGCCGCCTTGCATTCACAAGGTGGAACTGCAGCAGGTGGGCGAAGGCGACGGAATTAGCGAAGGTCGCGAGGAGGGATGGTCAGAGGTTCGATTGTGCAACCTGGTCGCACAAAGCCATCACGATTAGCTTGGAGACGGGCAACCGAGATGCCCTATTGCCTTGCCGCACCTATTTTCGAAGGGGGAGGAGGAGTCACTACTGATACTATTTTTCGGATCATACCGTCGCTCTTGCTTAAAACATAGAGCTCGCCATCGCCATCCACAGACAAGCGAACGTCGGCGCGACCTCCACCGTACGCGACGCCATACGTATCAAACTTCTTTTCACCCAAAATGCCTCCGCGAAATCCTCCGACTGAACCGGACGCACCAGGCAGGACGGTATTTTGTAATCCAACACCTTCTCTGTGAGCAAAGGCATCCGCGACGATGTCGTACATCCGTCGCTTCACCGCAGCCTTTTCGGAAGTTTCATACGGACTCTTGTATATGATCTGGATCTCATGAATCTCCGCCACCTTGTTGCGAATCCCGCCAGCCGCAAGCATTTCCGCGAGATCAGAGTAGAGCAGTCGACCCGTCGTGATGTCGGTGAAAACATATTTTCCCACGAGCTCAGGCAAAAGCTTGCCGCGGTACACAAAGCCACTTCCTATGGCATCGCCGTCCCGATGGCTATAGGTCGCTACAGGGTATAGAGGAGTGACCGGCTCTATAACGCGGTCTACGGCGATTGTATCCGGAGAAGGAAACGGGACCGGCGGATCGATCTGGCTACCAGTTTTTCCGTTGTTGGGGCCGCCGATGAACTCTTGCTCGGGCCCCTCACGTTCAGCCCACCCATAATTTGCGCCTTTGTCGACGATAACCACGGATTCCCATGAGTGATTGCCAATAGTGTTAACAAACAATGTATCGGTAATCGGATCCCAATTCATACGGTGTGGGTTCCGAAGCCCATAGGCGTAGATTTCTCCACGTGCACCGCGGACCGACACAAACGGGTTCGCGTTTGGCCCGCTGGACGGAATGCGATAACGGCCGTTGGAGCTAAGTTCGTCCGCCGGCCGCAAAGTAACGTCTGGATTAATTCTTAGAATCTTGCCTGGCAAAGCATCAAGCCGCTGCGGAATGGTATGCGTAACACCCGGCCTCTCCCCGGAGGTGCCATCTCCCACTGAAATATAGAGATTCCCGTAATCGGCCTGACCGGGACGGGCTAAAGGGTTAAATAGTAGATCGCCCATCGGGTGCAGGGCGAAGTTATATCCCTCCCTCATAATCTCGCGTGCCGTTCCCTCGAAAGTGGAATTCCCGATATTTGTATCTGTCCATTCCACAAGAATAGATTGGAACCCAACCTCGCCCGCGGGCGGATCGATCGCCGCAGTGATATTGAATCCAGTCAAGTTCAAACTTGGCATGGAGGTATTGGTTGGGGCGGCAGATCCACTCATACTCGGCTTTTCAGTGTGAACAGTATAGAATTTGCCATTCTTGGAGTATGCGGGATCGAACACAATGGACACGAGACCACTCCCGTAGCCGGGGTCAGTAGTGAACTTTGGAAAGATTCTGCCGAAATCGATATATGTGGTGAATTTCCTTGTGTTCTTGTCCAGGATGTATAGAACCCCGTTGTCATCCGGCACGAAGAATCGGGTCGCCGAACTGGGGACATCTGCCGGCTCCGAGCGCACGGCGTTCACACGCCCTAACTGCTCCGTAAAGTCAATCTTCGACGGATAAACTCCCTCCTTTCTCAGGGTCGAAAGGGGCAGACTTGCGTAATCCTCCAGCATAACGGCCATCCCGTCCTTGGTTATCTGATGCGCCGACGGATATTGCGCTAACGCTACCGGAGCGCATATCAGCAAAGTTGTCAGTAAGAGGAATGGGAGTCGAAAATAGATTCGTGCACCACGACCAATGATCCTTCGTCCCGTTGTCAATTTAGATTCCTCCCTCATTCACAAAACCGTAGACGTGCCATACGTCCCGAGGGCTAAGAGAAAACCTAAATGCGCATTATTTACACCCAAAGAAGTAATATCACAAATCTGAAGTACTCCCCCCTAAAACTGGACACGGCATGCATTACTGAGTTCCATGGGCAGCCTTCTGGATGAGACAAGTATCTTCACGCAAAATCAATATTTTCATGGCTTGCTGTGGCGAAGCGGGCTACTGCGAAAGTTCAACGTATCGTGACTGCAGCACCAGTATTTCAACTCAGTGCAACGCAAATTCACCTTGCGCAATCTGCCTTCCACGTTCGTTTTTGCCTGCCGAGCGGTTAGAATCTGACCCTGACACTTGATGAGTCGGCTTCTCAGAATATACCCTCCTCCCTGGCAGCAAGCTGCCTCGGCACTGAGAAGTGCATCAATCGGGAATTGGGAATCGTGGCCATTGGCGAGGCCATCGGGACATGTTAGGGATTATTTTCCAGGCCGGAATAGGGTGGAGCGTTGGCTTTAAGGTAGTTCGGCAGTTCTAGCTCACGGGCAGTGCCCGAGGCGGCATCCGCGCTTCTTGATATCATGTATTTCGTCGAGCTGTGGCGGAATGAAGCCGTCGCGATTTGGCATCTTGATAGCCGGCAGCGTTTTTGCATCGATTGTGTCGGTTTCCTTGATGATGTCGTTCTTATAAAGCAAGAAGGCTGTTAGTGCATAGGCTTGGTCCGGTTTGAGCGAACCTTCCTGACCTCTTGGCATGGCTTTGTAAATGAAATCAAAGATCGTCGTCGCGAACGCCCAGTAACTCCCGACCGTCAGCACGGGTTGCGGAGTCGTGAGTGTGCCCTTGCCACCAACCAGGCGCGGAGCCATCTGCGATCCTTCGGCCGCAGGACCGTGGCAAACGACGCATTTTTCCGCAAAGATCTCCGCGCCTTCCTTCGCCGTCCCGCTGCCGGACGGCAGTTCCTTTCCCGCCGGACCCACCGCCGTATCCCACGCTCGGATTTCATCCGGGGTCGGGGCGCGGCCAACATTCTTGTAATTGGGTGCCTGTGCACACGCGGCCGTACCGGCCGTCAGCGCTGCAAGGAACACAAAAAGTTTATAGAAACATCGCATTGAGCACGCTCCCGTCCCGGTTAATCTTCCATGGCTGGATGGCGTTGAAGTGGCCGACCAGATTCGTTGACGTATTGTAATAATCCATATCGATGTGCCAGATTTTTGAGATTTCATCGCGAGTAGGTTGCACTTCATTCCGTTCATCAGTGCTCCGCGATTGAATCACGGATTCCTCGCCGTTCCATTCCCAGGGAAATACGAACCGCGTATGGGCCTTGCGAGCCACGGGATCCTGCAGCTGCGCATCGGTCCACGTCTTGCCGTTATCGGTGGAAATTTCGACTCGGCGAATCGCTCCGCCGCCCGACCATGCCAGCCCGCTAAGTTCGTAGTATCCCGGGCCCGCCATTTGCTGTCCACCAGATGGCCGCGTGATCACGGATTTCGGCCCCAGTTCGAATTGGAACCAGCGCGCCTTGCCGTCAAGCCTCAAACTGGGATACTTCGTGCTTTCCCGCATATCCATATACGGCTGGTCGACCAGCTTGATTCGCCGCAACCATTTCACGTTGTTGATGCCTTCCCAGCCGGCGACAATCAGGCGCAACGGGTAGCCCTGCTCGGGTCTCACCGCCTCGCCGTTCTGTCCGTACGCGACCAGGCAATCGTCCATGCCTTTCTCGATGGGAATGCTTTTCAAGTGGTGTGGCGGATCAGCACCTTCGGCGATCATCCACGTCGCAGATTTCTGCACGCCGGCTTGTTGCAATAACAATGACAGCGGCACGCCGGTCCATAAGCTGCAGCTGGTCAGGCCGTGAGTATCCTGCGCAGTCGCCGTCGGAGCCCTGCGCGCCGCCCCCGTAGGACCGGTCGGGCCGCTGTTGGCGTTGCATTCCACGAAATGGAAACGCGAAACGGAGGGAAGTCGCTTCAATTCATCGAGGCTGAAAATCAGCGGACGATCCACCATGCCGTGAATGAGCAGCCGATGCTGTGCCGGATCGATGTCCCGCGGCTCGTGTCCGTGAGAAATTGTGAAATGCAGCGGAGCCGGCGTGATCATGCCCAACTGGTATTGAATCGGGTTTCGAAAACCGTAGTCGCGCGTGCCACTTTGGCCCTCCGGGGGCCAAAGGTGTTTTCCTTTTCGTGTCCAGCTTTCGAAATGGGACCGCTGGCCATACGCATGTAACTGCTCAACTGTTTCGGACGCTGGCGGCGTAGCGCCGGCAGGCGTAATTGCGCCTGCTGCCAGCCCTGCCAGCGCAGCGCTGTTTTTCAGGAATTGCCTGCGTCCAGATTTATTTGAATTCATTGTGCTCTCCTTGCGGTTACCAGGGGAATCGGGATGTCCTCCGCGGTTCATGCGAAAACTTGATGCGGTTCACAAATTTCGGCTTCGTTCTCCGACTCGAACTCCCTCTATTAATACACATGGCATGAGAACGTACAAATACAGTAGCGCTACTTCTTGGGCTGCGAGAGGAAACGTAACCCGTCTCTTTACGGATTCTCTTGTAACCTACGGCAAAGCGAAAACGAACACCGCGTTGCCGGATCTTGGCTGTCGAATCTCCGGGGCCAATTCTGATGGAATAAGCGTCGACCAGCTCCCGCCGCCAGTCCCATCGGGCATGGCCACGTACTGCTTTCCCTTCGCCAGATACGTAATCGGGAACCCCTGCGCAGAAGTTATTAGACGCGTCTGCCAAAGGATTTTTCCGGTAGTGGCATCGTAGGCGTACATGTGACGATCCCAATCGCCGCCGATTACCAGTCCTCCGGCAGTGGCGAGCGCGGCGGTATTGGACGGGGAAGGCGTACGATGCCGCCACAAGACTTTGCCGGTTCGGATATCCATGGCTAGGAATTGACCGAGGTTGCCGTCCGACTTTGGATATTTGGAGTCGTGGCGTTGGACCGGACCAACCCCACCCTCGCCGATTGCCTTCTCTACTGGGCCGAAGGTGGCCCTTTCGCAATTCAGGGCCATGGGGATATACAACGCATTGGTTTGCGGGCTGTAGGCCATCGCACGCCAGTCCTTGAATCCGGCTGTGCTCGGACACATTTCGAGCTCCACGCCGAGCTGCGGGACCTTCAGGTAGGTGACTTTGCCATTTTCTGGATCCACATTCACAATGTTCTGGTAGCCAAGATCAGTGGCGCGGATGAACTTGCCGCTGGTCCGGTCGAGCTGCCACAATATGCCCAGCTTGCCCATCTCGAACACTGACTTGCGACCGCCGGAGTCAATCAGAATGCGCTCGAACACCTCATCTATGTCTTGCGTTTCGCCAGGAAGGTGCTGGTAGTACCACTTTATTTCCCCCGTGTCCGGATCGAGCGCCAACGTCGAGTTGGTATAGAGCGCGTCGCCGTCGGTTCCGCGGGCCGCCCTAGCCCACGGTTTGGCCTGCGCCGTGCCCCAATAGACGGTGTTCGTTTCCGGATCGTAGCTGCCGGGGATCCATGCGTCACCACCCGCACGGAACTCCAGTGGCAGGTCGCCCCAAGTGTCGCCGCCGGGCTCACCGGGACGGGCAACAGTCGATGTTCGCCAGACTTCCTTTCCGGTTTCCGAATCGTGCCCGGTGATGAAGCAGACGTCCTCTTTATAGTGGGTGCACCCCGTCATACCCGCGATCACCTTTCCGCGAACGACGATCGGGCCCGAAGTGTATTCATATCCCAATTTGTGATCGGCGACCTGCGTGTCCCACGCTAGCTTCCCGGACCGGGCGTCCACTGCGATGATATGAGCATCTGCCGTCGTTCCGAATATCTTGTCTCCGTAGATCGCGATGTTTCTTTGGACGCCGTTGCCCTCGCCGCCGGCACCTCCGGACGCCTTTGCCCGCTCAGGACGATATTCCCAAAGCAAGTCTCCCGTCGCGGCGTCCAACGCCTGGATGACGCCGTGCGGGTTCGGCAGATACATGACCCCGTCGTGGACAAGTGGCGTAGCCTCCTGAGCGCCTGTGTTTTCCATCGCCCACGACCAAGCGAGCTGTAGTCGCTGGACGTTCCGTGTATTGATCTGATCGAGCGGGCTGTACCCCCACGCGTTGTCGGTACGCCTCCAGTTGAGCCAGTCGCCAGCAGCGGGATTGCGAAGCATGGACTCGGTGACCGGGCGGAAATTTTGCACCTGCGCCGCGAGCCACGAACACCCGACTAGTACGGAGACCAAGATCGAAACAGAGAATTTGAGTCGCATAACTTGCTCCTGAAATGACAGTTAGCAGGCTAGTACCCCTGGAAATACCATTTTGGCCCCTCGGAATCTGGGAGCATACACCCTTTTGGCTTTACCGAGCCCTTCAAGCGCATTATTGCTCTCGGGGGTACAATCCGGCTGAAGGTTCCCCGCTACCCTCTCCCGGAGGCGAAGATTTCATGAGACAGAAAACGTTTTGCCTCGTCGTCGGCCTGATCTTTCTTCTGATCGCCGTCATGCATGTGTTGAGGCTTGTGCTTAAGTGGCAAGCGGTTCTTAATGGCTGGTCAATTCCGATGTGGGTAAGCGCCATCGCGATTGTGATTACAGCATACTTAGCCTTCGAGGGGCTGAAGCTCGGTAGGAGAAAAAAGGAATAAATTTCGTTGAACGCCGCCCGTCGAGCCGTCAGCCACCCCAAATCGCTTCCACAATTTATTGCGCACTCGCACCCATCCGTTCGTGCTTGAAACTAGACTGAGGGAACTCTTGAAATCCATCCGATCATGTTGCCTTTTGCGGTCTGCTCGACGATCGACTCAATTGGAAAAACTCGAAGACGCCTTTATTGTGGGGCGTTGACTCTAGCTGCATTTATTTTACTTATAGATTATATTAATCTACTTATATACATTGAACATCGTGGCATTCCGTCAACCTTGCCTAACTACACAGGAAGGTCCATTGGCAGTTGCTGGTTGTGGGCGAATTTTCCAGTTCTTCGATAGACTGGTGGGCGGGGCCGCCGCTCCAGAAGCGCGACGAGACATACCTCGCCGAGGATCTTGCGTTCTGCGAACGCACCGCGATTGATCTGACGTACCGCGGGCGCGTCAGGTTCGGGTTAGATCTTAAATTTTCGGACGAACTGCCCGTTGTTCTCCCATCGGGACCGCTTGGATTGCAAGTCGGCTTCCTCAGGCTGCACGGCGCCATTCACGTCGGTCGCCCGAGAGACGATCGTGTGATCGCCGGGCGCGGGCGCGGCGAACTCGTAGGAGAATAACTTCCAGGAATATTTCGTATTGTCGCGATCCATCCTGGCAGGCTGCCAAGATCCATTGTCCAGGCGAATTTCGACGGAGCGCAGAGGCGTTCCGTCGTTGAGCGCGAAGCCGGTTGCCATGCACTTCTCGCCATTGCGCGTCAGCCTGGCGACCATGGACTTCAGCTGGATACGGCTGACCGACGTCTCCTCCCAAATGGTCTGATCCCCGTCCTTCTTCTCCATTAGAGTGACGTAATCGCGCGCCATGAAACGTCCCATGAACCGGACATCCTGAATTTGGATGTGGTTCAACCACTTTGCATTGCAGACACCGTACCAGCCGGGCACAAGCAGGCGGACCGGCCCGCCATGGGTCGGAGGCAACGGAACGCCGTTCATCTCCCACGCGAGAAGGATGTCCGGATTCATCGCATCTTCCAGAGAAAGGCTTCTGGCAAAGTTCTGTTCATATTCTTGAGGCTGACCACCGCCGTGAACAATCTCTTCCGTTCCATGGTCCGCCCCAAAGAAGACCACTTCCCTCGCCGTGGATTTGAGGCCGGCGTCCTTGAGGAGAGCGGCTACGCTGGTTCCAGCCCAGCGCGCATTGCCCACGAGCGTATTTAGGCGGGCAGGATTGTTGCCGGAGCACTCAAATCCAGCGATCAGCTCCTTGCGAGGCCGGCGCTTAAGCTCTTCGAGGGTAAGTTCCAGCGCCTTGCTGACAAGGCCGCTCAAGCGCAGTTTGTAACTGGCGGGATCTACCATCGTCGGGCCGTAATGCTGCACGGCAAAAAAGTCGTCGATCGGTGTGATGAACGAGGATTCCCGGACGGTTCGGGTGTCCAAGCTGTGCGGTCCCGTCCCTGCAGACGGGTTGAAACTATTGGGGACGTCGGTCCACGGAACGACCTCTTCAGATTGCGCAAGGGCGGGCAACATCCACGCCGGAATCTCGAGCGCGGCAAGGCCAACACACGCCGCTCCCCTTTTCATCGCTGCGCGACGAGAAATATCGTTAATCATGGGATCGTCCTCCTTTGGAGCATCGGCGCCTCATCACCTTGCTATGTCTAGCAGGGATGCCAACGTGAGTATGCCACGATCTCGATTTCCGCCTCTAGCCGAAAAACAAAAGTCCTCATTTCAGCCAGCCACTTTCACGGAGTCGTTCTACTACTTTGCCCTTTGCGCATCCGCTGCGCACGCTCGAGCTGAGTTTCGTTTCCGGATTCTGTTCGAGCCCTTGAATCTCCTTGGGAATTGCGCACTGCCCAGCAATGTCATCGGTCCGTGATGGTGCCCGTGATCCTGTGGATCCATCACTTTAGTACCGACGTACTCTGTGCCCCTACCTGCTTTGCTGTGAAGCTGGGATGCTCACAACCCGACCCGGCTATGAGTGCGTTTGCAATCGGGCTCGCCTTGCTGTTCTTCTTGTGGATTGGGCATTGACGCCCCCTGTGCGAGTCGGGTGCAATCCAGAAAGCGAACGAGCGACAACATGAAAATCGGCACACAGCGTGAACACTTTGGGGTGGCTTCACGCGTTGCAACTTGGCTACTCCCAATCGGGGTCGTAATGCTTTTGCTACTTTCGTCATTCCTCGTTCCCTCAGCATCAGCACAAGGGTTTAAGGCCGCAGAATATTTGCCCAAGGCTCAGGATTTAGTTCATGATTTTTCTTGTCCTGATGATGCATATCCCAAAGCATGTGATTCATTTCGAGGCTTGGCTTCAGCAGGAAACGAAGAGTTCTTGGCTCCTTTTGCCTTCTTGTTTTTGCCCCATGACAAAGTTATATCGGCAGCTTGGGTTGTATTTGACAATGCGACGGACAATTTCTGGATTATCAGCTCATCAGTGCACAACGATAAGAAAGGCAAAGTACGGGTACTTACTTTGTATAATCGCTATCAGAATGGGATGGAGATCTCCAGCCAAACTGGGGAGGTGCCATTTGAAAGAAAGCCTGTTAGGTTTGTTTCCGAAGATCAAACCACGTCGGTGGAATACAACGGCACAACGATAATAGCTATTGAGACGTTCAAGAATCTCTCTAGTGGAAGGCCAGTCACCACGAAAATCGTTCTGCAAAAATCAACTGCACGTCATAATATATTCCTGACGTCCAACGGACATACAACAATTAAAGATGGCACCGCGCTTCTCTTTGAATGACCGTTAAGCGGCAGGTCGTGACGTAACTGAAGCAATGGAAATTCACTGCCGACATGATTGCTGTTACCTTGACAGGGCCTTCTTCCACGTCAGCCGTGGTAAGTCTACATTTGCAGCGTGCTTAAGGTACGCCGTCACGTATAAAGCCGCCTTCTCCTCACCCTCTTCGATGTCATTTAAGTCTTCAGAAGGCGCAATCCATTCGATTTGAATCAACGCTCGCGAACGAATTTATCTTTTGAAGCTCCTGCAGGTAGACTTCGAGCAGTGTTGCGTCGACCCATTGAGACCGCCGCGTTTATCGGGAGGTGTCTCCGAACATCCACGTTCAATCAATCTATTTTGAACCATGTTCAATAACGCACAGTAAACACGCCCGCAAAGATGCACACTCGGGAGAGCGAATATTGTCTAAGGAGAATTATGCAGAATATTTCAAGTAAGAAAGTTTCATTCGCGACCCTAGCTTTAGCCGCAGGTTCGTTCCTGATCGTAGGTTGCGCGACCAAGAATTATGTCAAGCAAAGCATCACGCCGGTGGACCAGAAGATCGACCAGGTCGACAAGAGTTCGCAATCGCGCGATTCCTCGCAGGTCGCCGACATCAACAAGACCAATCAAGTTGTCGACGGAGACGAGAAGAAGCTGTCCGCCACCGACGAAATTGCGAAGACTGCCGACGGTACAGCGAAAGGCGCGATGGCCAAGTCCAACCAGAATGCGAAGGACTTGAACGACCTGCGCAACGTGGTCGCGAATATCGACGACTACAAACCCGCGGGTCAGACCGTCGTGCACTTCGCCATCGCCAAGGACACGCTCACGACTGACGAGAAGGCCAAGCTGGACGAGGTGGCCACGCAGATCGGCAGCCAGGCGCGTTACTTCATCACGGTCGAGGGGTTCACGGACCAAACTGGAGACGCGGCCTTCAACGACCGGTTGAGCCGGGCGCGCGCCGATCAAGTGATTTCCTACCTGGTGGGCAGCCACGACATTCCCGTGTACCGAATCCATATGGTCGGGCTGGGGGATCAGAAGCTGATCGACGAAGGCAAGGGCAAGAAAGCGCGTGAAGCGAGCCGCCGCGTCGAGATCACCATCTATAGTGCCAAGCCGTTGACCGCGTCCGCAACCAACGGTAACTAACGGAACGGTGATTTGCTTGGGAGTTTATCGAACGGGATAACGCCCCGTCTCTAGCTCAGCGATCTTGGCATTCTCGACGAGGACTTGACGCCAGTCCTCAGTAAGTGCTTGTTCGAATGGAATCCTAAAGTCGTCGGCTACGCTTCTCCTGCACTGGAAACAACGAATTTGCCATCCATGCTGGCCAGAGCCTGAGGGTTGTCAGCAGTCACATCGATGCATGACACCGATCACTGCATTTGCCTGAAAACCGACGCACATTGGAGGTAGGTGAAGGATAGGCGCCACGGATACGGACCATGGGTTGAGAAACGGTCCGGAGGACTCCAGTCCTGAAACGATCCGCATGACCATCCATTCTCGGGAGCAGCGGTCAGAAGCGCGAAGCCGTTAGGAGATTACTTCGACTTTCGACGCACCGGCCATAAGGGTCGGACTGGCTCGGCAGAGGCCGCTGCTCCTTTCTTTTTCCTTTGGCCCGTCCAGCCGTCGCCCTTGCAGGGCGATCCCACCGACGTAGGAATGAATGGACACAGAGCCAGCGCGGGAACGGAGTAGCTGATTCCCTGCCCTCGGGATCAGGAGATCTTGACGTCCAACTGGGGCGGCGCTTGCCCCTTGCGCGTCCGCCCAGATGTTTGTTCCACGTGGCTCTAGTGAACCCGAGACAACTTTCAGTGAACGAGATTCCGGTTTTGTGAGTGTCCTAGCCGCTTTCCGCCCCTTGTTTTGCGCCAAATATCACCGTAACCTGGCTGTCTGAGCTAGCCTTGAAAAACGCAATAGACAGATTCCACATAGCTTAAGTGAGTTCGTTTTGCAAAACTGCATTTCTGGACTTTGGGCTCGCCTGTCCTTATCCGTTGGCGCAAGTCTGCCTCCGCGATCACTGCCATCGCTAGAGCACACATGAGACTTTGCGTGGTGGTGGTCATAGCGTACCTTAATCTCCTTCGCGCAATGGCAAGGGGGCAGCTTGGTGCGCCATATCTCGAAGCAAGAAGGTTGCGTGCCAGCACGGGAACGGAGTAGCTGATTCCCTGCCCTCGGGATCAGGGAATCTTGACGTCCAACTGGGGCGCCACCGGCTGCCTCTCGCGCATCCGCTGCTACCAATTGACCCTGTTGAGGGACCGATCGATCCTTGCGGGGGGTGTCAAGCGCCTCTTCCAGACGCTTCAAAATGTACACCCCGTTCACATTGCCCTCGTTCGGTTCGACCCTGCCAAAGATTGGCGTATTGTTCGACTGAACCCTCATGTGCGACTGGCCACTGTCTACGTGGCGCGACCTGTTGCTAGTGCAAGTTGTGTTAAACGTGTTTCGTGGTAATCTTTCGTCGACTGTAGTCGATATTTAGCACAAAATGACGGTGGAGCATTGCCTGACGGGTAGATTTGACAGGGAGTGCGCGTATAGTCGTGGCGGCCACTGAGACTCCGGAAATTTCCGAAGGGAGGATTGGAAGATGACGAATGTTCCATTGATCTGTACGATCGCTTTTCTTTCAGTCTTCAGTGGCGCGCTCGTTGCGCAAAGCGACAATCCAAACTCCGGATCGTGGTCCGGCGTCGTCATCAACAATAATTGCAGTGCGGACGAAGCCTTTGCCGAAGCGGCAAAGTGCACCGAGAAGGACGTTCCCGGGGCTAAGTTGGTCTTGTATGACGATACCACCCGGCAGATGTACATCCTCGATCCGCAGGACCAAGCGCAGGGGCACCTGGGAGACAGCATGACTGCCGCCGGATCACTCGAGGGCAATACAATCCACCTGACCTCTTTGAAGATGCACACTTCCATTGGCCTGGCAGTCGGGCAAAAGGCCCCAGCGTTTTCGGCTCGCGACCAGTTTGGCCAGCTGCAGAACCTGGAGACGCTGAAAGGACCAAAGGGAACTGTTCTCCTCTTTTTCCGTTCCGCCGATTGGTGACCGTACTGCAAAGGGCAGCTGGTCGAGCTGCAAAACGCAAAAGCAAGGTTTGAAGCACAGGGCATCAAAATTGCCGCCATCAGCTATGACAGCGTGGCGATTTTGAAGAGCTTCGCTGACCGGCGCAAAATCGAATTCCCCATGCTCTCTGACCCCGATTCGAAAACAATTCGGGAATACGATGTCCTGAACGACGAAGCAACGGGGCAATTTAAGGGTATGGCGCGGCCCGGATATTTCTTCCTCGATACCAAGGGCATCATTCGGGAAAAGTTCTTTGAAGCGAAGTACCGGCAACGATTTACCGGAAACAACATTATCGGCAAGCTTTTCCCAGCATTGGGCGATGAAGTAACAGACAAAGTCCAGGCCCCGCACTTGAACCTAGCTGTCGAACAATCAGATCGAACCGGTTTTCCGGGCGAACGAATCATCTTGACGACCGAGGTGCAGCTCCCGCCCGATGTGCATGTGTACTCCCCCGGGGTGCAGGGCTATAAGGCAATCTCGCTGCTGATGGAACCTACGCCAGGGATGGAGTTCACGCCGGCGAATTATCCACGCGCCAAAGTTCTTTATCTTTCTGCAATCAAGGAACGCGTCCCTGTATTCGAGGGCAAGTTCCGCATCACGCAAGAGCTGAAAATAAGCTCAACCGCAGAGTTCAGTGGTTCACTCGGGACTGACGGAAAAACGTTCGCGATTGCGGGAAGGCTTGAGTATCAGGCTTGCGATAGCAAGATTTGCTACTTGCCTACTTCGGTCCCGGTGCAATGGCAACTGCAAGTTGTGCCGCTCGACCGGCAGAGGGCTCCGGAGGACATTCGGCACAAGTAAGACGCCGGCCTTTGTTTTGACTTGAGCGCGAGAGGAGGCAGCAGTGTCCGAAGTTGCTTACATTTCCAAGGTTCGGATTGAACGCAAGGTTGGCCCGCTTCGGATCGCCTACTTACCCGGCGAATCGCAGCCGGTGATGTTTAGCGTCCACGGGGCCATAGCCGAGCATTACAAAGTTGATCCCTCCAGACTCACAGAGTCTCACTCCTCGACGATTGACTATGTGATTGCTGCGACCGCCGGTTGAATGCTCGGCACCTTCGGAGGCGCGCTGGATGCGCGTCACATTGATGCGAGTAACGGGAAGCTCGTGGGGGAAGTGACCGGCGAGGTCGAATCAGAGGAAGGCGTACTCGTCATACGCAGGGTCCATCTGGCAATGCGACTGATTGCGCCGGAAGAAGTCCTGGAGACCGTTGAGCGCGTGCACGGCCTTTACGCCATGCGGTGCCCTCTGTACCGCACATTGCACAAAACGATCCAGCTCACCTCTTCCTTCACGCTCGAAAAACCAGAGGCTTGATCCGGAACCGGGATCGAGAGACTCATTGGCGCAGAATGCGTTTGTCGCCCTGTCGCGTAGTGATGCCGTCGCGGTCCAGACGCACGAGCAAGGGCAGAATCACGCGCCGGGTGCTGCCGAGCATCTGGCGCAGATCGCTGACCGTCGCGGGTCCGCGGGCGCGAATGAAATCCCGGATCAACTGGGTGGCGCGTTTGACGTGCACCGCAGCCATCACCACTTCTTCGTTTATTTCGACGGCGTCGCCTGACTTAATCAAGAAACGCAAAGCCTGCTGCGAGACCGGATCAGGCGCGAGTCGCATGCGCGAGGGCGGGTCAAACGGGTTTGCAGCCAGCGCGGCGACCAATTTGGAAGCGGCGGCCTGAATTTGCGCTGACATCGTGGGGCGGTGCGATGCTCGGCAAATTACCGCGCCGGTCTGCACGAATTCACTCTTGCACAAATCCTTGATCAACGCGTCAAACAAACCAGCGAACGGAAGATCTACTTCGAGGGTCGCGCGCAGATCCGTCAAGAGCATGCCGGCATCTTCGGGATGCGTGCGGTGGCGAGTGTCAATTTCGTCGATCGCGCGCCGACAGAGATTTTTCCACTTTGCGATGTCGGCGACGAAATCCCCCTCGACTGCCACGGCAGCGTCGGCGGCGAGCCGTGAAATGCTTGTGAATATTTCTTCAGCGCTGAACAGCGATTTCAATAGCAACTGGGACCGCTTGGCTGCACCGTCACGCTTCAATTGCGAACTTATATAAACCTGAACATCTTCGGGAGCGCCAGCACGCTGATTGAGACAATTTGCCCGTGCTTCGCTGTGAAGCAGCGCGCTACTGGCATTCTCATCAAGCACGATGCCACCGGCCAGAGTGTTTTGTTCGGCCCAGTCTCGTAAAACGAAGCGGTCGCCTGCGAAGACGAATGTGGGCCTCTCAAGACGAAGTTGCGCCAGTGCGCGTTCGCCCGCGGCCAATGTCTTGGAGGTGAAGAAGGCGACGCGCGCCGGCACATCGCCACTGCCGTGGTGCACTCTTACTCTCGCGTCTTGCTTCAATGGCTGGTCCCCTCTCGGCAAGATTTCCAGGAGCACGTCAAGGTTATTGCCCGGCTCTCCGAATTCGACGAGTGTGACAACGTCACCCCGCCGGATGTCTTCGTGAGGAATGATGTTGGGCAAATTGAGCGCAGTGCGCGTACCCGGACCGCTCGATTCAACATTGCGATTATGAGACTGAATATTACGAATGCGCGCCGTCTTTCCCGACGGCTGGATCACGATATTTTGGCCACGCAACAATGAGCCGCCAGTCAACGTTCCTGTAACGACCGTGCCAATGCCCTGGAGGTTGAAAACTCTGTCAACTGGCAGGCGTGGTTTACCGAAATCGCGAGGCGGCGATGTCTTGGCCAGCACAGTCGCGAGCGCGGATTTCAGATCATCCAGGCCGCGCCCGCTGATGATGGATGTCGGGACAATTGGACAGTTTGAAAAAGGCGTGTTGCGCAGCGTTTCACGGATGGACGCGATCACTCTCGTTTCGTCCCGCGCGAGGTCAATTTTGGTCAGTGCGATAACGGCACGCGTGACGCCGAGATATGTCAGAATTTTCAGATGTTCTTCAGTCTGCGGCATCCAGCCGTCGTCGGCCGCGACGATCAAAAGGGCTAAATCGATGGAGCCAACGCCGGCAACCATATTCTTTACAAAGTCTTCGTGCCCAGGGACGTCGACGATTCCCAGTAGGAAACATGAAAGTGGATCGGTCGGAGACTGCAGCTCCAAATGTGCAAATCCAAGGTCAATCGTGATTCCTCTCAATTTCTCTTCGGGCAAACGGTCCGGGTCCGTCCCTGTGAGCGCTTTGACCAATGCACTCTTACCGTGATCTACATGGCCCGCGGTGGCCACGATGAAATGTTGAACCCTGGACATGATCCGTTTTCCACGCGCCCGGACGTGCTGCGGACTCTCATCGAAATAGTCGCAGCTTATTCGGCCGTGCCTCCCTCATAGAATCCGTGGGGGCCACATAACCTGCCGCTAGACACACAAGTCGTGAATCGCTTTAATTAATTCCGCGTCCTGCCGCGGAAAGATCGTGCGCAGGTCAAGTTTGAATATGCCACGTCCGATATATCCAACGATAGGCACGGAATGCTCCCGCAGACGAGCGGCCATCTCCTGAGGCTTTAGTATTTCATGTACTAAATCGAGCGTCACCGAATCGAGAACCGAGCGCGGCAATGTCCCCCCGCCGACCTGCGCGTGGCCAACACCGACGGTGATTTGGATGGGTAGTCCTTCGACCGCCGCGATGATATTCTTGGCACGCACCCGCAACTCATCGACCTGCAAATGCAGCATCTTAAGCACGGGAACATCCATGTGGTCAGCCATACCGTCAATTTCATTCTGTTTCCCAGGAGCGGAATTCGAGTGTGGCGCCCCGCCGCGACTCTTACGCAAATATAAGTCCACGGTTGTCTCCAGCGCCGAAAGAATCAATTTGTCGCAGCGCAGCGCCCGGAACAATGGTTCGTGCTTGAGGGCGGCGATCCTTTCTTCCTTTCCAGCGATAATGCCCGCCTGCGGACCTCCAAGTAATTTGTCTCCGCTAAAGCAAACCAAATCGACTCCGCGGCGCATCACTTCGGCCGGAGTAGGCTCGTGTTCCAGGCCGCCATTCGTTTGCGTTTCGATAACCGCGCCGCTTCCGAGGTCTTCGACGAACGGGATCCGTTTCTGTCGCGCCAGCTTTGCTATCTGTTCCACTATGGGCGACTCGACGAAACCACCCATGTAAAAGTTGCTGCGATGCACTTTCAGGATCATCGCAGTTTCGGGCGTAATAGCCCGCACATAATCGCGGAGCGAGGTCTTGTTCGTCGTGCCGACTTCTCGAAGCCGCGCGCCACTGGATTCCAGAATTTCTGGTATCCGGAAACCTCCACCGATTTGGATCAGCTCACCGCGGGAAATAATGACCTCATTTTTCTGGACTTGCGTTTGTGGGCCTCTGCCGCGGGAACGAAGGCCGAGATCCGCCGGTCTGGACGCGCAGAAATGCCGGAGGATTAATACAAGGGCGGCAGCATTGTTATTCACGACGGTGGCGGCCTCAGCCCCGCAAAGTAACGCGAGGCATTGCTCCAGGTAGGCAGAACGACCACTTCTCGCGCCGCCCGTAAGGCTGTATTCAAGGTTGTTGTAATTCGAGCCGATTTTCAACACAGCTTCCATGACCTCCGCCCCAAGCGGAGCGCGACCGAAGTTCGTATGGATGAGGATGCCCGTTCCGTTAATTACGGGCCGAATGCGGGAAGTCCCCAACTCGAGGAGCGCAGTGTGAATTCGGGAGATCACGCCGTCGAAATTCGGCACAGCCTTTTGTTTGCGAAACGTGTCGAGTTCCCTGCGCACGACGGCAAGCACGACTGGGCGAGGGAATCCGGAGTCGCCCATTGCAAGTAAGATTCTTTCCACAGATGGAATGGCGCGGAGAAGGGACCGGTTCATCGACTGACCCTGATCTTTGGTTTGGCAGATCGTGCGATCTGGCCAATGATCGCGGCGTTGGAAGCATCGAGGCGTGCCAAAAGTTTCAAGACCTTGTCCAAATTCCTTCGCGGCACGCTGAGCAAAAGGCCGCCGCTCGTCTGCGCATCCGTGAGAAGGGTCTTCTGAAGATCGTTGACCCCATCCCACTCGGTGAATTGATTGGCGTAGGCTAGATTATCTCGGCTGCCGCCCGGGATACAATCGGCGGCAATTAGGTCGAAGACCTCGCTTCTTATAGCAGGTACGCGGGCTGCAAGAATTTCCGCGCCAACATGACTGGCGCGACACATCGCGTTCAAATGGCCGAGTAATCCAAACCCGGTCACATCCACCGCGGCCCTGAGCAGTCCTCTCTCGGCCAGTTCCGGCCCGACATCGTTCAACTTCGTCATCATGGCGATCACCTTGCGTTCAAGCAAATGATTGGTTAAGCCGCGCTTGATACCCGTGGTGATGATACCTGTGCCAAGCGGTTTGGTCAGGATCAGGACGTCGCCGGCCCGAGCTTTCGCGTTGGTCAGCATATTCCTTGGCGAAACCATGCCTGTAACGGCAAGGCCGTAGATGGGTTCCGGATTTCGAATGGTGTGGCCACCGATCAGATCGCACTTTGCTTCCTTGATTTTCGCGGCGCCTCCGCGAAGGATTCGATTAATCACGCGCGGCGGAACCAAATCTACTGGAATCCCCATCAGGTTTAGCGCCGTCAACGGGCGGCCGCCCATAGCATAAACGTCGGAAAAGGCATTTGTCGCAGCGATCTGTCCGTAGGCAAACGGATCGTCGACGATCGGCGTGAAGAAGTCGGTTGTTTGCACCAGGGCCCGATCTCGGTCGATGCGATACACACCTGCGTCATCTCCAGTGTTGAAGCCAACCAGGAGATTGCGGCTATTCAGAATTGGTAACTGACGCAGAACCTGCTTCAGAGCCTGTTGGCTGAGTTTGGAAGCTCAACCGGCACAGGACGACAACGCAGTTAGCTTGAAAATCTCGTCGCGTGACACGACTGATCACCTCCTTTCGATAAGCCGGGAAACGATGGCTTAGAACATGAAAACAATTGGCGGAGAGGGTAGGAATCGAACCTACCCCCCGGCACAAAGTGCCGGGGCAGCGGTTTTGAAGACCGCGACGACCACCAGGTACGCGTCACTCTCCGGGCAAAGCATAACGCCTATCTCCAGGGGACCGAACCTCACCAACCGTCCCACGTTGCCTGGAAAGACCGGCCCGAATGATACCTTAAAGTCCTTTGCTTTTCGGACTGTATCCAGATTTAGTTCATCTCACCTCGGCACAATCGCGCGTCAGGAACCATCAGAAACGATAGTTCATTTCGGTGAATCTAAGTATGCCGTTGGGGAAGGAGAGGTATTGCAATAGCGGGCTGGAATCTCGGACAATTTCAGTCTGTGCTGGTGCGGATGGCAAACCGTTGGGAGACCTCCCGTTGAAAAATGTTTCACAGTGCCGCGAATAAATGAGACGAGTGGACTAGGGTGGTGTTTTCGAAATCAAAAAGAAAATTCCGGTGAGCAGGAACCCCTGGATTCGAAAAAACCAGCGCGCTCGAGCTGTGACACCCAGCACTTTCTCCCAGCTGCGGAATGGGTAGGTCGTTCTCGCCTGCATTTACGCTACGCGAAGTGCGGGAAATGCACGATCGAGATTAAGGACGACCTGGAAAGAACTGGCTTTACATTGCGTGTTCGCTGGATGGAGGCACAATCCCTTTGATCCGCATGTATGCCACCATTTGTCCGTACATTTCATTATCGTGAGCGATATTGAAGAACAGGACCCCGAACTTGGTCTGATCGTGGCCAAACATCTTCACCACCTTGGCTCCCTCGGAGTCATTCATGGAGTCATAAACCGGGTCGCAATAGTCGAACGATTCTTTGAGTGCTGCAGAAACCTCGGCCTTGGAAGTCTTCCCTTTCGCGTTCCCCTTTTTCTGCTCACCTTTGGCCATGGCGCAGAGAGCCGTCTGAACGTCCGCGACGTGCGCAATCATCTCAGCGTAGGTACGCACTTCTGGCGTCGTCCGGAACGAATAGTTTTCTTCCGGCATTTTATCTGCTGATTTTAGAAGTACGGTCTTGATGCTCGTATAACCTTCCTTAGCATCAGCACTTACCGAGTGGGATTGGGCTTTCAAGCTGGTCCCACCCGAGATAATCATGACGAAAATCAGAATGCAGAAACGTTTCATGGCTTCTCCTCTCAGCGCTTCAGAGTAAATATCAGAAGTATCGCAACCAGAATTTCTGATTTGGGCCTCTATCTCGGAAATCGTACGCTTCTCATGCCCTTCGCACAACGATTTTGCCACTGGAGGAAGCCTCGAAGAATATTGCGAGGTTTCACCGGCCGAGTCCCGAGAAACTGGATTCTTGGAATATGGAAATCTGACCCGCTCACTCTTGTTGGCCGGAGATAGCCACGAGTAGACCCCTCAGGATTTCGTACTTGTGCTGCCGCTCACCCATCCGAATTGCAGCTCCCGCATAACGACCAACAATCAAGGCAATTGCTGACCAGATGACTACAATCTTGAGGATCAGTAGTTCGATATATTACCCCAGTCTTGAAGTTTCAGGCCATCTGATCGGATTTCCCGATTTAAGGTTTAGTCCTGCTGCTCTTGCGCGTTCGGCGGCTAATTTCCTTTGGATGCTACATGTAGGAATTCGCCGTCACCAATTTAAACGAACGCGTTTTAGAATGCCCCAGAACCTAGCCTCAAATATATCCGTACCGCTGCTCGCCGGGTGTGACCGTGATGGACGTCATCGTTCAGTGTGACCGGGGAACACATTCTGCCACTCTGGTTTCCGGCTGATAAACGCGATTATCGAAATGTGGCCAGTTCCTCCCGGGCGCAGAAAGCCACATTCCGATAGGAGGGACTTACCGGGACTCAGCTCACAATTATGTTATAAACACGTTTCAGCCCAGTGCGAAATCAAGGAAGAGCCGGTTGCCGACCATGAACAAGCAGCTGTGTAGACTCGCGGAATGTCGTTGGCGTTGATCATCGGGAGCAAAAGTGCCCTACAGTTATTCGCGACTGTTCAAAGAGATCACCGGACGGAGTTTCGAAAACCGACCCGTATTTGATCCGCCCCGATTGACTCCGCTGCGAAAGCCCATAGCCGAATCGACCATCGGGATGTTCGTCAGCTGCGGGGCGCAGTTGCCGGAAGACCCGCCACTGGCGGAAACAGAGGACATCTCGTTCCGCTTGGTCCACCGCGACATGCCCCTATCAAGGCTCGTCGTCTCGCACAAGACCTGCGTGCGCAAGTGGGCTACCGAGGATCTTAACGTCGCGTTTCCCCTTGATCGCATGAAGGAACTCGAGGCCGATGGCACAATTGGGCGGCTGGCGCACACGGCCGTATCGATGGTGGGTTCCATTCAGCGCTACACGGAACTTGTCGAACAGACGATTCCCGCAATCAAGCAGATATACATGTCGCAGGGTGTCGACCTGGTCTTCGTGTTTCCCTTCTGTCCTGCGTGTCATCGAGCCTCCGCCGTCGTGGCGAGAGCGCTCGAAGCCCGAGGGTTGCCCACCTTGAGCATGAGCGTCTTGCTAGAAGCAGCCGAGGAAACCAAGCCGCCGCGCACATGCTTCCTCGATTTTCCACTTGGTTGTCCGGCGGGCAAACCACATGAAGCGAATCAGCAGCGCGAAATTCTGCGGACTGCGCTGGGGCTTGCGCCGCAATTTGACGGGCAGCCCTGGCACGTCGAATCCCTGCCATTCCAATGGTCACCGGACGGCAGCCGCGCTTGGGAGCGCGAAGTGGACGACTTATACCGGAATGGCGGGCTGGCCATCGTGATGGAGCATCGCGCAGCCCATCACGCCCAAGGTGAATCGCTCGTGGGCCGCGAGCGCGAATTTACCATTCGCTGCAACTGCTAGTCACAGTCATTTCTGTTGTCATTTTGGGCCGGACGCCAAGGAGGTCCCGAGAAACTGCCCGATCGGAATGTGTCCCAAGTCGTCCCGACTGAAAATCCCACATTCTGAGAAGGAAATTTCAAGGGACTAGCCCGCAATCACCGAACTGGATTCATCACAACACTTTTGTGTTTCGTGTGAGCCGTCTCGAAGCAACAAAGTTGCATGCCAGCACGGGAATTGAGTCGCTGATTCCCTGCCCTCGGGATCAGGAAATCCTGACGTCCGACCGAGGCGGAAGCGGTTGGTCTTGCAAGCTTAGCTCTTTGACAATGGTATGATATATGTTACCATCGAGCGCAATGATCGATATCCGCGAATACCACGACCGGGACGACCACAGCCCGTTTCGCGAGTGGCTTGACAAGCTGAATTCAGAGGCCGCCCAGAAAGTGACAAAGGCTCTTTATCGTGTAGGGCTCGGGAACTTCTCCAACATCAAGGGGGTTGGCGCTGGTGTTTTTGAGTGCAAGATCCATTTCGGCCCTGGGTACCGCGTGTATTTCGGGAAAGACGGCGAGCAGATTGTCATCCTTCTTGGCGGTGGAACGAGACAGCGACAGCAGAACGATATCCGGCTTGCACTCCGTCGATGGGAAGACTACAAGAGGAGAAAGCAGGAGCAGAAAGATGAGGAATAAGCGATGGCTTTGACAAGGGATTTCAGGGAATCGGTTCAAGCACGAGTAAAGCGTGACCCCGCCTTTCGGAAGGGGCTTCTTAGCGAAGCGATCGAAAGCCTTCTCTCTGGCGAGGTTGCACTTGGCAAAGAACTATTGCGTGACTACATCAATGCCACAGTTGGATTTCCCAAGCTCGCCGCGCATACCAAGCTCCATGTGAAAACTCTCCACCAGATGTTTGGTCCGAACGGGAATCCGACCGCAAACAATCTGTTCGAGATCGTTGCCTATTTACAGCGGGCCGAAGGTGTGCGATTTGAGCTACGCACTGCCAAAGCCTCATAGACTCCTATCAGGCACACTTTCGCATGGCAGAGCCAGCGACTCAGGCATGGATGGACACTAAGCCAGCACGGGAACGGAGTAGCTGATTCCCTGCCCTCGGGATCAGGAAATCTTGACCGAGCTACACGAATTCACATCGCGTCCCCAGCGTTGATGATCCCGGGGACCGTGACACGAACGTGCACGATGTACACAACGTGCATAGCCTTCCGAACCGAATAAAGCTACAGCTGATGATTAGGAACCCCCTGCGCGGGCGTCGGTGTCGGCGGAAGTCCTTTTGCGCCTGAACATTATCGAAGAATCGCCCGTGCATAGCTTACATGCTTGCACTTGTCCCCGCAGGCCTAGTTGGTCCACCACCATTATGTCGTGGTCGCGAGCCAGTATGTGAATTTTCCGAACAGCTTCCTGGTCGAGGACTCTCTGAGATCCACGGCCCGATCGCATAATGTCGCCAAATCCGAGACTCGCGAGGAGGCCCGTGAGTTTGCGGGGCGTCAGTTCAAATCTTTCCCCACTGGCTTTGAGACTTTCATTCGTGAGTTCTGCGATCTTTCCGACTTGAACACACCCTGCTTCGGGGTACAAGTGGACGAACTTAAAGAGTGCAGCTACTGCTGCGTTCTGGGCAGGTGAAAGAAGATTTCTGGTGGACGGGTTATGAACGTCACGGAAAAATTGCAATAGCGATTTTTCCGCTGCGCTTTCCTATTGGCAGCGCCGCTAACAAACTCCCTAGCAAATCGCGCGATCTGGGCCGGAGTTGTTCCGCTCCGGGCACAAGTCGCCAAGCAATCGACTTATATTTTTCCAATCGGAGCTGCAACAGGGAGCCCTGCAAACCATCCGCTGCCTTAACAATCTTGGGACCCAGGGCTTAAGGAGGTCCACTCGGTTGGTTTCGAACATTGAGATATGCACGCATCGACCCCTCAATGCAGGATCATCCGGAAGTCCTGGGGAGCTTAGAATTTTGGCCCCGAAAGCCTTTTGCGTTTTGTGTAGATGCTTGCGAGGAGGTGGCTGCTCGTTCCAGCTCGAAGCTGTCTTGCGCAGGATCCGACTGCTCCGATCGGCCTCCCAGTCATTTTCGTCGATCAGCAAGGTAGGTATGAAACGGCTGCAAGCATCTAACATGGCAGCGGGCGTAATTTCGCCCACCAATATCGACCGTCGACAAAGCAAGCGCATGACTTCCAGGAGAGTGGTCTTGCCTGACTGCGGCGGGCTGGTGATTAAGTAGATAGACCGGTGGGCGCAGTTGGTCGGCAAACCAAGAATAGAGGACGAACGCGGCGAGGACATTCAGATAGCATGGGTCGATGGAGAGGCAAGACTCGAGAAGATGCACAATCCGGGAGAAGATTTCTTCCGCCGAGAGATGCGGATTTGGCGCGTGGGGCAGAACGATGTCACCGAGTCCATCGCATTCACGTGCAATGGGAACGAAAATGTTTCCGCGATATTCGAATGCGCTCACAAGTTGGACTTCACCGCCATCGAAAACTGCCAGCTTGGTCTTGGTCGGATCCGCGGGATCTTCGATGAGTTCCAGCCGACGCCCATCATCCAGTTGCCGAAAATCAATTTCGATCGGCTCTGAATTTGGCTGAATCGAGGGCTCTTTAACACTTGTCGTGGGTTGCTTGGCCACCTGTGCGGGGTCATTCGAATCTGTTTCTCTTCCTTTGGGTTGGCGGGTAACGCCGATCGGTTCAGCCGGCTGTGACTCTGCCGGTGCGCTCGCTTCATTTGAGATTGCTTTATCCTTAATAGGAGAATCTGTGATTTCTTCCCGGGGCCAAGGTCTTGAAGTTTCAAATTGATCACTCGACCTAAATGTAGGCGAAGGTTTGGTGTTCATGGCCTCTCCTTTTTTGCGCTTGCCAGTTTGCTCTGCAAATTGAGCACGCCCTCATTCTCCGAAAGTATTTCTTCAAGCGAAATTGTAGTGACTGGTTTCACGGCCCCCGAAATCGGGTCTCCCCATGCCTCCTGGCGCAATACTAAGAAAGCTCTGACGTTGCCTTGGGCTGCAGCTCGAATCAAGCCGTCCACAACGGTCGGCCAGTTCACTCGAACGTATTCTGATTTTGTGGTTCGAGAGTCTTCACTTAGGCGTTTACTTTTCGGATTTTCTGACGGCGGGGGAACAACTGGCGCCGAAACTCTCTTGGCTGACGTACTTCGAACGATAGACATAGGTAAGCGCTCCTCTCCACAGATTTGAAGACGAGGAATTGAGCCTAGTTGGGACACACCAATGACTTCGTTTGGGAACTCTAACTGCAGATGGGGAACAGCGACTGCGGGTACCACAACGAAGGGCATCGACGTCCTCGCCCCTCGCCTTTAGCGCGCACGGCTCGTTCGCCCCCGCGCGCACCCTTTCTTTTTTTCCTTATACATCAAAACGAGAAGAAATACCACCCTAATTCGTTCCCTTCTCCCGAGGCTGGAAAAAAAGATAGAAGGCGGCCGAACCGCAAGCGTTCGGGACCGAACGTGGAAATTGAACTGCCTGCTACACAATCACAAAGACCGGAGGACTGGAATCAAGAGACGCCCTGTCAATTGCTTGCATATCGTTCCTCAAGTTGATCCTTCCGAAACCACGGTCGCCTACTGATTACCTACGCATTGGCTAAATACCTCGCCACAAGACGCCGCTGCAAATCAATATTCAGACGAGACCCAGGTGGAGCCGCCACGTTTGTGTGAAAACCCATTAAGATGTGGGTTTTCCCCTAACCCAAGATTTTCCCCTGGCGGTTAGTAGGGGCTTTGCCACAGGCACACGGAGCCTAACCTACTCTGAGGAAGTTTCCTTCTTCTGGCGAGAGAGGAGGCGAGGGAGGTACTTAGACCCTTCCCTTTCGCAGCTCTCTATTTCCAGCCTCAAGAAAAGTTCGAGGGTCTGGAACAATCAACGACATCCAGCACCATAGTAATTCTGCTACGGTGAACTACCGCCTGCCGGCAAACAACACTTGGCGCTCTACAGCCTGAGCAGCCGCGCCGGGTTTTCGCAAAGAATTAACTGACGATCCTTCTCAGTTATATTCGGTACCGCCTCCACGTACTCTGCGGGCTTCCTGATGGCCATGCCCTGCGGAAAATCGGTACGACATACGACGCGATCGGCGCCCACGAGATCAATCAGCATCCGGGTAGAATCGCTGTCAGCCATGTGGCAATCTCCGACGTGCTACTTGGTGAGCACCGCGTCGATGCCTGCACAGGCACCGACGCGGCGTGCGTTTCAAATCAGGTCAGAGTTTCGATGCGGCTTTCTCGGCCTTCTCGATTCCTTCGAGCAGTAGCGTGGCCTCGTCCTTGATCCGATCCAGAAGCTGCGGAATCTCGCTCGCCGATTTGAACCGAAGTTGACGGGAGGCTTTGAGTAGTGGACGAGGTTGCAAGGAGTCGGTCGCTTCGTTGTAGGTATGGCCGAACTGATCCGCGCGTAGGTGAAGCGTGACGTTCTTCACGGCCAACTGCCAAGCGTCTTCCACATAGCAATATCCGAGAAGTTCAGCGTTGGCTGTTGGGTCGGTCGGTCTATCCTCTATTTCGGAGTCGGTGGTATCGAAATCGCCGCATTCGATTGGGGACTGTTCGAGCCAGACTTCCACGCCGAAGTTCAGCCTTGCAAGTTTCTTGTTGATTGAGGATATTGCAGCGTTAAGAGCGTCGGACTTTTCATTAAGCTTGCGGGAAAGATCGGAAAGTTCGTTGATGCTATCGACCACAACTGTATCCTTCATTTTATATCTCCGGGGTTTCCACCCATTTCTCTTAGTGCGGTTTCCACCGCGCTGAGACCCGTTCCCAAGTCTCATGCGGTTTTCCACCGCGCGGTGAGACTCGTTCCCAAGTCGAACCGATTATGCCTGAATCCGCGCTGCGCGGCAAGATGAAAGTAAGCGTGAACGCCTGCAAGTAGCTTGGCGTTCGGTTCGCCAGTTCGATTCTGGCCAGCCCTACGATTCACTTTCCACACTTGGGGCAACGTGACAGCTTTTCATCAAGGTTTTCCCAGTCACCCAGCGTCGGGAGAAGGCAGTTAAGCGCATAGCGCTCTTTTGCGTTTCGTAGTTTGTATCGCGGCAACTCCATGCTTATAGCGTGCAAGAGCTTTAATCATCCACCGGAAAGAAAATGGAACTCTGAGAAATTGCTCTGGCCGGAGGATTTACGTGAAGATGACACCAGTAAAAAAACAATCTCTTCCCTAAATGTCCTTAGCGCTAGAAATAGGTTCGGCAAGGAAGCGTTGCAGAAAGCCAGAGTCCTTATTTCTTATAACTCTCAGAACCCGCCTTCAAAAAAGTTTCGCAAACCTGGGCGACGCTTCGCCTTTCGTGCGCAGCAATCGTTTCCAATTCTTTCTTTAGATGCGATCGAATGCGTACCTATTGTGTGTCCTTCTGTCTTGGTCTCCGCTGGGCAAGAAATCGTTGGAGGAGTCTGGTCCCCTCTTTTTTATAAATCTCAGAGCCCGCTTTCAGAAACACCTCACAAATCTGTGCCACGCTGCGACCTTCCGTCGCAGCAACGGATTCCAAAGCTTTCTTAAGATCAGAACCAACTCGAAATGAAAGCCTGTTGTCTTTTCGCATAGAGGTGCGATCTTACCATCCTTTTTCGCAGCGGCTTCCTCCCTTAGGACTTGACACCCACTGACATCCTATGTCAGTATATGGGTGCCATATGATGTCATATAGGAGAGAGGCCATGAAAAGATCACTTAAAACTTTCCGAACAAACGCCACGCTTGCCAAAGCTACCTGGGGAGGACTTTCAAAGATTGAACTTCGTAGTCTGAAGAGACTCACAGAAGAATACGATTTATCAGTAGCAGCTGGCGATCTCCAATTATTAGAGTGCCGTTGGTATGTAACACACTCTGGCTTGCTCGGGATAGCCCAGCGCAATCGCTGCTCTGGGATGAGAACCTCTGTCGACAAGGGGCTGTCAGATCCGGCCACTAGCCGTTGGGTGTTCCGAGCGACTGTCTACAAATCTCCACGCTCTCGCGGTTTCGTCGGCTACGGCGACGCCGATCCCTCCAACGTCTCTTCCCTGGTCCACGGCGCCGAGATGCGCGTCGCTGAAACCCGCGCCGTCAACCGCGCCCTCCGCAAGGCCTACGGCATCGGCCTCTGTTCGGTCGAGGAACTCGGCTGGGCTCCCAGATCCAACGCTTCTGGCTCATCCGAGCAGCGCAAGGCTTCCACGAACGGAAATAACGGCCACCAGAACGGCCAGCCTCGCCTCCGCGACCGCCTCTGCCTGCTGATTCGCCAGCACCAGCTCGATGCTGGCCTCGTGAAGGCCTATGCCGCCGACTACTGCGGCACTGCCACCCTGCGAGATGCCAGCCGAGATCAGGTCGAAGCCTTCATCAACGATCTGGCCGAGCGCGCCGCCAAAGATCGCGACGGGCTGATCTGCCAGCTCAACAGCTATTCCAAACCGCAGGAGGTTGCCCCATGAAGCGCCATATCCCAGGTTTGCATGGCGAAAGTCCCAACGCTCCGAGACATCTTGGAGGGCGTTTTCCTGGTCCGCGTCGATCGGGTCTTCTACCGCTGGCATCCCGAGCGACCGTTCTACGTTCTGCGGCTCATCATTCTCGAACCAAGAGAACATCAAGGCCGTTCCCTCAACGGTCGTCTCTACTGCACTCCCAAAGCGCTGTGGAAACTCCGCTGGTTCCTGCGGGACTTTGGCTACGACCCCGATCTCATGGGCCGAGACGAAGTCGACGAAAAGGCGCTCCTCGGCCTGCGAGGAATCGTGCGGATTTCCCGCACCACCCTGAACGGCCGCTCGTTCCTCAATCTCGGCGGGTTTGCCCCAGCCAGTGAATGGGAAGAACTCTCCGTGTCTGTGGCGAGCAGCCAGGAGGTGGCCCGTGACGTTTAGCTACACGCAAGTTTCGCAGTACCTGCGCTGCCCGAGGAGCTATCGCTTTCGGTATCTGGACGGCTGGAGGGAGAAGGAGTCTCGGGCGGCGCTGTGCTTCGGCCGGTGTTTTGAGAAGGCTCTGGCGGCGTTCTTCGAGCGCGAGGATGCCGGAGCGGTGTTGTTCAAGGAGTGGGGAGCGTACCGCGACGTTCCGCTCGAGTACTCCCACGGAGACGACTGGGAGCGCCTGCTTCGCCAGGGGATCGGTCTGCTCGGAGCAGTTTGCCCGAGATAACCGAATCCGCATTCGCCAACCCAAACGAAACATGCAGAAGAAAATCGTCCGCTCGCTCTCAAACGGCAACGAGTTCGTGGCCTATGTCGATGCCATTGGCCACCTGGACGGCACGCGGCGTTTGCTCGAATGGAAAACCACCAGTGCTCGTTATCCGGACCAGCCCGAGGGGCTGACCTCGCTTGACCTTCAGCTCGTCTGCTACTCCTGGATCACTGGCATCTCCGACGTCGCCATTGTGGCTTTCGTGAGGAAACGCGTCCCGGAGATTCAGTACCTGCTGGCTTCGATCACCGACGAGCAGCGTCAGGAGTTTGGCCAGCTGGTCGAAGCGACGGCTCGTCAAATCGAAACTGCCCAGTTCCCTTCCCACCCAGGAATCCGTTTCCCGCAGAACGGGTGCGTCAGCTGTGCCCATCTCGGCCTGTGCCTTGGGAACGAGGCACTGGTCGGAACCAAACTCATTCGTCAACCAGGAGCAGCGACCTTGATTGGCTTGACGTGCTTGACGACTAACGGAAGGCCTTTGGTGGCTCCGAAGCTCAATCGCCGGCGTGCCGTGTTTGTGCTCTCGAAGATCGACGAGATCTTGGCGTGGGAGAAGGCAACCGACCGCGAACGGGATTCGAAGTTTGTCGAACTGGGCCGCTATCTGTGCGAGGTTCGGGCAGGACAGTACTGGAGGGTGGACAACGTCCGTTCGTTCGACGAGTTCCTGGAGAGGAAGTTCCCGGAGTCCAGACGCAAGGCCTACTACCTGATGGCGATCCACGAGCAACTGCCTCGCATTCACAAGGTAGAACTGCAGCAGGTGGGCTGGGCGAAGGCGACAGAACTAGCGAAGGTGGCGCGGAGGGACGGTCAGAGGTTCGATAGTGCAACCTGGTTGCACAAAGCTCGCGAACTGCCCAAGGAGGAATTCAAACGGGAGGTCTCGAAGCACCTGACCGGGAAGGAAACTGAGCCGTGGGAGATTCTCTATTTCAAGGCCTACAAGAGCCAGTTGCCTGTCATCGAGCAGGCGCTTGAAACAGCGGGTCTGATGCTCGGGAGCGACAAGTCGCGAGGCTACTGCTTGGAGATGATCTGTGCGGATTTTCTGGCGGGAGTGAGCTTGGAGGCGGGCAACCAAGATGCTCTATTGCCTTGCCTCACTCGGCTGGTCATTGGTCTTCCGAAGCCGCAGAGGAAGCAACTCCTTGAAGAAGTGCAGGTGACGCTTTGACTGGGATCCGAGCCAAACGGCCACGCTTGAGGCTTGATCCTGAAGCTTATCGCCAGCTCTGCCGCGAAGTCCTGGAGCGAGATGGCTGGCGTTGCCAATCGTGCGGGCGCATGGAAGATCTTCAAGTCCATCACATTCAGCCGCGGAGCCGACTGGGCGATGACGCTGCCGAGAATCTGATCGCTCTCTGCGCATCGTGCCATCAAAAAGCCCATCGGCAATCCTAGATTCGGTGGCTATCGCGTGAATCTTCGACAAATCTGCTCAGGAATCTAATGCGAGAAAGACGGTCTTGAAACTGTTGCTATAGTTTGGTTGGTTGTCCCTCAGCAATGTTTGAGAGCGTTGAGCCAGGGCTGTTGTTGGCTTTGATTTGGTAACGATAAGTCGAACTTTGTGACAGGGCTGCGTGCCGAGTTTGCGGCCATGGGCGAACTGCCTTGACTGAATTGGATATTTGCTATAAACTTAAGCCAATGATTCCACAATACTTACATGCATTATTCTGGGACACAAACATTGAGAATTTTGATCCACTCGCCTTCCCTACTTATACCATCGGTCGTATCCTTGAATATGGCAACAAAGACGCGATTGCATGGTTGAAGGATACGTTTTCCGATACCCAGATAATGGATGTAGTCAGGAAGGAACGGAGGCTCTCGCGCCGATCGGCAAATTTCTGGGCATTGGTGTACGGCCTGTCTCCCGATCAAGTGGCAGCACTAAAGCTCGCATCCTAACCCTCGCTCGTTTATCCTTCACTAAACAAGGAGTCACAACGATGGACGAAATGGAACCGGTGTGGCATAGGGAGACTGTGGATGCGGAGGTTGAACGGACGCTTCGCGATCTGCACAATATTCCGATCCTGAAGTCCTTCTACCTTGCGGGAGGAACGGGATTGGCACTCCGACTCGGTCATCGCATATCGGTTGATCTTGACTTCTTCCTTGGCGAAGACTTCAATGAGGATTACGTGCTCCAGAAGCTGCAACGCCTCGAAGGATTCGCTATGATCGCCAAGGAACCTGGAACGATTTATGCAAATATTCGAAAGACCAAAGTAAGCTTTATCGCCTATGCCTACCCGATTCTTTTTCCATTTCAATTTTTCTCGGCATGAACGTGGCTAATTATCGTGATATCGGCTGTATGAAGATTAGCGCAATTGCAAGTCGAGGAACCAAGCGCGATTTCGTCGATCTTTACCGTTTAGCGCAAGAGTACGATCTGAAACAATTGCTCGGTTGGTTTACGACGAAATTTTCCCAAACGAATTACAGCATGCCCCATATCTTGAAATCGTTAAGCTATTTTGAAGAAGCTGAACAAGATGCCATGCCTCACATGTTGATGCCTCTCTCCTGGGAAGAGGTGGAGCGGTTCTTGCAAGAGAGGCTCCGCGCCTAATCTAAGGTTAAAAAAAAAAAAAAAAAAAAAAAAAAAAAAAAAAAAAAAAAAAAAAAAAAAAAAAAAAAAAAAAAAAAAAAAAAAAAAAAAAAAAAAAAAAAAAAAAAAAAAAAAACCAAACGACCACGCTTGAAGCTTGATCCCGAGGCTTATCGCCAGCTTTGCCGGGAGGTCCTAGAGCGCGATGGCTGGCGTTGCCAATCGTGCGGGTGCATCGAGGGTCTTCAAGTCCATCACATTCAGCCGCGGAGCAGCCTGGGTGATGACATTGAGTCCAATTTGATAACTCTTTGTACTGACTGTCATCAGAGGGTGCATCGGCGCTGAAGAGGAACATGAGAAAATGGATGGGTGTAGCGGGAGAAAACTAGAATTAGAAGTTGAGCGTGAGATTACCGTCGAGTGTCCCTGCAATTGAAGTGCTTGCAGAGATTGCCTGTAACTGAGCATCGTACAGATCTGAAACGATCTGAGGTAGATTCGCTGCTCGCAGGGAAAGGCTAGAGGGGAGAACTATAGGAGGGCGTTACTGACTCCAATGATGCGTTCTAACGCCGTCAACGGTGATCTCGGACGTGGATCTTCTGCTTGTTCGGCAGTCCGCAGGCACGCTCTCAACTCGTCCGCCAGCGCCTTGGCATTAGATTCGCTGAAAATTCCGAAGTGGTCCCCAGGAACTTCGTACGTTTTGCAACGATCGGTGAGAAACTCACGCCACCCGATGTAAGGATCGCCCGCAGCGGCAATGGGCCAGTCCTTGCACCGGAAAATGACGGTCGGGCACTCCAATGGCTTTGGCTTGTATGCACTTGCGGCAAGGAAAAGGATCCGTTCCATGTCTGATGGACCGATCTGGCGTCTTAAAAACGGAAAATACTGGGAAACACACCACGATATGCGTGTCAACAGCTGTTTGAACTCTTCCCATCGACTGCGGGCGTAAACTGGGATTTCACCAATCTTTACCCTAAGCAACTGATTGACACGAAAACGTAGCCGAATGACCGTCCGCCGCAATCCAATTGCGATCCGAGCTTTTGTGATTCGATAGGGGTTCTCAGTCTCGAACAGGACGAGCAGTCCTACACTTTGGCCCTGTGCCGTCAGCTGGCTCGCCACTTCGTAGGCAAATAGTCCATCTGCGCAAAAACCACCTAGATAGTACGGACCCTCCGGCTGTCTCTCACGTAGCGCTGAAACTAGGTGCCGAGCAAGCTCTTCCATTTGGAATGGCCGGTTCAATTGGTCGGCACATTCGGGCTTAGGCCGATGCTATAGAACGGCTGATCTGGTTCCGAGTTGAAGGGACAGCGGATTCATTAATAATCCTGCCCCTACACAGAAGAATATTGGCTTCTTGCCTTCAGGTTGGACGGGCATGGCATAGGCGAACCTGTCCGAGCTTCTGCTTCATGAAGTAGAGCGGCGAGTTGTTCGATGGTGGCTGCGCCGAGGAGAGCCTCGACGGGCAATCTTTTATCAAAAGCCTCTTCGACTTGAGCGAGCAAGCGGACCGCGAGAAGAGAATCTCCTCCTGAGAGGAAGAAGCTGTCTAGAATCCCGATGGGCCGCACATCCAAAAGTTCCTCCCACATCTCCGCGAGCACTTTCTCTAAGGTCGTGCGTGGCGGAAGGGCGCGGAGGAAATCTTGTCATGGAGCAATGCCCGCGGTCGCTAGAGCCTGCCGGTCAACCTTCCCACTCGGAGTCAGCGGCCATCGATCCAGGACACGGCAGCGAGACGGAATCATGAATTCGGGCAGGCTTTGTCGTAGGAACTCGCGCAATTCATCCGCGGAAAGTTTCAAACCTGGTTTTTGCAGGACAAAAGCTGATAAGCGCTTCTCTCCGCGTGGCTCTGTATGGGCCAGAACGACCACATCACGAACTCCCTCGTGGCGACGTAGGCTTGCTTCTATTTCGCCTAGTTCGATGCGGAAGCCACGAACTTTTACTTGGTCGTCCATCCGTCCCAGAAAATCGATATTTCCATCCGGAAGAAAACATGCCAAGTCCCCCGTCTTATAGAGCCGAGCATCAGACTCCTTGCTGAAAGGATGTGTAATGAACCTTTGAGCCGTGAGCTCAGGACGGTTGCGATAGCCGCGTGCGACGCCGGGACCGCCCAGGTACAGTTCGCCCGTAATGCCAAGAGGAACCGGTTGCGGATTTGGGTCAAGAATGTATGCCTGGGTGTTTCCGATGGGCCGCCCAATCGGAATGGAGGTAGCCGTCGCGTCAGGCTTTTTGGGGATTTGATAGGAACACGCGAATACCGTTGCTTCGGTCGGGCCATAGGCGTCGATGATCTCAACACCCGCCAAAGGTCCCAGGCCCGGCGAATATGTTGAACCGAGAGCGCCTCACCTCCCACGAGAAGTTGCTCGAGACTTGCGAGTGCGGTCGGTTCCTCATCCACGATTGCGTTGAACAAAGAGGTCGTCAAGAATGCTGTAGTAACTTGTGTTTCCGTGTTCATAGCAATTCGGGCACGAGGGGAACTCGGCCAGGGTAAAGAACGCATCGGGCACCATGCAGCAGTGCTCCCCAAATGTCAAAAATCGAACCGTCGAAGGTAAGCGCTGATAGCTGGAGCACTGCCTTTGTCTGATCCAGCTTGACATAGTTAACCCCAAACAGAAGTCGCACAATACCGCGATGAGTAACCTCGACGCCCTTGGGGTTGCCAGTCGAGCCAGACGTGTAAATGACGTAGGCTACGCTCTCAGAAGAGACATGACTATCCGGGGCCTTTTTTGGCGCGTCGGCGAGTTCATTGGCTACATCGAGCCGAATAATTCTGGCTTGATTTCAGGAAGTCGCTCGACAAATTGGCCATCTGCGAGCAAGAATCTGACGTCCCCATCTTGGAGCATGAAAGCAAGGCGCGCTTTGGGATATTCGGGGTCCAAAGGAAGGCAAGTCCCACCCGCTTTTAGGACACCCAACAGACCGATGATGACTGCGATCGACCGCTCTGCGAAGATTCCAACTGTTACATCCGGGCCGACGCCAAGTTTGACGAGGTTCCAAGCAAGCTGATTGGCGCGGCAATTGAGCTCCGCATAGGTGAGGCTCTCGTCCTTGAAAATGATGGCACACGCGTCCGGAGTCCGCTCTGCCTGCATTTCGAACAAAAAAAAAAAAAAAAAAAAAAAAAAAAAAAAAAAAAAAAAAAAAAAAAGGGGGGGGGGGGGGGGGGGGGGGGGGGGGGGGGGGGGGGGGGGGGGGGGGGGGGGGGGGGGGGGGGGGGGGGGGGGGGGGGGGGGGGGGGGGGGGGGGGGGGGGGGGGGGGGGGGGGGGGGGGGGGGGGGGGGGGGGGGGGGGGGGGGGGGGGGGGGGGGGGGGGGGGGGGGGGGGGGGGGGGGGGGGGGGGGGGGGGGGGGGGGGGGGGGGGGGGGGGGGGGGGGGGGGGGGGGGGGGGGGGGGGGGGGGGGGGGGGGGGGGGGGGGGGGGGGGGGGGGGGGGGGGGGGGGGGGGGGGGGGGGGGGGGGGGGGGGGGGGGGGGGGGGGGGGGGGGGGGGGGGGGGGGGGGGGGGGGGGGGGGGGGGGGGGGGGGGGGGGGGGGGGGGGGGGGGGGGGGGGGGGGGGGGGGGGGGGGGGGGGGGGGGGGGGGGGGGGGGGGGGGGGGGGGGGGGGGGGGGGGGGGGGGGGGGGGGGGGGGGGGGGGGGGGGGGGGGGGGGGGGGGGGGGGGGGGGAAAAAAAAAAAAAAAAAAAAAAAAAAAAAAAAAAAAAAAAAAAAAAAAAAAAAAAAAAAAAAAAAAAAAAAAAAAAAAAAAAAAAAAAAAAAAAAAAAAAAAAAAAAAAAAAAAAAAAAAAAAAAAAAAAAAAAAAAAAAAAAAAAAAAAAAAAAAAAAAAAAAAAAAAAAAAAAAAAAAAAAAAAAAAAAAAAAAAAAAAAAAAAAAATTGCAAATCCATTCTCCTGGGTCCCGTTTCGCGGGTCTCTCGAGGCAAACCGGGATTCTGGTCTACTTACCCTCTTCAAAAATGCTACTGGTATGGATCGGCGATCTGGCTCTTGCGGGCAGCTGGGTGGCGGCTTGCGCGCGCTGCGGTTGTGGTCGCACTGCTGCTGGGCGCGATCGAGGCCATTCAAATCCACCTTCCCGGCAGGGTGGCCGAGATCACAGATCCCTTGCTCGCCCTGATCATGGCCTCGATTCTTAGTCTTGTTGATCAGTAGCAAGGACGCCAAACTTATCATTCAAGGGTTCCCAAACCGACAAACGATCAAGGATTCTACGAAATAGCCGAGGAAGATGCTTCGTTACAAGTTCTTTGTATCTGTTGTGTAAACTCTCTCCACCATCTCGTAAAATTCCCCGGCTAGAGTGTCGGCGCTAAATCTCTCAATGGCGCGACTTTGCAATCGCTTTATTTCCTGTTCCGGACGCGGGTGGCTTCTCAAGATCTTCAACCGGTTCGCAAGTGCGCCTTTTGCGGACAGATCGACAAGCCATTGGTCGTCTTCCAGAATATACTTCCCACCAGGATGGGGATGACAAATGACGGGCAGTTCTGCCATCACTGCTTCAATCAATGCGTTCGGCAGCCCCTCTGTGACACTGGGCAGAACAAACACATCCGAGATGTAGAGCGCGCGGTGAACATCCTCGGGGGCAAGTGTAAACCAGCGAACTTTCTTCCCTAATTCCTTGGCGGCGAGCAACTTCAGCGCTTTCGTCTCCGCTTCCGGGTGTCCACACAGCAAGAGTTTGACGCTTGGATCTCTTAAGGCGGCCACTTCTCTAATCAGATAATCCAGACGCTTCTGATAACGGTTCCACGCGGCAACACAGATAATTATGAAGTCATCTTTATGGAAACCGAATTGTTGACGCAGTTGTTCACGGGATTCTCCGGGAGTTGCGTAGAAGACGCAATTGGGGAGAAGGTGCATCTTCTCTTCTGCAATGCCGGATTGCGCTGCCTTTTCAAAAGAATCCGGATACAAGTGCTGAATTTGATCGAAATCCTCGTAGCTTGGCGGTTCCAAGGCGTCGCCATTGGCAAAGATAATCTTGAACTTCAAACGAAACAATTTGCGAATAACCATTAGATGGCGGCCGAGGGGCAACTCTTTTGTCCAGACAATATCGGGCTGCCATGAAAGAAGTCTTGGGATGAAGCCAATGCTGAAGGTCACCTGTTCCAAGCGATAACAGAGGTCCCAAAAACGTCTTTCGTCTAAAGCATGAAAAATACCCAATGGAGAATTGAATAAGTCATTGCGGGCAACATTCCAAACGCGCTCCGCATTGGGGAACACGCCACCGCTGAATACTCTTAATTCAAGTCTTGGATCCGATGAGAGCGCTGCTTGCCAACGTGAAGTGGATATTTCAAAACCGCGTTGTACGCGACCTAACCCGCAACTTACCAGGGCCAGCTTGATCGGACGCGACCCGGTCGATCTCTTCTTAATGTCTTCCGCCATTGTCGTCTTAACATGTAGATTCGAATCCCCAAGGGAACTCTCGAGTTAGAAGTTAAATTATATCCGTCCGTCATCGGGACATTCCGGAATGGTTTAGCAAGAGTTTCCATATTCACTACCCAATATGTCGTTTGGGTGGTCAAGACAGATTTCGGAAGGCTTTCCGGGCAGGTTGGGAACCTGTCCTTTATCCCTCCCGCCGACCAGTAGGTCTCTGTCCTGCCCGGTTCCTAAACTTCAAATGTTATGCGTTACTTCAACCCCGGTTCCACAGGCCCTCGACCAAGTGGCCGTAGAGTTTCAGATCGTCGTAACCCGTTTATGGACATAATCTTCCTCGTTGTCCTTGCAGTTGCTCTCGTACAATCAGGCTGCGTCTCATTAGGCGGGGACCTAACCACAAGTCAATCGAACCTCAGTTTCGGGGACGTGGCGATAGGCTCCAGCCGCAATCAGAGTCTTACGTTCAAGAATTCCGGCGCGGCTCCCTTTACAATCACCAACGCTGCCGCTTCTGGTCGCGGCTTTACTGTCACAGGGCCGCCGCTACCTTTGACATTGGCTGAGGGGCAGAGCGCGACCTTCATGGCTAGGTTTGCACCGCATGCCATAGGTGACGCTTCGGGAAGCCTCTTGATCACAAAGAGCCAGATAACCACACCTCAGCTCACCGGTGGGAGTGGCTCGGCGACACCTTCATTTACTTCTGACCAGAAAACAATCGCGATGACCGGCACAGGAGTATCGGACGCGCCTACGATTACCACGCAGCTGGCAAGCCAGACAGTGACTGTCGGCCAGCCCGCCACATTCTCTGTGACAGGTTCGGGCGCGGCTCCTCTCAGCTATCAGTGGAAGAAGAACGGAACAGCCATTAGCGGTGCGACGTCAATGACCTACACGACCCCGGCCACAGCAACGTCTGACAGCGGAACCCAGTTCACCGTAGTGGTCAGCAACTCGGCAGGCAGCGTGACCAGCAACACCGCCACCCTCACGGTCAATGCCCCGCGGTAACGATCACAGTATACCCGAACAACGCCACAGTAGCTGGGAAGTACTCAACAGTTCGCAGGAAATGTAACCGGGACTTCAAATACAGCCATGACCTGGACTTTAAGCGGCGCCGGTTGCACTGGCGCGGCTTGTGGTACGATTTCGGCAAACGGGCATATACTTCGCCATCGAGTGTGCCCTCGCCAGCGACGGTGACAGTGAAAGCAACCAGCGTGGCGGACCCCACAAAATCAGCTTCGGCAAACGTAACCATTACGGCGGCGGTTGCGGTCTTGTTAAGCATCAGCCCAACGAGTGCTTCTGTCCCTACCTCTGGCATGCAACTTTTCACCGCAAGCGTGACGGGGACTTCGAACACGGCTGTGACCTGGGGTGTGAGCGGCGCTGGTTGTAGCGGCTCATCCTGCGGGACGATTTCAACCAGCGCGTCATCAGCTGTCTATTCGGCGCCATCTTTGGCTCCTTCCCCAGCAAGCGTCAGCGTAATCGCAACCAGCGTCGCGGATCCGACCAAATCAGCTTCAGCAAGCTGACTATTTTTCCAGTGGTTGTAGTCGCGGTCAGTCCGGCCAACATGTCTGTTCCCACGGGAACGACGCAGCAATTCAACGCATCTGTGACAGGGACCTCGAACACAGCAGTGGCCTGGAGTGTTTCGGGAGCTGGATGTAGCGGGGCGGCTTGCGGAACGATCGACAGCAGCGGACTCTACACGGCCCCGGCGGTGGCTCCATCCCCTGCCACTGTCACCATTACAGCGACCAGCGTAGCCGATCCGACGAAATCAGGTGCCGTCAATTTGACGATCGTCGGGTCTGGGAAAAACACCCGCAATCCCGGGGACGCTTCCGCAGGCTCGGTGCAGGTGATAACGCCGATCCTAAGCGGTACCGTCCGAAACGTCTCAGCCAGTGATCCGGCGGGATTTTCGGGCTGCGATCAACGCGGCTACCTGCGGAGACACTATAGTTCTTCGGGCCGGCTCGACCTATAACGGTGGCTTCACGATTCCGAACAAGGTCTGCTCTGGCTGGATTGTGATCGAATCTAGCGCGCTTCCATCTTTGCCAGCTGCAGAACACGTTGTCCGAGCCGTCCAACGCCTTGAATATGGCGAAGATTGTAACCACGGCTACGGACACCAGCGCGATCACATTTCAAACCAGCTCGCACAACTGGCGGTTGATCGGTCTCGAAGTAACGAGCACAGCTGGCCTGCATGAAACCAGTCTGATCGAGACGTTTGTCAGTGCGACGCAAGTCGTTCAGGAGCCCAGCTTCGTGATCATCGACCGCTGCTACGTGCACGGTGCCCCGACTTCTGCCGTTCGCCGCGGCTTCAGCCTGCAGGGTCCATCGATGGCGGTTGTCGATAGCTATTTCAATGAGTTTCATGACCAGGTGAGCGCGCCAGGACAGGGCGCGGACTCCCAGGCGATTGCTTCATGGGATTCTCCTGGACCAGTATTAATCCAGAACAATTACCTGTCTGCGGCCTCCGAGAACACAATTTTCGGTGGCGCTGACCCATCGGTTGCTAACCTGGTTCCCTCTGACATCACCGTTGTGGGCAACTGGTACTGGAAAGACCGAGCGAACTGGTTAAACGCTGGTATGGTCGTCAAGAACTTAGCGGAGTTTAAGAATGCCCAGCGAGTCTTGCTTGATGGCAACGTGTTCGAATATAGCTGGGTCGACGGACAAGTTGGATTCGCGCTCTTGTTTACGGTTCGAAATCAGGATGGCGGATGCGCTTGGTGCGTGGTGCAAGATGTAACGGTCGCGCACAATTTGATCCGGCATGCGGCAAGCGGCATTTCAACGACTGGGGCGGACGACACATACCCGAGTCTTCCGGGCAACCGCATTCTAATTCAGAACAACGTTTTGACCGATATCAGCTCCGCGACCTACGGAGGCGACGGTCGCGGCATTATGAGTCTAACTGGCGGTGGAGTGACCCATATGTCTGCAAATAACATCGAAATTGACCATAATGATGTCTTCGCATCTGACGACTTCTTGTACTTGGGAGACAGCGGAACAATCGCCAACTATCAGCTCACTAACAATCTAGCGACGTATGGGCTGTATGGAATCATCGGCAACAATCAAGGGGTTGGTTCATCGAGTCTCAATTTCTACCTGCCGACCATGATTTATAACAAGCAGGTACTGATTACATCGAATGGCTCAAGCGACGGTAACACATGGCCGAGCGGGACATTGTGGAATTCAACTTCTGGGGCAGGTTTCACGAATTACGCAGGGGGGAATTATCAGCTCACGAATGCCAGCGCGTATCATAATGCAGGCACAGATGGCAGAGACATCGGCGTGTGGGATTGGAGCACGGTCAACGCGAAGACGAATAATGCGCTGAATGGGATTTATCCGTAGTAAAGGCGGGATGATGTGACGGTACGCCCTTCTTTCTTTTTTCCTTCTTTACAATCTATTCTTTGTGGCCCCAGACGATGAACTCTGGTTTCCCCACATGCTTGTCCAAGACTAAGCCAACCCGGCGAAGGGCCCGGCGAATCGAGCCGAGAGTTTGCCAAGAATCGTGGAATCGCTTGCTACCGGGCATGTCGAGGACACAACCGGTAAGCCAGAAAACGTATCCGTTGAGGAGCGCCCAAACTCCGCCCACGATCGCCTTAGGCTTGCCAGCTCTCGCTCTTCGGAGCTTGCCAGCTCTCGCTCTTCGGAGTAAGTCGGTACAGGCGAAGTGGAAAGAATGGAGTTGCAGAGTTATCGTTCCTCCAGGTCTGAGTACGCGAGCCATTTCCCGAAGTGCCGAGGGAACAACCATATAAGGGCAGGCCACGCGACAGGTGATGGCGTCTATCGATCCATCTGCGAACCAAGGCATATTTTCGGCCTCACCCGCGATGAATTTAGCGTTTTGGTGGGCAATTTGCGCTCTTTCCAGCGCCGCTCGGTCAATGTCGATACCGTAGCAGGTGATTTCCCCTGGAGCAGAGATCTGCGCCCACGTGGGGTTGTCTCCACATCCTACGTCGAGAACACAGGTTATCATGTTGTCCCTTTGATTTAACGCGCCAGCAAGTTCTGAATCGATTCCGCAAGTCCCGATTTCGAGACTAACTTTTGCCAGGTTATAGCCGTAAAGCGAAGGAAGCGTGGCGCGAATTGCAATCCAAGGATTGCAACTTTCAGCTTGGTGCGGTGGAAGAAATGGTTGGCCCGCGTTTATGAATCCCTCGCCCGGTCAAAATCTCCAGAGGTAAGAAATTCCCTCCCAGACTCCAGGTCGAAGTACGCTCGGGCTCGCGCAATTTGCTTCTGAAGTATCGCCCGCGTTTCCTCGGGAAGATCCATCATCTTTTCTGCTTTTTCATAGACCTTTACGACAGTTTCCGACATTTTCATCGCGTTTCGTGACAGACTTCCGGGATGAGATCGGTATCTGCCGAGCACTTTCCTCTGGTATGCCATGCGTCCGCCACGGTAGAGGATGCGCAGCCAAAGGTCATAGTCTTCACAGCAGCGGAAACTTTCATCGAAGAGTCCTGCTTCTACGACAGCTTGTCTTCGTGCCACAGAGCACGATTCCGTCGCACTACCGTGCAGCAAAATTCCCGAAACTTTTCGGCGACCGTTTGCCAACCCATGGCCTGTGACCGAAGACGTGCTTTGGTCCCAAGTCGTTTTGACAATTCCGCGTCTCGAAGAAGCCGAAGAGCGGCATGGGTGAACTGCTCCACTGACGCGCCGTCCAGCAGAATTCCTGTTTCTCCATCCACAATCGCGTCCGGAACGCCACCGTCGCGCCCTCCAATTGCGGGCTTCCCGCAGGCAGCTGCTTCTAGAAAAACAAGGCCAAACCCCTCGGTATCCCCGTTCGATAGCGTGCAATTCGGCATTACAAAGATGTCGCAGCTCCGATAAAGCGCAGGCAACTTTTCCGCATCTATAGTTCCCGTGAAAATCACATGTTTGTAGATTCCCAATTTGCCTACGAGACTTTCAAGATCCGACGTCGGAAGATCCCGCTAAAGCCTGCTACCACATAGACCACATCCGGACAAGCTCTTAGAATCTCCGGAAGCGCGCGCAAAACCGTCTCGAATCCCTTGCGCCTGTCGAGCCGCCCGACGGTCAGTAAAACCTGCTTCCCTCGCAAACCATATTTTGCAAGCAGCCCGTCATCTTTACTTCCCAGGGAAAAACGGCTTAATTCGACCCCATTTGTGATAAGTGCGATCCGGTCCGGATGCACGCCTAGCTCAGTTAACTTCGTCTGAGTGAAGCGACTGACCGCTACCACACCTTCGGCTTTGCGTAAGGCCCTGAAATTTTGCCGACCGACGAAACGTGAATTTTCTGGCGCGGTTAGTTCTTCGCCGTGGATGTAAAAAACTACTGGGATTCTGAAAACCGTGCGCAAAAGTCCAGCCAGCCAATATTCGGAAAAAGACCCTATACATACCAGTTGGGGTTTGGTCTTAAAGGCGGTCTTCAGTGCATGCACAGCAGCGCCGGTTCGATTCCAGAAGTGAACCCGAATGGAACGGCGCAGCTTTGAAAATTTGTTTGAAGTTGCCGAATCTGTGGGTTTCAAAAAACGAGAACGATATACGGAAATTTCTGGTCCAATGCTCGAAGGGGGGACTTTGTCGGTAGCCGCCGTCAATATCGTGAGATCAGGTCCGAAATGCCTCTGCAGCTGCTCATACACCATCGAAGCGCCGCCTAATACGGGAGGGAAATTCCTAGTGATCAGCAGGACTTTCATGACGTTCAGTTCATTCCGCAATCGAAGCTCTGGCCTTGACCCTTGGTAAACGGAGAGAATGCCTGATGTAATCGGATCAGTTCGACTGGCTCAAAAATTTCAGCATTCGTGTGGCCTGTGAGCTGCGCGTGTGGTCTGCGGCCCATGCCGCGCGCTCGGACTTCGCCCATTGTTCGCGGGGCTCTCTAAGCAGCCGGTGCAGCGCCGATTCCAAAAATGACGAGTCATTCGCCGGAACGACCAATCCAGCGTCGAGGCGCCGCACTAAAGCTGCTGCTGGACCCGTATCGTCAAATGCAAGAATGGGTGTATCTGTCGCCATATACTCGTAGAATTTCCCGGGTATTGCCGTCTCATGGCACGGTTGCTGCAGCAACAGTAGTACCGCGTCAGCGCCACGCATTTCAGCAATGGCCGCAGACTTGGGGACGCCTTCGCAAAGAATGATCGAATCTGGAAATTGCTTCTGAAAATCAGAGAATACGCCTTGAGATTCTGCCGACTTCGGCCCAGTAAATCGAACTGTCAGCTTCTGGCGAAGCCAAGGCGATCGTAACAATACTTCCCGAAGCTGCGACAAAAATCTGGTCGGGTCGGAGTAGGGCCCAGTCGTCCCGACAAACGAGATGACGAACCGGTCTGTATCTTTCGTCCACGGGACTGGCTCGGCCTCGAAATCCTCAGGATCCCAACCGTTGGGAACCACGACGCATTTGCTCGCGTCAAGCCCGTCAATCGATGCAAGATAGGCGTTCCGACTGGCCTCAGTGACAAACACTACTTTCCACGCGAAACGCAGAAGCTTCGGCTCCCATCTTTTATCGAAACCGCTTACATCCACGAAAGGCGGCGTATGCACGGTCCACTCGTCACGGTATTCCAAGACAAGCGGGACGCAAAGCCGCCGTGCAACGAAATATGCACTGATAAAAGACATAAAGGGAGGGCCCGTTGCTAGTATGACCGTCGGAGGATCGTGTTGACACGCCTTCACGGAAACACGCAAGGACGGAATAATGTTATCGAACCCTCCGTCGACCTTTGGAAGCAATTTATAACTAGTCGGCGGCGCCAGAGCTGCGCGAAATACCTGAACCGCGGGAGGAATTGTGCTCAACAGTTCGAGTCCTGCGGTGCTCGGCTGACGCGTCAGCGGCCCGGCTGAGACGGTTACTCGCCAGCCAGCCCGAATAGCATACTTGGTTAGGGACGCAGGGCGGTACACACCTCCTCGGATTGCCGGAGGAAACTCGGAAGCAAAAAGGAGCAAATGCGGTACGTGAGTTCCCGCAGTTTCCGGTCCAATTTTATGCCGCCCGTTCGAATGTGGTTGAGTGACACCGCCCGCACCGTAGCGCAAACCGATCCACGACGCATACGCACGACCCGTATTCCACGCTTTACTGAGAACGTCTGCCATTCCCATATGCTGTCTCACTCCGCAAAAACGTTGAAGTATCGCTCCTCTAGTTCCTGGACAACATACGGTACCAGGCCAGTCGGCGTGATTCTCCAGAGCCGATAGCCGAAAGCTCGAAGAAAATCAGCAATATCCGAGCACGAATGGCCGAACGCCGATTGTCTCGATTCGAAAAACTCCAGAATGAGCATCGGATGACAACGAGAAAGTAGGGACTTCGATCCGCGCAAGACGTCTAACTCTGCGCCTTCGACGTCTATTTTGACCAGCGAGATCTCTGGATTCCCGCATTCGAGACCGTATCCGTCCAGCGTTAAGCACGAGACTGTCGTAAATGAGTCGGCCGTGTCGTTGTTCGGCAGCAGAGAAGTGGCACCAATGTTCTCCGACCTAGCGGAGAAAAGCGAGGCCGAGCGGCTCGCATCCGCCAGCGCACATTGATTTAGAAAGACACCAGCTAGTCGGTTCTTATAGACGTTCGCTGAAAGCGTCGCAAAGGTTCTTGGATCGGGCTCAAAGCTGTGCACGGTGCAGCCGATCCCGGCAGCTAGGAGCGTGTATTGGCCGACGTGCGCACCCACGTCAATCACCGTGTCCCGAGACTTTAAACGCGACAAGAACACAGAGACAACTTCGGGTTCAAAGCATCCTTTTGCGCGGATCGCGGACCCGACCGAGTCGGTCCAAACGACCTGCATCTTCATGCCGTTCACCAGTTTCGCAGGCGCTAGAAGACGGTGATCCAACTCGTTAGAGATTTGCGTAAGGCCCCAGTGCGGTGTGTCACCTGGCAGGACTCGCGCGGCAAGGTTCAAGCAGAGCTTCCCTAAGCGGGGAGACTTCTGGCAGGCGTGAAGAGCCGCTCTGAATAGCCCAGTGCGCATGGTGGCGGATCTTATCCAGCTAATCCCATATTCGTGGCTCGGTGTTCCGCATTCAGTGCGGTTACTAACTCGCGTGCTATGTTTTTCCAATCCAATTCGGCACTTCGATCAGGCTGGCGATGCAACCACGCAGGGCTGTCCAAAGCCTCTTTCATACCCAACAGAATCTCTTCGACTCCCACACCAGATAATAGCTTGTAACGCGGGTAGCCCTCCAGGTACTCGTCCATGCCGCCAGTGCGTGTGGCGAGAATGTATTTGTCGAACGTCATTCCGAGAAGGAGTGCCCCGCTACCGTAGCTTTCAATATAGGGCAGCAGCAAAATGTCACTAGCCTCGAAAATTTCAGCGGTTTTTGGGATGTCATGGCGGCCAGGGCAACAGTCGGATTTTGTGTAGTATGTTAAGCTCGGTCGCAATTCTCCTCGTTCGACCGAGAGGATCGCCCGCAACCAAGTCCGGATACCCTGATTCTTGGCCGGCCACGATCAAAACAGCGCTATCGGCCTGCACTCGTCGAAATGCCTCAAGCACGAGGTCTGTGTTCTTGTAAGGGCGAATTCCTCCGAAAACAAGAAATGCTTTTTGATCCGGTCCGATGCCCAGTTCCGTTCTCGCGCGACCTCGGACTTCCGGTTTTCTGGGGTACATTGTGTAAGCTCCATGACGCGATATGATCGTCTTGGTCGCTACTTCCGGAAATGTCTCGATAAGCTTTCGAGCGGAGTACTTCGAATGCACTACAAGCGTGTTTGATCGCGTATAGACAGCCCTGCACATGGCGCGGTTCCGGTGACTCTCTTCATGAGGCAGCACATTGTGGACCGTGTGGACTACCCGTAATCCAAGCCAGTTGCATGCCGTCCAAAAGAGGATGCCGTAACCCTCTAATTCCGGCCACTGGGTCCAGACAACGCTGTAGTGATTGCGCTTCAGATGATAAGCCAGTTCCACTGGTAGAATCGCACACCGAAGCGATTCCCTGAAACGGCGAGTGATCGAAGGTTTGCTGATCCTGCTTCCAAATAGTGCTGGAGCTGCGGTAACTGGTTGCCTGGTCCTTCCGTCCGCAGCCAGATGACGAAGCAGGTCCTTGCGCTTGTATAGCAAGCTGCCAAGGACCGGAAAAACCCGGTGATTCCTTGTAAATGCAAGCTTCGACATGTCACCGCCACAATCGCCTATATAGACATCCACAGACACACCGTTGGCTGCGAGGCCCTCAGCCAACTCGCAGACGTAGCCTCCAATCCCAAAGTCATTCAGGGGATCAATGATGGCGACGGATTCGATTGGGGACGAGCCGATGTGCCGCCTACTAGTCAGCATTGTCTCCGCTCTACAAAAATCTGACTTACGGGATCTGCCTTATGCATGACCATTTCCCAGAGTGGGGTACAGGTGCGCGACCCCTTGCCAGCTCGCAGTCTCCTCCATAAAGAAATTAGCGACGCGGTCCGCGTAGCCGATAAAGCGACCCCCAGATTGATGGTAAATGTGCAGCGAGATGACGTACGCGCCTCGAAGCAAATTCATATTCAGAGCGACCGAAAGCGGAAAACGTCCCACGCCGGTCGCTAAAGGAGCAACTTGTGAAAGGGGCAGGTGATAGTCGCAAACCGCCAGGCTATCGGTGGCGCGACGGACATTTAGGACGAGGAGGCATTCCTTGAGCGGCTCGCTTGGTCGCACCACAAAGCGAAGCTGCGCTTTCTCCCCAGGACTGAAGTTCGCTTTGGCGCAACCATCCGCGCCGCAAAGAACAATGTCCCCAATCCACGTGGGAAATTCCTGGGCCGCAGTTTCTCCGGGCGTGCGCACGTACTGGGCGATTACTTCGGCCGTTGGGCCCGTTCCGGCGGCCACTCCCGCTTTAAGAAGCACCGCTCGGCTGCACAGCATTTGCACCGCCTGCAGGTTATGCGAAACGAAAATTACAGTCGTCCCTTGCCCAACCACCCGGCGCATTCGGTCAAAACACTTCTCCTGAAATTGCATGTCGCCGACGCTCAAAACCTCATCAACCAGCAGAATGTCCGGATCGACGTGAGCGGCCACCGCAAAACCCAGCCGCGCGTACATGCCCGAGGAATACCGCTTCACTGGCGTATCAATCGCCTCTCCAATTCCTGCGAACTCCACAATTTCATCGAACTTCCGGTCGATCTCGGCGCGCTTCATTCCAAGAATGCAGCCATTCAGATAGACGTTCTCTCGTCCCGTCAAATCCTGGTGGAATCCCGCCCCTACCTCGATCAGCGCGCTCATTCGCCCGCTCTTGACAATTCGGCCACGGTTCGGGCGCAGAATCCGGCTCAACAGCTTCAGCGTCGTGCTTTTGCCCGCGCCGTTCGCGCCGATAATTCCCAGCGCCTCGCCCTTGCGCAGTTGAAAGCTCAGTATCCCGCACCGCCCAGAATTCGCGCTCTTCCAATTCCTGCCTTCGATTCGGCGACAAAAAGTTCTTGGTGACTGCGGGAATCAAGTCGCGCAGCGAATCGTGCAGCTCGCCTCTCTTGAACTTTTTCCAGACGCCGTCGAATTCCAATGCGATGTCGCTCATCTTGATCGCTAAATGTTCTCCGCGAAAGTCGCCTCGGCGCGATCAAAAATCACCCACGCGCCAAACAACTCGATAACCGCGCACAACGCCGCGTAACCGAGCCAGCTAAACGATGGCGCCTCGTGTAGCACCACCACGTTGTTCAGGGCTTCCAAAAGGGAGCTGAGCGGATTCACCAGCAGAAAGGGAGCCCATTTCCCCAGCGATCGCGCGTCGTAAAACACCGGCGTGAAGAAAATCCCGAACGTCAGCAGCACGTCCACCAGGTATTTCACGTCCCGGAAAAACAGGTTCCCGCACGAAAGCAGCATCGCCATCGCCGCCGTGAACACCACAATCAGCGCCAGAATCAGCGGCACCCACAGCAGTTGCATGCTGACGCCTACCCGGCCCAGAATCAGCAAAAGGATTGTCACGGACGACGCGATCGCCGCGTCGAAAAGGCTCGCCAGCACCGCCGCCAGCGGGAAGACCTCACGCGGAAAATAAATCTTCGTCACCAGATTCGAATTGCCCACGATGCTGCTGGTGCCAAACTTGATCGCGCCCACAAAAAACGCCCACGGCAGAGATTTGACCACGATGCCGGAAAAATCCGCGAAATTGATTTGGTGCTTGGAACTAACGGACATCGCCAGGCGCACCAGCATCCCTGCCCCGACGATCACAAGAGGCATCAGGATGGCCCAGAAAAAACCCATGACCGACTGCTTATATCGGGCCTTGATATCTCTCCACGTCAACATGTAAAGCAGATCGCGGTGCTCCACGATCTCGCCGAGAGATTCTGCCATCGTCGGCCGCCTTTGGCTGTCAGTTATCTGTAAGTTAAGATGACCCACACTCTCCTCCGATGAACGGGTACGCCGCGCTTAGAGATTCGCCCGCAAACTCATCCCGCCTTCGCACCCTCAATTCCATTGTCACACAAAGGTTGGGACACCGCCCCGGGTTTGGTAGCAAAAGCGCGGGACTGCCTGACACCAGAGCGGATAGGTTGGAACCTATAATCCCGATATTGACCAGGTTCTTTTCCGCGCCCATCACACGCCGCCAGAACAATATTGACCATCTCCCGCGCGGTTACGAAGTGCAGGTGGTATCCGCGCTTGTCTAGTTCCCCTTCCGTCAAATTCCGAAGGAAGTTTTGCATTGGTGCCCCACGCATGGCTTGCTCGTCCCGAGGATCCATGCCATGACAGTGGAGCTTGATGAACAGCCAGTCGGGACGCCCAAGCACCGTAATTGCTGCGTCTTGCCAAAGCCGTAGTCGTTGCATTGTTGGGGGGTTGGCCGTGGTCAGTGCGCCGTCTTCAATGCCCGGAAAAGGCCATCCGTGTTTCCAACGGCCAAAATTAATCTGGAGCGGCCCCTGAATGATAAGGGGGAAAATCTTGGGCGGTCGACCACTTTGCAAATCCCTACCACGACGATGAGGCGCACGCCGGTTCAGTGGTAATGAACATTCGTAGATGGCGTTGATCTTTCTGACCTGGGCAGACGAGGGCGCGGGAAGCGTGAAATCACCGTAGCATCCAGTTTCGGCGAGAATTTGCATCTCGTCGTCAACGCCACAGAACTTTCCTTGCGCCGAATTCGCCAAAGCCCAGTTGCCATGGACAAAGGCATATCGCGGTGGACCTACGCCATTTTCCCGGGAAAGGCAGCCGCGGGCTGCTAGAGCATCCCTGAATTCCAAGAGCTCTCGCCTAGTGTTCTCCCCAGTGTCGGGGATTCCAACGCCATGATGCAGGTGAATTTCGATCTCGCCCCATCCGTCATGGCAGTGTTCCGCTAACCGATCAATCAGGGTCTCGTCATATTGCTCAGCCGGGTAAAAATAAGTATGGCGGAAAGGCCGCCCTTCATCATCGCGCCAGGCGTCTACCGTCCCGGGATACTCGCAACACCATTTTTCCAGACGCCGCACCTGCTCACTACGATCAGCGTTTGTCCCTGATGCTCCCGGTCCGATAGAAGGCTCAAAGTGATCGGCCAACGCTATTATCAAATGGACCCTACTGAGATTCTAGTCTGCGCCTTAGGCAGCGTTGCCACAAGTAGGTAGGGAACCAAGGCAAGATAGACCTGATTCTCTCCAACGATGCCAGCCCGCTCATTTTCTCTTCTCTAATTCTAGCAATCGGTGTACGCCTTGCTTTAGATGCTTGGCTGTAGGTATTGGTGCGGAGCCGCAACGTTTATTGCCCCTGTATCTAGCGAAGGTCGATCGCCATCGATGAAAACGCGAAGCCAAATTTCCAGGTTCAGGAGCCGCCAAATACGATCCGTGTGATCCTTGGCCTTTAAACGGTGTTGGGCAAAGATCGTTCGTAACCCGGCCTGTTTGAACAATCCTCGCGCGAGACTCCTTGGTTCGAGCAACAACCGTTCTACAACATCCAATTGTGGGCCCGCAAACCAAGCCTGGAGAGGTGTCGGAAAACCCATCTTGCGCCTGTGGAGAATGGAATTAGGCAAGAGGTCTGCGACAGCCGACTTCAAGAATCTGCTTGCCGGTGAGACCACGGGTTTGGAGTGACCCTGGAATGTTGGTCGCAAACTCTACCAAGACGTGATCCAGGAAAGGCACGCGACTCTCAATTGAAGCAGCCATGCTCATGCTGTCTTGCTTCATTAAGAGTTCAACCAGGTAGGTCTTAATATCAGTGTACAGAAGTTGTCTGATAAGGTCGCCCGAGGATTTCTCCCAATGTTCTAGAGAAGTTCGGTAAGCGGCGCCGGGAATTCCGCGCAGGTCGTCATTCAGGATATCAATCTGCTGGGCTTCAGAAAAGGCTGAGTAGAAATTGTCAAAATAGATGGAGTTCCATGAGTTTCCATCTCTCGCCAAGAAAGTGTGCCGCAACATCCGCTGTGCTCGTGGGTTGATCCAAGCCGAATTCCGGAGCTGTTTTTGAAGAATCTTACGCAGACTTGCCGGCAAAAGCCGATAGAAGCGGTCAAGGCGCATATTCCAGAGCGTCATGGGATAGCGAGTGTAGCCAGCCAGAGTCTCGTCGCTGCCTTCTCCCGTCAGTACAACCGTGACGTGTTGCCGCGCGAGTTTAGCTAGATAGTAGAGCGCCACGCTCGAGGGCCACACCACCGGCTCGTCTTCGTGCCAAATCACATTTGGAAGTGCACCGAAAAAATCTTGCCAACTCACTTGAATCTCATGGTGCGCGGATCCGAGGTGCGCGGCTACCGTGCGTGCATAGGGAAGTTCACTATAGGACGACTCTTTATAGCCGACCGAGAAGGTTTCAATGGGGGAATGGCGGACTTTGGTCATCAAGGCTGCTATTGCACTGGAATCTAGACCACCGCTTAGAAAGACACCTAGAGGCACGTCACTCATCAAATGGCTCGAGACAGCTTCTTCCAGAAGCCCACGATAGGTATCCACGTAGTAAGTACGTGATCGGACTTCGTCGTCTGCCGGTTCTAGATCCCAATATTGCTCGATCTTGAGATTGCCCGCTTCTTCGAGTTCCAGGGTATGCCCCGGGGCCAATTTATGGATTCCGGCAAAAAACGTTTCCGTACCTGAGAGATACCCAAAGGCAAGGTATTCCGGAAGCGCAGTCCGGTTTAACTTAGCGCTCATGCCTGGGTAAGCTTGAAGAGACTTGATCTCCGATCCAAAAAGAAATCTTTCAGAAGTGTGCGAATAGTAGAACGGCTTGATCCCCAGACGGTCTCTGGCGGCGAAGAGACGGCGTTTGCGTGCGTCCCACAGCGCGAAGGCAAACATTCCGCGCAAGTGTTGTACACAATCACGCCCATATTCTTCGTACAGATGAACAATTGTCTCTGTATCGCTTCGGCTGCGAAAACGGTGTCCCTGTGCCTGCAGTTGTTTTCGCAATTCTCTGTGGTTATAGATTCTCGCCGTTGTAGACGAGCCATATTGTGCCGTCTTCGTTGGTAACGGGCTGCTGACCGGATTGGAGGTCAATGATGCTGAGGCGACGCATCGCCAAGCCGACATTTTCCAATACATAGATACCCAGCGTCATCAGGTCCTCGATGCACGATCTGCTGATTCATAGCTTCTAGGGCGACGCGCTCGACATGATGCCAGCGAGAAAAATTCATCACTCCACAGATTCCGCACATTACTGCCTCGCTCTATTCGGGGAGCGTTGCGATCCGGCCTCAAACAGGAACATCTCGCCAGGAAAAATTGCATCTTCTCAACAGATCGGTTACCTCGGTCTCAGGGGAGCAGGAAACCGATTTCGTGGCTCCGTAGTTCATCCACTCAAGACGGGCTACTGGGTGCTTGCAAGAAAGAACCCGGCGCCCATCTATCTCGAGGTAGCTGCCGCCGCAAAGTACCAAGTGTTTTCTGCCATCCGCGATCCCCCAATATAGAAAATGTGCGTCGCTGGCCCAAGACTGCAAAGTCCATGGATGGTTGCCTTCACCGAAAAACATGTGGTGACGTTCTTGAGCGCCTGAGTAGCGATAGGCCTGAACTGCGGCGCTTCGAGAGTCACCTTCCATTTTCTCTAGGCGCCCTGGTTCCTCGACATCATGCGCCATTGGACGTAGTAGAGTTGCAAACTCACTAGGAAGCAGAGCTTGTGTGTGAAATTGAAGGACCGAGTTTTGCTCCGTTTTGCCGTAGACCGGCGATACCTGCCCTCGCAGAATATGCTTTGACCATACATGGTCTTCTGCAGCTAGTAACGCCAGGCCTTGGGCTCCTCCCTTCCATACGACGGTAGAATCTTCGTGCTCGCTGCGGAGCGAAAGGCCAGGAGCAAAATGCCAGAAGAGTTCGAGTTGGTGACGCCCCTTTCCGACAGCCAGGTCCAGTACGAGCCAGAACCGGGACTTGAGACCGAAAACCCACCGACGGTGCAGCACTGGCTGCGGCAGTCGGAAATAGCCCGAATGACTACCTGCAAAGAGGTCAAACGATTCTCCCGTCTCCCAAAGCTCCATTTGGACTCTCGGTAGAGAAAGCCACTTGAAAGGGCCCGTGGGGTCCGCTTGGCTCACACCATCCACTTGCAATGTGTTGTGCGCGGCCGTACCACGAAAGTAATCCGGCTGCGTCACATCGCGGGCGTAACAGTTGGTGCCTGCGTCTACTAACCACTCTTGGCCGTTCAGCATTAGGAGAACGCTTAAAGCGTCAGCATGGCCGTGACCAGCAGTGAGGGCCCCTTGCGGCCCGGCGTCGATCACCAATTGTTGCGGTACCGGCTCTGCGGCCGCCATGATGTATATGCCGCCCTCCCGAAACCCTTTTGAAGCAATATCTTGTCCAACGGAATCCATTTCTTCGTAACGGTTGGCGCCCTGAGTTCCTAGTAGCCATAAGGTTTCTTCTCGCAGCCCGCCACTAACGGCCTTGAGATCCGACCGGTCAAAGATAACCGTCCCTGTGGCCAGCGGATCAGACATATGCTCGCCGCGGTTACGCCGTGGGTCGAAGACTCGCCCTCCATCATCGTCTCCAAGCCGCGGAGATGAACCTGCCTGTAAGAGGGCGCGCAAGACGTCCAACATTTTCTCCAGTGTGCGATCGAATATGGCAGGAATCGGAATCTGATTGCAGACGGCCAAAGTGCGCGCGTGGATAAAGAAATCTAGGGCGTATACATGGTAGTACGTGGACTGTTCGAAATAGATACCATCAGACCTTACTTGGCGTTCAGCCTCTGTCACAACTACTTCCCACCCCGATTGCCGATAATGTGGGGCCATCGGCAGTTGGGGGCAAAGCGCTCCGATATAGAACAGGCCAACAGCTTCGCCCAGCAGATGAGTGTTGGGCGACGAATATGTAGACAGATTCCGACTGATATGCCGTGCGTTGAGCCCCAGTGCGACATGCAAATCGCTCTGAAAACGCTCGGGTATTACCGGACAGCAAACCAAAAGATGCGACATCCAAAGCCAAGCAATGCTTCGCAGGGCAACTTCGAGACTGCTGGTCCAATTGATTCCTATCGGATAGGGGTTTTCCTGACGCCAGTGGTACCACTGGTCGAAGGCCTCGGTGGCGAATCGATTTTCACGCGTAAGGCAATAGGCCTTGGCAAGGGTCACCAGATGTTGATGCCGGTTCAGCTCCCAAGTGACCTTTGGATCGCCAACCTCAGCGAAATCCATCGTTTTGATCTTGAACCAGGGTTTGCGAGGAGCCCTCTTTTGGTTCACTGCGTCGAGATGCCAATCGATCCTGTCTCCGTAATCGAGAATCTGATGTCCCAGCAGATTAAATCGGTGCAGACAGATCGAATCTGCTTCTGCAATGATGTTCTCTGCTTCGGCCGGAAATTGTTTACGAAGCATTGCGACGATCAGCGGCAATTCCTCTGGAGTGAAAAAAAAGCGCGTTAGGGCCTCGACCGGGCCAGCAGCTTTGGCGGCGCATGGCCGAACGTTCAGATAAGATGAAGCCAAGTCAATACGTTTATTAATTTCTTGCGTTCCGCGCGTCCGCAATTCGTCCCAACCCATAGCCATCAACCGCGCCCATCGGTCCTGCCCTATTTTTGTTTTAAACATGCACGATCCCGACGGCGTCGCTATACTGCTGGCTCGTTAGCCACCCTACTATCAAATTGAAATTCCACTTGGCAGAGGATCAAGAGGGGTTGTTGGCGCCAACAACTATTCGACAAAAGTGCGTATAGTCCGCGCTACTTCGTGGCCAATCGACGCTCTGATCTTTTAGGCACTTCGTCCATTCGGCGATGAATTGTGCGCGGTTGTCCGCCAGGACTGCCTCAGCAAACAGTGACGCTCCGCACAGAAAGGGTCTCCGAACAATCACCTATATTAGCCGCTCTGCCCATTTTCAGCGCCAAGGGCGACAGGGCGAGCCAATTCTGAGATCAGCCGCTCGCTGGTTTCTTGAGTCCCGGTTTTCACCAGTGCTTGTATTACTGATTCGAAGTGTTGCCCGACTAAATCCCAGCTGTGTTGTTGTGTGACCAGGTCGTGTGCTGCTCGACCGAGGTCAGCGCGTCGGACGGAATCTTGCAAGAGATCGATTACCGCGCTCGCAAATTCGTTGGGAGTGTCACCGATCATGATGTCTCGTCCTGGTCGGACCGGCAAACCTTCGGCGCCAATGGAAGTAGAAACCACAGCTTTTCCCATGGCCATCGCTTCAAAAATTTTCAGGCGTGTGCCACTGCCCACTCGCAACGGCACAATGTAAATTGATCCACGGTGTACGTGAGGACGAATGTCTTCGACGGGCCCCGTCACCTGTACACCCTCAGTTGTTTTAGCTAACTCCAGAAGTCGCGCTGAAGGGCGCCGACCAACCACAGTAAGGGTAGTATTTGGAATTCGATTGCGAATCAGCGAAAAGATTTCTTTCACGAAGTAAAAGATACCGTCCTCGTTTGGCATCCAATCCATTGATCCCGTAAAGACTAGAGTATTCGGCTGTTCCTCTACCCCTTCAGGCCTGAAGTAGCGTACATCCACACCCGTAGGAATAACGGTAATCTTGGCCGGTCTAATCAGCTGGGCAAACAAATCTCGGTCTGTATTAGAAACCGCCAGGACGTGGTCAGCCAGATTTAGATAGCGGCGCTCCGCCCAGGCTGTCGCCCAGTACTCGCGCCAACAGATAGCTTTCCACAATGGATTACGTGCCACTTCCACATGACGCTTCCAAATTATCGCCTCAACGTTGTGAGTGAACAGGACCTTTGGGCATGTAAGGTGCCAAGGGATGACCCCCGCTGCTACAAGAAAATCGCACACGATGACGTCGAATCTTTCTCTCTGGAGCAGTTGGATGAGTGACGCCGCAACCTCAGGTGTGCAGTATTTAACGATCTGGTATGGCTGTCGAGAAAAGAAATGACGTGCATACCGGGCGAGGCCGCCAACGCTCTTCGGATGTGACAGACGTAATGGGTGACGAATCACACGAGCAAAAACTTGGTCCAGCTCGCTGTGGGAATCGTTTTGATGCTCTTCATAAAAGGTGAAGAAAGTCACATCATGTCGGCGAGCCAAATTGCGCAGGATATGATAACTGCGTATCTTGCCGCCCCTGTCGAGTGGAACAAGACCACCCGCTTTTACCCAAAGAATTTTCAACGGTTTGTCCTTTTACCAGCAGATTCCTTGATAACGGAAGGGGCCATGCGGACGCTGCTGCGAATCAAGGTTGACAAGGTCAATGACTGTTTGCTCTGGGCGAAGCAGTCCGCGGAGCATTTGCGAATTTACCGCCTTAGTCCCTATCAGGACCGCGTCGACCGTTTGAACAACTTCTTCCAGCGTTGTGCAAAGGAGCGAACCGATGTGTGGAATAAATTCTTCGATATACTGCCGGTTGGACCCAACCAATCGGCCAAGAGACACATCACGATCCCAAATCCGAATTTGAAGCCCCTCACCGATAAGGTGCTTGATGAGATGAACGAGCGGGCTCTCCCGCAAATCATCGGTTCCGGCCTTGAAGCTCAGGCCGAGGACACCTACTTTACGGATGTCAGTGCGCAATACCGCCTCTACTGCCCGCTGTATGTGTTCGCTATTGCTGGGCAGAACCCCCTCCAGCAATGGGAGATGTAGATCGAGTTCCTTCGCCCGATAGATTAGTGCTCGAAGGTCCTTCGGCAAGCAAGACCCGCCGAATGCAAATCCGGGCGACAGGTAGGCGGGCGAAATATTGAGCCGCCGATCCGAGGTGAAGATTTCGGTAACTGCTTCCGTGTCGACGCAAAGACTCTTGCAGAGTGTGCCTAATTCGTTGGCGAACCCTACCTTCACAGTGTGAAAGGCATTGCAGGCGTACTTCACCATTTCGGCGGCGGCTAGGGAAGTTTCAAATATTCGGCCTGGCAAGCCTTCATAGAGATCGCGTAGTGATTCTAAATGACATGGCTTCCCAAGTTTAGGAGTACTGTAAATGGCGGATCGCAAAAATGAGCCACCGCTGTGCCTTCCCGAATGAACTCTGGGTTGAAGCAAACGGCGAAGTCATTGCATGCACGCTTCCCGCTTGCTTCCTCTAGAATTGGGATTACAAGGGATTCAGTTGTCCCTGGGAGAACGGTACTTCGTAAAACAACCAAGTGAAAGTCCTGCTTCCGGCGCAATCCCTGGCCAATTTCACGGCACACACAGGCTCCATGTGGCTCATATCAACTTGCCATTGCGTAGGCTCGGTGTGCCCACGCAAAATCAGCGACACCTCCGACCCAAGAACTGCTGAAACTGTATCTGAGGTAGCGTGCAGGCGACAAGCTTGATACCCGGAGGCTACAAGATCTTCCATGCTTGCTTCAACGATAGGGCTATGGCCAGATTCAAGAATCTTGACCTTATCCGAATTGAGGTCCACTCCGATGACTTCATGACCTCTCTGAGCCAAGCAGGCCGCCGTCACCGAGCCCACATACCCAAGTCCAAATATGCTTACTTTTCGTTTCATCGAATCGCAATCCGAGGCAAACAGAAATTGTCGGGTTTAATTGAGTGGACAAACATTGATGATGTATTTCCAGTGTAGCTGCTGAAGAGATCGCCGGTACCGACACCATGATTCTCGATCCAATTGCTGCCTGACGCCTGGGACAGGCCATTCCTACGCTTCCCTCAATTACTCAGGGATCTATATACGTCGAGCCATTGCGTGCGGACAGCCTCCCAACCGTAGCGGCGAGATTGGATGTGTCCGTTTCGCGCTAGCCGAAACGCAAGTTCAGGATCGCTTAACAGGCGAATTATGTCCTCGCAAGCGCGCACCAATCCCCTGTGTTATAGAGTAACCCTGTACGGTCGTGCTCGACGAGATACCGAATACCGTCCGGCGCGGTCGTAACTACTGGTGTGCCAGAGGCAAATGCTTCGAGAATCGACACCGGCATATTGTCCAGTCGTGACGCATTGACGAAGATGTCTGCCCGATCGTAGTAGTGACCGATTCGATCCCGTGACACCGCTCCCGCAAATTCAATGTTACTCAAGTTCAGCTCGGCTGCGACTGTGCGTAACTGCCTCTCCTGGCTTCCGCTGCCGACCAGGCAGAGAGAGACTTCAGGAAATGTCTTGGCCACCTCAGCCAAAGCACGCACGACAATGTCTACCTGGTAGTAGGGTTCAAACATTCTCGTGCAAATGAGCGATGGCCGTACAGGAATGCGGTCCCGATACGTGAACTGCGTCAAGTCTACTAGGTTGGGTACCACTTTGGCCTGTAGATCATATTGCTGAAAAACATCTACGAGATACTGTGAGGGAACTACGATTTGGTCTACACGTCGCAATACACCTCGAGCGGCGCATGATCTCCTCAAATGATCCGGTGCCTCGCCACTTCGGTAGTTGATAGATGCTTTCTTGCCCCGTACGCGGGCCATTAACCACGCGGGTACAGGGCGCAGCAAGAACGACGAATATGAGGAGGAGAAAATGTGAACCATTTCGACTCGAGACATCAACCGCCAAAGTGAAACGATAAAAAAAGGCATTCGCACTACAGTCCGCAAATAACGTATTCTTTCTACCCACAATAACCCCCGCGGCAGTTTCGGATCGATGGGTTCAAACGTAGCTTCGAGTTCCGGGTCTCCCTTCCAGTTGCGTATAAGCAGGTCAGCTTGAACCGCTTGGCCGCCCACATAGTGGAGGGGCGGTGCTACAATCGCAACTCTCAATGGCTTACAAGACTTTGCTTTGGTAGGCACTGCAACGTTCGACTTCGGCTTCCAACTTTTCTCTTTAAGCAACGAGGCATAGAGTTGTTCGTACTGTTCGCAGATTCGCTTGAGACAAAAATCGGCGCGCGCCACTCTTCGAGCCGCTTGCCCCATTTCTTGCCCGAGATCCGGCATCGTCAGTAGTATTTCTATGGCGTGCGTAAGAGCATGAACATCCTGAGGTGGGACCAAGAGTCCTGTCTCGCCTTCTCGCACTAGCTCGGTGTTACCCCCCACCCGAGTTGCGATCACAGGTTTGCCAGAAGCCATCGATTCCAGAATCACGTTCGACAAGCTTTCCGAGTTGGAAGTCACGACCGAGATATCAAGTCCGGCCAGGACAGCTGGAATGTCCGTCCGCTCTCCGAGGAATTGCACTCGATGTGTAATCCCTAACTTCTCTGCTAGGCGCTCGAGAGGTTCGCGGTAAGGGCCATCTCCTACTAGGACAAACTCGACATTGGGAAATCGCTTGGCGATGTAAGCAGCCGCTTGCAGGAAGAGGCTTTGATTTTTCCCAGGATGATTCATGCGCGCAACCAAACCGACGCGGACTACAATAGAATTGTGCCGTAAGACAGGCGCGAATTCGGAAAATGCTTCATCCGGAAGTCCGTTCGGGATGACTACGATTTTGGTCTCCCGCAGTCCACCGTTAACTAGCCGACTTGCGGCCGCCCTTGAGTTACATACAACGCGCGTGCAGAGTTGAAACACGGCCCATTGTGCGAATTGCTGCATTGGACTGAGCAAATCCCCGAGTTGCCGCTGACTCCCAATGACCACTGGAACCCGCGCCCATCGAGCCACAGGAACCAACATCAGATTCGCATAGAAATCGAATGCATGTGCAATTGCCACGTCCCCTTTGCGAAGGTGTTTCGCTAGTGCTCGTCGGGCACGCTGTGCATGATTCGTCAAAAAGCTGCCGGCGACATCGAATTCGTCAATGGGTTCGATGCCTTTGAGAAATGCGCCGCGTCGACGCATACAGCCGAGATGTATCTCGAAGGGGCCTCTGCGGAGTGCTTTAGCCAACAATGAATATTGCCGCTCGGTACCTCCGGTGGAGAGGTCACTATTCATCAGAAACGCCGAGGCGCTGCGAGGAATTTGCGGCGTCGGTGGGTCGAATACTTCCCCGATAACTTGTTCTGCGATTGGCTGCATCTCAATGTTTTCCAAATTGACTGGTAACTTTCCCCTGCGATTCCTCTTACATTCCGCTGACACTGGCCAAGCTGAGCGACGGCGCTACGTTAGGCTTCGACATGCTTTCGCTGATGCTGGCTTCAAGAAAGTTTCGGTGCCAAAGCTCAAAGATCAGCAACAGCCAGATACTCGCCAGAGTTATCCCGCCTTTCTCGAATGTGATCATTCACGAGGTTCTTGATAGCACTGGGATTGAAGTAGCCCCGCTGGAGCGTGCGCGGTTCAAGAAGCACCCGCACCAGGTCTTGCGTCATCCCACGCCGCATCCAATGCACCAAAGGCATCGAAAAACCTTGCTTTTTTCGGTAAAGCACCTCTCGTGGGACCCCTACACGTTCGGCTAGCTTCTTGAAGATGTATTTCTGCGTGTCCCCACGCAACTTCCAATGCGCTGGTAGGCTGGTAACCCATTCGACGAATACGTGATCCAGAATTGGCACGCGAACCTCAAGAGACGTTGCCATACTCATGCGATCCACTTTCGCAAGAATGTCTGACGTCAAGTACGTTTTCGTGTCCAGATACAGGAGTCGACTAAGCGGATTTGCGCCGGCCCATGATCGTAGTATTCCCGGAATCGGTTGAGCGGAGATGCCTGTTGTTTAGCCCAAGCCAAAAATTCTTCTGAAAAAACTGAGGCCTCGTAATCGCCTGCGGGAAGGAAAGAGAGCCCGTGCAGGTAGCGCTCCCGCGACGCGAGGGAAACGTTATAGGCGAATTTGCGACCGCGCAGACCTCGGGGTAGTAATGGGTAGACGACTTCGCGGTATTCGCAGCCGGCCCAATCGGGGATGAGGTCGAAAATGCGACGCCGCAAGTTTACCTGGTAACGGTCATATCCGGCGAATAGCTCGTCCCCACCATCCCCAGAAAGGGCCACAGTTACATGCTGGCGAGCAAGGCACGAAACAAAGTAAGTCGGTAGCATTGAAGAGTCCGCGAACGGTTCCTCCAAGGCATGTGTCAGGTTGTCCACTGCGTCCCCGATGTCGGGTTCAATAACCAACTCGTGGTGCTCAGTGCCAAATCGCTTCGCCACGATACGAGCATAATGGGCCTCGCTAAAGTCGTGGTTGTCGAAGCCGACCGAGAATGTCTTAACGGGCCTGGAGCTTGCACGCGCCATTAACGCAACTATCGTGGAAGAATCCACTCCTCCGCTGAGCAATGCCCCCAGGGGAACATCGCTGATTAATCGAAGGCGGACGGCCTCTGACAGGCGTTCCTCAAGTTCTTCCAAGCACTCTTCTTCTGAGGCGGGGTTGTGCGTGCCATATGCAGGCAGGTCCCAGTACTGTCGCACATTGACCTTGCCGTCCACGAATTCCAGCAGATGGCCTGGCGGAAGTTTGCGCACACGAGAAAACGAGGTGTAGGGATCAGGGATGTAGCCAAAATAGAAAAATTGCAGCAATCCTTCTTGGTCGATTTGGCTCAACTCAGGCGCGACCGAGAGCAAGGATTTGATCTCGGACCCAAAAAGCAGGCGATCATCGACTATCGCGTAGTGGAGTGGCTTCTTACCAAAGCGGTCGCGGGCGAGGAGTAATTTGGATCGGCCTTCGTCGTAGAGCGCAAACGCAAACATCCCACGTAGTTTCTGAATGCACTCGGCGCCAAAATCTTCATATAGATGTACAATCACCTCGGTATCGCAGTCCGTATAGAAGCGATGCCCTGACCGAATCAAATCTTTCCGCAGCACTGGGAAGTTATAGATTTCTCCGTTAAATACAACCCAAATTGTCTTGTCCTCGTTGTAAATGGGCTGGTGCCCGCCCGCCAGGTCAATGATGCTGAGACGCCGCATTCCCAATCCCACGCGATCTTTGGCATATATGCCCTCATCATCCGGGCCGCGGTGGACTATCATCTGGCACATTTGATGAATCATCCTCGGGTCAACGCAATCGCCCGGTGTAGTTCCTACAATGCCTGCAATTCCACACACGATCTGTTCTCCGTTAGATTTAGATTAGGGGTAGCTTCCCACGTCTCGTCACGACGACAAGTTCGCGAGGACTTCAGCAGGTATCCCAAGACAATTCGGATTCAGTTGTATTTCGGTGAATGTCCTTCTTAGCTCTTGCTTGACCGACTGATTCGGGCAGTTTCGAATGAGAAGCAGATTTCTTAGCGATCCCCAAAAGTGCCGTGGTATATGCCACTAGGAAGTAAGGGAAAAACTGATAGGCGGCACTCGAGAAGACAGACCCGACGATGTATCCGACCAAGCTAGCTCGAAGCGCCCCGGCCAGAAGTCTTGACTCGTTCTGCCTGCGTGCTAGCCTCTTTGTCGCTCTCAAGCTCTCAAACCCACACCACATGATCAGTACATACAGTATGAGTGCAGGCACACCCCCTTCGGCCGTCAGTTGAGTAAAGGAGTTATGTGTCACATGCCAGCTGCCGGATACTACCTCAAAGTTTCCGGGGCCGATGCCAAAAAGCGGATGCTCCTTGGTTACCTCAATGCTCCTCCAGAACAGCTGTTGACGCTCCATGGCGGAACCGTATGCCGACGCAGCATCGTCCTTCTCGTCGAACGTCCCTTTGAGGCGCCCACCCAACATCCCGCTCGAGGACTGCCAGAGGATTACCCCCACTAGCGCAGCGAGCACCAAGAGATAGCGCCGGCGTCCTCGGATTGCGAATTCCCAGAGGGACACCGCAGCGGTCACGATAAGAGATATGAATCCTCCTCTCGATCCGGTCAAGAAAACCGCGTAGAGCATCACTAGCATTGCCAGAGCCCAAGCAGCTTTCCAAATCCCATTCCTGGCGAGGAACAGTAACGCGAGGCACAAAGGGAGTGAGATAACGATTGCGAGCGCCAAATCGTTGGGATTGGAATAGTTCCCACCGAGCATTCCTTCCAATCGCCCAACGAGCAGACGACCTTTCAAAACTGCGACCAAGGAGATCATTGCAACTGATACAGCCTGGGTGAAGATGAGCAGACGCAATCGTCGCAACGTATTTACGGCCACAGCCATTGCAAGAATAACGATCAAGACTTTCGCGAAGTCGAGAGTTGTCTGAACCGCTCCGCCTCGCCACACGGGAGACAGCGCTGCTGCAAGAAACAGTTGTCCTATTAGAAGGGCCAGGTAAAGGATCTCCCGAGGTAAATGTTGGCGGATGTGGCGAAGCGAAAACAATAATGCGATCAGAGCCAAAATCCCTGTGATTTTTGCCAGTGGCACGTTCGACAGACCGGGGATCCAGTCCTCAGGTCGAGCGCAGTAAACGAGCATGAAAAGTAGCAAAGCAACGTAAGCTCCAACTAGCGGTTTCCGCCGTGAAGTAGCTCGCTTTGCTGAGACGGAGTCTGTGCCTGACCCTTCGATCACTACACCCGCGTCGATCGGACTGAGATTATTTACCGCGCCCATGCTTCTTTTCGACCTGTAATGAAATAAATGAGCGCGACAGCGGCAGCTGTGTTCAACAGGAGAAACGCCAGCGAGATATTCGAGAGTCGCGACAGAAAACCAGTCTTCTTGCGCAAAAAGCTCAACATAGCTAATGCGTAGAAAATAATTTGAAGGATTAGAGCGAGTTCATACATACCCTGCCGAAGCCAGATGGTCGAAACTAAGACAGTCAACAGAGAAAGGGGCATCAAAAGACGAAGCAATTTGTGACAAACCAATTGAAGACGGAGTGGATTGGCACTCGTTAGAACCCAGGGAGCCAGTTGCAATAGTTGATAGTTGCCGACCAAGGTTCTTACTTTCCGGCGGAATTCCTGTTTAGGGCTGGGCGTGAAGTTGTCCCAAGCTACAGCCTCAGGATCGAAAACAACTCGGCTGCCTTGCCGAGCAACTTGGAGTGGAATGTATACATCGTCCAGTATTGTTCCTATGGGAAGTGGCAAAAGCAGATCTTTTCGAACCGCATAAAAAGCCCCCGTTGCCCCAACCGTTGATCCGGCGAGTCCCTCCCAGTTTCGAATGGTTTTTTCCAATCGCCAGTACAGGCCCACACCATCGGAGGATGGAGCCGACTCGTTTTCACCGATCATGAGTGCGCCGCTTGCACACCCTACTGAGGGGTCTGCAAAATTCGCGATCAGATTAATCAATCCGTCGGAAGCGATGGTCTGCCTGGCATCGGTAAAACAGATGATTTCACCGTGTCCTTCGGCCATACCATAGTTTAAGGCGTTCGCTTTACCCTGATGCTTCGGCAAGATCACCGCTCGACGGCTGGAATCCTGCCATGCACCGAGAATCTGATTTGTCTGATCAGTTGAACCATCGGAAACGACAATAACTTCGAGCTGATCGGGGGGATAATCCAGTGCGGCGAAGTTGTCCAATTTACGCAAGAGATTCTTTTCTTCATTGTGGACTGCCAAGATGATCGTTACCCTCGGAAATATGCGCGCTCGCCGAACTGGTCGAGGCCAGTACAGAGCCCGAAGATACAGGCAGATCGGGTAACCTGCGTAGGCAAAGAAGATCAAGGACAAGGACAACCAGAACAATAGCTTCACTTTGCGCCCCGCCCTAGCAGTATGATCTTGATGGTCTGGAGAAAGACGAGCAAATCGAGCCCTGCTGACATGTTCTTGATATAGAACAGGTCATAGCGAAGCTTTTCCTTGGCGTCCTCAATCGAGCTTCCGTACTTGTACCGAATCTGGGCCCAACCGGTGATCCCGGGACGTACGGTGTGCCGCAAATGATAGTAAGGAATTTCTTTACAGAGTGTGTCTACAAACTCAGGCCGCTCGGGTCGCGGACCAACCAAGCTCATGTCCCCCTTCAACACGTTCCACAACTGTGGAATTTCATCCATACGTGATTGCCTGAGAAATCTTCCAACTGGAGTGATGCGTGGATCATCGTCTCCGGCCCAGATTGGTCCGGTATCTGCCTCTGCGTCGGCGTGCATCGTGCGAAACTTATAACAATCGTAGGGAACGCTGTCACGACCTACGCGTCTCTGGCGATACAAAGCAGGACCCGGCGAAGTCAACTTGATGGCTAGGATAATGAAGGGAATCAGGGGTAGACTCAGTACTAGGCCACCGATAGAAACCATGACGGATGCAGCTCGCTTGTAAGCCAGGTGAAACCGGGAAGCATGACAGCCTGGCGAGAAAAGTAACCAGCCCGAGCGGACGGATTCGATCGGGACTTTTCCAGTAATCGCTTCATAAACTTCAACTCCATCCTGGACTTGCAATCCACGGCACTTAAGAGAAAGCAGCACGTCGACGGGAAGCTTGCCACGTCGGTCGCCCATGGCAACGACAATGCGGGTAGCGCGAAGACTTTTGACAGTACTCGAAAGATCGTCGGCCACGTCTGTCGTGGAAGGATCACCACGAAATTCGGTTGGTTCGTAGCCTCCATGATGGTTTCCAGTTCCATTGCTACTTGGCAGAAAATGACCAACGACGCGCAGTCCCAGTTCAGGACGTGATTCAAATTCTGTTTCGAGGAGTTCGGCTAACGGCCCTTCACCAAATATGAGCGCCCGGTCGGCAAACTCCGGCACGCTGTTAACTTTTGAGAACAATCCCCGCCAGAATAACAGGAGCATTGCAGTGAGTAGGAGACCGATAACAAAAATCCCTCTACCTAGTTCTAGAGGAGGATAGAAGAAGTAAAGCAGAACAGAGACACAATATATGGTGCCCAGCGCCTGGAATAGACGGATACGAACTTCACTTCGATTGCTTAAGACGGCAGTGTCGTATAGGTCGAAATAGTGCATGCAAATAATGATCGCGCCCGACATGATTAGGATCTTTAAGGAACCGTGTTGGTAGTTAAGCACTCGCCCCGCGCCGACAGCACCCACTCGCGCAAGGGTGGCCGTGAGGAAGGCAAGAGAGATCAGACACGCTTCTGAAACCCCCAGGAAGAAGGTTCGTCTCGGAAAATAGGCGTGTAGCAATCGGATCAAAGAATAAACTCGAGATTACGTATCTGGTCTTGGTCGTTTTTCACTTGCACAAGAGCGCGGTTGTACTGCCGGTGCAGCTATAAACTCAATTTCTCATCCTTAATGAAATTCATTATTCTGTAATCGCGATTTGTTGGTTGTGCGGAAGTCCGTCCGACAAAGGAGCAACTCCTATCACCCGGGCAGAGCCGGCAGCGGCTCCCAATACCAGCTCTTTTGTGGTGTAGGTTTCGCAAAACCATTCCCAAGTTCGCCGCAACCCTTCCTCGAATCCCACCCGCGGGTTGTAGCCAAGTTTTTCCCGCGCCTCTGAGATATCAGCCTGAGAGTGAAGAATGTCACCCTCACGCGGCGGAGTATATTTGGCGTTCCCGATGCGGCCGGTAATTTGGCCAAGCATCTGAAGCGTCTGATTTAATGTGTACCGGTTGCCTGTTCCAATGTTGAAAACAAGGCCTGCTACATTTTGTACAGTGCATGCCAGCAAGTTCGCCTGAACTGCGTTCGCTACGAAGGTGAAATCGCGGGACTGCTGCCCATCCCCATAAATCGTGGGTTGTCTGTCTTCCAAAAATGCTGCGTTGAATCGCGATAGGACCCCCGAATAAGGTGAGTCGGGATCCTGCCGCGGTCCAAAGACGTTGAAGTATCGGAGTGCCACAAACTCTAATCCATAAACGCGGTGAAATAACTTTCCGTAAATCTCTCCCATCAGCTTCGTCACGCCGTACGGAGAAATCGGCGCTGGCGTCATACTTTCGTGTTTTGGCAGAGTGGGCGTTTCACCATACACCGAGGACGACGCTGAAAACACAACTCGCCTTACCTTTGCATCGCGCGCCGCCAAGAGAACATTTAGAGTCCCATCCACGTTGACGTGATTCGTTTCGACTGGCTCCTTCATCGAGCGTGGGACTGAGGTTCGCGCGGCGAGGTGCAGGACGTAGTCAACTCCCAGGCACGCCTCGCGAACCTTCGCGAGATCGGTAATGCTGCCGTGAATGAACTCGATTTGGTCTCTCATACCAGCGAGGTTTGATTCTTTGCCGGTTGAAAGATTGTCCAGAACCACAACCTTATGACCACATCGAACCAATTCCTGAACAGTATTGGAACCAATGAATCCTGCACCGCCTGTAACTAGATATCGCATGGAGTCACACCTCACCATCGTCTTAATTGTGGTTTGCTATTTTGTTTTCCGGGCTAACGAGCAAGTCTGGGCCAAGCTCTGGGCAATACTGTCGGAATCATTCTTTGCAATTGGAACTGCATTGCGTAGAACGAGGAGAGTTATTTTCTGTTCCTACGCAATCGGCGAGAATAAAGCACTCCGCCTCCAATCAACAACGCGGCTCCAAACGATAGGATCGTGGACGGCTCGGGCGTGGGGCTAGGCGCGTGCGGATCTTTGTCTTTATCTTTGTCCTTGTCTTTATCTTTGTCCTTGTCTTTATCTTTGTCTTTGTCTTTGTCGTCGTATTGATTCCCGTCACCACCCCCGGTGTAGATTGAACTGGCCAAGAAAGTGAGAATCTGAGATTGGTTGACGGCTGAAGTGACTGTGTTGAATTGAATAGCCGATCCCGGGATTGGAACAAAAGTTCCTCCGGTTCGTGCTGACACCGAACCCGCACATATCAGCAGGACGATAGCCAGTAAAGCTGCACTCAAACCTAACGATTTAACCATTGTCTTCTCCATTTAACGCTAGCTTGATTCACGTCTGCGGAAATTGATTGACTTCACTTGAAAATACAGGCCCCTGAGAAATCGGAAGCGGCACTGCAGAGCCCACCCATTGTGGTCAATTCGGCAGGAATTCGGAGACTTGTGGATAGACACGCCGAGCGAAGTCCGTCGCGCGCGCTTGCGCGCTTTCTTCTCCGTCCGCGGCTGTGGTCCAGATGCGTATCATTGCCCCGTCTGTACTTCTGTGTCTGACCCCGTCCGCGACGAGCCAGAACTTAGCCCAGTACTCGCTCGCCACGATTCGTCCGTGCGTCTGATACCAATAAAGAACCAAGTCCCGGCTCGTACCTTTTTCGACGATGTATTCGTTCACCAGCACAGGCTTGTCGGCAGAAGCAATTTGGAGGCGGGTGGACCGGACTGGTTCCCATCCTGCGCCTGGCAGACAATTCTTGGGGGAATGGATTGCATCGCCAGAACGTTGATCCTTGTAGTAGCCGATATAGAGTTCGATCGGGCGACTAGCCCCAAAATATTCTCGATTGGTGTAATCATCGACTCCGATTTCCTTGACGTCCTCAGCATCGAACGGTAGATCCTCGCTGTGCCATGAAGCAATAGCGGCAGGAAAATCTCGTAACGGCCGGTGGTCTTGAGGGGCATTCGATGGTTGCATCGTGTGCGTCGCGAAGATTCCCCCGACAAGAACAAATGCGGCAACAAAAAGTCTTAGAAATGACATTAGTGGGCCGAAACCAGAATCTGCTTGTCCTTGAAGCGGCGAAGCAGCTTATGAACCAAGAGAATCGAAAGGAAAGCGAGCGCGAAAAATGCTAACCCAAGCCCGGTATGCGCCAAACCCGAATCCACTCGTGGCCCGAGAAAAAAACTCAATACGCCGGTTGCAACCAAGCGGAGTCCGTTGCTCACGATCACAATAGGAACTGTTGCGGCGACCAATATGCAGCGTTTCCAAGTGATTGGCTCGGCGAGATAGACGTAGCCGACAACAGCCGCCAACAATGAGAGCAGCGATCGGACCCCGCTGCAGGCTTCCACGACCTCGAGTGTGACGTTGGGAAGAATTAGCAGATTCCCTTCTCTAACTGTCGGTACTCCGAGGGCGACTAAACCGCTTGCGCCGAGCCGTGAAGCTAGTAATTGCAGAGGGAAGGTCAGTTGGTAGTAGATGATTGCCGGCAATGGAATCATGAAGATGAGATAGCCGATCGGAAAAGCAACCGACCGAAGAACGTGCCAGCCGAACAGAAACATAACTGTCCCGCATAGCAAGAACAACAGGGAAATTCGCGCGGTGAAGTGCTCCGAGCCAAGCGTTCCAAGAATTAACAGCCCAATGGCGAAGAGCATGATCGGGAGTCCCCAGTTGCTGGTATGAATTGGAACTTTGTGCCTCCGACTACGTGTGCGCCACAAAATGTAAGCCGCAAACACCGGGACGAGAAAACCATGTCCGTAATTCGGATCGCTCCACCACTGTTGTGCCATGCTCACGAGGACCCGGCCGTATAGGACCAACACCAGAGCCGATAGCAATAAGAGGGAACCCACGGTTCCGGTCCTCGACGTGATAGTGAAAGGGCCTTCCACTCTGGCACCGTTCCAACTGCCGAGAGAGCAGGCGCCATCATCCAAGGTGGTTGTGAACGCAATTCCTTCGCGGACACGGAAGTGAATTCTGTGGGTCAATCGGGACCAAATGTTGTTATCAGCGATCGGCAGCATGTTCAGGAATTTAAAGAATAGATTCAGTCGGAGGGAATTATCTCTTCTTGGCCGATTTGTCGCCGCGGTCTGAGCCGCCGTAATATTGACCTGAATAACCGACCTGGTTGATTTCCTTTGCCTCGTTAACCACCACGCCGATCAACTTTGGATGATCGAGAGCCTGCAATCCTTTTTTCAGGGCATTGACCGACGCCACGCCCTCCCGGACAACTAAGAGCGTGCCGTCCAGCAATCTCGACCACAGGTTGACGTCAACAATCGGCAGCATGGGCGTCGAATCCACGACGATCCATTCAAACTGGCTGGCAAGATGACGAAAGGCTTTCTGAAAGCGCTCCGAACGCAGCATATCCGAGGGCTGATTGCAGGGTTTCCCAGCGGGGAGAAACCACAGTGGGATTCCATTCAACCGGTGAACGAACTTGCCGAGTTCTGGCTCCCCACTGGACCACCAGTGATTCAGGCCGCGCAATTCACTTACGCCGAACAAATTTGCCAAGGTTGGCCTGTGCAAATCGCCTTCGACGAGCAGAGTCTTAGAACCGGAATACTTAGCCAGTGTTACAGCTATATTCCCCGCCACCAGCGTTTTGCCCTCATCGATCACACTGCTGGTGACCTGAAAAGACCTTAACTCACGTTGGTTGCGCAAGTGGTCGAACCGCGTGGCGAGAGCTCGAAATTTCTCCGCTCCCAGGCTGTTTGGGTCCGTCAAGGCGACTAAATGCGACTCGGGCAAAGGGCTCACCAAGACTGCAGGGGTCTCACTGGGCTCGGCCAGCTTCGGCACGGCCTTATTCCCTTCCTCCACTTCTTGTATGGGCCCCGCATGAGGCAGTGCAACCGGACCCAGAGTCGGCTGAACCACTTTCAGAGAGTGTTGTTCCAGTTTCGCCTCTTGCCTGAGCGGCAACGGAACAACATCGGGCGGAGCTTCGGCGGGCGGAGCTACAACCTCCGTCGCCCGTTGTTCCGTCTTCAGGCCGCTTAGGGCTTCAAATAGCCGGCTCATACCGTTTCGATCGAATTCTTCATTGGAAGGGACATTCAACCCTTGATGAATGCGTAGAGGTTACCGAGCACAATTAAAACCACTAATGCCGCCGCTGCACCCATCTCCGTCCACCATCGGAGCAAGTGAGAACGAGCCTCACCCGGCGTGCTTAAATGGGGAATTTCAACCAAAATACTGACAGGTATAATCCCCAAGATATCCTCTTCCTGGCGGACACGTACATTCGTCATCTCAAGGAGAGCCGTTAAACCTAGCCCGACGGAAAGGCCGGCAAGTAACCCTCCCAAGCTGAACCACAGGTGATTTGGAGCCGACGGTTTTTTCGGCAGGCTCGGCGGATCGACAATACGGAACTGTTCCCCTTGCTGCCGCTGTTCCAGACTGGTGGCAAGCTGTGATTGCATTTGCTTCTGCAGGAGCGAGTTGTAATTGGTCTTGGATTCTTCATACCCGCGGGAAACGGCTGTCAACTCCTGCTCTGTCTCTGGAGTCAAATTCAGGCGCGCTTGATATCCAGTAATTTGCGACTCGAGATCCTTTTCGTGTTGCTGGATGTTCGAGATCTCCAACTGATTGGCCTTCAGCTGGCTTTGCACCTGCATGATGGGGGTCGGTGAATCGCGCTGTGCTCCCATCACCGCCGCGGAGTCGACAGCACTCGCTGTCTTTCCGTCCTTCTGATTGGCGGCCATTTCGCTTTCGGCTTGCTTGTTCAAGCGCTCTGCCTTCGCAATCTTACCCTTGAGCGCAATAATGTCTGGATGCTCTTCGGTATACCGTGACTGCAAATCCTGGAGCTTGAGGCGCATTGCGAGCAGGTCTGTCTCTAAGCTTTGGGGCGGTCCAACCGTAGAATCTCCGCCACCCATACTCGCTTGCACCGACTGATATTGTTGCAGCAAGGATTCCAAATAAAGCTTCTGTTGCCTCGCGGCGTCCATCGTTTGTTGGGCGCTCTGTAGCTGAGATTGAAGACCCGCCAGGATCTGCATATTGCTCTCCAACTGGCTTGGCAGTTCGCCGAGGTGTTTCGCCTTGAAGGCCGCAACTTTGGCTTCCTGCTCGGCCATGTTAGCTCTTGCGTCCGTCAACTGGCTCTCAAGAAAAGAAGTTGTGTTTTCGGAAAGCTGCCGCTGCGCATTGACGTTTTCGGCGATGAAAAGTGAACTCAGTTCGCCGTTCACTTTTTGCGCCAGTTCAGGCGATCCAGCGGAGTAACGCATCTTGAAGGCCGTATATTCACCTGGGTGATCAGGAGCCGATACGAGCTCAATTTTGATGTCGTTTCGCATTTGCTCGACCGGATCACCAGAATTCAACCGGCCCCCAGGCTGAGAGTACAGATGGAGGCGGTCGATCGTGGCTTGAAGTCGTGTGCGGCTAAGAATCTGTTCCGTCAAACTCTGCAGACGTTGCTGGAGATCTCCGGTAACGTTGGGGACAACGTATTGATCGGGGACCTTCTGCTGTTCCACCAAGATCAGCGATTCAGACTGATACGTTGCCGGCAGAAACCAGCTCGCACCCCAGACGGCCGCCCATACCAAAAAAAGTGGAAGCAAGATCCACCAGCGCCGTCGGACCGCGATGGCCCAATACTCTTCCCAGCTGCGAAACACCGGTTCGTCTAGTTCTTCGGCCATTCAGATTCCCCGTTATCCATATCACAACGATGTGCGACGCTGTTGTAGTGGATCAAACCACGACTTGCTAAGAAGCATTGAAACATTTCAATTACGCCCCCCACCCGACAACGATGACTCTTCCCCGCCCTGCTTCGGCACATTTATGTCCTTTTCGTGAGAGAGCGCTTCCGGCTTCGGGCGAGTCGATGAGTTATCGGGAGCTACCGTTGATGCCGGGTCAGGAGACACGGCGGCGGACGACGGCACAAGAAAACTTCTTACACCAACCGAAATAGAATCGAAAGAAGACCCAATCCATTTTTCGACGTTTGGTTGAAGCCCAAACCAGCCCAGAGCGATGAGCAGCAAACAAACGACTACAGACTTTGAGAGCCATCCCCGATCGGGAGGAGGCTCCAACGTGAGGCCAACAGGTTGAGTAGTTTGTGAAACGCTGGGTTTGGGCTCCTCCTGCAATTTTGGTGGGAGGACATCTTTTTCAACTTTTTCAATCGGAGATCCAGGATCTAAGTCGGACAACACTTCGCTCATCGTGTCCCGGTCGATGGTTTTCCGCTTCATGGCCCACGCGTAGGACATGGCGCAAAAACACATGTTATTAATTACGCGAGGAATGCCCTCACTGCGTTCCGCAATCAAAGTCCGGGCGCCAACACTGAACAGTGGCGTACCCTTGTAGCCAGCAACCCAGAGGCGATGATCGATGTAGAGATCGACCTCTTCGCGGGTAAGGGGCTCTATTCGAATCGCAAACGAAACTCGTTGCCGCAGTTGGGCCATCGATGGTTGGGCCAACCGCTCGTCCAGTTGGGGCTGGCCGGCCAGGACGATCTGCATGAGTTTCATCCAGGGCGTCTCAAAATTGGAAAGCAACCGGATGGATTCGAGCACTTTCTCGTCCAGGTTTTGCGCTTCGTCGATGACGAGAACGAAACGCCGGCCTGCTTCCATTTCACCCATTAGGACTTGACTCAGCACCGCCCGCATTTCAGGGAGATCCATCCCTTTGCCGTCAAGACCGAGGTCAGCGAGCAAGTAGCGCATCAGTTCCGTTGAGTTGGCATCGGTCTGGAACAAGAAAACAGTTCGCGCTTTGCCGCGCAGGCCCTCGAGAAAGTGGAAAAGGAGCGAAGTCTTTCCCATTCCCGGCTGAGCAATCAACGTCAGAAAGCCTCGATTTAGTTCCGTGCCGTAGTTGAGCACATCGAGTGCTTGCCTGTGTTTCGCACCGAGGTAGAGGAACCGCAGGTCCGGTGTAACGCCAAAGGGCTGCTCAATGAGCCCGTAATATTCAAGAAATAGCCGATCAACACCCCGCCGCTCGATTATGCCCATCGAGCGTTCGGATTTCCCACCCGGGCGGGCCGGCAAAGCGGTTTCATCACTTGCTATATTTCGAATCTCCGGTTCATTCATGTAGATAGCCTCTACGTGCAGTGGAGCTCGCGAGCATCAAGCTCGACGTTCGATGGCGAGGATTGTACAACTCACTCGCGCTGCATGCTACCTGCGAAATTTCTTGAAAGCTGTATGTAGAGGAGTCAGCAGAGGAATCGCGAGAACTGAACCAATCGAGTCGATTTCCAATAGATGAAGTGATCAGACGAAATCCATATGCATTGGCACGGGAATACACCTCCGTCCTCTCAGTCCCATTTCGGAGGATCATTCTGCCAATCCCTTTGAGATGTAACCGAGCCCAAACCCGAACGATTATTGTCAACCAAGTCGAAATCTCCATACGGTCAACGCTGTAGGGTTGCGTGGTACTTCTCTGCATTCCGGGTATGACGAACTCAAATTGAGGCGTTGCTCGCGCGAACGGTAAAATTAAGCCAACTCGATATCATAACCTTCGACTCGAATCGAAACAGCACGTTGAAGTAGCTCCACCGATATGACCAATCTTTGATCTCTACCTTGAAGCATGAGGATCCCCTCAACGCCGTCAAGAGATCCCCCGCGAATGCGGACGCGCTTGCCGACACTGATGAACGGATGTGGCAAGCACGGAACCTTTTCGCTTATCGCTTTCCTGAGGCTCTCGATCTGTTCCTCTGGAATCGAAGTCCCTTGTCTTTCATTTCCGACGAAACCCAGCACGCCTGGCGTTCGCAGTACCTTTAAGCGCTCCTCGACGGTCTGAACCATGCGGACGAATGCATAGCAACTAAACATGGGGATTTCCACCACACTCCGACGGTCGCTCCACCTGTGGATTTGGCGGAGAAGCGGAAGGAACGTGCACACACGCTTCTCTTCAAATTGCGAAGCAACCTGCTTTTCATGACGCGCCTTAGTGTGCACAGCGTACCAGTTCGATTCTTGCTGAGCGAAATCCAACGGAGGAATTTGCGATGCAGATTCAAGATGTAACCGAGAGCTCGACACGGCTTCGCCCCTTCAGTCCCATTTGGGACAATCGTTTTGCCATTCCTGGTGAGACATCCTCAACTGCGGTCCGTGGACCCTAAACGAGATACGAACGATTATGGTCGACAGAGACAAAATCTCCATAAGTTCAATACTGTAGAAGAGATTGCTATTCCCCTGTATTCTGCGCACGATAAACTCGAAATAGGGGAAGAAATGTGCAGACACACTGCTCTTTGAGCTGAGCAGCAACCCGCTTTTCTTGCCGAACTACGGTGTGAACTGCCTACCAGCTCGCTTCTTGCTGGGCGAAACCCCACTGAGGAAATTGCAATCTAGATTCGAGATGCATCCGCGAGCTAGGTAAAGCTTCGCCCTCTGAGTCCCATTTTTGCATTTCACCAGCCAACTAGCGTTAATTGCCATTGACTGGGTCAATACTTGTGTATTATCAGCAGAATCTGAAAAGACTCGACCCCTAATATCCGTTCCGGCACACATCCTATTGAGTCTTCCAAAACGAAACTGTTCAAAATGGGACACTTTATAGCTTTCCATAGGATATTCATTCTCCCTATTTTCCGCGACGAAATGCACAGCCAATACAGGGAATACCAATCTCTTCTACTGTGTTGAACTTATGGATATTTTGTCTCTGTTTCCCATAATCGGTCGCACGTGGCTTAGGGTCCGAGGCCCGCAATTGTGGATATCTCACCAGGATTGGCAGAACGATTGTCCCCAATGGGATTGAAGGGGCGAAGCCGTGCCTAGCTCGCGGACACACTTTGAATCCACATCGCGAATTCCTCCGTTGGGATTCGCTCGGCAAGAATCAAGCTGGTACGCAGTTCACACGAGAGGTTGGCGCAAGAAACTGGTTGCTGCGCAGGTTGAAGAGAAGGTCTGCACGGTCCTTCCTCTTCCATCAACTCCACAACTGGAGCGCCTGTCAGAAAGAAGTACGCTGATCGCAACGCTGCTGCGGCAAACTGAAGTAGTACGTTTGACAATCTGATTTGATTTGGCAAACTCTTGATCCCAGCGGCAGACTCAGTTTTTTTAGGCAATGAATCCTGAAAGTGACCCATATTGAACAGACACGGCCCGAGACTTTTCCTACATTTGCTCGGTTTGAATTTCCGATTGGAAGCTTTTGGGTCGACTGTTAGCCAATCTAGCCTCAAGAAGGAATTTCTTGCTTGATACACCAGGTTGTCACGCGATGATTGAAGTCCAATCATAAGAGAGCTATTTGTGTATCGACATGATTGCTGTATTTCTGGGCTCAAACCCCGCTATTCGCGAGCGGATGGCGAGAAATGACGTCGACTCCCGAGCGCAGGCGCCATCCACGGTTCACCGCCTTGTTGCCTCTCCGCGTAAAAGGCGTGGGGGGCATCGTGGAACCAGATCCCGCGCCTTTGGTAACGCAGAATCTCAGCAAAACCGGATTATGTTTCCCTTCACCGCAACGGATTGAACCAGGCCAGTCAATCGAAGTGGAAGTTACTTTCCTGGGCGCTGGGCTAGTCGGCAACAATATAAGCGTATCTAGCACCGGGTACATCGTGCGAGCCGAATCCAGCAAAACGCCGGGTTGGTACCGATTGGCCGCTGCCTTCGACGAATCCCCTTCCGGCGACGAACTGGACTGGCAAAAATTAGTCGCGCGGTTCGATAAGAAATCGTAGGTAGCACTGACAAAACCCCATCTCCTGCTTTGATGTCCTCAGAATCGTACGCTTCTGCAACCTAGAAAGGCCGTACCTGGATGAGAAACTAGGAAACCAATTCGATGTCATAGCCTTCAACTCGAATTGAGATCGATCGATGGAGTAGCTCCACTGATACGACCAAAGCTTTGATCCAAGCCTTGACGCCCGAGGATACCTTCGACGCCGTCAAGCGATCCTCCGCGAATGCGCATGCGCCTCCAGGCACTTTCAATTCCCTCGGAGCGTGATCTAACGGAGGAAACTGCGATGTAGATCCGAGTTGTCTCTGTAGAGCAAACACAGCTTCGCCCTCTGAGTCCCATTTCTCGCTCAAAAACTAATCCACGAAACCATCTTCCGCCGTGGCCTAATTGAGGCAGCCTCAGATTCGATTATCTGGACACGCGGTGCGCGACCATGCGCCGAATCGAACTCGTAGCTCGATTGATCCGACCCAGACAATGCTGGTGATATCCGATCATTGTTAGCGATTGATCAAAAAGGCGTAAAAATCGAAATCCGGGTCCCCGGCAAATCCTGAAAATCGTTTCGGATTCATTGCCGAGAGCGACCATGTCATCTCTGCCCTTTCCGACGCTTCGATTCGCGCTGCTCACTTCTGCCCTTTCATGGACTCTTCCGATTCTTTGATCAGACCGTCTACGAGTCGTGATGCTCGCTCCGAAAAAGTGCGCAACGAAAATCCTTTGCCGACAGCCGAAAACCCACTTCGTTTGTTACCCGCGGTGTCGTGTTCCACTCGCAATACCTTCATGTCAGCTTTCATCAGCGCCTTTGCACCGCCATCCGACAGGAGAAAAAAAACCTCCATCTGGATCAAAGAATTCGGAGGAGGGCAAGTGGCGGTCTCCACAAACGCGCCAGCCACACTTATGTCTCGTGTGACGCCTTCGCCCTGGTAACTTTCGTCCTCAGGCCCACTCCAGCGGAACCTTACGGATGTATTCAGCCGATAGCGAATGCCCTGTCTTCGTTCGAGGGAATACTCGGATCTGTGCGCGATTTGAGTGTCTCCACATTTCCTGGGGAGTTAGCACTTCCCAGTGTCGCTGAGGTTATGGGATTGCAGAGTTGTCAACAAGTGGCCTTGAGCCCCGCTTTACTGAACATGGTTTGCTGTACTTCAAATTCATGTTTTCAAGATGTGGCACTTCTCGTTGTTGAGCCAGGTCGAACCTTCACTTCCCCGGGCCTTGATCGTCACCAAGAGTGCTTGTGGCACCCCTCGCTGTTGAAGCGGCGTTATATCTACTTTCCCGGGCAAAAACCGTCACCAGTATTGGATTGAACCTGTGGCTGTAATCGGTAGACAAACGAGGGAGACAAATGTCCATTGATCTAAACTTGCCGTGCGCGTTTCAATTTCAAAAATTACACATGGCGAATCGCAACGCGGCTGCCAGATTCATTGGCGTGCTTTGCTGCATTCAAAAGATTTATGGACTCGTTTGCCCGCTACAGAGGTACCATGAGCCGTCGGCGCGGAGACTCAATGTCCCGTTCTTCTGGCTTAAGAACAATGCTGAGATTTAGGCGCTACCTCATGTCAAGAGTTCACGAAAACTTGGTTCTTGACAGCGCCGGGAAGGACAGCTAATTTGCTCGTTGCCAGGAAGCACCCACACGAAGATATCTTGGGCTAATCACTTGGATTTTGCATTCATATCCCTGGATCTCAGGCTCTGCAATCATTGAACTCACGATTCGTCGTTATTGCAAAAGGTTCATTAAACCGTTACTATCGGTCGCGTGTCGCCAGGCAGTGTCTCGCTGATCGTGACTTCGGACAGCGATACAAAATTCGTTCGGCGTCCCCCGAACATGCTTTCTTAGAGTGTTGGAGGCAGTTGCGTGTCTCGGTCTCTCCCCCGCCCCAAAGATCGCATCTCAGTGCTCGTCGTCACGGCTGATAACATGACGAGCGAGTTGCTAAAGAATGCGTTCGCGCATGGTCGTCAAGGTTTCACGGTTCAGACCTTGACCGGTACCTCACAGAAGATTATCGGAGAGCTCGGGTCACACAAAGCTGACGTCGCACTGATCAGTGAAGAGCTTCAGGACGGCCCTGAAGCGGGCAGCAGAGTTCTCCAGAAGACGCGGGACTCTCATGGGACTTCTGCAATCATGCTCCTGCGGAGTTCCAAACCCGAGCGAGTGATTAGCGCTTTTCGGGACGGCGCGCGTGGCGTTTTCTACCGAAGTCATTCCTTGAAATCCCTCTCGAAATGCATCCAGGCGGTACATCAGGGGCAAATCTGGGCCAGCAACGAAGATCTCGAACATCTCATTAAAGCTCTATCTCATTCAAAGCCTCTTCATTTAAACAATTCCCGCGGAACGCCTTTGTTGACCCGCCGCGAGGAAGATGTGGTCCGCCTCGTTGCCGACGGCCTGAAGAATCGCGAGATCGCTCAGCGGCTTAAGGTGAAGGAACATTCCATCAGGAACTACATCTACCGAATCTTCGAGAAGTTGGGAGTCTCCAGCCGAGTCGAGCTTATCCTTTATGTGTTTAGCCACCGGGATAGTAGCAGTTAGGCGACGAACGGAAGGCCTTTGATGGCTCCGAAGCTCAGTAGCCTGCCCCACTTGTCATCTCGAAGATCGACGAGTTCTTAACGCGCTCTGTCCGCCGGGTGATTACTACCGGGTTAGGGCGCGCTCGAAAACGAAAGGCCTTGTCGTATTAGGTCCCTCCCTCCACGCCGGTCTGCGCCCTGCTCCTGAATGAGTGAGCGGAAAGCCCCAAGCGAAACGCGACGCGGAAGAGCTCTAGTTAAGCCTACTTCGCGGGGCAGTTTAAGCGGGCGGAAATCTGATCTTTTTTGAGCGTTTGATATCTGGGAATCAGGGCAAGAAGCACAAAGAGTTACAGGCACCGCTTTCGTAAGGTTTTCCGTGCGGATCTTGGACCGAACTCGCCGCTACTCAATGGCCCTCAATATTTACATTGTGCGACGCGCGTGTTATTGACATGCGCTGAGGGTAGCAATTGACGTCCATCCATTATTAAAAGCATTTGAGCCGCCGAGCGTTTAGCACCGAATATGTGTGTCCGAAGCGGAGAAATCTAAGACGGTGATATCACCATGTTCAAATCAGAAGAAAATTCCGTCGATCGTCGCAATTTTCTGAAGATCGCCGCTGGTAGTGCGGCTGCGCTGGTTGCAAGCACGCCAAGAGCGAGCGCACAAGAGAATAGTGCTCGCCCCTCTGGCGAGCAAATGTCCGAGGAGGTCAAGAAAGTTGATGCGCCGGCTACGGAACGCACCACTGAGACCCCTGCTGACAATCGATATACCCAAGGGATGGCCGCGTTCGTATCGGGTCTTCGTTACGAACAAATCCCCCAGGAGGTTATTGATCGAATCAAGCTGTTGATTCTCGACTCTTTGGGTTGTGCGATCTATGGCGCCGACTTGGAATGGAGTCTCATTCTGATGCGCACTCTCCAACAGCTCGACAGCTCAAAATCCTGCGGCGTCTGGGGCACGTCGCTGAGGCTCTCCGCACCGCACGCCGCGCTGGTCAACGGCACCCTTGTGCACGGATTCGAACTTGACGATATACACCGGTTGGGCGTGATGCACGTGGGGGCTGTTACGCTGCCGTCTCTCCTGGCCATTACGGAAATCAGACCGGGGATGAGCGGACGCGACTTTCTCACTGCCGCGGTTGCCGGTTACGAGATCGGGCCGAGGGTGGGACGGTGTATGGGAGAGGAACACATTGGTCAAGGTTGGCACTCCGCAGCAACCGTAGGAGTGTTCTCATCGGCGGCAGCGGCGGCAGCCGCATTGCGGCTCTCAAAGGAGCAGACGGTCCATGCGTTAGGAATCGCCGGCACGCAGTCTGCGGGCCTCATGGCTGCCCAGTATGGTTCCATGGTCTTACGCATGCACACGGGCCGGGCAGCCCAAAGCGGCCTGTACGGTGGTTTGCTCGCTGCAAATGGGTTCACGGGAATTGTGAATGTTTTCGAAAGTGATTACGGTGGTTTCTGCACTACATTCTCCCGGTCGCACGATCGGTTCAACCTGGCCGAGCTAACCTCTGGTTTGGGGACGCACTTTGAGACGATGCAGGTATCGCTCAAGTTTTACTCCTGCGTGAGTAGCAACCACACGACACTTGACGCGATTCGTGCGATTCGGGCAAGACGGTCGTTCTCTGTCGATGAGGTTGACCACATCGTAGTGCATGGCTCTCAGGTGACCGTTGATCATGTAGGCTGGAAGTATCGTCCTGCGGGGATCTCCGCAGCGCAACTGAACCTGCCGTTCTGCGTGGCGACGCTCCTCATCGACCGTAATGTTTTTGTCGATCAGTTCACTGCACTGAAGATCGTCGATCCGGTCCGGATAGCGCTTGCTGACAAAATCAAAGTCGTGGCTGATCCGGATATCACGGCGCGAGGCTCTGAATTCCGGCAGATGGTTAGAGCCGAAGTATTTCTGAAAGATGGAACAATATTGACGGAAACCGTGGAGACGCCACGTGGAAGCGAGCGGAGCTTTGCGAGCAAAGCCGACGTGGTTGAGAAGTTTGAAAATCTGGCAGGCCACGTCATTCCGGCCGGCCAAGTAGCGGCAATCCGGGAGGCTGTTCTAAACTTGGAGACGCTGCCGGATTCGAGTAGGCTGGCCCAATTATTGATGAAACGATGAGCCCGGTGTTTTAACCTCGCTAACTCACTTTTTCGAACACCACGAACCCATGCGCTGGGATCACGGCGTTTATCTGGCCGCCACTCACCTGCAATGTCGCGTTGCCGTTGCCCACATTATCGCCTCCATAGATTTGAGCGTCGCTATTGAAGATCTCCCGCCATCCGCCAGCCGGAAGCCGCCAGGGGTCTGTACTGATGAAATATCCATGATCAAAAGGATTGTCGTTCAAACTCGCCAATATCAATAATTGCTGGGTCGCAGCGCTGCGTGTGAATGCGATCACGCGGTTGTCGTTGTGCCGGTAGATCACATCGAGCGCGCGAGACCGCGCCGCCGCTTTGGCCGTCACCAGGCGGATCAGGTCTTGATAGAAGCGGAACAGGAAGAGCCCGCCGCCCGTCCGCTCGCCGATCAGGTCTTCCTTATTCAAGAAGAAGTCGTTGTACCGGAAATATTTGGCCGCGCCAATCTCTTCGCCCATAAGGAACATCGGCGTCCCGGCCGATAGCGCAGCTAGGCCAAACGCGAAGCGGCTGCGCCCTTCGGCATATTTCCGCGCAGCGCCAATCAGCGGCGCATAATTCACCGCCGTCACGATGGTGCGTTCGGTGTTGGTGTCATTGCCGGCCTCGTCGTGGTTTTCGTGGTAGGTGATCTTGTTGTATTGAGTCGCCAGCAGGGCTCCGGCGAAATAGTCCATGTTAAGCGGTCCCGCCGCACCATAGCCCGCAATCTTCAGCAGCTTTGCATAGTTATCGCCGTAGTTTCCATCGCCAATAAGATGATGATAGAAATCCGCGTACCAGACGGCATCGAATCCCACGCCTCCACGATCCGCAGATTGCGTCATCGCGCTCCAGCCGGTGTGGTCCTCCGCGATCAGAAATGCCGCCGGGTTCACCATCTTCACCGTGCGGGCCAGTTCGCGAAGAAACTTGATTCCGTAAAGATTGGCGCTGCCGACGGAAGCTCCATTCCAGTTCAGTGTGTTGTCCTGGTGGATGGCGTCGGTAAGGTCCACGCGCAGTCCGTCGATGTGAAAGTCGTCGAGCACGGCTGCCGCGCTGCTCGTAAACATCTGTCGCACGTTCTCCTCGCTGAAGCGCGGAGTGTAGCCGGACGACAAGTTGTTCAGGTATCCCCCATTGATGTTCCCGGGGTAGTCTGCCGGCTGCCCCTGATACCAATACCAGACGTTATTCTGCGGCGCGACGTTGGGGTCCGAGTCATATCCCCATTCCGACCTCTCGTTGTCCGTGGTCGCGAAGTGGTTGTACACCACGTCCAGAATGACCGCCATACCCCGTTGGTGGCACGCCCGCACGAAATGCTTCAGTTGATTAGCGCCGCCCGCGCTCGTCTGCAAGCAAAAGAACAGTGAAGTCCCATAGCCCCACTGCAGATCGCCGTCGAACTCCAATACGGGCAACAACTCCACCGCGTTCACGCCCAGCTCGGCCAGCTTGTCCACAAACGCCATCGCATCGGCAAATGTTCCGGCCGAAATCGAAGGAAATCCGAGAGAACCAACATGCAGTTCATAAATGACCAGATTTTCGATGTCCTGTGGAGGCAGCCGGCCAGCGGTGTATTCACTCGCCCAGAATTCTTCCGCCGGAATCGGCGTCTGCTTCGTGATCCCCGTGTCATTGAAGTCGCCGGTCAATTGATCCGGATCGGAAACCACCGAACAACTCACGATTCCGTCCAGGTCCAGATAGGAGCCGGCATAATGCGCGCCGCGTGGATTGGTCCCTCCACGGCCCACCTGATTGCGGGAGAAAATGTCAACCTTATACGATGGCGCGCCTTGTTCATTCGTGATCCTGTACATGTACAGGCGATTGAGATAGTTGCCGAAGTTGACGAGCGCTGATGTCGTTGCGAAGTCAGTTTCCCAGATGCCGCCACCCTTTGATACCAGTGGTACAACCGTCGCCGCCGGATCCACGCCCGTTCCGTCATCAGCGATATAGCCTGTCGGCGTGCCGGTTGACGGATTGAACGGCGCGAACACTACTTCGACCTTGTTGGCATGCGGCGCCCACACAGCAAATCGTATGCCTGGCTTCGCCGATCCCAGCGGAAGCCATTTCTGCGCGCCGAATCGGCGCCCAGTTACGAACCAATAATCTTGCTGCGTTGCGCCCGCTGCGAGGACAAAGCTCCGATACCGCTGGCTGGAGTTTTCGTCGGGAACTTCAGTGACCACCACCCAGGTGTTAGGCGCCCCAGCGACATCGGCAATCACGCCCCATTGAAAAGTTGTCCCCTTCTGGGCCGGGTCGAACGACACGCTGGCGCTGAAAGCGTCGCAGCCGGTTTCATCCTGCGACGCCGCCATCCGCACTTCCGTCCACTGATTGGAAAATTTCCCAGTGGCATCCCAGCTTCCGGACAGCCTGACATTGCGGAATAGGTGGCGCTTCGCACCGCTATGGAACGTGAAGTTGACTGCGATTTCCGCCATTGGGCAGCCCCCGGCATGAGCATCTCACAAGACTGGCCCGCCAGCGCTGCGTTTTGCAACTTGGCGCCCGTCGCGCTTCGCCCGCGTCGGTTCATCATCACGTGAAGTCGATGTGGCTGTTCCCGAATCACGGCGCACCCGGAAACTATCCGCCGCTTCTGCCGCTGAGGGCCTCGCACTTGACCTCGACCGGGGCAAGCGGTCTTGAAGTCCAGTTGTGGGAGTTGTGGGATCTCCCTGGGCTGCCGACGGATAAATTCCCGTTCAGAAAACCATGAAGCGGGTCAGTTTGGAAGTGATTGATATTGTGGGTCAAAATAGAACACGTTCAGAGTTGGAGATACATGAGATTTGCACTCACTCCAGTCGCACAAAATTCATCCGGAACACCGAAGGAAGGGGTCTCGCGCCCCGTTTCTTCGAACGGAGCTATTTATTCACGTTCAGGATTGTCCCATTGGCGTCGGTGGTGTCGGATATGGCCCAAAAGCTTTTTCCATTGTGCACGAACCACCCCACGGACGTTCCGCCAGTCAGGCCAAGAATCGTAATCCGGCCGTTCGTATCGATGCTGTAGGTTGCTGAAATCGCCTGGTCGGCAGAGAGACACCCGGTGGTACAGCCGGCAGCGCTGCTCTCGTCGGCCTCTCCGGTAAAGCTAGCGGGATTGGTTGGGGGTGTGGGCGCCGTCACCGATCCAACTTCGAAGACGGAATTGGTCGATGCCTGGCGGTGTATCCCGAAGACGTATTCACCCGAGAATACCCCGTCGCCGAAGCCGCCAGCACCCGTTTGCGGTCTAAGCGCTCCACTGAGAACATTGCTGCCCGGTGAGGCTGCCGTTCCCTCGAGGATGTACCCGGAATTCTGGTCAAACATGGCGATAGAGATCGACTTGGCGCAGGCGCTGGGCCCGATGGTAAGCACACCCATTCCATTCGGCGAAACCGCGAACGAGCCGCCGGAGATGGTGTTAGTGCCAGTGCACACCGCACTGCCGTTCGAAACCTCATCGAGCATGGCGCTCGCCCCGCCGAGACCGTCTCCGGTAATTCGTCCGACATCTGTAACTGTAAAGCTATGGCTCGCGCTCAGGTCGGCGCCGTCCATGAAGAGGATCGCGTTTCCGCTGAGATCAGCCACGGTGTACGAGGTGAGAACCTGAGTGACCACATCGCCGCTCTGAAGTGGATGCCCGGCATCATCGGGCGTGTCGATGGATTGCAAATACAGGTCGTTCACGTCGCTGATGTAATAGGCGAAGTTGAAAGTTATCGCGCCCAGCGTGCCGAAGCTGGGGAAGTTGAGCGTGAGGATCCCGCGGCCCAGGGCGTCAGGAGGGCCAAAAGTTCCGGTAAAGCTCTGATTGTCAAAGTTCTCCCGCGTGCCGGGTGCGCTAGTGAGTCCGACATTTAAAGCGCCGTTCGTGACGCCTCCCGTTGCGCTGTCATCGAGACGGGCGACCGTCCCGGAGCGGAGGTAGTCCGTGTTCCCGCTATTCGGCGAGTAGCCCGCAGTGAAGAAAGAGAATGGTCCGCTGAAGCTTGCCAGCGTGTACGGGCCGGGGATCTGGAAATACATGCGCCCGGCGAGTCGCGTGCCAGGGCTCGTTCCCGGGTTGGCATCATCGAACTCGATGAGGTAGTTCCCCGACCCCCCTTGGTCGTTAGGGCTGATGGAAATCGCAAATGTTACCGACCCGCCGCCGGTGAAATTCCAGATCGTTAAGCCGCGGTTATCCGGCCCGAGTTGATAGCAGCCGCTACTAATCGTAGTTAGAGCCGGCGCCGACTGAGAGGCGCCAGACACAACGACTGTACCGCTGTCCATTTCGCCGCTGGTCACACCACCGGCACCGTCAGCAGTGAAGGCCGCTACCGCTTGGGAGGGCCCGCCGCCGTCTTTCCACCCGCTTAAAATGGCGATATGCGTGCCTGAGAGCAAATCTTCATTACCCAGGAGGGACAGCGGGCACGAGGTTTCGGTAATTGTGGTCGAGTCGGTGGTGCTGTTACTTGACGAGCCGCCACCCGATACCTCCACCGCGTTTACTTGCGGTGAAGTTGCATTCGCCTTGACGCTCACCGTGACCGTTATTGGGTCGTAGCTCTTCCCACCTGCCAGCGCGTCGCTGCGCGTGCAACTCAGCATCGCCACACACGCCCAACTCGACCCGCTTCCGCCGGCCATTCCTGTCACCGTCAGGCCGGACGGCGGCATTTCCGTCACCGTCACCGTTCCACTGGTCGCTGGTTGACCGGCCGGGTTGGACACGGTGACCGTATAGGTTCCGCCTTCCTGGCCCTGTGTGAAGCTCCCCATATGCGACTTGGTGATTCCCAGCATCGCAGCTACGACAGTGACCGTGGGCGCGGGGGCGACAGTCACGGACGAAGCGCCGCCGCCCGAGAGGGTCAGCGGGATGGTTACCAGCGTTCCCTTAGCCGACGTTACGTTTCCGATCACGGTAATCGCGGGAAAGCTCTGCCCGGCGCCGACGGAGAGGCTGTACGTGCAAGTCGTCGTCGCCAATGTGCACGTCCAGTTCGCACCGCTTATTGCAGTCGCCGTGAATCCGGTCGGAGGGTCGGCCACGGTCACGGTTCCGTTGGTTGCCGCCGTCCCCGTGTTGGATACCGTGATCGTATAGGTCGCGCCCTGCTCGCCCGAACTGAACATCCCCGTGGCCGCGACAGCGGCCGCCAGGCTCGGTGAACCGCCGTTTGTCCCACCGCCTCCGTTGCCGCCGCTGCTGCTGGTGCCGCACCCGGTCGCGACAAGGCCAGCGATGACAGCGGAAATGCGTAGAATTCGGGAGACAAAATTACGGCGGAACAGTGATTGGTTGGACATAGCGGCAACCCTTTCTTGTACCAAGGCATTCAGTGCGGACGGGGCGACTAAGCGTTCGCTCCGACATTAGAAAGTGTGCATCGTACGCTTGTCATCCCCTCATCCTTTTCCTCCTGCCACCAGCGGCCTTTGTGTAGAAAGCCTCAGGGCAGGATGTTTACTATGATCGTGTCCGGGGCGGGCGGAGGGTATGCAGCGTCAGTCCAAGGTCCGAGCTCCGAGCCCCCAATGATTGAAATCTTCGGAGGCAGAGAACCGCCGCCCCTCACTTGGACCCCTGCCAGGCCGGTCACCTGGTTCACTTGGCCGATGTTAATCCCCCCCTCCAAATTTACGCCCGTGAACTTGTAACCAGGCGAATTGGATGCGGTGACGACGATGCCGTACTGCACTCCCTCAATGTCGAGATCGCTTCCCGTGCCATATCCGCAAGTGGGATTTTGCGTCGTGTCGGGCGAGTCGGTCAGGAGCATGCCGGTGAAGCGGTTTCCCCCGAAAAAATCGCTCACTTCCAGGCTGTCCACGCGCCCCACCACCAAGGCGATTCCGTTGGCCATAACCCAGAAGTCGATCGGGGTCGGCAACGGGACGTTCTCGACATAGTCCCAGAAAACATCTATTTTAAGATGGCGCAACGTGACATGGTCGTACGCATGGTCGATGTTGACGCCCGTATTAAACGCCCCGATGAACAAATCCTGGGCCATGGTTCGGCCGGACTCGATGTCCAGGAAGTTGTAGGCATTGGTCACCGTGGAGCGGGCCACTTTCGTTCCGGGAGCGGTCACCAAAATCGTATAGGGATAAACATTGGGAGCAGCAGCGCTGTTGGCAACCTGGTTGGGGTAGTGGAAGAGCAGGTCAGTGACTCCGGCCCCGATTCCTTGCAAGGTCAGGAAAGGACCCCCAGTGTTGGTGATCAACAGCGTGGGGGCGACCGCAGTCACCGCCGGATTGACTCCCACAGGATCGAAGGGACCTTCGACCGCTCCGCACAGGACCACACCCTGCGGGACAACGAGCCTGCCGGAGGTGAAATAGCGGGCCACGCCGAACACGACCGACCCGCCCCCGGCCACACTGGCGGCGTTGATTGCACTTTGAATAGCCGCTGTGTCGTCGGTATGACCATCGCCCTTGGCCCCGAACGAAGCCACTGGAAATGCGCTATCCACGGCGGTGACGCTGAGGGATCCCTGCAGGGAAGCCGAAGCCGTATCGGTCGCGGTAATGGTTTGAAAGCCTGCGTTTGTCAGTGTGGCCGTGAAGGTCCCTGTCCCATTCATCAGCGTTGAGTTGGGAGGAAGCACGGCAGCGGGATCGCTGCTTGTAAAGTGCAGCGTCCCGGCATAGCTCGCCACGACGTTGTTCGCGGCATCGCGCGCCGTAACGGTGAAGGTGAAGGCAAGCCCAGCGCCGCTGCTAACCGGACCGGTCAGAGAGAACTGTGTGGCCGCTTTGCCACCTCCACCTCCCCCGGAGATGCTAACGCTCCCACTGCCGCCGCAACCTCCGAGGAGGCTCAAACTGGAAGCTAGAAACAGCAACTGCGAGATTTTCCTCATTTGTTTTCCCCGGCCGTCGGCGGCCGTTCGCGTAAGAAGCTTCAGGGCAATATATTGACTACGATCGTGTCCGGGGCGGGCGAGGGGTATGCACCGCTGGCCCAAATCCCCCGCTGCGAGCCTCCATTGATCTCAATTTTCGGCGGCAGTGAACCGCCGCTCCTCACCTGCACCGCCGCCTGCCCGAGGCCCGGCGCCGCCCCTATGTCCACATTCGTGAAGTACCAACCAGGCGAATCGGAAGCAGTGATAACGATGCCGTACTGCACAGTATCCAGATCGATGTCGCTTCCCTCGCCATTTCCGCAGGTGGGATTTAGCGTCGTGTCGGGCGAGTCGGTCAGCAGGATGCCGGTGAAACGGGAGAACACGAAGAAATCGTGAACCTCGACAGAGTCCGCGCGATACACCACTAGGCCAGTCCCGTTGTTCATCACCCAGGTATCGATAGGGCGCGGATAGGCTGCATTTTCCAGTACGTCCCAGAAGACTTGGTTGAGAATATTCCGCAGCGTGACACGGTCGTACGTATGATCGAGTTTGATGCCCGTATTAAAGGCCCCTATGAACAAATCCTGGGCCATGGTTCGGCCGCACTCGATGTCCAGGAAGTTGTAGGCGTTGGTCACCGTAGATCTGGCCACTTTCGTGCCTTCAGAGGTCACCTGGATCGTGTAGGGATAAACATTGGGAGCAGCAGCGCTGCTGGCAACCTGGTTGGGGTAGTGGAAGAGCAGGTCGGTGACTCCGGCCCCGATTCCTTGCAAGGTCAGGAAAGGACCCCCAGTGTTGGTGATCAACAGCGTGGGGGCGACCGCAGTCACCGCCGGATTGACTCCCACGACATCGAAGGGACCTTCGACCGCTCCGCACAGGACCACACCCTGCGGCAGAACGAACCTGCCGGTGGTGAAATAGCGGGCCACGCCGAACACGACCGACCCGCCTCCGGCCACGCTAGCGGCGTTGATTGCGCTTTGAATAGCCGCTGTGTCGTCTGTATGACCATCGCCCTTGGCCCCAAACGAATTCACCGATGCGCCAATGCATGCCGCTTGAGCGACGCTTCCGAGGCCTGCGCAGAGAAGCCAAAACAAAACGATTGCAAACCTGGTGTTCACCGTCGTCCTCCCAGCAGAGAGTTCCTGGGGCCGGATCTGTCTCGTGGAATTGCGTAACTTTCGGCGCCCGGTCTAACTGGAAGAACTCCGCACTGGCGAGGTTAGTGCCGTTAGCATCGACACTCCTCGCTAGGAGTGCTATCCCGTTGCCGCCTGGGCCCGCACACTAGGACAGTTGACCCCGAGGATTCACGAAACCTTACGCTCACGCGAGCGGATGTCAAGAAATTTAAATATAACTTTTCAATCATCATTTATGAAAGCGTTAATCAAGAACAATGGTATATCTTCAAATGCAGTGAGCCCCAATCTTGTCGTTGACTGCACCGCGCAGCTTGCAGGCAATGAAGTCGTCTATTCGATCGTATTGACCAAAGCAAGAAATTCGCTTAGTCGCGAAGATGTTGAAAGTCGTTTCAAGGGCGAGCTTTCGAAGAAGTAGTCGGCTCTAACATTGCTTTCAGGTCGGACGGAATCACAAATTTCTTACGGAGTTTGATGCGGCGACTTTTGGGGCCACAATGGCACCATTGCGGATCTAGTAGTAGCGGTCCAGCTGTTCTCTCCCTGACTCTTTTACAAATGGCCGGTCCAGAATAGAATCAAAATCACCAGAATGATCACGCTTACGCCACCAATGGGACCAAAACCCCACTTCTTGCTGTGCGGCCAAATCGGGAGACTGCCCACTAGAGCCAATAGAACAAATACCGAAAGAACTGCCATCAGAAACATGTTTTTCCTTCCTTTCTTTGGCCGGGCGAACTTCCCTCACAGCCACACCACAGACGTGAACCGCCAAAATTAGCGAAGCCAGTTGATCGACTCGCTGCAAAATCGTTTACCCAGCGTTCCTTTGCGGACGAGTACACGGACGGAAATCAGGCTTCAATAATATGATTACGGATGGCGTACCGAACCAGCCCTGTCACCGAGTGACAGTTGATTTTCCGCATGAGGTTTGCGCGATGTGTTTCTGCCGTCTTGGGGCTAATGTTCAAGGCAACAGCGACTCGCTTGCTGCTGTGCCCTTCAGCCAGGAGCTGCACAACCTCTCTTTCGCGCCCGGTCAGCTGCAGAGCGTCTTTCTCACCAGCCCGCCTCGGTATCTTCAGGGTCTCCAAATTTCCATCCAGAACCGCTCGCGCGACTCTTGCAGTTAAAAATGATCTGCCGTTGCGCAAGGCTTCCACGGCCGAAACCAGATCGGCTGTCGTGTCTGACTTCAGCAGATAACCACGAGCTCCAGCCTCCAGTGCCTGCGAGAGTAATTGGTCGGTGTCATGTGGGGCTAGAAGCAGGACCTGGGTTTGTAAAGCGCCTTTCGTGATTTGTCGCGTCGCGTCCAGTCCATTCAGCGATGGCAAATCAATATCCATGATCGCCACGTCCGGCTTGATCTGTTTTGTTCTTTGGACCGCTTCTCTGCCGTTACAAGCCTCTGCGGCTAAGTCCCAGCCAGGCTGTTCTCGGACAAGAGCGCAAAGCCCTTTCCGCGCGATTTCGTTGCCTCCCGCCACCAATAAACGAAGCGTTCCCATGGTCTCCTGCTTAAAGGGAATGCCCTAGAGCGGACATAGTAAGGAGAGCCCTCGGACGAGTCTGTCTCCTTTTGCACAGGTAGAATAAAAGGCCGTCAGTGTCATGCTCCATACCGGTCCTAATAAATGAAATTATCGGAATATGGGAAATTGCCGAATTCGGCTATTCAGACCGCTCTACAACAGCCGCTGTCTGCGGTCTTTCCTCATTTCCGCGTCCGCGATGAGCCATTCTCTGATGCTCGCGTAACTTGGTATCCGACTCCAACGTAGCGTTGCACAAACTGCAGGTACTCGTACCAATCATTGGGTCTAGCATGGTCGCGTCCTTTCTGAATAGGCTCGCCTGTCCTGCCTACACAGCCAAGGCTTACGTGTTACCTTCCCTCATTGTTGCCATGAATTCCGAGACTCTGCCCCATCAGCAAGGTATCACTCATGCTGAATGAACCGTTTCACAAGCGCTAGATACTTGCGGTGTTGACTCGCTTCATCTCGTAGGTCATTGATCAGTTTCCGGCAAGCATGTTTTTTCTGCTCGTTCCTCATGTCCGGAATCATTTTGTCCAGCTTGCCAGCTCGCTCGTCTAGCTTCTTTACCTCATCTTCAAGATATCTGATATGAGCGTTCCAAGAGTCATCTGCCACTTGATTGACCCCCATCAAATAGACCCCTTGCGTGGAAAAACCGAACGTCGTTATCTGTTTTCCGACCGACCAGAGTTTAACGATGGCCTTTCCTCTGCGCAATCATTTCGCAAATGCAAGGCGAGTGGTCCAGATCCCGATATACAAGGCGGTCTCAATGGGTCGGTGCAACACTTGGTCAAGGTTTTCTTGTAAGAATCCGCGAGGCTGATTTCGTTCGCCGGCGTTGATTCAAACGGAACAAAGCCCTGTTTAGGTTCTGATTGAGTACTGCCATACTGATTGATTCTCGATGGGAAGTATTGTCAGATCAACTGGTTATAAGGTGTTGCATTGACCGGTTGAGCCGGCAGGGATTACCGGAATGTGGCTGGGCCGTTCGGAATTAGGGACGAAGGGGCATCAGATCTTTGAACGCTCTGCGGACTTATCGAGCCTTGGCTCAGTCCGTCGCCGATCCCGGCGTATGCATTAGCCGTGGCCTCCGCTGACCTCAATCGATACGTCGTCCTGCGGCGATACTTATCGAAGATGCTGCTTGCGTAAAAGATTCATAGCGAGCAATTTAGTGGGGTTTCCCCGCGTCGAAGCCGTTCGATATTGGAGGCAACAGCATCCGCAATCTCGCCGTAGGATTGGTCCGTAACGCCTGCCACGTGGGGCGTAGCTATGACATTCGGGAGCGCAAGCAATGGATCATCGGGCGCGATGGGTTCCTTCCAAAAGACGTCCAATCCGGCCCCCGCTAAATGACCACTCTTTAGTGCAGAGTAAAGGGCTCCATAATCGATGAGCGCACCCCTCGCCGCGTTCACCAAGTAAGCCCCAGGTCGAAGTGCTCGCAAAGCTCTTGCATCTATCTGCCCGCGGGTTTCGACCGACAACCTTGTGCAAAGAATAAGTATGTCTGTTTGGGCCAGACAAGCTTCCCGGTCATTTGTGGAGTAGCACCCGTCGAGCGCGAATTCTGCGACTTTGGGATCACTGATGTCACGCGTGATGCCCACCAGGCGCACATTGAACGCCCGGAGCCTTTTTGCGAGCGCTCTGGCGGTGGCCCCAAGACCGTAGAGACATACGGTCCGGGAGGCGAGCATGTGCCCGAGTGGCGCACCCCAGTTCCCCGCCTTCACATTCGCGAGAGCTGCCGACAAGTCCCGCAACAACGCGAAAGTCAGAAGAATCACATGTTCCGCCACGGAGTCCGCGTTGCTGCCCGCGGCCGGAACGTTGGCTACTCGAATTCCGCGCTGTCGCGCTGCTTGGAGATCAACGCCTTCGAGCCCCGAGCCCCATTGTTGGATCAATCGAAAACTTCCGGCGTCCATGAGCGCGGAATCAATTCGGCACATTAGTGGGATTACAACATTCACGCCGTCCAGAGCGCTGGAGATGTCATCCTCGGGACAAACGACCAACTCATAATCAGATGGTTTGAGCCGCTGCTCCAAGTTTCTCCGCGCTGCTGGAAAGGTCTTACTGCAAAACAGTATTCGCATTTGTGCGCACTTATGAGCTTCAGTCATTAGTCGGCCCGCTCGCTCCGAGTGTAGCACTCGACATCAGCAATCCTAACTTTGGACATGTCGCACGCGTTAGCATCTGCCCCGGGTGCGTTAGAGGACGGGTGACCGCATTTTCTAAGAGCGCCGCAGGAAAGACCGATGTATCATTCGACATCTAGCCCGCATACGTCACGTTCACCATGCGAGGAATTATCGGGACCGAGGCGCGGACCTTCTGAGATTGGGTCACCCACAAGTACACGAAATCCCATGTCAGATTGGCAAATGCGAACAAAGCGGCCGCTCCGAGAACCGGTGCGAGACGAAGCGGGACCGACGGTCAAAAACTACATCACGCCCGCCGGGTTGCAGCGGCTGAAAGACGAGCATCGGTTCCTGCTGAGTCGCGAGCGGCCCGCGGTGGTGCAGGTCGTAGCGTGGGCTGCCAGTAACGGGGACCGCAGTGAAAACGCCGACTACCTCTACGGCAAACGACGGTTAGGCCAGATCGATTCGCGGATTCGCTTTCTCACGAAACGCATTACCGCGGCCGTGGTCGTCGACCCCGCCGCTCCGCGGCAGGGATCAGCCGCTACGCGCGTCTTCTTCGGCGCAACCGTGACCTACAAGGACGGCGCCGGCCTCGAACACGTCGTTTCGATCGTCGGCATCGACGAGGTGAACCTCGACCGCGGGTACATCAGCTGGCGCTCGCCTCTCGCCATTGCGCTGATCAAGGCGCGCCCCGGCGACCGCGTGGACCTGCGCGCGCCAGCGAAGACGGAACATCTCGAGATCATCGACGTCGAGTATGCGCCGATTCCGATTGATCCTTTCCGCGAGCCGCCAGGAGCTCAGTCGACGCCCAAGGTCGAAGGCTCCTAGACCAAGCCGCACGACTCGCCGGTCCCGTCGCCAATCCCTAGTCCTTCCATGAGAAGGCCGGTTAGTGTCAAGCCGGTTTTTCTTTTTCTTATCAGGGGTTTTTGCCGTTTAAGCCGGTCCGCCTCTGTCGCCATCCTTCCATCCGCACTCTTTGGTGAGCGATTGTTTCGCTCGGTGCAAGTTGGGCGTCCTTCATTCAGTAGGTGCTGCTACCTGAGAATCGACCTTGGCTCTCATCTCTGAGAGTTGGGCCAGGACTTGGGCGCAGTCACCTGAACTCGGCGGTGAGCTCGGCTCTTTCGTTTCAACCTCTAGGCCACGGCGCGTACCCCTTGGTGGTTGTTGTTGCGCAGTGGTTCATACGCTTCTCCGCTCACCCACAACTTGTGCAGCAGGACCGACAACTTGCGTGCGACGGCAACCACCGCTCGCTTCTTGGCATTTTTTCCTCCGCGCTCGGCCAGCTTCCATCCCCAACGCCGCAGATCGCTGTCCTGTCCAAAAGGCCCGAGAATGTAATGCGCGCCTTGCACCATCAGCGTTCTCAGATAACGGTCGCCTTCCTTGCTGATGTGCAGTTGCGGCTCGCTCTTGCCGGAGTTCCTGCGCCCGGGACGCAGTCCCAGAAAACATCCCACATCGCGGCTGTGACGAAATCGGCGTGGATCGTCCAGCGTCAACACGTAGGTCAACGCAATCAGCGTCCCCACACCCTTCACTTGTTTCAGCCGCGCCACTTCAGGGTGAACTTCCTTGGCGATCTGTTCGATCCGCTGATCGTATTCCTTGATGCGCTCGTTGAGCGATTCGATCTCTCGCAACAGCGGATCCAGCGCCTCACGCAATTCCTGGCTCAACCCCTCGGAGCTGTCTCGATTCATTTGCTCCGTGCCGCATTTCTTCAGCCGCTCGCCATAGGATTTCGTCAACCCGCGCGCCGCATTCACTAGAGCCGTGCGCGAACTGACCAGCGCCGCTCGTGCGCGAATCACTGTCAGTTGAATTTGCGCCTGCGCACTGCGATGCCGCACTGGACCCAATAAGCCGGGATCGATCCGTGCGAGCCGCGCCAGCGTCCGCGCGTCGAGCTGATCATCCTTGCGACTGCTCTCGCCAATCAGCCGCACGTTGCGCGCATGCGCTACGATCACTTCGTGATCCATCCGTGCCAACTGCCGGCTCACCCACGGCGAGTGCGTTCCCGTTTCCAGTGCGATCCGGCAGCGCGGCATCTTACCGAACGCCTGGCGGATTCCGTTCGGTGTGGTCGGCACACTGCGTTCCAAAATCACATTCCCCATCTCATCCAAAACGCAGTAACAGCTGCTTCGATCTCCCAAGTCCAACCCGATGGTCAGTGCGGGCTGTTTGAAAATTTTGTTTCCGTTTTTCACCACAGTGCTATTCTTTCGCATAAGCCGGTCTCCTTTCCATTGCGCCTTGAGCGCGTCAATCGTTGGGAGCATATCGCATCCCGTCGGAGACCGGCCTTCTCATCCCATCTGAGAAACGGTGCCGGCTCAACCGGTCGATGCAACAACTTATAACCAGTTGATCTGACAATACTTCCCATCGAGAATCAACCAGTATGGCAGTACTCAATCAGAACCTAAACAGGGCAGTGTTTTCTTTGAATAAACGCTGGCGAACTAATTTAGCCATGGAAATACCTGCAGATAGGACTTCGGGCGAGTGTTGCGTCGACCCATTGAGACCACCGGGATTATCGGAATGTGGCACACTTTACCTGAGGCCGAAAAGCCCGTTTCCAGTCACCGGGTTAACCAGTAGTTTGCGTCCTTTAGACGCTTAACTTGCCCCCGGGAATGCAAAACATCAATATCCCTATATGCCGCTTGTTTCTCAAGAACTGTGATCAAGTCCGTGTTGGCCGTGTTCAACTGGGCCATATTCGATAAAGGATGACGATGATGAGGCAGGAATTAATCGGACTTCTCTTCCTTGCCGTGTTCGCTACCGGTGTGACCGGCCAAGAGCAGCCTATGAAGGTGAAGGGTGGCCATCAGCTAGGAGAAACCGCCGAGCAATTCTTTGCTGAAGGTCAAGAAAAAGAGGCGCTCAGCGCGTGCGCAACGGGACATTTCAAGAGTCTGGACAAGGTTATCAGACCTCAGGTGAAGAAGGACTGCGACGAACTAGTCGGGACACGCCAGCGAACGATGGACGGCAAGCGCGAAGAGTACCAAGGTGTTGGCGACCCTTCCGAGATGCGGGAGGACACATTCACATTCGACGGCGGGCACCTCGTGAAAGTAGAGTTGCTCTACGCCGGTCCGAAAGCGGAATTTAACTATCGCGGTCAATCGTTCGAGAAAATCCTCGCGGGAGCAATACAAGCCAACGGGCCGCCCACCAGCGAGAGTACCAAGCCGACCCAGGACGCCTACGGTGTTCCGTATGTAGCGCACCGTGAACTTTGGTTAACCCCGCAGACCGCGATCCTCATTACCGAGCAGCCCGGCCCCGGCGGCTCGACGATTCTGGTCGCTTTCACACGTGCAGAATACGACCGTACAAAGGCGGCCGTTGCAACGAAACCAGCCAATCCGTTGGAATAGCTCTATTATCCTAACCAATCAATTGTTGGTGGCAGTTACTGTTGGCAATTCTGTGGGGACCGTGTTCGCTGCCGAGAGGTAATAGCCCTTCAAATGTTTCAGGAATCTGAGCCAAGTCCCAAGAAACGCGATTATCGTCAACTGGGAATCAGCGGTTCCCACATGACGATAAGCCGACGCAATATAAAGGGACGCCCCTGGAGTAGGTTGTGAGTGTTGGCCTCATCACCCACCGAAAGGAGCGTCCCCAATGAACAACAACACGAAGTATATCGGCATGGATGTCCACAGGGAAAGCATCTCCATCGCGGTCATGAATTCTGCTGGCAAGCTGGTGATGGAATGCGTCATCGAAACCAAGGCCAGCACCATTGTCCAGTTTATCCAGGGGCAAAGCGGGAGCCTGCAGGTCACCTTGGAAGAAGGAACCTGGGCCGCCTGGTTGTACGACCTGTTGAAGCCACACGTCACGAGATTGGTGGTGTGCGATCCGCGAAAGAATGCTTCCATGAAACAGGGCAACAAGAGTGACAAGATCGACGCGCGCCGGTTGGCCGAGCTGTTGCGCCTCGATCATCTCAATCCCGTCTATCACGGGGAACACGGCCTATGAAGCCTGAAGGAACTGGTGCGCAGTTATCTCACCATCACCAAAGACCTCGGACGGGTCATGTCACGCGTGAAGGCGATCTATCGCAGTTGGGCCATTCCTTGTACGGGCAAGCAGGTCTATGCGCCGCAGCATCGTGCGGAGTGGCTGGCGAAAATCATCGAGCCGGGAGTACGCCGCCGGGCAGAGTTTTACTACCAGCAACTCGACGCGCTGAGGTCCTTGCGTCGGGAAGTTCGGCGCGAGCTGCTGGAGGAAAGCAAGAAACACCAGGCGTGGAAACTGCTCTGCCAGATTCCGTCGATCGGTCCGATCCGAGCGGCCGTGTTGCTGGGCATCCTGCAGACCCCGCATCGGTTTCGCACCAAGCGACAGCTGTGGACCCTCGGCGGTCTGGGCATTGAGACCTACAGCAGTGCCGATCACCGCTATGTGGAAGGGCAACTGCAACGATCCAAGAAGCCCGTATTGATTCGCGGGCTGAACGAAAATTGCAATCACGATCTGAAGAATCTATTCAAGGGTGCGGCCATCATCGCCTCGACCAAGCCCGGTCCGTTCCAAGAGTTCTACGCGGCCCTGCTGGCCAAGGGGATGCGGGCGGAGATGGCGCGCCTCACCTTGGCCAGGAAGATTGCCACCATCGTGTTGATCGTGTGGAAGAAGGGAGTGTGCTTCGACGCCCAACATCTGAAGCCACAAACAGCTTGAGTGTTTCCGACCGTGTCCGCCCATCCCTGGATTTTTTCTGGCGGTGGCCGTCCGGTTCTGGAGACACTCGGGTTCGAGAGCGAGTCTCAGCTGATAAGTTAGGCAGGATATGCCTCGGGCACTTAGTCTCACAGACGACCCTAGGCCCTCTCGGATAACCCGAAAAAGCTATAGGCCACGAGTCTCCGATAGAACCATGGTTGGCACCTGACCACCGTTCTGCTTTGCTGGTTTCAGAACTGAATGGCTTCGTCGCGAACAGACGATGAAAACCGCTGGTAGAGAAGATCCAAACCGCTGGGCCACAAAGCCCAGCACCCGAGTGCATGGCGCGGCGGCTCAGAACAGATCTCGCTCGATCACGTGGGCTGGGAAGCAAGAAAAATTCCGGCCACAGGAAATGTGTTTCTTCTTGACTTCCCCCTTTATAGAACTTCACAGGACTTGGCCCCACTGCCCCCATCTAGTTTGATCAAATTGCCAAATTCGACCACTGACCGTTCGATTGAATTGAATGATAAACTACCTGTGACCCATTCGCTCATGAGTATTCTCGATTCAAAGTGGTCCTGGTCATCTCCCGCAATGCTCGAAGTTCGCAAGAAGCTCATGGCTAAGGGCCGCAGCCATTTCATCTTCTACACAGGCATGCTTCGTTGGGGTGGTTCTGTGTTCGTCCTCACCACCCTATGGAGTTGGCATGATAGGTACGGTTGGCATGCACCTCCACGCGCGGATTTGCTCCCAAATTCTCTTGATGTCGCATTCCGCTTAGCGCTTTGGCTGACGGGCGGCTATTTCTTTGGTGTGCGGCTCTGGCGAAGAATCGTTTTGGAAGATACTGTAACCGAAGGTCCTACCTCCCGATAAATGGACTTCGGAAGGTGGCCCAAACCGCAAAAGCCAGTTTCCGATAAGCGGTGCCGGCTCAACCGGTCGATGCAACACCTTATAACCAGTTGATCTGACAATACTTCCCATCGAGAATCAATCAGTATGGCAGTACTCAATCAGAACCTAAACAAGGCAGTGTTTTCTTTGAATAAACGCTGGCGAACTAATTTAGCCATGGAAATACCTGCAGATAGGACTTCGGGCGAGTGTTGCGTCGACCCATTGAGACCACCGGACTTCACGGGACTTGGCGCGAGTTGTAAATTGATGTGGGGTCCAAGGATTACTTCCGGTTTGCCGACAATGCAGGAGTCGGGCAATGACCCTTACGATTCGAAGCAGACCAATTCCTGTCGCCGCGCCACATCCTTGTCCGAATCGAGCAATTCCTGTCGACCGGAAGCTAGTCTTCACATGTTCCGGTCTTGTGGTTCGTTATCGTTTTGCTCCTTGACGGTTACCTGTAGAATCAAACTCCGCAAACTTCCGTTAATATATGAGCCCCAAGCGTTGGAGCAGGCGTCGTAACATTCATGGTCGGGAATCAAGCCATCGTGCGTGAATCGGACCTCGGTTTTGTCGCCCTTTTTGGAGATTTCAAAGGTGATTTTTGTGCCGTTCCACTCGCTCTTGTCTTTTACAAAATTCAAAGTGCTTTCCACGACTAGCCAGACGACTTTCTTGCCCGGGATGAATTCCGTTATTTTTTGTTTGCTGTAGTGGTGCGGGTCGTAGCGATATGTAAACTCATCGCCAAGCTTGCCGGTGCTGCCCTCTATTCCCGGTTTGCCTGTCCACCATCCCCGAACGTTGTTGATGGCAGCGAAGGCTTCTGCCGGAGTTTGGTCTACCATAAATGCGGTGGTGAAATTTTGGCTCTTCATAGATTTTCTCCCTTTTTTTTAGCGGTCGTTTTTCTGCTTTCTGCCGTTGCTTCGGATGTCTTTATTCCTTCGGGTTGGGTTTCCCTTTGCCGGTTGCAATCAGGTTCCGCAGGCTGCCGTTGACATAGGAGCCCCAGGCGTTCGAGCACACGTCGTAGCATTCGTATGCGGAGACCAGACCGACGTGCATAAAGCGAACCTCTGTTTTGTCGCCCTTCTTCGCAATTTCGAAGACGACGTCGGTGCCCTTCCACTCTGTCTTGTCCTGCGTGAAGTTGAAGTAGTTATCGAGAACGTGCCAGACAACTTTCTTGTTGGGCGCCAATTCGGTGATTTTCATGGTGCAACGGTGCGCATCTTTGTAACGATAGGTCCACTGATCGCCGAAGTTTGTGGTGCTGCCTTCGATGTTTTCCGACCACCAGCCGCGGACGTTGTTGATGGCGTCAAAGACTTGCTTGGGCGATTGGTCTACCGTGAATGTGGCCGTGAAATTTTGATCCTTCATCGCTTTTCTCCTTTTTTTTAGCGGTCGTTCCTCTGCGTACTGTTAGCGGTGCGGCTTAGTACCGGCCGTCGATCTTGACATCGTTTGGATAGGGGGCGCCTTTCCCGGTTTCGACAAGCGCCTTCAGGCTCATCAGAAAGGTTGCCCACTTGGTGCTGCAATGGTGCATGAACTCCACGGGCTCCTTCCAGCCCTGTTGTTTGAAGAGGACCACGGTATGGTCGCCTTCCTGTTTGAGATCCCAACCGATCGTTGTGCCGATCCATTCCTTGGGGCCCTCGACCACTTGCCAGAGCACGCGCTTGTTGGGGTCAAGTTCAATGACTTTCATGTCGAAGCGATCGGCCTCAAAGAAGCGGAATTGGAGCACGCCGCCGACTTTGCTTTCCCCTTGGGTGTTGTCGGTCCACCAGCCGGAAAGACCTTCGATTGTAGTCAATGCGCGATAGGCATCACCGGGAGACGATTTGATACTGGCTCGGTGCAAAATATCCGGCATTTTAGTTCCTCCTTTTCGTGTTGGATTCTGCACAAACTATGCGTTGACGGGCTGTGATGGTACGAAGCCGGCGTACTGGCGCTCGAACGCCTTGGCCACGCCGGTGCGCCAGCCTTCGGCGATGGATTGGGACGCCAGGTCAGGAAAAATGTCCTCTTCCTTGTTGTCCAAGCCGTCGAAGATGCCCTTGGCGACGGCTTCGGGGGAGGCCTTGGGTATGTCAAAGCCACGGGTCATGTCGGTGTCGGCGGGACCGAGGAATACGCCGTGGACCGTCACGCCCTGACCGGCAAGGAGTGCTCTCAGCGATTGCGTCATATTGAACGCGGCGGCTTTGGAAATGGCGTAAGCGGGCGTGAGCGGCAACGGGGCGAGTGCCATCAAGGACAGAACGTTGATGATGGCTCCTTTGGAGCGCGTCAGCTTCGGCAAAAAGGCGCGGCTCATCTTTAGACTTCCGAAGAGGTTGACGGCCAGGTGCTGCCCGATCACGTCGAAGTTGCTCAGATCGTCGTACAGAGCGATGCCGGCGTTGTTGATCAAGACGTCGAGGGTGTCGATCTCGCTGGCTGCCTGCTCGATCTGCGCCGTGTTGGTCACGTCGAGCGTCAGCGGGGTTACGCGTTCATCGGCGATGGTGAGTGCACCGCGCGTACCGGCATACACCCGCTTTGCGCCTCTCCTCAAGGCTTCTTCGACCAGCGCCTTTCCGATACCGCGATTGGCCCCGGTCACCAGAACTGCTTTGTTTGCGATGGTCATTGTCATCCCCTTGGGCGGCGAAGCTCTCAATCACTAAGCCGCCTCTATATGGGTGACGTGCGGAGCGGGGCTATTTCGACAAGGCAGGTGGGAAAAACTAACCTCGCCTTTGGAGCAGGAACTGTCTCACTGCCGGGTCTTCGGTCAGGCCAATGGCCCGGTCGAAAGCATACAGGGCCTCGGAGGTTTTACGTAGCCGTTGCAACAGATGCGCGCGAACTGCCCAGTACGGTTGATATCCGGAGACATCATCTGAGTCGATACTGTCCAGTGCTGCCAGCCCTGCTTGAGGTTCTAGGGCTTCGCCAACAGCCGCGGCGTGCCCAATTTGAGTGCCGAGCGTCGGAGAGATACGGATCAGTTGTTCGTAGAACATCACTATGGCGGTCCACTCGGTCCGGCCGGTGCGCGCCCGCTCGGCGTGGACCGACTGAATCGCGGCCTCTAGTTGAAATCGTCCGGCGCGACCGAGACTCGATGACTCGGTCAAATGGCGTTCCGCTTCTTCGACCAGTGGCCGAGACCAGAGCTTCGTATCTTGCTCTGAAAGTGGAATGTACCGACCGTCCTTGCCTCGCCGTGCCGCTCTGCGGGCCTCGCAATGGAGCATCAGGGCGAGCAGCCCCCGAACCTCTGATTCCTGGGGCATTTGTTGCAGAAGCACCCGCGCCAGCCAGATCGCCTCCTCGGCCAGATCACGGCCTCGCTGGTCGACCCCGGACATATCATCCCAGCTGATCCCAAACGCGGCATAGATAGCTTCGAGAACCGCATCGAGCCTTTGCACCAGTTCACGCTCTTGCGGGACTTCGAACGGAATGCCACCGTCTCGTATCTTTGACTTGGCACGCACCAAGCGCTGCCCCATCGTCGTTGGTGAGACCAGGAAGGCCTGGGCAATACTGGCCGCATCCAAACCCAGAACGGTCTGAAGCATAAGAGGCGTGTGCATGACCGGATCGATTGCCGGGTGAGCGCAAACGAAAAGTAACTTGAGTCGTTCATCGGGGAATTCGGTGGTCATGGGTGCCTCGGTAACGCTTTCTCCAAGCAGCAGAAGAGTTGGCTCGCTGGCCAACGCAACCTGCTGATGACGTATATGATCGATGAGCGCGTGGCGCGCGGTCGTCAGCAGCCAGGCTTCTGGGTTTTGCGGCACGCCGTCTCGCGGCCAAGCCGTCAGTGCCGCTACCAAGGCATTGCTGAGCGCATCTTCTGCGCTCGCCACGTCGCGTGTGTGCGAGGAAAGATAGGCCACCAGACGCCCATAGGACTCGCGAGCCACCCGCTCGATAGTCCGGTGAGTGCTCGCCTGACTGCTATCACTCATCCTGTGACCCGGCGCAGGTATTCTTTTGAAACGGGACGGACCTCCACGGCACCGACCGAGGCAGCTGGGCAGCGCGCTGCCCAATCCAGGGCCGCATCGAGCGAGGGGAGTTCCAGGATTGTGAACCCTCCCAGTTGCTCCTTGCTATCCGCAAAGGGGCCATCCTGAACGTGCCGCTTGCCTTCCTTTAGGCGCACCGTGGTTCCAGTCTCGGGACTCCGAAGTGGATTCCCACCAATGTAGATACCGGCTTCGAGGAGCGCTTTGTGGTAAGTCCGCCAGGCACCGAGGTAGGGATCGGTTTCGTCGTTGTTATTTCGTGCCGCGAACGCTGCCGGCGACTCGTAGACTAGTAGGGCGAATTGCATTTGATTTTCTCCTTGGAACGATGTTTACCACCTTTGTGCGCCCAAATGTATGACGGATTGGAGAGGGCTCGTTCGACATATTTCAGGAAATCCCCAGAGGTTTCAAGCAGTAGCGAGTTTGGAGGAGGCCGCCGTGGGTTGTCCCCGTATTACGGGCAAACCGTAAGGAATCCTCCACGTGGACCGGATCGGGCCTGTGAAACGGGATTATCGGAATGTGGCCCAAAGCCGGTGACGACTTCAATCATCCCAATTAGGCCAACAACAGTGTCGAATGCATCGCTATTGGGGTTTATCCGAGGGTGCTATCTGAACTTGCTCGGCAGGAATCTGGTCTGATTTCCGCGTCTCGACAGAGTTCACGTTGAAAGTGCCGTTGACATCAAGCACTTGAATGGTTTTTGTCTGCTGCGTACCGGAGGCACCGTACTGCACGATGTATTTGGTTTTTGTGCTTACTTGCAGACCAGCGTTCGGGTCACCCGGATTGGGCTGCTCGACCTGCTGCTCGGTTGTTTTTCCTCCTGGATCCTTTTTCTGGACGGTTGTTACTCGCCGGTTCAGATGCAGGCTGCCGTCGGGAGCCAATCCGGGAACTTCCGTAGAATATGTCACGACGGTATTACTTTTTTCTCCGGCGGCGGTTTCTGTCTCATTGTCAACGGTGCGTGAAACTTCTGAAAGTCTGCCCTCTGAATCGGAACTCGAAACGCGCTCTTCGCTGGTGCGATTCTTGCCGTCTTCCTTGATCGTGCTTTCTTTTACTTCACCCACTTCCCAGTTGCCATTGGAATCTGGCGCTAGCGTTGTCTTCTTCACCTCGACCGTCTGGTCAGCACTGCGCTTTTGCAGCTCATGCGTCTGCAGGGACGGAGTCAAGCCGCCGTTGCCGTCCAGAAGGTAAAACGTGGTATTCGTCTCCTGCGCGTTTGGGCTTATCTTTCTTGTGTCCGCGACCTCACGTTGCATAACCTGAAGATTTCCGTTCACATCAGAACTCAAGGTCGTGCGTACCACCTGGGCATCGCCGCCTGCTGAGCTTTGTGCTTCTTCTTTCGTTACCCGCACCAGATTCCTTTGTCCATTCACATCCCACTTGTAGGTGCGCTCCTCTGTACGGGTCGTCGTGGCATTTACCTGGACCGTTTCCTTTTCGGTTTCGTAATCGGGCTGGTATCGGCCATTGGGCCCAAGCTCCTCTACACTAAATTTATCCACACTTCGGTCGCCGGACGTGGCATGGCTCTCCGTCGTCCGCGACGGATTGGTGCTGCCTATGGAAGTTTGCGTGGTCGCCGTCCAGGATTCGTTGGGGTTGTTCGGCTGAGCATCTTGCGCCTGTGCGAAGACAACTGAGCCGACGCAAAGAATCACAGCAATCATCGACTTGACCAGAAACTTGGTCGCAGACACAGCAAAGCGATTTTTAGTTTGTGACGATGCCATGTTGTTGCTCCTTTCACTTGGTGCAGTGCCCCCGAGTAGAATCAGCCGGAACTTCCTATCTAAGCCTCTCGTTTGTGCATCGTACGCTTCTGCTCCCCTTGGCACGACGATTTTGCCACCAGAACAAGCTCCGAAGAATATTGCGAGGTTCCGATGGCCAAGTCCCGAGAAACGGGGTGGTCTCAATGGGTCAGTGCAACACTTGCTTGCAGTCTATCTGCCGGAGTCTGAAATCCCAAAGTTTTTCTTGGACGCTGATTTAATCGCAGGGCCACTTCGTCGAGCTCCGCTTGAGAATACCCTGACAAGTCTGTTCTTTTAGGAAAGTACTTACGCAACGGGCCATTTGTATTTTCGTTCGAGCCGCGCTGCCGGGGCTCTGCGGATCACAGAAGTAGACTTTCACCTCCGTATCCACCGTGAAGCTTTTGTGCTGGGCCATCTCCAGCCCGCGATCCCAGGTCAACGAGCGCCGCAACGATGCCGGCAGTCGACGCACGTGCTGGCTCAGGGCGGCGACCACGGTATGGAACTCACAAGGGCCATGTCGATCGCGATTCGATTCTAGTATTTAACCACACATCATCGTCGCCCGGACGATCTCCTGGCCAACTCCTGTGAAGTCCGGTGGTCTCAATGGGTCGACGCAACACTCGCCCGAAGTCCTATCTGCAGGTATTTCCATGGCTAAATTAGTTCGCCAGCGTTTATTCAAAGAAAACACTGCCCTGTTTAGGTTCTGATTGAGTTCTGTCGCATAGATTGATTCTCGATTGGAAGTATTGTCAGATCAACTGGTTATAAGGTGTTGCATCGACCGGTTGAGCCGGCAGGACTTATCAAGACCTGGGCCCGGATGGCATTTGACTCTCCCTCAGAACAGGCTGAAAACTGTATACTCGGACACTTTGACGGGAGTGATCACGGCCATCCCAATAGGCACACGGCTGGGAGCGTGCGAAATTCTTGACGGAAAGATGCAATTGGGTTAAACCTTCGGCTTGGTATTCTCCGATAACATTCACAGCTATACTTCTGATCCAAGCGATCGACGCTTCCTGTAGAGGTAAGTGCAAAATGAAAAAGGCAAATGAACTCCGAAACACGCAAGAAACGAGCGCGAATACTTTCCTCCCTGCGCCGGGGATACGCAAAATCCAGCCCTCCCGGCGAGAACTTTTGCGAGCAGCTGGAGTGGCCGGCGCGGCGACGATCGCAGGGGCATTTGCGCCCAATGGTCCAGTTGCAATGGCGCAGAGTTCGTCATATTCACCGTCGTCGTCGACCTCCAATGTGAATCCCTTCAAAGATCCAAGCTACGCCGAAGGCGCACGGCAGCGCATGCAAGCGTTTATTGGCGGCGGTGCCGACCCGGAGGCAACCAAGGCAATATTCGCGAAGATGACAAGTTTCGATGCCGAGCCGTGGGTGGCAGAGTGGACCAAGTTGGCCGTGCCGTTCGAGCAGAAGGGCGCCGAACTTGAGTCGCAGGGCAAGATGGCTGAGGCGAACAAGGCGTATGAGAAGGCCTCCATGTATTACGGAGTTGCGAGATTCCCGGTGATTAATCATCCGGCTAAACAGGCCGCCTACCGCAAGTGCATTGAGAATTTCCGGAAGGCGATCCGGTCATGGGATCCTCCACTTGAGATTGTTGAGATCCCGTTTGAGGGCAAGATGATCGTCGGCCATCTGCGGAAGCCGAAGGGAGTGACCCGACCTCCGATTGTGATCAGAACCGGCGGCGTAGACGGCTATAAGGAAGGTCGCAACTTGAACGAGAACCTCGCCATTGGTGCAGCGGGGTTTGAGGTCGACATGCCGGGAGCCGGTGAGTGCCCAATTTTCAATAAGCCCGATTCGGAGAAGCTGTACGTTGCCATCATCGATTACCTTACAACCCGCCAGGACCTGGATGGGCGGCGGATCGGATTTGTTGGAGGAAGCTACGGCGGATATTATGGCGGCAAGATGGCCTATGTTGAGCCGAAACGGCTGAGGGCGTGCGTCGAATACGGCGGACCGATTCACTACACTTGGCAGAAGGACTGGCTAATGTATCTTCTAACTGACGAGAAGGAATATTTCTGGCCTTTACCCGATTCAATGATTTACGCGAACGGCGTGAAGGATTTCGACGAACTCGTCCGGACAGCTCCGGCAATGTCGCTAATGGAGGAGGGCTGGCTGAGCAAGCCCAATGCACCTATGCTTTGCGTCAACGGCGACAAGGATCCATGGATTTCGCCTCAAGAGATCCCCTTACTGCTATCCACGGGCGAGCCGAAGATGGCCCGGATCATGGCCGGCGCAAAACACATGGGCCGCGGAAGTCAGGAGAGAGGAGCCGTTGGAGAAATGGTTAATCAGTGGCTCAAGGAGAAGCTCGCCTAACTCTTCCCTCATCCACACGGTCCTGGAATGTGACGATTTCCCCATCAGACTGATTCAGAACTGGAATCGGCAGGCAAAGAAGTGACGCTTGCTTCCAGCACACTTCTCGCAGTCCGCCCCAACTCCTGATAAACGGGATTATCGTCAACTGGGAATCGGGCAAATCCCACATGACGAGAAGACGACTTATCAAAATGCGGGAAAACAGGCTCTTATCTAGATTTTGACCGAAACCCCAGAATCAAGATAAAGTCTTTCGCCATGGCCTCGAAATCGCCAGGCGCACTAAAAGCATCGGTCTTATCCATTCCCTCGGCTCGTGCCCGCTCGGGTGGGACGACGGCGGCGGCTTGGGGTGCGCGTCTGTTGGATCGGTATTTCTACTTCTTCATGTCGCTGTTGATCGCCGCGATCATCGTCTATGGCTTCCATTTCACAGTAGACAAGAATCTCTTCCATCCTGCTCCGCCGCGCCCGCTGCTCCTATACTTCCACGCTGCCGTATTCTCCTTTTGGGTCGTCTTCTTCATTCTTCAATCATCCCTGGTGCGCACCGGAAACGTTCGCGTGCATCGACTTATGGGCTGGTTCGGGCTCGCCCTTGGCATCAGTATTATCCTTCTTGGCGTATCTACTGCCCTCACGATGGCGCGCTTTGATATCGTCCAGCTTCATTCTCCCAATGCTCGCTGGCGGATGATCGTCCCCCTCTTTGACATGGTCTGTTTCACCCCGACGTTCTTCCTTGCCATTTACTGGCGCAGGAAACCGCAACTGCATCGCCGCCTCATCTTCATCGCGACCTGTGGACTCACTGCCGCTGCTTGGGGGCGTTTTCCTGAAACCATCCTGCCACACTATATGCTGTATGCCGGCGTGGACCTGCTCATCCTACTGGGCGTAGCCCGTGACCTAATTGTCGAGCGTCGGATCCACTCGGTGTACCTATATGTGCTTCCCATTTTCGTCATTGGACAATCCATCGTTGTCTATACCAGATGGCATGAATTGCACTATTGGCTCAGAGTTGCCGATTTCCTCCTGCGATGATCCAATCAGCTCCCCGCAGATGAGATTATCGATAACTGTGAATCTGCCTGCTCGCGTGGAAGTCAGTTACCGAGAAGCGGACTTCACAGGACTTGGCCTGAATCAGTAGGACTCAAACTTGGCAATATCGATCCGAGAGGCGCCCGCACTGGTAAAATGGACGTCCACAAAAGAGGTCACGTCGAAGTACGGATATTCTGAGACATCCGAATTGTTTGCACGCTTGAAACGCTCAACTTCATCTGGCGTCCATTTCCGACGGCACCCCATCTCATAGTGCATTACTGCACGCTGGTTTGTGGGGCGTTTACCAACTATATCGTTCATCTGTTTGAGGCTGAGTCCTAGCCTTATTCCAGACGTCGTCGATAACCCACGCGAAACTAATTTTAAAGGGTCGCACGCCGACACGTTTGGGAATTTAGCCTCACGGGACCATATTGAAAATTCAGTTACATCCACAAACCCTCCAATCGGTCCTGCCCCGAAAGTAAGAACGGTGCCGTCCGCTTGAGACACGAAGCAAATGCTTCTGGATGCCGTTACGCTCCCGCTCCCATCATCGGGCAAAAGCTGTGCTTGCCCGAGCTTGGCTCCGACATCCTTCAACGATGCACTGCCAATTGTCAGGCCAAGAATCGTCGTGTCATCAATTGTCAGTTGCAACTTACCCACGCCTTGCTTTGTACATTCTGGGGCATCGTCTGAGTGTGTTTGAGTCGGCGAAGCCGCGAAATCCACAACAAGCAACATCAGTAGCAGCGCTTTGGAAACGAAGCTCATGCAAGAAGATTAGACCTGAATTCAGGCGGTACAGATTGCACTTGAATGCGGCGCACCGTATCAGACAAGGGTGACCAAGTCCTTCCATGAGAAGGCCGGTTAGTGTCAAGCCGGTTTTTCTTTTTCTTATCAGGGGTTTTTGCCGTTTAAGCCGGTCCGCCTCTGTCGCCATCCTTCCATCCGCACTCTTTGGTGAGCGATTGTTTCGCTCGGTGCAAGTTGGGCGTCCTTCATTCAGTAGGTGCTGCTACCTGAGAATCGACCTTGGCTCTCATCTCTGAGAGTTGGGCCAGGACTTGGGCGCAGTCACCTGAACTCGGCGGTGAGCTCGGCTCTTTCGTTTCAACCTCTAGGCCACGGCGCGTACCCCTTGGTGGTTGTTGTTGCGCAGTGGTTCATACGCTTCTCCGCTCACCCACAACTTGTGCAGCAGGACCGACAACTTGCGTGCGACGGCAACCACCGCTCGCTTCTTGGCATTTTTTCCTCCGCGCTCGGCCAGCTTCCATCCCCAACGCCGCAGATCGCTGTCCTGTCCAAAAGGCCCGAGAATGTAATGCGCGCCTTGCACCATCAGCGTTCTCAGATAACGGTCGCCTTCCTTGCTGATGTGCAGTTGCGGCTCGCTCTTGCCGGAGTTCCTGCGCCCGGGACGCAGTCCCAGAAAACATCCCACATCGCGGCTGTGACGAAATCGGCGTGGATCGTCCAGCGTCAACACGTAGGTCAACGCAATCAGCGTCCCCACACCCTTCACTTGTTTCAGCCGCGCCACTTCAGGGTGAACTTCCTTGGCGATCTGTTCGATCCGCTGATCGTATTCCTTGATGCGCTCGTTGAGCGATTCGATCTCTCGCAACAGCGGATCCAGCGCCTCACGCAATTCCTGGCTCAACCCCTCGGAGCTGTCTCGATTCATTTGCTCCGTGCCGCATTTCTTCAGCCGCTCGCCATAGGATTTCGTCAACCCGCGCGCCGCATTCACTAGAGCCGTGCGCGAACTGACCAGCGCCGCTCGTGCGCGAATCACTGTCAGTTGAATTTGCGCCTGCGCACTGCGATGCCGCACTGGACCCAATAAGCCGGGATCGATCCGTGCGAGCCGCGCCAGCGTCCGCGCGTCGAGCTGATCATCCTTGCGACTGCTCTCGCCAATCAGCCGCACGTTGCGCGCATGCGCTACGATCACTTCGTGATCCATCCGTGCCAACTGCCGGCTCACCCACGGCGAGTGCGTTCCCGTTTCCAGTGCGATCCGGCAGCGCGGCATCTTACCGAACGCCTGGCGGATTCCGTTCGGTGTGGTCGGCACACTGCGTTCCAAAATCACATTCCCCATCTCATCCAAAACGCAGTAACAGCTGCTTCGATCTCCCAAGTCCAACCCGATGGTCAGTGCGGGCTGTTTGAAAATTTTGTTTCCGTTTTTCACCACAGTGCTATTCTTTCGCATAAGCCGGTCTCCTTTCCATTGCGCCTTGAGCGCGTCAATCGTTGGGAGCATATCGCATCCCGTCGGAGACCGGCCTTCTCATCCCATCTGATAAACGGGATTATCGGAATCTGGGAATTTGGTCAATTCGGCTCGCGGGCAACCTTCTGATAAGAAGACTCCTCGGGAATTTGAGTGGTTAACGCAGAACGGCAGTCAGTTTCGTCAGTTCCTATGCCGATCGAGACTTCTTCCAGCGCAACGGCGGCAGTTCCAAATCTGCGGTGTGTTTCAAGTACCCCTTGGCGTACTCTTCTGCCCTCTCCTTGCCCTGCTCAATGTCGTCAACCGATTCAGAAGGCGCGATCCAGCTCTTCGTCTTGACATTGTAAACGGACATCTGTACACCCTGCGCATTGCACTCTGAAAACAAGCGCAGTTCCTCGGTACCCACCTTCACCTCGGCCCACACCCCTTCGTCTAGCATAGTGCCCCCAAAGAAACCATGCCTAGTATCGCAGGCGCAGTTAGGGACCTCCCTTCAATTCGGAAAGCGAGTTTCCGAAAAGAGGACTTATCGAGACTCGGCCTGTTAGTGCATTCGGGAGACGACGATGAAAATGTCAACCATGGCTGTTCCGATGAAGACAATCGGCAGCAGAAGCCATGGCAGCAAGCGCCGTTTGGGTTGCCAGCGAGACAGCATGTGCAGTGTGAACAGAAGCGGCACCCCTCCGATGAGCGGGCGCTGAAAGCTGGCGACCAGACCATCGAGCGCGTTGCGGACATCGCCAGACGCCAGCGCCGCGCGTCCGCGAATCCATATAATCGGCAGCAGCCAAAATTGGCCATGCAGGTACAACGCGGGCGGGAACACAAGCACTACCGCCAACGCGAACTTCACGGCGGGATGCCATTGCGCGAGCGCGAGGAAATCCAGAACGTCGCGATGGAAGCCGGAGGGGGCGGAGCGCACGCGGAGAGCGGCGCGTAATGAGAGCCAGAGCGCGGGGAGGGCGGCGAGGCTGGCAATTTCCGCGGCGGCGATGAATGGATTCGCTTCCCCATAGAACAGGCGTGGAATCTGCAGACCACCAAGGATTGCCGCAGCACCCGCGAGGGGCATACCTGCGAGAGCGAGCAAGCGGATCGCAGGCGAAGCGCGATCGAGAAGTGACGGTTCGGCGTGTGCCGTGTGCATAGGCGCGAGGACCGGTGGGCTCTGCACACTAGCCTAGCGCAACGGGCGGCCACGCGAACGAGATCGCCGGAATTTGTTTCCAAACGTTACCGGGCAGATGGGACCGGTGCGGCCACTTTGCTTCACTTCTCATATGACGACAGTCGTTGAGAACCGCCTTCGGTTGCCCAGTGCCTGATAGACGGGGCGGTCTCAGTGGGTCGATGCAACACTTGCACAAAGTCCTCACGTAGGGTTCTAGGAGGCTGATTTCGTTCGCCGGCGTTGATTCAAACGGAACAAAGCCATGTTTAGGTTCTGATCGAGTCCTGTCGCACAGATTGATTCTCGATTGGAAGTATTGTCAGATCAACTGGTTATATGGTGTTGCATCGACCAGTTGAGCCGACAGGGGTTGACAGGACTTGGCAACAAGCCGCTCGCTCCGAAGTGTCCACCTATCCCCCATGTGGACGCTTCCGGATGTGCTCACTTCGGGCATAATCCCCACTTACCCAAACTTACTCTAGACGCCACGGATCGTACGCTTACCAACAAGCCGCATCGGAATATTCTCACAATTGGCCTTCTGAGCTTGGATGTCGCCATGTTCGAGGAAAGCGTCATTCAACGCGGGTGGATCGATTCCCTTCGTCTAAACCCTCCGCCGGGGTTTGATTACCTCGGCCGGGGGATCTAAGCAAAAAGAGGTAAGCGATGATCGCCACTCCTCGCACGGGAAGACGTCTTTTCAGGCTGGATAGGTGCATCGGCTATGAAATTTGGCATGAACCAAGTAAAGAATTACACCTCGCCGATCACCAACGTTGCAATCAAAAATCCGGTAAGCCACTAGCTAGGCATTACGTGATATACGGTAAATGTTTGACCGACTGGCGGGTACTTCTGAGAGTATTTCTTCGCTCTGACCTGGAGCACGGCTTCTCTTTCGGCCGGATCGGTGACAACCACCAAGGTGCGATCGTACAAGTCATTGCCTACCTTCAGACGCACATGGGGATCACGGGCCACATTTCGAGGCCATGATCTGACCGCAGCTCCGGAAGTAGCCACATAAAGCTGGCCGTTATAGGCGATACACCAAATTGTTACCGAGTGGGGAATCAGATACCAGGTGTTGGTCTGAAGCTTCACGGTTCGAATGTTGTCAGTGAATGACCAATCGGCAACAGGAGTCGTTACGAGATTCCCGCTGAGCCATAAACCGGGATAACTCCCGGGACCGGGCGTATCCCCGTGAGGATTCAGGCCGGTGAAGCGCAGCGTCACCAGCAGTAAGACCATGCAAATCACTATTGCTCCAAGAATGTTCGATAGCGTCTTCATGGTTGGCTCCCTAACGTCGCATGTGAGATAGCGTCCGTTTCCCCCCGCCGACTATACGACTAAACCAGTAATCTTGGCGTGGAACTTCTTACTCCTCTTACTCGCCCTCCCGAAGTAAGACTTCTGAGTTCCTCAATCCGGCAGTGTCCATGCGTTCAGTAGCCCGTCGCGGTCACCGGCGAGTGATTTGGCGAAGAGTTGAGTAGCGGCATTGGTTCAACCGGAAGGCGCTCCTCCGCGTCCGGATTCTCAAAAACTTTGCGGATTCCATAAGTCGTTGAGCGCTCGGCGGGGATCCGTCCGATGGTTCGGATCATGGCGCGGAACTCGCCGGGCGAGACATATTCGCCGAAATTCGCTCCGGCCATCTTCGAGATGCTCTCCTCCATCAGCGTGCCGCCGAAATCGTTCGCTCCCGCTTGCATGCACGTCAAGGATTGCTCAAAACCAAGTTTGACCCAGGAGACTTGAATGTTGCGAATGTAGCCGTGCAAAAGCACTCGGGCGAGCGCATGAACGATCAAATCCTCGTGGATCGAACGTCCCGCGCGGGCGCCTCCGGTCTGGAAAAGTTTGGTTTTGGAATGGATGAATCCAAGCGGAACAAATTCCGTAAATCCGCGAGTTTCCTTTTGAATGTCGCGAAGCAGAAGCATGTGCCTGACCCAGTGTTCGGGAAGCTCGGTATGTCCGTACATCATCGTGGAAGTCGAGGGGATGCCGAGGCTGTGCGCCGTGCGAATGACTTCAATCCATTGCCGAACTTTCAATTTATTTGGGCTGAGAGATCTGCGCACATCGTCGTCGAGAATCTCCGCGGCCGTTCCCGGAATACTGCCCAATCCGGATTCTTTCAACATGACCAGATACTCGCGCAGGGGCAGGCGCGTTTTCTCGACGCCGTACGTGATTTCCATGGGCGAATAGGCGTGCACATGAAGTTCGGGCAATCGAGCCTTGATGGCGCGAAGAAGTTCAACGTAATAGTAGCCGTTGAGGTCTTTTGGGAGACCTCCTTGAATACAAACTTCCGTGGCCCCACGCTCGACCGCTTCAAGTGATTTGGCAATCAGAGTGTCCGTGGAATGAAAATAGGCTTCCGGCGAATCCGGCCCCCGGCTGAATCCGCAAAAAGCGCAGCCGACGATGCAGACGTTGGTGAAGTTCAAATTCCTGTTCACCACGTACGTGACGCGGTCGCCCACTGCGTCCCGCCGAAGCTCATCCGCGACTTTCAGCAGAGCCAGCAGGTCGTTCCCTTCGACCTTGGCCAGCGTCAGTCCCTCTTCGAGGCCCAAATCGTTTCCCGCGAGAACTTTTTCCAGGGCCTCGGCGACGTTGCGGCTCGCCGCCGCAATCGCTCGATCCAAGGGAATTGCGATCCACTCGGCATTCACTGCTTTCAGCATGGGTTACTCTCCCCTCGAGCATAGCCATCCTCGCCCTGCAGTTTTCGGACATACGGTTGCAGTTGCTCGCTTACGAATTCCGGGCGCGAGGAAAATTCCGGCCGCTTGGAAAATTCCGGATAGATTGCCAGCCGTTCGCGCAAGACAAACCCTGCCTTCGCGGTTCTCTCCGCCAGCGAGGAGATCTGCGGCCAGGCGGCTTCCGGGTTGATGAAATCTTTGGTCACTGGAGAAACTCCGCCCCAGTCGTTGAGGCCGGCCCTCAGCAAATCCGGATAGTCTTTCGAGAGCAGATTGGGCGGGGATTGAATGTTCATCTTGCCGCCAAGAATCAAGCGCGCGACTGCAATCGTGCGCAGTAAATCCTCGTTGGACGGCTCCGGCGCCAGGGCCATGCGAATATCCACTTTGGCGCGAAACGGTTGGACGATCACTTCCTGCACGTGGCCGTACTTTTCATGGGCTGCGCGGATCGCCAAGAGCGCATCGACGCGTTCCTCGGGAGTCTCACCGATACCGATCAGGATGCCCGTCGTGAAGGCCATGGACAATTGGCCAGCAGTTTCGATGGTCCGCAGGCGAAGCGAAGGGACTTTGTCCGGCGCTCGCCAGTGCGCCCCGCCGGGACGCCCCAGCCGTGGACTGGCGCTCTCCAGCATGATGCCCACGCTGACATTCGTCTCGCGCAGCCGGCGCAGGTCTTTCTCGCCCATCAAGCCCGGATTCGAATGCGGGAGTAAACCGGTCTTCGAAAGCACCAACTCGCTCATCGCCGCAAGGTATTCGAGCGTGCTTTCGAAGCCCAGCGTTCGCAGAAACTCTCTTGCTTCCGGAAACACGCGCTCGGGCTGGTCGCCCAGGCTGAACAAAGCCTCTTTGCATCCCGCGCGGCGACCGGCTTCGGCGACCGCCAGAACTTCGTCAGGCGTCATGTACGCCGGCTCACCGGGCTCAGGATCGGCACGGAACGTGCAATAGCCGCAATAATCGCGACACAGGTGGGTGAGTGGAATGAAGACTTTTCTGGAATAGCTGACCGAATTGCCTTTGAAGCGGTCTCGGACAGCAGCAGCCGTCTGGAGTAAGGTTTCTAACGGGGCTTCTTCCATCAGCGAAAGCGCATCTTTGCGTTCAATGCCCCGGCCTTCTAATCCACTCTCAAGAGCGACATCCACATGGTAAGGAATGGCCACATCTGACATTAGAACGCCTTTGGAAAAATCTCCCGTTGGAACTAGCTCAAATGAAAGAATATGCGCCCACCCCACTAGTGTCAACTTATACAGGGAGCTGTAGGCGCATGACGATCTGAAGTAGCGATTTTGGCTAAGGGCCGAATGCCTCGATGAATGTCGTGGCGTGTGCACTTTATGCGACAATTACGAGCATGGTTTTCAAAGCAACCTTTGACCAGTCTCGTCTCCGTTTGGATTCTTGATGGCTAATGCCCTGACGGCCCTTCGCTTATTCCTTGTGGTCCCATTCGCGTTCTTCATGAGCAAGGGAGATATACGTTTTGCAGTTTTCGCTTTGGTTGTTTGGGCAGTGGCGCTGATTACGGATTTTCTGGACGGACCCATCGCGCGCCGCAGAGGTACAGTGACGGCGTTGAGCGGGACATTCGATCACACAACCGATTTTCTCTTTGTCACGGGCGGCTTATTCGCCGGGGCATTTCGTGGGGTGTTTCCATGGATACTGCCGGTCTTGATTGTCGCGGCCTTCTCGCAGTACGTCATCGATTCTTACTGGATTCACCGTCACGCCAAACTCCGCGGGAGCAAGCTTGGGCGGTATAACGGCATGCTGTATTTCGTTCCGCCCTGCATGGAAATTTTCGTTCGCCTGGGCGCAGGCTGGATGCAGCCTTTGCTTACGATTCTGGTCTGGATGCTGGTTTTGAGCACGGTCGTATCCATGGGCCAGCGGCTGATGCTCAGCAGACTACCCGAACATCTCCCGACTCGCTCGCCGGAGAAATAGCAGGCCGACTCCGGCGTTAAAGAAGATGAAGAAATTATGCATGACGAACCCAAACGCGGTCATCTGTCCGGGCCTGTCTGGAAACAGCAGAACCCAGAAAAGGATGGCGACCGAGTGCATCGGCCCGGGCATGGCCGCGCCGAAGAAAATGACCGGCAGATATCCCAACATTTCGCCAAAGCCGATTGTGCCCCCGAAGAGTCTTAAGGCCAGGGTGTAAACAATGACGCCAGCGATGACCAGCGGCGCACGCATCGCAATCACCGCTCCGTAGTGCCACACGTTGGCCAGCCGGAAAGCGCGGAAGATCGGGCGCTCGCGCAAAGCGATCCCCGCGCCAATTTTTCCGCTGAAGAAAAGATGGAAAAACACAAAGAAAACGCAGGAGCCTAAGGCGATCCAAGGGATAATGTGAAAAACACTCTGAATGTTGTTCCAGCGCAAGAGCACGCCGATCGACGCCCATAACATCAGGCTGTAATACTCACAAAACATGAGGAAGAGCATGCTGGAGCCGATTTCCCAGCCGGGCAAGCCGTCGCGCCGGTTCAGATACAGCGCAATGGCGCCTTTGCTGACCTGTTCGTTCACTAAGGAAAGAATGTAGGCGCTGGCCCGAATGGGCAGGATATCGGTGTACCGAATTTTTGCGTTGAACCAGTTGATCACGGCCCAGACAACCAGGCTGTCAATCAGGAGATAAAGGAAACAGTATGGAATCACCAAGGCCAGCCAGTGAAGCCAGTTTACATTCTCGAAACTTTTTAACAGGTAGGCGAGCAGACTACTGCCTTCCGCCGCGGCGGCACCCCTCAGACGCGTATAGAGATAACCAAAGCAGACCACTGTGATGGCAAATGGCAAAATCCTCTGCCATGGTTTGGCCTTTTTCGCGGCTGGGACGGAAGATGCGCTGGTTGTTGGGACGCTCTCACTCATTTTTTCATCCTTGCCCTAAACTGTCTTTAATCATTTCGTCGATTCCGGTGAGTTCGATTCCGAGTGCGGACGCGGCCGGCTGCGCATTCAGACACGTGTCCCCGGTGATTACGTCCAGAGCGTCCCGCGAAAACCCGGGCTTACCGATGCGCTGACGAACCGCCAGCACCAACGAAAGCCAATATTTTGGAATCGAACCGACCCGGACGTGGCGGCCTAGCAATCGGGCGGCGCGCTCGACGAGTTCCCGCTCCGGCAGGGAGACAGGGCCAACGAGGTCCAGAACGAGATTGTTCGCAACCGATGGGTTTGTGGCGGCCACTGCAGCACGCGCCAGGTCATTTACACAGAGGGGCTGCTGATGATTGCGACCCCCACCGATCAGCTTGGCGCGACTGTGGCTTACGTGCCGCCCGAGTGCCGCGCCTCCCGCGGTGCCGGGACCAAGCAAAAGCGGGGCGCGCAGCACCGTAAAATTCAGCCCCGACGCTCGCACCAGAGCCTCCGCCTGCCCTTTTGTGCGGTAGTACCGATTCCGAGACGTCTCATCGGCTCCCGTCGCGCTCACCAAAACGATTTTCTGCACCCCGCTTCGCTTCGCAGCTTCCACGACGCCTCGGGTCGATGCAACATTCGCCTGCTCATAACGCGAATCCGGCGTTTCGATGAGAATTCCCGCGAGGTGAATGACTGCAAATGCCCCCTGAAACGCCGCGTCCAGACTTCCAGGGTCATCGTACGAGATTCGGACCACGTCGACGACTTTGCCGGTTTCCGAGCGGATTTGTTCGGCAGCGCGGGCAGAGCGGACTGCCGCGACAAATGTATCCGTCGAAACTTCGTGTTTCGGTCCGCATCGCAGGATAGCCTGACCGACAGCGCTATTGGCGCCAGTGATGACAATCTTCATGTAGGATCCTAATCATCCAACCACGTGAAATACGTGTATCGTCGCATTCGCTGGAGTTTTCAGTTGTGGGTATTTTTTCGCTTTGACCTGGAGCACGCCCTCTATCTCCGCCGGATCAGTGACAAGAACCAGCGTACGATCGTAGAGCTTATCTCCGATTTTTATGCGCACGTGGGGGTCTCGCATCACATTCTCGTTCCAGATCCTCGGCGGTCCTCCAGAAAAAACGGAAGTAACGTAAAGCTGGCTATTGTAGGCGAGACAATTAATTGTTACCGAGTGTGGAAGTAGAAACCTGCCCTGGGTCTGCAGCTTGATCGTGGGAACTTTATCGATGAACGACCAATCGGTGACCGGAGTGGTATCGAGATCTCCGGTGAGCCACAGACCGGGGATTCCGCCATGCGGGTTAAGTCCTGTGATGCGAAACACGACCAACAACAAGGCCAGGCAAATTAATATTCCTCCCACTATCTTTAACAGCACCTTCATTGCTGGCTCCTCGATTTGACGATGCCCTTAAACGAATATTGATCGACTAACAAAGACCTGAAGGCTTTCCTTGCGTAACGCGCTCAATATAAACCATGGTTCCTGATTTGGACCTCTTATTCGCGTATCGTAACGTTTCTCTCGCCTTGGACACAGCGAATTCGCCACCACATCGGTCGGCCCCTGGAAGCCGCACGCACTTTAGACAAAACGAATTTTTTACAGACTGCAGATCGGTGGTGTAGCATCACCCAAGACGATCATCGCTATTCAGGAAGCGACAGATGAAAATATTAAAAGTAGGAATCATAGTGATCGTAGTGATCCTGGCGGTAACGCTCTTGACGCTCCGTGTGACGGGTCTCGAACCGGAATACCTTGACTTGGATCAACTTCGCGCTCACCACATGATTGCCCGCCCCGGCTTGTGGCTGAAAGGCGAAGTCGTCACCACACCCGTCACGGATTGGTCATTCGTTGAGCAAGTACCTCACCCCGGACGCACCCTCAATACCGTCCTGATCGAGACGCGAACGCCCTATTTCATTCCCCACTCGGTCCGGACGATGCCTACCGTGCGCAACGGCGTGCTCTTCATACGTTCGCACCAGGACCGAATGGACGTGCAATTTCCGCATGACAAGTCCTGGACCTCCAATGTGGCCCGCGATCCGCGCGTGCGCATCAAGATTGGCGATAAACTATATGAAGCGACCATGGTATTGGTCACGGATCGCGCCGAAGCCATCGCCTTCTTTGGCAGAAACCCTGAAACTGTGGAGGAAGGTCCCGACGGGCAAGAACATGTCGTGGGCTATGACCATGTCTATCGTGTTTTCCAAAGGGGCATCTCGGAGTACGGCGGCAGCCAGCCATCCCTGAGTTCGGCGGGCCTGATCCCCGAGAACAAACCTTAGGAATTATGGCGCGGGCTCCGGACGGAACGGAGCAAGAAATCTGGAACGATGTGACAGGGCACTCCTCTGGAAGCTGAAGTAAAATCGCGAGTGGATTATCTGTTTCCGGGCCGACCAGAGTTTAACGATGGCTTTTCCTCTGCGCAATCATTTCGCAAATGCAAGGCGAGTGGTCCAGATCCCGATAAACAAGGTGGTCTCAATGGGTCGACGCAACACTCACCCGAAATCCTATCTGCAGGTATTTCAATGGCTAAATTCGTTGGCGAGCGTTGATTCAAGAAAAACACTGCCCTGTTTAGGTCTAATCGAGTACAGCCCAAGAGATCAGATCCTTTTGAAAAAGACTATCGGATCAACAGATTAGAAGGGTGTTGCATCGACCGGTCGAGCTGGCACCCTCTTATCGGAATGTTGGAGCCAGTTACCGATAATGTAATTATCGAAACATAAAAATATGATATTCAAGAATATGTAATACGCGTGCTACTGTAGCCCACGTAGCCCAGCTGAGGATAGGTTCCGGAATAACTTTCACCCGTAGATAATGGACGATAGGGCATTTGGATTTCGAAACCCCAAAACTTCGAAGGGGGAGTGAACCAGAAACGAAGGACTTACCTGGAATTGGCGACGACGAGCCTCAATAAGCTAAGTGCAGTGCAAGTACGGATGGGCCGTACAACCACGCCAGCTGAAAGTGCTTTGCGCCGCGACGAATGCCTGTCCGAGGCTCAGACCACCGTCGCCCGTGGGAACCACGGAATGAGAAAACACTTCAAAGCCGTTGGATTCAAGCTTGCGATTCAAAAGTTCGAACACTATCAAGTTGTTGAAAGTGCCTCCGCTCAAGCAGATTCGATTGATCGAAGATTCTTGACGCAGCGAGCATGCGAGGCGCACGAGCGTTTCGACTAACCCGTTGTGAAATCGGCGGCTAATTGTTTCCGTGCACACCCTTCGGCGGAGATCCTCGACAATGGCGCCGAACAAGGGAGAAGTGTCTATCTGCCGTCGCCCGTCTTCGCGACGTATGGCTAAAGGATAGCCATCGGTCTCGCTCGACGACCGTGCCAACATTTCCAGTTCGATGGCGGCCTGCGCTTCATAGCTCACTTCTTGTCGAATTCCAATCAGGGCCGCTACCGCATCGAATAAACGCCCGCAACTCGAGGTCAGGGGAGAATTCACCCGCTGGGCCATCATGCGTAGTATGAACTCCGCCTTCCTGCGTTCCAGTTTTTGGACGAAAGGAATATCCAGGCCAAGGAAATCCTGCCCAAAAGTGTGGGCCAAATAGCTCACGGCCATGCGCCAAGGTTCGCGAATTGCCGCGGCTCCTCCGGGAAGCGGCACATACGCAAACTGCGCGGCGCGCTCGAAGCTGGCGTAATCAGCGAGGAAGGCTTCGCCACCCCAGATATGACCGTCGGTGCCGAATCCGGTGCCGTCCAGGGATAGTCCGATGACCTGTCCATCGATCCGATTCTCAGCCATGCACGCGGCAATGTGCGCATGATGATGCTGCACGCCGACAAGGCGCACCCCTTTCTGTGTTAAGGCCCATTTCGTGGAAAGATAATCCGGGTGAAGGTCATGAGCAATAACTTCCGGTTCAATTTCGAGAATTCTCGAAAGATATTTGGAGGAATCGCGGAAGAAGTCGAAACTTTCAGTGTTCTCAAGGTCGCCGATATGCTGGCTCAGAAACGCAAGATTGCCGCGCGTCAGGCAGACCGTATTTTTCAGTTCTCCTCCCACGGCAAGAATCCGCGGAAGTTCCATGTGCAGCCGCACGGGCGCTGGTACGTAGCCCCGCGACCTTCGTATCTGCCGCAGCTTGCCGGCCGAAAGGCGAACTACGGAATCGTCGCACCGAAGAAGAATTTCGCGGTTGTGGACTAGAAAGAAGTCGGCGATACGCCCTAACCGCTCGACTGCCTCGCGATTGTTGATTGCAATCGGCTCTTCACTCAGGTTTCCGCTGGTCATGACCAGCGCCGTGAATTCACCTGCCGCAAAGAGCAAATGGTGCAGCGGTGTATAGGGCAGGAAGACTCCGAGGTCGCGCTGGTTCGGCGCCACATTCCCGGCGATTGGATTGCCTTTCAATTTTGAGAGCAGAACGATCGGGCGCTGCCGGCTGCCAAGAATTTTCCGCGCTTCTTCATTGATTTCGCAAAATCGGCCCGCGGCTTCCAAATCCCGTACCATCACGGCAAACGGTTTTTCCACACGCCTCTTGCGCCGGCGCAGCCGTTCCACAGCGGCTGGGTTCGTGGCATCCACCGCAAGATGGAATCCGCCGAGGCCTTTAACGGCTAGAATCTGGCCCGATCGGAGGCGTTCCACGGCCGCCTCGATGGGATCGAGCGCATTCATCGAGTGGCCCTGGGTGTTCCAGAATTCGATTTGGGGACCGCATTCCCGGCAAGCATTTGGCTGTGCATGGAACCGGCGGTCTCGCGGGTCCTGAAATTCCGCTCGGCACAGGCCGCACATCGAGAATGCCGACATCGAGGTGTTTTGCCGGTCGTATGGAATTTCCCGGACGATCGTGAATCGCGGTCCGCAATTCGTACAATTAATGAATGGGTAACGATACCGGCGGTCCTGAGGGTCGAATAACTCGCGAAGGCAGTCATCGCAGACAGCGACATCCGGGGAGATCAGCGCGCTCGCATGCTCTCCCGCTTGGCTGGATAGAATTTCAAAAAACCATGTCGGTTCAGTGGGCATTTCGCGAACCATCACGCCGGTAATATGTGCAAGAGCCGGCGCTTGTTCGGGAAGGCGGGAGACAAAATCCTCGACCACGTCCGGTGGGCCTTGAATTTCAATGGTGACTCCTGCGGGCGTGTTGCTGATGTTTCCGCCGAGGTTTCGGTCCTTCGCGAGCCGATACACGTACGGCCGGAAACCAACTCCCTGCACGATTCCAGACACCTGGATTTCCTTGCGGACTTGCATACAGTTTAAGAGGCGGATGCCGCGGCGCGCGAGAGTCCCCGCTTGCGGTCCAGCCAAGCAAGCCATTCCGTCAAGCCCTCGCGCGTCTGACAGGAGACTCGTACGATTTCCATGTCGCGGTGAACGCTCCGCGAATTATTTTCGGCGGCGGAAAGATCGAACGGGACATACGGGAGCAGGTCGATTTTGTTCAGGATCAGAAGTTGCGACTTAAAGAAGATCGAAGGGTATTTGAGCGGCTTATCCTCCCCTTCCGTGACGCTGAGAACGACCAGTTTCGCGGCCTCGCCCAAATCGTAGCTGGACGGGCAGACAAGGTTCCCGACGTTTTCAATCAATAGTAGATCGATCTCTTCCAAACGCCAGTCCAGAAGCGCTTTTTCGATCATTCGGGCGTCTAGATGGCATGTCCCGCCCGTCGTAATTTGCTTAACGGGAAATCCAAACCGCGCCAGGCGTTTCGCGTCGTTTTCGGTCTGAATGTCCCCGGTCAGAACCGCCACTCGCTCGCGGCGGTCAAAGCTCTCGAGGGTGCGTTCGAGCAGGCTGGTTTTCCCGGAGCCCGGCGAACTAATCAAATTCAGGCACAAGATATTGTGTTCGGCAAAGCGCGCCCGCAACTCGGCGGCGATGCGGTCATTCTCGCTCAACACTTTACGTTCCAGCTGCACGCGATCCATCTTCGACCTCCAGATAGGCGAGCTCGAGTTCGTCGCCTCCCATGAATTGCGATTCCATCAGACCGCACTCCGGACACGCCAAATCATCTCTCGCAGCGGCGTAGGAGTATCCGCAGGCGCGGCATTGATAGCGGCGCGAGCAATATTCGATCTCGAGCGCAAGCGGTTCGAGTTCCGTCCCGCGCACGAGGGCTTCGAAACAAAAGCTCATCGCATCCGGGTCAACTCCCGCGAGTTCGCCGATCCGCACTCCCACCTTGTGAATGTGGCCATCGGGGAAACGCCGTGATTCCCTTCGAATCGCATCGAGCACCGAATTGGCAATTCCCATCTCGTGCATTGCGCCGCCCTCAGCAGATTCTCGGCAATTGATCGCCCGTGAGCAAATCGACGATCCGCGATGTTCCGAGCCGCGTTCGAAGGGTGACCATCGCCGGATGGGAATCCGTGACCGTTCCGATAATCTGTGCGCCGCGGCCCAGCGGGTGGTGGCGCATCGCTTCGAGGATTCTTTCTGCTGTTGCGGGGCTGACAATCGCGAGTAATTTTCCTTCGTTGGCCACATAGAGCGGATCGAGTCCCAACATCTCACACGCGCCCTGGACTTCCTCCCGGATGGGAATCGCGGCTTCATCGAGCTCAATGCCCACTCGCGCCCGGGCCGCAATCTCGTTCAATGCGCTCGAAAGGCCGCCGCGCGTCGGGTCGCGGAAACAGCGAATCTCGGAACCCGCGCGAAGCATGGCGGCAACAAGCGTGTGTAGCGCCGCCGTGTCGCTCGCCACGGAACTTTCGAATTCGAGACCTTCCCGCTGGGACAATATCGTGATCCCATGATCACCAATGGTCCCGCTCAGCAACACGCGATCTCCCGGGCGTGCCTGATCGGCGGACAGCAAAACCTCGGACGAGGCAAGCCCAATGCCCGAGGTGTTCACAAACAATCCGTCGCCACTTCCTTTTTCGACCACTTTCGTGTCCCCGGTGATGACAACGACGCCGGCAACGGCGGCAGCGACGCGAATGGATTCCATAACCCGGCGGAGGGTATCGAGCGGAAGCCCCTCTTCGAGAATGAGTGCAAGGCTCAGAAAAAGCGGTTCCGCTCCGCCCATCGCTAGGTCATTCACGGTGCCGTTCACGGCCAGAGTTCCGATGTCACCGCCTGGGAAAAACAGCGGCTTCACGACGAAGGAGTCTGTGGTAAAGGCGATTCGAGCTCCGCCGACATTCACGATGGCTTGGTCATCGAGCCGATCGAGTACGGGATTTTGAAGCGCCGGCAGGAGAATATTCCGCAAGAGGTCCCCGCTCATGCGGCCTCCGCTTCCGTGGCCCAGCAGAATCGATTCCTTCGCTGCAATTGGAACCGGACAATGGAGCGCCAAATCAAGTTTCGTTTCCTGCGGCATTAGTGGATCTCCTTGGCTGCTATCGCGTGCCGACGATATTGGTAATAGGCTGCACACGCGCCTTCGGAGGAAACCATCGGAGCGCCCAGCGGATTTTCCGGCGTGCATCTCGTCCCGAATGCCGAACAATCCGTTGGTTTCTTCAGTCCCTGGAGCACTTCCGCGCTGATGCACTCCGCGGGCTCTTCTGCAGTCACATTTTCTGTCCCAAAGATGCGATCTGCATCGAATTCGGCATATTCCCCGCGAAGACTGAGTCCGCTCTGCGGAATCCCGCCGATCCCGCGCCATTTCCGGTCGCACACCTCGAACACTTCCGCCAATACTTTCTGAGCGAGCAGGTTGCCCGCGTAAGTCACGGATCGAACGTATTGGTTTTCGACAACCGCGCGCCCTTCTTCCAGCTGCGTCACCAGCATCAGGATCGCTTCCAGCAAATCGAGCGGCTCGAATCCGCCGACAACAATCGGCACACGGAACTCCCGAATCAGCTCCTCATATTCTCGATAGCCCATGACCGTGCAAACGTGGCCCGGGCCTATGAATCCCTGCACTCGATTACGCCGTGAACTCAAGAGCGCTCGAATCGCAGGCGGCACAAGAACGTGCGAGGCGAGCATCGAGAAATTCCGAAGCCCTTCCCGTTTTGCTTGCCAGACGGCCATGGCATTCGCGGGGGCCGTCGTTTCAAAACCAACGGCGAAGAAAACTACTTTTCGGCCGGGATTTGCGCGGGCAAATTTAAGCGCTTCGGTGGGAGAATAGACAACTCGCACGTCCCCGCCCTGGGCCTTCACGTGAAATAGATCGCTGCGCGAGCCCGGTACGCGCAACATGTCGCCATAGGAAATCAATGTCACATCGGGATGGGAGGCAATCTCGATGGCCTTGTCGATCGTTTCCAGAGAGGTCACGCATACGGGACAACCAGGTCCATGAACCAATTCGATTCCAGCAGGCAGCAATTCATCGATGCCGTAGCGCATGAGCGTGTGAGTCTGCCCGCCGCAAATTTCCATTAACACCCAGGGCTGTGTGGCGCGACGGCTCAACTCTGCCACAATTCCGCGGGCAATCTTCTCGTCCCGGTATTCATCCAAATATTTCATCTACTTCCTCGCAGTCCGCGCCGGCGCCGTTTTAATTCTGCTCCTGTGAATCTTCCAAATCCGACTCCCACTCGCCCTTGAGTAATCCCATGGATTCCAGCGCCTCGTAGCTTCGCTCTGCCTCTTCACGATCCACGCGGCTGATCGCGAATCCCACGTGCACAATCACGTAATCGCCGACGGCCGCTTCGGGAACAAAGTCCAGGCAGGTTTCCCGGGTGATTCCGCCAAACTGGACACGTCCCACTCGAATTCCGTCACGCAATTCGCTGCTGAGGATTTTTCCGGGGATGGCGAGGCACATGTTACAAGCCTCCTTCTTTCCGTGGTTCGGAAACCTGCCGCTCCCGGGTTTCCCGAGGCGGCAGGAATGATGGGCCGGCTTGCAAACGAACGATCTGAGATTCGTTCCAGAGCAATAGCTGTGCCAAGGCCGCGTCGACGAGGTTGGGGAGGGCAGCTTCGACGACGGGAGAGAGAGACGTACTCCAGTCCGTATTAGCGGGCTGCACGCCGAGCACAACAATGTCTTGGGGGCTAGGCGAGACCAAGGCCATAGCCGCAATCAAGTCGGCCACTCCTAACTGATGCACATTGATTCCGCGCGATGTGTCCAGCAAATCTCTCCCGGTCATCCGGGTGAGCGTTCCGGGAGCATCGCCCGTGTTCACCGCATCAAGAAACAGCACGCGAGAAGCGTCTGAAACATAGGGCATGAGTTCGAGGCCGATCGTGCCGCCGTCGAAGACCGTAACACCCGGCGGCACTCTCGGATCACTTTCGAGCAGCCGAGCAGCGTGCACGCCGACTCCGTCATCCGAAAGGATCGTGTTGCCGACCCCGATCACCACGGTATCCGAACCAAGCGGATTGTTCATTTCAAGTCCTTGAATAAAAAATCATCCGCCCGCAGCGCCTAGGCTTCTGCACGACCGTGCACGCGCCCTCGGGCGTCGATCACGTGAACAGCACACGCCAAACACGGATCGAACGAGTGAATGGTGCGCAAGAGCTCAAGCGGACGCTCCGGATCCGCAACCGGCGTCTTCAGCAGCGCGGCTTCGTACGCGCCGCGCTGGCCGTGGGCGTCTCTCGGGCCTGCATTCCACGTGGAAGGCACCACCGCCTGGTAGTTCTTGATCGCCCGGTTTTCAATCTCCACCCAATGCCCCAGCGAGCCGCGCGGAGCCTCATAGAAACCAAATCCACGCGCTGTTGGCGGCCAGGATTTGGGGTCCCATGCCTGCCCGTTGTGAATGCGCAAGTTTCCCGACGCCAGATGGTTTCCAAGCTGTTGGATCCATTCAACCAAGTGATTGGCCAGCAGTTGCGTCTCCAGCGCGCGCGCCGCGATACGGCCCAGAGTCGAAAACAGAGCAGTGGGCGGCGCTTTAAACCTTGCCAGCGTGGAGTCGACTAGCGTCTTAACCTCTTGATGGCCGGAGGCGTAGGCCACCAGGAACCGCGCCAGCGGGCCTACTTCCATGGGTTTATCCTGATAACGCGGCGCTTTCAGCCAGGAATATTTCTGGTCCACATCGAGAAATTCATAAGGAGGTTTGGGGCCGGAATATCTCGGGTTCGTTTCGCCTTCATAAGGGTGCTTGGCAGTTTGGTTTCCTTCCGCATACTCGTACCACGAATGCGCAACGTACTCGGTGATATTGTCCGGATCGACCGGGTAGACTTTGGAGAGATCGTGATTGAGGATGATGCCTCGGGGGAGGAAGAAATTCGCAGGGTCCTTAATGCTCCCCTGCGGATAGGCGCCATAGGACATGAAATTTCCGAGTCCTTCGCCGCGTCCAAACCAATCGGGGTAGAAACTCGCAACCGCCAGAACGTCCGGGATATAGACCTGACTTACAAAGGATTGGGCGGTCTTGGCCGCTTCCATCAGGAAATCAATTCGTTCCAGGTTCACGGTTGCATTCGGTTCATCCGGGTCCAGCGAAGTGGCCATGCCACCCACGAGAAACGTCTGCAAATGGGGGTTCTTGCCTCCAAGCAGCGCGTGAATCCGGATAAACTCCTTTTGGAACTGGAGCGCCTCCAAATAGTGCGCGACGGCCAGAAGATTTGCTTCGGGTGGGAGATGATAGGCGGGATGCCCCCAATACCCCGAGCCAAACAGACTCAACTGTCTGCTCGCCACCAGGGCGCTGATGCGTCCCTGCACACCTTTGAAATACTTAGTGCTCGACAACGGCCAATCCGAAATCGATTCCGCAAGCTGTGAAGTTTTGGCCGGGTCCGCTTTCAATGCCGAGACCACATCCACCCAATCCAGCGCGTGCAGATGATAAAAGTGAACCACGTGATCTTGAATCGCCTGCGTTGCAGCAATAATGTTGCGGATTAAACGGGCGTTGTCGGGAATCTCGATGCCCAACGCGTCCTCAACCGCGTTGACCGAGGCCAACGCATGGACCATCGTGCACACCCCGCAGATTCGCTGCGCCCAGATCCAGGCTTCCCGCGGATCCCGCCCACGAAGGATCAACTCAATTCCTCGGAACATCGTTCCAGAACTCCACGCATCCGTAATGAATCCTCCGTCCACCTGGGCTTCAATTCGGAGGTGCCCCTCGATACGAGTAACAGGATCCACTACAATCCGCGCCATGCCGCCCTCCCTAATCTTTGCGATAATGCCGTGATTCGCTTGTCTCGCGCAGCGTCATCTTCGTCTAGACCTCACCGCGCAGGACGCTTGCGGCCGCCCGAGCAACCGCCGTCCCGCGGCTCCCCCATATGATCTCGTCCCCCGTGACATTCGCCGCCCGCCGCGCCGCCCTTGGCATCGAACTGCAAGGGCGATTTCGTTTACCGGCAGCGATTTCATTCCGTTTCTATTGCGCGGTCGGACGCCACAGGCGGCTCGCTCTTGAACACGAAGGTGTCAATCAGCACCAGGATCCCGAACGCGACGAACCCCCACGCCGCGTGGGTGAGGATTCCTACGCCGACTGAGATTGACATGAAAGCAACAACCCTCAACGCTCGAACTCCATTCATATGCATCCCCCTAAGGTGCTCTCCTCCTGAAGTCTGTGTTGCAGCGCGCGCTTGCACGGCGTCCTATGGTCCCCCTTGCTGTAAAACCGAGGATTCGAGGTCTCCACACTTTTCGTCCAGAATTCCGCTGGCCGCGCATCCTCGTCCGCATGGCAGGTCGAATCAATCAAAGCGACCCTCCCGTATGGCAAGAATTGCACGACGCCGATATCGGGCCGATGTCGATGGGGTGAGCGAATTCCAATCCTTTTTCTCCTTTGGCGAATTGCACGCTCCCGGCCTTGCCCTGCCTCAGAATCCTGTGGCAGGTGTCGCAATCGGAGGGAATAGCGTTTCCTTGCACACTTTTGTGCTGGCCATCGTGACAGCGGAAACACCCCACCGAGTCAAAGTGATCGTCGTTGGCAGGATAGGTATCCCAGCGGACTTTCATGGAGGGGAAGAAATTCTGATCGTAGCTATCCCGCAGGTTCACAATGGCGGCGTCAATGGCAGGCTGCTTGGCCGCGTAGATTTGAGGATAGGATGTTTGATAATAACGGCGAAGCGCGCTGTCGATTCCCTGCATCGCCTGCTCCCGGTCGGTGTAGTTCGCCGAGAGCGCCGCCACAGCTTGCTGTTTGATGAAGGGAAGCGAAGAATCGACGCGGCCGTCGGCCAGCGCCGCGTCCACGCTTTGGACCGGGGAGTGCAGGATGTGGGTCGGGCGGTTGTGACAATCCACGCAATCCATCGCTCGAATTTCGCCGGCGGGACGCGGCGCGGACGGCGGCATCTGCGAGGTATACACCTCCGCCAGGCCGGTCCTGCGATCCACGGACCGCACCCAGGGAATGTTTTGTCTTTCGCGATCGCTTGCGACGTACTCCACCTTGTTTGCAATATGCCAGTGGACGCCCGTTTCCGGGGATTTCCCTGAGGCGCCCCCACCAACCAAAATCGACAGATCGATTTCCCAGCGCGTGTTCTGTTCATCGGACAGGAAGCGCACCTGATGCAGTTCCCGCGCGCCGAAGAAATTGGACGGCCAATGACACACCTCGCAATTATCCTGGATCGTGTGCAAGGCTGTGATGGGAGCCGGAATCGGCCGCGGATATTCGTTCTGAAGGGTCTCGACAAGTTCCGTCATTCCCCGAATCTTGGCCAAGACGTACCCAGCCGGCCCGGGTCCGACATGGCATTGCGCGCAGGTCACGTGGGCGTGCGGCGAATGCTGGTAGGTAACGTATTCCGGGGTCATGGAATGGCAAACGGCGCCGCAGAACGGCACCGCGTCCGTGTAGACGTAGGCTTGACCGCTTCCATAAATTGCCGGAACCGAAATGATCGCCGCTCCCACCGCGACGCTTAACAGCGCCGTTCTTTCCGCGGCGAGATTGAGATCCCACTTGGGATAGCGCGCAAAGGACAACGGCTTGCGCATCCGCCACCGGATCCACTGAAAATACATGCCCACTAAAACCACCGATATGCCGGCGAAGATAAATACGGGCGGCAGAAAGAAGATGACCAAATCGCCATACGGTTGAACCAGCGAGCCGCCTCCGATGGTGTGGTAGGCCATCAGTATTGCAAAGACGAGTACACCGACTGCGACAATGCCCGTGCCGGCGTAGCTGATCCAGTTGCGGAACAGCACCACGGGGCCAGGACCGGGGCGGGGTTTGGCCGTACTTCCCGCGCGCATCTCGCTGGGCGTGCCGCTTGGCAGCAGCTGGTGGCGTTTGGCGAAACGCCGGGCCTCGGGGATCGCCGCGATCTCATGCCGCAATTCCCCGGCAGGCACGAATTTCCATCCGGAGAAAATGCTGTCGAGCAGCCCATTTTCTTCCTCGAGAGAAACAAGAACCGAGGCATAGACGTGGAACAGGATGAACGCGAAGAAAACGAATGTCAGAAAATAATGGATCAGGCGAAGATACGACACGGAGATCAAAAGCGGGAGCCAGTCCGTGAATTGATGCAGGACCCGATTGCCCAGCACCTCGCTATACAAAACGAGTCCAGAAATTATCTCAATGATAATTAAAAGATAAATGATCGCGTAGGAGAATGCGGCCAGAGGGTTGTGACCCGCGCGGTGGCCGGGAGTGAATCGCAGGAACAAGTAAAACTTGAGCATCGATCCCATGCCTTGCCATTGCTCGCGGTGGATGGGGACATACGAGGTCCACTTCGCCCAGAAATTGCCTTTGAAGAACCAATAGAAACGCAACGCGATGGCCGCGAGCAGCACGAAGCCCGAGACGACGTGGATGAACCGCATTCTGGCCATCAGGAAAGACGCGTGGCTCGGGACAAGCAGGAAGGGATGATGGATATACAGGCCGGTGAAAGAGAGCGCGACGAATGCGAAGAACATCAACCAATGAGAGATGCGAACCGGCTTTTCCCACACGTACGTGCGGACCAGCCCCAATTTTGGGAGCCGAGCCAGGCCCGATGCCGGCGAAGTAGGTTTCGGCACTCAGGTTTCCTATCGCGTCCAGCGCGAACGTCCTAACCCTCCGGGTGCATTTCCGACCGACATTTCCAGGTCACTTGCAGAATAAAGACATGATCATGCGAAGCAACTTCAGAGGCCTATCAGCTACTACAGATTGGGCATTCCCGATCCTGCGCCGGTCACCAAGCCAGCGACCGCGCCGATGTCAGATTACGATGGTTTCTCCGGCGGGCCTTCTCGCTCCACCACGGTGCCATTTCGGGCGATCTCGGTCAGGCCGCCCGGCTCTTCCCCGCGCGGACGCATTTGCGCTCGTGTCGCGCTGGCGATTCCATGCAAGCCGAGCGCAGCCGCCATGCCACCCGTCAAATAAAGGCCGAGCGTTCCAGCGTCAACGTCCACGCCGAACCCCGGCACCGAGGGCAGCCGGTCGTAAAAGGGTGACTTCGTATCCCAAAAACGATTTGAAGCGCAGGCGATGCATCCATGGCCCGATTTTACGGGCCAACTGGTTCCATCATTCCAGCGGACCGTCGGACAGTTGTACGTCGCTTCCGGGCCCTTGCAGCCCATTTTGTAAAGGCAATATCCTTTGCGGTGACCCTCATCGCCCCACTCTTCCACAAAGCGCCCCGCATCATAGTGAGCACGACGCTCGCATTGGTCATGAATGATGTTGCCGTACGCGAACAGCGGCCGATTGTATTGATCGAGCGCGGGCATTTCGTGAAAAGTCAGATAATGCACGAGGACCGCCGCGGTGTTGGCGGGATTGTGGGGGCAGCCTCCCAGGTTGATAAGGTTTTTTAAGCCGGGAACCGCTTCCTGCAATCCAAGGGCTCCGGTCGGATTTGGATTCGAGCGAACCAGCCCGCCGTCCCACGCGCAGGCGCCCACAGCAATGTTTGCCGCGGCTTGACCGCAGACGTGTTTGGCAATTTCCAGTGCAGTCTTGCCCCCGATGGTGCAGTAGACACCGCCGTCGGCCATCGGAATGGCGCCTTCCACTACGGTGATATATTCGCCCGCGTGCTCGCGAACTACTCGCTCGAGCGCATCTTCCGCCTGTTTGCCAGCGCCAGCCATGATGAGTTCGTGATATTCCCAGGATAGGAGATCAAGAACAAATTCTGTAACTGTGGGATTGCTGCTGCGCAACATCGATTCCGAGTTGCCTGCGCAATCTTGAAACTCGAGCCATACCAGGACGGGGCGTGTGGCCTGACTGAGGGCTTTTTCGACGGCCGAAAAATACCGCGAGGGGAGAGCCAGCGTGGCAACCATCGAGCTGCAGAATTTAGCGAATTCACGGCGTGTCACGCCGCGTGCTTGCAGTGCCGCCGGCAATGCATTTTTTTTAGATTTCATGGCTCCCTCGCCAGGGATGTCGCGACAGGCATACGCGCCGCATGATGGCACAGCGCATGACACATTTCAAATATTTTTAAGAATGAAAGGCGGAGGTCAACCCGAAATGAAACACCATCGTCCCATTGCGGGGCGAAGCCATCAAGAGCTCAAGCCTTGCGGACTACACCGCTCGTAAAACACTTCTTTTCGTAACACTCTGACCGCCCTTTTTCCATCGTGCAGATTCAATCGCTTGCGGGAGCCTGCGCGGAGGGATTTTCGGAACACGGGCAAAACCCACATTCCGTTAAGCGGTGCAAGCTCAACCGGTCGATGCAACACCCTATAACCATTTGATCTGACAATACTTCCCATCGAGAATCAATCGGTATGGCAGTACTCAATCAGAACCTAAACAGGGCTTTTGTTTTATTTGAGTTGACGCCTGCGAACGAAATCAGCTTCCTATACCCTTACAAGAAGACTTTGAGCGAGTGTTGCATCGAGCCATTGAGACCGCCGGGATTATCGGTAACTGGGAATTGTGCCTCCAGCTTTCAATATTCCTGCTGATGTCCCCCCTAGGATACCCGTCTGCAGAATGCACTTTTTCAGGACGGCCTCAGACATTGAGGCAAAGCTCACCACGGCCCCGCCTGGAGATGAGATTTGCATCCGAGGTAAGTTTGCCCCGAACACCCCGTATGGGCTTGTCTTAGAAGTCCGCAAGGATGGCTTTGATCCGGCGGAGGTTTACCCTAACTTGCCAAATGAAGGTGCATGAATATCCGTTGAATACGTTTATGATAAATCAACATGTCAGAAGTCACAGTGGCGCATCATTGGGGATACCCAGAGCAGTGTAAGCTAATCCGCCAAGGATAAACTTGTGGGTCGCTGACAGCCTGCTCCGAATTCAATCCTCCCCCAGACGGACGACAATCAGTTTTTCGGCGCGCCGCGGATGCCCGCGGGCGCGTTCGGGTCGGGTCTGAGTTCGGGCGGGAATAGGTTGAACAGCGCGTTCATCACGGTCACGGCCTTGGCGTGTTCGGCCATCAGCTTATCGGCATCGGGCGTAGTGGAGCTCATGTCCGATACTTTCTGATAGGCTGCGACGGCTGCCTTCAGCCTTGTTTCCACCTTGGCCTTGAAATCGGCGGGCTCATCTTTTACGGCTGTGCGCACGGCATCGGCGGATTCCGTGTACTCCTTGAACTCGCGCGGTACGCGCGCGAAGTTCTTGGCGGTGATTTGCCTCTTGAAGTCATTGGACACCTGCATAAGAAGCCTGAGTCCGGTCTTCACATCGTCGGGTGATTTCAGTTGGGCCGCCACAGTGGAAGCCGTAACCAGCGCCAATCCGATCGTCATGAGAGCGGCCGCGATTTTTACAGGTTTCATAATTTTCTCCTTGTTGTTTGTGGAATGCTTACTTCGTGACGTGCAAGATCCCGCGCATGTCCTCCGGATGAGTCGAACACAAAAACGGATAGTCGCCGGGCGAGGGCGCCGTAAACTGTACCATCACGGACTCGCCCTTATCGCACAACGGCGTCGCGGTGATGACTCGCGGATCGTCTCTCGCAACGACGCCGTCGTTGGCCGCGAAGTCCTTGCTTAGCGCCTCCAGTTGATCCGCACGCGTCAGCAGCCAATTATGGCGCACGGTCACGAGGCGGCCCGCATGGTGGAACGTGAGGCGAACCAGCGCACCGGTCGGACAGGTCAGCGTGTCGGGCTTGAATGCGATGAAGTCACCGTCCGTTTCGATGTAGAGATCCACAACCTTTTGCGCAGACTTCTGACTGCGGCTACATCCCAAGGGAATCAATAGAGGCGCGAACATTACGAAAAGCAAGCGCCGCCGTGCAACAGGCGCATCACTGCGTAGGAGGCCTCCTCGGAATGGCATCGCCGGGATGGTACTGCGGAGAGATAATGGGTGCAAGTGCTTGAGTTTTGGGCAGCGAGAAGCGATTTTGCGGTCCCAACTCCAGTAAAACTGGGAGTCCGGCCTATCCCACATCACGAGAAGGGGACTTCTCGGGCACAATCCAGCAATTGAGAAATCCGCACGCCCAGATTGTGGGGCGGCCGATGGGATAACTCCCGAGCGGCTGGCCGCTCGGGAGTTATCGGGCAGATTACAAATCAAAATCCAGGCACGTTGCCGCCAGCCTCACCGAAGTTGATCCGCTACTTTGGCGATGCCGGCCTTGGCACAGGCCTCCTCCTGCGCCCCTCCCATCGGGGCTCCGCTCAGCCCGACGCCGCCGATTGTGTCCTCGCCGACTTTTATCGGGACGCCACCGGCGAGTGGAATGACGTCGGCAAGCATTCGCTGCCCGGAAAGTGTTGTTTCGGTGCGCGTCGCCCACTCAGCCGACGTCTGTCGGAAGGTCAGAGCCGTATAAGCCTTGCGGCGGGCCAGTTCGAGATTGTGCGGTGACGCCCCATCGCCCTGGAGGAAAACACGGAGCCGGCCCGCGCGATCGACGACAGCAACCGACGTTTTGACGCCGCATTGTTCCAGGGCCGTTTCAGCTATCGTCAAGGCCATGTGAAGCGAAACGTCGCGCTCTGTCAGCATCTGGGTCCTTCCAGAGGAAGGAGACATAAGGAGCAGGGCAAACGTGACTGCGGTAGCAAATCGAAACGACATGAGAACCTCCTTTGATTAGCTGTGTGCAGCAATCCATCGGCGCAAGCATGTGCACGGCTGCGACCGTCCGAAGCATACCAGGCCGCCACGCGAACCGACGCGAAAGTGGCGTTTCTAGGATTCAGTTGAGTTTAGCCGATAACGAATCATGATAAAAGAATAAGAGCCGAACAAAGTGGCCAGCGAGAACCCGTAGAATCCGATTGATCGGAGCATTCGTTTTCCGCGCCGAAGTGTAGCACTTTAGAATTTAGTTCCGCCCTCACGTTTCCCAAGTCCTTCCATGAGAAGGCCGGTTAGTGTCAAGCCGGTTTTTCTTTTTCTTATCAGGGGTTTTTGCCGTTTAAGCCGGTCCGCCTCTGTCGCCATCCTTCCATCCGCACTCTTTGGTGAGCGATTGTTTCGCTCGGTGCAAGTTGGGCGTCCTTCATTCAGTAGGTGCTGCTACCTGAGAATCGACCTTGGCTCTCATCTCTGAGAGTTGGGCCAGGACTTGGGCGCAGTCACCTGAACTCGGCGGTGAGCTCGGCTCTTTCGTTTCAACCTCTAGGCCACGGCGCGTACCCCTTGGTGGTTGTTGTTGCGCAGTGGTTCATACGCTTCTCCGCTCACCCACAACTTGTGCAGCAGGACCGACAACTTGCGTGCGACGGCAACCACCGCTCGCTTCTTGGCATTTTTTCCTCCGCGCTCGGCCAGCTTCCATCCCCAACGCCGCAGATCGCTGTCCTGTCCAAAAGGCCCGAGAATGTAATGCGCGCCTTGCACCATCAGCGTTCTCAGATAACGGTCGCCTTCCTTGCTGATGTGCAGTTGCGGCTCGCTCTTGCCGGAGTTCCTGCGCCCGGGACGCAGTCCCAGAAAACATCCCACATCGCGGCTGTGACGAAATCGGCGTGGATCGTCCAGCGTCAACACGTAGGTCAACGCAATCAGCGTCCCCACACCCTTCACTTGTTTCAGCCGCGCCACTTCAGGGTGAACTTCCTTGGCGATCTGTTCGATCCGCTGATCGTATTCCTTGATGCGCTCGTTGAGCGATTCGATCTCTCGCAACAGCGGATCCAGCGCCTCACGCAATTCCTGGCTCAACCCCTCGGAGCTGTCTCGATTCATTTGCTCCGTGCCGCATTTCTTCAGCCGCTCGCCATAGGATTTCGTCAACCCGCGCGCCGCATTCACTAGAGCCGTGCGCGAACTGACCAGCGCCGCTCGTGCGCGAATCACTGTCAGTTGAATTTGCGCCTGCGCACTGCGATGCCGCACTGGACCCAATAAGCCGGGATCGATCCGTGCGAGCCGCGCCAGCGTCCGCGCGTCGAGCTGATCATCCTTGCGACTGCTCTCGCCAATCAGCCGCACGTTGCGCGCATGCGCTACGATCACTTCGTGATCCATCCGTGCCAACTGCCGGCTCACCCACGGCGAGTGCGTTCCCGTTTCCAGTGCGATCCGGCAGCGCGGCATCTTACCGAACGCCTGGCGGATTCCGTTCGGTGTGGTCGGCACACTGCGTTCCAAAATCACATTCCCCATCTCATCCAAAACGCAGTAACAGCTGCTTCGATCTCCCAAGTCCAACCCGATGGTCAGTGCGGGCTGTTTGAAAATTTTGTTTCCGTTTTTCACCACAGTGCTATTCTTTCGCATAAGCCGGTCTCCTTTCCATTGCGCCTTGAGCGCGTCAATCGTTGGGAGCATATCGCATCCCGTCGGAGACCGGCCTTCTCATCCCATCTGAGAACGGAATTATCGGAATGTGGCGGCCAGGGCTGGCGAAACAGAAGCGATGCGACGGCAGCAATCGCGCCCGGCGAACAGAACCGCCTAGTCCTTGACGGCCTTTTGTTTTTGCTCCCGGTACCAGTCAGCGGTTGACCGTACGTTATTGAGTGATGTCCCTTGGTACTCGAATTTGTCCGGGAAGCCCGCCGCTTCCCATGCCGCAAGAAACTTCGCATGCTTATCAAGAACCTTCCTAGATGGTTCTTTTTTAGGCGCCATGTTTACCTCCGAAGCCCATTTTCCCACACTCCGGTAAGACGACTCCTCGGGACTTGGCCTCTTAGAGACTATGAGCTTGGAAAGTTTGGCTGTGATAGAAGGGATCGAAAGTGTAATCGCGCATCGCCAAAGAGATCACCCGAAGGTTCGCTATCTGTCCACCCATTTATATTAACCCATTAGATGGGATGAAAACTGCAGGAAGGAGATTTGTGCTTCAGCTCTTTTTGAGGGTAATTTCGACGCGTCGGTTTTTCTGGCGGCCTTCAGGGTCGTCAGCGCCGTTGGGCTTCTTGTTCGGGGCAACAGGCTTGGTGTCGCCAAAGCCGTGGGTGGTGATGGAATTCGAAACCCCGTGCGCGACCAGCCAGGTTTTCACGGAGTCGGCGCGGCGCTCGGACAGCTTTTGGTTGTACTGCTTTTCTCCTTTCCCGTCCGTATGCCCGCCGATCGTGCACGGGTACGCGGCGTAGGATTGCATCACCGTCACTACTTGTTGCAGACTAGGCAGAGCCTCGGGGCGGAGATCGGCTTTGTCGAAATCGAACAGCACGTCGCTATCGAGTTGAATTTGAATCTCCGTCTCCGTGGTCCGCGCGCCCAGATCCTTGAGCGCCGCATTCAGCGGATCAACCTTGCCGGCCACGGCGAAGCTGAGGCCCTTGAGGTCCGTGACCTTCCCTTGGAGCGACAACACTTTTGCCTTGGCGCCAGGGGGGATGGCGTCATCGATTTTATATTTCTGCGCTTGGGCAACTTGCGGGAAAAAGGCCGCGGCCATCATGGACGAGCCGATCAGAAATATGACTGCCGCTCTTTCGCCGATCAAGGCTATCTCCTCACTAAGACAACGGCGTGTCTTCAAAAGGAGCAAACTTGGGAATATATATTGTGACCTTGGTTGAGGTCGCCGGCGGCGCCGGGAATTTGGCCCAATCCAAGCGCTGCTCGCCCGGGGGCAGATCTCCATACCACACATCCAGGACCCGATTGTTCTCGGAATCTGTCAAGAAGGCATACTTCTTGTTCTCGGCGGGATCCGTGTAGTAAAGCTGAGACCAATCGAAATCATAGTGGATCGGTTTCGGCGCCGCGCCAGCCACGAGGCCGTTGGACTGAGGCGCGCCGGCGGCGTAGACTATCCTCCAGCGGACCAGCAAGGCACCGCCACTCACTCGCTTCACTTCCAGCAAATCACAGCGCAGATTCGGATCGTTATTGTATTGAGCGCTGGCGATCACGGTGCCGGGGCTTGTCGACGCGGCGGCAGGAGCGGGGGCTGCCGGGGCACTTGCGGCAGAGGCCGCAGGTTGAGACGCCTGGGGTGCAGTGGAAGAAACGGCCGTGGTGGCAGCGGGTTCTTGCTTCGAACACCCCGCGGTTCCAGCAACCGCACACAGCGAAGACAACAGGAGAAGTCCGACGGGTAGGTTTCGTGTGTTCATGCCTCGCGCCTCCAAATGCGATTCGCAATGCTAGTATCGTAAGCCTGTGCATATCAAGCGGCACATTTTGACCCCAGCTGCCGTGGAATGGCGGTCTGCGGTGGCGCTCTTGAACTGGAGATTCGTAATTTCGGCAGATAACGGCCCAGAGAATCGTACAACTCTCCGCGCGTCCGGCCGTCAAATGGAAAGCCATGAAACGGTTCTCGGAACATGGCTTTCGGTCTCCTGCCTTACGAACTCTTCAGGACTTGCCCCCTGGAAGCAATGGGACTAGTGTTGCCCCGCGCGCTTGAGGTATAGGCTGATTTAGTGCTCCTAGGAGGCGGGGCCGCAATGATTTCGTGTTCTAGCGGCGTGCGGTAGTGCCGCAGCGCAATCGCGGAAAAACCTCGGCCTTGTGGGGAAAGGCTCTTAAAACGATGAAGAGCGCAATTCCGATTCGTATCTATCTGTGCGGATTCTTATCGACATTGTTCCTGTGCTGCCCCGCACAATCGCAGCTCTCAACATCCGCGACCGAAGAGATCCTGGACTACGAAAGCGACGTCCATGTGCAGCAAGATGCCTCCTTGCTGGTACGAGAAACGATTCGTGTGCGAAGCGCAGGCGTGCAAATCCATCACGGCATTTACCGCGACTTTCCAACGCGCTACAAAGATCCGCTGGGCAATCGTTACATCGTTAATTTTGAGATTGTTGAGGTATCACGCGACGGACAGCCGGAGAAATTTCACATTCAGGACCAGAGCAATGGCGAGCGGATTTACTTTGGCGATGAGAAAGTGATTTTGCCGCCCGGGGAGTATACCTATACGCTGGTGTACACGGCGAACCGGGAAGTCGGATTCTTCGCGGACCACGACGAACTCTATTGGAATGTTACCGGGACTGGATGGCTTTTCCCCATCGCGCGTGCATCGGCGACAGTGACGCTCCCGCAAAACATTCCCGGTTCGTCCATGCGAATAGACGGTTACACCGGGCCGCAAGGTGCACGTGGGAAAGCCTTCAACTCGTCAATCGGATCTGGCAATACGGTCAATTTTGTCTCCCGTGAGCCTTTGCCTCCAGGAGAAGGGCTCACGATAGTCGTCTCCTGGCCCAAAGGCTATATCCAGGAGCCAAGCGGCGAAATTCGTTTCCGCTATTTTATGGAAGACAACCGCCCCACCCTGGTCGGGGCGGCCGGCCTGATCCTGGTGTTGCTGTACTACCTCATTGTGTGGCTCCGTGTAGGCCGAGCTCCCGCCAAATCATCGATCATGGCGCTCTACGAACCCCCGGAGGGAGTATCGCCGGCCGCTATGCGTTATCTAGTGCGCATGGGGTTCGATGACAGGACCTTCACTGCCGCTATCCTTGATATGGCGGTCAAGGATTATCTCTACATAAAAGAGAACGGCGGCGTTTACACGCTCAAGCGGAGCAAGGCCGGTAAGCAATCGCTCGCGGCAGAAGAAAGCGCGGCGGCTGACAAATTGTTTCGCAAGGTCGGAAAGAAGAAGGACAAGGTTCCCAAAGAGGAGACGGACGATGGCGGTAATGCCGTCACCGAAATCAAACTGCAAACGAGGAACCAGGCCGTCCTCAACGATGCCATCGCTGCGGTCAAGAAATCTCTTCACGCCGCCGAGGATAAAATCTATTTCGTTACCAATCAGCGGTACCTCATCCCCGGCGTCCTCTTGTCCGTGGCGTCGCTGGTGTTTATGTCGGCCGCGCAAACGGGCGACCTCAGATTTATCCTGGCGTTCGCCTCCGTATGGCTCGCCGGCTGGAGCATTGCGGTTTTCGTTTTGGTCCGCAATGCCGTCCGTCTCTGGAAAGGGGTCCAGGCAGGCGGCAGCGTTTCCAAAGATCTGAAGAAACAGGCTCGCTCCAACACGCTCTTGGCGATTCCATTTGTCGCCGCGGAAATCGGCGTTCTGACCGCGCTGGGATGGTTCGTGTCGGTGGTTGCCTTGTCGATTCTAGTTGCCTTGGTCGCGATCAACGTGGCGTTTCACTGGCTACTCAAGGCTCCGACATCCGCTGGGCGTCAGCTTCTGGACAAGATTGAAGGTTTCCGGATGTTCCTCCGATCCGTGGATGCAGATCGCCTGAACCGATTCGCGCCACCAGACAAGACACCGGAGTTGTTTGAGAAATATCTGCCCTATGCGGTGGCGCTCGACTCCGAGCAGGCGTGGGCACAGCAGTTTTCCGCAGTCCTCGAAACCACAAGGCAAACCATTGGCTACTCTCCTCCTTGGTATATCGGGGAGCCACGGTTTCCCGATGAATTCCTTTGCGCAATCCTTTACGGGGTCTTTTTCCAGCGCTATCGCTGCGTCGACTTCAACTCCTGGAACGAGTTCGGGATCCGGCGGCGGAGGATTTTCGGGAGGAGGTGGAGGCGGCGGGGGTGGCGGCGGATGGTAGGGGTGAGCAAAAGAGTAAAATCTGGGACCATGAAGTAGGTCATCATTCGCCCATCAAGGAAGTATGTGTTCTTGCTCGCGGGCCTGCTGATTTCTTCGACCAATCTCGCGCAAACGCTTCAAGCGCATCCTATCTGTTGCTGCGCGCAAGAAAATCGCAAAGGCTCGGAAATTGCGGTGGGCAAAGGTGAAACGGGAGCGAGCGACAAAAGACTAGCTGAGACGCACCGTATCGAACGATCTGACCCTCACAGAACCTCGTGCCAAATATTTGAGATCAACCGCCGTTAAGTGCGCCCGACCCGGATACGTCCTGAGAAACGGGACGGTCTCAATGGGTAGACGCAACACTTGCTCGAAGTCCACTTGCAGCGATCTCAAAAGGTAAAGTCGTTCGCGATCGTTGATTCAAACGCAACACCGCCCCGTCTAAGTATAAAGGAACACAACCCAACAGGTTGGTACCCTAGGGGAAGTATTGCCGGATCAACCGATTAGATTGTGTTGCATAGACCGGTAGAGCTGGCACGACTTATCGGGATGTGGCCGACCTGCGATGTTATGTTCCGCGGTGATTGACACGAAAGCTTGGCAAGTATATGGTCCTGCACAAAGATAGTCGAGAATGGAAATTCTGCTTGTTGAGCTCGTTTGTCCGGCTGAAGGTCGTGAGAGAGGAATTGGTAGTGACGAACGCGCTATTCACAAACATAAAGAACACCCAATTACCAACGTTTGGAGAACCAAGATCTTGATGACGCAGTAGCTTCAGCACTTTCCAAGAGCTTACTCCAGCGATGGAAAACTAGGAGAAGACTATATGAGACGAAGAACATTTCTAGGCCACGCAGCCGCGGGCGGCCTGGTCGCCGCTGTCGTGCCAGGCGTAGCCAGCAGTGCCGAAAATAAACCCACAGCTTCGGGAACAAAGATCCGCGAGATTTCGACGGATCGGGCGCCGAAACCTGTCGGACCTTTCTCGCAGGCGATCAAGGCCAACGGATTCGTATTCGTGGCGGGTATAACTGCGCGCGACCCGAAGACCGGGCAGGTGATTGAAGATAACATCACGCGCCAAACGGAACTTGTCATGGAAAACATCAAAGCCATTCTCGAAGCAGCCGAGTCATCGCTCGATCGGGTCGTGAAGACGACCGTGTATCTGAAAGACATGAACGATTTTGACGCGATGGGGAAAGTGTACAGTCGTTACTTCCCTTCTCATCCGCCCGCGCGAGCCACGGTCGAGGTAGCCCGTTTGCACGGAGGGCGCGTCGAAATTGAGCTAATCGCCGTGGCTTGAGCTCGATCTTCTTATTTCGATATTGAATTAGTTCTTCAGGCTTGAAGGTAATGGATTTGGAAACCTCACCGCGCTGAGCGCCACGCCCTTCGCCCCAGACCGGGGAATCGCGCGCGCTTGAGGCGCTTGTCAACCTGGTCGTTGCCGAACATGGGGAAGATTGGCCTGGAGTCGGAGATCCTGTCTATGTGGACGAGCGGATCAGGGAGATGCTGATGCTAACGCGCCGCCAGTTTTCCAAATTGATTCTCGGATCGGGTGTGCTGACCTCGGGTAGTCTCGCCAGTGCGGAAGTGCTGCTTCCTTCTCCCGCTCAGAATTCGTCCGTTGACTGCGATTTGTTGATTAAGGGCGGCACCGTTATCGACCCTGCGCAGAACCTGCACACCGCGCTCGACGTGGCGGTAAAGGATGGCAAGATTCTGGAAGTGTCACCGGACATCCCCGCTGGTCGAGCTCGCAGCATTGTTTCCGCCAAAGGCAAGATCGTGACCCCGGGGATTATCGATGTCCACGTGCACGTCTTTGAGGGCATGGGCCCCATTACGGTGAATGCCGATCACTATTGCCTGGACCGTGGGGTGACGACGGCGGTGGATACCGGCTCGACAGGTTACGCCGGCATCTTCGGGTTCAAGAAGTACGTCATCAAGCCCTCCGCCACTCGAATCTACGCGCTGTTGGACATCAATGGTTTCGGAGTGATGATGGGCCTGACGGGGGAATATGGGAACCTCGATTGGGTGAATCCGCAATCCACTGTGCGCGCGGCCGAAGAGAACAAGCCCGAGGTGGTGGGAATAAAATGTCGCCTTTCCAGGGAAACCACGGGGCCAAACGATCTCGAGGTCCTTAAGAGAGCGCTGGAAGCGGCCAAGGCTTCTAATCTGCCCCTCATGGTGCATTTGGGGGATTCGTATTCTCCTTTGCCGGAGATCGTCGGCCAAGTACGAAAGGGCGATGTGTTGACTCACTGTTTTAACGGGCGGCCAAATGGAATCCTCGATGCAAACGGAAAACTCCGGCCCGAGGTAAAGGAAGCTCGCGAGCGAGGAGTTCTTTTCGACGTTGGCCACGGCAGCAACAGTTTTGACTTCGACGTAGCAGAAAAGTGCCTGCAACAGAATTTAAGTCCCGACACGATCAGCAGTGACATCGCAACCACGAGTATAAACGGGCCGAATTACGACCTGATCACGACGGCCTCAAAGTTCCTGGCCCTCGGGTTGAGCCTGGACCAAGTGATTGAACGGGTCACGGTCAGGCCGACGCGCATGTTCAATTTCGGGATCGAATTGGGAACCCTTCGGCCTGGCACAGGGGCGGACATCAGTATCCTCGAGGTCCGCGAAGGGACGTTTCTTTTCATGGACACCGACGGGAAGAGTCGGACGGGGCGGCAAAAGCTCCAGAGCGTTGCGGCAATTCGCGCTGGTCGGCTCTATGTGAATCGAAGCGAAGACTTGGCTAGTCCTTAGCGCGCTAGGGAATTCATCGAGCACTCTTCGGGAAGGTGCTGTTGAGGCGGGACTTTCAAGGTTGAACTTGCAAACAACGCAATTCACGACTAAAGAAGGAGGATCGCCAGTCTTGCGCAGCCGCTCGAATAGCTGCTTCGTCTTGCGCACGAGTGTCCACAGGAGCTGGTGCAGGTAGTCATGCCGTCCCACAACTGGCCAAGACCATTACGACGGCGGCCAAGCACAGAACCAACGGAATCGATGAGCGTTTCATAATTAGTTTCCTCTGTGGAGGCAGCAGCACAAACCCTCCAAGCATGCGGAATTTTCTCTTCTTTCTCACACATCTGGATGTGACCGTTGTCACGGTCGAAGGTGTGCGAGCGCGTCTGGTGGTTTGCGCAAAATTTTGAAGACCGCGGTCTGAAACTATTGAGCTCTTCGGTTCCGCCCTTTGGCTACTTCCCGCAAGTGAGCGCGCCGGGATCAGCTCGACCCCGTCCCTTTTCGTAGCATTCGGAATGACCGCACTAGAGGTCGATAGCCTTCAGTGCCGAGGCTTCGACACGTAGGTGCGGATTAATTCCGGCGCCTTCTGCACTGACCATACTAGGAGGCCTTTCCGTTTCATGATCTCAATTCCCGGAGCAGGAAGGAAGGTCGTGACCAGCTCCAACATTTCCCCTGGTTGCAAGGTTGCCGCCCGTTGCAGGACGGCAACAATCGGCATCTTGTCTGGATCAATCACCGTCTCATCGATCGAAGCTACAATCTTTGTAGCGTCGAACCATTCGGGTTGGCTAGAAAAGTAGGAACCCATCCTGCCAGAGTCCTCAGATGCGATGGGATCTTGTCCCACAGCGGCACGGAGCTTATTAACCAGTTCATTGACCGGCATGCCTACGACGGCAGCCGCCTGCGCTAGAGACGCTACTTTGGCGACTCCTTTCCGCAAGAAAGGGTTTTTCAGCTTCTTGAAGGGGGGAGCCAGCTCGATTAGGACTTTTTCCAACTCCGGGTACCGGTCTAGTAGTGTCGCAACCTTAGTGGAAGGCAGAATTGGAAAGTCACGGTCAGACATCCTTATTCTCCCCTTAGTTGGTTCAATCTATTCTATTGGTTACCGTCAAGGTTGCCGTCGGGAGATGTCCTGGCTGAGAGGACACGTTAGTTCACCCAGTTCCCGCGCGGATATGATCTCTATTCCCATTATTGACAATACAGACCCAAGAACATGAGCTTATCAAACGCTGCAATCATATTAGCAGTCAATATCGACTGAGGGAATCAACCTATGCTCATACACGGCCGAACTCATCTCCAGATGAATTCGAAAGATCGGCAATTCGAAAAGCTCTTGCGCGCTGCGCTCAACTTGCTCAAACGGCAGTCGTCGTCGCGGATCAAGGCCAAGCGAAAGAAGCATAGCAAAGCAGCGTAGCTGCACAGCCATCTAAATTTGGCAATCGATTTCTATTATTGCTTGCAGTTCGTCGGGAGCGTGCGACTCTGGTGATTGGTTTCCCTCCAACTCTTGAACTCTTTCTCTCAAGTCTTTTACATGAGTTGCGATAGCAACCAGAGCATCGGAGAGAGGATCACTGATCTGTTTCGGGTCGGTGATGATGACGTGTTTGCTGTGCCGCAGGACGATATGTCCCGGTACGCCAGCAACAGTGGAATCATCTGGAGCGTCCCTGAGCACAACCGATTCCCCTCGCGAACCTGGTGCTTCCCTTCTCTGTGCCATCTGAAGACTCGTCCGGAAACGGTCTGTCCCGTAGATGTCCGCAACGAACCCGCGGAGTTCCTCAAGGACCGCTTAACGGGCGCCATTCAAATCCCGCAAAACATGACTTTAGGATAAAAGTGGTAGCTGGCGGAAGGATTTTGCGTCAGTCCTCTACTACTCGGACAGATCGTGTAGCCTGGCCGCCGAGGCCTCAGTGCCGTTGCTCCCACATGGAATTGATGTCCAGGAAATGTACTTGTGGATGAAAGCGTGTCAAACACTCGCCTCGGCCTGATTCGAACTACCCTGAACACCAAACTCAATTTGGAATCCAGCGGAAAGACTATATTTAGTCAGTGCTGACGATTAATCGCCAGTGATCTTCGTCACTTAGACCTGTGCGCTAGCCCACACGTAGCACCCTTCCCAACTAAGCCATTGTTCCAGAATGGGATACCTCTAATCTCCCTCGGATCAAAGATTTGGCTCCTGGATTGCCTATAAGTAGGCGTAACCACAAAGGATCAAGAGAACCAGTGAGAGTGACGATACACCAAGCGGATGGTGAGGGTGTAACCATGAAGATCGAAGGGAAGATCGCCGGGCCCACTGTTCCAGCGCTGCAGCAAGCCTGGCAGGTCTTGGCGCCTTCCCTTGGAGAAAGAAAGCTTCTGGTGGACCTTCGAGGGGTTACGCGTATCGACGGAACAGGCCGTGATCTGCTGGCCGACATTCATGCCGAATCGGGGGCCGACTTCCTGGCCGACACGCCGCTCACGAAACATTTCGCGGAAGAAGCGCAGCAGGGCATTCGCACGAGATCCGAATACTAAGCTGAGGAGGCAACAATGAAAGGTCCATACGGATTAGAGCTGAACGATGGTTGCAAGAATTGCAAGGTGAAGGGCTCAGGATTCTTTTGCCAGTTGCCACCCTCCGCGGTAAAGGACTTTGATGCGATCAAGTCGACGGCCACCTATCCAAAGGGCGCCCTGCTGTTCGTCGAACGACAGGACGCACGCGGGGTCTACGTCCTGTGCGAAGGCGAGGTGAAACTCTCCATCAGCTCACCGGAAGGCAAGACCCTGATCATGAGAATCGCACGGGCAGGAGAACTGCTCGGACTGATGGCCGCCATGGCGGGCCTGCCCTATGAAGTGACGGCCGAGACGATCCATCCTTGCCAGGTCGCCTTTGTGCGCCGGGAAGACTTCCTGCGCTTCCTGGGAAGCCATCCCGAAGCCTCTCAAAACGTGGTGAAGCAGATGAGTTCTCAGTACCGGGGCGCATGCGAACAATTGCACACGATCGGACTCTCGGCTTCCGCGCAGGAAAAACTCGCGCGCCTCTTGCTCACGTGGTCGGAAGGAATCCAACAGACGAAAGAGGGCACGCGAATCAAGCTGCCCCTGACGCACGAAGAAATCGCGGAATTCATCGGCACCACTCGCGAGACGGTTACGCGCACCTTGAGCGATTTCAAGGTGCGCCACCTGGTTGCCATTCAAGGATCAACACTGACGATCCCAAATCGTCCGGCCCTGGAGAGCTACGCGAATCTATAGGAGCGCCCACTAGGATCGCCTGTGACGAGGAGGAGAAATGCCAAGCATCGAACTTGCCCTAATTATCTGCAACCGGGGAGAAGATCGGCAACGGATTGCAGCTTCAGCCCTCAAGTGCGGACTAAATCCGATCTGTTGCTCCAACTTGGAAGAAGCGCGCACTTTATTGCCCCAAGAGGAATTTCGATTAGTGCTGTGCAGGGACATTCTGGCCGACGGTGATTTCCATGTGGTCTTGAGAGAAGTGAAGAAATCAATGGTTCACGCGCCAGTCATCGTGCTTTCACATTCCACCGATTGGGATTCTTACCTAAAAGCCCTAGGAGCTGGCGCACTTAGTTTTATCGTTTGTCCACCGAATCCGCTGGAAGCGGAGACGATTATCTGGTCGGCCCTTGCGGAAACGACCCGCTCCGAGAAGGCATACCATGCAGCAGCCTAAGTGGCATACACGTAACTGGAATTGCAGGATCCATACGCCGGCATTGAAGAACTCTTGTTTCAATCCACAATCACTTTCCTCCGTGTTTCCGCGTTAAGCAGCCTGCCTGTGCCGGAGCCTCAAAGAGCGACTTTGAGGCTCCTCCTACCTCGAAAATGAATACAGGAAGATAGGTGGACGCTTCAGAATCTGAAGAAGTGCTAATGCAGATTGGACCGTAGAGCAGGATCGTGACGATGAAGGAACCACTGATCCAAAATAACGTGGCGCGAGAACCACCGGCTTTCCAACAATAATTTTGAGAACGAGCTAATCCAACGCGCTGGAATGCGTCGACCGATGGCAACTGACCAGTCATCTTGAACTTTTCCGAATTGCGAAGTAAGCGCACCGCTATATGGGCTCAACGTCCTCTGATTGTATTCTCCCCTCGCAGAAACAATGACATCCGCCGCCAACAACCCAGACTCTACGGCAGGCCGGATACCTTCGCCACTTTGGGAATACGCAAGCCCAGCTGAGTCTCCGACCAATAGAATGCCATCTCCCACAACATTTCGTTGATGGTGCCGATATAAGAGGTAGGCGTGCCCACGCAACGAGGTCTCCACGTCTACGCCAAGTTTCCTGCTACATGCTAAGAACTGCATGAAACTCGAAACATGTCGCGGGAGTGCATGTGCGTCCAGTCTACCCAGACCTATATTTAGAAAATTCCCCTTCCGAAAACACCAGCCATAACCTCTCATGTCGGGGCAGAAATAGAGTTCGGGAACCTCGCCCTGTATGGAACAGTCCTCGCGTTGCGGGGGAGACAACTCAAATTCCGTTTCTTGTGCGACGACCGCGACTTCCTTCCGGGCGTCAGCACCCAGAAAACGAGCAACAGGGCAAAAATGGCCGCCGGCACCCACGATGACTCTGGCTTTGATCTGGCCATTCACAACCCAGTGATCTGAAACTCGTTCAAGGCTAGCCAATACAACCCCTTCGTAGACACGGGCGCCCGAGCGCCTTAGCAGGTAATCGTCAAATTCAAACCGGCGAATGCCGTAGCTGATTGTTTCTCCATACATCGTTTCGACTTCGCGCTCGCCCATGCAACTGGTTCGAAATCCCTCAATCGGCTGAAGGATGCGGGTCGATGCGTATTCATTTCGATCGATTTCGAGGGCATCCAATACAGCAGGTGTAATCCATCCGCCGCAGATTTTGTCGCGTGGAAATGTTTGTTTGTCGAGGATGATCGTGTCGAGACCAGACTGCCGCAGCCCCCAAGCACAGGCCGAACCCGCTGGTCCACCCCCGACGATCAGGACGTCGCACGAATCCATTTCTGTTCCTTTACTGCTGGTTGCGATTCTGCATAAAGGTGGGCGCGCGTCCATGGAATTCGCTGGCATTCTGATCCCGCAAAAACGATCTGAAACAATTGGAGTCTCCCCACGCGAAAGGCAGCGATCGATCCAGCGAGATAGAGCCGCCACGCTCGAACAAATTCCGATCCGAACATTTCGCGAACCCGGTCCTCTGAACCTTCAAATCTGCTCAACCAATGTTCCAGGGTTCTGGCATAGTGGGGTCTAAGGTTCTCAGCGTCGAGCACCGAAAAATCCCAAGGCTCGAATACGTCCATAACCTGACGAAGTGTGGGAATGTGAGCTCCAGGGAAAATGCGCTTTCTGATCCATGGGCTGAATGGACACGACTTGTTGCGTCCGATGAAATGCAAGAGTCCACGTCCGGAATCTCCGATGCCGCGATGGATGATACGCCCTAAGTCTTTATAATGTCCCGCTCCAATGTGTTCCACCATACCCACAGAGACAAAAGCGTCGTAGTGTCCAGAGATATTCCGGTAGTCGTCCTCGACAAATTCCACTTGCTGACTGAGGCTTGCCCTCTTTGCGCGCTCTCGCGCGAAAAGAATTTGCTCTTTGGAAATATTGTAGGCTTTCACGGTGACCCCATAATACTTGGCCATATGAAGTGCCAGCGAACCCCACCCACATCCCGCTTCCACAACTTTGTCACCCGGTTGGAGACGGACCTTGCGGCAGACATAATCCATCTTTGCGAACTGTGCCTCGTCGAGTGTTGTGGAAGGAGTAGGAAAGTACGCGCAGGTGTATGCCAATTGAGAGTCGAGCCACAGCTTGTAGAAATCAGTCGTCAGATCGTAGTGCTGGTGAATATTTCTCGCCGATCCATCAAGCGTGTTCGGTTGAATTCGTTCCAGCCATCGAGAACATAAGGCTGATTTCCAGTTCTTGGAATCGTAGGCCTTCATGGTTCGTAGGACCGTTTCGAGCAGAATGACAAGATCTCCCTCAACTTCAATGCGGCCTTCGGCGTAACCATCCCCAAATCCAATTTCAGGGTTCAGAAGCAATCGAGTAAGCGTGCTCCAATCCGAAATGAGTACGCTCGCTACGGGTTCGGCGTTTGTTGGCCCAACTTCTGGCCCGCGTCCCAAGGCAAGCCGAATCGGAGGGCGGCCGATCGATGCATAAATCTTCTGCAGTATCCACTTTTCAATGGCAGAGACGCTGGGTGTCCTCACGACCAACTTCTCCTCTCTCAAACATACTATTCGCACCGGAATTGCCGCGCTCCCAGCCTTGCAAAGACGCGAATCCCGCGATGCATGTTCGCATCATCTCAGGGTTTGCGCCGAACTCGCACAATTTCTACCGAACAATCAGCGTGGCGGGCGACGAATTCTGCGACGCTCCCAAGCAGGAATCGCTGAAGTCCCTTTCGTCCGTGTGAACCGAGTACGATCAAGTCGGCACGCCATTCCGCAGCAATATCAAGAATCCCGTTTCGTGCTTCGGCCTCAACAACGCGCGTGCTCACGCTGAAGCCGGCGGACCCGAGTACTTGGCTCGCTTGGTTCACCAATTCCTTTGCGTGGCGAATATCTTCCTTGAGAATTTCTTCCTGCTCGGGCTGATATCCCGGAGAAATTTGCGGCGGAGTAAAAAATATGCGTGGTTCTACGACCCGTAGGACGAGGATCTCAGCGCCCTCCGGGCGCATCTGCGAAACGAGGGCTTGTGTTGCTTCCTGGGAAAATTCGGAACCATCAATTGCTAGCAGTATCTTCATTGCATCACCCTCGCCACCAGCCCAAGAGCTGCAATTCGTGTGACAAATTGACGAGCCCTTTGTAGTTCTTTCGTCTGCTGCAATCTGTGATTGGGGTCACAGTCCCCTTGGGCGTATGTGATGTACATAAGACGCAGGGCAAGGGTATGTTGATTCGCAACGGCAACTGGATATCGTCGAACTTGGCGGGCACAACATGGAGGCGTGAGGCCGAGAGGAAGTTAACTGCCTTCTCGACGCGGGATGGCGGTTGTTCCACATTTACACACTCGAGTATGAGGAGGATGGCGTGTGGCGCGAGCGGCCAATGGGGATTCCAGGGAGATTGAAAAACTGACAGCAATAAAATCACTGAGGGAACTATTCGAGCTATAGCGCGAGCGCGAGGTGCCGCATGAAATCCGAACTGCAGATTACATACCGGAATATGAAACCATCAGCAGAGATTGAAAAGTGGATTCATGACGAAGCAGCCAAGCTTGATACCCTTTACAGCCGGGTGATGGGATGCCGCGTGGCGGTTGAAGTTCCGCATCGTCACCACAGGAAAGGAAGTCCGTACCACATTCGTATTGACCTGACCGTCCCGCGCGGAGAAATCGTAGTGAAACGCGAGCCAAGCCTGAACGCTCGGGCTCGCCATTTAGGCGAACGAGAGAGCAGGAAGAAATCGGAAGTGAAGGTTCCGCATAAAGAGCTTCGGCAGGCAATCAACGATGCATTTAAAGCTGCAGGGCGGCGTTTGCAGGATTATGCCCGCCGGCAGCGGGGCGAGATCAAGAGTCCAACATTACTTCCCGAGGCTCGCGTGAGCAAGATTTTCCCGCAGGAAGGTTACGGATTCCTGACTTCGGACGACGGACGCGAAATCTACTTTCATAAGAACAGTGTTCTTGGCCGAGCGTACCCTCGTTTGCAGGTCGGGACAACTGTGAGGTTTGTCGAAGAGGCGGGAGAAAAAGGGCCGCAAGCCAGCACGGTCCGCGTCGTCCCCAAGCAGAAAATGCAGCAAGCGGCTAAAGTCACGGCGGCTTCGGCTGACTGAGCAGGCAAAAGAACCTGCCCCGTGCCGCGCTTGCGATGCATCGAAATCGCGCACTTCAATCCTGGCGCGCACATTGCGAGCGGGAGGCGCCAAGGCTCCCGGCAGGGCTTGACGAATTTATTGTGTCGCCATCGTTCTCTGCGAATTCGAAACCGATGCGCTACTGAAGTTCTCGGCGAGCCGAAAGATAATCGATGCAACCATCCAATGTGGCAAGCCTGGGGTAGTCCGCCTCTGGAATGTCAACGTTCAATTCCTTGTGCAGGCCAATGACCCAGTTCAGCAGGTCCATGGAATCAATGTCCAATTGATCGCGAATCCGTAGATCCGATTTGATCTGCGACAAATCAGCCTCGGGCGCAATCTGGCCAAGAACACGGAGGACAGTTTCTCGGATTTGGTCTTTGGTCATAGCTTTTCCGGTTCCTGAAGCCTGCGGTCGACGGCTGCGAGAAAAAGCCCTCCCCGGTGACCGTCGCTTACACGATGGTCTGCAGAGAGTGTGGCTGTGATAAGGGGTCGGGAGACGACCTGTCCGCCCGTGGACCAGGGACGCTCGACAACTTTGCCAAAGCCCACCAATGCGACTTGAGGAGGATAGATAATGCCGAAGACGCTCTCCACCCCTTGCTCACCCAAACTTGTGACCGTGATCGTCGGGTCGCTCAATTCGGAACTCCGAAGCGAGCCCGCGCGCGCCCTTTGAACTAGATCACGGAAATTTTTCATCAGATCACCAAGGCTCTGGCGATCCGTATTGTGCAGTGCGGGAGCCACGAGCCCGCCGCCTCTCAAGGAAATCGCTACTCCCACATGAATATCGCGAACCGGGGTCGCCGTTCCGCCCATCCAAATCGAGTTCAACTCGGGAGCATCGCGCAAAGCAAGGGCTACCGCCTTGAGAAGCAGCACTCCATACACGAGCCGTTCTTCGACTGTGCGCTTGAGATTTTCCTGAGTGAGCCAAGCCATCACCCGGCTCATGTCGACCGTCGTGCTCAGATAATAGTGAGGAATTTCTCGCTTTGACCGTGCCATCGCGGCGGCAATCGCCTGGCGCATTCGTGCCGGCCGATCTAACGTTACCTCCGCCGCTGGCTGAGCAGCTTTGGCTTGCGCTGCCCGCTGGACATCTTCCAAAGTGATTCGGCCTCCGGGACCTGTCCCGGCAATGGAAACCGGGTCGACTCCCAGATCGGCCGCAAGCTTTTTTGCTGCAGGAGAGATGTGAAGCCTTGCCTCGCCCGCAGCGGGGCGTGCTGCCATTGGTGGTATCGAAGGCGCGGGCGCTACCGTCATGGCTGGAATTGGTTCGCGGGGCGCGGTGGTCAGGATACGCTGTTCTTCGGCCGTAAGCGGCTTCCCTTCCTCGCGAATGACAGCCAAGACGGTCCCGACGGGAACCTTTTCTCCCGGCTGCACGAGGAACTTTTCAATCACACCAGTCGTGAAGACTTCGATTTCAATGTCCGCTTTATCTGTTTCGACGTCCGCGATGATATCTCCCCGCTGCACATGATCTCCCGCAAGCTTGCGCCACCGCAGGAGCTTTCCTGCACTCATGTCCGCGCCGAGTTGCGGCATTGGAAACTCAGCCATGACGCGGCACCAAGCTCCGCGCAGCGTTTACGATTCCCTCGATCTGTGGCAGCGTCGCCGCCTCGAGGTGCTTGGCGTAGGGCATCGGCACCTCGGCACTGCACACGCGGGCCACTGGTGCGTCCAGATCGTCAAAGGCGAACTCCATGATTTGCGCACTAACCTCCGCTGCAAAACTCCCAGTTCTCCAACTCTCATCGACAATCACTGCGCGATGCGTCTTAGCAACGGAATCCACAATCGTCGATGTATCCAGCGGGCGCAGGGAGCGAAGATCGATTACTTCTGCATCGATCGCTTCCCCGGCAAGTTGTTCAGCCGCCTGCAATGTCTTGCCAAGTGTTCCTCCGTAGGTGATGAGAGTTACATCTCGCCCGGGACGCCGCACTGCCGCGCGGTTGAGGTCAACCAATTCTGCCGTCTCTTCAATTTCACCTTCCAATGGATACAGCGTTGCATGCTCGAAGATAAAGACGGGATCCGGCTCCTGAAGGGCCGCCAGCAACATTCCATAAGCGTCGGCAACCGTCGCAGGCGTCAAGACCTTGATGCCCGGGATGTGGGCGTACCAAACTTCCAGGCTATGAGAATGCTGCGCAGCCATTTGGCGTCCCCCTCCCGTAGCGATACGCACGACAAGGGGCACGCCGAACTGGCCGCCGGACATGTGACGCAACGTCGCGGCGTTGTTCAGAATCTGGTCCATGGCCAACATGCTGAAATTGACCGTCATGATTTCCACGATTGGCCGCATCCCGCCCAGAGCTGCTCCAATTCCCGCGCCCACAAAGACGGATTCAGAAAGCGGAGTATCGCGGATCCGTTCCGGTCCAAACTCATCGAGAAGGCCGTGACTTACCGCAAACGAGCCGCCGTATCGGCCGACGTCCTCCCCCATGAGGAAAACGCGAGGATCGCTTCGAAGCGCTTTGCGCAATGCCGCCCGCACCGCTTCGCGGTAGGTCATCTTGGTCAAGGTTTCACCCGAGCACAGACATCTTTGAGCAGGTCCTCAACTTGTTCTACTGGGCTAGTTTCCGCAAACCGGACCGCGCTGTCGATCTCTGCGCTGATTTCTGACTCGATATGGGCCACGTCTGACTCAGTTAGCAATCCCCAATCGCGCAGCCGAACCTTGAAGAGCGAGATTGGATCGCGCTTTTTCCATTCCTCGATTTCTTCCTTCGCGCGGTACAAGTCGGGATCGGACATCGAATGCGCGCGGAAGCGGTAGGTTCGCAGTTCCAGCAGGAAAGGTCCGTTGCCGCTCCTGACGAATGCCGCAGCCCGCTTCGCAGCGCCCTCGACGGCAAGCACATCCATACCGTCTACGGAACTTGAGTCCATACCGTAAGATTGCGCCTTCAGACTGATGTTTATTTGTGATTGATGCCGCGCCAGTGCCGTGCCCATGGCATAGAGGTTGTTCTCGCAGAGAAAAACCACGGGAAGCTTCCACAAGGCTGCGAGATTCATGGATTCGTGGAATTCACCCTCGGCAACCGCTCCGTCTCCGAAGAAACACGCCGTCACTCTCTTCCGGCCTTGCATTTTGTCGGCCAGCGCCAGACCCACCGCGATGGGCAATCCGCCACCGACGATCGCATACCCGCCATAGAAACGGCGACTCGCATCGAAAAAGTGCATCGAGCCCCCGTGGCCGTGACTGCATCCCGTGGCCTTGCCGTACATTTCTGCCATCAGGGCAGCGGCCGGCATACCGCGTGCGAGCGCCTGGCCATGCTCGCGATATGTCGCCACAATCGCGTCATCTGGTGTGAATGCCTGCATGGCTCCCACGCCTGTCGCTTCCTCCCCGATATAAAGGTGGAGGAAGCCATGAATCTTTTGCAGGCTGTACATCTCGGCGGCCTTCTCTTCGAATCGGCGGATGCGCAGCATTTCTCGAAACAGGAACAGGGCGTGTTCCCGATCGACCGGCAAAGGCTCGGAGATGGTATTCGTCCCCATCTAGGCTGACTCCAGTGTGGAGATATCCCCTTCGGGAAGGCCGAGTTCTCGCGCTTTCAGCAGACGACGCATAATCTTACCGCTTCGTGTCCTCGGCAGTGATTCCACGAATTCAATCTCTTTCGGGGCCACGACAGCCCCGAGTCTTGTCCGCGCGAACCCAAGCAATTCGCGCTGCAAGGCTTCGCTAGCCACATAACCTTTGCGGAGCACCACAAATGCTTTTACGATCTCGAGCGCCATCGGGTCCGGCTTGCCAATGACTCCCGACTCAGCGACGGCCTTGTGCTCCATTAAAACGCTCTCCACTTCGAACGGACCGATGAGATGCCCGGAAGTCTTGATCACATCGTCCTTGCGGCCGACAAACCAGAAGTATCCATCTTTGTCTCGCTTCGCAAGATCTCCGGTTAGATAAAAACCTCCTGCAAAGCATTTCTGATACCGTTCAGGTTCGCCCCAGTAAGCTCGAAACATCGAGGGCCAGCCCGGGCGAAGAGCCAGTTCCCCCTGGACATCGGGATCCGAGATCTCTTCCGTTGCGCCATCCTCGGTCTTTCGAACAATCGCCGCCTCGATGCCCGGCAAAGGCCTGCCCATCGAACCAGGTCGAATGTCCATCGATGCAAAGTTGGCGATCATGATTCCGCCGGTTTCCGTTTGCCACCAATTATCGTGGAAAGGAAGCCCAAAGACTTCCCTGCTCCATACAACCGCCTCGGGATTCAGCGGCTCTCCAACACTGGAGAGGAAGCGTAACGAGCTGAGGTCGTATTTCCGCACAACTTCAGATCCCGTCTTCATCAACATGCGAATGGCAGTTGGCGCAGAATACCAGATGCTCACTTTCTGCGATTGAAGAATTCCATACCAACGCTCCGCGTCGAAATCTCCTTCGTCAACGATGCTCGTAATGCCGTTCGTAAGCGGAGCAATGACGCCATAGGACGTCCCTGTCACCCATCCCGGGTCTGCAGTGCACCAGAAGATGTCGTCCTTGTGGAAATCAAGCGCAAGCTTGCCGGTGATGTGATGGGCGATGACAGCCCCGTGGACGTGAACCGCGCCCTTGGGAGTTCCTGTCGTGCCGCTCGTGAAATGGAGAAGAGCAATATCTTCCGACGAGGTCGGCTGGATCGTATATGAGTCGCCGGCATTCTCCATCAGTTGAAGATAATCCGTCGTGTTAGGCACGTTGGTCGGCTGACGATTGCTCCCGATCAGTACAACATGATCGAGAAACGGCAGAGAGGGGCGGAGTGCCTTCACCTTTCGGTCATAGAGCGACTCGGTTGTGATTAGTACCTTTGCCTGGCCAATCGTCACGCGTGCCCGAATGGGCTCCGGACCAAAGGCGGAGAATAAAGGACAGAAGACACATCCGCGCTTCAATGTTCCCAAGGCAGCGACATACAATTCGGGAATCCGGCCTGCCAAAACATATACGCGGTCTCCCTTGCTCACGCCGAGATGCTGCAAGACATTTGCGAATCGGTTCGTGAGGGTCTGAAGCTGACCGTAAGTGAAGTCTTCGACCTCGCCGTTCTTACCGAGCCAGCGGATCGCCAAGTGATCGCAAAGCGGACCATTTGCATGTCGGTCGATCGCTTCGTAGGCAATATTTAGTCCTTGTCCACCTGGCAGGCCATCAAGCTCTTTGCGGACATTTTCCCAGGTGAACGTCTGCCTGGCTCGCTCATAGTCCGCTAGATTAGGAATCAGTGCCCAGTCTCTTGCTGATTTTGCGATGGTCTGCCAAGCCATGCCGGTTTCCTAGCCCTGCTCGATTGCGGTCACGATCCTTTTCATGATCTGGGGAAAAGACGTTCCTCGTCGGGAGTCTGGGTTTGACCGCTCCTTACTTGCGTCGCAGGAAGGAACTAGAATCCCAGCGCATTTTCAAACGCTCAGGACAGGAACATGTGATTCGCGAATGATCCCATAGCCGGTGGCTCGCAGGCGCCCGCTCGACGGCCGGCCAATCACGAGCACATCCGCACTCGTTTGGTCTGCCGCATGGCTCAACATCTTGGGCACATCACCACTGCCGACGAATACCTCGGCCTTGGCGCCGACTTCCTGCTGAAGATTTGCGAGCCGGCGGTTGGCGGAACTTGCAAGAGCCTCTGTCCAGGAGGGATCCACTTGGTATGGCCCAGGCCCAAAGATTTCCATGCCTGCAGTGATATGAGCAAGCGTCAGCCGGGCGCCAAATTCAGCGGCCATCTGCGCGGCCCACTGGACAGTCTTGGTGCTATGGGGGCTCAAATCTACCGCACAGAGAATGTTGCGAATCGAGAATTCGCGGGCGGGCTCTTCTTCGAGATGGGCGGCGGTCCACACGGGGCAATCGCTATCGTGAAGAACTTTCGCTGTCACCGAACCCAGGAGGAAGCGGCGAAACGCACCGTAGCCGTGCGTTGGCAGGGCGATCAAGTCAGCTTTTTCGGCGCGAGCTGTTTTTACGATGGTGAGCGCCGGATCTCCCTCCAACAGCATGCGCTTGACATCAATCCCATCGAACTCGGGCCCGAGAGCCTGATCGAGTTTTTTCTGAGCCTGGTGGATGAGTTCCTGGAGCAGATCGCCCAGGTTCGCGGGCACATACCCACCCTCGATCATGCCCGCGGAATAGCTCAGCGGCGTCACCACGTGCAACATCACGATCTCGGCATGGAAGTGGCGGGCTAGAACCGCGGCCTGATGAACCACCTGCTTCGATGGATCCCCGAAATCGATCGGGAGAAGAATCCTGCCAATTTTTAGCATCTCTCACCCGCTGAGCATTTCCTTTGCATTTAGTCGGGACGCCTGAATTTCCTGACAATCTACTTGCTAACGGGCAAGTGATGACTGCGGCGGCCTTTATGATGGTTCGCGACTCTTATACCACCATCGCCTATTTCTTGCACGAGCGCGCGTGGACAGGCATTAAGTGAGGAGGGTAGAACCATAGAAAGCTAGTATTCGTTTTATTTTGCTTGGTGTAATTTCATATAGTTCGTCAGATTAGCAATCCGTATTTTGACCTGAGTCGCATCTAATCCGTCCGTCTCCGTAAAATCTGTTCCCCAAATCGGCATCTGAGCGGGGCCATGCGCAGGCATGGTCACGCCATTTCGCAGCACACCTGCAACGTAGGCGTCAGGGAATACGCCATCGTGGCGCCGGGCCAACGTGGTCAGGTCCGGCGGCACTCTGTAGGGAGCGGGGACTGGCCTAACTCCCTTTAAGTCATTGCCGTGGCAGACTACGCAATGTTTCTTGTACAGGTCAGCGCCAGTTGGGGTATTTGGAAGGGTGGCCTGAGCTTTTTTGACTTGCTCTTGCTGTGCGGCATGGAGGCTGGCAATCGATCCGAACAGCGCGCAGATCACAAAGGCATCGCGAATAAATCGCACGGACATCTAAGGCCTCCACCTGAAACTTTCCGTGCTTTGGTCTGATTGAATGCAGTGCGTCCATTCAAACCAAAGTACAACTAATGTCGTGCGGACGGGCTCTCAAAGAAGGATGTCGACCGGTCAGCGATGACCCACTGCTGCAGAGATGCCAGGTAACCGGCAAGGTTCATGATGCGCTGTTGTACAGAGCGCTCGTTGTACTTGTCTATGAAATTGAAAATGGGACCCCATGTGGGCATGTCCGATGAGCCGTGAGCGAAAACGCCTGGCCCAAACCGAAGAACCGAAGAGACATATTCGTACGGGAATTTGCCGCCATGACGCATGGCCAGCGTGGTGAGATCTGGCGGCGGTATTTTGAGCACGGAGGCAACTGGGCCGTCCCCTTTGCCGTCGGCGCCGTGACAGGCGGAGCAATATTGCTTGTACATTGTCTCACCCGACGGAACATAGGCTGATGGAAACTGCGTCTGTTCCACAGGTGAGTGATCTTTGGCGCCGGCTGCAGTGACGAGATAGAGCAAAGCAGCAAGCAAGATCATGGAGCGCGTAATCATGGTTCCCTCCCGGACAGGTTCTAACTCTAAGTCCCATATTCCCCAACTAGTGTGCTGCCAGTCCGAGTCAATCTCAGTGTTCCGCATCACGTAAGGACGTGGTTTACATCATAGAGAGCCATAATAGCCGCCTGTTGCTTGAACTCTGGAACTTCCGGTGGGCTCTGCTCGTTCAGGGCGCGCTCGGCGCCTTCGGTGCAACCGCGATTTTGCGCGCGCGAACGATGAATCGATCCGGCGCCGCTCCGACGTAGTAAAACGGAAAGCACGTTACCAACGTCAATGCCGGCTCCGTCGTCGGTTGGATCACGCGCACCGCCGTCGGAGGGACTACCGCAGTCCATTCCACTTCGTACTGGAATTCGCGCTCCGGTGTCCTCAAAGTGATTGTGTCGCCCGGACGGACGTTGCGCAGAGGCCGGAAGAGACTGTCGCGATGGCCCGCCAGGGCGACATTCCCCGCTTCGCCGGGCAGCGCGGTCCCCGGGAGATGCCCCACCGCGCGCCGCAACAGTTTCTCCGAGTCGCCCTGCACGACAATCGCTTTCAATCCCAGGCGCGGTACTTCGATCTCGCCGATCACGCCGCCTTCTGCAATTGGAGCCGCCTCGACTGTGGGCAGTTCGGCAGGCGCGCTGACCGCTTCAAACTTCGACGTCTCGATGCCCTGAAACCAGTAACGGTCCAGCACGGCATAGCCCGCATAACTAAGTGCCATGATCCCGGCCACAAGAAACGCATAGTAGGCCGCGCGAAGCACCCGTCCCCTCAATTCTTCTCCGTCCTGGCTCATGGCGATGGTCACTCTCATGATTGGCCCTTGCCGGCTCCGGCCACGGGCCGCTTCAGCGCCGCGGCGGAATAGCCGGAGCGCGTCCGCACCTGCAGTTTGCCCAGTCCGGGAGCCGTCACTTCTACACGAATTTTCCGAAACGAGTCGTCGTTTCTCTTTTCCGGCGTGAATCCCAGCGTGTATTGCTCGCGGAGATCGTGCGCGATCCTCGCGGAGATGTCTGAGATCGATTGACCTTGCGCCGGAAAGAACGCCAATCCGCCTGTGTCCTTGGATAGCCGCCGAAGGACTCCTGGGTTTTCTTCCTCAGGTGCACCGACGAGTCCGATCGCGTAAATCACCGCCTGCGATCGGCGTGACAGCTCCAGGACGTCTGCGTACTTTCGCCCGCTGGCATTGTCGCCGCCGTCACTGACGATGATCAGGGCCTTCTTATCCCAACGGCCGAGTTGCAGATGATTCAACCCTTCGGCCACGGCGTCGTAGAGCGCGGTCATTCCGCGCGCGGAGACCGCCGATACGGCCTGTGCCAGCTCCCGCGGATTGCTGGTGAAGGGCTTTCCCCCGGGCAGTTCCACCGACACGTTGTCGCTGAAGTCCACCACGAACATTTCATCGTCCGGATTGCTCGATTGCGCGAAGGCTGAAACCGCGGCAGCCACGCCCGACAGCTTCGAGCCCATGCTGCGGCTGTGGTCCACCACCAAGCCCACTGTCACTGGAGTATCCTCCTGCCCGAACAGCGTAATCGGCTGCCGCCGCCCGTCCTCGAAAACGCGAAAACGTTCCTGTGCCAGCCCGGAAACGAAATCACCATCCGCGCCGGTTACGCGAACTGGGAGCACCACCAGCGCCGTCTCCACGGAAATTGTGCCTTGGCCCGCGGAGGTAGACTGTGCGGATTGCGGCGTGCGCGCATAGGCCGCAGCCGCGCATAAAAGCACCACCACGGCGACAACGCCGCGGCTGCGAAAGATTGGATTACGAAATGAAGTCACGAGATTCAAAGTAGGACCTCCCTGCGCCGCGGGCCAAAGCAGCAACTCTTGCCCGCGGCGCATTGGAGTTTCGTCGCGTTCATGATGATCAGCTAACAAGCCGCTTCAGCATAAACGCAAAAGTTACAGACAGCATGCCAAGCAGCGCGATCAGCGGAACCTGGCTGGCCGTCTTCGGCAGAGCCGGAGCAGCCGTCAGAGTTTCCGGGGCTGGGGCAGGAATCGCCTCGGCGATTGGGACTTCCTTCTGCTCGGGAGTTTCCGCAACGATGGGCTCGCTCTTGAATTCCTCGATGGTCGCGGGCTCGGTTTCCACTGCGGGAATGGTTTCGTGCGTCACCTGGGCGAGCTCAACCGCGCGCGCCTTCGGGTAGACGAACTCCTGGCCAAAGTTGTTACCTGGGTAGAACCAGGCCTTCAGTGCGTCTGGAGCATTACCGGGCCGCTCTGAGAATTTCATCACATTGTCGCTCGTTGGCGTGAGCCGCTGATTCGGAATCGCCAGCACGGTTGCGATGAGCTTGGACCGGTCGGCGTTGTAAATACGCACGATATGGCGGCTGCCAAAGCTCTCATACAGTTCGATGGTGTATGTGCCCGAGGGAAGAACTTGACCGGGAATCTCCACGGGCTGGGTAAAGGTGACCACGGTTCGCTTGTTGAACGCTGTATCCGCGCGTGCGGCCGCAGCAAACGTAACCATAAGTAATGAAACTGTGAGTACGGTTAGGATCGTTCTGACTATTTTCATTTTCCTGCCTCCTGATTGTGACGACGGATGCCATCTCCCAAGTTCGGCCCGCCCTTACGTCTCTAGCATCGGCTCCGTTCGTACCTGCCCCATGTTTACTCGCGTCCCCTTTTTGGGTATGTGACCGCGCACACAACTGGATGTGGTCTGCGTCACCGGCGCGAAGCACAGGCGCCAGATCGTGGCGTGTGACTCACCTCACTCCAAGCAGTGATTGTTCTCACTGATCCTGAAGCCGTCGAGTATTTAAATATGGTTGTCGAGAAGGATTACTGGACGAGGAGGGGGCGCTCAAATGACATTTGCAAATCGCAAAGAAGCTGGTCGAATGCTAGCCCTGTGCCTAAGGAAATACGCAAACCGTGAAGATGTGATTGTACTGGGAGCCCCGCGCGGAGGCGTTCCAGTCGCTTTCGAGGTTGCCAAGGAACTTAGGGCCCCCCTTGATGTGTTCGTATTGCGCAAACTCGGTGTTCCAGGGCGCGAGGAGTTGGCCTTTGGGGCAATTGCGAGCGGAGGGGTTCGCATTCTTAACCGGGATATCGTTGAGGGCTTGGGAATAACCGGGTTAGATATCCAGCGAGTAACAAGGGCGGAAGAACAAGAACTGGGACGCCGCCAACGAGCATATCGGGGCGGGAAGCCTCCGCTAGAGGTAAGTGGCCTGGCCGTTATTCTCGTCGATGACGGTGTCGCCACTGGGTCGACCATGAAGGCTGCCATTCGTGCGTTGCGTCAAATGAAGCCTGCGCGGATAGTTGTGGCAGTTCCTGTCGCCCCGCCTTCCACTTGCAATCAGCTCCGATTCGAGGCGGACGAACTTGTGTGCCTGGAAATGCCGCAGCCGTTTTATGGAGTCGGACAATTTTACGCTGACTTCTCCCAAGTATCGGACGAGGAAGTAAAAGAACTGCTCGATGCGGCTTCCCGATGGCGCCGCGAACCGAACGATCTGGATACGCAAGTCACATCAAGGGGAACACGGCAATGATTGGCGGCCCAAGTGTTACACAAATGAAAATGTTGAATACGAGGTTCAGCATCGAACTCTCCAGCTAACTTGTATTGATCGAGGTGTGAAATGATCTCAAGACACGAACACGATCTTATTCACGCGATTCGCCAAGCGGCACATCCGCTTACCGGGGAAACCACCGATTTCGATCCCTTGCTCGAAATGATTGGTGACTCCCGGTTCGTTCTCATCGGAGAGGCTTCGCATGGAAGCCATGAGTTCTATCGCCTGCGCGCGCAGATCACCAAGCGCTTGATTGCGGAAAAGGGATTCACCGCAGTCGCTGTAGAAGCAGACTGGCCCGACGCATATCGCGTTAATCAATTCGTGCGCTTTGAGGGTGAAGACGAAGATGCGATCGACGCGCTTGCGGGCTTCCAGAGATTTCCTGCCTGGATGTGGCGCAACGCCGATGTTCTCGATTTTGTAGGTTGGCTGCGGAATTACAATGAGCACCGGCATTCCAAGCGGGTCGGTTTCTATGGGCTGGATCTCTACAGCTTGCATACATCCATGCAGGCAGTGTTGGATTTCTTGGACAAAGTGGATCCGGAGGCTGCGCAACGCGCGCGGTATCGCTACGCCTGCTTCGAACAACTTTGGTGAAGACACTCAAGCATACGGTTATGCCGCCAGCTATCGGTCTGAGCAAAAGCTGTGAAAATGAAGTTGTTGGCCAGTGGACGGAAATGCGCCGACGCGCCGCCGATCTGGCAAACCGCGATGGCCGCGTCGCCCGGGACGCATTTTTCTTTGCGGAACAGAATGCTCGCTTGGTGAAGAATGCCGAGGAGTATTACCGCTCCATGTTTCACGAACGAATTTCCTCTTGGAATCTGAGGGACACCCATATGGCCGAGACGTTAGAGGCGTTGACTCACCACCTCGGCCCCAAGGCAAAGATCGTCGTCTGGGCGCACAATTCTCACCTGGGCGATGCTCGCGCCACCGAGATGGGACAACGGGGCGAGCTCAATCTCGGACAACTTGTCCGCCAGCGCTACGGAAAAGAAGCGACGCTCGTCGGATTCACAACGTACACCGGCACGGTCACCGCAGCATCGGGGTGGGATGCGGCTGCGGAACGCAAACACGTTCGGCCAGCACTAGCCGGGAGTTACGAGGCCCTTTTCCACGAAGCCGGAATCCAGAATTTCCTGCTTCCACTCGGCGACAAAGAAAAGGCCACCTCTCTCTTGCGGGAACCACGTCTCGAGCGGGCCATTGGTGTCATCTATCTTCCTCGATCCGAGCGTGCGAGCCACTACTTCCACGCTCAGCTTCCGGAACAATTCGACGCCATTCTGCACTACGACGAGACTCGCGCCGTTGAGCCTCTCGAACGAACCGCGGCTTGGGAGACCGGCGAGGTCCCCGAGACGTATCCTTCAATGCTCTAGAGGCGTGATCTGAGCGATCTCAGTTGCAAGCGTACGAAGGTGCAGATTTTTTTAACCCCTATGGACACTACTGCAGGCCCATTTCCGGGGAGGCAAGCAAATTACTGAATCTTGCTCCCTCGCTGCATCCAGAAGTAGGAGATGAGGAAGAAGATCACTGCATAAAATAGAGTGTCACTCACAAGCACTAAAGGTTTCGAGCCGCTGTACAGCTCAGTCATGAGACCGGGCGCAAGAACAGCGCCTCCCACTCTCTCAGCGACACGGCACAGCCAAGCGTCACTCAAGTTGCCGCAACGAGCCATCCATGAACCTGCCCAAACCAAGCCGGCGCTGATGAGCAGGCAAGTTATGCCTGCCAAGACGTATTTCCTGATCACATTCATCAGCTCCATCGCGGACACCTCGACATGCGTTCTTGTCCGGCTGTTCCGATGCGCCTTCGAGGGTGTCCACATCTTTCCGCGCAATCCCATCCGTGATGCGGTCAAATATAAATGCCCGGGTAAAATCTAAACTTCAAATCACCCTGTCCCGGGGCCTTCCTCATGCAGAGGATTGTTGGCGTCGTGCTCGTCGCGGCACTCGAAGCACACAAGCGCCTGGCACAAGCTGCATGTCTCGATGTGAGCGTCGCAGAATTTTCGCGAGCACTCGGAGCATTCCCTCCGTCCTTCATGCGAACATCCGGCGGTCGCGCATTTCATGACTCACATCCTTTGTTCAAGGTGAAAATGCAGTTCATTGAAAAATTCCTCTTTATTCCTGAATTTCCCGTCCGACGATCCGCTAGTGCTGGAATCGCCCGACCACCTCGGCCTCGGCTAGGATATGGCCTTTCATGGCACGCTCCAGTTCAGCCTTGCCGGCTCCGGCCTTGAGGCTTGTCTTCCGGTCCAGCGCATAGAGTTTGAAGAAGTAACGGTGCGGGCCACCCTTGGGCGGGCATGGCCCATTGTAGCCAATCTTGCCAAAATCATTCCGACCCTGGCGCGTTCCGTCGGCAAGCTGGCGATCCTTCGCGACACCCTCCTCAAGCTTGCGCGCGTCGCCGGGAAGATCGTAGACCACCCAGTGGACCCATGTCCCCGCCGGGGCGTCGGGATCGTCCACAATAACAGCAAAGCTTTTCGTTCCGGCGGGCGGCTCGGTCCATTCGAGCGTGGGCGAATTGTCCTGCCCGTCACATGTGAATTCCTTCGGAATGAATTCTCCATCTTGAAATGTTGTTGTAGTCAGATGAAACGCCATAGTTGTCTCTTTCAGCGCAGAGCATAAGTACGGCCCAAAGACAGCCGGAATCTGCTCGCTTCGCGGATATCTTCTAGACCCTGCAAGCGCCACTGACCGTGACACACATCACAGTTGTCCTTGAAGTTGCTTTGTTCCGAACCGGCCAAGGACCAGGGCTCGAAGTTTGTCGAGCGCCATACCTGGTGACGCGGCTCCGGTGAGATCAACCTTTGACGCAGATTACGGGCACGAGGCGCGCGACTCGCCGCGCCAATTTTGCCCGCTCGGCGGCCGCCGCAACGGCGTTGACGTCCTTGTAGGCGCCCGGCGCCTCCTCCGCAACCCCGCGAAAAGACCGGGTGCGAATCAGCACGCCGCGTTCGCGCAGTTCGTCGATGAGTTGACGTCCATGCCAGCGTTTGGTCGCTTGCGTTCGACTCATCGCCCGTCCAGCGCCGTGACAGGCCGAGGAGAACGCCAATTTTTCACTCTCGCCTGTACCGACGAGAATATAGGACTCGGTTCCCATCGTGCCGCCGATCAGCACCGGCTGTCCCACTGCCTGTAGCGACTGCGGCAGGTCGGGATGCCCTGGACCAAAACTGCGCGTTGCGCCTTTGCGATGCACGAATAGTTCTCGTCGATCGCCATCGACAGAATGCTGCTCGATCTTGCACGTGTTGTGAGATACGTCGTAGAGCAATGTGAGCTTCGCATCTGGCAGGATCTGGTCAAAGGCGCCGCGCACAAGATGTGTGATGATTTGACGGTTGGCGAGCGCGCAATTGGTGGCGGCACGCATTGCGCCTAGATAGTGCTGTCCCAGTTCTGAATGAATCGGGGCACAGGCAAGTTCACGGTCCGGAACCGGCCGATACCCCTGAATCACCATGCTTTTCAGATAGTCCGTCCCGATCTGATGGCCGAGGCCCCGCGATCCGCAATGGATGCTGACGATGATGCCGTCTTCATGTAGTCCCATCGCATCGGCAGCAGAAGCGTCAAAAATTTGGGCGACTCGTTGAACTTCCAGATAGTGATTGCCTGAGCCCAGCGTTCCCATTTCCTCGCATTGGCGTTTCTTCGCCTCGCGCGACACACATTCGGGCTTCGCGCCAATTGCCCGCCCGCGTTCTTCCATGTAATCAAGATCTTCGGGATTCCCGTAGCCCTGCCCCACGGCCCACTGCGCACCGCCGCAAAGCATGTTGTCCATCTCCTGTTCGTTGAGCCGGATCTCGCCAGTGCTGCCGACCCCGGCGGGAACGCTTCTGAACAGCGCATCGGCAAGGTCGGTCTTTTTGGGTTCCAAGTCATTGGCGGTGAGTGTGGTATGGAGCGCACGCACTCCGCAGGAAATGTCAAATCCGACGCCTCCCGCGGAAATTACGCCTCCCTCATTCGGATCAAACGCTGCAACGCCGCCGATTGGAAACCCGTAGCCCCAATGGGCATCCGGCATCGCATACGCCGCGCGTTGTATTCCGGGCAAAGTGGCTACATTGGTGAGCTGCTCGCGTACCTTTTCGTCCATGTCTGTGATCAGCTGCTCGTCAGCGTATATGATTGCCGGCACTCGCATCTGTCCAGTAGGCTTGATCCACCATTCAAAATCCGAATAACGCACAAGCGATTGTGGGTCCATAGATGCTCTCGCGCGCCTCTCATACATCAATGACGCATTGTGCCAGCCATTGGCCGTCCTGATCACATGTGACTCTCAATGCGGTGACCGTAGCCCCTTTTGCTTCGACCGCAACTTGATGACGTTCCGGGTCCACCTTTTCACCGCCCAACGTCCCAGTCAGGGAGCGGCCAGCCAAAACGACTCGAAACTTGCTAAACAGCATCCTGCGCACCGCCATTTCATAAATGATTGCGTTGAGCCAGCTGACCAGCAAGAGTTCAAGGTCCGGGGCGTCGCACCGAACCTCGACGATCTCGCTCTGCTCAATCGTGGTAACGTCCGCAACGACGGCCATGAGCGCAACGGCGGTCTGCTCGAATGCCTCTTCCACGGAACTTCCGATCCCACGCACGCCGATGTCCGAACCATGCGAAAAGTGTTCCCAGGCCGCCATATTCTCTCGAATCAGGGATGAAAGATTTCATCTTTAGGTCCCACCATCACAGCGTCAATCTCTCCATTGTGCACTTCTAGTCTAAACGTCTACGTTGAGGCTGTGATGAACATCACCTTGTTTCTCTACCAGTGCGGCTATTGTTCCGCATCCCAAGTCACCGCACTCAGAGCATACGAACAAGGAAAACCTATCGTTTGACAGATATGTGCCTTCTCACGCAAAAGCAGGAGGCCAACAGCTCTTGTAGTTTCTTCTGCGGCATATTCAACGCAAAGTATCGATACTTGGTCGCCCTTTTTCCCAAGTGTTTCCCATAGGGATTGGCCGTCAACGCCGGAATCAAGAAAGCGCAGCTCCGATTTGAATCTGCCATTGGCGTTGTTCACTCCTGCACGAATCAGAGGCTTGAGTTCAAGAATAGAATCCATAATTGATTTGCCGCTCGGCGTCATCAGTATAGTTCCTGACTAGACGCCGCCCGAGAAACGAGATTGCGCGAAAGTGGGAATCGCAAGGCCACATTCCGAGAAGAGGACTCCCGGAATTCGTTGTTTCGTCTATGCTTCACACGAAACACGAGCCCGATTTCTGGGGCTATTCAGCAATCCTTTTCTGATAGTATCAAGGCAAATTAGGCCAAGGATTTGATTCCTTTCTCGTGGGACTTGCAGGTTTCGCTTCAAACGCCTGGGTTGGCTACCTTCCAGGCGTGGCAGTGCTCGCGTCCGGGCGTTCCGAAGCCCGTCGGGGAGGATCCGCCGCCAGGCGCGGGTGGGAATAGATTTTCATGGGCGATTGCAAGGTTAGGAGGATTCCAATGCAATCAAGATACATTTTGGTTCCAGCTGTTGTCGCCTTGGCAGTGATGGTTGGCAGTGCTGGACCGGCCCCCTCTGGCACCATCGAAGGTAAAATAACCTATGCGGGCACACCACCGAAAATGAGGCCGCTTGACATGGGCAAAGAGCCGACCTGTGCCAAGGAGCACAACCCGCCCCTGCTAGCCCAAAATGTCGTGACCGGACCTGCAAACGCCCTGCAATACGTGGTTGTGTACATCTCGGTTGGGGAGTCACCCTCTCCAATTCCAAGTGAGCCTGTCAGATTTGATCAGAAGGGCTGCATGTATATCCCGCACGTTCTCGCCATGCAGGCGGGCCAGATCCTTCAGATTTATAGTGATGACCCTTTCTCCCATAACATTCACCCAAGGCCCAAGTTGAATCCAGAATGGAACAGGGTGCAGCCGGCCGGGTCGATGCCGATCAACACATCGTTTGATAAGCCGGAGTTTATTGAGGTGAAATGCGACATCCATCCGTGGATGCACGGCTACTTCGCGGTTCTGAACACTTCTCACTACGCGGTAACGGACGACAAGGGAAATTTCAGCCTGAAGGGGATCTTGCCTGGAAAGTACACGGTTACGGCTTGGCACGAGCAGTATGGTGCGCAAACCCAGGAGGTCATAGCGGGCGGAACTGAAACGAAGAATATCAATTTCGTCTTCAATATTAAGCCATAAATTAATTAATGAGTACTACCGTCTGCGCAACGCAATAGGGGCGGTACGTCTCTGAGATGTTCCCGTTCTTGATCGCCCGCGGCGCAATCTCCCACTCCTCTTCGAATGATCGATCCACACGATGTTTGCCTTGCAGTGTGGCGCTTTGCACTCTTCCTTCTTCCGCGCTTGCCCTTTCTACTTTTCAGCTTCCTGTCAACTTCATGCAGATATTTTGGGGTGGCCAATTCAAAATCGCTTTCAATGGAGACCGAGAACTCGCGCCCACGCGAACGAGATTTGACCCGCGGGAAGCTCGAGATGCAATCTATTTTTGTCGTGGCGGCGATGCCTGCGGATTAGGTGGTGGCCGGAATGCGTCGGGCGGGTCTATATAACAGCGTTTCCAGAAATTTTCCTGTGCAAGCGCGCCGCTGGCCAATTGCTGCGAGTCGAGAAGCGAACAGCCGATGATTCCGCCATCGGCCGAGTCGAAGATTACAACGATGCCTTCCACGGCTGGCGCGGCCGCGGCAGACTCCGCGGAGAATTTTTTGAACAGGGATGACGCAAAACGGAGCTTCGCGGAAGCGCGGATTTCCTTGGGGTCCTGCGAGGCGGGCTGCACGGTATAAATCTTCACGGTCTTTCCCTTTAGCGCCTCCCAATCGCCCGGGAACGTGCTGTTATCTTCGCGCTCGATTCGAAACGCCGCAGGCTTTTCATCGCCGGCATTTCCGTTTTGCGATTCCAGACGCGCCGAGATGGCCTCCGGCAAATCTAATCCGTTCCGGCGGATATAGCCGCGGGACGCGCCTGAAATCTGCACGTGGATCCACTCGCCCTCAGAGTCGATAAATTCGAACTCATCATCGGCCGCGGCATTGAACAGGAGGTGGGAACCTTCCGCGGGCCGCGCCAACACGGGAGTGCCGGATTTTTTCACGACCACCAAATTGTTAGGGTGGGCCTGATTGCGCTGAATATCCTGCAAGCTCTGCAACTCGGCGCTGAGCTGTTGCACGCGCTTTTCTTCAACTCCGCGCTGGGTGGCCAATGCGGACACTTCCTCTCCGCCGGGAGTTGAAGGTGTCTTAGCCGAGGGGGGCGGGAAGCCCCTGGGAGCCGGAGGCATTGTGGGTGAACCGTTTGAGAGGTCGATCCTTGGCTTAGTAGCCTGCGGCTCCGGTTTGAGTAAGGAAGTGGCTGGCTTCCCGCCAAATTTATCCGCAAGCCGATCCAGTAGGTCCAGTTCAAGCCGGCCATTGGACGGCAATACTTGATAGCCCGATTTCGAGGGATCACGATCGGCGTACCAGGCCGTGATTTTCGCGGAAACCCGGACGATGGTGTCTCCGCTGGCCGTGCCGGGCAGAACGTCGATGGAGAATTGGTAGAACGCGCGCTCGTAGTGATCCAGCGGTTGGTCACCGGGTATAACGAATCCATCGACGATCGGCAGTTTCTGGCCTGTGGATGCTTGTAATTCATTGAGTGCTTTTTCGACTTCCTCTTTCGATTTCGCGAAGGAGCGCGCGTAGGGAACTACTTGACCGGCGGCGGTTTTTGGAAGAGCGCTGCAGACAACGAACAACAGCAACCAGAGGAGATTTCGGGCCTTAAGGACATGGAATCTCTGAATCTTCACGGAAGGGGCTCCAGTTGGACTTGGGAAAGCCAGCCGCGCCGGCCGTCCGGCGTCTCGACGCCGTACCAGCGCGGTGTGACAATCACGATTAACACGTCCGTGTAGGCAGCAAGAGCCGCCACGTCCGCGGCGGAGCGAAACGGCGCCGATTTCAAGCTGGCGCCGGGGGCCTTGATTCTCATTTCAATTTGATGGCGCAACGCGTCGACACGCTGCTCGAGATCCCGCTCGGAAGATTCCGCGGCCGCCATGCGCGCAGTTTCATCTTCGCGCTGACGCAGTATGGTTTGATTCGCCAAATCAATGCTCTCGCGGCGGCGTTGATTCTCGGCAGCTTCCTGCCGGGCATTCTGGATGGCCTGGACACGCTCCTGGATGATTTTGGATTCGCTGGATTCGACGGTGCCGTCGGATGGGTGCGAGCCGTGGCGTGAATCCTCGACAAAAATCGCGACAATCCGCAAACGTGTGCGTTCCGGACTGACGCTGGTGACGATATACCGAACCGCTATCGTTCCCCGGTCGGCGCTGTCCCTGAAATGCCGGGGGGCGATGACCTCGGGTCGAATCTTGTAAAACACCTTGCCGTCTTCGCGCCAGGGTTCGAAGAGAGGTGTGGAGTCCACCGCGGCCGCACCGGTCAGTGTCTGCTGTTTCTCGTACATGTACGTGCCGTGGATGATTTGATCGTGCAGCACTTCCTGCAAAGCTTGAAGAACGTCATCGAGAGTCGCGGGAATTTCAATTGCGAGCCCCGGGCTGGGTAAGTCGCGATCCTTTGCAGCGTACGCCTGCATCGCCGGGCAGAGCGAACAAAGCGTCATGACGACCGACCATGCAGCGGCGAGGCTCGCAGAAAAGGATCGGGGCCGGCGGGTCGACCGTTTTGGCTTTGGTTCCGGCAGTGCGGTCTGCATCGTATTCGCGATTCGCTTCTGGATAACGATCGCCGGGAGTGCGCTTTTCAATTGGCGCCTTTCCGGCAGGAGCAAGATTCCTTCCTACTCCTGGGGACGAAGGGATGTCAATCCCGAAAGCAACACAGGGTATGCCCGAAACAATATTCTGTACAGCAGGGAAATGGAAGCGCGCCAAAAACAATCCGCGCGGGGGTTGCCCGGAACAAACGCCAGGGATTCGTATTTCGACAATTTAAATTCAAACAAATAAAAATCAATCAATAATGAAAAAACCTCTTGCATTCGATTTTTTACGGGAGTACATTCCCCCCGGTTCAGGGACTTGGGAGTTGGACTCATTCTTCCTATGGGGAAATGGGTCTGAATCTCTGTGGGCGTGTTAACTGCTTACAAAGATGTACTTTCGGGCTTTGCCGCAACTTTGGGCGGCTCGAAAGTAAAGCGTAGGGGTATGTCTCTGCCCTTCCCTGTCCGAATCGTCGCAAATCATCATTCATCTTTGAAGAAAGATGATTGCCGTGCAGAGGAGGCGGTATGAACGAACGGACTCCAGGGATCGTAAAGAATCAACTGTCTTGGTTGGTATCCGGTCTTCTTCTCAGCTTTATCTTCCTGGCTCTGGTCCTCGCGGATAGCCCTCCCGCCAACGCCCTGCCTTTCCCGGCTGCCAACATTCGCCCGATCCCGGCATTCGCGCGTAAGTATGGGATGCCGTGTTCCGCGTGCCACCTCGGCTGGCCAATGCTCAGTCCCTTCGGGCAGGCATTCAAAGACAACGGCTATCAGCTAGGCAACGACCGGGATGCCCCCATATACCAGGACCCCGGCTATTGGCCTGTCACCTTCCGTATCACGCCAAACTGGCATCGAGAGAGCCAGAATCGCACACTGGTTGACGGCGTAGACGGTTTGAACGCTGATGAAGGCAAGGTCACAACGCATGGGTTCGACTGGAGCGGTCTGGACTTTCACACCGGCGGCACGCTCGCCAAGAACATATCGTTTTATGTGCTGCCATCTTCCGACAACACGGGAGCCTTCCACTTCGAATCCGTTTGGGCGCGTCTCGACAATCTTTTTGGGAGCACGTGGTTCAACGTCAAAATGGGCAAGTTCGAGTTGGATAACTTGCTCTCCGAAAAGCGCATCCTGACGCTCACAAACGTGTCGGGAATCTACGCGAACTATCACTTCCAACCACTTGTCAGCCCGGGAAGTCCGGGTGCTCCCGGAGCGGTATCGGAGGCCTACACATTCGGCATCGGCGATAACCAGGTGGGCGTGGAGTTGATGGGTCACTCCAAGGACGACCGCACCAGGTATTCGGCCTCCTTGCTCAGCTCCAATGACGGCAGCCCGGGCTTGCCCACCAGCCGCGCCTACGACGGATATTTCGCAGCCAGCCAGGCCTTCGAGGTTGGAAGCTTGGGAGTCCAGCGCGTGGGAGGATTCGCTTACCTTGGAGAGGCGCCGACATTTTTCCAGTTCTCGCAGGGAGGAACCGGCGTCCCAGGTACCGGGATCGGCAATAAGAGCTTCTACCGCCTGGGGCTAATCGGCCAGTGGTACATCAAGAAAGTCGATATCACGACGATGTATTTCCACGGATGGGATAGCGCTTTCCTTGGTTCGAACACTCCGGCGAACACTCCGCTTCCCACCGGCGCGCAGTCGCCGACTTGGAACGGCGGTTTGTTCGAAACCCATTACGCGCCAAATCCGCAGCTCGTGCTCATCAATCGCTACGAACTGATCCGGATGTCCCGTCAGGTCTTCGCCACCAACCCCGCCAACTTCGGAGACATGGATGTACTAACGGTGGGATATAGGTACTACCCGTTCATTTCCAGTCGCGCGGGTTTTGCCTTCCATAACGAATACGCCATCATGCGCCAGCGAGGCGCTGCGCCCGTTTCCGGTTTGGACCTCACAACCAGCAGCTTGTTGATTGGTTTTGACTTCGATTTTTAAGGGAGAGACGATGCGACCCATGACAACGAAATCCATCCGGATCTTCTTAGCGCTTCTGGCGGTCTCCCTCCTGCCTGCATTGACATCGGCGCAGCAGGTGGAAACTCATGTCGGAAAATGGACGGGCCATGCGGACACAGGCAAACAGCTTTACTTCCGTTACTGCTGGGGATGTCACGGTTTCCGGGGCGACGGCACTGGGGAAAACGGGCCGTACCTGAATATCTTGCCGCGCAATTTCGTGGCGGCAACGTTCAAGTGCCGTTCGACTCCTACCGGAACCTTGCCGACCGACCAGGACCTCTATAACACCATCGAGCGTGGAATCGTCAATTCCAACATGCCTTCGTGGATCACGCTCACGGGCCAAAATCGCGCCGATTTGATCGCCTTCATCAAAACTTTTTCGCCGCGCTGGATGACGGAAAAGCCCGGCGAACCTATCCATATTCCATCGGAACCGAAGCTCACCCTCGACAGCATCAATCACGGCCACGAGCTTTTCCAAAAGCTGGAATGCTGGAAGTGCCACGGCCAAGAGGGCCGCGGCGATGGTCCGTCCGCTTCCACGCTCACCGACAACAACGACCAGCCCATCCGGCCGTTTAACTTCGCAGCCGGTTCGCGATTCAAATGCGGCACAACCAACGAGGACCTCTACAAGATCTTTAATACGGGACTAGACGGTACGCCAATGCCTTCGTTTGCCGACGTCGTTAAACCCGACGAGGCCTGGGATCTGGTGCACTACCTGCGCACCCTGCAAGTGACGCACAAGAGCCCCGAATTGGCGATGTGGAAATCGACCAAGGAAGGCGCCGAACAAGTGGCGGCGAAAATGCCGTCCGGCACGCCGACGGGTTCCGGCGTGAGGTAATCGCTCAAAGGTCAAAGGAATCAGAAAGTGAACCAAGGTCTGGGAGGATTGGAGAAATGAAGAACAAGCGATTGTGCATGGCGGCTCTGGCCGCATTAGTTGTTGCGGGAATTGTGTACGCCCGGCCAGCAGGCGGTACCATCAGCGGAAAAGTGACCTACGAGGGCACCCCGGCAAAAGCGAAGACCATCGATATGTCGAAAGAGCCGAGTTGCGCCAAGCAGCACGAAACTCCGGTGACGACGGAGGGTGTAGTTACCGGTCCAAACAACAGCCTGGAAAATGTAGTGGTTTATATTTCCGCAGGCGCTCCGGATGAGGGCGCGCCGAGCCAACCGGCAAAGTTCGACCAGAAGGGTTGCCAATACATCCCCCATGTACTGGCCTTTCAGGTGAACCAGCCACTGGAAATAGTAAATAGCGACCAGACGTCGCACAACATTCACCCGCGTCCGACGATCAATCGCGAGTGGAACAAATCACAACCCCCCGGCAGCCCGCCGGATATGGAGAAATATGACAAACCGGAATTCATTCCGGTGAAGTGCAACATTCATCCCTGGATGTCCGGTCAATTTGCGGTGATGAAGAATTCTCATTACGCCATTTCCAGCGGGGACGGAGGTTTCAGCCTTCCGAATTTGCCGGCAGGAAAATACACGGTCACAGCGTGGCATGAATCCTATGGCGACCAGTCTATGGAAGTGACCATCGCAGGGAGTGAGACGAAAACCGTCAACTTTGTTTTCAAGGCAAAGCCTTATTGATTTGGGGCGGCCATAAGCAGGACCGAAAGCCAGGGGGGCGTCGCAGTCCAGCAGGAAGTGCGCGGGATTTTTCCGCGCGGAGGCAGGCGCTATGGGAAAACTGTTTGGAGTAATTCTAGCGATTATCGCGGTGCTCTCGGCGTATCCCATTGTGACGCATATGTACGTGCAGCCGGTGGATATTTCAACCCATGGCCACGCGATCGACGAGCAACTATCGGACACCATGGCGGAGGCGGGCGTCTCTTTTCTCGGCGCCCAGCTGCTTTTGGCTTTCTTTGTGTGGAAGTACTCGAATCGCAAAGCGGGCGCCAAGGTCACTCAAATGCGGGGGGGCGCGAATTTGATGGTGGCCGCCGCCTTCATTCTCGTTGGCACGGAGGTATTGGCGCTGGGCGTCCTGGGGCAAAAAGCGTGGGCCAATGTTTACTTTACTCCGGCCAAACCGAATGCGTTGCAGATTTCGGCGCAAGCGGGCCAGTTTGCTTTCTATTTCAGGTATCCCGGGCCGGATGGAACGTTTGGCGCGCTTCATCCGGACAAGATTGACGAGGGCAACGGAAACTATTTTGGACTGGATCCCGCCAATGACGTTGCGGCGCGAGATGACATCGTGTCCGGCGAGTTGGCTATTCCTGTGAACCAGGAAATTCAATTGCTCATGCATTCGAAGGATGTAAGCCATTCTTTCTACGTGCGGGAGCTGCGCATCCAGCAGGACTTTGTGCCAGGCCTCGACCTTGCGATTCATTTCACCGCCACTCAGACGGGCAGGTACGAGATCGTGTGCACGCAGCTTTGTGGACTCGGTCACTACAACATGAAGGCGTATCTCAACGTGATGTCACAGGAAGATTTTGACAAGTGGCTCAAGCAAAAAGCGTCGGAGCAATAGCTAGGGGCCCGCAGGCCGATGGTCGGTCCGATCGGCGGTGTCTTCGAGGTTCCCTCAGAGAGGTGGAAACATGCAAGAACATTCCGCACAAGAGGCGCACGTACATGCCCCGCCGGAAGGCTTCCTCCGAAAGTACGTCTTCAGCCTCGATCATAAAGTAATTGGCAAGCAATATTACGGACTGGGGCTGGTGGCCGTATTTATCGGCATGGTGCTCTCCTGGCTAATGCGCTTCCATTTGGTTTGGCCGGCGGCGAAAGTGCCGGGCCTCGAACTTCTTTCAAAGGTCGGCGCGCCGGGCGGTGTCATCACGCCGGAGTACTATCTGTCGTTAATGACGATGCACGGAACTTTGATGGTTTTCTTCGTTCTGACGAATGCGCCTTTTGCCGGATTTGGCAACTATTTCCTGCCAATCCAAATCGGCGCTGAAGACATGGCTTTCCCCCGTTTCAACATGATGTCTTTCTGGATCACTTTTGTTGCTTTCCTAATCTTGATTTCGGCGTTCTTCATCCCGGATGGCCCGCCAATTTCCGGTTGGACGGCGTATGCTCCCCTGAGCGCGGTGGGCAACGATGCCGGCCCCGGTCTGGGCTGGGGGCAAAGCCTCTGGGGGATTTCGATTGCCGTCTTTTGCATTGGTCAGTTGCTCGGCTCATTGAATTTCATTGCGACGACGCTGGACCTGCGCACCAAAGGCATGACCCTGATGCGCATGCCGATGTCCACCTGGGCCTGGTTTATCACCGCGTGCATTGGGTTGATGGCCTTCGCCGTGCTCCTCCCGGCTTGTTTGCTGCTGATTCTGGATAAGTTCGCGGGGACCAGCTTCTTCATACCAGCGGGACTTGTGGTGGGTGATCGGCTCCAGCCTCATGCCGGAGGTTCTCCGCTACTCTGGCAACATATGTTCTGGTTCTTTGGGCACCCAGAGGTGTACATCGCCATTCTGCCCGCCATGGGCATTGTTTCGCATGTGCTGATCACCAGCATGCGCAAACCGATGCTAAGCGCCAAGGTCCTCATCTATTCGATGATGTCGATCGGCTTCCTGAGTTGGTTGGTGTGGGGCCACCACATGTTCGTGAGCGGAATGAACCCATTCTCGTCGCTCTTGTTCTCATTTCCGACGCTGACCATTACCATTCCCGCGACGATCATCACCTTGGTCTGGCTCGGCAGCCTGTACGGCGCGAATATCCAGACCAACTCCGCATCGCTATTTGCGCTCGGGTTTGTTTCCATGTTCGTCAGCGGAGGCATCAGCGGCTTTTTCCTGGCTCAACCCTCCATTGACATCTACCTTCACGCAACTTATTTCGTGGTTGGACACTTCCACATGGTGATGGGCGTCGCTGCCATCTTCGCCATCTTTTCCGGAACGTATTTTTGGTTCCCAAAGATGACAGGCCGCATGATGAATGAAACGCTCGGCAAACTGCATTTCTGGTTTTCGTTTGTCGGAACGTATTGCATTTTCATGCCTTTCCATTACCTTGGACTGGTGGGCAACGTGCGCCGGTATTCGTCGTTTGTGGACGACTTTATGGCCCCGTTCATGCCAGTCCACAAATTTATTACGATCGCCGCATTTATTACCGGTGCGGCGCAATTCATTTTTCTCTTTAACTTGATTTACAGCCGTTTCCGAGGCAAGCAGGCCCCCGAGAACCCGTGGAACGCGACATCGCTCGAATGGAGTATGCCTTCGCCTCCGCCGTGGGACAATTTTGCGGGCAAGCATCCCGTCATTTACCACGACCCATATCAGTACGGTGTGAAGGGCTCCAAGGGCGATTACGTGATGCAGGATTCGCCGGAATCAATTATCGAAGAGTAATAATGGTGAAGACGCCGCCGGGGGACGATGTCTCCTCGCCTGGCAAAATACGGCATAGAAAAGAGCGCTCATGGCTACCACGACCTTTCCCTCAGCTCCGCCGCAAGCTCCTCCACTGCCGCCGCAGGGGAGCGCCACGAAAGTAGCTGGGACCAAGCCACGTTCCACCGGCCAGAGCCAAAGCGGCATCTGGGTTGGAATTTTCGCAATCACCATGGGGTTCGCGGCGTTCACCAGCGCGCTTTTTGTGAGGCAAGGCTCTGGGGACTGGACCCATGTAGTGGTTCCTCGTCTCCTCTACGTGAATACCGGCGTATTGCTTCTCAGCAGCATTACGCTGGAAATGGCCCGCCGCGCGTTCCTGAACGCCCCGGAACTGGAAGCGAGCGCGCTTCGCAACAGTTTGCGCTGGCTTGCCATCACGCTGGTGTTTGGGCTCGTCTTCATCGTGGGGCAATATCTGGTTTGGAAAGAGCTCGCCGCACAGGGACTGTATCTGGCGACGAGTTCGAACAGTTCCTTTCTGTATGTTTTCACCGCTGTTCATGCGTTGCATGTTCTCGGCGGGATTGCCGGTCTCCTGCGCCTGATCGTGCGCATGACCCCTAAACAGATCACGCTGCGAAGGAGTTCGGTTGCGAACACGGCCATCTACTGGCATTTCATGGGCGTTCTGTGGCTCTATGTGCTTCTGGTCATATCCGTAAGACTTTAGAGGTAAAGAGAGAGAAAAACTGTGAGCGAATCCGAAGTAGCGATGCAAGGGCACGGCGCCACAATGGAAGGGTCGCCTTACGCGATCCCCTCCAGAAAACTGGCGATTTGGTTGTTCATCGTCTCCGATGCGGCAACCTTTGGAGTCCTCCTGTTCGGGTATGGCTATTTGCGCACGGCGAGCGTCGATTGGCCCACACCTTTCAAATTCAGCCCCAGCATACTCAATGTCCTGATCATGACGGCCATCCTTATCACCAGCAGCCTGACGATGCTCGGCGCGGTAGACTCCGCGAAGGCCGGAGACAAGGCCAAGGCGGGACGATTTTTGTGGTCCACGATTTTACTCGGCGTGATCTTCGCCGGACTGCACATCCGCGAATGGTTCGCGCTGATCGATGAAGGCGTGCGCTTGTTTCAAAATCCCTGGGGCTCGCCGCTTTTTGGCGCCACGTTCTTCAGTATCACGGGACTTCATTTGCTGCACGTGACCGGCGGAGTTGTAGCGATTGCGGTGGTCGCGCGCGGGTTCGCGCGCGGGCGGTTGACTCCCGGTCACGTCGAAACGGTGGGACTCTACTGGCACTTTGTCGATCTGGTATGGATGTTTGTCGTGCCACTCGTTTACTTGTTGAATCTGTCGCGCTAGGCGGCGCACTTCGGAGGAACATCACGATGGCGGCTTCAAAAACATCGGGGAACGTAATCGCAAAATATCTGCCGGTTTACTTCGCCTTGCTCGCAATCACGATTGTGGAAGTCTTCCTCGCCTACCAGCATTTTTCGACGGCATCGCTGCTGGCCATCTTGCTTGCGCTCGCTTTTTGCGGCGGAACCTTGGCTCTCAGGTACTTTATGCACCTGGCACAGGAAAGCCGCGGCCTCTTTTTGACGTTGATTCCAGCCGCGATATTCGTGCTGCTGATGATGAACATGATCTGGTCGGACAGCTTCCGTCTGCTGCACATGCGCCCTTTCGGACACTAGCCCGGGAGTCTCGACGGGAAAACGCGGCAATTGCCCAATTGACGAACCGCAGGGCAAGGCGGATAGTAGGACGAGCGGGAGGAACCTGAAAATGAACCGGAAAAATGGCCTCCGAATTCGTGGGATAGCTAGAATGGCCGCCCTCCTGGCGGCACTGTGGGTGCCTGCCTCAGCTTTCGCGCAGAATTGTGCGTTGTGTTACACGCAGGCTGCCGGCGCTGGAGCGCGGATCATCCAGGCGTTGCGCGGAGGTATCCTTATTCTGGTGATACCTCCGATTCTCATCTGTACCGCGCTTACCGTCATGGCCTACCGAAAGCGCAATCAGTTTAGCGAAGAGTAGTTCACCCGCGGTTTGCATGTTAGTGCGGATCAATGCAGGTCAAGGCAGGTCAAGGTCCAGCGCGTAAATGTCCGTCAGCCCGCGTTCCAACATCACATAAATAGAACCATCGCGATCCAATCCGCTGAAAAAGCAATGCGAGGCGCTCACGCGGAGAATTTCTCCGAACCCTAGAGCGCTCTGGACTTGCTGGGTTGCGATATCCGCCCGAAAGATGGACTCCTGATCGTCCAGCTGATCCTGGAAGTAGATCGAGGAGCTGTCCGCGGACCAATATGGCGCCTCCAGAAATCCACCGGACGCAAGAGGAGCCCATTTCCCCCTTTGGACATCAAAGAGAAACACATGGTGGTTGGAGCTATCTAATGCGGCGATGTAGCGCCCATCAGGCGACCAGCGCGGCTCATTGTAATCCTTCGAATCCGGCAACTCTTTCCACACGGCGGTGGTCGGTTCGAGTGTAAACAGCGCATAGTGCGGATGAGTTTTAAGATTGCGCATGACGACCACGATGCGATAACCGTCCGGCGACCAATCCGCGTTGGCGCCTTCCCACCCCTTCGGAAGGACCGGACGCATCGCTCCTCCGTCCGAAGAGAGCAAGTAAATCTGCCGGGGCTGATCGTTGCGTATGCCGGTAAAGAGAATTTGTTCGCCTTTCGGCGACCAACGCGGGGACAACCCCCCCAGCGGCGAACTGGTTAATCGTAATCGTTGCGAACCGTCCGTGTTGCTTCTCCAGAGGGACCCGTCTGGACGATTCGAGTAAACGACCATCTGTCCATCGAGCGATACGCTGGCTTCCTGGGCGAGCGTATCGAGGCTCAGCATCGAAGTGCGCATCGTTCGAGGATCGACCTTTTCCAGTTCACGGCGTGGGCGGAAACTGAAGGCAAATATCCGCGAACCTGTTTGCGTCGGAATGGCTACGTGCAAGTCATCCGGTCCGCTTGTCAATGAAAACGGCGCATGGTGGGAACGCCGGAACCAACTCCACGCGTCGCGCATGGCCCACAGACTACATTCGTACTGTTCGCAGCCCGAGAAGAGGAAGTATCTTCCGTCCGCAGTCCAGTTCCCAGTAGACTGGTTAGACGGCTGCGTGCCGCTAGGGAGAAGCGGATGTGCGCCGTTGCCATCTGCCGTCACCTGCCAGATCGACTGCGTTCCGTATTCCCCCTGGTCAACCGTGAAACGAATGTTTTCGCCATCGGGCGACCATGCCGGCGCGTGTAGGTTTCCGTCGATGTGGACCAGTTGGCGAACCTGAGTTCCGTCTCGATGGATCGAGTAGAGATCTTGGCCGCGCACGAACACAATCTGCGTCCCGTCGGGCGACCATGCGGGATCATGGCCCGTTGCTTGGCCCAGCCGGCGCGGCTCACCGCCCTGGACCGGCCAGAGCCAAAGCGGCATCGCATCGTCGCGGCGCGTGAATTGGCCAATCAGAAACTGCGAGTGATCCGGCGAAATCCCAAACAGACGCGTGTTCTCGAACGGCGCGGCCATCATTTCCGCGTTGCCGCCCTCCACCGAAGTTTGCATGAGTTTCCAGCGTCCGGCATCGTGTTCCAAAAAGAAAATCCGCGTTCCGTCGGAGACGATTCCGCCCCATTCATCGATGCGTCCGGCGTTGGCGATTCGCGTCATCCGCTGTACGCTCGGCCGGGGAACCGGGTACACGATGAAAAACAGAAACCAGGATCCAAACAATATGGCGACCGTAAGGAGCATGGTGTCAAACCACCGCTGTGTGCGTTCCGCCCGTTGACGATCCCAATCCGATTCGGAGAGCAGTTCGGGAGAGAATTCCGGATGCATCCGCAGGCGTACTTCTATCGATTTTTCACCGTTTTCCAGTGTGTTAAATTGGCCTGGCAAAACCGGAGGGGCATTCCCATTGATCACGTGTACTGGCGCAAGGAAGCGATAACCTTGCCGGGGCACGGTTTCGATAAAACGTGGATTTTCTGCGTCGTCTTGCAGCGCCGCACGGAGCTTCTTAAGAGCCGCGTTTAGACTCCCCTCAAAATTGACGTGCGTGCCCTGCGGCCAGAGAGCTTGCCGCAACTGTTCCCGAGACACGATCTCGCCATACTGCAACAGGAGCAGGGAGAGGATTCGGAAGGGCTGTTCCTGAAGTTTGACCCGTGCTCCCTGCCGCGTCACTGTTCCAGTCGCGAAATTTACCTCGAAGAGGCCGAAGCGTACGGTTACAGTCGGATGGATTCGTGTCTCGGGCAAGGTTACCCCCAGCAATCCAATCGGCACTCTACCACGATCCCAGGGCCGACGAATAGAATTAGTTCATATGACCGCTTAAGTGGCGTATATCCAGTTGATTATGGAGTCATAGTATTTTCAGCCGCAGTTCACTTGACTCCAATGAAGTCCCCCACGTATTGATCACATGTCAGCCAGTTTTGTAGTTAGGCGTGGGGCGTTTTCTGTCCTGCGCCGATAATGTCGGCCAAATTAGAATCAAAGGAGGCCTTGGGAAAATAAAATTTAGCCCGTAAGTCCCAAGAACCATCGGAGCACTCGCGCTCGAGGTCCCTGAACCGGTGAATAAAAACCCCGGGCGCGGGTGTTTCGATTACAATCCGACCGGAAGTATTGCTATTCATGTGAAGCGGTTCTCACCTTGTTTTAGAGCGGGCAGGTCTTTTCCGTCGCCCCGACCTTGATCGATGCCGTATGCGCGTTCCAATTTCTTAGTCCATATCCGCGTAGTTTTCTCAAGTTGTGCGGATCAGACGGTTCTTCGCTTCCCCCAAGGCATGTCTTGTTACGAGTTCTGCGGTAGGTTTTTCAGTGCCCCTTTCCAGGGCGAGACAAATCGCGTTTGCAAGCTCGTTGAGATGAACTGGTTTTACCAGGTAAGCGCCGATGCCGAGGTTACGGCAACGCGCGGCGTCCCCGACGTGTCCCACCGAAGTGAGCATCATGATCGTTGAACCGGTGAGGCTAGGGTCTTCCTTGACTTGCTCCGCCACCGAGAATCCGTCCGTGTCGCTCATTTGGCTGTCGAGCAAAATGACGCGGAAAGGAAAGCCCATGTCTTTTGCGATCCGCAGCGCCTCCAGGGCAGCGCGGCCTCCCGCTACATCGGTGGACCGCATTCCCCACCGGCTGAGCATGCCTCGCAAGACGCGACGGCTCACGGAATTGTCGTCCACGATGAGCGCGGCCATGCCTTTCAACTTCTCGAGATCGAGTGGCTTGGTATTCGTCGGCGGCGCTTTCTGGATTTCCAGCTTCGCTGTAAAGTGAAACGTGCTCCCTTTCCCCGGCTCGCTCTCCAGCCAAATCCGACCTTGCATCATTTCCACGAGCTTTCGTGCGATTGTGAGACCCAGGCCCGTTCCGCTTTTCATTCGGGTGAGGGAGCCGTCGGCCTGGGAGAACGGTTCGAAGATGAGCTTCTCCTGTTCCGGCGATATTCCGATGCCCGTATCCTGCACCGCAAAATGCAGAGTTACCAAATGCGACTCTTCGGCTTCCCGGCGAACGGTGACCAGTATTTCGCCTCGGTCCGTGAATTTGATCGAATTGCCGACCAGGTTGATCAGGATTCTTCGAATGCGCCCGGGATCGCCGAACAATACTGCCGGTATTTCGGACTGTACTTCGTAGATCAACTCCAGGCCCTTCTTCTGCGCACGGAATCCCAGCATCTTCATCGTTTCGGCCAGGCTTTCGCGAAATTCGAAAAAGATGGTTTCGAGTTCCAGTTTCCCGGCGTCGATTTGCGAGTAGTCGAGAATGTCGTCAATCGCCGCCAAGAGCGACTCTGCCGAAATCTTGACGAGGCCCAGGTTTTCGCTCTGCTCGATCGTGAGTTGGGTGTCCAAGACGAGTTCGGTCATTCCCAAAATGCCGTTCATGGGGGTGCGGATTTCATGGTTCATGTTGTTCAGGAACTGAGTCTTGACTCGGTTGGCGATGGCCAGTGCTGCCTGACCTCTCTTGCGTTGCGTGATGTCTCTGGCAATCACCGCGACACCTGCGATTTCGCCTGAATCGGTCCGAACCAATGAACTCGTCACTGATACGTCGATCAACTTTTGAAATTTGGTGAGACGCACAGTCTCAAAATGGGGCACCGCCTCGCCTCGTCTGATCTTGTCAAGATTGTGAGCCATCTCGTCTCGCTCTGGAGGAGATAACACGAAGACGGGCTTGCCAACGATCTCTTCTGCTGTGTAGCCGTACATTCGATGGGCGGCTTCATTCCAGGTAACAATCACTCCATCCAGGGTCAGACCGAAGATTGCGTCGTCGGAAGACTCGACAATCGCCGCGAGAAAGGCCTTTGGCTCATTTGCAAGTAGGTGTTCAAGAATTCCTTCTGAGGGCTTCATGAAGTGTCACTCCATAACAGGGGTTGGAATTAGCAAGGCGAATTGGGCGTTTCTTCGACGGACCACTTTCCTCACACACGGGCTTATACCTGGATGGGAGGTCCCCTGTGATCTTCGGAAAAAATCCACCAAGGCTTGAATGAGCGGGTCGAATGTGCCGAGTTGAACCCTGAGAAGAGACCAAGTACCAAGCGGTCTTTCGTAGGTCCTGGCAGGGATGATCGGAATCTATGGTCCGCCGCAGAATTGCAAGTGAGAAACGAAGAATGACAATTTGGTCGGCGCTGATGTATTCGGCCTTGAGTAGAGTCAGTGGCTCCGGGCCATGATGGGTACCCGCTCGCCCTTCCTCCAGCAGCATCTGGTTTCAGACCCAGGGGCAGGCGACCAACCTACCTTCTTTAAGTTCGAGGGGAGGCACTGCGTCCGCGCAGGAGGGCTTCGCAATGGGACAGCGGGTACGAAACGCGCAGCCGGAAGGTTTGCGAACGGGATTTGGGACGTCCCCGGTAAGTCGAATCCGGCGATTTTGCGCGCCTTCCGGATCGGGACGAGGGACTGCGGAGAGAAGCGCGCGCGAATAGGGATGCATTGGATTCTTGTAGATCTGCTCCCCAGGCCCGATCTCCACGATGTTGCCGAGGTACATCACGGCGATCCGGTCCGAGATGTGGCGCACGACGGAAAGATCGTGAGCGATAAAGATGTAGGAAAGACCGAATTCGTTTTGAAGGTCCTGCATCATGTTCACCACTTGGGCCTGGATCGAGACGTCGAGAGCGCTGACGGGCTCGTCCGCCACGACAATCTTAGGATTCGTGGCCAGAGCCCGCGCAATGCCGATCCGCTGACGTTGGCCGCCCGAAAATTCATGAGGGTAGCGGTTTGCTTGTTCCGCAGTAAATCCCACTTTCCCCAAGAGCCAGCGCACGCGATCTTTACGCTCCTTGGAGGACGCGTTGGTGTGAATGCCCAATGGCTCTTCCACGATCTGACCGACCATCATGCGCGGATTAAGCGACGAATAAGGGTCCTGGAAAATCATTTGAATGTCCGGACGGTAAGGCCGCATTTTATCGCGGCTCAGCCGCGACAAATCCACCGAGCCCGCCGTATGGTGATAGACGATGCTGCCCGAAATTTCCACGCCGTAAACCATCGCGCGCAGAATGTTCACAATCGCCCGCCCTACCGTGCTCTTCCCGCATCCCGATTCGCCTACGAGCCCCAGCGTTTCGCCTTGCTCGAGTCCGAAACTCACGCCGTCCACTGCTTTTACTTCGGCAATCTTCCGCGCGAATACGGCTCCCTGTACGGGAAAGCTCACGCGCAAATCCTGCACCTCGAGAATTTTCATGGATTCACCAGATGGCAGCGCACCCAATGTCCCGGGGAAGACTCGATGAGTTCCGGCTCGATCAACGCGCATCGTTCCAGCCGCTCGCTGCACCTTGTTACAAATTTGCAGCCGATGGGCAGATCGAGAATGCTGGGGACATTCCCCGGAATCGTTGTCAGCCGCCGCTGCCTCTCGCCGTCCACAGTCGGCAACGATGCCAGCAGACCTCGCGTATACGGATGCTGAGGATTTTTGAATAGCTCCTTGACCGGCGCCACTTCCTGAATTTTTCCGCCATACATGACCATTACCCGATGGCAAGTCTCCGCCACAACGGCGAGATTGTGCGTGATCAGGAGAATCGCCGCATCTTTCCGCTGGTCCTTGATCTGCAGCATGAGTTCCAGAATTTGCGCCTGAATCGTTACGTCCAGAGCGGTCGTCGGTTCGTCCGCAATCAGCAACGACGGATTGCACGCCAACGCCATGGCGATCATGACGCGCTGCCGCATGCCGCCGGAGAATTGCTGCGGATAATCGTTCATGCGTGACGCCGGATCCGGAATGCCCACCAGCTCCAGCATTTGGACGGATCGCTGGAACGCTTCCTCCCTCGATACCTTTTCGTGCACCAGGACGGCCTCCATCACCTGCATGCCGATGGTGAAAACCGGATTCAGCGAGGTCATGGGCTCCTGAAAGATCATGCTGATTTCCTTGCCGCGCACGTCCCGGATTTCGTCCCACGAAATCAGCAGCAAGTCCCGGTCCTTGAAGAGAATCGATCCGTCGACGATCTTTCCGGGCGGGTCGGGAATCAATCGAAGAATGCTCAATGCCGTGACGCTCTTGCCCGACCCAGATTCACCGACTAACCCAAGAACTTCGCCGGGGAATATGTCGAAGTTCACTCCATCGACGGCCTTAGCGGTCCCTGCTTCGGTCTGGAAATAGGTCCTCAAGTTTCGGATCTGCAGGAGTGGGACTTGAGTTGTGCTCACCGCAGCCTCGAATATTCCTTGGGATCGAACGCTTCGCGAACCGCCTCGCCGATGAAGACGATGAGCAGGAGAGTGACGAACATCGCGGCCAACGGGAAAAAGACGAGCCACCATTTGGTGAGATTCTCTACCCCTTGCTCAATCAATTCTCCCCAACTCGGCGTGGGCGCAGGCAAACCGAAACCCAGAAAATCCAGGGCTACCAGCGCGCTGATGTTCGCGACAACCATGAACGGCGCAAAGGAGACCACGGGCGTGAGGGAGTTGGGCAAAATATGTTTGAAGATGATGGACGAATCTGATGCTCCCATGGAAATGGCGGCCGCCACATAGTCCTTTGTTTTCTCGCGGTAGAACTCGCCTCTCACGTAGTACGTGATTCCCATCCAATCAAAAGCAGTCAAGATCAAAATCAGCAGCCAAAAAGACGGCTGCAAAACTAGATTTCTTCCCGGAAGGTAAATCGGCACCACGATCGAGCTCACGATGATGATGGTGTAAAGAAACGGAAGCGAGGACCATATTTCGATGAGGCGCTGGCCCAGAATATCCAGTTTGCCCGCGAAATACCCCAACAGCGCCCCAACCGATACCCCTATGGCCAAACTGATGACCAAAACCAGAAGCGCAAAGGAAAGCGAGACATTGAATCCGTAGGCCAGCCGCGCGAAGATATCTCTCCCACGATCGTCCGTGCCGAAGATGTGCTGCCGCGAAGGCTCATTCGGAGGGCTGCCCGGAAGATCCAAGAGGGATTCCGTAGGGCTGTACGGATAGGGGGGCAGGACCGCCCAGTTTCCCTTGTTTTCTTGGCGGAGTTGCCGCGCCACATCCCGATAATCCGGCTCGCCGATTCTCTCCTGACCAAAGGCCGATGCCGGGTAGTAATGGATCAGAGGAAAATAAAACTTGCCGTCGTATCGCACTAACAATGCTTCGTTGTTGATGAGCATTGGTAGAAGAAACGAAATCCCGTATGCGGCCAGAAGAATAAGGAAGGAGTAATACCCCCGCTTGATGGTCCGAAATTTGCGAAGGCGCTTGCGAAAAACGGAGATCGAGGGACGTTCCCCCGGCCCAGGGGTTTGAGGCGTGAGGGGAGTCTCCTCGAGATTCACAATGGTTTCCCGTCCGCTCATTTGAATCGAATCCTGGGATCCACCACAACGTAGATCATGTCGGAGAGGATATTGCCGACCAGCAGCAGCACACTGTCGATCACCAGAATGCCCAGGGCCACCGGATAATCCCGCTGCAATATGGAGGTGTACCCCAGATACCCCATCCCATCGATGTTGAACACCTTCTCAATGAGGAACGACCCCGCCAGGATGATGCTGATTACATTTCCCAGACCGGTGACAATCGGTATAAGCGAATTCCTCAGCGCATGGACAAAGATGACGCGGCGTTCGGTCAAACCCTTGGCGTACGCCGTGCGCACATAATCCTGCCCCAGGTTTTCCATCAGCGAGTTCTTCATCAGGATGGTGAGCGTGGCAAATGATTCGATCGTGTAGCACAACACCGGAAGAAACATGTAATGGATCTGCGCGGTAACTTTCCCAAAGAAACTGAGGTATTCCCAATTGCCCGGACGGAATCCGCCCAGCGGAAAGAGATTCAAGAAACTGCCTCCGCCCAAAAGCACAAGCAGAGCCGTCCCCAGCGCCCAGCCGGGGATCGAGTAACCGAGAAACACGATAAGGCTGCTGAAAAGATCGAAGCGAGAGCCGTGTCGAATCGCCTTGAATACGCCAAGCGGAATACATACGAGATAACTCAAAAAGAATCCCGTCAGACCCAAGAAAATCGAAATGGGAAACCGGGATTTGATGACGTCCCACACGGGATCCTGATAAATGTAGGATCGCCCAAGATCGAGGTGCAAAACTTTCCATAGCCACTGTGCATACCGGATGTGCACAGGCTTGTCAAAGCCGTAGTAGCGACGCATCTCGTCGAGCGCTTCCTGCGGAATATCGACGTCCACACTTCTGCCGCCTCCTCTCTGCGCCAAAGACATCTTGTACTGCATAATTTGGCGTTCCACGGGGCCGCCCGGAACGAAATTCATTACGAGGAACACGGCCATCGTGATGCCGACAAAGGTCGGTATGATCAGCAGGAAGCGACGGACAAAATATCCGGTCATAGAGGTTTATGGAATCTTCTTCCGGTCACTGCTTTGCCGGTGGGTGCGCCTTCGCATACTCATCCCAGTAATGATCGTCGGTTTGCCCAACTTCCAGCTTCACAGAGGAGTCGCCCAAAGCCCGCTTTAGTTTGGCGTCCTTGTCAGGGTCCACCCACCACAATATATGGGCTGTATAGGTGTCACCCGTGCGCGTTAGATAGCCTGGCGGAGCTCCGAATTTGTTCCAGAAGGCGATGCGAGTGAACGGAGCTGTCCAATGCAACGCGTAATTGTAGGAGTTCGCCAGAATTCCGTCGATTTCGCGGATGATGCGAATCCGCTCCTGCGTGTCGAACGACTTGTCATACAGCTTGCAAAGCTCGTCGACCCGGGCGCTCTTGAATCCCGTAACATTATTCGTGTTGTCCACGTCGGCCAGCGTGGATTGCCACTCCGTCTCGGGATTGGGAAAAAGCAAACCGCCCCACGCCAAATGCGCCATCTGAAACTTCCGTTGGTCGACCATCTGAATCTCCGTTTCAAAAGTCAGGAGGCGGAGAGTCAGGCCGATCCCGACTTTTCGCAAATCCTCCTGGTACACGGTCAGTTCGGGCTCGTTGATCTTGTTCCGGTAAAGCAACTCAATTTGCAACGGCGCGCCGCCTTTCACCAACCTTCCCTGGTTGTCACGGCTGTTCCAGCCCGCGTCCGCGAGCAGTTTTAACGCCTCCTGCGGATCGTAATCGTTCTTGGGGTTGTTCGGATTCTCGTAGGGAGTTCCGGTATAAAATGAATTTTCCGCCTGGAACTCGTTGAACAAGATCTTCTCGATGATCTGCTTGCGGTCCAGAAGCAGCGTCAAAGCCTTACGGACGCGAATATCGTCGAAGGGGGACTTCCGAGCGTTGAAGGCAAATTCGCGGATTTCCTGAGGCTGGCTGTTATAGACTTTTCGCTTCTGGATCAGGCCCCGCTGGACGTTCTCAAAGTTCAGCTCTTCCACCCATTGCCGGGGTTGCCTCACCTCGTAGGTGTCCAGCTCGCCCTTCTTGAACTTCTCAAATGCGAGGTTATCATCGCGAACCACCACAAATTGCATCTCGTCGAAATTACCCAGCCCTACGTTCTCTCTTGCCTTCTCCGCCCAATAATCCTTGCGGCGCCGAACGGTGATGGTCTGGCCCTTGGAAATATCTTCTTCGCGAATCGTATAAGGACCGGAACCCGGCAACAACTTGTAGTTGTATTCCTTGAGGTATTTATCTCCGTTGACTGACTTCAAGACATGCGCCGGAAAAATCTGCATTCCAGAGAAATACAGGAAATTTCTCCAGTTCAATTCCTTGGCCTGGACTCGAACGATGTACTTGCTTTCGGCAACCGGCCGGCTGAGTTTCGAGTACGTGATCTGCTCCATAGGGTCTTGCAGCGTCTTATCCAACAGAAAGTCATAGGTAGCCACAACGTCTTCACTCGTCACGGGCACGCCGTCGGAAAACCGAGCGTTCGGATCGATGCGAAAGCGATAGGTCATCTTGTCCGGCGAAATTTGCCAGTGCGTGGCCAGCCCCGGAACAAATTCCAGGGTCGAAGGATGAACTCCGAGCAGGGTCTCATAGGCCATCGCCGTGATGCCGTAGTTAAACTGGGAGTTTGACTCCGGCCCTACCAAGCGAAGGGTGCCTGGGAAGTCGGGCACGTAATCTCTAAATACGCCGCCTTTAATGGCCCGCGGGTCTCCAATAAGATCGAAATCCGTATTCGTTTCCCACCCTTTTCCGGTGAAGCCCTTTCCTCCCTGCTCCGCGGAAACGGAGGGATCGGCGCCGGCGTCGGCATCAGGGAAGACCGGATAGTCCGCTTTGTTCATGGACACCGGGCCGGACCGAGCCACCGGAGATGTTGAGCTGGACCCAGGTTCTGGATTCGAGCTTCTGCCACAGCCGCTGATTCCCAGAGCCAGCACTGCGATCAAGACAGACCGTATCGTTTTCATCGGGGCCTCTCCGAAGAAAAGGGTATCATTTTAAGTTAAATACCGACCTATCTTTCAGGCCCACCGCGATGGACCATGTTCGTAAGAGCTACGAGGACTTGGCCATGGGTGTATGATGTGGCCGCAAATATCGACACAGCGAAATTCCAGCTAACGTTGGCCCGGTAATAACAAAATCGAAAGATAGAAAGAGGACACGAAATGCGACTTCGATTTCTTTTGGTTGGTATCCTGGCGCTCGCCGCCGGTGCCGCCGCGCAGACCCCAGCCCCTGCTGATCTTCATCTGCGAGGCGACCGCTTCAAACCGCTAACGGCTAGCGAACTTACACCGGAACAAAAAACCCTGGTGGACCACTTGTTGTCGGGCGAACGAGGGACTTTAAACGGTCCCTTTAACGTCCTGCTGCGCAGCCCGGAGATGGGCGACCTTGCGCAAAAGTTGGGAGCCTACATTCGATTTCACACAACGGTGCCGGCCAAATTGAATGAGTTCGCGATCCTGATCACGGCGCGCGCCTTGAACGTGCAATACGAATGGGCTGCCCACCACAAAAATGCCCTTCAGGCGGGTCTAAGTCCTGCCATTATCGACGCCGTAGCAGTAGGAAAGCGGCCGCCTGCCATGCAGCCGGATGAGGAAATCATCTATAACTTCACCTCGGAATTGGTGAATACCAGACAGGTGAGCGATTCCGCATTTCACACCGCGGTTGACAAGTTTGGGGAGCGCACCGTAGTCGATCTGATCGGCACGATCGGCTACTACCATTTCGTCTCGATGCTACTGAATGTGGATCGCTACCCGATGCCCGAAGGCTCCCAACCGGAGCTAAAGCCCCTCCATTAGGCCGATCTGCGAGAGCGACCGTGCTTGCCTTAGGTCAGCTGACGGAAGAGGCTGCGGAAAAATAGTTTATTTTGTCATTCCGAGCGAAGCGAGGAATCTCTCTTCGATTTCACGCCATGAAAAGAAAGAGAGATTCCTCGCTTCGCTCGGAATGAAAATATGAAAGCGCGACTCCTGCCTTCAGCGATACGCTGTCGGTGGGAAACCTTTAAGGAAAGGAGTCGCGCATGAGTGAATATATCGCGTTTGATTCGCATAAGCACTACACCTGGGTGGACCGGCAAGACCACTCGGGCGGAAAAAATCGTTGCCATCGATTGGAGCATGCTCCGGGAGCGGTGCGAGAGTATCTGAGCGGCAGTGAACCAGGAACCGCCGTGGCCGTGGAAGCGACCGGGAACTGGTATTGGATTATTGACGAGATCGAGCAAGCCGGGTTGCGGCCGCAGTTGGTGCATCCGCGCAAGGCCAAGCTGATGATGGGGCTGACCAACAAGACCGATAAGCTGGATGCGCAAGGGCTGAATCGTTTGCAGCGCAACGGCACGCTGCCGACGGTGTGGATTCCGCCGGGGCCGCTGCGCGATTTGCGCGAGCTGACTCGCACGCGGCTGGTGCTGGTGGCGCAGCGCACGCGGCTGAAGAATCGTCTTTCGGCGACGCTGGCCAAGTATGGAACGCCCGCGAGCGAATGCAGTGATCCGTACGGCAAGCGCGGACGCGCCGAGCTGGACCAACATCTGCAGGGCTTGCCCGAACAGACGCGTTGGGTGAGCGGGCAGTTGCTGTTGCAGTTGGATTTTGTGAGTGCCCAAGTGAAGCCACTGGAACAGCGGCTGGCCGAGTTGGTGCAAGTCACGCCGGAAATGCAGTGGCTGCTGACGATGCCGGGAGTGGGCGTAATTCTGGCGGCGACGATCGCGTTGGAGATCGGAGAGGTGGAGCGATTCCCAAGCGCCATGCACCTGGCCAGCTACTCGGGAACGACACCGCGCGTGCACGCCAGCGGCGGGAAAGTGCGCTATGGATCGCTGCGCGTGGACGTGAACCGGTATTTGAAATGGGCCTTTGCCGAAGCGGCCAATTCGGTGGCGGTGAATCACCTGCGCTGCCCGGAGCGGCATGTCAGCCAGTTATACCGGCGGCTGCGCCAAAAGAAAGGGCATCCCAAAGCGATTGGAGCGGTGGCGCGGCATCTGGCCGAAGCCGCCTTCCACGTGCTGCGAGGCAAACAGATGTATCGAGATCCCAGTTTTGGTCGAGGTCGGACCAGCCAGGTGTAAGCGCGATTTTGTCATGATCCCGCTCGACGGGATCGCGGAATGAATGCGACACACCTGCGAATAACTCCATGCCCCTTCACGAGGGCGAAGAGATGACTCGGAACGACCCGTTCGATCGATTTTTGCGTTGACACAGGCGCTTTCAGAGATGACAAAAGCAGTGGCGCCCTTTTTCCGCAGCCTGGAAAGAAGCCCAAAAGCCAGCTGCCGAAAAGATGAGATAATCGGAATGAGGTCCATGCCCACAAACATGCGTTCTTGGGCAAACAAAATCCAATGAATTGAAATATGTAGAATCAGGTACATGCTAAGAAAATGGAATTGAGATTTCTGGGCACCTGCGAACCCCGCTATTGCGCGGCAGGAGGGTTTTCAGCGGGGATTGGGCGAATCGCGCCAGCGGTTGTCAGTGCGGGTTGAAATGGGTTATGCTTCGCGAGTATCCTTGATTGGGGAGATTGGCCAAAATTGCGGAAGATCGTGCGCAAACTCGCAGCCATGGCGGCCCTTTTGGCGCTGCTTCTGCCGGGTGTATCCGCCTGGGCGGAAACCAGTTCGGCCGACGATTCGCCCGCGTGCTGCAACACGGCCTATTGTCCGCTACACCATCGCCAGGGACGCAATCTCCAAGAGGACAAGAGTAACTGCGATGCGGCAGGCATGGCCGGACACAATAATTGCTCGATGCGTGCCTGCGACGCCGCGCCTAATCCCATGGTTGGAGCCGCCGCATTTGTTCTCGTGACGCCTGTTGCCCTTCGCGGTCCGGCCATTGCCGAGGCTGCTCCTGCCTTGGCGTCCGTTTCCTTCCCTTACGTTGCAACAATTCCTCCGATTCCCCCTCCTCGGACCTTCCCGAGCTGACGAAACGATCCACATTGAAATAGTGAACTCCGCTGGATTACGCGCCGGTTGGAGCGAGATCGTCCGCCTTTCGACTCGAGTGAGGGTAAAAATGAATCCCAGAAAGTTTTTCGTTTGCCTAGGAATTGTTCTGGCATTTGCCGCATGCGCGCGTGCATTTTTTCCGGAACTCGCGCGCGCGGAAATTTTCGGCACCGTGCACGGCATCGTGCACGATCCCCAGCACCGTCCCATTCAGGATGCCGAGGTGGACCTGAAAGCGCAGCGCTCGGACTGGGTGCAGCACCAGAAAACCAATGGCGACGGCGAATTCGAGTTCAGCGCCGTGCCGCTGGGCGAATATACCGTTACCGTGATGATTGTAAATTTTCAACCTGCCATGCAAAGCGTCGTCGTAACCTCCGGCTCGAGCCCTGTCTTGCACTTCCCAATGGAGCTGGCCGGCGTCTCCGAAAAAACAGTGGTGACCGGAGAGCCCGTCAGCGCATCCGTGGAGTCCGTCACTCCCACAACTCTTCTGAGCCGCCAGACCATTCAAGATACGCCTGGGGCCGACCGCACGAACAGTCTGGCCATCATCACGGAGTATGTCCCCGGTTCGTACGTTACCCACGATCAGCTTCACATCCGCGGCGGACACCAGGTGAGCTGGCTGATAGATGGCGTGCCGGTTCCGAACACCAATATAGCCAGCAATGTAGGCCCACAATTCGATCCCAAAGACATCGATTACATGGAAGTGCAGAGAGGCAGTTATGACGCGGACTACGGAGACCGAACCTACGGCGTCTTCAACGTGGTGCCCCGAACCGGTTTTGAACGCGACAAGGAATGCGATCTGGTCACCAGCTTCGGAAATTTCTATCAAACCAATGACCAGATCAGTTGCGGCGGGCACAGCGAGAAATTTGCTTACTATGGAAGCCTTAGCGGAAATCGCAGCAATCTTGGACTCCAGCCGCCAACCCCTGCGGTCCTTCACGACGCGGAAAACGGCATCGGCGGATTTGGTTCGATGATTTACAACCTGGACCCGAAAGACCAATTGCGCTTTGTCCTATCTTCGCGCAGAGACTATTATCAGATTCCTGTTTCCGCGGGCGTGATTACCGAGATTGACGGCGTTCCAGGCGCGATTTCCATCACTCCCTGTTCGCTCCCATCCAGCTGCGTGGATAGTAGTGGCACTCCCCAGGGCGGAATTTACCAGTTTGATGGCCAGCGTGAAGCGGACACCTTTTTGAACTTCTCCTGGGTTCGCACCATCAGTCCTAATGCCCTGCTGACGGTCTCTCCCTTCTTTCACTACAATAGCGCGGACTACATCGGCAATCCGAACGACTTTCCCACCGACACGACTGACAACAGGACTTCAATTTATGGCGGGGCTCAGGTCACTTTCAGCGCGACTGTGGCGCGAAACAGCATCAGCGCCGGGTACTACGGCTTCTACCAACATGACAACCAACTCTTTGCAATTACCTATACCGATGGCAGCGCTCCAAACCTTCTACCAGACCGGGAGATTATCGGTGGAAATTTGGAAGAATTCTGGTTTGAAGACAAATTCAAGGCTGCCTCGTGGCTGACTCTCAGCGGCGGAGTGAGGGAGTCGTTCTTCTCGGGAGGCATCAGCGAAAACGCCACGAGTCCACGCGTCGGTATTTCAATTCAAGTTCCGAAACTCGACTGGGTGTTCCACGGTTTCTACGGGCATTTCTACCAGGCTCCGCCGTTGCTCACGTTCTCCGGGCCGGCGCTCGTGAACGCAGCGAATGGGCAAGGCTATAGTTTTGGGTCGTTACATGGCGAACGGGATGAAGAATATCAATTCGGCGTGAACATCCCTTATAAAGGGTGGGGCCTGGATGCCGACACATTCCGGACTCGGGCCAACAATTTCTTCGATCACAATAACCTGGGCGAATCCAATGTGTTCATTCCGGTCACACTGACGGAAGCGCTGATCCGCGGCTGGGAATTGACGCTGCGTTCTCCCCGCCTTTGGAAAATGGCTCAACTGCATCTCGCCTACTCCAATCAGATTGGGGAATCCAGGGGAAACATCACGGGCGGTCTGATACCTGCCGACAACACCCCCAGCGCCGATTACGGCCAGTTGGATCATGACCAGAGAAATACTCTCAACGTGGGAGTCCAAACCACGCTTCCCTGGCGAACATTCGCCTCGGGTAACGTCTACTATGGCTCAGGCTTCAGCAACGGCAATGGTCCGGCGGTGACGGGAGTTGCGCCCTGTTGCTCCGCGCTGGACTACTTGCCCGCGCATACCACGGTCGATCTTTCCATCGGAAAAGATTTCGGTGAAAATTTCTCCATTTCCGCGAACGCGCTGAACGTGGGAAACCGCCGTGTAATGCTGGACGACAGCCTGACCTTTGGCGGATTCCACTTCAACAATCCCCGCGAGATTTTCGTCGAGTTGCGCTACCGCTTCCACTATTGAAGATGGAACTGAGTTTCGCGGAGCGAAAATCGCGGGCCGTCAAAGAGGATCCGAGTTCCTGACTCGGTTCGTGCAGCGGCCTCCATCGAGGTAAGGAGAATTACTATGGCGAAATCGATAAGTTCCACTTGGGTGCGATTCGGATTGCTGGCCTGTTCCTTTCTTGTTCTGAATAGTTGCGGGACCTCGCAGAAAACCTACGTCCTGACCGGGCGCATCATCAGCAAGGAGCCCACCACCCAGAAACTCATCATCCACAATGACGACATCCCCGGATTTATGCCGGCGATGACCATGCCCTATCCGGTGAAGGATCCGGATGGATTTCAGCGTGTCCAGCCTGCGGACGTGATTCGCGCAGAGGTAGTCGTAGAGCAATCAAACCAATTCTACCTGGACCATTTGGTCGTTACCGGTAAGAGTGCGGCCAAGCCCTCTCCGGAAGGATCGGCGCAGCGCGCGCTCATGATCGGCGACGCGGTTCCGGATGTCCCGCTCGTGAATCAAGACGGCAAAAAGCTCCGCTTCAGCCAGTTCAAAGGTATGGCTGTCCTCCTCACGTTCATCTACACTCGCTGCCCTTTTCCCGACTATTGCCCATTGCTGAGCAGGCAATTCGCCACCATCCAAAAAGAACTGGCGAAAAACCCCGAGGACTATAAGAAGACGCACCTGATCAGCATCAGCCTGGATCCGAACTATGACAGGCCGCCCGTCCTGCGTGAGTATGGGCTCTCCTATGTGGCGCATGATCCACAGGGGTTCCAGCACTGGGATTTCGTTTCGACGACTCCGGAGGATCTGCAAAAGCTGGTCGGCAGTTTTGGTTTAGAGTACTCCGAAGAAGACAGCCAGATATCACACAGCATGAACACCATTTTGCTCGCACCGGACGGCACCGTGGCGAACATGTGGCCGGGCAACGAGTGGCAGCCAAGCGAGGTTGCCGATGTGATGCGGCATACTGTTGGGGACAGAAACTGAAAGCATTTTAAAAATCCCAGGAATAATGGGAAAAAAGGGGAGCCGCGACGGGAATCGCGGCTCCTTCTCTTTTCCTGCTCTGAGATTACGGAATCACCGCGCTGACCTCCGCGGAGAATGCACTCTCCACGTTGCTGGAATCGACCGAAGTGACGACGAAGAAATACGTTTGCCCCGCCTGGACGCTGGAATCCGTGTACGACGTCGCCGCATCCGGCGTGCTGGTCATTTTTGTGTAGGGTCCGCCGGACTGCTGCGATGAGTAGGCATTGTAGCCGATCACGCTGGATGCGCTCGGCGACCACGTCAATGCCACCGAGTGATTGACGGCCGTGACTCCCGTGCCTGAAAGCGCGATGGAATCCGGCGAATTTGTGGCGTTGCTGGCGACGGAAATTTTGCCCGTTACGGCGCCCGCCGAGGCTGGCGTAAAGGTTGCCGTCACGGTCGTCGTTTGCCCCGGATTCAGCATGACCCCGGACGCGCCGGTCGCGTTGAAGCCTGGGCCGGACACGGTGACGGTGGAAATCGTGACGGTGGAATTGCCTGCGTTCGTGAGCGTGACGGTCTGCGTGCCGCTGTTTGGCATGGTCACACTGCCGAAGCTCAAGGAAGACGCGCTGGAATTGAGAAGAAGCGATGAGGCGCTTACCGTAAGAATCGCTGCATTGCTCATCGCGCCGCCCGCGCCATTGCTTACCACGGCGGTGAATTTCGCATTGTTGTCCGCGGTCGTTTCGGCCGGAGTCGTGTAAGTGGCCGCTGTCGCGCCGCCAATCACCGTGCCGTTTTTGCTCCACTGATACGTGAGCGGCGCCGTGCCGGTAGCCGCTACTGTAAACGAGGCCGTTTTCCCGGCGATCACCGTCTGGCTGGCCGGTTGCGTCGTAATCTGGGGAGCCACGGTAGTACTCGTCACGGTTAGCAGGGCGGCGTTGCTGGTTGCGTTGCCCGCGGTGTTGATCACCTCGGCAGTGAACTGCGCATTGTTGTCCGCAGTCGTTTCCGCCGGAGTGGTGTACGTGGAGGAAATCGCGCCGCTGATCGTGGCGCCGTTCTTCTTCCACAGGTACGTCATAGGCGCTGTGCCGGTAGCTGCCACGTTAAAAGTTGCCGTTTGTCCCGCGACGATCTTCGCGCTCGCCGGCTGGGATGAGATCGTGGGGGCCACCGGTCCGGTCGTCGAACTCGTGCCGGTGCCGCTCAGGGCTATTGAATTCGTCGAACCGGTAGACCTCTTGAACTCCAGGGAGCCCGAATACGCTTGCGCAGCGGACGGTTTGAACGTCACGGAGCCCGTCAGGCTCTGGCCGGGATTTAGATTGACCGGCAAGGAAGGTCCGGAAAAGGAAAACTGCACCGCTGAAGAAAAAATGCTGGAAATCGTAATCCTGCGCTTATTTTCGTTCGTTATGGTTACAGTGCGCGACGCGCTGGTGGAACCTACCGCTTCACTGCCAAAACTGACGGATGAAGGCTTTACGCTTATATTCGCGTGCGCCGCTGTTCCAAAAGCGAGCAAGATCGTCATGGCCGCCGCAACGGCCTGAATTCTATTTCTGATTTCTCGGGCAATCCGCATTTTGTTCCCCTATAGGCCGTTTGTGCCGCGCCCCACGACTTGAGCGCAGAGTAGTTCACGGCAAATTGGCTGCTCGACTGGTCGTTGGGACGGATGAAGGACAGGCCCGCGACACGCCCGTTGATACAGGTCGAGCCCGGCCTTCCAATGACGGCAAGAATCCCCGGAGCGAAAAATGTTCTGCGAAAAATCCGAGAAGCTTGGAGCGCGAACTTTAGAATTCGCTTGAAACGATCCTGCCTGTGGGAATGGTTTGAACTACATGAGCCAGAAAGAGCGTTGCGCAGCCCGCGGCGGCATGTTAGGGTAGCGAATAAAAGGCGAAGCATAGAGGAGACTAGCGGTGGCTCAATCTCTAGCGGTGCGGCCCACGAAAGACTCGGTCACGCTTGCGCGCGTCCGGGAAATTGTCGAGCAATTCGCGGAGCGCGACCGCCTCGGCGAAGTCATTACCGCCGTGCACCACATCCCGGCGCGCGAAGCCAGGTTTGCGCGCTTGCCGGAATGGGTGCGCCCCGAGGTGGCGCACGCCTATGCGGAAAAAGGTGTCTCGCAGTTGTATAGCCACCAGGCCATGGCCGCCGAAGCCGTCAGGGAGGGGCGCAACGTTGTGGTGGTTACGCCGACGGCGTCCGGAAAAACGTTGTGCTACAACTTGCCGGTCCTGAACGCGGTCCTCGAAAATCCAGACACGCGCGCGCTGTATCTCTTCCCCACCAAAGCGCTCGCGCAGGACCAGCTCGCCGAGTTGCACGACTTGTCCGCGCGTCTCGACAATCGCTTCGGCGTCTTCACCTATGACGGCGATACGCCCGCCGATTCGCGCAAGGCGATTCGCGAGCGCGGCCACATCGTGCTGTCCAACCCGGACATGCTGCACACCGGAATCCTGCCGCACCACACGCGCTGGCAGCGTCTGTTCGAGAATTTGCGCTACGTGGTGTTGGACGAATTGCACACCTATCGCGGCGTGTTCGGCAGCCATCTGGCCAACGTGCTGCGCCGGCTGCGGCGCATCGCGCGCTTCTACGGCTCGAATCCGCAATTCATCTGCTCCTCGGCGACGATCGCGAACCCGGGCGAACTCGCTTCGCGCCTGGCGGAAACCGATTTCGAGGTGATCGAAGAAAATGGCGCGCCGGCCGGAGAGAAATTTTTCGTCTTCTACAACCCGCCGGTCGTGAATCGTTTTCTGGGAATACGCCGCAGCTACATCAACGAGGCGTCGCGCGTGGCCCAGGAATTCCTGAAGCGAAATCTGCAGACCATCGTGTTCGCAAACTCGCGACTGTATACGGAGGTCTTGCTCACCTATTTGCAGCGGGCGAATCCGGTGCAGCCTGGACAGCAGCCCGCGATTCGAGGCTATCGTGGAGGGTATCTCCCCGGCGAGCGCCGCGAAATCGAGCACGGTTTGCGTGAAGGCCGCATTCGCGGCGTGGTCTCGACCAATGCGCTGGAGCTGGGGATCGACGTCGGCTCGCTCGACGCGACGATTATGGCAGGCTACGCCGGAACGATTGCATCCACGTGGCAGCGCGCGGGCCGCGCGGGGCGGCGCAGCGGAAGCTCTTGCGCCGTGCTGGTTGCTTCCTCGGCGCCGCTGGACCAATTTATCGTCCAGCACCCGGATTATTTTTTCGGCCGTTCGCCCGAGCACGCATTCGTCCAGCCGGACAATCTCGAAATCCTGATCAATCATCTGAAGTGCGCCGCGTTTGAATTGCCGATCGCGGCGGGCGAAACATTCGGAAGCGTGGATGTCCCTGAACTTTGCGCCCGGCTTGCCGAAGCGGGTTTTCTCCATCGCACCGGCGAGCACTGGCACTGGACGCAGGAAGCCTATCCTGCGGACGCCGTAAGCCTGCGCTCGGTGACGTCGGACAATTTCGTGATCGTGAACATCACGGAAGGGGCCGAAGTGATCGGCGAAGTGGATTTCTCGAGCGCGCTCACCACGGTTCATCCAAAGGCGATTTACCTTCACCAGGGGCAGCAATTTCACGTCGAAGCGCTCAACTTCGAGGAGCGAAAAGCCTACGTGAAGCGCGTCGATGTGGACTACTACACCGACGCCATCCGCTACACGCAGGTCCGCGTCCTCGAATGCGCGGCCAGCGAGCGCATCGAGGCGGCCGGCGCCGACGCGCAGGCCGCGCGATCGCACGGCGACGTGCTGGTTCGATCGCAGGTGATCGGCTTCAAGAAAATCAAATTTTTCACGAACGAAAATGTAGGCGACGGCAAGCTTGAATTGCCGGAAAATGAAATGCACACGACGGCTTTCTGGCTGACCCTCGAACGCTCGCTTGTCGAATCGCTTCCCTTTTCCGTGAGCGACCGCCAGAGCGGCATGTTCGGCCTGCTCCACGCCCTGGAATCCATTGCCACGCTGCTCCTGATGTGCGACGCGCGCGACCTCGGCACGGCCATTGGCGAGCGCCCGCCGTCGCCAGGTTCGGAGATCGAGTGGGAAGACGCGGCAAGCCCGGAAGCCATCGCCGCCCTCGCGCAAAAAGAATTCTTCGAGCCCAACCTATATCTCTACGACGCGTATCCCGGCGGAATCGGTTTTTCCGAGCCGCTGTACCGCGCGCACGACATTCTGCTCGCAAAAACACGCGAGCTGATCGCCGCATGCCCCTGCGAAAACGGGTGCCCCTCCTGCGTCGGCCCCGTAGGCGAGCGAGGCGAGCGCGCAAAAGAAGCAGCCCTGGCGATCCTCTCTCGTCTCGGCGCATAAATGAAAGTAAGAATGGAACCACAGATGAACACGGATGGACACGGATGGACACGGATAAAACAAGGAAGAAACAAAACTACTGGATTATGAAAACAAAATTCATATATCTGTTTCTTCCCGTTTCAATCTTATTGTTTTTTCATATCCGTGTTCATCCGTGTGTATCCGTGGTTTCAAACTCCGTGCAATTACCGTGAACAAAGACGACAAATTCGCTCGCATTGCCGCGTTGCGTCCCGCGCGCAGGAAAGAACCTCCGGCCCTACGCGTTTCGGAAGATTCCGCCGGTAGCGATCGCCTTGCGGAACTCCTCGGCGCACTCATCAACCGAAACCATTACGGCGAACACTTATCCTTGCAGCAGTGGTACGCCACTCCAGAAATGTGTTCGCCGGATGCGCGCTCTCTTTCCTTGCTGCTTCCACAATCCGCGGATGGGGCGGATTCCGTGAAGGCCGCGATCGATCCTGAACAGTGGCTGTTCCTCGACACCGAAACGACAGGCCTCGCGGGCGGCACCGGCACCTACGCGTTCATGGTCGGCATCGCGTGGTGGGACGCGGGAGGCCTTCAGGTCGAGCAATTCTTTATGCGCGACCTCGATGAAGAACATTCGCTGCTGCTAGAACTCTCCGAGCGCATGAAGAAGCGGCCCGTCCTCGTGACGTTCAACGGGAAAAGTTTTGACTGGCCGCTGCTCGAGACGCGCTATCGCATGACGCGAGCCGTACCTGCATTCTCTCCCAGGCTGCATCTGGATTTGCTTCATCCGGCGCGCCAGCTCTGGCGCCTGCGGCTTAGATCGGTGCGCCTCAAGGATCTCGAGCGGCATGTCCTGGGCCGCGATGGCCGCTCGCTCGATTGGTCCCGCCACGACGACATCGATTCTTCTCTGATTCCGCAAATGTATTTCGATTATCTCCGCGGAGGGCCGGCCGAACCGCTCGTGGGAATTTTTCGTCACAACCAGATGGACTTGCGCGGCCTGGCGGCGCTGGCGGGAAAAATCCTCGCGCTGCTCGACAGCGGAAATGGATTCGCGAGCGCATTGAAAGCCGAGACTCACGACGCGATCGATGTCCTGGGTCTCTCTCGACTGTTGCGCAAGCGTGGCAATTCCACGCGCGCGCGCGAACTGTATGAAACCGCGCTCAGTTTTGGACTTCCGCGTTCCGTGGAGCATATTGCGCAGCGCGAACTAGCCTTACTTGCGAAACGCGAACTCGATTACACGCGCGCTATTTCGCTTTGGGACGCGCTGCGCCAAGCTCCCACTCCGAGCAAGCGCAGCGAACCAAACCTGCTCGCGGAAGACGCGCAGAAAGCGCTCGAATCCGCCATCGAGGCCGCCGAGCAACTCGCAATTTACTACGAACACCGCGTGAAGGAGCCGTCGCGCGCACTCGAACTAGTGCGCGCGGCAATGGGTGAATTGCAGGCCGCGCAGCGCGACGGAAAAATCGCCAAGGACCGCGCAGGAAAAATAGAAGCGCGCCTCGCCCGCCGCCTCACGCGGTTAGAGCGCCGCTGCACAGGCGCGTCACCCGGGAACGCCAATCTCCCGATTGGCGGCCTGCAAGACGCCATTCAGGAGAATGGCGTTCCCAGGAAACATCGCCAGCATATTCTTCGCCCACACTGAACGGACGATTTGCAAGGAGTCAAAAAAGAGGGAGGCAGCATGTTCCTCGGCCATTTTGGAGTAGCATTTGCCGCAAAAAAAGCGGCGCCGAAAACTTCCCTGGGCATATTGGTGCTTGCCGCGCAATTCGCGGATATGCTGTGGCCGGTTCTGCTGCTCCTCGGCGTTGAACGCGTGCGCATTGTGCCTGGCCTTCTTCCCGCTTCGCCGTTCGATTTCACGTCGTACCCAATTTCACACAGCCTTGTCGCACAGTTGGGATGGGGAGCACTTCTGGGTCTCATTTATTTTGCGATCAGGCGCGACGCCAAGAGCGCGTTGCTCATCGGAGGCCTGGTACCCACGCACTGGGTGCTCGATTTCGTCGCCCATCGGCCAGACATGCCGATTTATCCCGGCGGCGCCAAGTACGGACTCGGGATGTGGAAATCCATTCCCTTGACGATTTCAGTGGAGTACGTTCTGTTTGCGGCGGGGATCGCGCTTTACATCAGCGCGACTCGCGCGAAGGATACAACCGGAAAATTAGCTTTATGGTCGCTCGTTGGTCTGCTAGGCGTTCTCTACCCTGCGTCTTTGTTCGGGCCTCCGCCTCCTAGCGTGCACGCTCTTGCATGGAGCGCGATCGCCATCTGGCTCACGGTGCCATGGGCTGCGTGGGCCGACCGGCATCGGCAAGGAGACCTGGGTAGACCGGAAACGCCGTCTCATTGACATGCCGTTCGCTCGGGTTCACCGGCGCGACTGGTCCGGCCGGCCATCCCATTTCCATCGTCAGGCGATCGAACATCGCGCGGCTGCCGCCTTCGAGCACGAAACAATCGGAATCCATGCAACGAAGGAAAACGCCGTCCTCCGGCGTGTCGAACGAAAAGAAATTCGGGCGGCGCATTAGATTAGTCCGTGCGTCGTACTTCATTTCCAAGAGTTCGCTATACGCCCCGAAAAAGCGCGCCGCGGCGGCATCGCTCGACAGACGGACGCGAAACACAAGCATCGTCCGCTTATTTTTTTGATTCTCGAAGATCGCATAGCGATCGCCTGCCCATGTCGCGGCCAGCACGGTGGAGCGGTTTTTGGGCAGGAACTGCTTGAGAATTTCTTGCACCCCGAATTCCCCCATGTCATTTTCGTCCAGTTTTTTCCAGTCGGAGGAAAACACGCCTTTGGTCGCCGGCAGGTCGATCTTGGCAGGCACAACACCTTGCAAGTACAAATCGGGATGCATGACTTGCTGCGTCGATACTGGTGGCTTATCGAACACCTTATAAAAATCCGGCCACCCGTTCCCGGCCTTGAGCAGGCGCTGCGTGAAAGAGATCCCTGCGAGGTACGGAAACAACAGCTCATCCTGCAACACCTTCGGGGCTTTGGAGAGTTCGGGGCTGCTGTCCAAATCGCCCATCAGCAAGGCAGGATCGAAGTCGCCGAGGTCCCGGATGCTCCCCTTCCCGCCAAGCTGGTAATCGAGCATGGCGGCCATGGCCGAACCTTCGATCACAGCGTCCCGGGCAAGTTCCCCGTCGTCGTTCGGCTTCGCCGCGTTCGTCCATTTGTCGATATGAAAATGCTGGTCCTGCAAAGCGTGCGTCAGCTCGTGCGACATGACCGGGCGCTCGTCGGCCGGGGTCGTCCAGTCCGCGATGAAAAACTCCTGGCTGTCGGGATCGTAGAGTCCGGCGATCTGTTCGGTGAGCACTTTGACGAGTACCTGTTCGAGGGGATAGTCCTTGGGAATCAGGCCGAATTTCTCCATGGTTTTCTGGTCCGCGTATCGTTTGTCGGCGTCCTTGTCTCCCTTCATTTTCTGCAGGAGGTAGGCTCGAATTTCTTCCCGGGAGCGGATGCTTTTTTTCAGCGGGGAAAGAATCGGCAGGGAAATCAACTTGCTCATTTCCGCCAGCACCTCATCGGCCGCCTGCAGGAATTCCTGGCTCTGGGCGGATGCGGGGGGCGCCAAAGAAGCGGGTGGAGCAATTTTTTGCGCCGCTGCTCCAAATGCCAGAATAAGTGCGGCGAGGATGCCGGCAAAGATTCGTTTCACGCGATCCGTCCCTTCCGTTGCCAGAACCAGATTAACATTTTGATGTGATTTTTAGACGAATGGATGTCGGCGGAGGGCGAGACTTGTTAACCCCTGGGACTGCTATTTAAGACACCGCTTATTTCGTCGCTGGGGTTGGCGGCGGCAGATCGGCCGTCTCGATGCGCTTCCATTCTCCGGCTTGAAAACGATACAGGTCGCGCGACATCTTGAGGCACTGTGACGGACGATCGTCATCCACCTGGGAACAGTACGCCAGACGAAAACCCATTTCATCGGCCTCATAACTCGATTGCTGCAGCAAATCCGAATTCCACAGCGCGATCAGGCGATGTCCGTCAAACTGCCACGCCGAAAACAGGCCCGTCGACAAATCGTCCGTCCGGCCGGAAATGGTGACAAATACAGGTTCGGAGTTCGAGACGGACACCAGTTCCAGATCGCTATCGAAAAAATCCTTCTGGACAAAATGATCGATCTTCGCAGCCAAAGCGTAGTGCCCGGCGCCGCCCGCATAAATTCGCACAGCTGCCGGCCCGCCGAGGCCGAAATTGATCACCATGGCGTAGGCCGCGGGAGTGCCGCCGAGTTTCACGAGGCGGTAATTCTCTCCCACCGGGGGAGTATGGGAAGTTAACTCCGCCAGGCCCCGATTGGCCCCGTCCAGGTTCGGCCCCGCCGGAACATTCAAATCGGAAACTGCTATGGAATCCAAAAAGGCGAGAGCTTTCCCCATCTGCGCTTCATTTTCGTCCCCACCGCTCAGCCGGGCCGCGGAAAGCTCCTCGGAAATTCGTTTGAATTCCGCGGTGGCATCGCCGGCGGTCTGCGCGCCCGCGCACGCTGCAAACGCACTGGCACTGAAAATGACTAGGCCGGCGAGAATTAAGGCCCTGGCCATCAGGGGCCGAGCCGCCGGACGAATCTTTTGATAATGTGAAAAAATAGAGTTCATTTGGGCCTCGACTCTAATACACTCTTTGCGTGGGACGCAACAAGCGGGGGGCATCCAGGCACGATACGCTTCTTCACAAATTCACTTTACCTTTTAGATTGTGCATGGGCGCACGAGCACGAAGTCTATTTCGAGATTTTTTCGGTAACGGGGCCGATTGCCTGGGGTCCTGATTCAAATAAAGGGGATTTCTGTCCCCATCGCTGCCCTTTGCCAAAATCGTAAACTGCATAGGAATTCTTTTCTCATGCGCCAACAGGACTAACTGCCATATTGGCGGTTGTTCTGGAAACATAACAGAAAGGTAGCTTGCACCATGGCGATTCGGAGTTTGACCCACCCGGGAGAACTTCCCGCTCCTGACATGCAGCCAGGCACGAGGCTTCGCAGGTCCCGCGAACGTCTCGGCCTGACGTATCGAGATGTGGAGAGAGCGAGTTATGAATTGGCGTGCCAGCGTGGGCGTCCCGATTTTATCGTCCATCTGAGCCGGCTGGCGGATATCGAAAATCGAGATGTAACTCCCAGTCTCTACAAGCTTTATGCTCTGGCGGTGATCTATCACTTGGACCCGAAAGAGGTTTGCGAGTGGTATGAAGTCCCCTTCGAGGGACACTTTTCCGACGGCACCCAACTCAGCGCTCCGAATACACATCTTGCCGCGGCACCGGCCAAGTTGCGGGTTCCCATACGGTTCGATCCGGCTTTCGACCCGCGCCGCACGGAATTCCTAACGCGCATGGTTGAGCGGTGGGGAGATCTGGAAGGCACATTCTTCAATCAGCCCTCGAGATACCTGTATGGATATGTAGGAGCGGACGATAGGAGAATGCACCCTCTTCTTCGCCCGGGGAGCCTGGTGCTCGTAGATCCCAAGCTCCGGCAGATCAAAAATTCTGGGTGGACGAACGAGTATGAGCGCCCCATTTACTTCCTGGAGCTGCACGGGGAGTTCCGATGCTGTTGGTGCCAGTGTGAAGGCGGGAAGGTAATCCTGACCCCTCACCCTTTATCTTCCTGTGCGCCTGAGGTTTACCGTTATCCCGAGGAAGCGGAAGTCGTCGGTCAGGTTGTGGGAGTCGCGATGCGATTGGGTCCTAGTTAGGTTTTCTCGAAGAAAATATGGCTAGTAGGGCTCCCATATTCGAACAAAACAAGTCCTGCAGATAATCCGGCAAGCCCTCCGGGCACATGCTCTGGAAATAGCGAGTCTCGCGCCAGTTCTCAACCACATCCCAATACTTGTCCCCCGCCGCGTCCAGGCACGCGCGTAGATCGCGTTCCTGATCCTTCAAAGGCGTCTCCAAAATCCTGGAAAACAACTCTTCGTGGCAGTGCGAAAGCGCGGCCTGGACGGCGCTCTCGGAATAGAGGCTCGTGAGGCCGTCGTGCTCATACCGGCCCGAATCCGAGTCCTTCAACGAACTGACGTAATAGAGCCGCCCAAAAACGCTGGAGATCGCCGCCAGAGTTTGAGAGGAAAAATCCTCGACGACGGCACGGCTTTGCTGGAAACGCTCCAACGACTCCATAGGACCACCCGTTCCGATTTCTGAACTCTTTCGCTTGAATTCACCTCAAGCGTAGCCGTCAGTGTATCAACGTGGCGACTCTGGAGGGTCATTCACCATGAAAAAGATTATCAGCGCATCGTTTCTTGCAGCCTTTGCCTTGACCATGCTACTCCCTGTTACACGGCAAGTCAACGCTGCATCGGTTAATCATTCCGTACTGCGCCAGGGCGGCGTCCCCTTGCCGGGGAGCGGTGGCGGCGGTCACTACCAGGGTGGGGTCCCCCTGCCGGGAAGCGGCGGCGGTGGCCATTATCAGGGTGGCGTTCCCCTGCCGGGAAGCGGTGGCGGCGGCCACTAGGAATTCGAGTCCGGACCGGACTGCCACACGAAGAAGTATTGCCCATGTGGTGCGCAATCTTCGTGTTATGATATGTCAGTTCGGTCCGGACACATGAATCATCTTCAAACCGTACTGACATCGCTAACATTGGGAATTGAGACCGCTCTCTGTGTAATTGTGTTTTCAAGAAGAGTGCAGAGAGTCCTGCCCTTTTTTGCCATATACGCATCCGTTCTTCTGGCGCATACGATCGGCATGTGGATCGTATACGAAACTTTCGGGTTTCATTCGTTGACTGGCTATTATTGCTATTGGATTTCTATTTTATTGAATGCAGGGGCGCGCAGCCTTGCCATCGCGGAATTATGCCGGTACAAGCTGCGCATGTATCACGGGATCTGGGGGCTGGTTTGGCGCTTATTAGGCGGCGTCTCCATGCTTTTTCTCTTACATGCGGCGATTGACACTTGGGGGCAACCGAACCGGCTGGCGATTTATTCCCTCACGCTCGATCGTGACCTTGACATCGCTTCAGTGGCAATCCTTGCCGCACTTCTGTTTGTCCACAATTATTATGGACTTTCCCTAGAGCCACTCCAAAGAACAATAGCCACAGGCATTTGTCTCGTTTGCGCGGTTGACGTTATCGGTGACACAATTCTAAGAAGTCTTTTTACGGGCTACCTTTCCCCAATACTCTCAGCCAACAGTCCGCCACTCTGGTCCAGCTTACAGCATCAATTCGAGCGCGTCGAAGGGATATGGGGCACGATCCACCTCATTTGCTTCATGGCTGCGATGGGAATCTGGTGCTACGCGGTTCGAAAGCCGATTCCGGCGCGCATCGAGGCGCCGGAGATGCTCCCTGCCGAGGTTTACCGGGAACTGTCTCCGGCGATCAATTTGCGCCTGAGCGCATTCAATGACAGGCTGGCGGAGTTGCTAAAGCCATGAATGAGTTCAGCATCGCCATTCTCCTTGCAATCGCCCTCTGCGCGATTCTCGTGTGGCTGCTGATCCCCAGGCACAAATCTTCAAGGACGGCCCCTGCGTCTTTCCATCCGGATGCGATCGGCGCGCTCCCCACCGCCAGGCATTACGGGCATTTCCCTCAGGTCCGCCAGGCACTTTCGGCGGCAGACTCTCGATACCTTTTGGAAAACGCGCCTCCGCACGTGGCAAAACAGGCGCTTCAAGAACGGCGCGCCGTTGCCCGGGGCTTTCTCAAGGGACTGCATGAAGATTTCTCGAATCTCGCGAAACTGGGCCGGATGATCGCGGCGCTGTCTCCGGAAGTCAGCCGCGAGCAAGAAACAGAACGGCTGATTCTGAGCCTGAAATTTCAAATTCTATACACCCTCGTATGGTTGCGACTTTCCACCGGCAATTTGCCGCTTCAGCAGCTTGAACATTTGACGGGATTAGTGGGAAGACTCGCCATGCGCATGGATGAGGCCATGGCAAAAATCAGCGCCCTGTCGGCGCGACCCGTTCCCGGGGGACTCGGCGCTTAAGGAACGGACCTCGCAAATTCTGGGCTGACCTGCAAGCCCAATCCTTCGATTCGTTTGTTGCAAACTCCCTAAAATTTAGTAGTTATAAATTTAGCACTTCATTTCTTAATTGGACACTTGGCCGTTGGCGCAGACGCGCCCTGCCGTATAATGAACCTCTTTGAGGATTTGCGTGGCCAAAACCAAACTATTGATCGTGGACGACGAAGAGGCGATTCGAGAAGTCATTTCCACTCTCCTCGAAGCGCTCGGATACGAGTGCTCTTCCGTCAGCAATGGACGCTTGGCTAAGGAATTCCTGATCAAGCATCCGGTCGACCTGGTCCTGAGCGACATGGTGATGCCGGAAATGGACGGCCTCAGCCTGGTGGAATGGCTGCGCAAGGCCGAACCGGAGATTCCGGTCATCATGGTTACGGCCATGCACGATCTATCGACCGCGCTGGAGGCCATCCGGCGAGGGGCCTACGACTACATCCTGAAACCCTTTGAAAAGGATCAACTCTATCTGAGCGTGCGGCGCGCTCTCGAGCACCGGCGCCTGGTCCTCGAAAATCGAAACTATCAGCGCAATCTCGAAAAACTGGTCGAAGAACGGACCGCGCAGCTCCAGGGCGCGCTGGAGCAGCTCGAGCGATCTTATGACGACACGCTGGAAGCCCTCGGCGGCGCGCTGGATTTGAAGGACGCCGAAACCGAAGGCCACTGCAAGCGCGTGACGGCCTTCACCATCGCGATTGCGAAGGCCATGGACGTGGAACCGGCGCTGCTGCCGCAAATCGCCAGGGCCGCTTTCCTGCACGACATCGGAAAAATGGCCATTCCGGACCACATCCTGCGCAAGCCCGGCCCACTCACTCCGGAAGAACGCGACATCATGCGCACGCACTGCGAAATCGGATACAACATGGTGAAGCGGATTCCCTTCCTGAGGGAGGCGGCGGAGATCGTCCTATCGCACCAGGAATACTTCGACGGCACCGGTTATCCCCGCGGCTTAAGCGGAGAAGACATTCCCCTCGGCGCGAGAATATTCGCAGTCGCCGACGCTCTGGACGCCATGATTTCCGACCGCGTGTATCGCAAAGCGTTGTCGATCCGGCACGCGCAAGAGGAAATTGAGCGATGCTCGGGCACGCAGTTCGATCCAAAAGTGGTCGAAGTGTTTCTCAAGATGCATTCCACGCTTTGGACGGAGTTGCGGGAAAACATTGGCACGCCATACCGCCTTTCCCAATTAAAAGCCGTTTAGGCTTTAGTGGCGCAGGCTTCCAGCCTGTGGTGTTTAGTCGTTGCAAGGACGAACCCCCACAGGCTGGAAGCCTGCGCCACCAAAACCGCAACAACATTCCTCCTTCCGTCTCGGGTCTTGCGCAAATTGCGCGGCGCTTGTAGTATCCTGAAGAAAAGGACAAACACAATGGCTCTGGTGCCGATCAAGACGGCTTCAACGACGGGATATTGCGACTGCATTCACGGCTGCTACGAATTGGCCAGCCTGCGCGACGAAGACACCGGCAAATCCTTTTGTCCTCGCTGCGCCAAGGAGCATCTCGAGATGAACGTGGGGATTGGCTTGCCGCAACCGGCGCCCTCCAAGGTCTCCGCAAACTCGGGTTCGCTTGCAGCGACTCCCCAAATTCCTCCCTCGGCCGATCCCCCGGGCCGCCTCCGTTAGGAGCGTTTTGGTCTATGTAGCGCCCGCCTTCAGGCGGGCACCTTCTAGACAGATGCCCGCCTGAAGGCGGGCGCTACAAAATCGTGCCGCTATCAAGCTCTCAAACAGACCGTAAGGTCCCGGCATTGCAAACTACACAAATGTCGCGATGTTCTCCGAATCAGGCAACATGACGCAACAGGAGAGCGTGCTTATTCGGGCGCGCCGGTGCCATAATAGATATGCTCAGTGGGCTAACCAATGCCTCAGACCACATACGACATCTTCATGGACGGCACCTGCTCGTTCTGCCGGTGGACGCAGACGAAGGTCGAGCCGTACGATTCCGGTTCGCGCCTGCGATTCCTGGACTACAACGATCCTGAGGTCGCTGCGCAAGCGCCCTTTCCGCGCGTGGAACTCGACAACGAAATGCACGTTCGAACGCCGGATGGCGCGTGGCTCAAGGGATTCGAAGCGTGGCTCGCCTTGCTCCGGGTTTTGCCGAAGCTGGCTTGGTTAGGACGCTTCGCCAGTATGCCTCCTATGCGCTGGATGGGGCCCTCTGTGTACGCATTTATCGCGCGACACCGCTACAGCCTTCCCGGGGCTCCGGCGCGCTGTGAGAGCGATACGTGCGCGATTCCAGGGCATCCGTCCAAGTGACGCGTGATACCATAATCGCGCCGTGAAATCCTCAATCCCCCATAGGGACTGTTCGAATCCGCGATGACCGCGCCGCCACGCCCTTCCCTGGAAATGATTCCGATGCTCGATCTGCGCGCGCAGTTCGAAACCATCGCGCCCGAAATTCGCGCTGCCGTCGAAGCAGTGCTGACCGCGCAGCGGTTTGTGCTCGGGCCGCAAGGGGAAGCGCTGGAGCAGGAAATCGCCGAGGCCTGCGGCGTGCGTTACGGCGTTGGACTCGCCTCCGGAACAGAGGCGCTCGAACTCGGACTGCATGCTTGCGGCGTAAAGGCCGGAGACGAAGTGATCGTTCCGGCGTTTACGTTTATCGCCACGGGCAGCGCCGTCAGCGCGCTTGGCGCCCGCCCCGTGTTTGCGGATGTTGAACCCGCGACGTTCAATCTCGATCCCGACCAAATCGAAGCGCGGATTACGCCGCGCACACGCGCAATTGTGGTTGTCCATCTGTTCGGCCTCTCCGCGGATATGGACCCGATTCTCGCGGTCGCGGAAAAGCACGGCATTCCGGTCATCGAAGACAACGCGCAATCCTTCGGCGCCACTTACCACGGGCGGAAGACTGGGTCGATGGGGCGTCTCGGTTGCCTGAGTTTTTATCCCAGCAAGAATTTGGGCGCGTATGGCGATGCGGGCATGATCGTCACGAGCGATGAAAAACTTGCCGCGCGCTTGCGCTCGTTGCGCAATCACGGGCAGACGGGCCAATACCTCAGCACCGAACGAGGCTGGAACAGCCGCCTGGATGAACTGCAAGCCGCGATCCTGCGCGTGAAGTTGCGCCATATGGCGGACTGGACTGCGGCTCGCCAAGCGCACGCACGGTTGTACGATTCTTTGTTGCAGGGTTTGCCAGGGATTGTTCTGCCGCGCGTGCCGCCCGGAAGAGAGCATGTCTACTACCTCTATACGATTCGCGTCGAGGGTCGCGCCGGCGGCTACACCAGGTCGAATGATCGGGGGAATGAAGTGCGCAGCGACCTCGTTCAGCAGCGCCTGAAGGCGCGCGGCGTTGCCAGCATGGTCTACTACCCGGTTCCGCTCCACTTGCAGCCGCTCTACGCTTCGCTCGGCGGAAAGCCCGGGGAGCTGCGCGTCAGCGAGCGGGCCGCGCGCGAAGTGCTTTCCATTCCTCTTTACCCGGAACTTACGCGCGAGCAAATCGAGCGCGTCGCGCAGGAAGTGCGCAACGCGGTAATTCAGGCTAAATGAAGGGCTTCTAGTGGCGCAGGCTTTTCAGGTTACGGAAAAAATCAGTGAGCGATCGGTTTTTGTAGCACAGCCACTCTTGGCTGTGTGATTTTTGCAGCACTTAACAAAGGCACACAGCCAAGAGTGGCTGTGCTACGAAAACCGGAATTAAGCGGTGGCGGAAACAGCGCGGCGGTAGAGCAGGAACATCACACTGAGAAACAGGACCAGCGCGGGAGTGAGCAGCGCGAGAATTCCCCAATCGAGGGAGCGCTGCCCGGACGCGCCGAGCGCGGAAGCGGACGCGTAGCAAAGCGCGCAGCCCTGCGCGAAGGCGCCCTGCGCCGAAGTCAGAATCGCGAGTAGGGCTGCCAGGGCAAATTTCACGCGCATTTCAATTCCCTCCAAAAGCGTTCCTGCCGTGCGTCCATTCTACCTCAATGCGGCTTCATTTGTAGCAACCGGAAGGCATCCGGGAAGAAAAATATAAACATCATGGCAAGACAAAAAATCGTCGCCGGGATCAGCAACAACACCAGGCCCAATTTTTCATATTTCAAGTGCATGAAAAACGACATGATCATGGCGGCCTTGACCACGGACAAAACGACCAGGATGCTCAACATGACCGAAGGCTGTAATTCCTCGTAGGCCAGAAAGACTTCCAGGAAGGTGATCAAGACCAGGCCGACCCAAATGCCTATGTTGGTCCCGACGCTGGCACCCGCGTGTGCTTCTTCCGCATGCGCTTGTGTGTTCATCGATCTCTTTTTCTCCCGAATCGCAGGCTTAGTACTTCACCGACATCAAGTAAATCATGGGAAACACGAACATCCAGACCAGGTCCACAAAGTGCCAGTACAAGCCGTTCACTTCGACGTCCTCGGCGGAGAACTTGCCGCGCCCGTAGCCGACCGCCACGATCCCGAGGTAGATCACCCCGATCATGACGTGCGTCATGTGCAGGCCGGTGATCCCGAAGAACACCGCGCCGAACAGCGGCGTGCCTTCCGGATTTCCCGTAATGGTGAAGTGCTCTTTGAAAATCATGTTCATCCACTCGGTCAAGTGGAGCCCGGTGAAGAGCAGTCCACCGATCATCGTGGCCACTAGCCACATGACTGTCTTCTTGCGGTCGTTGCGCTGCGACGCCATCACGGCCATGACCATCGTCAGCGAGCTGGCCAGCAGCACCACCGTCATGGTCGTCGAGAAAATGATGGCGGGGTTAATGGGAAACGGCCGAGGCCAATCGGGATTGGTGAGCCGCGAATAGCTATAGGTAATGAGCAGCGCCGAAAACGTCAGCGTGTCGGAGACGATGAACAGCCACATCCCCAATTTCTTTGAACCAATCGCAAAGGGAGATTTTCCGCCGGACCATGCCGATTCCAGCGCCGCGTCGGTTTTTACGTCATGCACGATTCACCGTCCCAGAGTTAGAAGTGCGAACAGGAAAATCCAAAGCCCATCCATAAAGTGCCAGTAGATCGACGTCAGCTCCGCCGCCGTGGCCTGCGAGATCCGCGAACGGCTCCACGGCCGGAACGCGACGTAGAACAAAGCCAGGATTCCGCCGGCCAGGTGCGCGCCGTGAGCGGCGGTCAGGAGATAGAAGAAGCTGCTGCTGGGATTCGTCGCCAGCAACATTCCCGCGGCGGCGAGTTGGCGCCAGGCAATGATCTGCCCGGCCAGGAAAAGCAGCCCGAGGCCGGTGGTCACCCACCACCAGGATCGGAACGCTTCTCTCTCGCCGCCCTGCAGCTTCTTACGCGCCACCATGATGGTGACGCTACTTGCGAGCAGTATCGCTGTGTTGAACCACAGGACCGGAGGCAGCGGCGTGCTCTGCCAGTCCATGCCAAGACCTTTGCGAACAATGTAGGAGCTCGCCAGCGCCATGAAAAACATGACGATGGCCGCGAGACCTAGTTGGAGCGCCGTGAAATAGGCGCGGCGCGGTACGGGCCGCCGCGACCCGGAAGAATCTCCATCATCGTCGCCACCGGCAGGCGGGGTGGTGCCTCCACCGTGACCGGCGTCTATGATCTCGATATCGTCGACGATTGTTCCTGGCATTGTTTGACCTTTTATTTAAACGCTAGGCCTTGCGCACCAGATTCGGCGCGAGATGCTGGGGAATGAAATCATCCGCCGCGCCGGGCACGCTGAACTCGTACGGACCGTGGTACACGACAGGTTCCACGCCGCCAAAATTATCGTGCGGAGGCGGCGACGGGATCGACCACTCCAGAGTCGTCGCGTGCCATGGATTCTCTTCCTTGGCTTCCTTCCCCGCAATCAAGCTCCAGATGACGTTGTACAGGAAGAGGAGCTGCGCCGAGATCGTAATAATCGCAAAAACGGTGATAAACACATGGACCGGCTGCAATTTCTGGAGGAACGTCACCGCGGTCGAGTCGAAGTAGCGCCGCGGATGTCCGGCCAGACCCAGGAAGTGCATCGGCATGAAAATGCCGTAGACGCCGACGAACGTAAGCCAGAAGTGTACTTTGCCGAGTCCTTCATTCAGGAACTTGCCAAACATTTTGGGGAACCAGAAATATGCGCCGGCGAACATCCCGAAAATCGCCGCGACACCCATGATCAAATGAAAGTGCGCGATGACGAAGTAAGTATCGTGCAGGTAAAGATCCAAAGACGGTTGCGCCAGGAACAGACCCGAAAGCCCGCCGCTCACGAACAGCGACACAAAGCCGAGGGCAAACAGCATCGCGCAGTTGAATTGGATTTTGCCGCCCCACAGCGTTCCCAGCCAATTGAATGTCTTAATTGCCGACGGCACTCCAATCGTCATAGTGAGGATCGAAAATGCGAACGCCGAATAAGGGCTCATTCCGCTCACAAACATGTGGTGGCCCCAGACGCAGAAGCCCAGGAAGCCGATGGCGCAGACGGCTCCAACCATCGCGCGGTAACCGAAGACCGGTTTGCGCGCAAACGTGGAGAGCAGGTGCGAGGTCACGCCCATCCCGGGAAGAATCGCAATGTAAACTTCCGGGTGGCCGAAGAACCAGAACAGGTGCTGCCATAGCAGCGGCGAGCCGCCTTTGTGCCAAGTGATCACTTGATCGGTGATCACCAGGCCGCCGGGAATGAAAAAGCTTGTGCCGGCAATGCGGTCGAGCAACAGCAAGATGCACGCGGCCAGCAGGACGCCGAATGCAAGCAGGCCCAGGATGGCCGTCACCAGCCACGTCCAGCACGTGAGGGGCAGCCGCCCGAGCGTCATGCCCTTCGCGCGAAGATCGATCAGCGTGGTGATGAAGTTCAGCGCGCCCATCAGCGACGCGGCGCAAAAGATAGCCAGCCCGACAATCCACAGCGTCTCGCCCGCACCCTCCCCGGGACCGGTAATTTCGCCCAGGGCGCTTAACACTGGATATGAGGTCCAGCCGCCGATTGGAGCGCCGCCAGCGACAAAAAATGCCGCGACCATCACCATCAGGGACACAAACGTCGTCCAGAACGAGAGCATATTGAGGACCGGGAACGCCATGTCGGCGGCGCCGATCTGAATGGGAAGGAAGTAGTTGCCGTAACCCGATTGCGGCGCCGTGGTCAGCACCATGAAGATCATGATCGTTCCATGCATGGTTACCAGCGCCAGATACTGCTCCGGCGTCATCAGGCCGCCCTTGAAGAAGAACCAATGCGTGGTCGGCCACGCCAGATGCAAGCGCATCAAGAGAGACAATGCCATGCCGAGGAATACGGAGAACAAGGCTAGCGTCAAGTACTGAATGCCGATCACCTTGTGATCGACACTGAAGACATACTTCCGAATGAAACCGGACGGAGGTTGATGTTGCCCGTGGCCGCCGCCGTTTTCGTGAGTCACCATGAGGCCTCTCCTAAGAGTCGTTCATCTCGCCCGGCCAAGTTAGCGGGCGAACGCGTCAAGTTTTTTACTGGTTGGCCGCTGCCTGATCTCTCATCCACTTCTGGAAATCCGCCTCGGACATTACGCTGAGAATGCTGTGCATCCGGTAATGTCCCAAGCCGCAGAGCTGCGCGCAAACAATTTCATAATCGCCGGGATCGTTCGCGGTGAAGTGCATGTGAATTTCCATGCCGGGCACGGCGTCCTGCTTCAAGCGCAGTTCGCGCACGAAGAAACTGTGCGTAACGTCCTGCGAACGGATCACGAGCTCGACTTCGCGTCCCGCGGGAACGGCGATCACGGGGGAAACAATATCGTCCTTGGACGCCGGATCGGTCGGATCGAGCCCCACCGGATTGCCGGTGGAAGCGCTGACCAGTTCCGGTTTCTCGCGGCCGAATTTTCCGTCCGGGCCGGCATAGCGGAAGTTCCAGACAAATTGCTGCCCGGTGACCTCGATTTGAAGCGCGCCCGGCGCGGCGTCGGTGAAGTGCACTTCCGCCCAGGCGTTCCGGGCGTACAGACCCAGGCCGACGAACAACACGATGGTGGCAAGCGTCCAGACAATTTCCATGGTGTTGTTGCCTTCAAAGGAGGCGGCCTTCTGCCCTTGATCGCGATACTTGAAAATCACGTAGGCCAGGCCAAGCTGCGCCGCCACAAATACGATCCCGGTGATCAGGAGGGTGCGCATGAATTGCGCGTCGATTTCACGGCCGATGTCGTTGATGGCCGCGGGGAACCACCACACTTTCGCCCAGAAGATATACACGGTGACAACCGTCATGAATACGAGAAAAACACAGAAGGCAAGGGCAGCAGAAGTGGACCCGCGTTCCGTTCGTCTACTCAGCATCGTTTCCGCTCCAGGGGTCTTGCGGGGCTATTTACACCGGCCCGAAATCTCTACCTAAGACGTTCGTGCCCGTCGAAATCAATATCGATAGCCTGAACGGCACATCATATACATCTGGCGGAGAATTTCAACAAACTTTCTTGCTTGCATCGAAAAAATGGATAGTAAATGGTGAAGCGTTAACCAGGATGGCATAAAATGAATGAAATCCATGGGAGATCGAGACGGAATGAAGAACAAGCGGAAGGCCGTTTTATTTCTCGGAATTTTTCTCGCAGCGCTTGCCGCTGGCGCGATTCCGAGCGAGGGCCAGCTTGCCAGTCCTACCGCCAGGGCCGCGTGCAAATTTGCAGACGGCAAGACGATTTCGGTGAACTATTCCAGCCCACGCAGGCGCGGTCGCAAAATTTTCGGCGACCTGGTTCCCTTTGGAGAGGTTTGGCGCGCCGGGGCGGACGACGCGACGTCTTTTGTCCCGAATGTGGATGTGATCGTGGGCGGCAGGAACGTGCCCGTGGGCAGGTACACGTTGTTCACGCTGCCCGCGCCTGACAAGTGGACCTTGATTATCAGCAAGAAAATCGGCGAATGGGGCATCCCGTATCCGGGCGAGAAATTCGATTTCGCGCGCATGGAGATGAAGGTTTCCAAGCTTCCCTCACCGCTTGAAAACTTCACGATTTCCTTCGATCAGACGGGAACGGGCTGCACGATGAAGCTGGATTGGGAAACCACTCGCGCTTCCATTGATATTGCTGAGAAAAAATAGTCGCGACCCACTTTACTTCGATCTCTTAAGTAGCACAGGCTTCAGCCTGTGGGGTTTGGTCCGTGCAAGGACGAACCCCCACAGGCTGAAGCCTGTGCTACTTAAAAGCACGATCCAGTCTGCGTCGCTACGTTCCCACTTGCCGATGCTGTGAAAGTTGGTCTTGTCCGCCGCGTGGGTGAGAAAATCTAATCTGAGGTGCGTGCGGCCGTTGTCGCCGCGGGAGTTTGGCCGGCTTCGGCTTCCGCCTCTTCGACGATTTCGCTCTCCCACTCGACAGAAATTCCTCGCCGCACGCTCTCCGAGGCGGCGCAAAGCCCTTCGTGATGTTCGAGCGCGCGCTCAACCGTGGCGCGCTTTTCCTTGGGCACTTTCAAGCGGTAGTGCAGCTTGATGCCCGTCAGGATCATTTTGCCGTCAACTTCTTCGATGCGGCCTTCGGCTTCGACCTGAAGCTTGTCGGGATTCGCGCTCACGCCGCGCGCCTCGAGAGCTCCGGCCACGGTCCCGGTCATGCAGCCTCCGACCGCGGCGACGATATAATCAAGCGTGGAGGCCATGGGCTCGTCCGGCGAAAGCTTGAAGTACTGGGCGATGCCGCCGTGAATCCCCATGCGGATCGCGCCAGGGAAGCCTTCGATTTCGGCGCGCTTGATCTTGCTTTTGCCAGGTTCCTTGGAAATTTTCACTTTCGATGTTTGAATCAATTTTCCCATTGGAGTTGCTCCTGTACGTAGACTCGATCGCGACTTAAGAGAGCGCTTCCAGCAATTCCGCAACAGAAAATGGCCGCGCCGCCTTCACAAAAGCCGTGAACAGACTGCGCGGGTCTGTGCCGTAAGAAATAGAATACTCCTTTCCCCGAAACAGTTTCCGGGAAAAGAGGTGGAAGTCCTCGTCAAAGGCTTCGCGCGTCGAGGCGTTGTTCGGGGCGACCAGGCGGTCATTGATGAAGATTTCGATGTCCTGCCCGTTAAAGAGGAATTTTTTTTCCAGGCGAGGTTCCGCTTCCAAACGCCGGCACGCCGTCAACGCGCAGCGCGCCGCCTGCGCCAGGCAATCCTGATTGCCGCCATCGAAGGCCGCCTTGCGGTTGTAGCGGACGCCCAGGCGGTTGTCCGTGTTGTCGACGCTGTAGTTTCCCTCGTGTCCGATCAGGACGATTCCAGGACCCGCGGGAACGTGGGTGTAATCAGCCACGTCGATGAGCAGCTCATCGCCATTTTGGTTTTCAATCCAGCCGTGAAATACCGGGATCAGCGGCTCGAGGTTCGCGCCCTCGGGATTCTGAACGAGAAGTTTCACGTTGACGTGCTGCAGTTGCATGCGTTGGGATCCTTTTTCTCGGCGGGCTCCAAGTAGAGCCCGCACCCGTTTCCCGGCGGGCTCGCCGCCGCGACGACAGCCCGCACCCAATGCTCAGGCGAGCGCCGGCGCCGAAATTCGGTTGTAGCAACTGTGTGCAGCGTCAATAAAAAGTTGAGCCTCATCGATCAGATAACGGGTCGAGTCTTGCGTGTAGGGTGCGCCCGATTTCTCATGGGCGGTGAACAGGTAATGGGCGAATTTCCCGCCGGCAAAAGGATCGAAGAATTTTTGCGTATCGTAGAATCGCACGCGAAATTCTTGAACGATTTGAGCGGGATCGTCCGCGACGCCCGAAGATTCTATCTTCACCAGGCCTTTCGCGGCGCGCAGCATCGACCGATAGGCTGTCTGTCCCGCCTGCTCGACTTGGCCCACCTCGAGCGCCACCTGGGCCTCGAACAATTCCCTTTCGGCGGCCGCGAGATCAAATTCGACGGAAGACACAACTTCTCCGGCGCATTCACCCGTTCCGAGATCCGCAAGCGTGTATTCCCGCGGATCGCCCCAGTCCTGGAAAAACGATCGGTCCGAAGAATCGGCAGGCGGACGCGCAAGATCTTCGAGCATTTTTTTCAATTCGACTTTGCCGGTTCGCCCGACGAAATCCTTGAAGCTCTCGCCGTTCTTGCGATTGGCCGCGTAACGGTCCGTCAGGCGAGACACAACGGCAGGGATATTTTTAGACGGAATCGCGATGACCGGGAGCCCGTAAGAGGCTCCGTTATGCTCCCACTCGCCGCCCAGAACGACTTGGAAGTGCGGGACAGCGTATCCCGACATTTTGCGGCTGACGCCGTAAAAACCGAGGTCGGCCACGTGATGCTGGCCGCAACTATTGAAGCAGCCGCTGATCTTGATATGAAGCTTGCCGACGGAATCATCCCACTGGAAACTTTTCTCGCCGAGCCTCTTGCGCAACTCCGCAGCCAAACCGCGCGAAGAGGAGATGCCCAACTTGCACGTGTCCGTCCCCGGGCATGAAGCAATGTCAACGATGCTGCCCGCGCCAGGATCGCCGAGCCCCGCTGCTTCGAGGGCCTTGTGCAGTTCAACCAGATCGCTTTGGCTGACCCAGCGAAGGACGATATTCTGCTCGACCGTCGACCGGATCGTTTCCCTGGTGAAGCGGCGCGCGATATCCGCCAGAGACCGCAGTTGGTTGGAGGTAATGTCCCCCAAGGGAAGCGCGATCGTAACCACCGTGTAGCCGTCTTGCTTCTGCGCGCGTGTGTTCGTCTTCACCCAGCGCTGGAAAGATTCCGAGCCGAGCAATGGCGCCTTGCCGCCGGGCCGAAGAGGCGTCTCCTGGAATTTTTCGGCGTCCTCGATGAATTCCGTCCATCGCGGGTCGTGGGGCAAAATTTTTCTCTCTTCGAGCACCAATTCCTTGAATTTCTCAATCCCCAAATCCTGAACCAGGAACTTGATCCGCGCGCGGCTGCGATTCTTCTTTTCGCCGAGGCGAGCGAAAACGCGGGAAATCGCTTGCGCCAGGGGCAGCAATTCTTCCGGCGGAACAAACGAGTCGAACAGCTTGGCCTGATAAGGGACGGCGCCGAGCCCTCCCCCGACGGACACTTCAAAGCCGCGCTTTTCTTTTCCGTTCTCGATCTGCGTGACGGCGACCATGCCCATGTCGTGCAAGCTCGCCAGTCCGCAGGCATGCTGCGAGCATCCGCTGAAAGAATGCTTGAATTTCCTTCCGAAATTCTGGGTGTCCGGATGGCCCATCAGGAATTTGGATAAGGCGCGAGAGTACGGCGTGACGTCGAATTTTTCATCCGGGCAAACGCCCGAGTAGGGGCAAGCCGTCACGTTGCGCACCGAATTTCCGCAGGCCTCGCGCGTGGTGATGCTCGCGGCGCCCAGGCGGCGCATCACGCTGGGAGTGTCTTCGATGTGTACGTAGTGAAGCTGAATATCCTGGCGCGTGGTGACATGCGCAATGCCGTCGGAATACTCCTCGGCGAGGTCCGCCAAAGTCTCGAGCTGCCCCGCGTTCAGCCCACCCGCGGGAATTTTGATGCGCTGCATTCCGGGAGCATCCCACATCGTGTTCGGGCCCTTGGTCAATCCTCCGGAGGGATAGTCAAGCCGCTGAACCGTCTTGCCGTTGTGCCTCTGTCCGTTGTCATAACGCTGGCCATAGGTTCCTCTTCGAAGGCGCGTTTCAGCGAACAGGCGCTCGTCGATTTTGCCCTGCTTTCGCAGGGCGATTTCCGTTTCGAAGATGTCTATTTCACGGGCCAAAGGTTCCGGAATTTTTCCGGCGAGTCGTTCGGCCCACGTAGAGTTCGAAACCTTCATCTTAGCTTTGCCTCCATTGCATGGCGGCCACATCGGCGCCCGGGTGGCGGGGGCATGTGGACTGCCCGATGGCAACGCGCCGGTCGATCTCGTGAACCCCGTCCCGTCCCTGGCCCATGCGTTCGCCCCAAAAAAACAAAAAACCCACCTTCGGGTTGGTCACCGAGGTGGGTTGCTTACGTTTCGATCTATCGAGTTCTTAGCTCGCGATCACCCCACACACCGGCGCCCTGTTGTAACAACAACAGATGCAGGCGCCGATCTGGGTTCTCTCGCTCACTGGATACTCCCAAGATGATACAGCAGAACGTAAAAAAGTCAATTCATGAAAGGGATTCTGGTGGAATGGGCGGCCGGAACCATGGAATTCAGACGGGACCCGCTCAGATAGCAATCTTGTTGTGTCGAGCGCAGAAGAGACGAAGGATCCGTGATACAGAAGCCCAGATGGGAGATTTCGGGTTGCTGGAGAGCACACCCAGCTTGATCTAATCCGATGGGAGCCTGGCTTGCTTCCTATATAATTTTGTTGTTGGGCTTGATTCCTTTCATTTTCTTCTCGCCCCGCAATCGCCGATGAGTTACCACAAGCATGAATCCGGTACAGAAGGCGGCCTTCAACTCGACACCCGCGAGCCGCCCGGAGAGTCCGCGAAGGCAGCTAACCTGGCCGTCACCGGAGAGCTGGCTCCAAGTCAAGGGGGCCGCCCATGCGCCCCCAACGCCTGGGCGAACGCGAGGGGGGCGGCAGGCGACGCGTGTCACTGGTTCATCCCTGCATTAGTAGCCCTGTATGCCAAATATGTGATCCTAGTCCCTGGAAGAGGCTTCGAAATCGTTCAGCGCGCAATGCCTCAGAATTCGGGTCTCGCGGAGTCTGAGATCGACCGATGGCATGCTTTATCCTTTTTCCGGATGGATCTGCTCGTCGGGTGCATCCTGGTACCCGCAGCATACTTTCTTGTAGCGCTCTTCCTCCCGCGCAAATGGAGCTCCCGAATCTCCTGGTCATTCAGCGCGATCCTGGCCTTGATGATCTATATCCAGGTCCAAGCCATGAAGACGACGGGGAGTTATATTTCTCTGCACACGTTGCGCGTTGCGGTGAGCTGGGGTCTGCACGAACCCCTGGCGAACGCGTCTTTTCTGAGCTGGGGGATCATTGCGATGGTTTGCGTTTTGGCGGCGTCGTCTCCCCTGATTACCGGAGCGCTCCAAAAAAGGATGCGAGGGAAGGATGCGGCCTCTTTTTCCGATCGTGCCGCGCTCCTACGGAAGAGTTCCGGACTTGCCATAGCCCTATGCGTGTGCGCCGTTACCGTGCTGGCGTGGGCGCCCGCTAGCCCCGCCACGGTATTTCATCGCAGCGCCATGATCGTAGCATTGCGAGCCTATCTCGATGCAGGCCCTGTCGAGGCAGGAAGAGCCGGGGAATTTGCGCGTGAAATGTCGGCGCTGACAATCCCCCAACTCGAAGAGCGCTATCGGCAACTGGTGCATGCCCCGCTGCCAGCGCGCGACGCCAACTATTGGGCCAAAGCGCAGGGATATAACGTGATTTTCTTCATTTTGGAGACCACTCCAACGCGATTTCTCTCCGTGACCGGCGACCTCGACGCATTTCCCAATCTGAAACAGCTTCGGGAGCAATCGTTTGTCCCAACGCAGCACTACACGACGTTTCCGGTGACTCACCGCGCCCTGTATTCGCTTTTTGGCTCTCTTTACCCGTCGCCGGGCGACCTCAGCTTGCCCGAAAAGCACGCCCGGGTCGCGCTACCGGGGATGTTCCGCGCGCTGGCCGCAAAAGGGTATCAAACCGCCGCTTACATGCCGTTCCGCTGGAACGGCGAATACGATGACCAGATGTTTGAGATGTTAGGGGTAAATCGGCTCATCTATCCGGACGCGGCGATCTTCAGCAATGTGGTTGGAGCATCGAACGCAGGGAAGAACTGGCGGGAGGCCCGCTTCGAGCGCGACCGCTCGGCGCTGGCGCTAATGGAAAAGGATTTGACTGATTGGGTCTCTCACGGCACGAATTTTGCCGCCGTATTTCTTCCCCAAGTCGGGCATGTGCCCTTGCCCCTGCCCGATGGAGATGGTCCACGCAGCGAAAGCCAAGTCCTGAGCCAGGAGAAAACAATTTTACAAACTGAGGACGCCTGGTTGGGAGACCTCGTTCAACTCCTCAAAAGTCATCACGAGCTTGCGCACACATTGATTATCGTCACCGGCGATCACGGCATTCGCGTGGCCAACGAAGACCCGGTCTTCACGCCCGGATTAATCGACGACTACTCGTTCCAGGTTCCGTTCTTGCTCTACGCGCCCGGAGTTGTGCGGCAGACAAAATGGATTCCCTGGGTGACCTCGCACATCGATGTGCCACCAACCGTCCTTGATTTATTGGGAATCGACGGAGAACGCGAACTTATGGAAGGCGCGCCCCTCTGGACCCCGGGCATTGCCGGACGTTCGACGTATTTTTTTGCATCGCGGATGCTGGGCGCCGACGGCTACCACAGGGACGCAAAATTTTTCATGTGGAACGAACTCTCCGGCTTCGCCTACTCGAATCCGAATCTTCATTTCAATCTTCTCGATCCGCTTCCTCAATATTCAGGGCGCGCTTCGAATATCGTGGAGTCGGTCAGTCAAATGTCCAGCCTTCAGCAAGCTCTGGAAGACAAGCTGGCCGCCACCTATCCCCCAGACTGACCCTCGCAAACAGCGCAATGGCGGGTATCTCGAATTCCTATTGTCCGAACGAGGATGTCAGGACAACCATATGACTTCTGGAGATCGACTGTTGGCACTTGGGGCTCTAGCGCGCCGCGAAGCGATTGCCCTCTCTTCGAGCCCGTCCGCATAATATGATGTGGAAACTCTCGGATCAGGCATCCACCACAAAAAACCGTTCGACATGCGCTTATTGACCGGCCTCTTCTTTCTTTCCGGCGCGTCCAGCCTCATCGTCGAAACGGTATTGAGCCGCTTACTCACCTACACTTTTGGCAGTACGACTCAGGCGGTAAGCACCGTCCTGGCTGCTTTCTTGGGAGGCCTCGCCCTGGGGGCGTTTTGCTTTGGTTTTTGGGTTGACCGCTGGCAGCCAACTCCCTGGATCTACGCGGTGCTGGAAGCAGCCGTTGGACAGTATGCGGCATTCATTCCCAGGATGTTTACAATACTTACCGCTGCGTATGTGCATATATGCCGTCAGTTTGTCCTGGGTCCGGCATCGCTCACCGCCTTGCGCTTCGGCCTGGCCTCCGCTGTGATCCTGCCAGCCAGCTTCCTGATGGGCGGCACATTGCCGGCCCTAAGCCGCTACGTTGCGAGTCGCGATGTGGAATTCACAGTGAGTGTGGACAGCCTCTACAGTTGGAATACACTTGGCGCCGCATTTGGCACACTACTTTCGACCTACATGCTCATTCCCGTGTTCGGGATTCTGGGTGCCATCTATTTGGCGTGCGGAACAAACCTGGTCATTTTCATTTGCGCCGCCGCGATTCCGAAGTTCGAAACCGGTACGAAGGCGCTTGAATCTGTCCCCTTTGAGGATGCGCCTCTTGGGAGGGACATACCGCCCTTGGCGCACTCACGAAATTTCCTGTTACTCGGGGCCTTTTTCACGGGAGCGGCTGCGCTTGGTTACGAAGTGGTTTGGACACATGTGCAAGCCTTCACGATCGGCAGCACCGTCTATGCATTCGGCGTGACGCTCTTTGTCGTTTTGTGTGGCCTCGGGTTCGGAGCGCAGGTCATCGCGAAAAGGTTCCGCACGGCAGAGAGTTGGGGTATCGGCCTGGTCGTTTCACAATTTCTCCTCGGCTTGGTTGTGTTCTTGAGTCTGCCTCTGTGGGACCACCTGACGAATGTATTCAGCCGTGGTTACAAGGGGCTTCTTCAATTTGACGCTTCGGGCCTTGCGTTCCTTGCATTTGGTGGCATCGCCTACGGGCGATGGAAAATGGGCCGGCGCTCGCACGTCGAAACATCCCGCGGAATGGCCTCCTGGCAGATTGAGCTGCTCCTGCTGGGCGGCGTCGTAGCTGTTGCTCTCTCACTCTTCTCAAAATACGGCGTCGATGCCATCCTTGACGTCGGGATCGTGATTAAAGCTCCAACGCTATTTATCGCCAGTGAATTGATGCGTTTTCTGTGTGCTTTTTTCATGCTGATCGTTCCGGCCGTGCTGCTTGGCACCGGATTCCCTCTGCTCCTCAATCTCTTTTCCGCCTCTGCTCAAGCCAAAGAGGTAGGCGCGCGCGTCGGAAGTCTGTACGCAGGTAACACCTTAGGCGCTATCTTGGGCTCTCTGCTGACAGGCTTTTTCCTCATCCCCCTTTTGGGATCACAGGGCACTCTTCGTACTCTGGCCACTTGCAGTATGGCCGCGGGCCTTTACTTTGTCTTTCTGTTGTTTCCGCCCCTGCTGCTGCGGAGAACGGCCTGGTGTGCCGCAGTTTGCATTGTTGTAGCAATAGGTTGGCTGGGAATACGCAACTGGGACCCGCGGCTGCTCTGTAGTGGCTCCTACGTCTATTTTGGCGCTCCCGCCAGAGTGGAACGCGTGATCTATCAACGGGAAGATGTCGCCGGGGGAATGACCACAGTCGTGCAAAATGGACCGGAGCGCACGCTGCTATCCAACGCTAAATTTCAAGGCAACAATTCAGCCGAAGAGAGCGCACAAATTCGATTCGCTCTTATTCCGATGCTCTTCGTTCGCAGACCCAACCGTGGTTTGGTGATCGGGCTGGGCACAGGCCAAACACTTCAGACACTTTCCCTGTTTCCTTTCAAGGAAATCGATGTCGCGGAGCTGGCGCCGCAGATCGCGGAGGCGGCGAGACTGTGGTTCACGGACGTAAATGGGGGTGTACTCGATCACGATCCCCGCGTTCATCTTTCGATTGCGGACGGGCGAAACTTCTTATTGCTCTCTCGTGAGCCGTACGATGCCATTACGATTGAAGTGACTTCCATCTGGATCGATGGCGAAGCGGATCTTTACAACCGGGAATTCTATGAATTATGCCGGCGGCACCTTGGGCAGCAAGGTGTGTTACAGCAATGGGTGCAGCTCCATCACATGCGGACAAAAGACCTCCTGGTCATCCTGAACACAGCGACGCGTGTCTTCCCCCACGTGGCTTTGTTTGTCGGCCCAACCCAGGGAGTTATCGTGGCTTCCAATCAGCCTTTGGAAGCCGATTTTACCCAACTTCAGGGTTGGGACACGGATCCTCGAGTGCGCGAGGCGCTGGATCGCATACGCATCCCGGCAACAGAATCACTGCTGGGGGACCTGATGTTATACGGTGATTCGATGAATAAGGCGTTATCGCACCTGTCGGAAACGTATCATCTGCGGCAGGATTCCGAATCAAGCGATCTTCGCCCGTATCTCGAATACGAAACTCCCAAGGGAAACGTGTACCCAGCTTCTACCCTTTTGAACAATCAAGAATTCTTGAAGGAGTTCCGGAACGCCGCTCTGCCTTCAGAGCTGTTGATCCGGAATGTGCCATCGCAGGACGAGAGGAACCTGCTCCAGGCATACGTTCTTGCCGAAAGGCATCAGACCCAGGCAGCGCTTGATCTCTTTGCAACCGTGAACGGTCCTACTCGGGTTCAGGCACAAGAAGAAATCTCGCGTTTGAAACCCATACTGGCGTCAAGCCTGCGATAACATCCTCCGCCCACTCCTGCGCGCCGGCAGCACCTAGTGCTTGTCGGGATGATCGTGGCGCCAGTTCCAGTAGTCCTTCTGTTCATCCTTGTTCAGTTTGTTGTAGTCGCGGTACGGTTCGTGACGTTCGCCCCAGTAGCTCCGGTAGACGACGTCCTCATTGTGGTCCCAGGTGTGGTAGTCGCTGTGATATTCATCGTAGACTCGCACGCGACCGGCGCAACCTGAACTCGCGGCGACAATCAGGAAACTTGCGGCAAGGCATGTTGTACTTAGGATTCGCTTGATTCGGGACATTTTCGCAGCCCTCCGTGGATTCGCATGAACTAGACCATTCGTCCGGCCAGTTTCCCCTCTTTGATTAAACACTGGACTTTGACCAAGGTTGCCATCCTGGCAGCGCCTTCTCCCAAATTTGCAGAGTCGCAGGGCGGATTGTCCTTTGCCACTGCGGGACCAGGCTGCCAAAGATGTGCCATTATCCATAAAGCACTCCCACGCAGCAAGTTACAACGAGAATGGGAATGTGCAAATCGGTGCTTTGCTGTACTCCGGCATATTTATTTCCGCCCCTTGGGAAATCGTGTTTGTTTTCATCGGCTTGCCGGGTTTATCTGGCGAGTGACCCGACAGAGGCTTCCGGCATCTGAGTAGGTAACCAGCCCTGTGCCCGCGGCACGACGCGATTTCTTAACGCCGCGACTTCAACTTCAAATTCTGTTTCCGGAGGCGATTTTCATGGCTCGAAGGCTCCTGATCCTGCTGGGACTGTTCTTCCTTTTTTCAATTTCCGCGAGGGCGCAGAGCGCAGATCTGTTTGGCGGTTATTCCTATGAACGGTTTGGCGGTTCGCCGGGAAGAAATCTCAACGGGGTGGAAATCACGGGACAATACAAATTCAGGAGTTGGCTCGGCCTCGCGGCGGACATGGATGCCCATTTCGGCTTGCCCTCGCAACCCGACGCCCGGACCCTGGATTTCATGGCCGGGCCCCAAATTTCCTTCCCGGCACGCATTTCCCCCTTCGTTCATGCCTTGGCGGGGATCGGACATGCCCGGATAAATGGAATTGCGGACACTTCTTTCGCGGGAGCGATCGGGGCCGGAATCGACATGCACATTGTGCCGTTCGTTTCATGGCGAATCATTCAAGCCGATGATCTCGTCACGCACCACTTCGGCAGCGTACAGCACAATGCGAGAATATCGACGGGACTCGTGTTCCGATTTTAATTGAAATGAGGCGAGCAGGTTGTGGAGCTACTGTTTCATTTCCCTGACCGTCCCGGCTTTCGCGACCCGCTCGATTGCCTAGATGCCGGCGTACCAGGAGAAGCCGCGCTCCACGCCTCCGGCGCCGAATCCCTTGCCGATGTCCTTTAAGCTGTCGGTCAGAGTGATGAGGGAAAGGTACTTCGTGCTCTTGCCGCCAAGTTGCCGCGGTACGCGAAGACGCAGCGGAGCGCCGTGAGGAATCGGAAGTTCCTGGCCGTTCATCCCGTAGGCCAGCAAGGTTTGCGGATGCCAGGCGTCAGCCATGTCGATGCTGTTCCACTTGCCTCGGATGGTCTGTTTGTCTGCAGCGTCAAAATTAGTGTCGAAGCCAAAGAACACAACGTACTTCGCCTGCGGGAGGACTCCTACCAGATTCAAAACGTAAGAAAGAGGGATGCCAGTCCATTCTGCTATGAAGGACCAACCCTCTTCGCAGGCCTGATGGAAGACATGGTTTTCGGAAGGAAACCGTCTCAGTTCCGCAAGAGAGAGAAACGTGGGGCGGGCGACCAAGCCGTCAATTTTGAGCCGCCAGTCGGCGAAACCACCCGCCAATAAGCGATGGTAGGTTTCGTCCTCTGGAGGTGGGCCCTTTATGGGCGCGATCTTTGAGATGTCGCTGCGGTTATACTCTCGGGCCATCGAATGTCGGGAGGTTAGGATTCGTTGGGCGGCATAGGTAATGGTTTCGCCGACTCCGTAGACGCCGCCGTCGTCGGGTGGGATCAGGCCGTATCGATCCGCGATGCGTGCGGCAATACCCACGCCGGCAGCGCCCGCGGCCGCCACTAAACCCGTTGTGATCAGTTTTCGCCGCGAAAGTCGGTCACTCATGAGTGCTCCTTCCCGGAAGCGCTGTAGCCCGTAACCATAGCCCGCACGCGGTCCGTGAAGCCCGCCAGCCAAACCATGGCGATGTGCACGCAAAGAAAGAGAACCAGGGCCAGAGCGACGAAAAAGTGAATGGTGCGCGCCGATTGTTGTCCGCCGAAACCGCTCCGGAGAACCGGGACCACGGACGCGATGGCCGGAGACATGGCCAGACCGCTGAGAATGACAAGAGGAAACAGCACGAAGACAACGGCGAGGTAGGCCAGCCTCTGGACCACGTTGTACGTCAGCGCCTCCTCCGCACTTGGCCGCTTCAACTGCAAATCGTGCCAAATCATGCGCCAGATCCGGCCCCAAGCCAGATCGCCCTTGGCAGGCAACAAATTCTTGCTGAAATGATGGCTGAACAGGCCGTATAGGGCATAGGCCAATCCAGTCAAGACGCAAACCCATGCCGAGAGAAAATGTAGATACCGGCCCCAGCCCGAATGGCCGATCATGAAAGGAATCGGAAGATCGATCAGCGAGGGACCTCCCAAGGCTCCTGTATCGCCCCAATAGAGGCGCGGATGGGCAATAAGAATTTGGATTCCGCTGTAAAGCAGGCCAAAAAAACTAAGCGCCGTGATCCAATGGGTTATGCGAACGACCGCGGAGTGCCGCGGAGGATCTTGGCTCTCCGTGCTTTGGATGGCCAGGTCTGGGAGGTACGCTGTCCCCGCCATAACTCACCGCCGCGATGATAATATCTGGAATTTTCGATCTCAGCTTCTCTGCGCAAAACGATATGCTCGGCGCGCGGTCGTGTCAACCTGGAATCGGTGTGGCCGCGGTTGCGGGAGAGTAGTCAGGTGCGGGAGGTTACGTAGCGGTCCGGATGGCGGCTCTTGAGGAGATGCCGCAGGCGGTCGCAGGCTTGCTCGAGGGAATCGAAGAGTTCGTCGACTTCCTTGGTTTCGCGGGACATTTTTCCCGCGTCGATATCCGCGACGAGTTCATGGCACAGGTTTGTGGCGCGGCGAACGCGTTCCGCCACGAGCACCGAAACGATTTCGCCGTCATCCCGGCCCTTGAGTTGCAATTCCCGCAATTGTTGAACCGCCAGGGCGGTCGTGCGTAGCGTATCGACGGTGTCGCGGAATTCGTTCAGCAAACGGAAGTCGATGCCTTCGGCCTGGAGCGATTTTTCAAGCTTTTGGAGTTCGACGCTGGTCTTTTTGACTTGCAGATTCACGCCCCAGAAGCTGTCGCTCGGGGTAATCAACTCGACGATAATGCCGTGCGAAACCCCTTCCCTCGAATTCGGGGTGGCCAGGACGCGAGCTTCGGCCGATTCCGCGGAAAGAAAATTGGTGAGTGTGATCCGGCTGCCGACGGGAGGGTAAAGCGTCATTTCCAAAAAGCCGCCGTTGGCGTTGACCTGTTTCGCAATGGCCTGTATCAAAACGGGGACGCCCTCTGGATTGCGCCAACTCGCTTCGACCGGCACCGCAACCAGAAAGCGGGAAGTCTTTCTTCGCTCCACTTTCGATCCATCCGGGGTGGTTCCACGCCCGGACATACCTGCTGATTTCCTTCTATCCATCGTGCCTTCTCTTCCCCCCGCTGGGCTCGGCCGGCTTCAAAGGCAATTCATCCACACACCTAAAGCTTAATCACATGTCCTGAAAATTACTACTGTACGGAAGGACAGTAGTCCGTCTGCGAATTCCGGGAGTGACTGTCGCGCCGTCCAAGCGCGAATCGTATCCAAAGATCTATTGACCGGGGGCAGCGACGTCCATGTTGGCACGCGCTGGAATGGGGCGATAACCGCTGCGTGTTCGGATTCGGTACTTTTTATATTTCGGGTTGGTGAGTTTCACCGAAATGGTGCGCCACCCGCGGTTGGGATTCGGCTGCGGGTAGTAACTCATAAAATATAGATGCGCAAGGTCTTCCCGGATGGAGCTGAAGGCGTCGCGCTGGTCTTTCCAGCTCTTGGCGAAGTAGGCCTCGCCGCCCGTGCTGGCCGTCATGCGCTCAAAAACAGCCGCGGAAGCAGCGTCGAGTTTGGCTTCTCTGGTGCTTATCATGTAGATGGGGACGCCTTCGGACTGCGCCAATTCATCGACGTCTTCCGGAGAAACCATGCTGGAATTGTCCGGGCCATTGGAAAAGACGACGACGACTTTCCGGCCGGAATATTGGGCGGCATCCTTCAGGGTCATGAGCAAGGCGTTGTATAGGGCGGAATCATCGCCGTTCACGGTCTCGCGCACGCCCCGCAATACCTGGGAGCGGTCCGTGGTGAGCGACGCGGCGCGGTAAAAGTCCCGGCTGTAGGAATAAAACGCCACTTGATACGGG